>CACIED010000001.1 GCA_902585605.1 uncultured Alphaproteobacteria bacterium
TCTGTTACTGATGTTAAATATACTTCTAATTCTGGCCATTCTGTCTGTAACCAATCTTCTAATTTTGACATTACTGACGCTGTTGCAAATGTAAATACAATTTTATTTTTCATAATGAAAATAAATTAATTTAAATTAAATAAGTATTTTTCAAATATATTACATGTTTGCATAATTTGGCCCCCCACTACCTTCAGGTACAACCCAATTTATATTTTGTGATGGCTCTTTAATATCGCATGTTTTACAATGAATACAGTTTTGTGCATTAATTACAAATTTGGGATTTTGAATATCTGTCTTATCAATCTCATATACACCAGCAGGACAATATCTTTGAGATGGCTCATCATAAGCATCTAAAGTAAATTTTATTGGTAATTCTTTATCCTTTAATTGTAAATGCACTGGCTGATCAGCTTCATGATTAGTTCCAGTCAAATAAACAGAACTGGTTTTATCAAAAGTAAATATTCCATCATATTTTGGATAATCTATTTTCTTTGAATCTTTTGCTAGTTTTAAAGCTTCATGATCAGCATGTTTATGTTTTAGTGTAAAAGGAAGCTTGCCTCTAAATATTATTTGATCAATACCTGTAAATATTATTGCAGGTATTAGTCCCCAATTAAAACTAGGTTTTACATTCCTTGCTGCAAACAGTTCTTTATAAACCCATGAACGTTTAAATTTATCTTCATATGCTGCAAGAGACACAGATTTACTTAAATAATCATTTATTGTTTCAGCAGCTATAATTCCACTTTTCATTGCAGTATGTGAACCTTTAATCTTTGGCATATTTAAGGTGCCTGCATCACATCCAACTAGTAATCCGCCCGGCATATACATTGTAGGTAAGCTTTGAATACCACCTTCAATAAGTGCCCTTGCTCCGTAAGCAATACGTTTTCCATTAGTGAGAATTTTCTTAATTGCTGGATGGGTTTTAAATTTTTGAAATTCATCATAAGGTGATAAATAAGGATTTTTATAATCAAGACCAATTACGTATCCTAAAAATATTTGTTTATTTTCAGCATGATAACAAAAACTGCCACCATAAGTTGCATTATCTAATGGCCATCCAGCAGTATGCATTACAAGACCTTCTTCATGCTGACTTTCATCTATTTCCCAAATTTCTTTAAACCCAATTCCGTATTGTTGTGGTGACTTATCTTTCGATAAATTATATTTTTTAATTAATTCTTTACCTAAATGACCTCTGCAACCCTCAGCAAATACTGTTACTTTAGCATTAATATTAATACCTGGTTCAAAACTATCTTTTTTGTTACCGTCTTTATCAATACCCATATCACCAGTTTGAACACCAATTACATTATCTTCATCTGAATATAATATTTTAGATGCTGCAAATCCTGGAAAAATTTCTACTCCTAAACTTTCAGCCTCACTTGCAAGCCATCTACATAAATTTGCAAGACTTATGATATAATTCTTATGATTTTTTTGAACACTAGGAAGAAGCCATGTAGGCCAATTTAATGAGCCTTTCTTAGATAAGAATAAAAACTTTTCTTTTGTTACTTTAGTTTTAATTGGTGAGTCTTTACTTCTCCAATCAGGTATTAATTCATCGAGTGCTCTTGTTTCAAAAACATTACCACTTAAAATATGGGCCCCTACCTCTGATCCCTTTTCTAATACACAAACATTAATTTCTGGGTTCAGCTGTTTTAGTTTAATTGCAGTTGAAAGGCCTGATGGACCAGCACCTACAACAACAACATCATAGTCCATTGACTCGCGTTCTACTTCCATTTTATTTATTGTAATAAATTAATTTATTGTTGAATAGTATTTAATTTATCTAGTTCAGAAGATAATTGAGGCAATACCTCAAATAAATCAGCGTTTAATCCATAATCAGCAATATTAAATATTGGCGCTTCTTCATCTTTATTGATTGCAACAATTACCTTACTTTCTTTCATACCTGCTAAGTGCTGTATTGCACCAGAAATTCCGACGGCGATATACAAATCTGGAACAACTACTTTGCCAGTTTGCCCAACTTGATAATCATTAGAAACATAACCAGCATCTACAGCAGCACGAGAAGCACCAACTGCCGCATTAAGCTTATCTGCTATTTCATTTAAAAGTTTAAAATTTTCGGCACTTTGTAATCCTCTGCCACCAGATATCACAACTCGAGCAGTACTTAACTCTGGTCTTTCAGATTGAGATTCTTCTCTATCTATAAATTCAACACTGCCACTATCATTATCAAAGGAAATATTTTCGACCTGTTCTTTTCCACCGCTAGTTTCTACAGGATCAAACGATGTTGGTCTTACCGTTACTACTTTAATCTTATCATTTGATTTAACTGTTGCAATAGCGTTACCAGCGTAAATGGGCCTCATAAAAGTATCAGGACTTATTATTTTTATAACATCACTTACTTGTGCAATATCTAGTTTAACGGCAATTCTAGGAAAAATATTTTTTCCAAATGTTGTTGCAGGCGCCATAATGTGCGAATAATTATTTGCTAAAGATATAACGATAGGTTCAATATTTTCAGCAATTGGATTTTTAAGTTTTTCATTATTGGCTAGATATACTTTTGATACTTTTTCACATTTAGACATATTTTTAGCTAGCTCTTCACACTCATAGCCTGTTACCAAAACATGTATATCTTGGTCTATTTGCGATGCTGCAGATATAGTATTTAAGGTTGATGATTTGATATCTATATTATTGTGTTCTGCTAATACTAATATTGTCATATAACTTTTGCCTCATGTTTAAGTTTTTGAACCAATTCAGCAACATCATTTACCATAATTCCTTTTTGTCTAACAGGTGGTTCTTCTACTTTTAACTGTTCAATCCTAGGTTCTATATTTATACCAAGTGAAGATGCTTCCTTTGTTTGAATAGGTTTTTTCTTTGCTTTCATTATATTTGGCAAAGAAGCATATCTTGGTTCATTAAGTCGAAGATCACATGATGCTACAAATGGTATAGAAACTTTTATCCTTTCCAATCCTTCATCAATCTCTCTAGTTACTATTGCATTTTGATCGTCAATTTCAATTTTAGATGCAAATGTAGCCTGAGGCCAATTAAGTAAAGCAGAAGTCATTTGACCAGTTTGATTAGAGTCATCATCAATTGCTTGTTTCCCCATTAAAATAATTGATGGTTTTTCTTCTTCAGCAACCTTAGAAATTATTTTTGAAATAGCTAGAGGCTCTAGATCATTGTCTGTTTTAATATGTATACCCCTATCTGCTCCCATAGCTAATGCAGTTCGTATAGTTTCTTGCGCCTTATCATTACCTATGGTAAGAATTATAATCTCGTCTGCTTTACCAGCTTCTTTTATTCGTAGAGCTTCCTCTACAGCATTTTCATCAGGAGGATTCATAGACATTTTTACATTATCTTTTTCAACTCCTGAACCATCAGCTTTAACCCTGATTTGAACATTATAATCTATGACTCTTTTTACGGTGACAAGTAATTTCATACTATTGTTTTAGTTTTTCATTTTTAGGATCATAAGGACTATCCTCTATAACAGTTACATTGTATTTTTTATCTAATATATCCATTTCTAATTTTTGACCGACATTTGCAAATTGAGGTTCTACCATACCAATAGCTAATGATTTTTTCACTCTAAAACCATAGTTACCTCCTGTCGCACGACCTATAACTTTTCCATTATTATAAATTGGATTATTGCCCAAAGCATCTGCATCTTCAACATCATGAACCTCTAAAGTTACAATTTTGTTTTTAAAACCATTTTGCTGCCATTTAACAAGGGAATCTCTTCCAATAAAATTACCTTTGTTTAAATGCACAAATCTGTCTAATCCAGACTCAAAAGCTGCATATTCTATAGACATTTCTGTACCAACTAACTTATATGTTTTTTCAACACGTAAGCTTTCCATCGCTCTAATACCAAATGGTTTAAGTCCATGATCTTTTCCTGCTTCCATCAATTGATCAAAAATATGGTTTTGATATTCAATTGGATGATGTAATTCCCATCCGAGCTCTCCAACAAAATTCATACGCATAGCAATACTAGGAGCTAAACCAACATTAATTTTTTTTGACGATAGCCAAGGGAAATTTTCATTAGATAGATCAGTTTTTGTAATTTTAGAGAGAATATCTCTTGATTTGGGTCCTGCTAAAACAAGAACACCCATACTATTAGTTAAATTTTCATAAATCACTGATCCATCTTTGGGCATCCATTTATGAATCCAATCATGATCTAATCTTTGAAATGCTCCTGCTGAAACTAAATAAAAGGAATTTTCTTTTTCTTTTGCAATTGTGAATTCTGAGTGAACTCCTCCAACAGTGTTTAATGCATGACAAAGATTAACTCTTCCAATTTTTTTAGGAATTTTGTTTGCTACTAAATAGTCTAGAAACTCTTCTGCGCCAGGTCCTGCAATCCGACATTTAGCAAAGGCAGTCATATCTAGAAGGCCAGCATTATGCTGAACATTCACGCACTCGTTTCCAACATGTTCAAACCATTTTGATCTTCTAAATGACCAATCGTCTTTTTGTAATTCTTTTGAAGGTGCAAACCAGTTAGCGCGCTCCCAACCAAACTTTTGACCAAAAACTGCTCCAAGATTTTTTAATCTATCATAACAAGGAGCTTGTCTTAATGGACGTCCCTTTTCTCTCTCTTCATCAGGATAGTGTACTGTAAAGACATTAGCGTAAGCTTCTTCGTTTTTTTTAATCAAATATGCCTCTGTAGCATAATCACCAAATCTTCTAGGATCTACTCCTAACATATCAATTGTAGGTTCACCGTCCACTATCCACTCGGCAATTTGCCATCCAGCTCCACCAGCTGCAGTAATTCCAAAACTATGACCTTCATTTAACCAGAAATTTTTAAGTCCCCATGCCGGTCCAACAATAGGACTTCCATCTGGTGTATAACAAATAGCACCATTGTAAACTTTCTTAACTCCAACTTCTCCAAAAATAGGAACACGGTGCATTGCTGATTCAATGTGAGGTTCTAAACGCTCTAGATCTTCTTGAAATAATTCGAATTCAGATTCTTTATCAGGTCCATCAACATAACAAACGGGAGCTCCTTTTTCATAAGGCCCTAAAATCAATCCTCCTCTTTCTTCACGCATGTACCAAGAACTATCAGAATCTCTTAAGACTCCCATTTCAGGAAGTCCTTGTTCTTTTCTTTTTAATATTTCAGGATGATCATCAGTCACAATGTATTGATGTTCAACAGGTATAACTGGAATTTCAAGTCCGACCATCTTTCCAGTCTGTCTTGCAAAATTACCACTACATGACACTACATGCTCACATTCAATTGAGCCTTTATCAGTTTCTACAATCCATAAATCATCTTTATTTTTTTTAATTCCTATTACAGATGTGTTTCTATAAATTTCCGCACCTTTATCTCTTGCGCCTTTTGCAAGTGCTTGAGTAAGGTCAGCAGGTTGAATATAGCCATCCTCAGGATGCTGAATTGCACCTATCAAACCATCGGTATTACAAAGTGGCCAAATTTCTTTCACTTGTTCAGGAGTTAAAAACTTTACATCAACGCCAATAGTTTTTGCAACACCAGAATATTGATAATACTCATCCATTCTGTCTTGAGTAGTTGCTAAACGAATATTTGAAACAACACTAAAGCCTACTTTTTGACCGGTTTCTTCTTCAAGTGTTTTATATAATTTAACTGCATATTTATGTAATTGACCTACTGAGTAACTCATATTAAATAAAGGAAGAAGTCCCGCTGCGTGCCAGGTGGATCCTGATGTTAACTCTTTTCTTTCAACAAGAACTACATCTGACCATCCTTTTTTAGCTAAATGATAAAGTGTACTAACACCTACCGCTCCTCCACCTATTACAACAACTTTTGATTTTGATTTCATTATTACTATTTAATACTGTACTTCATTAATCATAATAAATAGAGTGGGTCAATCATGAGATACTTTAAAAGAATAATTATAGGGGTTATTGTTAGTGCGTTAAGTTGTCTACCTCTTTATGCGACTGACTTAACAGTAAAAGATTTGTTTTTTGATGATTCAAAACCTTATCATTTGAAAATTATAGACGTTATTCCAAATGAAGGAATCATTCAAATCGGTAAAGATGATGCAAAAAATACCATCATTGAATTTATGGATTACTTTTGTGGTTATTGTAAAAAAGTTCATCCTGAATTACTAGAAATCGTAAATGAAAGAGATGACACTCGTCTAATTTTTATTCAACATCCAGTTTTAAGTGAATCATCAAAATTATTAGCAAACATGGTAATTGCAGCAAATATGCAAGATAAAGGTGTGGAGTTTCATAATGCTTTATTTGGTATAGATGGAAATTTAAATAACGCGAAGTTAAGTAAAATCATTGAAGATCTGGAAATTAATGCAGCTAAGTTAAACATCGATATGACAAAAAAGTCAGTTACTAATATAGTTAATTTAAGTTCATTTTTAGCTAATGGATCTGGTGCAAGAGGAACACCTACTTTTTTTATTAATAATGAATTTGTCATTGGCTATATCGACAAAGATCGAATTAATAATCTATTAAACTGAAAAAGGCCTTAATGTAATAAGGCCTTTGTAAAAAATTATAAAAATTATTTATCTACAACTTCCCTGGTATTAGCATTATGTGATTCAGTAAAAGGAATTGGCACAACTTCTGCATCTACTGGTACACCAGGTGAGTCTGAATATATATCAGGTAAATGAACCTTGAATTTACGACCATAATTTCCAATAGGAAAACCATTTTTATTTAGAGTTCCATCAAATGGTACATAACCCATGGCAATGTTTCTTCCTTGCTCAGGATGATACCAAGGAGAGGTTATGAATCCACAAGGTTCATTGCCATCTTCTGAAACAAGCCAAAAATCAGGAGCATATTCTTCGATAGGTTTTCCACCTAAGCTTAATCCAACTAATTGAAGCTTGTATGGTTTTTTTCCATCTTTTAAATCTGCCTTCATCTTTTCAAGAACAGTCTTACCAACATAGTCAGAAGTTTTATTCCATTCACCTTTACCAGATAAAGATACTTGATAGCCTAGATTACATTGAAAAGGATTATGCTGATTATCCATATCTTGACCCCAAGATAGAATACCTGCTTGAATTCTTCGGTGATGAGCTGGAGCAATAACCATAAGATTATGTTTTTTTCCTGCCTCTAACACAGCATTCCACATATCATCTGCATATTTTGTAGAGTCATATAAGTATATCTCAAATCCTGCTTCTCCAGAAAAACCTGTTTGTGAAATTATACAATTTCTTCCTGCAACTTTTACAGCGGCAAGTCCATAAAATGGCATTTCATCAACTTTAACTTGATCACCAATTAAATCATTCATCAAAGCGTGAGCCTTTGGACCTTGAATTTGAACAGGGCTTACATCTATTTCATCAATATGGACATCAAACCTATTATCATGATTTACACCTTGCAAATATAAACCAATATCTGAGTCAGACAAAGAAAACCAAAACTCATCCTTTGAAATTCTAAGAAGAATAGGATCATTTAAAACACCACCATATTGATTACAAAGAATCACATATCTTCCTCTCATTGGAGATATTTTTGTTGCATCTCTTGTTATAACATAATCAACAAAAGCCTCAGCATCAGGTCCTTTAACTTGAATTTGTCTTTCAACTGCAACATTCCACATAGTAACATGATTTTTAATTGCCTCATACTCAACCATTGCCCCACCATCTTCTGGTTTTACATAACCTCTTGGATGATAGATCCTATTATAAACTGTTGCTCTCCAACATCCCGCCTCCATTGACAAATGCCAATAAGGTGATTTTCTCACTCTGGTTGAAATAAGCATTTGAACTGGTGTAGGACCACTTTGTCTTAAATTGTAGGGAACCTTTCTATCCGATTGATCCACTGATGTAGAATGTTTAATCATCATAAACTCCTTAAATAAATATGCTGTTTCTGTATTTAATCTTTAAATACTCTGCAATGATAAAATGTCTTTGGTACGAAAAAAATGGTGGACCTTAATTCGGTCAAAATTTTGTCTTAGTTTTGACAGCAAAATTTGATAATGGAACTTTATGAAATTTAATTATTTAATATCAATTATCTATATTCTAATTTTTTTAACGGGTTGCTCTGCTAGCTATAAAGAATTATCTAATATGGAAAATGATAAGCCAAGAAACTTTCAAGAACACTTATTGTCCGAATATAAACTAAGAGCGACTTTCGAAGCAGAAGAGATGCATGATTGGAATTCAGCAAAATTATATTCTGAAAAAGCTCTCAAGAGTTTAAAAACCGATGAAATATATCCAGAAGAAATTTCATATTGGAAACTGCCACAAGAAAATATTAATGAAATAACAATTGCATATGATAACCTTATGACAATTTATAAAGATGCAAAAAAAATTGATCCTTTGAATTTAGCAAAAGCAATTTCATCATTAGATTGCTGGGCAGAACAACAGGAGGAAAATTGGCAAACATGGGATATTAATAGTTGCAAAAATGATTTCTTGAATGCCATGCATAATATTTATGAAAAAATATCTTCTCAAAAAAATGAGCAGGAAATTTCAAATAAAAAAGATAATAATTTAGAGAATGAAACGAAAAATGAAGTAACAGTTGTTACTAAAAGTGAAAATAAAGAATTAATGCAAATAATATATTTTGATTTTGATCAATTCAATTTATCTGAAGTAAGTAAAGACAAAATAAAAAAATTTTTAAATAATTATGGAAGTGTAATTAATGAATATCTTGTTGTTGGACATACTGATACTAAAGGAACAAAGAAATATAATTTATCATTATCAATTAAAAGAGCTGAAGTTGTAAAAGAAATTTTGATTAATTATGGAATTAATCAAAGTAGTATCAAAATTTTAGGCAAAGGAGAAGAATCTTTAGCTGTAAGTACTCCAGATGACACCAGACAACCAGCAAATAGAAGAGTAGAAATAAAAAAAACAAATTAACTTTTGTTTATAATTAATTTGGTATAATGAGCATTTTCTATGTATTCAAAAACAACAAAAAAAATAAATATTACTGTAAAACCTTATTATCTTGAAGATCAATCTGAGCCAGAAGACCAGCATTATGTATGGGCTTATAAAGTAATAATTGATAATCAAGGTAATGAAAAAGTTCAACTTGTAAACAGACACTGGAAAATAATTGATGCGAATGGAACTCTACAAGAAGTCCGCGGCAAAGGAGTTGTGGGCGAACAACCTGTTTTAAATCCAGGAGAAAAGTTTGAGTATACTAGTGGCACACCTTTAACAACCTCATCAGGTTTCATGGAAGGAACCTACGAAATGTTAAGAGATAATGGAAATACTTTTGATGTTCAGATACCTCAGTTTTCACTAGATACACCATTTGAAAATAACGAATTAAATTAATTAATAAAAAAGAATGAGAGACTTTAGGTCGATATTAAACATAATCGGTTTACTAATATGTATTGAAGCATTGGCAATGCTAATACCAATGTGCTTTGATCTTTATTATGGTAATTATGAATGGTTGCAATTTTTTTATTCTAGTCTAATCACATTTTTTATAGGTATAATTCTGTATTTTTCATTTAGAAAAAAAAATATTAAGCTTGGAATTAGGCAAGCATTTTTGTTAACAATTTCATCTTGGTTAGTAATATCTCTTTTTGGTGCAATTCCATTTGTGTATTCATCATCTTCACTTTCATATACAGATGCTTTTTTTGAATCTGTAAGTGGAATTACTACAACTGGCGCAACTGTTATTAATAATTTAGAAAACTTATCAGAGGGTATATTAATTTGGAGATCTCTTCTTCAATGGTTTGGAGGCATAGGAATTATTGTTCTTGCAATGGCTATACTGCCAACTTTACAAATCGGTGGAATGCAACTTCTACACATGGAACACGATGATCCTTATGAAAAAACTATTCCTAAAGTTAATCGATTTGTGATTGAATTATTTCTTCTTTATGTGTCTTTATCAATAGTTTGTGCACTACTGTATTTTGTTAATGGAATGAAAGGTTTTGATTCAATTATTCATGCAATGACCACTATTTCAACTGGTGGATTTTCAAACTATAATGAATCTTTTTTATATTTTAATTCTTTTCAAATTGAGATTGTCAGCGTCATTTTTATGTTAGTTGGTAGTTTACCATTTGTCTTATATTTACAATTTATTCATAGTCAAAAAAAATTATTTTTTAAAGATGATCAAATAAAATTATTTTTTACTATTTTAATATTAATCATATTGCTGACGACAATTTGGCTGCGAAATAATCAATCTTTAGACCTAATAACTGCTTTTAGAATTGCTTTATTCAATATTACGTCCATTTTAACAGGAACCGGTTATACAAGTAGTAATTTCTCTAATTGGGGAAGTTTTGGTCTAGTAATTATGATGATAATTATGTTTGTTGGTGGATGTGCAGGATCCACTACTGGAGGAATAAAAATATTTAGATTACAGATACTATTTAGAGGGGCTATTACTCAAATCAGAAAACTAACACAACCCCATGCAGTAATGGTGATGAGATTTAATGGTAAAACAGTAAATGAAAATACTTATAACTCTATCATGGGTTTTTTCTTTATGTATATATTTTTATTTATTATTTCTGCAGTATGTTTAAGTTTATTCAACTTAGACTTTTTAACCGCATTTTCAGCAGCAGCCTCGGCAATTTCAAACGTAGGTCCTGGATTAGGTGAAATAATTGGTCCAAATGGAAATTATTTTTTGTTAGATGATGGAGCAAAATGGATACTTTCAATCACAATGATAATTGGAAGGTTAGAAATTTTTACGGTATTAGTTCTATTATCAATGAATTTTTGGCGAAGTTAAAAACTTAAATAATCACTCATGTAAATAGATAGCTGGTTCTTAGTTTCATTAATATAATCTTTCATAGTTGAAATTAATAAATCACTAATAATTATTTCAATCTCATTTAATGAAATATATTTTTGAGATGTTGTAGACCGAAATGTTTCTACAGTTGTATTAGCAGTAAGAAAACCACTAGTATCATATAGCTCATATTCGACTAGAAAAGATATTTCATATTTAAATATAGTTTTTTCTTCATACTTTTTTGCATCAACATTTTCTATTTCGTTTTTTGATATAGAAGCATCTAAAATATTAATAACTAATTTATTTTCATTTCCAATTTTTATTATATTTTTACCATGCCATTCCATCATTAGTTCAATAGGAGATTTTTGAATTTCTTCTTCGATATTGTTTTGAGAAAAAATAGAATTATATTTTTTATTAATTTCAATATTTTTTGCATTTATTGAAATAGTTTTAAATTTAGAAGTATCAATTTCGGTTGGTTTTAGAATTTCAACTGGTTGACAAGACAGAACTATAAATAAAATTATAATAAAATTATTTTTTAAGTACATAAATTAATATAGCTTGTTGGATATACATTCTATTTTGTGCTTGTTTTAATACAATAGAATTTTTACTATCAAGAATTTCTGAGGTTACTTCTTGTCCCCTTTTCGCTGGTAAACAATGCATAAAAATAGCATTCTTTAATGCATTATTCATAATTTTTTTATTCACAGTAAAATTTTTAAAATGTTTTATTTTTGTATTTTTTTCTCCCATTGAAACCCAAACGTCAGTCATAATACAATTTGATTTTTTCGAACCTTTGACAGGGTCAGAAAAATATTTCAAATTTTCATTTTTAAATTTCGAGAATTCATTTTCGTTATTATTAAAAATTTGAATTGGTACAACAACATTAAGTTTGAAATTATAAATATTTTGCAAATGAAGAAGAGAGCGTAAAACATTGTTATAATCACCTATCCATGCAATACTTATATTTTTATAGTTTTTAAAATTCTCTTGTAAGGTTAAAAAGTCACCAAGAATTTGACAGGGATGACTATATTCAGTTAAGCCATTTATTATTGGAAGAATATTTTCTTTGCTTAAATTTACTATTTGTTTGTGGTTATTATTTCTAATCATTACACAATCAATATATTGACTTAACACATTAAGAACATCTTCAGCTTTTTCTCTTTTGTTATCAAAACCAATATCTTTACTTTGTAATTCCAAAACAGAACCACCTAATTTTTGCATTCCTACATTGAAGCTTAGTCTAGTGCGAAGTGATTGTTTTTCGAAAATGAGTCCAAGAGTTTTATTTCTACAAGATGTAGAATATTTTTTTGGATTTTTTTTAATTTTTTTTGCAAGTAAAATTATTTCGTCAATTTCTTTTTTTTTTAAATTATTAATATCAATAAAATGTTTCATCTTGATAATTCTTTCAAACTCTTTTTAATTATTGCAATTGATTTATCAATCTCTTTATAAGAAACAACCAGTGGTGGAGCTAATCTTACTGTATTATCTGCAGCTGGCACATTGAGTAATTTATTTTTTTTTAATTGTTCAGAAAAATCTATGTTACTAATTTTTGTTTTGATTCCCAATAAAAGCCCAGCGCCCCTTACCTCTAAAATAATATTGGATGTATTCTCTAATTTTTTTAAATTTTTCCAAAAATATCTTGCAGTTTTATCAACTTTTGAAAGGAATCTTTTATTAGATATGATTTTTAAAACTTCTAAACCTACACTCATAGCTAATGGATTACCTCCGTAGGTAGATCCATGACTACCTTTTGTCATTGCAACACATGCTTTGTTTGTTGACATGCACGCCCCAAGTGGAAAACCCGATCCAATACCTTTTGCTACGGATATTATATCAGGTTTTATTTTTGCCCATTCATATGAAAATAATTTACCAGATCTTCCAAACCCACACTGAACTTCATCAAAAAAAAGTAAGATATTATTTTTGTTACAAATTTTTCTTAATAATTTTAAAAAACTTAAATCAGCTGGACGAATTCCTCCTTCTCCTTGAATTGGTTCAATCATAATACCAGCTGTTTTTTTATTTATTGCTAATAGTAATTTTTTTTCATTATTAAATTCAATTTGTTTGAAACCTTTAAGCATAGGACCAAAGCCATTAGAATATTTCTTGTTTTTTTGTGCTGAAAGTGCTCCATAAGTTCGTCCGTGAAAAGCGCCATCAAAAGTTATAATCTCTGTTTTTTTAGTCTTATGATATGAATGGTATCCTCTAATTATTTTAATTCCACATTCAATAGATTCAGTTCCAGAATTAGTAAAAAAAACTTTATCTGCAAAAGAATATTTGCAAAGTAATTTTGCAAATTGTTCTTGTTTTTTAATTTTATATAAGTTTGAAACATGCCAAAGTTGTTTCGATTGTTTGTTAAGTGTCTCTATAAGTTTAGGATGACAATGACCAAGAGAATTTACTGCTATTCCACTTGCAAAATCTAAATATTTTTTATTTTGACTAGAGTATAAATAACATCCATCACCTTTTATAAATTCAAGGGTTTTATTACCATAAGTTGGCATAACATTTGATAAAAGTTTACTAACCATATTTAAAATTTAATTTTATATCCTTTACGAAACATAAAATAGCATAATAAAATTAATATAATATTAATAATTATTAAGAATGTTGATCCTTGGATTAATGAGCTATCAGATATACCTGTAAAAGCATATCTGAAACCATCAATATTATAGAAGAAAGGATTAAATGAGGAGACTGTCTGCCAAAACTCAGGCAACCTAGAAATTGAATAGAATGTTCCTGACAAAAATGTAAGAGGTAAAACAATAAAGTTAGTTATACCTTGTTGTTGATCCCATTTGTCTGCCCAAATACCAACAATTGTTCCCAAGGTACCCATCATAGTGCATCCCATTAATGAGAAAAAAATTAGAGCTGTAAAAGAGTGAACTTGGAGAGGTACAAAAATCATAACTCCTAAAGTTGTGACTAAACCACATACAACACCTCTACAAACTGAGCCTATAATAAATCCAAAAGCTAATTCCAAATTGTTTAATGGAGCCATTAATATGTCTACAATATTTCCTTGAAATTTTGATTGACCTATACTTGATGCAGAATTAGCAAAAGAATTTTGGAGCATAGTCATCATTATGAGACCTGGTGCAATGAAATAAGAAAGGTCAATACCGTTTATGGAATTTACAGATCTTCCAAGAGCTAAGCTAAAAACAGCTAGAAATAATAAAGAGCTAATTGCTGGTCCAATCACAGTTTGAATACCAACTTTCAAGAACCTAAATACTTCTTTTTTAACTAATGTAAAAAAACAGAGAAAATTATAATCAATCATATTAGGAGTTTTCTTTTAATATATTTAAAATATTTGTATATTAGATTAGTGGATGAAAAAAAACTCTTAAAATATGCGGTTGATTACTTAAGTAAATACGATTCCTCAAAGAATAATTTAGTTAATGTACTTAAAAGAAAAATTTTAAGATCAAATGAAACAAATTTTGAGAAAAAAAAACTCATTGATATTATTGAAAGTATAATTTTAAAATTAGAAAAAAATAAATTTATTGATGATGATAGATATAGCTCAACAAAAATACTTTCTTTATCAAATTCTGGAAAATCTGAAAATTTTATTTTTAATTACTTGATAAAAAAAGGAGTGAGTAAATCTCAAATTCAAAATAATTTAAATTTAATGAAGCAAGATAACGATAATTGGCAATTAGAATCAGCAAAAATTTTTGCTAAGAAAAAAAAGTTACTAGAAAAAAATGAAAGCTATGAAAAAAAATTAGCAAAAATGGCAAGAGCTGGTTTTAGTTATGACATATGTAAAAAAATATTAGGTTAACCTTCTTTTATATGAATCTTACCTTCTAGTAACCTAGCAATTTGCTTAGTTGTTTCAAATCTTTCAAATGAAATTCTGATGATTGCAGTTAAAGGTGCTGCAAGAAGAACTCCAATGAACCCCCAAATCATTCCCCAGAAAATTAAAGATAATAGAATCGTAATTGGATGTAATCCAAAACTATCACCAAATATTTTTGGTTCTACAAAATTTCCTACTATTTGATGAATAATCGTAGGCAATATTATAATTAATATAACTAGTGTTGGATCATTATATTGAAGGAAAGCAATTGGCAATGGAAGTAAAACAGCTATTACAGAACCAATAACTGGAATAAAATTTAAAATAAATGTTAAGCTACCAAAAATAAAAGCTAATTCTAAACCTAAAAACCAATAAATTAATCCTGCAGCAATACCTGTAAAAGCCGATGTTAAAAATTTTGTAAATATATATTTTTTTACTAATCTAATAATGTCGTTCCACTCATCAGAGGTATTCTTAGGGGGAGTGCCAAGTAATAAAAAAAGGGTGATTATTACAACTAGAAGAAACTTTGAAATAAAATTTGCACTATTACTTAATATGGTTGCAGCCCAATTAGTAATGGGTAACTCTGCAATTGTATTTCTGATTGTTTCTCTATCAATATCAATTTCAAATTGTTGAAGCTGGATTATGACGGCCTCAATTAAAATTATTACTTTTTGATTATAGTCATCTGCTGATTCCAAGAATGTTGCTACAGAAGACACAATAAAAGGAACAATAATTGAGAATAGAAGTACAATTAAACAAATACTAATAAAAACTGCTATAAACCTGTGTACACGAAGATTTATCGTCTGAAAATCAATTATTGGATCGATTAATATCCTTAAAAGAAGTGCTAAAACAAATGGTACCATTATAGGTTGTGAAAAATTTAAAATAAATGCAACAGCAATACTAGCCAATATAAAAAGAGAGCCAGAAATTACGCGATTATTTTCATTCATTATTTCTTAGAAGATTGAGGATTAAAAATTTCTGTTTTATCATCTGATAATTTTTCAACATAAAGTGATTGACTTGGAAAAGCAAAACCAGCTTCATTATTTTCAACTATTTCTATTATTTTGACAGCAAGATTTTCTTTTATTTTTAAAAATTCTGCCCAATCATTAGTAACAGTAAATGTTTGAACTAGCATATCAATGGAACTATCAGAAAAACTATCTATTCGAACGTAGAAACTTGCATTTTGATTTTTTGCAAAGTTATCATCTTTCTTAATTAATGTATTTATCTCATCTCTAATTTTTTTTAATTGATCAATTGTTGTCCTATATTCTAATCCAATTAACCATCTTATACGTCTATGATGTCTTCTTGTATAATTAGTTACAGACTGCTCAGCAAATTTATAATTTGGCACCATTACTGGTGTAGAATCAAATCTTCTAACAAGAGTAGATCTAAATCCAATTTGTTCAACAACTCCTTCAACTTCTCCAGAAACTAATATTACATCTCCTACAGTGAATCTTTTTTCCATTAGTATCATAATACCGCTAATTAAATTTTTAAATAAATCTTGAGCACCTAGTGCAACTGCTACACCAAATAAACCTAATCCAGCAATTACAGGACCTACTCTTATGCCCCACAATTCTAATATTGCGACAGCGCCAAGTACAATAACAAGAATTTTTAATCCTTTAAGAGTCCAATCAACTAATGGCTTTGAAATTTTTGACTCAAAGTTTTTTATTACAAATGAAAAAGGTATAATTAATTGATGTAGTAACCAGAATATAAAAATTGTTATTAAAGATCTGTTTAGTAAATCTAAAAAATCTTGATTATTTTCAGAAACATCCAAATAAGAAGAAGCTATAAAGAAACCCAAAACAACAGGGAGAAATTTTAATGGTCCATCAAGTACTTCAATAACAGCGTCATCAATTTGATTAGATGTTCTCGAAACAATTCTTGATAATCGATTAAGAATAAATCTAGCTATAAGTCTTCTAAGTAAATAAAAAAGCAGGAAAATTATAAGACTTACTATGATATCAGTAGCATTTATGCCAAAAACACCATTATTCCAAACATCTAAAAAAAGGTTGGTAAAGCTATTGAATGATTCCATAAGCGATATATCTTATACTCACTAACATGAAAATTAAATTTTTACTTGTTTTTTTGATTATGCTTAACTTAAAGAATACTATATTAGCCAATGAAACAGTGAATTTATATGACTTTTCATTTGAAGATATAGACGGCAATCAAGTGAATTTAGAGAAGTTTGTAGGTAAGCCAATTTTAATAGTAAACACAGCTTCAAGATGTGGTTTCACTCCACAATATGAAGATCTTCAAAATTTATTTCTTAACTACAGAAAAAGTGATTTAACAATAATAGCTACTACGAGCAATTCCTTCAATCAAGAATATTCAGATACTGAAGATATAAAAAAAATTTGTTTAGTTAACTACGGTGTAGGTTTTGTTACTTCATCGCCAATGGATGTTAAAGGAAGTAAAGCCCATCCAATTTATGCCTGGATTGACAAAGAGTATAACGAAAAACCAAAGTGGAATTTTTATAAATATCTATTTGATAGAAATGGACAACTCGTTAAAACTTGGTCTTCTATGACAAAGCCAGATAGTGCAAAAATTACAAATTTAATTGATCAATTAATATAAAAAAAAGGGCAAATAAATTTGCCCTTTTATAATAATAAATTTCATTCAAAGTTACATCATGCCGCCCATGCCGCCCATGCCGCCCATGCCGCCCATGCCGCCCATATCAGGCATAGCAGGTGCTGCAGATTTATCTTCAGGAGCATCAGCTACCATAGCTTCAGTTGTAATTAGTAAACCAGCTACAGATGCTGCATCTTGAAGTGCGGTTCTAACAACTTTAGTTGGATCAATTATACCAGCATTTACCATGTTGGTATATTTGTCCATTTGAGCATCATAGCCAATATTATGATCTTTACTTTCACGAATTTTACCGGCTACTACTGCTCCATCAACACCAGCATTCTCTGCAATTTGTCTCATTGGATTAAAGAGCGCTCTTCTTACAATATCAACGCCAATCTTTTGATCATCATTAGCAGTTTTGACTGATTTCAATGAATTTGTAGCATATGCGAGAGCTGAACCTCCACCAGGTACTATACCTTCTTCAACGGCTGCTCTTGTTGCATGCATTGCATCTTCAACTCTGTCTTTTTTCTCTTTAACTTCAACTTCTGTAGCTCCACCAACTCTGATAACTGCTACACCACCTGCTAATTTTGCAAGCCTTTCTTGAAGTTTTTCTCTATCATAGTCAGAAGTTGTTTCTTCAATTTGTGCTCTAATTTGATTACATCTACCTTCAATGTCTTTCTTTTTACCAGCTCCTTGAACGATAGTGGTATTTTCTTTATCAACAACTACTCGTTTAGCAGTACCTAGCATTTCTAGATTAACATTTTCTAACTTTATACCAAGATCTTCACTTATCACTTGGCCACCAGTTAAAATTGCAATGTCCTCTAACATAGCTTTTCTTCTATCTCCAAAACCTGGAGCTTTAACTGCAGCTATTTTTAAGCCACCTCTTAGTTTGTTTACAACTAAAGTAGCTAAAGCTTCACCTTCAATATCTTCAGCTATAATTAATAGTGGCTTAGTGGATTGAACAATAGATTCAAGTAAAGGCAACATTGGTTGTAAACTTGATAATTTTTTCTCATGAAGTAATACATAGCAATCACCAAGTTCGGTGATCATTTTTTCTGCATTAGTTACAAAATATGGTGAAAGATAACCTCTATCGAACATCATACCTTCAACGACATCAAGCTCAGTATCTAAGCTTTTTGCTTCCTCTACAGTAATAACACCTTCTTTACCAACTTTTTGCATTGCACTTGAAATCATTTTACCTACTTCAGCATCACCATTTGAAGCGATAGTGCCTACTTGTGCAACTTCCTTATCAGTTTTAATTACTTTAGATTTTTTTCTAATCTCATTAACTACAGCATCTACAGCTAAATCAACTCCTCTTTTTAAATCCATAGGATTCATTCCAGCTGCGACAGCTTTCATTCCTTCAGTTGCAATAGCTTGTGTTAATACGGTAGCAGTAGTTGTTCCATCACCAGCAATATCATTAGTTTTACTTGCAACATCCCTAACCATTTGAGCACCCATATTTTCAAACTTATCTTTTAATTCTATTTCTTTAGCAACACTTACACCATCCTTGGTAATTCTAGGTGCTCCAAAAGATTTATCCATTACTACATTCCTGCCTTTTGGTCCTAATGTAACTTTTACTGCATCAGCTAGTTTGTTAACACCAGTTAACATTTTTGATCTAGCATCTGATCCAAAAAATATATTTTTTGCAGACATTTTATTTTCCTCTCTTATTTATTATTTTTTTTTCTTTCCTGAAGTTATAATTCCCATGATGTCAGACTCTTTCATTATTAAAAAGTCATCACCATTCATTTTTACTTCAGTACCAGACCATTTTCCAAAAAGTATTTTATCTCCTTTTTTGACATCCAAAGGTACTAGTTTTCCTGTTTCATCTCTTGCTCCAGAACCAACTTCTAATACTTCACCTTCCATTGGTTTTTCTTGAGCAGTGTCAGGGATAATAATTCCCCCTGCTGTTTTTTGATCAGAGTCTACTCTTTTAACTAAGACTCTATCATGTAAAGGTCTAAAATTCATATTTCCTCTTTTGTTAACTAATTGAAATTAAATTATTATTTATTAGCACTCACATTATGAGAGTGCTAGTTATTTAAGCATTATTGAAGTCTATTCAAGAAGAAAACAAAAAAAAATTCGAATTAACTAAAGTTATGATATTTTGAAAAAAATGTTATTTTTTGGTATTTTTTTAAGAACAATTGGTTTTTTGAGTGCTTTATTAATTTTTTTTATAATAATTAGTTTTGTTCTTCATTTTTCAAATGAAATCGAAAAAAAACAGTTCATAATGACTGAAGGTATACCTAGCTCAAATAATATAATAGCTAATATGAATTTAAATGGGCCAATTTTTAATAATAATAGTAATATTTTAGGAAATAATCTTTACGATTACATAAATCCTGCACAGGTGAAATCTTATTTAGAAGAATTAAAAGAACTACAAATAAAAGCTTTAATTATAAATATTAATTCTCCAGGTGGAACAGTAAGTGCTACTGCTGAATTGGAGCAAATTATTAATGAATTTAAGAAAAGTTCAAACACTAAAGTATATTTTTATACAAATGAAATTTTAGCATCTGGAGGATATTGGCTTGCTACTTCAGCTGATAAGATATTTGCATCTTATGGATCAATTATAGGAAGTATAGGTGTTAGTGGACCAAGTTGGTTCTATTATAATACACCAACAAGCCTATCTTCAGGAATTTTTGGACAGACAATTGAAACTAAAGAAGGGATTGAGGTTTTTAATCAAAATGCTGGAGCAGGTAAAGATTTGTTTAATCCATTTAGACGACCTAAAATAGATGAAATCAAACACTTACAAAATATCGTTGATGGTGTTTATAATGATTTTGTAACAAAAGTTTCAAAAAGTCGTAAAATTGAAATTTCTAATATTAAAAATAATATTGGAGCTTTAATCTACAGTAGTTATCAAGCAAAAAATAATTTTTTGATTGACGATATTTTGAATTTTGAAACACTTATAGAATTAATAAATAAAGAAAACAAATTTGAAGATTACAAAATATATGAAAATAAAGTTAATAATTCTTTCCTAGGAAATATATTCATTAAATATGAGGTTAAAACAAATGATAATTATTCCATACAAAACATTTGCAGAAATTTAGAAACTAATATCAGTGTAGTAATTCCTTTTTATTTAAAAAATTGTTAAACTAAATTATTTTACTTAGCTCCTGTATTTTGACAATTAGATCTTTATAATAATTGCTTTGTGATAATACACTATTGTGAATATATTTTTTTGCTAAAGTAGAATGATTTTGAACATCGACAGTATCTGAAACAATTTTATTATGCTTAAGATCATTAATTAGAGATAAATTTAAATATCTGTCTTCAAGAATTTTTTCATTATCTTTAAAAGAGGGTGCTATCTCAAAAATTTCAGTTCCAGGTTTGCAAAAAATAATATTTGCTAAATTGGATCCATGTGGGGCAATAATTTTTTCCGCATTTGAAAAGATTTCAATTTGTTCATCAATTTCATATAATTGAGGATTAATAACCTTATATCCATTTTCTCTCAAAAGAGTTACTACATCACCTTCATTTATAATTTTTCTATAATTAGAATCTTCTCTGGTTACATATATTTTTTTACTAAGTTCTTTATTAGTTTTTGGATTTATAAATTTTTTTAATATTTCAATTGAATCATTCATACTCAAAAACTGAGGAAAATCAGAATCTATAAAATGATAAAAATCATCATCTAAAAACACAAATGTAAATTCAATATTTAGAGATTTTAGGATGTTTCCAATAAAATTTCTATATTTGTTTGATGAGTTTCTGTGAATTGCTAGTTTAAGATTTGTTTTTTTATTAAAGAAAATCCTTGGAAGAAATTGTAGTAAATTTGAATAATAATTATTACCAGCGTTTGATCCAAGAACAAAAATTTCTTTAAAATTTTTTAATGAATTTTTATTTTCTGTAAAATTATCAAAATATTTTTGCGAATAAAAATGAGAGATGTTGTTAAGATCTCTAGTAAATAATGATGAGAATGTTTCATTATTCTCAGTAATTGGAAAATAGTAAAAAGAATCGGCAAAAAAATTACCCTTAAGTATATTACAATTAATAGATAAATTGCTAAAATTTGTATTAACAAACAAATTTAATAAACGTTTATCATTTTTTATTTTGTTACCTTTTATATCAATAATCATTTTTATTCATTTAACTAATACAGATTTGAACAAATTTGTATAATAACATTTTGATTTGGCGCGCCTGAGAAGAGTCGAACTCCTAACCTTATGATCCGTAGTCATACGCTCTATCCAATTGAGCTACAGGCGCTTATAATATTATACACTTTATATAAATCGTATGCTACTTTATAAAAATTAGTATGAAAATCGTAATAGCATTCATTTCAATTATAATGTTTAGCCAAGTAAGTAATGCAGATATTGGTAAAGAAACTGGTCTGGAAATTCCTAGGTACGTATCTTTAAAGTCTAATGACGCAAATATTCGAGTTGGTCCGAGTAAGAATTATCCAATAGAAATTAAATATATAAAAAAAAATTATCCGTTAAAAGTATTAGAAGAGTATGAAGAATGGAGAAAAGTAGAAGATTTTAAGAAAAATATTGGATGGATTCATAAAAGTTTAATATCTGGCACTAGAACAGGAATTATTTTATCAAATGATAATAAAACTATAAAATTATTAAACACTTTGGAAGGCAATATTATTGGAGAAATAGGAAATGGAAATATTGTTTTTTTAGAAAAATGTAAAATTTATTGGTGTTTAGTTTCATTAGGAAATTATGAAGGTTGGATAGATAAAAAAAATATTTGGGGTGTTAAAGAAAATGAGATAATTAAAATTAACTTTTTCCAAAGATTTGAAGATTTATATTGGAAAAGTGTAAACTCTCTGAGAAAAATACAAAAAGATTTTTAAAAACTGGCTGGGGCGGTAGGATTCGAACCTACGAATGCCGACTCCAAAAACCGGTGCCTTACCGCTTGGCGACGCCCCAAATTAAAATTACTCTCTAGTATTTAGCACAAAATAAGTCAAATTCTTCAAGTGCGACAATACCATAAATAACAATAAAGAGTGTAAAAAGTGATTTGTGCTGTTTCAAGATTGATTCAAAAAAGGGGATTTACATTTTAAAAGCTAAACCTATTTATTTTTTATGCGCAAATTACTTACTTTCATTTCCTTACTATTAATTTTATTGTCCATTACCAAGGCTAATGCGAATACAGAAAGATTGTATGAAAGACTAGTTAATGATTGGTCAACTATATTCCCCGATGGAAATAGAAATGCAGCAGGACCAAGATTTTTTAAATATATTTTAGATCAAAACTTAGAATATGAAGAGTTTATGCAATTTAACAAGTTATACTGCGCTGTTTCAGGTTCTATAATTCCTCCAGATGCTCAACCAGACGAAATTTTTCTAACCAATGTAGAAAATGATGAAAGAATTTGTGGCCAATATTATAAATGCTGTTGGCCTTGCTTATGTGATGTAATGAAATATTCAGAAACAAAAAAAATTAACTTTGATTTTAAAGATCAATCAAAAGAAATTTATACAATCGTTATCGACAATCCATGTAATAAAAATGATTTTCCCGAACTTGTTAATAGAGATTATTTTTGTGAGGGTAATAAATTAAATAAAGAGTATACGTTCTCGGTAGATAACAAACTGGTTATTGGTGTATTGCATAATGCAAATATATGTAATGCCTACGATATTGATTACATAAAAAACGATCAGATAACTGGCCCTATGTGCGAAGCTAGAAATAGCATGCCTCTTGAGGAACTTAATTTTGGAATGGGTGACATTTTTATTAGGTTGGCAAATTGAAAATACTTGAAATGAGTAAGTTAGTTTTTATTTTTATCATATTAATATCCAATATGGCTAAGGCAGAATTTTTTTCTAATATTTCAAATATAATTGAAAATAATAACGATCGATTAAGTTATGGAGTTTCAGTAACTGACTTTAATAAAGATGGAAACTATGAATTTATTGTTACAGGTTTTGGTTACTCTAATCTTGCTCTTAGTTATAAAAATGGAAAACTAATTAATACAATACAAAATGATTTATTCCTTGATAAAAGTAGAAGAACTATAGGTGTATCAGCCTGCGATATAGATCAGGATGGTTTTGAAGAAATTTACTTCTTAAATACTGATACGTACGCAGGAGAAAAAAAATATTCTGATAGATTGCTTGATAATGACAAAAAAATTTCAGATTATTTTGAGCTAGAAAAAAATTCAAAGAATTTAAATTTAACGGCAGGCAGATCAGTTGTTTGTGTAGACAGAAATGGATCAGGTAAATACGGTATATATGTTGCCAATTATGGAGGTCCTACTAGATTTTATGAAATTAAAGAAAGTGAAGTTGAAGATTTAGCACCAATTCTAGGGATTGACCAAATTACTGGAGGAAGAGCTGTAATTTCAGGTCATATAATTTCTGATAATATGGATATATTTGCAGCTAATGAGCGGGGGCCAAATTTTTTATATAAAAATATCAATGGTAATTTTAATGATATTGCGATTGAAAAAAATGTGCAAGATACTTTTCAAAATGGTCGAGGAACTGCATTAACTGATTTTTTGTATAGAGGTGAACTTGATATTATAACAAGTAACTGGGAGGGATATCACCGTATTTTTGTAAAACAAAAAGAATCATTTCTCGATATGTCCTCATTAGATTTTAGATCACCAAGTAGAATACGAACAGTTATATCGGCTGATTTTGATAATGATGGTTATGATGAAATTTTTTTAAATAATATCGGTCAACCAAATAAACTCTTTCGTATTCTTGGTGAAGGAAACTTAGAAGAAATCAAATTAGACGAAGCACTTGAAGCACAAGGTCTAGGAACTGGTGCTGCTGTTGCCGATATTGATGGAGATGGAATTTTGGAATTACTTATTTCTCATGGTGAATCAGGAGCTCAACCCCTTAGTCTATTTAAGGCAAATATATCAAATAGAAATTATATTAGAATCAAACCTCTCAACACTTTTGGAGCTCCAGCTAGAGGTGCAACTGTTACCTTACACACAAATTTAAGAAATCATGCCAAGACTATTGATGCTGGCTCAGGATATTTATGTCAAATGGAACCAGTAGCACATTACGGTTTACGCGAAGGTGAAGTCATTAAAAATATTACAATTAAATGGACTAATGGCACAATTGATAGTTATGAAATTAATGATATAAATAATACTTTTGAATTCAAACAAGGAATATAATTTAATGTCTGTTGATGAAGTATTAAAAAAACCAGCTCCACGTTTTCATTGGAAATGTAAACATACATGGAGAAGAAGTGCTAAAAATACTGCTTGGTGTTTGCTAGGATGCAGTATTGGCGATTTTGGAACCATACTATATTTCCAATTAACTGGCATTCCTTGGCCTACTCTTTATATTATGATCCTAGCAATCATTAATGGTATTATTACTAGCATCATTTTAGAGACTGTCGTTTTATCAAGACAAATGATTATCAGCAAAGCTTTTAAAACAGCCATAGGAATGAGTTTAATTTCAATGCTGTCTATGGAAATAGCTATGAACGCAGTTGACTGGATCATTATGGGTGGCGCTAAACTTGTATGGTGGGTAATACCTATAATGCTTCTTGCAGGCTTTCTAACACCATGGCCATATAATTATTACAGATTAAAAAAATATAATATTGCCTGCCATTAATTAAATTAATTCACAAACGAATATTGAATTTGTTTTAAACCAACATATTTCATGATGATGATTAGAACATTACTTACATTATTATTTATAAGTTCCACATCATTTGCCGCTAGTACTAGTTCAGATGATAGTGAAACTAGCATTTCAGCTAGTGAACAAGTCACAAAATTATACGATAAAGCCTACGAATTAGTCTATTACAAGAAATTTGATAAATCTATTAAACTACTTGAAAAAATAGCTAAGCGTAAAGACCTAGGTGAAAAAAAAGCTGATGTATATAACCTACTTGGTTTTAGTTACAGAAAGCATAGTGAGCCAAATCTAGATAAGGCCTTTGAAGCATATAGAATTGCTTTAGAAGCAAATCCAGAACATTTAGGAGCACATGAATATCTTGGAGAACTTTACATCACCCTTGGTAATATGAATAAAGCTAATGAAATGTTATTAAAATTAGAAACAATAGCTGGAACTAATTCTATGGAATATAGAAAATTAAAAACAGCAATTGATAATTCATAAATATAACAATTGCTCTTTATATAAGAGCAATTTTAACTGATGATAATTTATACTCTTATTTTTTTAGTAACAATCCTAATAGGGTCTATGATTTTTTTTATGGCTGTTGTCTCACCTTCAGTCTTTGCCACATTAAGTACTAACGCCAGCAGTAAATTTTTAAGAACAATTTTTCCTCGAATGTTTTTATTTGGGTTTATAATAACTTTTTTATCTTTAATTCTTAGTTATATTTTAGGTAATATTTTAAATTCTATTTTATTAGTAATAGTGGCTGTAAGTTTTATTATTAATAGAAATTATTTAACACCCAAAATTAATAATTTTAGAGATAAAGAATTAGAAGGTGATGAAAAAGCATCAACTAATTTTAAATATATGCATTTGCTTTCTGTTTTATTATTTTTATTGAATTTTATTATTTTATTTAGCATCGTAATTATCAATTACTTTAATTATAATTTATAAACCTTATCCTGTCCCACAGGATAAATACTCAAATTATTCTTATCTAAAACATCACTTATTTGTTTAGAATGGATATCCAATCCACCCGTTAAAATTCCAAAACTTGGTAAAATGAATATTTTTTCATTATGTACAAAACATGTTTTAAAAATAGTTTTACCTCTGTGTGAAATTTTTACCTTTGGATGATAATGACCACAAATTTGAAATAAAGATGTTTTGATAGGTATGTGCGTAAATAAAAATTTATCAATTTTGTAATTTGTTAAGTTTTTAAAACCTTCAATTTGTATATTTTCATCATGATTACCCTTAATCCATATGAAATCAGTATTTTTCATGTATTGACTAAGATTTTTATGATCTTGATCTTTTAAACTCAAAGTTGAAAAAACATCGTGTAATAAATCACCAACTATAATTAAATTACTTGGTTTAATCTTATCTAAACTAACAAAAATTTTGTTTAATATTTCTTTTGTATCATACGGAGGTAAGAATTGCTTATTTTTTGCATAACTAATAGATTTTCCTATATGTAAATCTGATACTATAAGGGTATTTAGTCTTTTCCAATAAAGAGATTTATCTGGGTAAGCATGAAATTCTTCATTACCAAAATTAATTAATTGATAAAACATTAGCCTCTTTTAATATTTCATTTTCTAAATCCTCTAAAATATATTCATCAGTTTCCTTTTTTGATAAATTTTCTCTATTAATTTCAAGAATAATTGGAACAGCCAATGGTGAGATACTTGTGAGTTTTTTAAATATAATTTTTTTATCAATTTTTTTTAAGATTTCTCTAAGTCTATCATAATCAATCATATTCTTTTTTGCGTCTTCATATGATGATTTTAGAAGAATGTGATCTGGTTCATTTTTTTTGAGAACTGTATAAATTAGATCAGAACTAAATAAAACTTGCTTTCCAGTTTTTTCCATCCCTGGCAACCTTCTTTCTATTAAACAAGATATAATTGCATTATCTCTAAACAATCTTTTGACTATTGAAGTTTCTTCAAGATAATTGTCTAAATGTTTATCTAACAATCCTAAATTTAGAATTGTTTTAATTTCTTTTGCTTCTTTTAAAGACCATAAAACAATAGCATAATCATTAGCGACAAAACCTAGAGGTTTATAGTTAAATTCTTTAAAGCCTCTCAGCAATAAAAATCCTAGTGTTTGATTGGCATGCCATCCCGCAAAAGTATAGATAACAGTATAAAAATTTTTTTTTCGAGGGAATTGTTCCACTAGATATTCATCTTTTTTAGGAATTTTTGATATATTTTTTTGTCTTTTTAACCATTGAGTAATTTGCTCTGGATATAAATCCCACATATTACTTTTTGCCAACAAAGCTCTTACTGAGTTAGCCAAATTTGTTGATAAGGGCATTCTGCCTCCAGAGTATGATGGAATTTTTGAAATTAAAGATTTACTTCTTTTAACTTGTACTAAATTATTTTTCATTGATTGAAATTCTAGTACTTGACCAGCAAATATAAATGAATCACCTTGAGAAAGATTTTGAATAAAAACTTCTTCTATATTCCCTAACGTTTTTGTTCCAAGTTTTATTTTTAACATCGGATTTTCAATTATTGTTCCAACATTCATGCGGTATTTTCGTGTTTCTCTTTTATTTACTAACTTATAAATATTTTTATTTTCTCTTAATTGGAAGATTCTCTTAAATTGATCATAATTTTTTAAAACATATCCGCCATCTTGTATGAGATTAATCAATTGTTTAAAATCATTAAGTTTTAATTTTTTGTATGGATATGCTTTGATAATTTCTTTGTAGAGATCATTGATATTAAATTGCCCCGCACAAGCCGTTGCAAAAATATGTTGAGCTACAACATCAAAACTTCCTTCTTTTAAATCTATTTTATCTAAGTTATTTTTTTTTATTTCTTCAATAGCAGCTTTTGCTTCGATAAATTCAAAACGATTAGTGGGTACTAAAATTGCTTTTGAAGGTGTATTTAAATTATGATTTGATCTTCCTACACGCTGTAATAATCTATTAATTCCTTTAGGTGCTCCAACTTGAATAATTTTTTCAACATCTCCATAATCTAATCCAAGCTCTAAAGAAGAGGTAGCAACAACACAGTCAACTAATCCTTTGCTAAGATTATTTTCTACTTTTAAACGTAGGTTTTTTTCTAATGAACCATGGTGAACAGCAATTTTTAATTTTTTCTTATTAATTAGCCATAAGTTTTTAAACATATATTCAGCTTGCGCCCTCGTATTAACAAAAATAATAGTTAATTTTGATTTCATTATTTCTTTATAGATTTCATTAATAGAATACGTAGCCATATGACCAGACCAAGGAATACGTTCTTTTGATTCTAGAATTTTAATCTTAGGTAAAACTGAATTTTCATAAGAAACTATTTTTGGTTTTTTGCGGCAAAGCCATTTTTTGGCGTCTTGTTTATTCTTGAGAGTTGCAGACAAACCTATTCGTTGTAAATTTGGAGAGAAAGTTTGTAGTCTTTCAATATTTAAACTTAGAAGATCAGCTCTCTTATTGTCCAAAAAAGTGTGTATCTCATCAATAATTATATATTTTAGATTGTGAAAAAATTCTTTTGCATTCTCATACGAATTTAACAATGCAAGTGACTCTGGAGTTGTAATAAGGATATTAGGAGGTTTTTGTTTTTGTTTTTGTTTTATATATGGTGTTGTGTCTCCTGTTCTTACTTGAAATGAAATATTTAAATCAAGCTCTTTAATAGGTTTCTCTAAATTTCTCACAATATCGTTGGCAAGAGATTTTAATGGAGAAATATAGAGAGTATGAAGACCTTTAAATTTTTTTAATTTTATTAAATCATCTATTGGATTAATAAACCCTGTTAACGTTTTGCCAGCACCAGTAGGAGCGAATACAACAACATCTGACCCAGTTCGAACATAATGAAAGGTTTCAATTTGATGAGGAAACCAGGACCATTTTTTTTTCTTCATCCACTTGTTTAAGGGGTGTAATAATAAGGGATTCGATTTATTTATATTCATATGGATTTCATTAACCATCAGCTATTTATCAAAGATATAAATGTACATATAGATCCAATATTGCCAAAAAAAACAGCAATTATTACACATGGTCACGCAGATCACGCCCGATTTGGACATGATCATGTTATTGCTACTAGGCAAACAATAGACATAATGAAAATTCGCTACGGAGATAAATGTGCGAAGAAATTTACTCCTCTTAGATACGGACAAAAATACTCAATTAAAAACTATGATTTTACATTATACCCTGCAGGACATATTTTAGGGAGTGCTCAAGTTTTAATTGAAAAAAATAATCATCGTTTAGTCATCACAGGTGATTATAAAGTAGGAAAAGATGAAACATGTAAAAATTTCAAACTGGTTAAATGTGATACTTTAATTACCGAAGCAACATTTGGATTACCCATATTTCAACATCCAGATCCCAAAGATGAAATTCAAAAACTCATACGATCTGTAAAGATAAATAAAAATAATTGTCATATTGTTGGTGCGTATGCTCTTGGCAAAGCACAAAGAGTAATGAATCTTTTGCGACAGCAGAAATATAATGAGACAATTTATATTCATGGTTCTCTAGAAAAGTTATGTCAATATTATTCAAAAGAAAAAATTAATATTGGAAAGTTCGAAAAAGTTTCTTCAAAGGATAAAAACTTTTATGAGGGTAAAATAATTATTGCCCCTCCTTCAGCTTTAAAGGATCGTTGGTCAAGACGATTTCCTAATCCTATTATTTGCATGGCAAGTGGATGGATGACTGTTAAGCAAAGAGCAAAACAACAAGGTATTGAATTACCGTTAGTTATTAGTGATCATAGCGATTGGAATGAATTATTAGATACAATTAAAAAATCAAAAGCGAAAAATATTCTTATTACACACGGTCAGGAAGATGCTTTAGTTTATTATTGTAAGAAACAAAATCTTGTTTCAAAGCCCCTTTCCATCCAAGGTAGAAGTGATGAGGAAATAGAATGAAAAAATTTTCTTCCTTACTTCACAATTTGATTTTAACACCAAGTCGAAATACCAAAATTAAATTACTTCAAGATTATTTTAATAAACTTGATATCAACCGTTCATATGCACTTGCAATTTTATCTGATCAACTTTCATTTCAATTTATTAAAGCATCTAAACTTAGAGAGCTTGTCTATGAACAAGTAGATCAACATTTATTTGATTACTCATATGACTATGTTGGGGATTTAGCAGAAACAATATCATTAATTTGGCCAACAAAAAAAGAGGGTAAATCGCAAAATTTATCTACCTTAATAGAAAATATAAAAAAAATTAAAAAGTCTGAAATTAATACAGAGTTTAGTAAAATTTTGAGCGGACTATCTAATAACGAAAGGTGGACTTTAATTAAAATTTGCACGGGTGGACTGCGAATTGGAGTCTCGGAAAGATTAGTAAAAACAGCCTTAGCTGATCTGTATAACAAATCTGTTAATGAGATTGAGGAAATTTGGCATGGTCTAGAATTTCCATATCAAAATTTATTTCAATGGTTAAAAAATGAAACATCAAAACCAAAAATAGATTTTAAAAAATTATTTCATCCTATGATGCTTGCTAATCCTATTGATGAGGAAAAAGATTTTAAAAGATTAGACGCTAATGAATTTCAAGCAGAATATAAATGGGATGGGATTAGAGTTCAGCTTATGGTTTCATCAAAAAGTGTTTCACTATACTCAAGAACAGGTGATAACATATCATCTGCATTCCCAGAAATAATTGAAACTACTAAAGGTGATGCGGTTATTGACGGAGAATTACTTGTAGGGAGAAATTTTAAACCCTCAGGTTTTAATGATCTACAACAAAGGTTAAATAGAAAAAAGGCATCAAAAGATCTTCAAAACAAGTTTCCTGTTTTTATACGAGCTTATGATATCCTTTTTTATAAAGGAAAAGATCTTCGAAAATTTTCTCTTCTTGAAAGAAGAAAATATTTAGAAAAATTTCAAAAAGAAAATAAAACTAATCAAATTGATTTATCTTCAATCATTAATTTTTCAACCTGGAAAGAACTAACAAAATATAAAAATAATTTTCATGATGATTTGAATGAAGGAGTCATGATTAAACTCAAAAATAGTGAATATTTACCAGGGAGAAAAAAGGGATATTGGTACAAATGGAAAAAAAATCCAAAACTAGTTGATGCTATTTTAATGTATGCTCAACGAGGACATGGCAAAAGGTCGTCATATTATTCAGATTTTACTTTTGGTGTTTGGAAAGAGAGTGAATTAGTTCCAATTGGAAAGGCTTATTCTGGTTACACTGACAAAGAACTATTAGTATTAGATAAATTTATTAGAAATAATACTATCAATAAATTTGGTCCTGTGAGAGAAGTAAAAAAAGAGATTATATTAGAAGTAGCCTTCGATGATGTGTTTACAAGTACTAGACATAAGTCGGGCGTAGCAATGAGATTCCCAAGAATACACCGCATTCGTTGGGACAAACCAGTTAATGAGGTATTAACAATTAGTGAATTTAAAAAAGAATTTAAGCTGAGTTAAAATGGTATTATCAAAATATTGCATTAAATAGTAAATATAGTAAAAAAATAAAATAAGATGATCAAAGAAGAAAATTTTGGATATAGAGATAAAAGAGGTCATTTCGTTCCTAAAGAAGCGGCTGATAAAAATCCTATTTGGATACTTCCCTTTAATTTAAAAAAAATTTTAGATTGGTTTATCTTTTCATATATTTTTTCTTGGAATCTTGTTTACTTAGCTGTTGCGTTTATCGCTTACTATTTTTTTACACCTGCACTTTCCGAAATGAAAAATCTTTCGCCAGGTTGGATATCTGAAATCTTAATTAGGAACTATGTAATAGGTACAATTTTTTTTAGTTTAATTCATATTCCACTTTATGTAAAAAAATCTCAGGGAATAAAATTTAAATTTAATCCAAACTGGCCAGAAAAAATTCAAAAGATATTTACATTTAATAAGCAAATATTTGATAATTTATTTTGGAGTTTATTTTGGGGCGTTCCTATTTGGACAGCTTACGAGGTTTTATCTTTTTGGTTTTATGCTTCTGGTTTGGTACCTTTTATTAAATTTAGTGAAGCACCAATTTATTTCTTTATTATTCTTTTACTAATTCCAGCATTTAGAGATGCTCACTTTTATTTAATTCATCGATTCTTGCATTTTAAATTTATGTACAAAATTGCTCATTCTGTTCATCATCGAAATGTTAATCCTGGACCTTGGTCTAGCCTATCAATGCATCCTATTGAACATTTATTATATTTTTCTGGTGTTATCATTCATTGGGTTATTCTCTCACATCCACTACATGCTACTTATCATTTATTTCATGCGGGCCTAGGATCAGCAAATGGTCATATAGGTTTTAAGCAAATGATGATCAATGATAAGAGAGCAATAGATCTCAGTAATTATAATCATTATCTTCATCATAAATATTTTGAGGTAAATTACGGAAATCTCATGATTCCTTTTGATCAATGGTTTGGAACTTATCATGATGGATCTAAAGAAATGCATGAAAAAATGCTTAAAAGAGTTAGTATTAAAAACTAATTTTTATCAATAATTTCAATAACTTAGTTATCTTGCGTTAATGAAATATTATACCTTGTCTATATCTCTACATTATGTTTATATGCATCTTATATGCTAGCTAGTAGCGTATTTTACTCAATAGGAGGAAATATGAAAAAACTATATGTGGTTATAGTTGCAGTGTTGGCTCATTTGATGTTCATTTCATCAGCTTCAGCTCAACCTACAAACAGTAACCAATTATCCGATCCTCGTGTTAGACAAGCTTTGTGTATGGCTATTGACATGAAAACAATCGGTGAAACATTATTTGAAGATCAAATCATAATGGCGGATAGTTTATTACCAAACGGTCCAATGAAGTCTCCAAATCTACCTGATTACAGTTACAATCCTGAAAAGGCTCGTCAACTGTTAGCAGAAGCAAATTGGGACTCTAATAGAGAACTTGATATGGTTTTCTATTATGGAGATCAGCTAACAGCTGACTTCATGGCTGCAATTCAAGCATACTTTGCTGATGTTGGGGTAAAAATGTCTTACCGTCTATTACAAGGTGATGTTGGTGCACAACTTAACTCAGTTCCTGATGATGGTGTGAACGGACCAGCTGCAGTTGACTATGACTTAGGTTATGGTGCGCGTGCAGCAATTGCAATGCAAGAGTATTACAATACTTTTAAAACAGGTCTAAACCCACAAACTCCTGGTGATCCAAAAATGGATGCACTAATTGAAAAAATCAATTCAAGTGCAGATCCAGAAGTTCTAAAACCTGCATTCTTTGAAATACAAGAATATCAAATGGAAAAAGTTAACATCTGTCCATTATACTATCAAAAATTATTCATCTATGAGAGTAATAAAGTTGATAGAAATGGTGGAGCTTATGGTAACGCTCAGTATAACTATAACTGGGGAATTACTGATTGGAACGTAAGTGGTGGTACATTACAAACTAACACTGGTCCAGTTGAATTCTTTGAACAGCCTTGGTACAACCTTGGTTTATGGATTCACAACAAAGTTGTATTCGATAGACTACTAGTTGCTGATGGTGCGTTACAACCAGTTGGATGTTCAGCTTGTGAAAGTTATGAATTAGCTGCTGACGGTTTAAGTTTAACATTTAAACTAAAAGAGGGTCTTACTTTCCATGATGGAGATGATGTGACTGTTGAGGATGTAGCATGGAGTATTCGTACTGCAATGAAAGCACCTCAAATGCACGCTCTAATTGGAAACACAGTTGGATCAATCAAAGGTGCTGATGCATTTAAAGACGGCTCAACTGATGATGTTGCAGGTATTAAATACAATATTGCAGACAGAGTTATTACGTTAGAATTAACAAAAATTGATCCTAACATCTTAACTACTTTCACTCAATTTGCTATTTTACCTAAGCATTTATTGGGTGATGTTGATCCTTTGAAATTCCAACAAAGTGATTTCTGGCAAATGCCAATAGGATCTGGAGCATTCAAAATTACTGAAGTTAAAATGAACGACTTTGCAAAGTTCGAACCTTTTGACGGCTATCATGGCGGTAAAGCTGGTTTTGATATCATTGCTTACCCAAGTTATGATGGTGATGGTAACTTAATTAAGAATGCTGCTGCAGGAAAAATGGACTACGGATTTACTAAAAACGTAGCCGATGTTGCTGCACTAGATGCTATGGACAACATGGGAACTAAAGCTGTTGATATCCCTTATACTCGTATGATGTGGATTATGCAGTATCCAAAACCATAGTTAATTTAATCATTAAAGCTGAGGCATATGCCTCAGCTTTCTTTTTTTAATAATAACGGAAAGTAAAAGTGACCACTTATATTATTCAACGTTTATTTATTTTCTTTCCGATGTTACTTGTCATAAGTTTTCTTGTTTATTCAGGATTAGAATTATCACCTGGCGATGCTGTTTCACACATGATCAGCCCTGAACTCGCATCAACAATTACTGCGGAACAACTTGATGCAATGCGTGAAGCGTATGGGCTAAATCAAAGTTTCCTTACACGATACTGGATTTGGTTAACCAGTATGGTTCAAGGAGACATGGGTTATTCCATGGCTGGCGGTGTTGCTATTTCTGAAATAATGGTAAAAACAGTTCCTGCAACTTTAGAGCTGTCTATGGTAGCTTTATTTTTCTCAACAATTTTAGGTTGTTCTTTAGGAGTTATTAGTGCTCTTAAAAGAGGTTCCGGTACTGATAATTCTCTTACGGTTGCTGGAATGGCTGGAGTTTCTATACCTGAATTTTTTTTTGGACTTGTAGCAATTCTTTTATTTGCAATCGAATTAAAGTGGCTTCCCGTTGGAGGTAGATTACTACCTCATTATGAAACACTTTGGGATCGTATACCAAATATTGTTCTCCCCTCTTTAGTATTGGCATTGATGATGACTGCAGGTGCTATGCGTTATGCACGTTCATCAATGTTAGATGTTTTAGCACGAGAATTTATTACTACTGCTCGATCAAAAGGAATGCCTGAGTGGAGAGTAAATATATTACACGGATTTAGAGTAGCCCTAACACCAGTTGTTGTTCTAATTGGTTTTCGTCTACCATTACTTATAGGGGGATCAACTATTATCGAACAAGTTTACCAATGGCCAGGCATTGGTAGTATGTTTATTCGATCTGTGCGTGCTTCTGATTATCCATTAGTTATGACAATTTCACTAATGTATGTTTTTGTTGTTCTTACAGCAAGTCTAATAATCGATGTTTTAACAGCCTTAATTGACCCAAGAGTTAGGTTAGGAAAAGAATAATGGCAAAGTCTTCACTAGATAAGAAATTTGATCAAATAAGAAAACGTGAAGAGGAAAAAACTTTTTCTACGAAAAAAAGAAGTAGAATAGTTAATAAATTTTTAAATAACCGTTTAGCAGTTTTAGGTTTAATCATTTTTACAATAATTATTTTAGCTTCTATTTTTGCTCCTCTTCTCTCACCATACGATCCGATGCGAGTAGATTTACGTTCCATGAGACAACCGCCATCATTTGATCATTGGTTTGGAACAGATAGTACAGGGCGAGATGTGTTTACAAGGGTCTTATTTGGAGGCAGAGTTTCAATATTTATTGGTTTAGGAAGTGCTATTCTATCAGCTGTTGTGGGAATAGCAGTTGGTTGTTACGCTGGATATAAAGGTGGTTGGATTGATGTTATTGCTCTTAGAATTTCTGAAATATTTATGTCTTTCCCTCAAATTATTTTAGTTTTATTACTTGTATCCATCACAGGTCAAAGTTTGTTTAATTTAATGGCCATATTTATTCTTACAGGTTGGGGAGGTATGTACAGGCTTGCTCGAGCTAGAATGTTATCCTTAAGAGAGGAAGAATATGTTCAAGCACTAAGAAGTTTTGGCTTATCTACATTTACGATATGCTACAAACATATGTTGCCAAATGCTTTAAGCCCCATAATGGTAAACATTACTCTATCAACTGCAATGTTTATTTTAACAGAAGCAGGACTAAGTTTTCTTGGTTTAGGAGTTCCATTAAATATTCCTACATGGGGAAACATTTTAAATGTAGCACAAGATATTTTAATTTTACAAAACTATTGGTGGATGTGGGGACCTGTTGGAATTGTTATTTCAGTTTTTGTTCTTTGTGTTAATTTTATAGGAGATGGTCTACGAGATTCAACTGATCCATCACAGCAAGGTTAGTAATGGAAGATAAAAATAATATAGCGCTTTCAGTTAGAGATCTTAAAACTTTTTTTTATACCAATAATCGATGCAACAAAGCAGTTAATGGAGTATCCTTTGATGTTGAAAAAGGTAAAACACTTTGTATCGTTGGTGAAAGTGGTTGTGGCAAAAGTGTTACCGCAGCTACAATTATGCAATTACTTCCAACACTATCAAGAATTGAAGAGGGTGAAATTAAATTTCAAAAAGATGATAAAATTATCAATATTGAAAAATTAGAAAAAAATGGAAAAGAAATGAGGGAGATTAGAGGGTCAGATATTGCAATGATATTCCAAGATCCCATGACAGCACTTAATCCTGTTTACACAGTCGGATTTCAAATAAGTGAAAATCTTAAGTATCATACTAATCTCAATAAAAAAGAAATAAGGGAAAAGTGTATTTCTCTTCTCAATGACATGGGCATACCACTTCCAGAAAAAAGAGTTGATGAATATCCTCACAGTTATTCTGGTGGGATGAGGCAAAGAGCAATGATAGCAATGGCCATGGCTTGTAATCCAAAAATATTAATTGCCGATGAGCCAACAACAGCTCTAGATGTTACAATTCAAGCACAAATATTTGAGCTAATGGATAAATTAAAAAAAGAAAATGATACAGCTATTATTCTTATAACACATGATATGGGAGTTGTTGCTGAGTTAGCTGATAATGTTGCAGTGATGTATATGGGAAACATTGTTGAGGCTGGAACAGCAGATGATGTTTTAAGACGACCAACACATCCATATACTAAAGCTCTTTTAGAATCAGTACCTGTACTTGGAAGAGGAAAAAATCAAGATATTAATCCTATTAAAGGATCAACACCTGATCCCTATAATAGACCTATTGGTTGTCAATTTGCTCCAAGGTGTAATTGGCAAACAGAAAGTTGTGACGTGATGCCAGAAATCACTCAAATAAATGAAACTCACCAAGTAAGATGTCACAAGTACGAACAATTTTTTGAGAAATATAAATGAAAAAAGAGATTCTTAAATTACGCGGTGTAAAAGTACATTTTCCAGTACAAGCGGGTGTTTTTAATCGTATTGTAGGACATGTTTTGGCTGTTGATGGAGTAGATTTAGATATTTTTAGAGGTGAAGTTTTAGGTCTAGCTGGAGAAAGTGGTTGTGGAAAGACAACTCTTGGTAAAGCCATCCTAAGATTGGTAGAACCTACAGACGGAGAAGTAAAATATATTTCACAAGATGATGATGAGACAGAATTAACATCTTTAGAAAAAAAGGATATGGATCCATTTCGAAAGAAGTTGCAAATAGTCTTTCAGGATCCGCACTCTTCTCTTAATCCTTCATTTACAATTTTTGGCTCCCTTCAAGATCCATTAAAAAAATTTGGTATAAAATCAAAAGAGGAAAGAAGAAAAATTATTGGTGATCTCCTAGAAGCAGTAAATATGCGCAGAGAATATATGGATAGATATCCTCACGAATTTTCAGGAGGACAAAGACAAAGAATTGGTATTGTCAGAGCTTTATGTCTTGAGCCGGAACTTATAGTTTGTGATGAAGCGGTTAGTGCTCTTGATGTATCAATTCAGGCACAAGTACTAAAATTATTAATGCAACTTAAGAAAGAAAAAAATCTAACCTACCTTTTCATTACTCATGATTTGAGTGTAACAGAATATCTATGTGATCGAATTGCTGTTATGTATCTTGGGAGAATTGTTGAACTTTGTGATTCTGAAGATCTATATAATAATACTCTTCACCCCTACTCTGAAGCTTTGATTTCAGCTATCCCAGTTGCAGATCTTGACAAACAAACGAAAAGAATTGTTTTGGAAGGAGATGTACCAAGTCCAGTTAATCCACCTAAAGGCTGTCCTTTTCATCCTCGGTGTCCTAAAGCAACTGACATTTGTAAAACTGAGGTACCAACATTAAAAAAATATTCAACAAATGGTAATGAACACTATGCATCTTGCCACTTAATTGATTTACCCGAAATTAGCTAAATGTCTAAATATGATCCAAAAGATCTAAATGGTGTTATGCCTGCTATGATCACATCGATTAATAAAGATGAAACTATAAACAAGGAAGGTTTAAGACAAATAATCAATCATTTAATAGCCGAAAATGTTAATGGCTTGTACGTAACAGGTAGTACAGGTGAAACTTTTTTAATGTCACCAGAAGAAAAAAAAGAAGTGCTTGATATTATTGTTGAAGAAGTAAATGGCAGAGTTCCTGTTATTGCGCATGTTGGATCTATTGGAACTAAAATTACAACTGATCTAGCAAAATATGCCACTCATGCTGGAGTCGACGCATTATCAGCATTGCCACCTTTTTATTACAATTTTTCTAATGAAGAGATTTATAATTATTATAGTGACATAGCTCAATCCTCACATTTGCCAATTATTATATATAATATTAGTCACGCAAATTTGATGGACATTGATATGTTAAAAAGATTGGCCGCTATAGATAATATTAAAGGAGTTAAATATACGGCAGCAACTCATTTTAATTTTGAGAAAATAAAAAAGGAGATTGGAGCATATTTTAAAATTTATTCTGGTATGGATGAAATGGCTATCTCTGGTCTGATATCAGGTGCTGATGGTATGATTGGATCGTTTTATAATTTAATGCCAGAAATGTTTGTAGGAATTTTTCAAAATATGAAAAATGGTAATGTTGTTGAGGCAAAAAAATTACAAGACAGAGTCAATATGATCATTTTGTATGCTTTAAAAAAATCAGGTTATCCATTTATTAAAATGGGATTAAGTTGGATGGGAATTGATTCAGGGTATGTAAGGAAGCCTTTTTCAAGTATTGTCAATACAGAGATAGAAAAGGGAATAAAAGATGATTTAAAAAAATTAATGTCGGAAAATGATCTTTCAGAAATAAAATTTTTAAAAGCATTATAATTAACTTTGTGAAAAAAAATATTTTAAAAAAATTAAAAAATAAAATCATTGTATCATGTCAGCCTAATGAGGGTGGGCCTCAAGACAAGACGTCTATTGTTGTTTCAATGGCAGAAGCTGCAATTATAGGAGGTTGTGGTGGTGTGCGAATTGAAGGAGAAAAAAATATACGAGCAGTCAAAAAAAATATTTCTTTACCAATAATTGGCATAATAAAAAATGACTTAGATAACTTTAAAGTTAGAATTACGCCTCTCTTAAAAGATGTCGATAAAATTATTAATAGTGGTGCAGATATAATAGCATATGATGCCACAAATAGGAAAAGGCCTTTTCCAACAAAAGAAATTATTTTAAAAATTAAAAAAGCAAATCGTTTAGCTATGGCAGATTGCTCAAATCTAGATGATGCTAAAAAAGCTATTTTAGAGGGTGCTGATATTATTGGAACAACACTTGCTGGCTATGTTGGTAAACAAGTGAAAGATACGGATAAACCAAATATAAAATTAATTAAAGAATTTAAAAAACTGAATTGCTTTGTAATGGCTGAAGGTCGTTACAACACTCCAGAGCTTGCAAAGCAAGCTATACAAGCAGGAGCAGATGCAGTTACAATTGGAAGTGCTATTACGCGTATTGATAATATTACGAGTTGGTTTGTAAAAAAAATTAAAAATTAAAATGAATAAAAAAATATTTAACAAATCAGGTATCGCAATTGATTTTGGAGCAACTAAGATATCAGTATCTCAAATATTTAAAGGAAAGTTTAAAAAAACTATTACTGAGCCAACTTCAATACACAAAATAGCAAATAATTACATTCAACAAATTGAAAAAAATATTAAAAACTTAAATATATCTAAATCTAAAAAAATAGGCATTGCTATTACAGGAAGGGTTGACCAATACGGAAATTGGTACCCAGTAAATAAAGAAAATTTAGGAAATTTCAAAATACCCCTTAAAAAACTTATAGAAAAAAAATTTAATACAGCTTCTACAATAATAAATGATGCAACAGCTGCAGCTTTGGGAGAAGCAAATTATGGAAAAGGTTTTAAATACAAACGTGTGGGATATATTACAATTTCAAGTGGTATAGGAGTTGGTGTAATTTTAAACAATAAACCTCTTCTCTCAGAAAATGGATTAGCAGGACATTTAGGATTTACAACTTCAACGTTAGCAAAAACAAAATGTGGGAGTGGTAGAATTGGAACTTTTGAAAGTATCGCTTCTGGTAAAGCAATGAGTAAAATTGCTAAACAAAAAGGTCATAAAAATATTAGTGCTAAAGAAATTTTTAAGCTTAGTTTTCAAAATAAAAAATGGGCAAAGGAAATAATCGATCTATCTGCCAAATCTGTCTCAGAACTGTGTGCAAATTTGAAAGCTATATTTGATATAGACATAATTATTCTTGGTGGAAGTATTGGAATGGCACAAGGTTATGTAGAGCTCGTAAAAAAAAATTTGAAAAAAGAACCTAAATTATTTCACGTAAAAGTAGTAAAGTCATCTCTTGGAGTAAAAGCATCAAAAATGGGTGTTTTGCTATAAACACAAGAAACTGATTGTGCTTTTAATGAAAATTGCATAGGTTAATTAAAATGCGAAAAGGACAAAAATTATATTCTAAAGCAAAGCAAATTGTTGCTGGTGGAAATATGCTTTTATCAAAAAGACCTGAAATGTTTTTACCTGAACATTGGCCTGCTTATTTTACTAAAACAAGAGGTTGTGAAGTATGGGATCTCGATGGAAATAAATACATAGATACCTTGATGATGCCAGGAACTAATTCACTTGGCTATAGTCATCCAGAAGTCGATGAAGCTGTCAAAGAAACAGTCGGGAATGGAAATATGTCTTCCCTAAATGCCCCGGAAGAAGTTGAGCTCACGGAAAGATTAGTTGAACTACATCCATGGGCTGATATGGCAAGATTTGCAAGATCAGGAGGTGAAGCTAATTCAGTCGCTATTCGTCTTTCAAGAGCTGCGTCCGGAAGAGATAATGTAGCATTTTGTGGATATCATGGCTGGCACGACTGGTACTTAGCTTCAAATTTATCTGACTCAAAAGGGTTAGATGGTCACCTTCTACCAGGTTTAAATCCTCATGGTGTACCACAAAATCTCAAAGGAAGTGTATATCCATTCGAATATAATAATTTTGATAAACTAGAAAACTTAGTCAAAACTAAAAATATAGGCGTTATCAAAATGGAAGTTTACCGAAACAAAGAACCAGAAAATAATTTTTTACAAAGAGTTAGAAAATTAGCAAACGATAATAATATTGTTTTAGTATTTGATGAATGTACATCAGGATTTAGAAAAAATTATGGTGGCTTGCATATGCTTTATGATGTTGAGCCTGACGTTGCAATGTTTGGAAAAGCTCTTGGAAATGGATATGCTGTAACTGCAGTCCTTGGTAAAAGAGAGGTAATGCAAGCAGCAGAAAAATCTTTTATAAGTAGCACCTTTTGGACTGAACGAATTGGATCTAGTGCTGGTCTTGCAACACTAAAAGTTATGGATAAAGAAAAATCATGGGAAAAAATTACAAAAATTGGTGAATACGTAAATAGTGAGTGGATGAACTTGTCTAAAGAATTTGATCTTCCAATTACTATTAGTGGATTAGCGGCACTGACAACATTTTCATTTAAAAGTGAAAATGCATTGGCCTATAAAACATTTATTACTCAAGAAATGCTTAAAAAAGGTTATCTTGCTGCAACTGCAGTCTATGTTTGTACTGCACACACAAAAGATATCATTGATGGTTACATTGAAAATATACGCCCTATTTTTCAAACGATAAAAGAGTGTGAGGATGGAAGAAATATTATGGATTTATTAGAGGGCCCTATTGCACATAATGGTTTTAAACGATTAAACTAATCTAAAGATATAATTTTATTTCCAATTTTTTTAAAAGGCAATCTTTTTAAATTACTTGTACAAAGACCTTGGCTATCAATATAAAAACTCAGAGATGCAATTGGATCATAAGCATCTTTATGAGACACAGCTGCTTTAATTATTATTAATTTTGCATCTCTAGGATTAATACCTTGTGAAGTTAGTTGACCTAAATCCATTGGTGGTGTTTTAATTGATGTTAACAATAAGGTTAATTGATCATTTTTTAATACAGCTGAAGGGCCCATATTAATTTTTGTTCCCATCATTGAAGCTAAGTGAGATTGTTTATTTTCAAGTTCAAATCTCCCATCAGAAATTCTTTCTAAATTTGCTTTAATAAAAATAGGTTTGCCATGAAATGCATCAAATTTTGCACCTATATGTAGCTGAACTTCATTATTAATATGAGCTTTATGACAAGCATCTGCAGCTTCAGGATCATTAATGATAGCAACGATCCCGGTATGATTAGTTTGTAATAATCGATCTAATAAATCAGTAGCATCTCCTGGTGTTCCTCCACCAATATTATCAGCTGGTTCAATTAGTAAAATAGGTTTTTTAATTTCTGTAATATTATCAATCACATTTAGAGCCTCATCCAGAGAATTTTCTTTTGGATAACCATCTTTAATTTTTGCTTCTAGTATATTGACCAATTTATCTAGGTAATTTTTTGCATTACTAATTTTTCCTCTGGTACAACAATTTATACTAAAACCACAATCTGGAATATCGGCGTATGAATATCCTGCCATAACATTAATGCATATGATCTCTGGGTCTTTCTTCTCAATTTTTAATGCTTCTTCTAAAATTGTTTTCATTGGATCATTTACTGTACCAACACCTGTTGGAGGTAAAATATATTTTGTATCCAGATGTACTTGTTTTACATTAGGATCTAGAAAAAGGTCATTTAAAATTGATGCAGCTTTAACTGCTGTTTCTCTAGAATCACTGTGAGGGTTTTTTCTATATGCATAAACACATGTACTATACTTAATCATATTTTCTGAAACATTGGCGTGTAAATCTAAAACAGCAACAATAGGAATAGATATATTTTCTTTTGATAAAAAACTTTGAATATCTCTGAGAAAATCTCCCTCAAAATCATCATGGTTAGTGCTTACCATAGCTCCATGTAAAACTAAGAAAATAGCATCTATGTTGTGACAAGAAACTTTTAATTTTTCAAAGAAATTTTTTTTAAAATAGTTTTCTGATTCTTCATCAACAGTACCTGAAGGTCTGGCTGACATTTGAATTCCTGGAACTATATTCCAATTTTGACCAGAAGCATATTCTATAAAACCATCTGTTGGAGATCCATTACCAGTGTTTTCATTAATTATTTCTTCATCATGAAAAATAACAAAATCTTTTAAAGTAGTTGGTTCACCTAAAAATGTATGGGTTTCATGATATATACCTGAGAGAAAAATATTTTTAGACATTTAGTATTTCTTCTAATTCATTATTTGCATGTATTTTTATTTTTTTTACATCTTCTGCAGTTGCTCCGTCATATGGCCACAGAACTTTTTCAGATACTGGTCCCCATCCACCAACAGAAGCGAGTAATTTATCTAAACCAGTGTTTGATAATTTATTAGCAAAAGGTAAAATATGTTGTTTCATAAAGTTTAGGACTTTTGCTTCTAGTTGTTTTGCTTTTTCATAATCTTTCTCGATTAAATCCCAAATTTTAACAGCGCCATTTGGGCTTAAACATGCAACATTGGAATAAGATCCATTTGCTCCTAAAGGTTTTCCATATACAACCGTATGTCCAGGCACAAATACCGAAAAATCATCTAATAATTCTCTTCTTTGTGAGTACCATTGCTCATCACCCCCTGCACATTTAATTCCTACAAGATTTTGAACAGATTGTTTTAATAATCTAATCTCTTCAAGAGAAAGCAGGACTTTTGCATGAGGAGGATTGTATAAAATCATATAAATATCCTCAACCACCTCTTGCATACCTAAAATAAAATTCTTTGATTCATTAAAAGTTGGAGGCCACCAATCTGGTAAGGTAATTTGAAATCCATTTGGTTTTAAACTTACCATTCGCTTTGCTCTTTCTTGGCAAACTCTTGGATTAGTATGACTTAAACCAAGTTGAAATTTTTTATTCTTTTTTAATGCAATTGTTGAAACTATTTCCGATAATTTATCAAATTCTTGTTCTGTTTGATTATGACATTCTGCAGCTGTACCATTAGTATAGATACCAGAAACTTTGGAGTCACATAAAATATGAATCTGTTCTTCAAATGCAACCCAGTCAATTTGATTATTATTAATTGGCAAAAGAATAGTTCCCCAAATTCCATTTGGTTTCTCTAGTGTTTTCATTTTAATGTTTATGTAATTGATCCTCTGCTTGCTTAATAATATCTACGCCCACTCTATCGCTCCATCCTTGAATCAATTTCTTAGTTACTGGACCAACATTTCCATCAGCAATTGGCATTCCATTAAACTTTGTTGCAGGCATTATTGAATATGGAGTACTAGTAATAAACATTTCATCAGAAGTTGCTAAATCATAAGATTGAATTACAGCTTCAATCACTTCAATGTCTAAAGATCGGGCTATTTCCATTGTTGAATTTCTTGTAAGACCCTCCAAACAATTAGCAGTTGTTGGTGTAATTAACTTTCCATCTTTAATCATAAATATATTACCACCTTTATTTTCTGCGACATTTCCATGAATATCAAGAATGACACTTTGCGCATCAGGATCAACTAGTTTTGCTTCAATTTCTGCTAAGGTATAAAAAAGGCGACTTCTATTTTTAATTCTAGCATCTAAAGATTGTGATGGTACCATTCTAGTGGGAGGAGTTACTGCATGACAACCTTTAGTATAAAAAGGAGCCCACAAAACAAGATTCATAGGTTGAGTGTAAATCATAACAGTTGGCTTAGAAACTTGCAAAGCTGGATTACCTCCAGTGATTGAATGTCCTCGAGAAATATTATGCACAAGCCAACAATCCTCATTAGTCTTGTAATTATCTTTATTTATTTCTAATAATTCAAGACTAACCTTTTTCATTTCCTCTATTGTCATTTGAGGGTCGATACGTGTTAATTTAAATGATTTATATAATCTTTCTAAATGTTCATCTAATTTGAATGGTTTGAAATTAAATGTTCTAGTAGATTCAGTAACTGTATCACCTAAAAGTACAGCACTATCAAATATTGAAATTTTAGCATCTACTTCTGGAACAATTTCACCAGAAATATAAACTTTTCTATTGTTCATTTTATAATTTGTTTTTTGATTTTAATTCTGCTTTTAATTGTTCTTGTTCCATTTTCTCTTTCTTCTTGTCGTGTTTTGCAGAAACACCATGATAAACAAAACCAAAAGCTCTTCGTGATCTAGTTTTGGATTTATTAGGATCAGCAAAATGAATAATTTTAGCATGGTGCATTAAAAACATTCCAGCTTTACCTTCAAACTTTACAGTATTTTTTTTATCCTCTTCAGTTCCAAAATCAGTTACCCCTTTTGAAAAACCTAAAATTTCTGATTTGCCATGTGGTCTGTATCCTTCATATTTATGTGAACCTTTAACATAATGGATACATCCATTTTCATCATCAACATCTTCAAGGGCAAGCCAACCAGTAACAGCTTTATCATTATCTAAATTAAAATAATAACCATCTTGATGTGGAGGAGTTGGATTACTTTTACCAGGAGGTTTATTAAAGTATTCCATTGCTCTAGGTATAACATCCTCACCTAAAGCGTTCGCAGCTAATTCTTTTATTTTACTATTGTGAAATAGATCATGAAAGAAAGCATCGTATTCTTCTAACTTTTGCATTTGCATTAAAGTATCTTTGTTTTCTTTATCAACGTAATAAACTTCCCCTTCTTTCATTTTAGGAACACAGTCTTTTATGTATCTATCAAATTCTTTGTTAATAAGTTCCATATCAGACTTCGAGAAAAGTTCGGGAATATGATTATAACCATTCTCATCATAAATGTTTTTTAAATCACCTAAGTCGGGTATGTTGCTATTAAAATTCATATTAAGTTTTTCTCTTTCATTTCTTTTTTTAACTTTTCTTGATAAGCATCATGTGCCTCTTGATTAATTTCAGCGCTTTCACCATAATAAATAAATCCTAATGCTTTTCTAGTTCTTGTTCGCGATTTATTACCTTCTGCCCAATGAATTGTTTTGGCGTTATGGATTAAAAAAGTTCCAGGTTCACCAGGAAATGAAACTGTATTTTTTTTATCATTATCATTTCCAAAATCTGTAATACCTTGAGAAAATCCTAAAACATTTGATCTTCCGTGTGGTCTATATTCTGATTTATGAGAACCTCTAACATAATGAATACATCCATTTTCTTCATCAACTTTTTCAAGTGCTAGCCAACAAGTAACAGCGTTATGTTTTTTTAACATAAAGTAATAACCATCTTGATGTGGTGGAGTTGGCTTTCCTATCCCTGGTGGTTTATTAAAAAATTGTAAATTTTGTGGCTCAGCTTTTTCACGCAAAACTATTTCGGCAACTTCTCTTATCGATGAATTTTCAATTAAATCTTTAAAATAATCATCGTACGTAAACATTTGTTGAAGTTGTTTAATAGTACTTTTGTCATCTTTGTTTTCATAGAAAACATGGTGATCAGGTACTTTAGGCGCAACTTCTTTTATATATCTAGTCAATTCTATTTTTATCTCTTCAATTTTATTATCTGAAAATAAAGGATTAATAGCAATATAACCATTCTCATCAAAATGAGATTGAAGGTCCGTATTATTAAAATCTGACATAATTTTCTGAAATTATGGTAACTTAAATTAAGAAGATATCTAGTAAAATTTAATAATATACCCTATTTTCTCAATTTAATTATAACTTATTAGAGAATGAATAAAAAATACAAGAGAGTTTTTTCTATAAATAATGATCTAGGATATAGAAATTATACTGTTAGGGATTTAATCAACCTAAAAGGTAAAAAAAAATTAACACAAGTAAGAGTTACAACAGTAGAAGAAGCTGCTGCTGCTGAAGAAGCTGGTATTGATTTATTATTAACTGGACCAGGGAAAGATTTTCCAAATATTAGAAAAGCTGCTTCAAAAACTTTTATGACTGTTGGTGTACCTTTTATTGAGAACCCAACAAAAAGAGAAGCAACAAAAAAAGCATTCGAAATAATTGAGGCCGGTGCTGATTCACTAATGTGTCAAAATTGGAATCTTGAATGGATGGCACATTTAAGTAAATTTAGAATTCCCTTTCAAAGTCATGTTGGATTTATTCCGAGAAGAACGACATGGATAGGTGGCATTAGATCTTTTGGAAAGACAGCAAATGAAGCTGCAGAATTATTTAGAGATATAAAGGATATTGAGAAAACTGGTGCATGGGGAATAGAAGTAGAACTCGTTCCAGAAAATATTTTAGAAGTTATTACAAAGCACACATCACTTGTTACTATTTCAATTGGTTCGGGAATAGCTGCGGATGCTCAATTTTTATTTGCTGAAGATATATTAGGACAGAGTAAAATAAGATTTCCAAGACATGCCAAAAAATATAAAAATTTTGATAAAATATTAAGTGATATTCAAAAAGAAAGAATTGATGCTTTCAAAAAGTATAAAATAGAAGTTCAAAAAAATAAATTTCCAACAAAAAAACATACTATTTCAATTAAAAAAATAGAATTAAATAAATTTAGAAAGTTTCTGAAACAGCATTAATTATGAAAAATAAATATAAAAAAGTATACTCTCTTGCACATGAAGCTGGTTATAGGAACTATACCGTTAAAGATTTAATAGATTTAAAAGGTAAGAAGAAATTAACACAGATAAATGTTGTATCTCCTCAAGAAGCTGCAGCTGCAGAAGCTGCTGGTATAGATATGATTATTTGTGGGGTAGATCAGTTAAAAGAAATACGCGAAGCTGCACCCAATACATTTTTAACGTGTGGAATAAAATATACTGAGCATGCTTCGAAAGAAAGTATAATGAAGAAGGTATTTGAGTTAATAGAAATTGGTGTAGACTCTATACACACCAATTCTTGGAACATAAATTTTATTAAATATTTAAGTGATTTTAATATCCCTTTTCAAGGTCACGTAGGTTTTGTTCCAATGAAATCAACGTGGACAGGGGGTGTGAAACCAGTTGGGAAAAGTTCAGCTGAGGCTATTAAAGTTTATCATGATATAAAAGAATTGGAAAAAATTGGTGCTTGGGCTGTAGAAGTTGAATGTGTACCGGAGGATGTTTTAAAAGAAATAACAAAAGACACCAAAGCTTTGACTATTTCCATAGGATCAGGCAGATATGCGGATATTCAATTTTTGTTCGGTGAAGATATTTTAGGATATCACTTCAATTCAACTAAAACACCAAGACATGCAAAAAAATATAAAGATTTTAATAAGACATACGAAAAGTTACAAAAGGATAGGATAGATGCTTTTAAGGAATATCAGAAGGATGTAGTAAATAAGAAATTTCCAACAAAAAATAATGTTGTTTTTGCTGAAAAAAAAGAACTAGAAAAATTTAAAAAATTAATAAAAAAAATCTAAATGGAAATTAGTAAATTAGTTAGAAGATTAAATGATAATGAAATAGTGCAGTATGAAGATAAGGGTTATATAAAAGGTCTGCCTGTATTTTCTCAAGGTGGTGTTAAAGATCTTCAAAAACTTTTTTTAGATTTAAGTAATAGACTGCCCACAGGCGTTAACATAAACAAAACTAATATGTGGCATAAAGCGAGTAAAAAGTTTTATGATTTAGCACATACGCCGGCTATTCTTGATTATGTGGAGGATCTTTTAGGGCCAAATTTCTTCCTTTGGGGTGGACAATTTTTTTACAAAGCAGCTAAAAGTAAAGGTGTTGTTCCTTGGCATCAAGATTCTCAATATTGGCCTTTAAATCCATCAAACTCTGTTACAGTTTGGTTAGCTGTATATGATACAGATAAATCAAATTCAGCAATGAAAATAGTATCAGAAAGCCACAAAACAAAAAAATTTTTACATAAAATTAATGACGATAAAAATTATGATTTAAATCAAGAAGTATCTAATGATCAAATTGATAAAGAAAAAATAGTATATATGAATTTAAAAGCTGGTGAGATTTCTCTTCATTCAGATGCTCTTTTACATGGTTCTGATGCAAACCATTCAAATAATCCTAGATGTGGAATTACTTTAAGATATTCTCCTTCAAATGTTAAAGCAGATTTATCAGAGTGGCCTTTTTTTTCTGTTCAAATAGCTAGAGGTGAAACAAATCACTCTTTAAATCCTATTGCCCCTATGCCGAGAGGTGAAGCAACTCCTGTTAAGGGCTTTCAATTTCATCATGAATTTGAAAGTGAGTGGTGAAGAAATAAAATTTTAACTAGTATAAAATAAATGAAAATAATTGATGAAATAATTCTATACGAAAACCCTGATCCTTTACTCGTTAGTAAACAAGGTATTTTCCCGGGTATAGTAAAATTACAGGATAATTCCTTACTTGCATTATTTACTATTGGGCAAGCTTTTGATTCTGCTGATCAAAGAACATTTGTTTCAAAAAGTTTTGATGATGGAAGAAGTTGGTCTAAACCAAAACCTTTACATAATCATAAATATAAAAATAAGGAAGAATCAGAATCTCTTAAACCACTATTATTACAAAATAATAAATTACTGGCAATAGGTTATGCTTTTGTAAGACCAGATAGTTTAACACCAATTGTTAATCCTAATACATTTGAAATACTGCCGCTTAATAATAAAATAAGTATTTCTAACGATAATGGTGAAAGTTGGTCTATGCCAAAAAATTTTAACATCAATGAAACACCGCTTGAAATATCAGGGCCGTGTATTCAGTTAAAATCAGGTAGAATATTAGGAGCAGCGCCACCTTTCCATTTAAAAGAGTCAGATCATTCAGGATGGATAATTTATAGTGATGATGAAGGGGAAAATTGGAGTAAACTATCTGAATTTTATAAATCCAAGGAAGGCCATATTTCAACTTGGGAATGTCGATTATGTGAAACGAACAGCAAAATTATTGTTATTTTTTGGGCTTATGACAATAAAAATAAAAAAAATCTTAGCAACCATGTTGTAATTTCCGATGATAATGGAAAAACATTTAATACTGTAATTGATACTAAAATTAGAGGACAAGCGTCTAATGTAATGTTTTATAAAGATGATATAGTTTTTACCATTCATTGTCACAGAGAAAACCCAACAGGATTAATTCTAAGAAAAGTTGATGTCAGAGATAATAAGTTTTCAATTTTAGATGAAATCAATTTGTTTTCTAAAGATGGTTTATCAAGTGATGATACTAATATAAGTAAACAGTTTGGCTCGCTTAAGTTTGGTCAACCATCAATACTTCTTTTAAATAATAATGAATTACTAATTTGTTTTTGGTGCATTCATGATAACCAACATATTGTTAAAACATATATCGTAAATATATAGTCACCAGTATGTTCAATCTAATATCTAATGAAAAAGAAAAAATGAAAGTAATTAATTATTATCATTTTTCAACTGCACTACAAATGTGTGCTGTTATAGGAACAGTTGCAGCACCTTTAACATTATATTCTGTAGAATTAGGATTAGATCCAGACAGAATTGGTATTTTAGGTAGTCTCATGGCTTTTTGCCAAGTTTTAGCTTTAATTAGTATCCCTTTAACTCTTTATTTTGGTAGTAAAATTTTATCTATTTGGACTTTATTTAGTAGGTATATCTTTCTTCTAATTTTTTTGATTGCCCCATTTTATCAAGAAAATTTGACACTTGTTTTCTACTTATTGTTTTTTGCAATGCTCATGTTTTCAATTTTAAGATCATTATCTGAAGCTTCATTTGTTCCTTGGATGCAAGAATTTATACCCAGAGATGTAAGAGGCAGAGTTATTGGTATTAATGGCATTGTGTGTACACCCTTTGCTTTAGTTGCATCATATGGAATAAAAATCTGGCTGGATACTAGAGAAGGGTTAGAGAGATTTTACCCAGTTTTTTTGATAGCAATAATTCTTGGACTAATATCAGCTCTATTACTTTTAAAATTAAAAGGAGGAGAAAAGATTAAAGGAAGAGATGATGATCAGGGTTATTTAAAAAATTTGCTTAGAGCAACAAAAGATAAAAATTTTAATTTATTTTTAGTTTCATCAGGAACACAATATTTAGTTATTACAATACTAGCTATTTTCTTAACTCTCTATTTTAAAATTAGAATGAATATTCCAAGTGGAGAATTAATTTTTTCATCAACGTTAATTTTAATTGGAGGGACGTGTAGTGGTTTAGTAGTTGGAAGAGTTACAGATAGTTATGGCTGTCGGGGTATAAGAGTATTATTCCAAAGTTTACAAATTTTATTATTACTTACACTACCATTTATAAATTCTGATACTCCTTACTTGAGTTATGTAATTGGAATAATTTTCTTTCTATTTGGATTTTTAATGTGGGGCAGTGCATCAATAGGTTATATTTTCATGCTAAACTATGTACCAAGTAATAACAAAGAATCATTCATGTCACTTGCTTATAGCTTAGATGGAATAACAGCAGGAGTAACAACAGTGCTAGCTGGTTATCTAGTTGTTTGGTTAGATAATAATGAGATTATTGTTTTTGACAAATTGCTTGGAAGCTATGAAGTTTTATTTGTTATTTGTGCTTTTATTATAGCAATATCTATGAATGCTTTTATTCTTATAAGAGAAGAAGGAGCTATGGGAGTTAGGACTTTTTTGAGACAATTAATTTTTTACAGAAAACAATTACCATAAAATATTATTCAAATTTTAAACGTATCCAATGTAGATCCATTTTTTTATCATTACCCGCATAATAAAAAACTAAAACTTTCCCACTCTGTAAAACATCGGCATAGGGCAATCCAAAACTCCATATATTCATGTCAGCTAATAACCCTCCTAGCTCTTTACTATTTTGTTTAATTTTTTTTTGATTAAAAATTGTTACCTCAGAAATTTCATCAAAATGAGCATTGAGACTATCTGATACTCTTACTTTTATGCTTTGATTTTTAAATCTATCAACCCATGCTAACACTACCTTACCATCCTTTAATAATGCAGGATGAGAAGGTTGATCGGAAATATTTAAATCTTTTGGCTGAGACCATGTTTTACCTTCATCATTACTTATTCTTTGATGAATATTAAGGAAAGTTTTTTTTGCCGAATCATATGTCCATGCAAAGGAAGTAATAGTTCCATTTTTATTTACACCACATCTTAAATCCCAATTAAAAATTCTTCCAGTTTCATCACCTGCTGCTAAATAAGGTTTAGACCATGTTTTTCCATTATCAGAAGAACATATGAAAATATTTTTTTGATACCATTTTGATTCATCATAATAATCTTTATTATTTTCAATACTCATAATTAATTTTCCATTTGGTAATTTCATAATAGGATTGGTAAGACTTGGTGGACCAATGTCTTTAGGTAGCTGAACTTTTCTAAGTTTTGACCACGTATTTCCATTATCATAGGAATCTGCAATTAGGATTTTCATTGGAAGACAGCCTTCGGTATCAGCATTAAATAATTCTTTTCCTGGAATAGAAGTTCGATCAATCCACAAAAATGATGCAATAATATGAGAATGAGAAATTTCAGTTAAATAACAAAGTTTTAGACTGCCTTTAAGATTATCTATTTTAACATTTTTAAAAGGCTCCCAAGGTTCTGACCATTTCTCACCTTCATCATCTGATCGGAAAAACTCTATTCCCTCTAATTCAGAATCTTTATTATTTCCACCTCTTGCAGTGGCAAGAATAGATCCATTACTAAGAGAAACAAATGATGAAAAAGTATAGCATGCTTTATTTGAATCAATTTTTGCAGAACATAAGATGCCTGAAGAATCTATTTTCATTTAATAAAATTTTATTTTTTTTTCTTAGGCCATCCCATTAAAAGTTTGGCATTTTTTTCTTCTTCAATAGCTTTTTCTTTATCTTTAAAAATTTTCACTACGCATTGAGGTTTATTACGATCAATTACATCATAAACTAGATGGTGATCTACTTTATCAATAAGTGGGCCTATCCAACCAGCACAATGATCGCAGTATCTTTTCATAGGCTCTGCATCATTATCCAAAACTTTACTAAGACTTGGACAAACATTCATTCTTAATTCTAATTTTTCGTCATCTAATTTTAAATCCATATCACAGTTTTCTTCAATTCTAATATGATCCCAGTATTCATACATCCCCTTCAAACCTTTTTCTTTGAATAATTCTAAAGTATGTTTTTCTTGGTTTTTACTGATTTCCAACCAGTAAGCCTCTAGATGCTCTTCTCCTTGATCTTCGAGAAACTTAAAAACTTCATTATAGAAACGGGTGAAATGATCACTAGGTATCATGCTCTTTTCCTTATAGTTTGTCTGCATGCTGCTTCTCCTAAAATTTCAGTTTTAATTTCGTATGGAGTATCTTCAGCCAGTGCTTCATTTGTTTTGATAGTTTGATCACAAAAGTTAGGTGAAACATTTCCAACCAACTTTCTTACATGTTCATATGCTGTACAACGATTAACTGTTAAAATAATTTCTTCATCATTAATAGAAATATTATAATCAGCATTTTCCCGTTCAAAAAAATGCTGCCAATGTTTAGCTAACATTTTGATATTCCCTTTTTTAATATGATCTTTGATGTTCTTATAAACATTATTACCAACTTTTTTGAAAATATCATTCATGGTATCGATACCATATTTATCAATGATAAACTTAATTGTGGTATTTGTAGCACCATGAAAATCCATGTGAACATTGCCACCATCATTGTAACGAAGTTTTTGATTTAAATTATTTTTATTCACTTTTATATACAGATTTTCCTGCAATATAGGTTTCACTAATCTCCAAGTTATCTTTTCGTAAAAGAATAAAATCAGCTAATTTATTTTTTTCAATACTTCCCATAATATTATCTAACCCAATAACTCTTGCTGGTACTAAGCTTGCAGCAATAGCAACTTGGGATAAAGTTTTTTTTGAAAACTTGAAATAATTTTGCAATGCTTCAATAGAAGTTAATGATGATCCAGCTAATAAGCCATTATAAGTAGAAGCTTTCCCTTTTTCTACTGTACACCATCTTCCAGGAAAAAATTCAAACTTAACAGGAACTGGAGAACCGGCTCCCTTAACAGAGTCTGTTTCTAAGAATACTCTATCAGTTGGCAAGTGAGATAGTAGTTCAACTAATTGAGGATGAACATGAATTCCGTCACATATAACTCCAAGAGCAATTCGTGTTTCAGCGATTAAAGCATCAGTTAAAGATAATACATGAACACCTGTGTCATCTGGTGGATAAGTTGGAAGTGCATCATACATATGTGTTACAGCATCAACCCCCCAATCTGCAAATTTAGGAACATCAATTGGATTGGCTCCACTGTGACCTAAATGAATTGAAATTTTTTCTTTTTTGAGTCTCTTTATAAATTCTTCTGAGCCATTCATTTCTGGCGCTAATGTCAGAGCTTTTAGTTTACCCTGGCATGCATCTAATAATTCTTCAGCTAAAGATACAGAAGGATTTCGAAGATTTTTAGGATCATGAGCCCCAGGTAATGCAAAACAAGGTCCCTCTGAATGAATTCCTAAAACACGCGCTCCCTCTTTAGCTTTATCAATATCATTTGATAATGCGTTTAATAAAGTTTTAGTTTTTTCAGGTGGCAGACATGGTGTCGAAGGTAAAAAACCTGTCACTCCTACTGATGGTAGTATTTTAGAATTATCAACAGTACAATTTTCTTCCGCATGACCATACAAATAATTTAAAAAACCATGTTGCAGAACATCAATCATTCCTGGAAAGATAAAGTTATTCTGACCATCAATTATTTTCCAGTCATCAGAAATATTTTCATTTGGATTTAAAATATCAACAATTTTATCGCCATCAATTAGAAGATCTTTATCTTCTTCTCCATATGGAGTTACCAAAGTAACATTTGTAAATCTTTGTTTGTGTTGCATATATTTAATTTAATATTAAGGTAAAAACTAAAACAACTATAGTGAAAAAACAAGAACTAGGGGAAATAAGATGAAAGACCAATGTGTATGTATAACTGGATCTACGCATGGTATAGGATTTGGAATTGCAGAGGCATTTGCTAAAAAAGGAGCAAAAATTGTCATTAATTCTCATGATAAAGATAATGGCGCTTTAGATAAGCTCCAAAAATTGACTGAGTGTTATTTTGTACAATCAGATCTATCAACAATTGATGGAAATAAAAAACTAATTCAAGAAGCAAAACTTAAACTTGGAAAAATAGATACTCTTATAAATAATGCTGGTACCTTTCAAGATACTGATTTTGAAAATATTAATGAAGAAAAATTTGATAAAACATTTAATCTGAATGTTAGAGGTTATATGTTTACGTCTCAAGAATTTGTAAAACAAATTTCAAATGATCAAAATAATAGTAGTATTATTTGTATTGGTTCCTCTAACTCTTTAGCAGCTGAAAAAAACAGCGTCATGTATGATACTTCCAAAGGAGCAGTACTAATGATGGTTAAATCAATGGCTGTTAGTTTAGCATCAAAGAACATTCGTGTTAATGGTATTGGTCCAGGAATACTTGAAACACCGTTGACTAGTGCAGGTCTAAATAAAGGAAATAATAAAAAAGTAATCAGTTCACAAATTCCACTTGGAAGAATTGGGGAGCCATCAGATATTGGTGGAGCAGCTGTATTTTTAGCATCTGAAGAAGCAAAATATATTACAGGACAAATGTTATACGTCGATGGTGGAATTTTAGCTAATCAATTAAATTGGGATGAGTCACTTTTATAAAAAAATTTAAAAAAGGAGAGAATATGATCAAAATAATAACCACTGGTGCAAAATCAGTTTTACCTTTTAGCCCAGCAATCAAAGCAGGAGATTTTGTATATGTTTCAGGCCAAGCATCTGTTGATCGAGAAAATGGGTCAGTCATTGAAGGAACATTTGAAGAAGAAATGAGACGTTCAATTGAAAATTTAGAAGTAATTTTAAAAGAAGCAGGTCTGACCTTGGATCATGTTATTAATGTGAAAGGTTACGTAGCTGAGCAAAAAGATTTAAAAGAATATAATAAAATTTATCCTGAATATTTTACAGATCCACTACCAACAAGAAGTACAATTGTAAAAGTGTTGCCTACTTTCTTAAAATTTGAGCTTGATTGTGTTGCTTATGCACCAAATACTAGACAAGAAGGATAATTAAAAATAAGTTAATATTCCATCAAGAACATTATAGTCATCATCAACAACTGGAATAAACTTCCATTTATCAAATGCTGTGCATGGATGTGAAATACCAGAACAAATCATATCCCCTACCTGCCATTGATGATTATCAGCAAGTTTAACAAAGGCATGCTGATCATTTGTACTAAATATTTCTGCTTCACCAATATCTAAGAAACCTTCACCAGGTCTAAATCTTTTTATTGGTTTTGGTAAACCTGAATCATATGGAGCATCTCGTTTTCCCATAGTTAGAAAAGCAAGATTATTTTCAGGAATGGATTGTACATAGGACCAAATTTCAAGAGCTGGTTGCAGAGATTGATCCCATTGTCTATTGGAATCACTTTTAGCTGTCTCAAGTGCATCTAAATAAGGTCCATGATCATGTGTAATATAACATCCACTTCGTAATAGTACTTTAATAGGAACACTGAGTTTAATTTTTGAAAATCTTTCCCCCACAATATCAAAATGAGTTGATCCACCAGCAGTAATTAATAATTCATTTAGATGAGAGTAATAATTTGAAGGTATGTCATTTATAATATCTTCAATCTTTGAACAAAAATCATGCACAGCATCTGATCCTTTCATTGCTACAGCTGCTATACCCTCGTATGAAGAAATACCTGTGAAAGTAAAATTCTTTGATGAATCCTCTCCAATTATATTAACAAGTTTTAAAAAATCTTCTTTTTTACGTATACCAGTCCGTCCATTTTCCGCACCTACTTCGGGCAATAAATTTATTGGGTTGGTTAAATTTTGATCACCAAGATTTTTCTTTATATTTAAAAACTGCTCAATAGAATCAACAAAACAATAGAAAGAAAAATTTTTATTTTGATTAATATATGATGCTATTGTTTCTAAATGTGATTTACCTAAAAGTTGATTGGCAAGTAAAACTTTTTTTATACCAAAATCAAACATAACTTGAATTTGGTTAATGGCACCAGCTGTAATGCCCCATGCACCATGTTTTATCTGATCAGAAAAAAGCTGAGGAGCCATAGTAGTTTTACCATGAGGAGCAATATCTAGATTGTGTTTTTCCAAATAATTTGAAAAAGTTTTCAAGTTATGAAGATAATTTTTTTGTTTTAATACCATTAATGGCATAGGCATATCTTCCTTCAAAATATTCCATTTTTTATTTTTTAATTCTTTTAGTGGAAATGGTTCACTTGAACCAGGAATACCTTTGGTTCGCCTATCTAAAATAGTATTTTGAATTTCACTTAAATCCATTAAGAATTAATTTCTTCGAATTGACTAACTAAATTCTCTGCATAATCAGATAATCCAATTACATCAGCACCAATATTTAGAAGGTTGTATCCCATATCAATATAATTTTTCGCAACTCCGGGTCCGCCAGGTGTAGCTGCAATTTTATTATTTTTTCTTGCTACTTCTGCAACTTTTTTTCTTGCACTTACAACATCAGGATGATCCATTTGACCTGGAACACCTAGTGATAAAGAATAATCTCCAGGCCCAAAAAATAATGCATCTACACCTTCCATTTCAGCAATAGCTTCAACATCATTAATTACTTCAGGTGTTTCAATCTGATAGATTACTAATCTTTCTTGATTAGCTTGTTTAATATACTCTGCCATATCAAGCTTCGTGTATTTTCCATCATTGTTACCACCATCAACTCCTCTTTTGCCTATAGGAGGAAATTTTGTAAACTCCTCAATCTCTTTCGCATCTGCTAAACTTTTTATCTGAGGTATAATTAATCCCGTACAATCAACTTCTAAACCTCTAATATAATTACTGTAGCTACCTCTATTAACACGAAGAAGAGAGTCAACATCATATATCTTTGCCGCGTTACTCTGATTTTCGGCCTGATTGTAATCGAGTGATCCATGTTCCATACAAAGCCATATGGCATCTGGTTGTGCTAAGGCAAAAATTTCTGCTACTTTTATATCAACTGTGTTGCATTTTAATATTGTTGCAACTTTCCCTGCACTAGTCGTTCTCTTTACTCTACTCTTTCGAAAAGTGTTAAATGGTTTTGTTGCATTATTTGTTTTTGTCTCATCATATTTAGTCATATTCTTTATCCTTTGTTATTTTGCAGTATATCCACCATCAACAGCAATAATTGTTCCTGTCAAATAAGATGAAGAGTCTGATGCTAAAAAAATTATTGGGCCTTTTAAATCAGTACTATTAGCCATTCGTCCAAGCTGAGTTCTTTTACTATAATTTTCAACAAATCTGTCTGGATGAGAGGGAACTTTAAATCCTCCTGGAGCTAAACAATTAACTCGAATATTAAAAGGACCTAACATACTTGCTGCCCATCTTGTAAAATTATGCATGCCTCCCTTTTCATAAAAATATAAAGGAGAGGTAGCAGGCGTGAAATCTGTACCTTCATAATTGCCATTTTCCACACCAACAGTACCCATCATTGATCCAATATTTATAATGGATCCAGATTTATTTTTTTTCATTCCTTCAGCAAACATATTTGTAATTTTAAATAATGCTGATGCATTTATTCTTAAACTTTTATCAAAGTCATCTAGACTATTGTCCCAACCAAGGCTGCCGTGTTCTCTAGAGACTGCATTATTAATCAAGACATCACATTTTCCACTTTTCTGAATAATATCATTATATAGCTTTTCAATTGAGTCATCTTGAGATAAATCCAATTGTAATGCAGTAACTTTAAAGCCTCGTTTTGTTTCCTCTTCTGCTACTTGTTGTAAACTTTCAAAATTTCGTGAAGCTATATATGTATCTGCTCCAGCTTCAGCTAATGCTTCCACTATTTGTCTCCCGTAAAGTCCAGCTCCTCCAGTAACAAGTGCAACTTTACCTTTCAAAGAAAAACTATCTAAAACATTCATCTAACTAACCTCACTTAAATTAATTTTAATTCCACCTTCTTCTCTACTCTTTATGCCAGCAGCAACAAGTTGCATTAATTCTTTAGTTTCCTCCCATGGAACTGGTTTTACACCTGTTCGTAAATAATGAACGTATGACTCTAATTGTTTTTTAAATGCATAAAAAGTATCATTTGATTTTATTTGTATTCCACTTTTAGTTCCAACTAAAGAAACAAGACCAAAACCTCCAATCATATCAAAGACATTAGCAATATTAATATCGATACCTTTTGAATGATGTAAATGAACAATATTTCTATCTTTATCTCCTAGATTTTGTATTGAGGTAAAGCCTGGACCAACGATTGGATATAATGTTTCTAAAGCGTGTATCCCATATTTTTCCCAACTTTTTGCCATAGTGACATTAATGTATCTTAAATCACCTAGTTCGTAAGTTGATTGATGGTATGGTTCATATTCTTTACAATATCGCATTGCAGAAGAGCTAATTATCGGCTTTCCTTCGTCAATCCACTGTTGAAAAATTTTTAGATCAGTAAAATTATCGCATAATGGTTTATCAACAAAGATTGGTACATTTGCCTCAACAAATGGTTTACACCTCTCAACATGCTCTGAGCCAATATCAGTTGCAACTAAAACTGCATCGACTTGTCCAATCACATCTTTCGGATCTCCAACAATATTTTCAATTTCTGCAACTTTAGCGACAAGTTTTGCATCTTCAGGATTATCTGTCCATACATGTGAAACTTCTACATCTTTTATACCTAGGGTATTTTTTGGTTGCTTTGAAATATAATCAATAATTGCTGCATAAGGACATTGTGCTAACGCTTCAGCGTTATATTGACCGTTAATAATTATGCTCCATGAGTAAGGATGTCCATTTCCTTCCGTCATTCCTAGCATTGCTAATTTGATTTTTTTATTTTCTATGGGAAACTGAGTCATTAATTAATATTACTTACCACGCTGTCCAACCACCATCAACTATAAGTGAATGACCCGTCATATAACTTGATGCATCAGATAAAAGAAAAATTGTTGGTTTTGCGGTTTCGATAGGTTTACCGAAACGTTTTAACATTGTAGAATTTTTTAAATTACTCAAAAATTTTTTATTATTATTTGCAGCCTTAGTTATGTTTGGAAAAGGTCCAGGTACAATTGCATTAATACGGATATTATTTTTACCATAATACGAGGAAAAATATTTTACCATTTGGTTTAGACCAGCTTTTCCAGCACCATATTCAATGGGATTAGGATTAATATTTTTTGGATACATTTCCATTTTTGGTGATACTAATCCATACATTGAAGCAAACATTACGATACTTCCACCTTTTTTCATTTTATTTGCCACACCTCTCATAAGTAAAAAAGAGCCTGTTAAGTTAATTTGATTAGTTTTATTAAATTTTTCTGCAGTTAATTGAGATAATTTATCAGAAGTTGATCCAAATGTTGCGTTAACTAATCCATCTATATATTTAAATTTTTGATATGCTAATTTAATATTTTTAGAAATTGATTCAGGCTCAATCATATTTAAGTGAGAAAATATAATTTTACTTTTAGAATATTTTTTTTGTAATTTTTTTATTACTAATTCAGATTTTTTGATGTCTTGATCGGCTAAAAATATATTTCCTTCCAGTTTCAATATTTCTTCGCATAAAACTGAACCAAGATATCCACTACCTCCAGCAATAAAAATATTTTTATTTTTCAAACTAATCATATTAACTGATTTTAATTATTTTTTTATCTTTCCAAGACGATTTAGCAGCCAATACAACTTTTAAATTTAAATAAGCTTCTTCTAAAGTTGCTAAGTCACAATCCTTACCTTCATAACCATCTAAAAATTTGTTTGCCTGTAATAGAAAATTATTTTGATGTACTTCCATTGGATCTTGACCCTTCATATAATCTTTCTGATCTTTCCAAACACCACTATCATCATCAGCAAACATTAAAGTAGAGTGATCAAGTTTAATGTTACCTTTAGTGCCAACAAACTCATATGTATTAATATTTGGTTTCTGAAATTGATTAACAGTTATATTGGCTAAACATCCATTAGAAAATTTAATATTAATAAGACAAGTATCCTCAGTTTCTGTTCCCTCTAATACTAATCTGTCGTACATACAGCCTACCTCTTCAGGAATGCCCAATATCCAAATTAATTGATCAATCATATGAGTAGATGCATCAAGTATGGCTCCACCTCCGGTTTCTTCTTTTGCATAATAAATAGTTTGATAGTCTGGCCTATATTTAGGAAACTCTTGAGAAGAATTAATATAAGCTAATTTAACTTCCCCAATTTTATTATTCATAATTTGATCTTTTAAGGCTCTGGAGACTAAGCTATTTCTTCTTGTATATCCTACACGTACAAATAATTTTTTTTCTCTGACCTCTTCTATAATGTTTTCCAAACCATCAATTTTTGTAGAAAGAGGTTTTTCTACCATAAATGATAGATTATTTTTTATACAAAACTGCATATGTTCCAGATGCCAATTAGCTGGTGAACATATTATTGCTAGATCAAATTTTTGATTAATTTCATCAAGAGAATTAAATGTATGTTGAATTTCAAATTCACTATTTAAGTTTTTTTGTTTATTAAAATCTGGTTCAACAATAGAAATTTTAGCTCTGCTAGTTCCCAAATAACCTTTAATATGTCTTTTACCAATTCCACCTGCTCCAATTATTAAAATATTATAAATCATTATTTATATAAAACTAACTTGACCACTTTATAATAGTATGATGTTATATGAATAAGTAAATTGATAATATAAATAAATTCAAAAAAAATGACTCTTAATTTTGAAGAATATAAAACGAAACTTTATTCAGCTGTATTAGCTGATACATTAGATAGTTTGGGTTATCATAAACAAACATTAACACCTGGTATCAAATCAATAAAACCAGATTTAATTATATGTGGGCTTGCGAGAGTTGGATTGTATATGCCTATTTATCATGATGATGAAAATACAAATGTTTACGAACATGAAATAGCATTGATTGATAGTTTAAAAGAAAATGAAATTGCTGTTTTATGCTGTCACGGAAATGAAAAGATAGCTCCATGGGGAGAATTATTATCAACTCGAGCAACTTATTTAAAATCAGCAGGTTGTTTAACAGATGGCTGTGTTCGTGATACAAAAATGATTAATGAAATTGGTTTTCCAGTTTTTGCAAAAGGCACTAATCCTGTTGATACAAAATTTAGAGGTAAAATGATGATGGCAGATGTGCCAGGTGAAATAGCAAATGTCTATGTTGAAAGTGGAGATTTGGTATTTGGTGATAATGATGGTGTTGTTATTGTACCATCTAAAGTTATTGATGAAGTAATAAGAAAAGCTCTAGAAAAAGTAAGTAGTGAAAATACTGTTAGAGATGAACTAAAAAAAGGAGATAGTTTAACTGCCGTATTTGAGAAACATAAAATTTTATAATTGTATATTATTATTTTCAGCTACTGCTACCCATAAATTTGGATAAGTTTTAAGAAATGAATTTTTTGCATTTTCAGCTTTAAGTTTATTTTCAAAAACTGAAAAAATACAAGATCCACTACCTGTTAGTCTTGTAAAAATAGTATCTTCTAAATTATCCATCTTATTATAAATAGAATTAAAATCAGGCTCAAGTTTTTTAATTACTTTTTCAAAATCATTCCCATTATCGTTATCATTAATTTCTTCAATATCTTCCTCGACATTATAATCAAAATCAGAAGGAATGAATGTGTCGTACATTTTTTTTGTGGAGCAATTAAAATTAGGTTTTGTTATTAAGAAAAAATATTTTGGGAAGATAATATTTGAAATTAAGTCTCCCCTTCCTCTTACCAAACTATCGTGTTGATTAAGAAAGAAAGGAATATCAGAACCTAAATCTGTATAGTCAAAAATATTTTTTTTATTAATAATTTCTAGATTTTCTAGGATCTTTATTGCTGTTGCTGCATTTGAAGAAGCCGAGCCCAATCCAGCTTGATAGGGAAAGTTTTTTGTAATTGAAAACGAAATGTTGGGAGGTGAAATATTCAAAAAACTAAATATTTTTTTTATAATACAATCATCAAATATATTATTTTCTGGAGCAAATGCACCCCTGTATTCAACATTGAATTGATTGCTTGGCTTTACCTCTATTTCATCACATAAATTAATACTAGTTATTCCTGTTCTAATATTATGATAATTATCTTCTCTTCGATTTAAAATTTTAAGAAATAAATTTATTTTTGCAGGTGACTTCTCAATAATACTATTATCCATTAAATTTTTCTAATTTAATTTTAACATTCTCTTCAATTTCATCTTCAGGTTCAGCTAATTCTAGTGCTTGTTGCCAGAAATGAATAGCTTCTCTTTTTCTATTCATAGCATAATAAATATCTCCTAGGTGGTCTAGAGATATTGCTTCACCTGGTGCAATATCTATTACCATTTCCATTAAACGAGCAGCTTCTGAAAGATTATTTTTTTTAAAATGTGCCCAAGCAAGACTGTCAATAATATAGAAACTTTCAGGGTTAGCTTCATACGCTTCTTCTAACATTTGCAAAGAACGATCTAATTTCATTTCTCTTTCGACCCAACCATAAGCAAGATAATTTAATACATTTGGACTATCAGGTTTTATTTCAAGTGATTTTAAAAAATCTTTTTCCGCTAAATCCCAATCACCTAATTGTTCAAAACATATACCTCTCATATAATATATATTCCAAACGTCACCGCGGTTTTCTTCAATCATCTGGTTATAAATTGATAAAGCTAAATCATATTTTTTATTGTACCGATAAAAATCACCAAGAATTTTTTTAAGAGAATAATTGTTATTGTTATTTTGTAGAATAGATAAAATTTTATTTTCAGCATCTTCATACGAACTATTATATAAATAATTAATTGCTAAACTACTTTGAGCATCTAAATAATATGGACTTTCTTTCCCTATCTTCTCAAAAGTATCTCTTGCCACTTCGAATTGACCAACTTGATCAAATAGTTCAGCCTTAATAATTATTGCTCTTTCATTTTTTGGATCAATTAATTTGGCAAGTGAAGTATAAAATAATAAAAAATTATAATTTAAAAGTCTTTGCTCATTGTTTGAAAAAGATGATGCCACAATTTCAACAAGTGAACGACTAATGGTGATATCATCCTTAAGTCTATTATTTGTGAAGAAAATAAAATCTAGTAATTCATTTGGTTGGTCTAAATTATCTCGTAATTCTTTTATCTGATTAAATTTTTTATCTAAAAATAAGGATGAAATTTTAATTATATATGCTTCTTGATTATTTTTGTTTTTTTCCAAAATTTTATTAGCAATATCTTTGGCTAGATTAATGTCTTCGGTAATAATCGCTGCTATTGCTTTATCAAGTAATTGGTTTTGAGATAGTTTTATTTTATCAGCATTAAAATTCAGTAATGTTGCAGGATAATCGTAATTTTTAAAGGCTAGTTGTGAGATTAAAAAGGTAGAGCTACTTGTTGCAAAAACACTAGTATTGAAGGGGATAAGCAGACAAATAAAAAATAGTTTTTTAATCAAATTAATCATTTTAAATATACTAGAGTTGCACTATGAATAGATAATTGTAATTTTGCATGAATCAATCAAATAAAAAAAATTTAGAATTCATTGTTAATTCTGGAGTAAACTATTTTCTTCAAGATTCTCCAAGAAACTGGTTTGAAAATAAGAAAAAATCTGAATTACCTGATCCCAATATCAATGCTGGGGATAAAAAAATGAAAATTGATGATGTGATTAAAGACCTTAAAGATCACAAATCTAATCTTAAAAAAACTGCAAAAAATTTAGTTGTCTATTATGGAAATTTAAATGCAAAAGTTATGTTAATTGGTGAGGCTCCTGGAAGAGATGAGGATGAGCAAGGTATTCCATTTGTTGGCAGAGCCGGGCAACTATTAAATAAAATGCTTTTAGCAATTAATTTACAAAGAGAAGACGTCTATATTACTAATGTTGTTAATTGGCGTCCGCCTGATAATAGAACTCCAAATGATGAAGAAATTTTAGAATTTTTGCCATTTTTACAAAGACAAATTGATATCATTAAGCCGAAATTTATCTTCCTGTTAGGAGGTGTTGCAGCAAAAGCTATTTTATCAACGCCTCTAGCTCTTGGAAAACTCAGAGGCAAATGGCATGAATACAAATCACTTAATTTAGATGAATCAATTCCTACAATAGCCTCTTATCATCCAGCTTTTTTACTACGATCTCCTCAGTATAAAAAACACTCTTGGGAAGACTTACAAATGCTACAAGAGAAATTGAAAAATGTATCATAAAAAATTTTTAATTTTTTATTTTTTTATATTCTTTATAATTTTTTCAAAACAAATCTACGCATACCAACAAGATATAGTCACCAAATACAATAATATATTCTCATCAAAGGTGCTTAGTGAAGAAGATGTTTATAACTATCAACAAGCATACAAGTTTCAAGAAATATGCAAATGGAAAAGTGCAAACAATTTTATTTTAAAAATTAAAAATAAATCACTATTAGGACACATCTATGCACAAAAGTTTTTGCATCCGAATTGTTATCGATCAAAGTATTTAGAATTATATTATTGGCTAAAAAAATATAATGATCATCCACAAGCAAAACAAATTTATAAATTGGCTATTCGAAGAATGCCAGAGGGTTATAAAAGCCCAACTAAACCAAGCATTCCAATTGGAATAGAGTCAGAACAGGTAACTAGTAAAAAGACTAGTAAATATAAAAGTTCTAAAAAACTCTCTAACAATCAAAGAGTTGAAAAAAGAAAATTAATTAACGGAATTAAATCAAGAGTAAACAAAGGTTGGCCAACAGGTGCAGTACAATTATTAAACCAAAGAGATGTAGATCTATTATTAGATCAAGTTGAGATAGATCAGCAAAAAGAATTAATTGCGAAAGGTTATTTCTTAGCAAATAAAAATGACTTGGCAATCCAATATGCTTCTGAAGCACTTGTAAATTCTGCTAAATATGTTCCTTATGCAGCTTGGACTGCTGGTTTATCTTCTTGGAGACTAGAAAAATATGAAGATTCTGCAAAATATTTTTCTCTCTTTTCGATTAGTTTAAAAGATGATGCGTGGCATCAAACTTCAGGAAGTTTTTGGACAGCCAGATCATATGCAAAACTTGGTCGTTATGATGATATTAATTTTTGGTTAAAAAGAGCATCAAATAATCCGAATAGTTTTTATGGAATGCTTGCATTAGAAATATTAGGTGTAGATAAAAAAATAGAATGGGTAGAACATACCGATCTAAATAAAAATAATAGTACAATTTTAAATATACCAGCAGGGAAAAGAATACAGACACTAATACAGGTTGGATTTGCTGATGAATTAGAAAAGGAAATTGTCCATATCAATTCCATTTTAAATAGAGAAATAGCAAAGGAGTCTATTCAAATTGCCGAAAATTTTGATCTTGCCTATACACAATTAAAAATAGTCAATAAGCTTGAGAACTTTGGTATGGATGTTCCTACTTACCTCTATTACCCAACTAGTGTTTGGAAGCCTAGAGATGGTTTCAAATTAGAAAAAGAATTACTCCACGCCTTCATGCATCAAGAGTCTATGTTTAACATAATGGCAAAAAGTAAAGACGGTGCTATAGGTTTAATGCAGGTATTACCTTCAACAGCTAAATTTATTACAAAAAGTAAAGACGTAAAAAGAAGCAATAGCAACATTCTTAAAAATCCAGAGATAAACTTAGAGGTTGGACAAGAATACTTAACATATCTTCTTGATCTAGAGCAGGTTTCAAGAAATCTAATATTTCTCGCAGCAGCTTATAATGGTGGTCCAGGGAATTTACAAAAATGGAAAAATGAAACTAATTATATGGAAGACTCACTCTTTTTTATGGAAAGTATTCCATCAAGAGAAACAAGATGGTTCATAGAAAAGATCTTAACAAAATATTGGATTTACCAAAATAAAAACAATAAAGAAATGCGTTCCCTAAAAATGCTAGCAAATGGAAATGATCCACTTTATTAATAGGTTATGCCGATTGATACTTCTATAGATTTTGTTCCAATAAATATTGCTGTTATTACAATTTCAGATTCAAGAACTAAAGAAAACGATACATCTGGAGATACATTAGAAAAGCGCATTACTGATGCTGGTCATACAATGATTAAACGGACAATTATACCAGATGATGTTACTCAAATAAAAGATACCTTAAACACAATGTCTAAAGAAAAAGAGATTGATTGCATTATTACAACTGGCGGTACTGGGTTAACAGGAAGAGATACAACACCAGAAGCTGTAAAAGCTATTGCTAATAAACATATTGATGGATTTGGGGAATTATTTCGTCAAGTTAGTTTTGAAAAAATTGGTACGTCGGCAATTCAATCACGAGCAGTTGCAGCCTTAATAAATAGTACGTATGTTTTTTGTTTACCCGGATCAACAGGTGCATGCAAAGATGGCTGGGATGAAATTTTACAATATCAATTAGATATTAGACATAAGCCATGTAACTTTGTTGAAATCATGCCAAGATTAAATGAAAAATAGTGACTGATTTTTCTATAGAGAAATCAATTGATGGGCCTGTTATTGGTTTAGATGAAGTTGGCAGAGGTCCATTAGCGGGCCCTGTGGTGAGTTGTGGATGTTATTTTTCTAATTATGATGATTTAGAATCAGAAATACCTATAACTGATTCAAAGAAACATACAGCAAAACAAAGAGAAAAATTATTTTTATTTTTTAAAAAATTACAAAAAGAAAAAAAACTTCAATATTACTTGGGGTATGCGAGTGTCGAAGAAATAGATGAAATTAATATTTTGGAAGCAACAAAATTATCGATGAAAAGAGTAATAGATAAATTTAATTTTGAAAATCCATATCTTATTATTGATGGAAACTTTTCATTAAATTATCAAAATGAAAAATCTATAATAGGTGGCGATAAAAAATCTTTATCGATTGCAAGTGCATCTATTATTGCAAAAGTTCACCGTGATCGACTGATGAGTATACTTGATAGTAAGTTTACATTTTATGATTGGAAAAAAAATGCAGGTTATGGAACTAAAAAACATATTGATGCAATACACAAGCACGGTGCAACTCAGTTTCACCGAAAATCATTTGAACCTATTAAATCGTTATTAAAAAAATAAATTACCCAAATTTATCCATGCAAAGAATGCATACCAAATATTATTTTATTATGCTTCAAAAAGATGCGACAAACACTAAATGTAAATTAAGTTTCATCATTCCTCCCATTTGATGAACTATTCCAGGGGTCTACGGACCCCTTTTTTTATATTTTCAGCCAAATTTTAAGGTTATCCCTACCTAAAGATTCCCCCCTGTTGATAACTCAATTGACCTGATTCCATATCTGCTTAAAGATTCTTTTTATCAATTATGAAAAAAAATCAAATTATTTTGGGTGACTCCATTACGAAAATGAAAAAGTTAAAAGATCATTCGGTTGATCTTATTTTTGCTGATCCACCCTATAATCTTCAATTAAAGGATACTTTATACAGACCTGATCAAACAACGGTCGAAGCAGTTACACAAGATTGGGATAAATTTAGTACCTATAAAGAATATGATCAATTTACTAATGCGTGGCTTAGTGAATGTAAACGTGTTTTAAAAAAAGGTGGAGCGCTTTGGGTCATAGGAAGTTATCATAATATTTTACGAGTAGGTTCTACAATCCAAGATGAAGGCTTATGGATTTTAAATGATATTATTTGGCATAAAACAAATCCCATGCCAAACTTTCGTGGTACACGTTTTACAAATGCACATGAAACACTGTTATGGTGCACAACATCAAGAGAAGCAAAATACACATTTAATTATCAAAATCTCAAAGAACTAAATGAAGGGAAACAAATGCGCAGTGACTGGTATATTCCTATTTGTTCAGGCAAAGAAAGATTGCGTAAAGATAACAATCAACGTTCACACCCAACACAAAAACCAGAAGCTCTACTCTACCGAATTCTATTAGCATCTACAAACAAAGGTGATCTTGTTCTTGATCCCTTTTCAGGGAGTGGGACAACTGCTGTTGTTGCAAAAAAATTACAGCGTAACTTTATTGGCATAGAAAAAGATAAAGATTACGTTAAACTTTCAAAAGAACGATTAAAGAATACAAAAGTATTGAAAGAAGAAGTTGTGACTATTGCAAAGAGTAGAAAAGAACTGCCAAAGGTTCCTTTTGGTGAATTAGTCGAACAAGGAATTATTCCACCAGGTGCCGTATTAACAGATAAAAAAGAACGCTTTAAAGCAACGGTTAGTATTGATGGAACACTTAAAATAAAAGACTTAACAGGTTCCATTCATCAAATGGGAGCAAAAATACAAGGACTACCAAGTTGTAATGGATGGGATTTTTGGCATGTAAAAGATAAATCTAAATCGATCTTACTTGATGAAATAAGATCTAATTATCGAAAAGATAAACTGAATTAGTATTTTAATAGTGGGAAAAAATTAAAGAATAATTAATTATAAATAATATGAATAAAGTATTACTTATTTTTATAATTTCATATTTTTTTTCATTACCAGCCTTAACACTAACAAATAAAGATTTTACAGATAAACACTTACTATGTCCTAAATTATTATGGGGAGTTGAATTTATCTCTTCTAATAGAGTAAAAGTGATTGAAACAGATTTAAATAAGAAAACATCAATTAATGAATATTTCTATGATACTGATTTAGATCTATCATTCATTAACATATTCCAAAATGAAAATAATATTAGGGACAGAGTCTACTCTATTGAACTAAATACTCTAAGAGTTGATGTATGGGCAATGACAGGAGGAGGCTTTACTACAAGAGAAATGTTTCCCATGGGTTTGTGCGAATTTGTAGATAATGCTGATATTTTTTCCCAGATAAAAAATTTAAAATCAAGCCAGTAAATTTAAACCTTCATCGGAGGGATTTTTTGGCATGTGAAAAATAAATCTATCAACTCTTCCTATATGAAATAAGATCTAATTACCGTAAAGATAAACTAAATTAATCTATAATAATTCTTGGTTCAAAAGGATGAAGTTTTTCTAAACGCTCAACTGACCAAAGATTATCTTCCGTGACTTGGTTTAAGGAATACATGCCCTCCACATCGCCGTTAATATCAAAATCTAGCGAACCAGAAACACCCTCGTAATTAATTTCAACACCGCGAAGAAGTAAAGCTCTAGCGGCCTCCCAACTTCCAGGTCCCATTTTGATTCCTGGTGGATTTGCAACACTTACTAAACTTTTAGATAAATCTTCTTTAGCAATATTATTGTGTGCTTGATGTTGTAAAGTCAAAGCTGCTAACATCATTGTGTCAAAACTTATAGCTGAGTAGGGGGAATTAGGATCAACACCTGCATTCAACATTATATTTGCATAAGTTTGAAATTCTTCTGAACTTTGTGAAGTAGCTTGAGCAACAATAGTTGTATTTTCATTTAATTGGATAGGAATATAAGAATAGATTAAATCTTTCACTTCATTGGTTAACATACTATCAGAACCATAATGATGTTTAAAGATACCTGAAGTTTCCAGTTCTTGTAATCTAGTCAAAACAGTATTAACAAACTGTTCTAGTAAATTAACTGTTCGTTCATTTCCGTGAAGGAACATGACTAATCCTGGTTGATCATTCTCTATTGCAATATCAACAAATGTATTAATGAAGTTTTGATTGATCAGTGTTTTATCTGTTAGCAAAGTATTAAATAACACAATACCTTCTTGTTCAGTATAAACTTTTAAAAAATTTTGAGCGAGTGTAGAATTATAATTATCATCACCGTAGAGAAGAATTATTTCTCTTATATTTTTAGATAGTAGATAATTGGCAATGGATGTTGATTGTTGAATATCAGAAGGAATAGTTCTAAAAAATAAATCATTATCTTCAATTGTTGAAAGTAACGGGTAACTAGCAGAAGAAGAAATTGTTAAAATATTATCTGGTATAGTTGCTCGTTCAATAACTTTAACAGCACTTGTTGAACACGTCGGTCCTAAAAGGATTTCTGGATCATTATTTTTTAAATAGGCATTTAAACTATCTTCTGTTTTTGTAGGATCACATCCTGTATCAATAGAATCTATAGATATAAGACCTCGTCCTACTATACCAATACCATCCGCATTAATGGTTTCTACTGCAACTCTTTTTGCTTCAGCAATTGCTTCAGCAATTTCACTAACAGGACCACTTTCTGCATAAAGAGCAGCAATTTTTACTTCTGCACTCACAAAGGTTGAGTAACAAAATATGATCTTGAGGATAATTATCGTAAAAATTTTCATTATATGAAATGTTTTATCATAAATTTTTAGAATGAAAATGTGGCATTGAGTAAATACACTGGTCTAGAAGTAGTTCCATCAACACTTTTATCCGCTTCTGCTACTTCGAAACTAATATCTAGACTATTAGAATTAAGAGGAATTTTTAATTTAACACCGTACCCTCCACTTGCAACTTCAGTTCGGCTAAACTCTCCTGAAGCTGGTCTTTTATAGTAGGTAGCACCAACACCAAGATGGATATATGGCTCAATACGTATAGACTCTTCCCTTTTATCTTCTTCCCCTTCTAAAAAAGGATAGAAAGGTCTGCTCAATTCTGTTCGCAAAAAGAAGCCTTGATCACCAGACATATTACCTGATTCAAAACCAGACATTTGTCCTGGTCCTGTTATATTCATTTGTTCTGAGATAATTAAACCTCTATCGCTAACAAGTTTTTGAAAAACAAAACGTGTGTTCAATAAATAATCTCTAAATATTTGCCTATTCAAATTAATATCACTATTCCATTTTATAAAATTTAAAGTGGAGCCAACACGGGATAATGTTTTTGTATCTGATGTTTTATTAGTATAGATAGGAGTACCAAACTTTAAAGCTGAGCTAGCTTTAAGCGAGAAAGAATCTAAAAAAGATAAGTTAGTAGTTGTATATTTTAACTCTAGAGCATTGTACTCATCGTAAAAGTTATCTTCTGTGATGTTAGGTAGTATTGAATATTCTCTTCCTTTAATCCATTGCCAATCTAATGAAAGATTATTTTTTATAAGCCTTGTATTTTTTATTTGATATTCAAGACCAAAGTTGATTTGTTTGGATTCCCCTTTTTTTTCTAATCCGTTTGGTTCCGAATAAGATTCATTAACAGCACCAAATACAGAAAAGTCTGATGCAAGAATTGGTACTTTACCTCCAACAAGATAAGCTTCTCGAAAATCTGTTCGTTTAATTATTTCTGTATCATCAATTGGTACATTAACACTATTTTCAGGATCTAAGACGTAGGCTGCATAAATATTTTCACCGTAACCAAAAGGACTGTTAAAACTTAAATAAGAAGTAAACTGATCTTTTCCTGCTGTTTCTGATAATCCATTTGAGTAAGTAAAATAACCATTTACTAATTTATGTTCAGCATTTAGTTTTAGTGAAGAAGTCCCAGGCTCCTCTCCGGCCTTAATCGTAGTTTCTAATTCAACACCTGGTAATTCTCGTGATTTAATGATCGATTTTTCAATGACGGGATATTCTAATCCTTTAATACCAATAAGTTTTTCAAAATATTTTTTAATTGGTTTAGAAATACGTTTATCTAGTTGTGAGTAATCAATTGATTCAATTTTACCAGGGAAAACAATGGCTTTTACCTTAGTATTTTGTTCAATCGTTTGAGGCGGAACAATAAAACGCGTTAAAAAATATCCATTTAAAACGTACAGTTGTTCTAATGCAATCAATAAATTATAAAAATCTTTTAATGTTATTGTTTTAAAAATTTTTGATTTAAATAAATTTTTACGAAGCTCAATCATTTCTTCGATTTCATTTTCAATTTCAATACCAACAAAATTAAATGAAATATTTTCTGCACCAGGTGGTACAACTAAACCTGTTTCATAAACAATGTAATTACCAGTATTTGTTAAAACAGGATATGTCATAAATGAAGTAGAGATAAAAAAGATAAAAGATAAAAAATATCTCATTTATAACCTTTGGATACTAATTGCGTCTACCTGAGGAAAAGACGTAATAAATTCATTTTGAATTAAAGCAGCGTTAGACGCACCATCAACGGAGATAAAAGAAATTATTCGAGATACGTCATCGAAAACATCTTTATTGATTTTTTCCCGTACTACAATTTTTTCTTTTTCTTCATCTGGTGCTACACCTGGAAGAGGTGGTGTCGAAGCCCCAGCTAAAATATTTGCTGTTGGTATTGCTTCTAATGCTCCAGAATTTTCATTTATTGTAATTGGACTTGATGTAAAACCAGATAATTCATAATTTATTGTAACATCTTTATCATTACCAACATCTGCATCTGCAAAACTACCAGAAGAACTAATAGAAAGATCAGAACCTGTTAAGTTTAAACCCGATATAGTGCCACCACTTGAAGTGGCCGTTGTAGTTCCATCATATGTTTTATCATTTGCCGAAGCACCTGACACTGTAAAGTTAGCTGACATTAAAGATCCAGTTGTAGCCGTAACAGTTGAAAGATCAATATTTCCCATGCTAGCATTTGTTAATGTACCTCCATCTAAAAGTTGTATATTGAGATCTTCAGCTGTCAAACTTGCTGAACTAGCTACTACATCACCTGCTCCCGCATCTCTATCGCTATCAGAAACACTATTATCATTTGAATCACTTGCAATAATTTCTAAATTAGATGCAGTGTTAATATTGCTATTAATGTTTACATCTCTTCCTGCATGAAGGTTAAGACTACCCGTACCAGTGACAGTAATGGCAGAACTAATAGTGATGTCAGTATTAGCTTGAAGAGTAACATCAACACCGTTATTCAGAAATTCTTCTAATTCTGTTTTATTAATTACGATATCATCACTTGCATAATCTGTATAAGACGTATTACCTCGGATAATTGTATCTGACCATAAAGATATATCGCCAGTATTATCACCCGCATCACTTGCGCCATCACCCCTAGCACTTCCTGCAACCATTAAGGTACCAGTATCATCTAAAGCAATATAATTCGGAAATTGGTCATCATCTGCTAATGTTGCCGTAGAAGTATCAAGTTCATTTGTACCTGTTTTACCAAAACCAATAGTATATTGTAAACTTGCACCAGTTAGAGAAGTGTCTTCAAAACCAAATAAATAAATATCATCTTCAGCAAAATCTCCTATTGCTATTCTATTACCATCACCATCAACAGCAACTGTAGCCGCCCCCCAACCAGTTATTGGTGTTTCACCAGATGCTGAAGTATCATAATTTTTACCTCCAGTGTAATTATTCCCTATGGAAGCTGCATATGTGGCACCAGTAAAATCTGAGTCACTAAAAGTAAACAGATGTACCGCTCCATAATTATCATCAGCATCATTTGTTGTATTTTTTCCATCATCTTTAGGTGAACTTACTGCTAAGATTTTTCCGTCTGCTGTTAAACCAAGCCCTATTCCAAATTGATCATTATTGCTTAATATATTAAGTCCGTTATCACCCAAGTCCAAACTCTTTGTTAAAGTATTTGTAGGGGCATAATCTATTCCAATTGTTCCAACATGAGTTGGGTTGTTAAAATCAGTTGATGGGTTTCCATCACTATTTGTTGTTTGATCAAATGTGATTAAGTAAACTGCTCCAGCATTACTATGACCTCCATTTGCTCCATCATCTTTCATTGCTCCAACTGCAAGACGTGATCCATCATCAGTCAAAGATAATGAAGTAAAACTATCACCAGAACCAAGAGTACCAATTGATAAATCATAACTAGATGAATTATAAGTATGTCCAATTGTTCCTACGTGTGTTGGATTAGTAAAATTTGTATCATCAAATTTTATTGTATACACTGAACCACTATCAACTCCACCTGATGTACCACTAAGTTGAGACAAAACTAATCTATCCCCGTCACCATCTAAGGCGGTTCTCCAAATATAATCACCAGCTGTTAAATCATCTAAGTCTAAACTATAAGTTCCAGTGTAACCTTTTCCAATTGTCCCTACGTGTGTTGGATTTTTAAATGCTGTGCCATCATCGAAGGTAAATAAAAAAACAGCACCAGTATCTGTTGCGCTATCATCTGCTCCATCAACTCTAGCAGCAACTATGGCCATTCTATTACCATCACTGTCTAAGGCAGTTCCTTGACCAAATCTATCATCATCATCAAGATCAATATCTAGAGAACTACTTCCCGCACTTCCATAACCATATCCAATTTTTCCGTACAAACTTCCGCCTGTAAATTCATCATCATTAAATCTAATGAGCATAACTTCACCACTTCTACCTAATGACCCTCCATTCCCATCTGCATACATTGATGACATTACAAGGCGACTACCTGTTTCATTCAAGGCTACACCTTCACCAAATTGATCATTATTAGATAATGAACTTTCCACATCTATATCTTTTGTTCCTGTATAACGGTTTCCGATTGTTCCAACGTAGGTTGCAGAAGCAAGGTTGTCGGTTAGCGTATATAAATTTACAGCTCCTGATTTAGGGTTGTTACCACCAGGGTTAGATTGATCCCAGTAGCCAACAGCTAATCGATCAGCATCTTTATCAAAGGCAACAGAGTTTCCAAATCGATCTCCATTAACCAAAGTTACTGCATGAACATTTTCGTCACTTGCATCAAGATAATCATAATCTTTTCCTATAGATCCAATATAGGTTGGTATACCTGTTGCAGCAGAAACAAGGCTTCCACTATTCATAAACTTAAATAATCGTACAGCACCTGAGTTACCTTGATTATTATTTTTACCATTATCTCGCCAAGATCCAATAGCAAGCAGAGAACCATCGTGATTAAAAGAAACTGCTGAACCTAATTCATCGTTTTTTTTGGGGGTTAAATCAGTATCGCTATTCGTATCAAAATCATTTGCGATTACAGCACACTTGTTAGTTTTTGCACAAGTACTGTTAGTGCTTAAATTTTGATAACCATTGCCAATTCGTGATACAACTTTACCTCCAGAAAAATCTGTATCATCAAAAGCAATTATAAATACTCCGCCAACTCTATCTTTTTGATAATTATTAACATGTTCTTCAAAACCATCATCACCTTTTAATCCAACAGCCAGAACATCTGCATCACCGTCTAATGCTACACTTGAACCAAATAAATCATAATCACTTAAAGTATTACCTTTTTTAACAATTCCCTGTCGAAATAAATTCACATCCTTAGATCCTGTATAACCACCTCCTATTATTCCAGTAATTTCACCACCTGAGTAAGAAGTATCATCAAAGCTTATTAGATAAACCGCACCAGCTTCTGTTGTGCCATCATTTTTTGCATCATCACCTGTTGCTCCAACTGCCAATCTAGTCCCTGTACTATTAAAAGATACAGAGCGACCAAACTTGTCACCTGGTTCAAGATGTGTATTATCCACATTCCCAGTTCCAGTGTATCCTTTTCCAATACGACCTATCAGTGTTGCATTAGTATAATTTCCATCATCAAATTGGTACAAATATACCACTCCAGTTCTTTTATTATTATTTGATTTACCATTTCTAGCACCTACAGCCATTAAAGTAGCATCATCACTGATTGCTATAGCACTTCCAAAATTTTCAACCTTAGTTAGATTAGACTCCCCTACATCGTTTGTTGATGTAGTGGCATAGTCCTTTCCGATTAAGCCTTTATGAACCCAGTTTTGAGACGTTACACCCGTTCCAACAGTAATATTTTTTGGATCAAGTAATAATTGGCCACCCTCTGATATATTGACATTTGATAATCCAACATGTCGTAATGTGTCTTTGGAGGAAATTTCAACAGCACCTCCTGTTATGCCTTTTGCATCAATATTACCAAGCATAGTCGTTTCTTGATCACTCCAAATGATTGCTGTACCTGCATCGCCATTAGAAGAGGAAATATCAATATTTGATCCATCTGATATTAAAATAGTTTTTGCATTAACAAGTGATCTTCTTTCACCCCACCTATCAATAAAAACATCTTGTTGCTGGGTAGTTCTGGTTAAATTATTATTACCCTGAAATTCTCCCCCAATACGAACTAACCCTCCATGGGTATTACCTGCTACATTAATATCAGTAGATAATAAACGAATGTAACCTTCAGACTCTATATCAATGAACCCACCTTGTTGAGTTCCTTTTGAAGACATAGAGCCTGAAGACATAATGTTTGGTGCTGATACTAGAATATTACCACCCTTAGTATGTCCTGATGTATTAATTTCACTGCCATGACTTTGAATAATTTTATAATCAGATTGAATATCAATTTTACCACCAGCATTAGTAGAGGAAGAAGCATTTAGAGTTCCACCCAAAGATATTTCACCTGTACTATTAAAATTTATTGTTCCTGCATTTGCACCTGACACATCAACTTTACCACCAAAAGATAAAAAATTACCTTCAACATTAATTTTACTATTTTCTTTGGCCGTTAAATTTCCTGCAACGACAATATCACCTGCACCCCCAAGGGTGATGACGCCATTTTGTTGTGAGGCCGTAGTTGCAACAAGATTACCTGGGATATTGACAGCGCGCTGAACAACATTTTTAGCAGCGCCAACATCAATGTCAATTCTATTTGCCGTTGATGTTCCTGCATGATTAATAATAGTATTTAATTCTTCTGCATTTTGATCAAGTAACGTTATAGCTTCACTAAATGGAACACTTACTTGTAAAAATTTATCACCACTCAAGTCTAACGTAATTTCTTTTCCAGCCCCTATTCCAATTTTACCAAGGTTCGCATTAATCGTACCTTCATTATTAATAGCACCACCTAAAAGAGCAGTAAAACCTCCATCCAAAGTTGTAATTGAACCTTTATGAATAATAGAAGAAAAAATATTATTTACATTATCTGCTTTAAATAAAAATTTATTATTGAGAAAATCATCATTGGATAAAGCCAGCGTTGATGCAGCAAAGGAATGGGCGTTGATTGTCGACGTGGGTGTAAAGTAGACACCGTTTTCATTCACCACAAAAACTTTACCATTCGCATTTAATGCACCAGCAAGCGTTGTTGGATTGCCTGAAACAACTCTATTTAGAGCACTTGCATTAATAGAAGGTTGATTAAAAGTTACACTATTTTGCGCGCCAATATCAAAACTCGTCCATTCAATAATCGATTGTTCGGAAGATTGGGTAATCGTCATGGAATTTTGCGATGAGCTGATAGAAATATCCCCGGAGATAACATTTTCCCCACTTGGAAGAGAGGCAGCGTAGACGAATTGTGTTTCTAGAAAGAGAAAAGTGAGAAGAAAAATAAAAGCATTTTTCATAAATGCTTATAGACTTTGAAAACCTAAACCTTCAGTATTTGGAGTAGATTGTATGTTGGCTTCTCTTGCTAATTGAAGGGACATATTTGATCCAACTATAGCGTCTACAGATACGAAAGGAACAATTTTGTTAATGTCTCCAATCATGTTTTCCACAATTTCTGTTTGATCATTACTGGTCACTTCTACATTATTATTTTCGATTGAAGAACTGCTCGAACTTGTCCCAGTTATAGCTGCTGTGACACTCTCGGTAATAGCAGTACTACTTGTATCTGTCACATCCATCGTACTACTTAAATAGCCACTGAGATCATAATCCACTGTTGCATCTTTTGCTGCACCAATAGTTGCTGATGTGAATGCGGCTGTATTTACAAGTGCTAAGTCACTACCAACTAATGTTAATCCTGAAACAGATCCCGTTGTAGCAACTGTTGCTGACGTTGTGCCATCGTGCGCTTTATCACTGACAGCTGCTCCCGAACCACTAAAGTTGGCTGATTGTAGTGTTCCTGTTGTAGCCGTAATAGTAGCAAGTTCAATGTTCCCCATACTGGCATTACTCACACCACTGCCGTTATTAAGTGTAATATCTAAATCACTTGCCGATAAACTTATAGATGTTGTTCCATCACTTTCATAGGCCGCTAAAATATCACCGGTCCCACTATCACGCTGCGCACTCACGACATTATTAGCACTCGTGTCACTGGCAATAATTGCTAAATTACCAGAAGTACTAATTGACTTATTAATATCGACATCACGTCCAGCGTGGAGACTTAATGTTCCTGTGCCAGTTGTTGTAATGGGCGCGTTAATTATAATATCGGTGTTCGCTTGAAGTGTCACATTCACATTGGTATCAAGAAGAGCTTCAAGCGCACCCACACTGATTGTAATATCACTACTGGAATCTTCAGTATAGGCTGTGCCATCAAGATAATTAGATGACGTCAATAATTCTACACCTCCACTTGTATATCCTAAAGCAAGGTTGGAACCATCAGAACTTAAAGCCATTTTTTGTACATCTGCACCATTCAAAGCATAAAATGAGGAAATTAATGTTGGGTTTGAAAAACTTGTATCACTAAAACCGTACGCTTTAATTATATAATCATTTACTGTGTTAGATGATATTAAAAGAGTGCGTCCGTCTCCACTTAACGCATGAGCACGAACGCCACGATTTCCGCCAGCAGGGGCATCGAAGCTAATATTATTATTACCAGTACACGATGAGCAATCATGTGCAAATTGAAGAGCAAGTGAAGGATTAGAAAAATTATTATCTGAGAAAGTAACTATATTATGTTCAGAACCTGTAAACGAAAGAGCTGTGGCATCATCGGTTAAATTCAAATTATATGGTATATTATTACCTAATGTATGGTAATTAATACTCGTTATGGGGAAAGTAGAATTATATGAATATGGTGTACTTCTACTCTCAGCCCAGAGTACCCTTGTTATTGTGGGAGATGTAAAATTTGTATCACTAAATGAAATTAAATGAATACCTTCAAGCACTGCTACTGCCATTCTTGATCCATCAGAATTAAGAGCGATCCCACCTCCAAATCCCTGGTTAAATAAATCTAATAGTTGTAAATTTTGACTGTAGGCTGCATTAGGAGTCTCGGAGATATGCCCAACAATGGTTGGATTAGTAAAATTAGTATCGTCAAATTTAATAGTATAGACAGAACCCGCTTTACCGGGGGCGTTATGTATTGGTGCTCCTAATACCAGACGATCACCATCATAATCTAAATCAAACTGAACCGGATAAGGATCATTTGATGGAAATTCAAAATCTAAACTGCCAGGATGAGTACCTGATAAAGCATTATAACCTTTACCTATAATACCTCTAAGAGTTGGATTGGAAAAGTTTGTGTCACTAAACTGAAATAAATAAAGAGCTGGATAATTACTGCTACTATCATTATAGCCATCGTCATACCGTGAAAGTACACCAAGTTTTGTTCCATCTCCGCTTAATCTTACACCGGACATTCCAAATTGATCATCATTTGCCATATTAAAACTAGTCAAGTCGACTGCACTATTAGCAGAACTATCTATTATTGATTGATATGTCCAATTTTTTGAGGTGCCAACATCCCCGATAGTAATATTTTTAGGATCTAAAAGTAAATGACCACCAGCACTAATTGAAATATCATTTAGTCCAATATGACGAAGTGTATCCTTTGATGATATTTCAACTGACCCGCCTATTGTTCCTGTTGCAAGAATTTTTCCCAGCATCGTTGTTTCTTGATCACTCCAAATGATTGCTGTGCCTGCATCACCATTACTAGAAGCAACGTCAATGATAGCGCCTTTGTTTATAAAAACAAATTGTGCATTTTTCATACTTGGAAGAATTCCCCAACGATTAATAAATGTTTCTTCTTGAGCTGTTGTCCGTGTTAGATCATTACTTCCTTGAAACGCACCACCAATTCTTACTAAACCACCTCTACTAGTACCACTCGCATCAAGGTTTGATGTATAAAGGGTTGCTTTACTGCTTGCTTCAATATCAAGTCGTCCTCCCACACCATTCAAACCTGCGGCTATAATATTTCCTGATGTTTCAAAATTTTTTGCACTAATATTTATGTCTCCTCCTTCTGTTCCAGAGGCATCTAAAGTGCTATTCGATGTTTGTATAATTTTATTTGATGACGAAAGAGTAATATTACCTCCTTGTGCCACTGTTGATGATGCATCAATGGATCCATCAAGATAGATATTACCTATCGATGCAAAGTTAGCATTACCTGAATCTTCACCTGATACATCTACCTTTCCAGTAAAAGAGATTAAACCCGCATCAATATTAACGAGACCTTCCTTTGCAGTCATGTTTCCTAAAACATTAATAGGCGCTGTACTTCCTCCAAGAGTAATAACACCATTTTCTTGTGAAGCTGTTGTGGCAACAAGATTACCAGGAATGAACACGGCGTTGTTTAATGCTGTTTTAGCTGATCCAATATCAATATCTATAGTGTGAGCATTAGAAGATCCAGCATGTTGAATGAGAGCTTTAACATCGTTATTTTCGTCATCAAGAATAGTCGTGGCCAATTCTATTGGCACCGCTACTTGTAAAAATTTATCTCCGCTTAAGTCTAAGGTAATTTCTTTTCCCGCGCCAAGACCAAGTTTTCCAAGGTTGGCATTAATGGTCCCTTCATTATTGATCGCACCGCCTAGTAGAGCAGTAAAGCCTCCATCTAATGTCGTGATCGATCCCTTATTAATAATTAATTGAAGGGATGATTGATTTGAAGAACTAAAAGAAAAAATATTATTGAGAAAATTATCATTGGAGAGAGCAAGCGTGGAGGCAGCAAAAGAATGCGCATTAATTGTAGATGTTGGTGTAAAATAGACACCATTTTCATTCACCACAAAAACTTTACCATTCGCATTTAATGCGCCTGCCAGTGTGGTAGGATTGCCAGAAATAACTCTATTAAGGGTACTAGAACTACTTGAAGGTTGTTGAAAGGTAACAGTATTATTTTCTCCGATATTAAAACTATTCCATTCAATAATGGCTTGATCCGATTGTTGCTGTATCGTCATCGACTGATCATTGGAGGTAATAGAAATATCACCTGCAATAGTTGCATTACCACTTGGCAGCTCAGCCAATACAAAGCAGGAATAAAAAGTAGTTATAATTAAAATAATAAAGACTCTCATAATTTTTTTACGAGGCCTTTTTTTTATAAGGGTTTTGACCAACCTTAATTAAAATTTAGTGTAGATCAAATTTAGTAAATATTTACAATTAAATTTTAACAGTATTTAAAGAAAAATAAAAATTATTGCATTATGTTGCTCTAGTCTTAGCTTATTCGTTGATAAATCCTGCCCATATAAGAGAAAAGGGTCAAGGCTCTTGCAATAAAGAAAATACAAAGAGATAACCATAATCCTGTATTCCCAAAACTTGCAATTAAGAAGAAAGAAACAACTATATAAATGGCAACAGAGATGATCATCGCATTACGCAGTTCTCTTGTTTGTGACGCACCAATAAAAATACCGTCAAATAGAAAACAAAAAGAAGCTGCAAAAGGAATAATAATAGCCCAATAAGAGTAAGAAAAACTAATCTCTCTTATTGCAGATAAATCCGTCATTAACATAATGTAATAATTTTTACTTAAGAGAACGATTAAACAAATTACTAAACCTGTTACGGTATTTAAGATAAAAGAATTTTTTATAACATCTTTTAATAATTTTAGATTTTTTGATCCAATAGAATACCCAACAATACCTTCAGTGGAAAAAGCATAAGCATCTAGAATATAAGCTGATAACATAATAAAATTTAGTAATATGGTATTTGCAGCAACAGTTTGCTCACTGATAGAATTACCAAGATAGGTAAAATATACAAAAGAAAAGGCAAGAAGGATTGATCTGATAAAAATATTAAGATTGATATTAAATATATTTTTAACTTTATTGAAATTAAAAATTTTTTTTGTATTGAATTCTAATTTTGTAATTTTGCTTAGAGCATAGAATGTATAAAATAAAAAGATAATCGTTGATAACGTTGAAGCTACGAGTGTCCCTAACGCAACACCCAAAACATTTAAATCATAATATAAAACAAAAATAAGACTAAAAATAATATTAGCAACAGAATAAAAACCTACAACAAGGCTAGAAGTTTTTGTTTTTTGTAAACCGATAAATAAACCTGTAATTACAAAAATCGTTAGCTCACCAAAAGAGGAGTAAATACGAAGTGTGAAATAATCTTTAAAATATATTTTTGTTTCTTCAGATAACTCAAAAATGGATAAGGAAATTTTATATATATACGCTTGAAAAATTACTAAAAAGGATGAAATAATAACTACAAAAATAATATTGCGTAAAAAAATATTTATAATTTCTTCATAATCATTGGATCCATCTGCCTGTGATATCATACCTACCGTTCCTGAACGTAAAAAACCAAAACTGCCAAAAAGAATGGAGAAGATACTTGCTGCAATACTGGTAGCAACCAAGTAACTAGAATTATCAAGATTACCCATTAAACCCGTATCCACTATAGCTACAAAAGGAACGACTAAATTTGCGAAAAAAATCGGGATAGATAATTTAAAAATATTTTGAATGGATGATTTAGAAGACATATTTATTGTAGTAAGAATTTATATTAGTAAAATTTGATAATAAGTAATTAAGGCGACTTTCCTATCAAAATATTCACTATCTTTATTTATCAAATCTTATAAAGCATTACATACTTTAAATGAAAATTGGCAGATACAAATACGAGTTTGATTTTTTTAGTTGGATCAAAAAAACAGAACTTGTTGAACTAGATGGTGTTAACCCATCTGATGATCCGGTACGTCCAGAACTTGATAATGATTTTCGTACATCAAAAGGAAGAAAAATTTTTGGCCTCAAATATAAAGATGATATCGAGGGTATTGCCTGCTTTGCATTTACAAATGAAATACCCGCAACCATTAAAGAAATGGATTTAATGAGCGTCGAAGAAGATCAAGCAACTATTCCAATTGCCTATACGTTATGGTCTTTTAAAAAAGGAGCAGGGAAAAAAATTATGAAAGAATTGCAAAAATATATTAGATCAAAAGAGCAATTTGAAAGCATCATTACTATTTCGCCTTTAACTCCAGTTGCTACACACTATCATATTCGTAATGGTGCCAGATTAATTAAGATTAACCCTACAACGCAGAACTTCGAATATAAAATTTAAGACGTAGGGGTTCAAAAAATATTATTTGAACTATTTATTTTACAAATCGAAACAAAATAAATATTGTTGGAAATGGCCTACCAGATAAATACCAATTATTCCGTTACTTTTGATGATGTTCTGCTCTCACCAGCGTATTCGGAGATCAAACCAAAAGATGTAGATACATCGATTACCATTGGGAAAGTCAAATTACATATTCCCATACTCTCCGCTGCTATGGATACCGTGACAGAGAATAAAATGGCAATCAATCTCGCACTACATGGTGGTCTTGGTGTTATTCACCGTAATATGCCAATTGATAAACAAGCAAGCGAAGTAAAAAAAGTTCATAGCTTTAAAGTTAAGGCTAAAAAATTTCAAAATGCTGTAATTAATTCTAATGGAAAGATTGCGGTGGGCGCTGCAATTGGTGTTGAAAATAATGCGTACTTACGACTATTAGAATTATTAAAATTTGGTGTTGATATAGTCTTTATTGATGTTGCTCATGCACATACGAAAACAACTTTACAGTTTATTGAAAAAGCAAAAAAAGTTTTAAAGAAAACACCTCTCATAGTTGGAAACATTGCTACAAAAAAAGCTGCATCAGATTTAATTAGTGCTGGTGTAGATGCTATTAAAGTAGGTATTGGACCAGGATCAATTTGTACAACAAGGGTTGTGACTGGTGTTGGTATTCCTCAACTCTCCGCTGTAATGGAAACATTTCAAGTTGCCAAAAAATTTAAAATTCCTGTGATTGCAGATGGAGGAATAAAAACATCAGGTGATATTGCAAAAGCTATAGCAGGCGGTGCAAGTGCGTGTATGATAGGGTCTTTATTTGCTGGCACTGAAGAATCACCAGGAAAATTATTAACGATTAAAGGTAAAAAATTTAAATCCTATAGAGGTATGGGTTCAGTAGGAGCAATGCAAAAAGGTTCTTTTGATCGATACTCCCAAGAAGAAACAAAGAATGCCAAAAAATTAGTGGCAGAAGGTGTGGAAGGCATGGTTCCATATAAAGGTAAAATAGAAGATGTAGCATATCAACTTGTTGGTGGCTTAAAATCTTCCATGGGTTACACTGGTCATAAAACGATTAAGAAAATGCAAGGCAATTGTAAATTTGTGTTTATTTCTAAAGCAGGAGCCCGCGAAAGTAATGTCCACGATGTCATTATGTAATAATGTATCGAATCATCATTGAATTGATACAATAAAACAAAAATGGCCTCAGCATCAACTAAACATAAGGTAGCAATTGTGATGGGAAGTAAGTCTGATTATGCTACCATGAAAAATTGTGAAAAAATTTTAAGATTACTGAAAGTTAAGTTTGAAACCAAAATTGTTTCTGCACACCGTACACCAGAGAGAATGTTTAAATTTGCCAAAGCAGCTGAAGATAATAATATTTCTGTCATTATTGCTGGTGCAGGAGGCTCTGCACATTTACCAGGAATGATTGCATCATTAACAACTATACCTGTGATCGGTGTACCAGTGGAAAGTCGTAAATTAAAGGGATTAGATAGTTTGTTATCTATAGTACAAATGCCAAAAGGTATCCCTGTTGGTAGTGTTGCAATTGGTGAAGATGGAGCAATGAATGCTGGTTTATATGCAGCTTCCATTATTGCTCTTACGAATAAAGAAATTAAGAAAAATTTAAAAAATTACCGAACTAAACAATCAAAAGCTGTTAAACAAAAACCATAAGTCATGAATACACCCACACTTGGCATTATCGGTGGTGGACAATTAGGAAGTCTTTTAGCAGATGCAGCAAAAAAAATAGATATACAAACTGTCATATTAAGTGATGATCCTGATGCGCCCGGGAAACACTTTGCGACTAAATTTATTTTTGGTCAGTATGATGATGATACAACGATAAATAATTTTATTAATGCAGTTGATCTTGTTACATATGAATTTGAAAATATTCCCTTTGCAATACTCAAAAAGATTAATGAAAAGAAACAAGTTTTACCTAAACCAGAAATTAATCGACTCATTCAAAACCGGGAAACAGAAAAAAAATTTCTCAATGATAATAATATAACAACAACAAAATATGTAACTGTCAAAAATGAAAAGGATTTGAGTGAAAATGTAGACTTGCTTCCTGGTTTGTTAAAAACAACAACATTAGGATACGATGGCAAAGGTCAGTATAAATTACATACTGAAGATGATATTACGAACGAAATTGATTTTACAAAAGAATATATTTTAGAAAAACTCATTAATCTTAAAAAAGAAATTTCAGTCGTCATTACACGTTATGATCAAAATAGTTATGAGATCTATGACCCTATTGAGAATGTTCATGAAGAACAAATTTTAAAATATTCAACAATACCAAGTGATATTTCTGATAGCATACGAATAAAATCAATTGAGTGGGCAAAACACGTTGTAGAAAAACTAGATTATATTGGAACGTTATGTGTAGAATTTTTTATTGATACTGATGATAATTTATATGCTAACGAAATTGCTCCTCGTGTTCATAATTCTGGGCATCTGACAATGAACTCACATAATATTAGTCAATTTGAAAATCATATACGAGCAGTATGCGGCTTAGAAAAGATTGAAACAAAAAAATTGTATAATGCCAAAATGATTAATTTAATTGGCGATGAGATAACACCTTATCGAAATAAAATATTTAAGGATAACGAATTTTTTTATGATTATTTAAAAACAGAAATTAAACAAAAAAGAAAAATGGGTCATTTAACGATTATAGAAAAATAAATTATTAACTTTAATTAAATTGATCAGTTAACTGCGTTACTAATTGATATTTATTGGCAACATTTACTAAATCTTCTCCTTCACGAAAAGATTGCTTATCTAATTGTTTAGTTGGATCTCCTCCAGGCCATATTCGCCAACTATCATTATCAACGACATCAGATAAAACTAACGAATTATCCGATACTTTAAAACCAAGCTCAAACTTAATATCAACTAAATGTATAGGACCATCAATTGTCTTAATAGTTTTCCATTTGTCTTCAATAAGCTCAAAACTTGGAAGAATAATTTTATTAATAGCTATTTCTAATTCTTGATCAGACAATAATTTTTTGGTTTTCATCAAGCTTTTGCTTGTTATAGGCTGTTTAGCAGAAAATAACTCCCATTCTTCTCCAGTTTTTACTAAAGGATCCGTAAATACACCTTCTTCCCATTTTCCATCTTTTAAAAATTGTCTTCTCGCTTCACTCTCATCCATTTGAACAGGCTCTGCAACATGAGGAGGTATAACAACCGCTTGTTTATGAAACATTTCCCAAACTAAGTTTTCAAATTGATGAGGATTGCTTTTATCTTTTTCAAATTGAGTGTTTCTACTTAAATAACTTCCCCATGCATAGCGTCTAACTACAAATTCTAAAGGAAGCATATTACAGTTGTAACTTAAAAGACTATTTGGCGAATCTTGTTCAATAAATGATGTTGCAATACCTGCCTTGCTTAGCATACTAAACACATTACTTGTTTGTTTTGTCTTTTGTATTCCAATATCTTTAATTTCCTCTTTCTTCGCTGCATCCCCACCTGTTAAAAAATCTTTTGTTACAATTCGAATGATATTTTGATCATTTGTTTTCTCAATAATTTTTGTTTTTCCTTCAACTAAAAAAGAATTACTCATCAATATATCTCCAACCAATATCTTTTCGATAATATCCCTCATCCCAATTAATTTGATTGATTATATTGTGAATAGTTTCTCTAATAGTTTTTAAATCCTTACCCGTATTAGAGATATTTAATACGCGCCCCCCATTAGAAAGCCATTTGTTTTCTTTAAGCATTGTTCCTGCATGAAATAAATAGTCATCCGTTGTTAAAGTAAGATTTTCCAAATTATTAATTGGTGTCAATTTTTTATAATCCTCAGGATAACCATGAGCAGCCATTACTACTGTCATGGCGTAATCATTTTTCCACTTAATTTTTTTTATTTCATTTAAGGTGCCTATCGCTGATGCATGAAGGAGTTCTAATAAATCTGTTTCTAATAGTGGAATAATTGCTTGTGTTTCCGGATCGCCGAAACGAACATTAATTTCGAGTAAATTTGGACCCTTATCTGTTAGAATTAATCCTGCATAAAACATTCCTTGATACTTAATGCCTTGTTCAGCAAGATGTTGCACAATAGGTTCAACAAATGTTTTGGATAATTCATTCATTTTATTTGACGAAATAGAAGGAACAGGTGTGTAGGCTCCCATACCACCAGTATTTAACCCTTTTTCTCCTTCTAAGATTTTTTTATGATCTTGTGCTGTTGTAAGTGGCAACACAAATCCATTTTTATCAACAAGTGAAAATAGGCTTACCTCTTCACCAACTAAAAATTCTTCAATAACAACAACTGAACCAGCATCACCAAAAGAATTATCTTTAAAACATTTAATCAGTGCATCTTTTGCATCTTCCATTGTTTGACAAATAATAACTCCTTTTCCTGCTGCTAAACCATCAGCTTTAATAACAAGAGGATAGGATTGGTTTTGACAAAAAATGAAGGCGTCATCATAGTTGTCAAATACGTCATAAGCAGCTGTTGCTATATGTAATTTTTTACAAATATCTTTTGTAAACTTTTTTGATTTTTCTAGTTCAGCTCCCATTTGATCAGGACCAAAAACTAATATAGCATTGTTCATTAAAAGGTTGGATAATCCTTGAGTTAAAGGTAGTTCTGGACCTATCACGACAAGATCAATTTTATTTTCTAGACAAAATTGAAGAATAGCATCATGATCATCAACATCTGTGATAATTGAAGAAGCAATCTCACTGATACTATCACTTCCAGGCATACAATATAAATTAGAACAATTAGGAGATTGTTTTATGCCATAACATAATGCGTGCTCTCTTCCACCATTACCAATGACAAGAACGTTCATGAAAAAAAATAATTCATTAATTAATTATTTGAAGCAAGACTTAAAAATGATAGTTTTTTTAAGCTTTCGTCATTCAAGTAATCTAAAGGTCTGACTGGATACTCTCCTGTAAAATAATGATCAGTAAATTGAGGATTATCATTATCTCTCTCATCATAACCAAGAGCTTGATACAGACCATCTAATGATAAAAATTTTAATGATTTAGCTCCAATATATTTACACATTTCCTCTAAATTTTTGTTTGCGGCCAATAATTCTTCTTGGGTCGGAGTATCAACTCCATAAAAATCAGGATATTTAATTGCAGGTGAAGCAATACGCATATGGACTTCTTTTGCACCAAAATCATATAGCATTTTTATTATCTTAGTGGATGTTGTTCCTCGAACCAATGAGTCGTCAATTAAAACAACTTTCTTTTTTTTAATAGAACTTTGGTTAGGATTTAGTTTTAACTTTACACCTAAACTTCTAATTTGCTGCGTTGGCTCAATAAATGTCCTCCCCACATAATGATTTCGTATTAATCCTAACTCAAAAGGGATACCAGACTCTTGACTAAAACCAAGTGCAGCAGGAACACCAGAGTCTGGAACTGGTACGACTACATCAGGTTTTATATCGGTTTCTTTTGCTAAGTACGTACCTAAATTTTTTCTATATTCATAGGCAGTTTTGTTTTTTAAAATACTATCTGGTCGTGAAAAATAAATATATTCAAATACACATGGTTTGATTTGTTTTTTTGGAAAAGGTCTTCTACTTTCAACTTTATTATCTTTAATAACTACAACTTCTCCATTTTCAATTTCACGGATAAATTTTGCACCTATAATGTCTAGCGCGCAAGTTTCAGAGGCAAGGATAAATGCATTTTTAAATTTACCTAAAACAAGTGGTCGAATACCTAATGGATCTCTTGCGCCAATCAATGTACCATTAGCGATAATTGATAAAGCATAACCACCTTGAATTTGCATTAAAGCATCAATAATTTTATTTAAAATATCTTTCTTTTTTGAACGAGCTACAAGTTGAACAATTGTTTCAGTATCTGATGTTGTTTGAAATATTGCACCTTCACGTACCATTTGCTCTCTTAAAAGGAGTGCATTAGTTAAATTACCATTATGAGCAATACTAATAGCTCCACCATGAAGATCAGCATAAAAAGGTTGTATATTCCTTATTGTTTCACCGCCCGTTGTTGAATAGCGATTGTGTCCTATCGCTATTTTTCCCTTTAACTTATCTAATGAGTGTTTCTTTGTAAAATTATCGCCAACCAATCCAAATTTTCTTTCTGAGTGATAGGAGTTGCCATCATAACTTACAATTCCACAACCTTCTTGACCACGATGTTGCAACGCATGCAAACCAAGAGCTGTTAAGGCAGCAGCATCCTTGGTTCCACTTATTCCAAAAACTCCACACTCCTCATTAAATCTGGGAACATGAGATTGCCTTACCTCGAATTTTTTTAGGAAATTTAATCGATTTTTCATCTTACTGTTGTCTTGTTAAAAGTGTTTTTGCAACCATCTGTAATGCTCTTGGATAAACCTTATGCTCTTCTATCAATATTTTCTTTGAGAGTGATTCGGTATTATCTTTCTTCAAAATCTTTACTTTTTTTTGCAATATAATCTGTCCAGAGTCAATTTTAGCGCTTACGTAATGAACACTACAACCAGAATAGCTCGCTTTAGCCTTTATGGCCTGATCCTGAGCATTTAAGCCTTTGAAAGCTGGAAGATAGGATGGATGAATATTGATTAATCGCGATCGCCACTTCCTTACAAATTTTGAGTCTAAAACTTGCATAAAACCAGCTAAACAAATGATATCTATATTTTTTAGATACTTCATGACTTTGCTTTCGAAATTTTTTCTTGGAATAAAATGTATGAATGGAATTTTATTTTTTTTGGCAATTGTTAAACCATTTGCTTTGGAATTATTAGAAACGACTAATTGAACCTCTACTAAACTTTGCTTTTTAAATGATGTTTGTATTAGTGATTCTAAATTTGAACCTCTTCCCGATATGAAAATAGCAACTTGTAATTTTTTCAACTAATTGTGCACCTTGATGATTTGTTAACTTCTATTTTCCCAATTTCAAAAATATCTAAATTTTCATCTTTTATTAATTGCTCAAATTCTTTGTAATTATTTTTTGAAATAGTCATTATCAAACCTAATCCACAATTAAAGGTCTTTAACATTTCTTCATCTGAAATTTTAGCTAAACTTTGAAACCATTGGAAAATTTCTTCATCACAAATAAATTTTTTATCAATCGTTGCTGATAAATTTTCAGATAGCATTCTTGGTGCATTACCAATAATACCTCCACCTGTTATATGAGAAATACCGTTGATGAGATTTGTTGTTAAAATTTTTTTTAAAAAAGGAAAATATAATTTTGTTGGAGCCATTAAGGCTGCTGCATTTGTTTCATAAGATGATTTGAAATCTGTTTTTCTATGTAGATCTATATTTTTATCTTTTAAAACTTTTCGAATAAGAGAATATCCATTTGAATGAAAGCCCGAAGATCTAATTCCATATAGAAGATCATCTTCTTTCATGACATCTCTTTTAGGTAGAATTTTTTTCCTCTCTACTGCACCAACACAAAATCCAGCAAAATCAAAATCATCTTTTTTATAAAGCCCAGGCATCTCTGCTGTTTCACCACCAATAAGAGAGCAATTATTTATCTTGCAAGCTTCAGTGATACTTTTCATAATTTTTAAAAAAGTATTTTTATCAATTTTGGAAGAAGCATAGTAATCTAAAAAAAATAATGGCTCTGCCCCATGGCAAAGAATATCATTAAGGCACATACCAACGAGATCATGACCCAAACCATCTATAATATCAGTTTCAATACCTAGTAATATTTTTGTCCCTATGCCATCTGTTCCAGAGACCAATAAAGGATCTTCATATCCACAATTTTTAAGATCAAAAATTCCACCAAATCCGCCAATTTTATCAAAATTTCCATTTCTGTTTGTTGATTTGCTTAGCTCAGAAATATCTTCAACAAGGGCATCTGTATTTTCTATATCAACACCTGCTTCTTTATATGTTGTCATATTTAATTAGTTTTAAACGAATCGTTAACGAGTAAACTATTAATATAGTAAATTAAGTTGATTCGTACTCATAATGACAAATACAATTCAAATTCTCTCCATTGAGAAGACAGGGAAAGAAAGTTCACTACAAAAAGAATACAATAATAAATCCATCAAAATTATAGATGGATATTTCTTTTCGACAAATCTTGATGATCAAAAGTTTACTAAAATAAGTAAACTTATTTCTAATGACGTTTCTCAAACAATATTAACAAAAAAAAATGTAAATAAGGTTTTATCTAGTTATAGTAATTTTAACTGGGTTGTAGAAATAAAATTTTTACCAGGTGTAACTGATAATATTGCTACAACTGTAAAAGAAATAATCAAAGATAATCTTAAAAGTAGTTTTAAAAGCTTTGAACTTGGTTCAACAAAAATTATTTTAATAAAAGGAAGAAAAGAAGATATTACCAAAATATCTAAAAATGAAGCAAATCCCTTAATTCAAACAATTAAGATTTATCCATTTAAAAAATATTTAAATAATTTTAAAAAAAATCAATTTAAAATAGAAAAGGTAAAATTACCGAAAAAAAAATATAGTAAAAAAGAAATTAATTTAAATATTTCTGATCATCAACTCAGTCTTATTGGTAAACTTGGTATTGAAGAAAATGATAAATCTAGAAGGGGAACACTTGGCTTAGATCTAGAATCTTTAAAAGCCATAAGAAATTATTTTTCCACTATAAAACGTAAACCAACAGATGTAGAAATTGAAACATTAGCACAAACGTGGTCCGAGCACTGTAAACACAAAATATTTTCAGCTAAGATTGACGATATTCACGAAGGTATATTTAAAAAATACATTAAAGGCGCAACTGAAAAAATTATTCAATTAAGAAAAGATAATTTTTGTGTTTCTCTTTTTACGGATAATGCCGGCGGAATAGAATTTAATAAAGATTGGATTATTTGTCATAAAGTTGAAACACATAATACGCCTTCAGCCTTAGATCCATTTGGCGGTGCAATCACAGGAATTGTTGGTGTTAATAGGGATTGTCTTGGATTTGGAAAGGGGGCAAAACCTATCGCTAATACGTATGCATATTATTTAGCAGACCCAAATAAAAATTATCAATTGTATCGTCAAAAAAATAATAAGGATCCAATGCTTCCAGCAAATTTTATTGCTAAAGGTATTATCAGTGGTGTTAGAGTTGGAGGAAATTGTTCAGGTATCCCTACACCTCAAGGTAATGTGTATTTTGATGATCGGTTTGCGGGAAAGCCTCTTGTGTTTTGTGGCACAGTTGGGATTATTCCAAAAAAAATAAAAGGAAAATTATCACATAAGAAGAAAGCTAATCCAGGAGATATTATACTAATGGCTGGAGGTAGAGTAGGAAAAGATGGTATTCACGGTGCAACATTTTCATCGGAAGAGTTAGATCCTAATAGTCCGGTTTCTGCCGTACAAATTGGTGATCCAATAACACAAAAGAAAATGTCTGATGTCATCATTAGAGAATTGCGTGATGAAAATCTTTACTCAAGCATAACAGATAATGGAGCGGGAGGATTATCATCATCAATTGGAGAAATGGCAAAAGAGAGCGGTGGTTTTATTGTTAATCTTGAAAAGATTCCCCTCAAATATAATGGTTTATATCCTTGGGAGATTTGGGTTTCTGAATCACAAGAAAGAATGACACTAGCAGTACCTCCGAAGAATGTAAAAAAAGTTATTAAGAGATTTAATTCAAGAGGTGTGGAAGCAACAATAATTGGTAAGTTTATTAAAAAAGAAAAAGCCATAGTAAAATACAATAAAACTGAAATTCTCAATTTAGATATGGAATTTCTTCATGAAGGTTATCCTAAATTAAATTTAAAAACATCTTTTCCAAAAATTAAAAAAGAAAAGAAAAAAATAATTAAAAAAAGTTCCTTAATAGATAAATTACATAAACTTCTCTCTAGTCCAAATATTGTATCAAAAGAATTTATAGCCACACAATATGATCACGAAGTACAAGCAACCTCCATTATAAAACCATTACAAGGGGAAGGCAGAGTTTTTGGAAATGCTACTGCTATTAAACCTCTATTTGATGATGAAAAATCAATAGCTCTTTCTCAAGCTGCATATCCTCAGTACGCCGAAACAAATCCTTATGATATGGCTGGGTGCTCTATTGATACAGCATATAAAAATTTAATTGTAAGTGGTGCTAACTTAAAAAAAATTGCAATTCTTGATAACTTTTGTTGGTGCAGCTCGGATGAACCTGATCGCTTATATCAATTGAAAGAAGCAGCAAAAGCTTGTTATGATTATGCAGTTGCTTACCAAACACCTTTTATTTCAGGAAAAGATAGTATGTTTAATGATTTTAAAGGTTTTGATAAAACTGGAAAATCAGTAAAAATTTCAATACCTCCAACATTGCTTATTTCTTCCATTGGAGTGGTAGATAAAATTTCACACTTAACAAAAATAACACCAGATGATGATGATATACTTTTAGTTTTAGGAGCTACCCGTAATGAATTACAAGATAGTGTTTATTCCAAAATTATAGGTTATGAAAAATCAAAAAATCCAGTTGTAAATAGCAAGAATGCACTTCGCACATATAAAAATTTTGAAAAAGCTAATAAACTTAGAATTATAAATTCTGCAATTGGAATAGATTTGGGCGGACTTGGAATTGCAGTTACAAAGATGGCAATTGCTTCAAAGAAAGGTTTAACCATTGATTTAAAACTTAAAAATCAAATCTCAGTTGACCAATTTTTATTTTCTGAAACACAAAGCAGAATTCTTGTTTCCATTAAAAAAAATAAGTTAGCCAATTTTAAAAAAATATTTAAAGCTTCTGATTATACAATCATTGGTAAATGTACGGGCTCAGATGTAATTGAGTTTAAAGATAACAAAAAAATTATGAGAGGTAAAATTTCAGATTTTGCTAAGTCATACAAACAAAATATTAGAGGGTTATGAACGTATTAGTGCTGTCAGGTTATGGTATTAATTGTGAAAATGAAACACTACATGCATTTGAAGTAGTAGGATTTAAAGGAAAAATTATTCATATTAATGATCTGATTCAAAATCCTAAACAACTTAATAACTATCAAGTATTCGCTATACCTGGTGGTTTTTCTTATGGCGATGATACAGGTTCAGGAAATGCAATGGCAAAAAAAATTATGACCAATTTGTATGATCAGCTAATAGATTTTTCACTAAAAGATAAATTAGTCATAGGCATTTGTAATGGATGCCAAATATTAATTAATCTTGGATTAGTTCCAAGCCTAAATAAAAAAGATGCAGAAGTGGCATTGATTGAAAATAAATCTGGTAGCTATGAGTGTCGATGGGTTGATGTAAAAGTAAGTAATAATAAATCACCATGGCTAAAAAATATTAGTACGCTGAGCTTGCCTGTTGCCCATCAAGAAGGACAATTTATGATACCTATTAATCTACTAAAAAGTATCAAAGCTAATAACCTTATTGGTTTGCAATACATTAATCATCATAAAAAATTAGCAAAAGGTCAATTTCCTTTTAATCCGAATGGATCTAAAGATGATATCGCTGCGCTAACAAATCAAAATGGTAATGTTCTTGCAATGATGCCTCATCCTGAAAGAGCGTTTTATCATTATCATATTCCCAATTGGCAAAGTAAAACCATAAAAAAATTTGGGGATGGATATAAAATTTTTATGAACGCAAAAAAATTCTTTGCATAAATTATACTGCTATATCTACTATTTTTTTCATCACAGTTGGCATTCTAGATCTAGAATAAGAAGATTTCTTTATCCAATTACTTTTTGATAATTTTGCTTTTTTAACATTTCCATAAAAAATTTCTGTTTCTAAATCAAAATGACTAAATGAATATTCAAATGAACCTTTAGATTGTAATTTTGTTTTTATTTTTTGTATATCTTGATCAGTAGTTAGCAATTTTTTATTTTTAACCCAGACATCATTTGGTACTTCAAGCATGGAGGCCAACATTCCTTTATTTGGTCTACTTCGCACAAGGATTTCATTCTTTTCATTCACAATTACATAAGCTCTTGTATACTTTATGGGCTTAATAGTTTTCTTTTTTAGTTTTAAAGGAATTTTTTGCTGTAAATTCTTTTTGTATGATTGGCAAAATTTATTAATTCCACAAATATTACATTTAGGGTTTCTTGGAAGACAGATCTCTGATCCGTAATCCATAAAAGATTGAATTAAATTTGAAGAGTATTTATCTGAGATGAATTTTTTTCCTAAATCTTTAAGTTTATTTTTGACTTTATTAATTGGTTTATCGATAGCATATAACCTAACCAAAATTCTCTCAATATTAGCATCTAGTGGTATAACTGATTGATTATATCCTATTCCAAGAATTGCTTTTGCTGTGTAATCTCCAATGCCAGGAAGTTGGATGAGTTCATCATAAGTTTTTGGTATATTATTTTTAAAATTTTTATGAATTATTTTTGCAGACTTTAATAAATTTCTTGCTCTTGAATAATAACCAAGGCCTGACCAGAACTTTAACATATTTGGCTCTGAAGTTTGCGCTAATTTATTTAAAGAAGGCCATTTTAAAATAAAATCATTAAATTTGTTTGTTACGGTATTTACTGTTGTTTGTTGGAGCATATACTCGCTTACAAAAACAAAGTATGGATCAGGTAAATTGAGAGTATTTTTCTTCCGCCACGGTAAATTTCTGGCATTCACGGAATACCATTGAAGCAAAAACTTTGTTACTTGTGTTTCGTGTTTAAACATATTGCTTTCATATTTAGGTACTATAAATTATTTATGCATATGGACAAAAAAAATATAAAGCAAAAAAGAACATTTGTTCCACAATCTATTGGCGATACTCTGAGGAAGATAAATAGAAAATTTTCCTCTAAATATAATCGTACAGAATTTATAATTAACTCCAAATGGCCTGAAATTGCTGGTAGTTATTTTAAAGAATATTCAGAGCCTTTAAACGTTTCAAGGGTGCGTGATTTTGAAAATGATGTAGGTGAGACAGTATATAAAAATTATCTAAATGTGAGTGTTGCTCCAGCCGCTGCCATTGAATTTCAACACTTTAAGGACACTATAATTGAAAAAATTAATACTTATTTTGGCTATAAAGCTATAATAGACTTGAGAATTCATCAAAATTACATACCTAAATATACTCATATGAAACAAAATAAAAATAAACAAATTGATAAAAACGACATAGAATTTGTTAAGCAAAACGTTAAAGAATTTCAAAATCCAGATTTGAAAAAATCGCTATTAAATTTAGGTAATAAAATTACAACTGAGGACAAATAATGAAAATTAAAATTTTATTTATTTCTATTATACTATCACTAGTTTTTATTAATGCCAAAGCAGCTGAAAACTCAATACTAGATGTTAAAGATAATGATTTTTATATTGGAGAAGAAAATGCTCCAATAACAATTATAGAATATGCTTCAATGTCTTGTAGTCACTGTGCAGATTTTCATAATGATACTCTAGCAGAATTAAAAAAAGAGTTTATTGATACTGGTAAAGTTAAGTTTATTTTTCGTGATTTTCCCTTTAATTATCCAGCTCTTGCTGGAAGTATGATTTTAAGATGTGTGCCAGATGAGGTAAGATACGATTATATGAATGGCCTTTATAAGCTTCAAAATAATTGGGTTAATAGAGATCATTCCAAAACAAGATCTGAATTATATAAGATTATGCAAAGTGGCGGTATGCAACAAGAAGATTTTGATGCATGTTTAAGTAATGTGGATTTAGAGAATCAATTACTTGAGGGTGTAATGGAAGCGCAAAGAGAATATAAAATAGGCTCCACTCCGTCATTCATTGTTAATGGAGTTTTATATTCGGGGAATAAAAACATAAAAGAGTTTAGACAAATCATCGATAAAATATTATCACAATAGTTGATGATTAATTTTAGGACCCTTAAGGTCAAAGGCTTTAAGTCTTTTGTTGAACCAACTGAAATTTTGATTGAAAATGGTTTGACAGGTATTGTGGGGCCAAATGGATGTGGTAAATCCAATCTTGTTGAAGCTTTTAGATTCGTTATGGGTGAGCTTTCGCCAAAACAAATGAGAGGAAGCGAATTAGATGATGTTATTTTTAATGGTACAGATGATAGACCAGCATGGGATATTGCCGAAGTTACTATAGATTTAGATAATAAAGCAAGAAAAGCGCCAAGTATTTTCAATGAAAATGATACTATTGAAGTAACTAGAAGAATTTGGCGAGGTGAAGGCTCAGAATATAGAGTTAATGGCAAGGAGGTCCGATTAAAGGATGTACAATTGCTATTTGCTGATGCAGCAACAGGTGCTCGTTCAACATCGATGGTAAGTCAAGGTAGAGTTGGAGCTATTATCGCAGCTAAACCTGAACAAAGAAGGACATTACTGGAAGAAGCTGCAGGAATTACTGGTCTGCATTCAAGACGACACGAAGCTGAATTACGATTAAATGCGACTGAAAATAACTTAGAGCGTGTAAAGGACGTATTAAAAGCACAAGATGAACAATTAACAATATTAAAGAAACAATCTAAACAAGCTGAAAGATATAAGTACATTCAAAAAGATATTACTAAAGCAAGAGCAAGATTATTTTATAAGAAATGGATTGATGAAAAAGATAAATTAAAAAATGCTAATGAAAAAATTCAATCTGAAACAAATGTAGTAAATGACAAAACACAGGTTGTTGCACAAATAAATATCGAATTTGAAAAAGTTCAAGAAAGCCTTCCAAACCTTAGACTTCAAGAAAGTAAGGTTGCAGCTGAGCTTCAGAAATATTCAATTAGTTTAGAAAACCAAGAAAAAGAAATTGAAAGAGCAAATATTGCAGTAGATGAAACAAAAGTCCGTATAGAGCAAATTAAAAATGACATTGAAAGAGAAAAATTTTTATTTGAAGATGCAAAACAAAATCTTGAAAGAGTACAAGAAGAAAAGTCTATACTTTTAAAACAACAAGGTGATCTTTTTATTCAAACTGATGATGATCTAAATACTGAAAATGTTTCTAATAAAAAAAATAATAATCCAATAATTGATTATCTAGACTTTGAAGATGGTCTTGAACAAGCAATTGCTGCAGTTTTTTCAGATGAGTTAATTGCATCTATCGATGAAGAACAAAGTATTTTTTGGAGAAAATTGGATGTGGAAGATTCTTCATTTAATTCAGAAATTGCTAAATTTTCCTCTCTGATCAAAGCACCAGATAATTTGAAAAAGAAATTAGAGTTTGTTGGATTAATTGAAAATAAAGAAAATGTTTTAGAAATTCAAAAAACTTTAAAGCCAGGCCAGATATTAGTAAGCAAACTAGGAGAAATTTGGAGATGGGATGGGTATGTATCTAAAGGTAAACAAAATAATTCAACTAAAGCAATATTGGAGCAATTAAAAAATAGAAGAATAAAGCAATTAAGTGCAGAGGAAAAACAATGGAATGATATTTCTGCAAAAGCAAATCAAAGAATAGAAGAGTTAAATTCAAGGCAAAATACATTAATTAATGAATTATCTAACCTCCAAGCCGTTCCTGATGATGTATCAAGTGAAAAATTAAAAATACAAAAATTGATTGAAGAGAATAAGAGTTCTTATGAGCAAATAGCTGAGCAGCTTCGTCAAACTGAACAAAATTCTAATGAGATCAATAAGAAGTTAAAACTAGAAGAAATTAAATTAAATGAACTAAGGGAAGAAAGAATTAGGACTGAAGGCCAAATTAATACAATTAATGAAGCAATTAAATTATTAGCTACTCAAGTAAAAGAAAGATTGAGTGTAGAATTAGAAGAACTTTACAATATTGGAGAAATCGATCCAAATAAAGTTTTAGGCGAGACCGATTATTTAGAAAAAAAGTTAGAGAGACTAATTGGAGAGCAAGAACGTTTAGGTGGTGTTAATCTTCTCGCAGAACAAGAGTCAAAAGATTTGGAAGAAAAAGTTAATACAATAAAGAAAGATCAAAGCGACCTTTTAAGTGCAATTGCAAAACTAAGAGAAGCAATTGACTCACTTAATACAGAAGGTAGACAACGCTTACTTGCTGCATATGGGATAGTAAATGAAAATTTTCAAAAGTTATTTACCAGGTTGTTTGGTGGTGGAAAGGCTTATCTAAAGTTTACAGATGAGTCAGATCCTCTTCAAGCTGGTTTAGAAATATTTGCTAGTCCTCCTGGAAAAAAATTACAAAATCTAAATTTACTTTCTGGAGGTGAGCAAGCTCTTACTGCCTTATCATTATTATTTGCTGTATTTTTATCAAACCCAGCTCCAATTTGTGTACTCGATGAGGTTGATGCTCCATTAGATGATACTAATGTTGATAGATTTTGTTCATTAGTAGAGGAAATAGCTAAAACTTCTTCAACAAAATTCTTAGTTATAACTCATCATAGAATGACAATGGCAAGAGTAAATAGATTATTTGGTGTTACCATGCCTGAGAAAGGCGTATCACAATTAGTTTCTGTTGATCTTGAAAAAGCAATCGAGATAAAAGAGCAAGATACTACAAATGAATTATAAAAATAAAAATTTAGAAGAATTAGGTAAAAAAATTGATGATTTAGATAATCAAAATAAAGAACCTAATATTAAAAAAAAAGAAAGTGGTGCTGGATTTGGTTTTAAAATTAGTACAGAAATTATAGCTGCGCTAGTGGTTGGAGTTGGAATTGGGCTTATTGTGGATAATTACTTTAATACTAAACCAATAGGGTTGATTATTTTCTTCATATTTGGCGCATTAGCTGGATTTTTGAACGTTTATCGTGTAATGCGTCGCATTGAAAAGCAAAGGTAATTTGAATATTCAATAACAATTATGGCCGCAAAAGACAGTCCCCTAAAACAGTTCGAGATAGATCCAATATCTAATATTGAACTTGGTGGCTACAATATTTCATTTACAAATTCATCTTTTGCTATGTTGATTACTGTTTTAGTAATTACTCTTTTTTTAACTTTAACAGTGAATACAAGATCAATCATCCCTTCTAGGATGCAGCTTATTTCAGAATTGATGTATAATTTTATTGCTCAGCTTCTCTCTGATACAGTTGGAGATAATGGAAAAAGATATTTCCCATTTGTTTTCTCTTTATTCATGTTTGTGTTAATTGGAAATATGGTTGGTATGATACCATACCAATTTACTTTCACGAGTCATATAATTGTTACATTTGCGTTAGCAGCAGTTGTATTTATTGGTGTAACTATTCTTGGATTTGTTAATCATGGTATTAAATTTTTTACTTTCTTTTATATACCTGGTGTACCCTTTTACATGCATCCACTTCTAATTCCGATTGAGGTAATTTCTTATTTATCAAGACCTATAAGTTTATCAGTTAGATTATTTGCAAACATGCTGGCAGGTCACACACTACTAAAAGTATTTGCGGGCTTTGTTGTTTCCATGCCATTTTTTACAGGCGTTTTTCCTTTAGCTTTTATTGTAGCTTTAACAGGATTAGAAATTTTAATTGCTTTTTTGCAAGCATATGTGTTTGCAATACTGACGTGTTTATATATTAACGATGCTTATCATTTACATTAATTTAAAATAGGAGGACTTATGGAAATTGAAGCAGCAAAAGTAATCGGAGCGGGTCTAGCCGTTATCGGTGTTATTGGATCAGGTATTGGAATTGGGAATATTTTCTCATCTTTTATTCAAGCAGTTGGAAGAAATCCGGCAGCAAGAGGTGAAGTTTTTACAATGACAATGTTAGGTTTCGCATTAGTTGAAGCGATTGCACTTTTCGCGCTAGTTATTGCGTTAGTTATTTTGTTTGGATAAAACTCAATAATTAATTAATGCCTCAATTAAATCCAGAGTTTTTTGTTTCACAGCTCTTTTGGTTAGCTGTATTCTTTACTTTTCTATTTGTGTTTTTATGGAGGGTATCTCTTCCGAGAATAGCTACAGTTTTAGAGAAAAGACAAAATAAAATAGATGAGAATTTATCTTCAGCAAAAGAGCTTCAAGAACAAGCAATGGAAATTGAAAAAAAAATTAATGATCAAATCAATAAGGCTAAACTAGAAACTGATGAGAAAATTAAAGAAACAATCAATGCTTTACAAGAAGATGTTTCTTCTCAACTTTCTTCACTTGATAAAGACTTAGAAAAAAAAGTTTCTGATGCAGAAAAGGAAATTTTAAAAAGTAAAGATGATCAAATGAAAAATATTGACAATGAAATAGCTAATATTACAAAACTGACTGTTGGAAAAATCACAGATATAGAATTGTCAGACAATGAAATTAATAAAGTTATTGAAACACATAAAGGTAGTTTTAATTAATGTTTTCTGATCCACAATTTTGGGTTGCGGTATCTTTTATTCTATTTATTGTAGCTATTTTTAATCCAGTAAGAAAAATTCTTACATCTAGTTTAGATGCTCAAATCAAAGATATAAAAAATAAAATTGATGAAGTTGAGAATTTAAAAAATGAAGCTCAAAAAGCTCTAGATGAATTAAAAGAAAGAGAAACTAAGGTAGAAAAAGAAATACAAAATCTTAATTTGGAATATGAAAAAAAAATAGCAGAACTAAAAAATATATCTAGTTCTAAATTAACTGACCAAATTGAAAAAAGAAAAATATTAGCTGAAAATAAGATTGAACAATTAGTAAGAGATAGCAATAACTCTATAAAAAATTATATTTCAACTATTGCTATAGAAGCTACGAGAAATATTCTACTTCAAAATCTCAGTAAGGCTAAAAAGTCTGAATTAATTGCAGAATCTATTACTGAATTTAACTCTGTTTTAAAGAATTAAAAAGTAGATTAATCAGTCTAAAAATTTGAATATAATATTAAGAAATTAATATTAAAAGAATTGCAAAATCTATAGTATTATTAATTAACTGAAATTAATGTAAGCAAATTTAAATGACAAAAAAACTTAATATTTTTCTTGCAGGACCTCGAGGTTTTTGTGCAGGTGTAGATAGGGCTATAGAAATGGTTAAGGGTGCTCTAAAAAAATATGGCGCACCTGTATATGTTCGACATGAAATTGTTCATAATAAATTTGTTGTTGAAAATCTTAAATCACAAGGAGCTATTTTTGTAGAAGAACTGAATGAAATTCAAGACAAGAGTAGACCAGTTATCTTTTCTGCTCACGGTGTTCCAAAAGCAGTTCCAGAGGAAGCTTTGAGTTTAAATTTAATGTATTATGACGCAACATGTCCACTTGTTAGCAAAATCCATAAAGAGGTTGAAAATTTTGATAAAAAAAATCTCCCCGTAATTTTAATTGGCCATAGAAATCATCCTGAAGTTATTGGAACAATGGGTCAAACTAAAAAAGAAATATATTTAGTAGAAAAAACTGAAGATGTTAAAAAATTACCTCTTAATCAAGATGAAAAGATTGCATATGTAACACAGACAACTCTTTCAGTGGATGATACTAAAGATATAATAAAAGAGATAAAACTACATTTTAGTGATGTCATAGAACCAAAAAAAAATGATATTTGTTATGCTACGACAAATAGACAGGAAGCAGTCAAAAAAATAGCTAATCAATGTGATTATTTTTTAGTAATTGGAGCAAGTAACTCATCAAATTCTTTAAGATTAGTTGAAGTTGCAAAAAATTATGGTTCAAAAAAAGCAATTTTAGTAGAAGACGTAGACTCCTTAAATTTAAATATATTTCAAGAATCTAAAAATATAGGGATAACTGCAAGCGCGTCATCACCAGAAATACTTGTAAGAAAACTTCTTAATAATTTGAAAAAGAATTTTGAAGTAAAAGTAAATGAAGGACATTATCAAAAAGAAGATGTATTTTTTAAAGTTCCACAAAAGTTAAACATATAAAAATGGCAGTTTTTACAAAATTAATTAAAGAGGATATTGGGAAATTTGTTTCTGACTACTCAATTGGAAATTTAGAAAGTTTTGAAGAAATTGTTGATGGTATAGAAAATTCAAATTTTAAAATTTTTTGCAACAACAAACCATATATTCTAACAATTTTTGAAAAAAGAGTAACTGAGGAAGAGCTACCTTTCTTTATAAACTTAAAAAACTATTTAAACAAAAATAATTTTAAATGCCCAAGAGCTATTTCAGACAAAAATGGAAAAATATTGAAAAGAATAAAAAATAAAAGAGCTGTTATCATATCGTTTATAGAAGGTAAAAGTATTGAAAAACCAAACTTTAAAATGTGTAAAGAAGTTGGTAAAATGATTGCTAATTTACACAATCTTACCAAAAATTTTGATGAAAAAAGAGATAACAGTTTAGATTTAAAAGATTGGAAAGAAATTTACAAAAAATGCCTCAAAGATAAATCTAAGGAATTTGAAGAAACAATGAATTTGTTAAAAAGTGAAATAGATTATTTAGAAAAAAACTGGCCAAGCAATATTCCTTGTGGAATCATACATGCTGATTTGTTTAGGGATAATATTTTTTTTAAAAATGAAAAAATTTCTGGAGTAATAGATTTTTATTTTTCTTGTTACTATTTTTATGTTTACGATATAGCTATAGTTATTAATGATTGGTGCTTTAGTGATAATGGACAAAATTTTCACAAACAGAACTACTTGACAATTCTTGCAGAATATCAAAAAATAAGAAAATTAAGTGATCTTGAGAAGAAATCATTGAACATTTTATTAAGAGCCGCGGCAGTTAGAATACTATGCACAAGAGTTCATGACTACATTTTTCATCCATCTAATGCGGTAGTTATTAAAAAAGATCCATTTGAATATTTTAATATTTTAAAATGGCATCAACAAAATAGCATTTTATAATTATGATTAATATCTATACTGACGGTGCATGTTCTGGTAACCCTGGTAAAGGTGGATGGGGGGTTGTAATTTTAGATAATAACAAAGAAATTTTACTAAATGGTGGAGATCAACTTACAACTAACAATAAAATGGAACTTACAGCAGCAATAAAAGCACTAGAATATTTTGAGATAAAAAAAGATTTAATAATTTATACGGATAGCAAATATGTAAAAGATGGCATTGAATCATGGATTATTAATTGGAAGAAAAATGGATGGAAAACATCAACAAAAAAAATAGTAAAAAATAAAGAATTATGGATGCAATTAGATAACTTAATCAATAAACATAATGTAACATGGAAGTGGATTAGGGGGCACTCAGGGTTCGAATTTAATGAAAAGGCTGATGAATTGGCAAGAAAATATATTGAAAATAATATTTAGTTTATTTCTAATTTTTGTACATTGTAAACAGAGTATAGCTAATGATTTATGGACTGTAGATAAAAATATTTCAAGTATAGAATTTGAAGTTCCAGTTTTATTTGCAAAAAATGTCTTTGGTAAATTTAATACATTTGATGGTTTTGTTTCATTGGATTTGTCTAATCAAAATAATAATAAAGCTCTTATAAATGTTAGAATTGATAGTTTAGATTTAAATTACAAACGGTATAAAGATTTAGTACTTAGTGAGACTTTCTTTCATGCTAAAAAATTTCCTTTGGGCCTCATTGATACAAATAATTTTAAATTTAATTATGAAAATAATAAAATTAATTTGATAGGTCAGTTAACAATAAAGGGTAAAAGTCAAAATATTCCTATTGATATTGAAGTGATAAAATTAGGTAGTGAGTTGGTTCAGGTAAAAAGTGAAATATCTTTTTCTAGAAATGACTTTGAAATTGGCATTGGTAATTGGAAAAATACGACAATTCTTAAAGACAAAATAAAAATAAATGCAAATATTTTTCTTTTTAAAGAATAGTTTATTTTAAAAATATTTTCTAAAAATTTAAATTTTGAGCAATTTTATTATTACTCTTATATAAATCTTTCCAAACAGAATACCTTTTTAATAAAAGATCTATATTAACTTTATCAGGTTTATAAGTTTTACTTATTTTTATTTCACGAACAATATTTTCTTTATTTAAAATTGTATCATCCTGATACATGGCTAACCTTGCAACGCCAAGAGCAGCGCTAAATTCACTTTGATCACAAACACTTAATTTTCTATTTAATAGGGATGCAAGCAATTCAATCCAAAATGAACTTTTTGAACCTCCTCCAACCATAAATATATTATCAAAGCTATTATTAACTTTCAAAATTGAATTTACTCCATCCAATATTCCAAAACTGACGCCTTCAATTACTGCATACTGTAAATCTGCAGCATTTGTGTTTGTTTTTATAGAATGGAAGGATCCTCTGATATGTGGATCATTATGCGGAGTTCTCTCTCCAGACAAATAAGGTAAAAAATAAGATGAATTTTTTATGCAAGTTTTATCATTATAAAAGTTTTCTACATTATTAAGTGTATCTGCGATCGATGTATTAGTAACAGCACAAATCCAATCTAAACAATTACTTGCACTTAACATAACTGACATTAGGTGCCATTTATTAGGCAAACAATGACAAAATGAATGTACTGCATCACCAGTATTGCTTAAAAAATTATCAGTTGGAGTAAAAAAAACTCCTGAAGTACCAAGGGATATAAATGATTGACTGTTACTTGTTATACCCATACCAGTTGCTGCAGCTGCATTATCCCCCGCTCCACCGACAACTTTAACATTCATATTAAAATTAAATTTATCTTTTAATTCTTTTTTTAAAAATCCTGTTTGCTCATTTCCTTCCACAAGATCTGGCATATGTTTTTCCTCTAAAAATGAACAAGATAAAAGTTGATTAGACCACTTTCTTTTTTTAACGTCTAACCATAATGTGCCAGAAGCATCTGACATCTCTGAAAAATATTCACCTGTAAGAACAAAACGTAAATAATCTTTAGGAAGTAAAACTTTAAATATTTTATTAAAATTTTCTTTTTCATTTTTCTTAATCCAGTTAATCTTTGGAGCTGTAAAACCAGGCATGGTTATATTGCCTGAAATAGACCGCACATCAAAATTTTGTTTTTCAAACTCTAAGCATTCTTGGTAAGATCTTGTATCATTCCAAAGAATACAAGGTCTGATCACATTCCCATCTTTATCAATTAATGTAGCACCATGCATATGACCTGATATTCCTATTGAAATTGTTTCACAAAATTCTTTCGGTTTTTTTATTTTTAAAGCTTCTAAACATTCAATAGTTGCATCAACCCACTCTTTTGGATTTTGCTCACTAAAACCATCTTTAGGGGATTGAGTCGTTAAATTTGCATTTGCACTAGCAAGAATTTTTTGTTTTTTATCAACCAATATCATTTTGATTGAAGATGTTCCAAGATCTATACCAATAAACACGATTTAAAATTATAACATTAATAATTTAATTAATACAAAAAAATAAAACTACTTATTAGAATATCTAAATATAAAAATACCTGAAGCGACAATTATAATAGCTCCAAATAAAGTGAATATATCGGGGATTTCATTATAAACAAGAAAACCAAAAAGTATTGCCCATATAATTATACTATAATGATACGGAGCTAGGATACTGGCAGGAGAAATACTTAATGCTTTGATTTGTAAATATAAGCCTGTGCAAAAGAAGATGCCTACAAAAATAAAAAAAATAAAAGAAAAGGCATGTAATGGTTGCCAAAAAAAATATGAAAAAACAAGAGTAATTATTGAACCAATTAGACCATTATAAAACAACATAGTCTCGTTATTATCATGTTCTGCATTTAATCTAGTTGCTATTTGATATAATGAATAAAAAAAAGCGGCTAATAAAGGTATAATTAAATATGGATTAAAAATATTTATTCCTGGACGCATAATTAATATTACCCCTACAAAACTAGTAATGATTGCAATCCACGTTGAAAGGGAAATTTTTTCTTTTAAAATTATGTATGAAAATACTAAAACTAATACAGGCGACAAAGATCCAATTGTATGAGCATCTGCTAAAGCTAAATATCGAAAAGATAAAACAAAAAAACAAGATTCAAGTGTTGATAAAATACATCTTGTTATTTGAATTTTATAATTATTAGAAATATAAAATTTTTTTACTTTATTTTTTCTAGCAATAAAAAATGAAAATAGTAAACAAAATAAATACTTAATAAATAAAAGTTGAAAAACTGAATGATATTGGACTGCAGTTTTTTGAATAGTATCTAAAATTCCAAATGATAAATATGCAAGAAGAATAAAAAGAATTCCATAATAATATGGATTTGATTTAGTACTCATTTAATGTTTTTAAAAATATTATTATAAAAATCTTGCTTAATATTTTTATGAGCATCAATAATTTGCATCATTAGAACTGCTGATAAATTATTAATAGGATCTACCAAAAAATAAGTAGAGGCATATCCAGACCAACCAAATTCACCAATTGTACCATATTTGTTTTGGTTAGTGTTTTTCATTAAAACTCTCATACCCATACCCCATCCATAACCAATTAAATCGTTTTCATAATCTACATCTTTTTTTGTGTTGATTGATGTAATTTCAAGAGGAAACAAATCTGCAGTTAAAGAATTATTACGCATGATTTCTAAAGTATCAGTATTTACTAGTGGTTTGGAATTTTTATTTTTGCCATTGATTAGCATAGTTGCAAATTTTGCATAATCTTCAGCAGTAGAGAAGAGTCCGTGTCCTCCTCTTGAATAATTTTGATTAGTTGTTGGATAACCGTATAAAATTAGTTTTCTTTTATCAAAATTTAGATTGGTTAATTTGGACCTATCAAAACTATATTCAAAAGTTTCTACTAAATTCTTTTGATTACTTTCATTAATAAAAAAATTTGTTTGATTCATTTCTAATGGATCAAAAATGTTTTCTTTTAAAATATTGGTTATTTTATCTTTAGTTACAATCTCGATAACTCTAGCTAAAATATCTATTGATATAGAATAATGCCAATTCGATCCTGGTTCATATAAAAGTGGTAATTCCAAGATTTTATTTACTTCATCTTCTAAACTAGAAGTAGGTGAATGAAATAATCCTTTATCTTCATACTCTTGAGCTAAATTATTATCACTACTATTATAAGTGAAACCAGCTGTATGTTGTAAAAGTTGTCTAATAGTGGGTAAATTGTCAACTGGACTGGTATCGCTTAATTTGCTTGTTAAACTATTAAGTTTTTTTATATTTTTAAATTCGGGTAAATATCTATCAATAGTATCGTCTAATGATAAAAATTTTTTTTCAGCTAGTTGCATTGCTGCAAAGCCAACAATTGGTTTGGTCATTGACCAAATTCTGTAATACGAATTTTTATTAAGTTTATCTTTTAAATCCAAATCCTTGTACCCAATAACATCGTGATAAACTTTATTTTCATAGTTAATTATCCACTCCGCTCCATTACATCTTCCAGCATCAATATGTTTTTGAAAATCAATTTTTATATTTTCCATAATTTAAATAAGTTGATTAATTGTTTGTAATAAATCTGAATTTATTTTTCTAGGTCCTTTATCTTTTCTATTATTATGTCTTCTTTGTCCAGGTAATCTTGTACCATCAAGACTGGATAACTGCTCAAAAAATTTTTCTGAATGATCATTCCAATTTTTTCCAGCAATCAATTCTGGTGAAATCGCCATTATGAACTCCCCTCCTCTTGATGGTCCGCCATCATTATTGTCTTCATTTGCGGCCTCAAAACTAAATAAATCTCCAACTAGTCCTGCTGCCAACAATTCTATCATCATTGCAATGGAAGAGCCTTTGTAATCTCCAAAAGGCAAAAGAACACCGCCATTTGATATCGCTACCGGATCATCTGTTTTTTCACCTTTACTATTTAAGCCCGTACCAAATGGAACTTTGTGACCATCTCTTGCCGCAACTTGAACTTCTCCCAATGCCATAGTTGAAGTAGCCATATCAAAAACCACTGGGGTAGAGTTTTTACGTGGCCAAGCAAAGGAGATAGGATTGGTTCCATATAAAGGTTTTTTTGCGCCAGCAGGAGCAACGACTGGCTTGTAAGCAGTACAAGCGATACCAATGAGGTTTTTTTCAGCAAGTGCTTCAGTTTCATGCCAAAGTGCTGCAAAATGATGAGTATTTTTTATCGTTAAAACACCAATACCATAATTTCTCGTTGTTTTAATTAATTCTGGTAAGCCAACTTTTATAGCAACTGGAGCAAATCCATAATCGCCTTCAACGCGAATAGCATTATTTGTGAGATGTGTATTTATTGGTTTTGAGGCACCATTTACTTTTTTACTTTTTAAAGAAGCAACGTATCCTGGAATTCTAAATAATCCATGAGAGACACTTCCATCTCTTTCAGCATGTGTTATAGTTGTCGCAACACATTCAGCATTGAAAGGATCGCATCCATATTTAGACAATACACTATATGCTAAATCATATATTTTTTCTAATCGAAGTGGTGTGGTATTCATTTACTTTTATTGATTTTTAAATATTATTAAAAAATGGATAGAGGATTATTAGATGATTTAAAAGGTCTTTTACAAGAAAGAATTTCTTTTTCAGAAAGTGTAAGAAATAATCATGCTAAAGGAGAAGATGCTTACGATCCTATATTGCCAAAAGCAGTATTATTTCCAAAAGATAATGAAGAACTTTCAAAAATTTTAAAAATTTGTAATCAATTTAAAGTACCAGTTACAGCGTATGGAACGGGAACTTCATTAGAGGGTCACGTAGTTGGAAATGATGAAGGTTTTACTATTTCAATGGAAAATTTTAATAAAATTATTTCAATTAATGAAGAAGATTTTGATTGCCGTGTTCAAGCAAATGTATCTCGTGAACAACTCAATGAAACTTTAAAAGATAAAGGAGTTTTTTTCCCAATTGATCCCGGTGCAAATGCCTCTTTAGGTGGAATGACAGCTTGTTCCGCTTCAGGAACGATGGCGGTGAGATATGGAACAATGAGGACTACTGTTCTTGGCTTGACTGTTGTTTTAGCAAATGGTGATATAATAAAAACAGGATCAAGAGCAAAAAAAACTTCTGCTGGGTATAATCTAACAAATCTTTTTGTTGGTTCGGAAGGAACGCTAGGAATAATAACAGAGGTGCATCTTAGATTATCACCTATCCCAGAAAGCATAATGAGTGCTGTTTGCCAGTTTCCTGATCTAGACTCAGCAGTTTTAACTGCTCAAGAAATAATTCAGTATGGAGTTCCAATTGCAAGAGTTGAATTATTAAATAAAGATCAAATGGATATAAGTATTAAATATTCAAAATTAGAAAATTTAGAGAGTTTACCAACATTATTCTATGAATTTCATGGTAGTGAGCTTTCAAATAAAGAATCAATAGATGTAGTAGAGGAAATTTCAAAAAATAATAATGGCAGTGAATTTAAATGGGCAGCAAACACTGAAGAAAGAAATAAAATCTGGAAAGCAAGGCATAATGTGTATTATTCAGTAAAAGCTGAAGGTGATAATATTAGAGTATATGTCACTGATGTTTGTGTGCCTATTTCAAACATTGTCGAATGTATTAGATTTGCAGAAACGGAACTTCAAGATACAGGATTAAAGGCGCCAATGGTTGGTCATGTTGGTGATGGAAATTTTCATGTCTCTGTTGTCTACGATCCAAGTAAAGAAAATCAATACAAATATATTAGAGCGTTTAGTAATAGGCTAATCGATAAAGCGTTAGAAATGGATGGAACTATTACTGGTGAACATGGAATTGGTCTTCAAAAAAAAGAATATTTATTAAAGCAACATCCAGACAATATTCCACTTATGAAAATGATAAAGAAAAGCTTTGATCCTAACAATATTTTAAATCCTGGTAAGGTTTTTGATATATAAAATTAATTATTTTTTGTAAAAATAGTTTATCTTTTATTTAAAACTATTATGTTGTTATGTAACTTTAAATGACTGATCTAGATTATTTTAATGAAAACGGCTTTGTATTAAAAAGAAAACTATTTTCTAAAGAAGAGATAGACAAATTAAATAATTTCGCCGACCAAAGTTATGGCAAAGAGGGTATACTAAAAAAAACAATAAGTACTACTGGAAGTGCAAATTTAACACTTTGGAATTCTCCTCCTGAGAATTTTGTTGGGACATTTTCAACAAATGAAAGAATTGTTAGACCTATGGAAAATTTTTTAGGAGAAGAAGTTTATCATTATCATTCAAAAATTATTTGGAAAAAACCAGGTGATGGAGGTTTTGATTGGCATCAAGATTATGGATACTGGTATAAACAAGGATGTTTATATTCTGACATGGGTTCTTGTTTTATAATGTTAGATAGGGCTTCAAAGGAAAATGGTTGTTTAAAAGTACTCAAAGGAACTCATAAGGTTGGTAGAATTGGTCATGATTCAATTTCTGATACTGATGAACAAGCGGATTTAGAACGTATAGCGCTGTTAGAAAAAAGACATGAAACTGTTTATATAACTGCTGAACCAGGGGATGCTCTATTTTTTCATTGCAATCTTTTACATTCTTCTGCAGCTAATGACTCAAATTATTCAAGAAGAACTTTAATTGTTTGTTTTAATACAAAATCAAATAGCCCTTTTAATAAAGAAATTTCTCATGCAATTTATAGTCCTTTGAATGTCTTATCCTCAGATTCTATAATGAAATATAAATTTGGCTAAAAACATATATTTTTATCAATATTTAAGAGTTTAATTGAATTTTGTTAATAAATCATGGATCCATTAATAGTTGAGTTTTGCTTTTAATTAGTCTTATCTAATTCTTATAAAAATAATTTTTTAGTAAAAGGAGGTATTTATGAAAAAAATTATTGCAATCACACTTGCTTGTTTCTTTTATGCAACAAGCTCATTTGGTATAACTCTTGATTTTTATCATTTATGGCCAAAGGGTGGGCCTTCAATGGTTGATGAAATTCTATGGGATGCAACCAAACAGTTTGAAGAAGAAAATCCAGGAATAACTATTAATTGGATGGAAGATGGTCATGACCAATGGGCAATAAAATCAAAGGCTATGTATACATCAGGTGATGTACCACATGTAATGGCAACACAGCCAGCAGATTTTGATGCTTTTAAAGAACAGAAAATGTTTATAAAATTGAATGATCTAATAGATAATGATCCAGATTGGGGTGTTATTCCAGGTTCATATAAAACAATTTATGATCCAGAAGATGGTGGTATTTACGGCATAGCATTCAGTGGGTATTTTGAATTTGTATATTACAATCAGCGTTTGTTTGATGAAAATGGTTTAGAATATCCAAAAACTTGGGATGAACTTTTAAATGTAGTAGATACATTTGTTGCGGCTGGAATAATTCCATTTGCTACAGCTGGTAAAGATGCTTGGCCTATTTCTATTCAATCTCATTATCTTATGGATAGAGAAATGGGTTTTGATTATTTTTACGATTCACTTAAGTCAGGAAAACGTGAAAACACTTGGGATAATCCAGGATATGTTAGTGCGTTTGATAGATTAGCAGAACTAGGAAAGCGCGGTGCTTTTGGTGATGATGTTCTATCACTTGGATATGGTGATGCTGGTAATTTATTTTATACTGAACAAGCAGCAATGTATCTTCAAGGTTCATGGGAAATAAATGGAATTAGCGATTTGGATATTGCTGATAATGTTCAAGTTGGTAATTATGTTTCTATTCCTGGTGGAAAAGGTGATCAAACTGCTGTTACACGTGGATATGGAAAAAGTTTTGCTGTAGCGTCTGGTTTACCAGAAGAAGAAGAGAAAGCAGCAATAAAATTTTTAAAGCATATTACAAGTAAAGAAGTTGCATTAGCTATGTATGAAGCAGGAGGAGAGTTAACAGGTACTAACCTTCCAGATGGCGCTACACCTAAAGCCAAAAGGCTTATGACTGCACATTTTGATGTGTTTAACGCCGCTGGTTCTTCTTGGGCTGCATATGGAGAATTTACACTTCCTAAAATGTATGCAGAATGGGATCGGGTAGGTCAGCAATTAGTTGCAGGTCAAATCGATGGTAAAGCTGCTGCAAAATATCTTGAAGAACAAAGATTGAAAATTCACTATGGTGAATAATTTTTAATTTATTTTTGTTCTAGATGGGGAAAACGCGGTTTACATTTTGGTATTTTGTCCTTCCAGGACTATCAATTTACATCGCGTTTTTCCTTTTACCAATTGTGCAAGCACTTTGGTATTCTTTTTATCAGTGGCCAGGCTTTGGGTCTGGAAAGTTTATTGGACTTTTAAACTACATCACGTTGATGAGTGATTCTATTTTAATGATCTCTCTTAAAAATTCATTAATTTTTATGCTTCTAAGCTTTGCAATAATGTTACCTTTTTCTTTTTTATTAGCTAATTCGATTGCTAGTCTTAGTCCATCTCGCTCAGCAGCATTTTATAGTATAGTTATTTTCATGCCTTGTATTGTAGCAAGTGTTGCTGTTGGGCAGATGTGGGAAACAATTCTTAATCGTAATTATGGCCCAATAACTTATCTCATGGAATATTTTTTTGGAACTAAAGGACCTAACTGGCTCGGCGACATGAATTTATCAATTTTTACAATTATATTTGTAAATACTTGGCAATGGATGGGTCTATCAACATTAATATTTTCAGCTGCAATTAAAAATGTTCCAAAAGAACTTTATGATGCATCTAAAATTGATGGAGCTGGACCAATACAACAAATGATTTGGGTCACTGTCCCAATGACATCAAAAACAATTATGGTTAATATGCTTATTATGGCATTTGGAACCTTAAGAGCATTTGATTTAGTTTTTATACTGACAGCTGGTGGACCACTTGACTCAAGTCAAATGCCCGCTCATTATATGTATTATCAAACATTTAAATACCTAGAGTTTGGTCCTGGTAGTGCCATTGCAGTTCTAATACTTATTTTGGCAATAATTAGTTATATTGGGATAAGAATTATATTCTTAATTATTCCAGCTATTTCATCAACAAAAGTAAAAATTGATCAATACCAACATGAAAAATTTAACAATGGTTTAAAAAGTGAAACATAAAAAAAATTTAGGACATCATGTATTTCTTTCGAGTTACTGTATAATTGTTGTAATCCCCTTTGTTTGGTTAATATTAGGTGCACTTAAAACAAGACAAGAATGGATGGTTAATCCTGCGGGATTACCGAAGTATTTTGCAATTGAAAATTTTTGGACTTCTTGGAGTATGGTAAATTTACCTTTGGCCATGACAAACAGCTTGGTTATTTCTTTATGCGGAACTATTGGTGTTATCATTGCTGCATCACTTGCTAGCTTTGGTGTTGTACAAATAGGATCAAAAGTAAGTAAATCTGTTTATGCGTTGATGATTGCTGGATTAATGATTCCTGTTAATGCAGCAATAATTCCTCTATTTATTATGGTTAGTGATCTTGGATTATTAAATACACGCATAGGTATTATAATACCAATTATTGCATTTAACATCCCGTTTGCTATGTTACTTATTACTGCCTGGATGCAAAATATCCCTGAAGAAATTTTTGACTCAGGGAAAGTTGATGGAGCAGGTTCTCTACAATTATTTATCTCTCTTGCTATACCTTTATCCCTTCCAATATTTGGAACAATAGCAATTATTTCTTTTGTAAATATGTGGAATGAATTTTTATTATCTGTGGTTCTATTATCTGGACCAGAAACAAGAACTGTGCCACTAGCTGTTAATGTTTTTAGAGGAGTCTTTTTAGTTGATAAGGGACTTATTTCTGCTGGGGTATTGATAACAATTATACCAGTTATAATTTGTTATCTAATTTTTCATAAATCTATAATAAGTGGTTTAACAGAAGGAGGGATTAAAGGATAACATGCCTAAAACAAAGTTAACAATTAAAGATTTGTTTGAAAAGAAAGGCAAAGAAAAGCTTACTGAATTATGTGTAACTAATGCTTTAGAGGCATATGCTTCTGAGCAAGCAGGAATTGATATGTTAATAGTTGGTTTTAATACAGAAACACTTCGAACTGGTGCAGTTACAAATAAGTGGTTTAGAGATGCACATATAAAAGATATTCGAGAAGCTGCGCCAAATACTTTTATGATTTATGCTAGTGGACAATATTCATCTCCTGAAAAAGCAATTGATGCTTCATTAACTGCAAGAGATCATGGAGCTGATGCAGTTTATTGTGGAAGTAGACCAGCAATAATTGAATCTCTTCGTAATGAGGGATTACCTGCTGTGAGTCACATAGGACTCGTACCTTATAAGAGTACATGGACCGGCGGGTTTAAAGCTGTTGGTAAAGATGCTGATTCAGCTTATAAAGTTTATCAAGATGCATTAGCTTATGACCGAGCTGGTGCGATAGGTCTTGAAGTTGAATGTGTTCCAGATCGTGTAGCAGAAATTATTACCAAGAAAGTAAATCTATTAACTCTTTCAATGGGAAGTGGACCAAATTGTGATGTAGAATTTTTATTTATTCAAGATGTCATTGGCACAAACACAGATAGAGTACCTCGTCACGCTAAAGTTTTTAAAGATACAAATAAATCATATGAAAAACTTTTAGATGATACAATTGAGGGAGTTAAAAGTTTTATTAAAGATGTAAATACAAAACAATTCCCAACAAAATCAAATATTGTTGAAATTAAAGATGAAGAATTTGAAAAATTTTTAGATAAAATAAAATGACTAATAAAGATAATCGTGACTTAAGTTTCTTACCTATCATAAATCATTCGCCAAATTTTCTTTCAAAAAAAGATATAGAAAAATATAATACTGATGGATTTATATCTCCTATAAATGCTTTTTCTAATAAGGAAGCAGAGGATATAAGAAAAAAAGTTGATGGTTTATTTGATAAACTTAAGTCATACGAGGATGGTAGGGATAGTTATTCTCTAGATAGTTACCAGCATAAATCAAAAACGATATGGGAGATAGTTAATACTCCAAAAATATTAAATTATGTTCAAGATTTAATTGGACCTAATATAATCTGCTGGGCTTCACATTTTTTTAATAAAATGCCTAATGATAATAGACCAGTACCTTATCATCAAGATGCTGTATATTGGTTATTGTCTCCAGCTCGAACTGTTACAGTTTGGCTTGCAATTGATGATACTGATTTAGAAAATGCTCCGATGGAGTTCCTTCCGGGCTCTCATAAATTAGGACCTCTAGCATGGAAAGATAGCGATAAAAGTAATCCAGTTTTACCAAAAGAAATTATAAATTTAGAAAAATTTGGTGAGTCTTATAAAAATGTTCTCAAAGCAGGGGATTTTTCTTTGCATGCGGATATGTTAGCTCATGGATCACTACCTAATACTTCAGATAAAAGAAGATGTGGTTTAACGATAAGATACTGTGACCCGGATTCGACAAAACCTTTAAATTTAGAGTACGCACAAAAAGCCATACTTTGTAGAGGTAAAAAACCTCTTGGTCATTGGGATGCATGTAATATAGAAAAGCCAAAAGAAGATGATCTTTCAATTGTTATTGGAAATCCTGGATTTAACAATACAAAAATTCACTAATTCTTCTGTAAATAATTTTGCTTTTAATTTTTTAGTGACTGTGTCTTTTAACTTCAGATCCTCTTTTCCCAACGAGAAAATCTAAATCAGCACCTTTATCAGCTTGCATTACGTGTTCTATATACATTTTTTGATACCCGCCCGATATTTCCGGAAGAATTGGTGAATAATTTTTTAAACGATTTTCAATTGTTTTATCATCTACTTTTAAATTCAATGTACCTTCGTTGACATCAACTTCAATTTCATCACCATTTTGAACCGCTGCTAAAGGGCCACGAACTGCAGCTTCTGGAGCTGTGTGCAATATCACGGTGCCATAGGCTGTTCCACTCATTCTCGCATCAGATATTCTAATCATATCGCGAACACCTTTTTTTAAAAGTTTTTGAGGAAGACGCATATTTCCCACTTCAGCCATACCTGGATAACCTTTTGGTCCACAATTCTTCAAAACTAATATAGAATTTTCATCTACGTCTAAATTTGGATCATCAATTTTATCATGAAACTCTTCTACACTTTCAAAAACAACTGCTTTTCCTGTATGTTTCATTAATTCTAGTGAAGCAGCTGATGGTTTAATAATAGCTCCGTTTGGTGCAATATTTCCTCTGAGAATTTTTATTCCTCCGTTTTTAGTTAATGGATTATTAAATTCTTTTATAACGTCGTTATTCCAACACTTGGCATTGTTATTATTTTCCGCTACAGTTTTGCCATTTACAGTCATGGCATTTTCTTCTAGTAAATTTTTTTCAAGTAATCTTTTAATAACAACAGGAACGCCTCCTGCATAATAAAAGTCTTCCATTAAATATTTTCCAGAAGGTTGTAGATTTACTAATGTTGGAATACCATCGCCGTACTTATTCCAATCATCTAGATTAAGATCTATTTCCATTCTACCTGCTATTGCTGCCAAATGAATAACTGCATTAGTAGAACCGCCAATTGCTCCGTTAACTTTAATTGCGTTCTCAAATGATTTTTTTGTTACTATTTTTGACATTGTAATATTGTCTTTAACCATTTCTACAATTCTTTTTCCTGACATATGAGCTAAAGTGTATCTTCTTGAATCAACAGCTGGTATCGCTGCATTTCCAGGAAGTGACATACCTAATGCTTCAACCATTGAGCCCATTGTTGAAGCTGTTCCCATTGTCATACAATTACCTTTTGATCTACTCATTGAAATTTCAGCATTAATAAAGTCTTCTTCTGTAATTACACCTGCATTTAAATCTGCATCAAGTTTCCAAACTCCAGTTCCAGACCCAATTGTTTCTCCTTGATGATGTCCATTAAGCATCGGACCTCCTGAAACACCTATGGTAGGAAGATCAACGCTTGCTGCACCCATCATTAATGAAGGTGTTGTTTTATCACAACCCATTAAAAGCACGACTCCATCAATTGGGTTACCTCTTATTGCCTCTTCAACATCCATACTTGCTAAGTTTCTAAATAACATTGCAGTCGGTCTAAGATTAGATTCACTTGCTGAAAAAACAGGGAATTCCAGAGGAAAACCACCAGCTTCATAAACACCTTTTTTAACTGACTCTGCTATCTCTCTAAAATGACCATTACATGGTGTTAGTTCTGACCAAGTATTACAAATTCCAATTACAGGTCGACCATCAAATAAATGATTTGGATGTCCTTGGTTTCGCATCCATCCTCTATGTATAAATGTATCTCTGCGGTGACGTTTTGAATTATACCAATTTGATGATCTAAATTTCTTTTTTTCAGACATTGATTCATTCTAACATAGAAATACTGTGATGCAATATTTAGGTTAGTTGTATTTTTGATTTATGATCTTCTAAACCTTGATGGTTTAAATTTATAGAAAATAGACTACCATCTAATTCATGTTGATTTTTTCCAGGATTGTTTGCAGATGTAATAAAAAGTGTTTTTAGATCTTTTCCACCAAAAACACAGTTGGTAATATTTTCTACTGGCATTTCTATAACTTGATCAACTTTCCCAGAAGGTGTGTATCTTACTACACATGATCCACCCCAACGACAATTCCATAAACATCCATCTGTATCCATAGTCGAACCATCTGGAAATCCTCTATCAAAATTTGCAAAAAATTGTTTATTAGATAAATTACCTGTCTCTACATCATAATCATATTTCATAATATTTCCATCAAGAGTATCTGTAAAATAGAAATTTTTGTTATCTGGGCTCCATACAAAAGTATTTGGTATCCCGATATTATCTTCAACAATAGTGATAATATTATCTTTATCAACTCTATATAATTTTCCAATATTCTCTTTAATAGGTATACTTTCACCATCTTTATCAAAATTATTCTGCATAGTTCCAAACCATAATCTACCCATTACATCTGATGCTCCATCATTAGATCTTGTATGAAGAAATTTATTCTCTATGTTTAATATTCTTTCAAATTTTTTATTATTAGTGTCGAAAAGATTTATTCCATTGTTTGATACAAGAATGATTTCATTTTCTGATTTAATTGATGTTGCTGTAACAATTTCAGGAATTTCAAAAATATCTATTTGCTGATTAATCAAATTAAATCTATGTAATTTTGAAGTATTATCTATATCTAACCAATAAAGAGTTTGATCTTTTTTTGAAAAAGTAATTCCTTCTCCAAGAGTATTTTTACACCTATATGCTATTTCAATTTTGCTCATGGTTAGTAAATAAATTTTTATATTTTGTTGTAAATTAATCTATTAATAAATAAATTAAACTTTAAACAAATTTTTTATGAATGATTAAAGATAGTGTGCTTTATCTTTAATACGTACCATTACTTCTTTAGTGGCTTCTTCTGACCCATCATGAAAGGTTCCCATAAGTTTATCTAAAAAACTTGTATTACCTCCAGAGTAATTACATTCGAAATATTTATGATGAATATAATGGTTGTAATCACCCGTAGGAATTGAAGTACCATTTTTGAAAGTCATTTTTTCATATCCCGTATGTCCTGGCGTAGGTGCTAGTCCAGCATGAAATACATGGTACATTGCCACAAGAGGATGGGAAGGGATAACCCAATGTATGAGAATTCCAGAAAAATACAGTACATGTTCTATTGGATGCATGGACATTCCTGACCAAGCTCCTGTATTAGTGTTACGATGATGAACTTTATGAGCAATTTTGTAAAGTGGAGCCCAATGTAATAATCTATGTGTTAAATAAAAATGCGCATCCCTAATAAAGGGCACTAAGAAAAACATAAAACAGCAATAAACTGGATAAGCTTCCCAGCTAACATATGGGATGATTTGATTTGCAAATGCCCAAAATGTGATTACTTCATAGAGTGTCCATAAAGGAATAGCACTACAGAAAGTGTAAAATAAATTATCTTTCGTCTGATTTTTAAATAAAAAAGTTGGATTATCTTTTTCTAATGGTCGTGGATTGTATTTAAATGATGTGCCTTGGGTTTGTAATTTAAGATGAAAAAATCCTGTCCATATAAGAATTATTAAACAATTTCTAAAAAAAATATAAGATATCCATCCAACTTCAAAATTTTTCATTGTTTCTAAAGATGGTGTTAGAAATAAATAAGTAGCAACAGTTATTGCTCCAAAAACAAATGTCCAAGGGAAAAAAATACCTGGATATTTAAAAAAATATTTAAACAATTTGATTGGGTTATAAAAGATTTCAAGAGGTGGATTAATACTTATTGTACCAAACGGCTTCCAATTCCCCCTTTTATCTCTTGTTCCAAAATTTTCATCGTTTAATTTATCTTTACTCATTAACTAACCTCTTTTTTCTAGATCGTTTAAAAATATATCTAGTTCTTTTTCATTAATTTCTACTATATTTTTTTTCTCAGGAAAAGCTCCAGATTGAACATCATCATAATATTCCTGAAAAGCAGCTTCTCGTTCTTTTTGAAGTCTTGCAAATTCCTGCTGAAAATCTCTATATTTTTTGGCATGACGAGGAATTTTGCCTTTTGTGGTTCCTAATATGTCGCATCCAAAAACATATTCTACATCACATCCAGGCCCACTTCCCATTGACATTACTGTTGGTCTAACTTTTTTTGATATTGCCTCAGCAATTTTGTATGGAACACATTCCATTTCAATTGCAACTCCACCAGCATCTTGTATTTTTAAACACTGATCATACACCCACATAGCTTCTGTAGCTGTTTTCCCGACAGCTACAAAACCTCCTGTCCATGTCCTTTTAGGAGGAACTAATCCTACATGCCCTAAACAAGGAACACCTTCTTTGAACAATTCATTGATTAAATCAAAACGTGTATTGCAATAAAGCATATCAAAACCATGCTCTAAAATCTTAAAAGAAAATCTTTTTGCTTCATCAATTGTTGGAATTAAGCTATCTGGAGCTCCACAATGCATGAAGGCTAAAGGCGCTGCCTCTCTCATTCTAATTAATTGATCGAAATGAGGGTGATCATCATCATTCTTATATTTACCAGCTAAACCTGTAGCTAGCATTTCAAAACCAACTTTATCAGCTGCAAAAGCTTCTTCTTCATTTTTAATTAATATACAAACTAATTTTTTATTACCTTTAAAATTTTGTAAATCTTTAACGGTAAATTTTTTTTTCATTTTTAATTCATTTTCGGAACTTTAATATCGACAAAATAATTTTTATCTCTTGATTGTCTAAATATCGCAGGGATAATTTCTTTATATGCATCAACTACACCTAATTTTGGTGAGGGCATTTGATCTTTAATTGCTTGATGAAAAGATTTTAAATTATAACACGGTATTTTTGGAAAAATATGATGTTCTATATGATATTCCATTTTTGAATAAAGAAAACTAAAGAAGGGATTTAAAATTACAGTTCTAGTACTTTTCCTATGATCTTTTACATTGTCTTGTAACCCAGCATGTTGTGTCATTGCACATATCATTAAAATTGTATTACCATAAAAAGGTGGTAATAAAATCATGATAACCGGTAACCAAGAATTTATAAAAACTGAAAACACAATTACGCTAATCCAGAATAATACGTATAGGCGAGAACTATTTACCACTTTTTTAATTTCATTATCTGGAACAGTTTTTTTTACTACATCTGATACTATACCAAAGGAATGTTTGATTATTTCAAAGTGTGTAAAATGTCTTACTTTTTGAATATTAATGATTGGTCCAAAAGGTAAAAAATTTAATAAAAATCTAATAGGTTCAGTTGGTCTAGGACTATTATTTTCATAATCATAAACTTCTTCATGAGTAAAAATCGTGTGGGTATGATGGTAAAAGTGACTCCATTTCCAGCGAACAGCCTCAAAACCGCCAAGCAAACTAGTTAAATTGTAAAAAAAACGGTTTAAGATTCGTGACTTGAAATATGTCTCATGATTTGTTTCGTGCTGAATACTTATTATTTTGCAATAAAAAATATTTCCGTAAAGTAGTAAAGTTAAGAAACTCCACCATGTACCCCATGTTACAACACTCAAGTATCCTGAGATTAGTAATAATATAAAAAAAATAGAGAGATCAGTTGTAGCTTTTAAATCGGACCGCTTAGAAAATTCTTTAAGAATTTTTTTATCAATATTTGGTTTGTACCATGATTTAAGATCAACCTCACCTGCAAACATAATTATTAAAATTTTTCAGCAAGTTTTAAAAATTTTTCATATTCTTTATCTTCAATACCAACAGTTATTTTGGGATCATCAAATTTTTTATTTATTGTGTCTTCATGAAAAGATTTAAAAGCATCTACTCTTTCTCTTTGCAACTTTTCATGCTCTGTCTTGAAGTCTTTATATATTCTTGCATGACGAGGAATATGACCCTTAGTATATCCAAGCACATCATTTGCGAATAGATATTGTCCGTCACAACCAGATCCACTGCCCATAGAAAGTGTCATAATATCAACTTTTTGTGTTACTACTTCAGCTACTTTAGGTGGAACTACTTCAAGTTCTACTCCAATTACTCCTGCATCTTGCAGTTCAAGTGTATGTTCTAAAATTCTAATTGCTTTGTCTGCTGTCTTCCCTTGAGCAACAAATCCACCAATCCATGTCGCATTTCCTGGAACCAAACCGACGTGGCTATTTATAGGAACGAACTCTTCTCTTAGAGCTTTAATCCATTTATAGCTCCAGTTACCTCCATAAATAACATCTGCTCCAATATCTAAATATTTATGAGATAACTTCATTGCCTCATATTCAGAAGCAACTCTTACTGCTCCTCCAGATTGCATAAAGCAAGTTGGTGCAGCTTTACGTATTCTTTTTAATTCATCAAAAGAATTATATATACCAAATTGCGGAGCATCATGAGAAGTACAAATCATATCTATACCTGCTTCTTCAGCAGCGGCCGCTTCATCCTCACTATGTACAAACATAACACTTAATTGTCTTTTACCTTTACATTGTAGGTAATCATAAACAGTCAGTTTTTTTCTACTCATAAAATCTCCAGGTATTAATTAGTTTATCTTAATGAAAATTTTATCATTATCAACTTTAACTGGATACGTTTTTAAGTCATCACACGCAGGTGGGCTTAGAGCCTCTCCAGATTTTATATTAAATATGCCTTGATGCATTGGACACTCTATTTCATCATCCATAACTAAACCGTCTTCAAGATGCACAGCCTCATGGGTGCAGATCCCATCTGTAGCATAAAATCCATCTGTTAATCTATATACACAAAAAGTTTTATCTTGATGATCAAACCTTATTAGATCTTCTTCCTCTATGCTATCGGTAGAACCTACCTCAATCCAATTTTCATCAGCCATAAGTCATATATAATGACAAATTTTGGAAAATAAATATAAAAACTGAAATTCTTATTTCTGGATTAGTTTATTTAATTTTTGGCTTTGATCAGATAATAGTGAACTATCAACAATTGTGTTTTTTTCAGTCAACTTTGAAGTTATTCTAATATCACGACCAACTTTTCCAGCAATACCTAAACCGCATGCGCCTTTAATTTTTTTATTTTTTAAGAAGAAATAAATTATACCATCATCAATTCTCTTGCCTCTTTCGACAATTTCATCATAATCATCACAGATACCAGTTAGTTGAAGATTTAAATTGAATTGATCAGACCACATCCACGGAATAGATGAATACTCTGTTTTTATTCCAGAGATATTTTTTCCTGCACATAAACCATGATTTTGAGCATGCTGATAAGATTCAAGACGCATATATTTAGTATATAAAGGATGGTAAAAGTTAGAAACATCTCCTGAAGCAAATACATTTTTTATATTAGTTTCACAAAATTCGTTTGTGACAATGCCATTATCTAGTTTTAATTTAGTGTTTTCAAATAACCCAACATTTGGAGTAGATCCTATGCCAGCAATTATAAGATCTGACATTATTTCTGTATTGTCACTTAATAAGATTTTATATTTTTCATTAATTTTAGTTATTTCGGAAATTGTTTTATTTAAAATTATTTTATTTCCCTCTTCTTCATGGAATTGTTTTACTAAATCAGCAATTTGATTTGGAATTATCCTTCCCATTAATTGGTTACCTACTTCAACAAGGCTAATATTTTTATTTAGTTGAGAAAAAGATGATGCTATTTCTAAACCAATGAAACCACCACCTATGATTAATATATTTTTTTTTCCTAAAGCTTTCTCTTTAATGTTTTTTGCTTCTTCTAAGTTTCTTAAATAAAAAATCTCATCATCTACTTCACTATTAATATTTAATTTTCTATTCTTGGAACCAGTGGAAATTAAAAGAGTATCGTAAGTATACTGTTTGTTATCTTCTGATACTAAAATATTATTTTCAAAGTCTACTTTGATAATAATAGTATTAAGATAATTTATTTTTTCTTCTTCTAATGTCTCTTTTGAACAAAAGTATAAGTCTTCATCAATTCTTTTATCTAAAAGAAAATCTTTTGATAAAGGTGGTCTTTCATAAGGTATAAATTTTTCTTCTCCAAGAATAGTTATTTCTACGTCTATATTATTTTTTCTAATTTCTCTTGCAGCGTACAAAGCGGATTGACCTCCGCCTAGAATAAATATTTTTTTATTCACTCAATTATATTTTACTTGGAACTAGAAGATCAATTTTGTAATCAGGATTTTTAGATTGTTTATATAAAGCCGGGATAATTTCTTTGTAGGCACCCCATAATCCTTTTCTAATCGGTGGCATTTGATCTTTAATAAGTTCATGCAATTTAGGTAAGTTATAAGATGGAACTTGTGGAAACATATGATGTTCAATATGGTATTCCATTTGCCAATACAAAAAGCTAAATATAGGATTGAGTTTTACTGTTCTTGTGCTGTGTCGATGATCTTTAATATCTTCCTTAAGTCCTGCATGCTGAGTTGCACCGAAAAGAGTAATTAAAGTCTTCCCATAAAAATTTGGTAAAATAATATATAATAGTGGTAACCAAGATTGAAAATATATAGAGGCTGCAATTGTTGTAACCCATATAAAAACATGGCTTCTTGCTGACCACCTGCACTTACTTCTTTCTTTTTCTGGAACACATACCTTCATCACGTCAGTTGTAACGCCAAATGCATGCTTAATGGTTTCCCAATGAAGGGATTTGTGAATATAAAGAAAACCTGAAAAAGGTACAAAGAGTGAAAAAAACCAAATTAGATCAGTCGGTTTTTTTACAAGAATTTCAAAATCGTAAGGATCATTAAATATTGTGTAGGAGTGATGGTGAAAATGTGAATGTCTCCATCTTACTGGCTCAAAATTGTCCATGAAACCAGCAATGTAATAAAAGAAGTCGTTCCAAAATTTACTTTTAAATGCTGTTCTATGTCCTGTCTCATGCCATAAAGCATCAGAACAACCCCATATACTTCCATAAATAAAGAAAAATAATACACACCACCATGTACCCCAAGTAATGTAAGCTAAATAACCAGCTATAAATAAAGCTGAAAAGTAAATAAACATATGCTTAAAACCCTGCCAATCAGATTTCTTACAAAGTTTCTTAAACTCTTTTTTGTCTATATTTGCTCTATACCATTTATTTAAATCAACATCCATTCTATGAAAATAACATTTTTTTAAGAAGTATTAAATATAAAATTGGTAATTAGATATCAAATATGTCGCATATATATCTGCATTAACTATAAATTTTTATCAAATAATTGTAATTGTAAAATTATTTATTTTACTTATAATTTTATCATTAATTATTCGGAGGAATTATGAAAAAAATCTTTGCATTCATAGCTCTTTTTTTTGCATTTGCATCTACTTCAGCGATAGCAAAAAATGATTACAGCTGTGATAAGAAATTTATATTTTTTCCAGGCGGACCTGAAGGTGGTCCATTTGGAACTATTGTTTACAATGGTGCAGTGGCAGCTGCTGAGCATACAGGTTGTGAAGTAGACTATTACTGGTCACAGTGGAACTCAGAAATTATGATTAAGCAATTTAAAGAAGCTGTTGCATTACAGCCTGATGGAATTGCAATTTATGGTTTTCCTGGTGATGCTGCAATGAGACCTATTATTAAAGAAGCAAGAGAAATGGGAATAGTTATTACTACTATGAACACACCACTTCCTGATCTTGAATCAGAATATAAAACTGAAGGTTTTGGTTATGCAGGTGCAGATCTATTTGATGCTGGATTTAATCTAGGTAAAAAAGCTGTTGAAGTTTGTGGTCTACAAGCTGGAGATAAAGCTTTTATTTGGGGTCTTGCAAGTATGCCAAACAGAGGAGAAAGAACTAAAGGTGCAATAGCTGGTGTTGAGGCAGCTGGAGTTGAAGTTGTTTATCAAGAAATTCCAGATAACGTTAACTCAGATGCATCTCAAGGAACTCCAATGTACGTTGCTACTTATAGTGCAAATCCTGATATCAAAATGGCAATTACAGATCACGGTGGATTAACTGCAAGTTTACCAACATATATGAAAGCTGCAGGTCATGGTACTGAAGAAGTATGTGGTGCTGGATTTGATTTATCAGCTCCGATAGTTGATGGAATTAACTCTGGTTATATTGATGTTGTAATTGACCAACAACCATTTATCCAAGGTTATATGCCAATTGTGCAGTTATTCCTAAGTACAAAATACGGAATGGCTGGATTAGCAATGGATACTGGTGCTGCTTTTGTTACAGCTGATAACGTTGATGCTGTTGCTCCATTAGCGGCGGTACAAATCAGATAAATTAAATATTATAACCTGCCTTATTTTATAAGGCAGGTTTGTTTTTTATGGCTGAAGAACTCTTAAAATTGCAAAATATTTATAAAAACTTTGGAAACGTCAAAGTTTTAAAAGATGTAAATATCAAAATAAATAAAGGTGAAGTAGTAGCTTTAATAGGAGATAACGGGGCTGGAAAATCAACACTTATTAAAGTCATCACAGGAGTGCATAGCCCAAACTCAGGAAGAGTTTTTTTTAAAGAACAAGAAGTACAAATTAAATCAGTAGCGCAATCAAGAAAAATGGGGATTGAAGCAGTTTATCAAGAAAGAGCCTTATGCGATCAACAAGAACTATATAGAAATATCTTTGCAGGAAGAGAAATTACAAATTCATTTGGTTTTTTAGATATAAAAAAACAAAGAAAAGAAGCAGAAAAAATTTTACGCGACTATATAGGTTTTACTTCAAAAGCTATAACCGTTGACTCTCAAGTAATGGGTTTGTCAGGAGGAGAAAAACAAGGTGTAGCTTTTGGTAGATCATTGTATTTTAATTCTGATTTAATCGTATTAGATGAACCAACAATGGGATTATCGATACAAGAAACAGAAAAAGTTCTTAATTTTGTAAAAGGTTTAAAAAATGAAAACAAATCTGCAATATTTATCGATCATAATATAATACACGTGTATGGAGCTGCAGATAGATTTATAATTTTAGATAGAGGTGAAGTTGTTGGAGAATTTAATAAAGAAGATATTTCAAGAGAAGAACTTGTTCAAAAAATGATTCAACTTCATGAATCAGGAAAAATAAAAGTGGAAGAGTAAATGAATAATTTATTAAATAGTTATTTTGTTAAAACTCACAAACTTGAAATTAGTATTACTATAATTGCTGTAGTACTATTCCTAATTTATTTTCTTGGCGCGCCACATGTCTTTACAAGATTTCCTATTTATAGAGCTTTTATGCAATCAATGCCTTTTTTTGGAATTATTGCTATATCAGCAACATTTGTTGTTACACTTGGTGAAATTGATTTATCATTTCCATCTATAGTTGGAATTACATCTCTCATATTTGGAATTATAATGACATCAACTGATGGTAACTTTTTTATAGCATTTATTTTGGCAACTTCACTTGGAATGTTTGCTGGATTAGTAAATGGATTACTTGTTACTAAAATTGGTATACCTTCAATAGTTGCGACTATAGGTACATTATTTTTTTGGCGTGGATTAGTTAATGTAATTTCCCAAGGTAGCGGTATTGCAATCGTTGATGTAGCAGATGGAACATGGCATCATATGATATTTGTTGAAAAATTATTTGGAAAAATTCCAATGCAATTTATTTGGTTCATTGTATTAACTGGATTGATGCAATGGGTTTATCGATACCATAAATTTGGAAATCATATCCACTTTGTAGGTGATAACAAAGCAAGCGCTCAAATGATGGGAATTAACGTTGATAATGTAAAAATTATTGCTTTTGTTCAACTCGGATTTTTCTCTGCTTTAGCAGGAATTTTTACAATGTATGAAATGTTATATTTCTGGCCTACACAAGGTGAAGGCTTAATGTTAACAACACTAGCAGCTGTCTTTGTTGGTGGTACTTCAGTCTTTGGTGGTAAAGGTACTATTTTTGGAACTTTTATAGGAGTATTAATTATTGGATCATTAGAATCTGGAATAGTTGCTTTAGGATTATCTGGTTTTTATGTAAAATTTATTAATGGACTCATGATTACGGTAGCAGTAACAGTCTACGCCCTAATACAAAGAAGAAAAAATTAATAAGTAGCTCGACCACCGCTCAAATCAAAAGTTGAGCCTGTTGTGTAAGAATTTTCTTCAGAAGACATCCATGCAACTAATGAGGCTAATTCTTCAACTAACACAAATCTATTTCTAGGAATTTTTGATAACATATAATCAATATGTTCTTGTGTAATTTGATCAAAAATACGTGTTTTAGCAGGTGCAGGAGTAACGCAATTTACTGAAATATTATTTTCTGCTAATTCTTTTCCTAAAGATTTAGTAAGTGCGATAACTCCTGCCTTTGCTGCACTATAAGGCATTGCATTAGGATTACCTTCCTTTCCAGCTATCGAGGAAATATTAACGATACGTCCATAATTATGTTTGATAAAATGAGGAACAATAGTTTTGCAGCAATAAAATACTCCGCTTAGATCTATGTCTATAACTTTTTGCCATTCCTCAAGTGGATAATCCCATGTCTTAAAGTTTGGTCCAGCTATTCCTGCATTATTTACTAAAATATCAATTTTGTTTTCATGTATAAGACTTTCAGCAAATGCGTTCTCTACACTTTTATAATTTGAAACATCAACTTCAATTTTTTGAGTATTTTTTAAATCAACTTTATGTAAATATTCTTTATCTTTATCCCATATTAATACTCTTGCACCTGACTCTATAAACCTTTTTGTAATTGCTAAACCAAAGCCTTGTGCTCCACCAGTTACAATTGCGACTCTATTTTCTAAATTAATTTTGTTCATTAGATTTGTTCTAAAATATATTCAGCTGAACTAACATTATATTCACCATCATTTTCAATAAACTTGTTTATAATCACGTTATTCTCAATGATCATAGCAAACCTTCGACACCTAAAACCCATATAATTTTTTGTCTTATCAGATATCAAGTCCAAATACTTTGTAATTTCAGCATTCCCATCTGCAATTCCATTGATTATTTCTCCGTTTGTATAACTCATTAACCAAGATTTCATCACATGCTCATCATTTACAGATAGACAGTAAATGCCATCAATTTTTTTATTTATAAATGAATTATATAATTTTATGTAACCTGGGAAATGTTTCTCAGAACAAGTTGGTGTAAATGCTCCAGGTACACCAAATAGGATAATTTTTTTATTTATAAATTCATTTTTTAATGAAGATACTGATGAAACACCTTTTTTAATAATAGGCACTTTAAAATCATCGATAACCATATTTTTTATTTAACTTTATTATATGTTTCAAATATTTGTTTTTCAGTCAATATTTCATTCATTACTATACCCTCTGGAAACTTTGAAGAGTAAAATGCATTAAAAGGTATGCCAAATTTATTATATTTTTTTAAAAATTTATTTATTTTTTGATTTGGTTGTGTCCAATCAGCTTTTATTAATGTTACTTCTTGTGAATCAAAAAAATCTGAAACCGTTTTTGAATTTAAAACATTAATTTTATTAAACTTACAGGTAATGCACCAGTCAGCAGTTATATCTAAAAAAACAATTTCGTTATTAGCTATTATTTCAGGAATACTTTTGGAATTAAAATCAAACCAATTATTACTTTTATAATTTTCTTCATTAATTTTTTGAAAAGAATTTAAATATGGGGTTAAAAAGAAAATAATTATTAAAGAAATAATTATGGGAATTTGGTAAATTCTAAATTTTAAAATTGCTGATATTAAGATCAATAAAACAGTAAATGTAACTATAAAAAAATAATTGAAATAATTATTTAATATACTTAAAAGCCAAACAATTGTTATGAATAATAAAATAGATAAAAAATATTTAAAATAAATCATCCATTTTCCAGATCGAGGTAAGAAGGAAATTAGGCCTGGAAAAAAAGCTATAATCAAATAAGGTAAGCTCATTCCTATACCCATAAAACAGAAAATTAAAAATAAATATGTTGTTGATTGAGTAAATGCAGCAGTCACAGCTGTTCCTAAATAAGGTGCAGAACATGGTGTAGCAAGTAGTGTAGCAAAAAAACCATTAAAAAAATTCTTTGTATAAAAATTATTTCCTGAATTTAAAATTTTTGATGAAGATAAAAAACTTGGTAAATTTATTTGGAAAAGACCAAGAGTGTTCAAGAAGAACATTGATATAATTATCAAAATGAACATTAAAAAGTAGGGTTCTTGAAATTGCATACCCCAAGATATTGAAATATTGATTTGTTTCAGGATAACAAAAAATGCACCAAGTATTAGAAAAGAAGCGATAATACCCAATACGGTTATAAAAAAACTACTTTTTATCTTTTTATCCTCAGTATTAATTACAGATAATAATTTTAACGATAATACTGGAAAAACACATGGCATAAGATTCAAAATAAACCCACCTAATAGTGAAATTAAGAGTAAGTATATAAGGCTAGTATTTATAGAGATATTTTTATCTACATTTTCAATTTCTACACTTTTTTCAACTTTAAAGCTGTGATTATTATCATAAAAAAATATTTCTATTGGAAATTTTTTTTCATTAAACTGATCAGCACTGTAATATAAAGAGGTATTCAATTTTTGGAAATCAAGGGAATAATTATTTATTGGATCTACAACAGGTAGTCCAAATGGTGTGTGAATAAAAATTTTTGGATCATCAAAAAAAGAGGTAGTTGAAATTTCTATATCAAAAATAACACTATTGTTATTTTCAATAGCCTTGAATGAGAAATTAGAAATAGGTGTAAAATCAATATTATTATTTAATGTAGTAGATAGAACTTTTTCAATTTCAAAAAAATAATCTGTATATTCACCATCTCCAGATGGTATATTTAGAAAAATATCTGCACTACCTGGAATGCAAACATCTTTACAAACTAAATAATTAATATTTAAATTTAAATTTGTTTGTTTTTGATTATCTTCGAGGTCTACAATCAAAGGAAAGATAACTTTATCTTTATATCCAATTGATTTTAAACCTAGTATTTCAAATTCTATTGGCTCTGGCCATAGTATTTTTATATCTTTAACATTCGAAGAATTATTCCATATAATTTTTTGAGGAAAACCTCCTCCTCCAGGCGATTTCCAATATGTTTTCCATTCCTCTTCTAGTTCGTATTCTAATGCTAAAATTAATTGATTATTATTTGATGAAGTCATTGGTGAAATTAATCTAACTTTTGATTTTTCACTAATTGCCCAATCTGAAGATAAAGAATATCCTGCTGTGCTAAATAGCCCAAGTGCCAGTATTATTACTATTTTTAACAGATTTATAACTTTTATTACCTTGTCCATATAAAATAAATCAATACAATATTGAAAAACATAAATTAACGCGAATATATACTATATGAATTTAACTGGTCAGTTCTTAATTTCAATGCCTTCGTTAGAAGATGATAGATTTGAAAAAACGGTAATTTATATGTGTGCTCACTCAAAAGATGGGGCTATGGGTATAATAATTAATAAAAAAATTGATTATGATCTTTACCCCGATTTGCTTGAACAATTAGGTATAGACAAGCCTTTAGAAGATAAGAAACTTTACATTCGCTATGGTGGTCCTGTTGAAAGTGGCAGGGGGTTCGTTTTACATTCTGACGAAGTAATTCAAAAAGAAACACTAACAATAGATAAAGGGGTGGCGTTAACTAGTACTTCTGAGTTTTTTGAAGATCTCTCTAAAGGTAATGGTCCAAAGAATAGTATTCTAGCTCTTGGATATGCAGGATGGGGTCCAGGACAAATTGAAAGGGAATTAGCGTCAAATAGTTGGATGACGCTTAAAACAGATAGTGATTTTATTTTTGACGAAAAAGTAAATAATAAGTGGAACGATGCATTTAATTTATTAGGAATAGATGCAAGTAAACTTTCATTATTCTCTGGAAATTGTTAATTATAGAATAATTTCAAAAACCCTTTCCTTATCTTTTTCTAAAACCTTTTTTATTTTAAACTTTGCAGTTTTTGTAAGTTTGATTCCTTTATTTGTCACAAATGATTTCATTTTAATTACTTCTTTTTCAGGCATTTTTCTTTCATATTTCAATATATGTTTCTTTCCAGTGATAATAAATGCTGTTTTCATAATTTATCTCCTTTATATTTAAGAGAGGTAAAATTACCTCTCTTAACTTTTTTTTATAAATATTAATCTCTTATTGAATAAGCTACAACTCCAACCTCAGCTTTATCAGTACCAAGTTTTTCGGCTTCTTCGCTAATTCTTAATCCCATAATATTTTTAATTAGATATATTACAATATATGAGAAAACAAAAACAAAGATACACACTGATGCAACGCCCAGTAATTGAATTGAGTATGATGCATCAGGATTAGTTAGAGGAACAACTAATGTTCCCCAAATACCTGCAAACATATGTACGGGTATTGCGCCAACAACATCATCTAGTTTTAATGAGTTTAAGAAGTTAGTTCCATAATACATTATTACCCCACCAACTGCTCCAATTCCAATTGCAAGAAGTGGACTAGGCATCAATGGCTCAGCTGTTATTGAAACTAAACCTGCAAGAGCTCCGTTAAGCATCATAACAATATCAGTTTTGCCGCCAATCAATCTTGTTATTGCGGCACCAGCCATACATCCACCACAAGCTGCAAGTTGAGTATTCATGAAAATTTTTGACATTGCTGTTGCATCTTCATAAGAACCTAATGCAAGTTGGGATCCACCATTAAAACCATACCAACCCATCCATAAAATAAATGTACCTAGAGTAACTAATGGAATTGATGATGGAGCAAATGGAGCCATATTAGCTGGTTCTCCACTCGCACTGAATCTTCCAAGTCTTGGACCTAAAAGGATAACTCCTGCTAAAGCTGCAGAACCACCACAAGCGTGAACTAATGTTGAGCCAGCGAAATCTGCAAATCCTAAGGTGTCTAGCCATCCACCACCCCATTCCCAACCCATTTGTATTGGATAAATTACTCCACCAAGTACCGCTGCAAATGTAAAGAAAGGCCAAATTTTTATTCGCTCTGCTACAGCCCCTGATACAATAGACACAGTAGCACAAACAAATAAAGCTTGAAAAAACCAGTCCGAAGCATCTGAGTAACCTGTTTCCATAGAAGTATTATCCGTCCATATGGATGGTGTACCAACATAGCCTCCTTCAGGGACAGAATATCCAAGATTGTATCCAATTAAATAGAAAACAATTGAAACTATTGCGAATTTTCCAATATTTTTAGCAGCAATAGTTGATACACTTCTGGTGGTAACAAGACCTGATTCTAAAAATAGAAATCCTGCAGCCATCCACATGACTAAGAACCCACAAACTAAAAAAGAAAATGTATTAAATATATATGCTACTTCTGCATCAACCTCTGCTCTCACAGAAGAACTTAGCAACAAAAAAAAAGAGAGAATTGTAAAAAGACTAAAAAATTTTTTATACATTATTAACTCCATATAAAATTATAGACACATAACTAACCTTTAGTTACGCATTGCATCATGCTTAGCTATGGAAATTAATTACTAAGATCCGTGTTCCTTCGGGTATACCTACTTCCGATTTGCAAGCTGCAAATTGAACGATTTTATAACTTTGCATGCGTTCCTTCGACTTTCGTCTACTTCCGTCACTTTAAAAGGTGATGAACGTGATTTGACTTATAACTATAATTCGGAAAGTATCAATAAATACTATTAAAATTAATTATTAAATCTAATTAATTTCCTAAGCTCATTTTATTAAAAAATGTACCTTCTTTTTTTAACCAACTATTAATCATATCAAGAAAATTATTACTTAAGTAGTAATTCTTAATTCGTTTATCAGATTTACTTTGTTCTTTTACAAAAATATTTTTTTCCAAGGCTTCGTTTAAAATTGATTGAATGGAAGATCTAGAACCAATAGACTTAGGTATATTTGCACAAATTGTTTCAAATGAAATTCCATTTAATCTATTATTTTCATAGATCTCTAGAGAGATAACATGGTGTAAAATTGATTTAAATAAAAATTTTGAAACATAATCTTCTGAAAAGAAGCTTGAATATATGTTTCTTTTTTTTTCTTTAATAATTTCTGTCTCAGTCATTTGACCCTCCGACTAATGTTTAAGAGTTTTGGGAGAGCAAATGCTCTCCCATTTTTTAGTGACCAACTATAAGGAGTTGATGTGCTAATCACTAAATTCATTAGTCTCTGATGCTATAAGCCATTACGCCTACTTCAGATTTATCAGTACCAAGTTTTTCAGCTTCTTCACTTATTCTAATACCAAAGAGCATTTTCATGATGTACCAAATTATAAATGATACGACAAAAACGAAAACGTTAATTGCTATTATACCGTAAAGTTGAGCTCCAAAACTTGCTGCGCTGTTTGAAATTGGAACAACTAATGTTCCAAAAATTCCAGCAAAACCGTGTACAGGAATTGCTCCAACAACATCATCAATTTTAAGTGATATTAAAAGTCTTGTACCATAAAAGACAATTAATCCACCAATAGCACCGATGATCACTGCTAAGAATGGAGAAGGAGCTAATGGTTCTGCAGTAATTGCTACCAAACCACCTAATGCTCCGTTAAGCATCATAACAACATCTGTTTTACCAGTTACTAGTCTTGAAATTACTGCACAAGCCATTACACCTGCACCAGCTGCCAAGTTAGTATTTATATATATTGTTGCTACTGCTGTAACATCATCAAATGTACCCATTGCAAGTTGTGATCCACCATTAAATCCGAACCATCCAAGCCATAGGATAAACACACCAAGAGTTGCAAGAGGTATTGAAGAATTTGCAAAAGGCTCCATTGGAGCTGCTTCACCACTATCAGTGAATCTTCCTAATCTTGGGCCTAATAAAATTGCACCAGCAAGTGCTGCTGCTGCTCCTGCACTATGTACTAGAGTTGAACCAGCAAAATCTGAGAAACCAGCTTCCGCTAAGTATCCTCCGCCCCACTGCCAACCCATTTCGATTGGATAAATGAAACCAGTTAATAAAGCACAAAAAATAAAGAATGGCCAAATTTTGATTCTTTCAGCTAGTGTTCCAGATACAATTGAGCATGTTGTTGCACAAAATACCATTTGAAAGAACCAGTCAGAACCATCTGAATAACCTGTATCAAGAGCGCTACCATCACTCCAAGGAAGTGGAGATCCTATAAAACCGCCTGCAGGGATTCCATATGCCATATTGTATCCAACTAACCAGAACATTAAGCCAGCTATTGAATATAGGCCTATATTTTTTGCAGCAATTGTTGCTACACTTTTGGACGTAACAAGTCCTGATTCAAGCATTGCAAATCCTGCTGCCATCCACATGACTAAGAACCCAGATACAAGAAATAGGAATGTATTTAAAATGTATTGCACTTCACCATCGACTTCGGCTCTTGCATATGAACTAAAGAGCATAAAGACGGCGAGAATGCTAATGAAATATATAGATTTTTTTAACATTAATCCTCCATTATAAATTTCACAGTACATGGCTCACATTGAGTCATGCGTTACTTTTCATGCTTAGCTATGGAAATTAAATAATAAGATCCGCGTTCCTTCGGTTTAAACCTACTTCCGATTTGCCTTAGCAAATTGAACGATTTAATAACTTTGCATGCGTTCCTTCGACTTTCGTCTACTTCCGTCACTCAATAAGAGCGATGAACGTATTTAATGAATTAGTTTATTATTAAATTTTAGTAAGAATATTTAAGAGAATATTGGTATGCAATATTTGCATATATAAAAAAAACTAACAAAACTGGTAAAATATCAATTTATTTCAGATAAATTTATCCACTTAGAATTTTTATTACTCGAATCGACAGTAGCGTTAATGAATTTCATTATATGCAATCCATCATCTATATTTGGAAGGACTTTTAATAATTTATCTTTATTGTCCTTATTTTGAATGACATCTGCAGCGTCTGAGTAAATTTGCGCAAAAGCTTCAATAAATGCCTCTGGATGGCCCGGCGGTATTCTTGTTTGCCCCATAGATTCGGATGTTTGTATTACACTTCCTCTTGTAATTACTTTATCGAGTTCTCCTATTTGTGAAAACCTTGCATAATTTGGATTCTCTTGCGCCCAATGCAAAGCTCCCTGTTCTCCGTATATAGAAAGTGTAATATTATTTTCCTCTCCAATAGCTACTTGAGAAACGCTTAAATTACCTTTTGATCCATCTTCCATCCTAATTAGAATACTTGCATTATCATCAAGCATTCTTCCCTCAACAAATGTTGTTAAATCAGCGGCAACTTCTTTGACTCTTGTATTAGTAACAAATTCTGTAAGATGCATAATGTGACTTCCTATATCTCCCACGCATCCTGCAACACCACTTCTTGCTGGATCTGTTCTCCACTGTGCCTGTTTATTAGATTCTTCTTCTTTAGAACCAAGCCATCCTTGCAAGTAACTTCCTCTAATCACTCTTATTTTACCAAGTAAACCATCTTTGATTATTCTCCTCATTTCTCTTATTACAGGATAACCACTATAATTATGAGTTAAAAAAAAATGTGCATTTGATTTTTTTACAGCATTATATAAATCTTTAGCCTGATCCATTGTTGCAGTAAGTGGTTTATCGCATATTATATTAATATTTTTGGATAAAAATTTTATTGAAGGTTGGGCATGTAAATGATTTGGAGTAACTATTGAAACAACTTCAATGCCATCTTCTCTCTCAGATTCTTTAGCAGCCATAGTTTCAAAATCTGGATAATTTCTTGATAAATCTATTCCCAATTCGTTTGCTGAATTTATTCCATTTTCAATATTTGATGAAAAACATCCTGCAACTAGTTCATATTTATTATCTAAACTCATAGCATGCCTGTGCCATTTACCAACCTGTCCCCCTATTCCTCCACCAATCATTCCTATTCTCAGTCTCTTTTTCATATATTTACCCTATATCCCTAATATTTTTTTATTTGCTTTTTCATCTGTTCCAGAACTTGCAAAATCATCAAATGCTTTTTCAGTAACTTGTATAATATGATTTTGAATAAATGGAGCTCCTTCTGCAGCACCTTGTTCAGGACTCTTAATGCAACATTCCCATTCTAAAACTGCCCAACCATCAAAGTTGTAACCTGAAAGTTTTGAAAAAATTGATTTAAAATCAACTTGACCATCACCTAATGATCTAAATCTCCCTGCTCTGTTTATCCATGATTGATACCCTCCATATACACCTTGTCGACCGGAAGGATTAAATTCAGCATCTTTTACATGAAACATTTTTATTCTTTCATGATAAATATCAATGTGATCGAGATAGTTTAAACATTGAAGAATATAATGGCTAGGATCATAAAGCATATTACATCGATTATGGTTCTTAACTTTTTCTAAAAACATTTCAAAAGTAGAGCCATCATGTAAATCTTCACTAGGATGAATTTCATAACAAAGATCTACTCCACACTCATCAAATTTATCTAATATCGGGTGCCATCTTTTTGCTAACTCTCCAAAAGCCTCATCTTCTAAACCTGCTGGTCTTTGAGGAAATGGATAAAGAAAAGGCCAGCACAAAGCACCAGAAAAGGTGGCAGCTGTATTTAAATTTAAATTTTTTGATGCTTGAGCTACATTCATCATCCTTTTTACAGCCCATTCTTGTCTAGCTTTTGGATTACCCTTTACCTCATCAGCAGCAAAACCATCAAAGAGTGTGTCATAAGCAGGATGAACTGCAACCAATTGACCTGTTAGATGAGATGCAATATCAGTTATTTCAAGATTAAAATTTTTTGCTATTCCTTTTATTTCATCACAGTAATCTTTACTCGAAGCTGCTTTATCTAAATCAAAAACTGCTAAATTTTCTGCTGGTAATTGAATTCCTTTATATCCAAGACCAGATACCCATTTACAGATACTGGGTAGTGAATTAAATGGTTCTTTATCTCCTATAAACTGTGCTAAGAATATAGCAGGTCCTTTAATTTTTTTCATACATTTTCTCCAAAACTATTTAAACATGAAACTTTTAGGTAGTCATTAAATTTTTAAAATTTTCGTATAATTTTTTAGTATTATTGTTCATTTCTTGAATATTACTTCTAAGCAATTTATCCAGTTCATCAATGGAGTTTTTTCCTAAATATTTCTCTAAAGCATTTTTTAATTCAGGGACTTTGGACCATTTAATGATTGTGTTTTCATCTACTTCCATATGAAATTGAATACCATAAGCATGATTTTTATACTTAAAAATTTGAAATTTTGTAATATCCGATGAACCTAAAATAGTGACATCAGAATTATTTAGTTCACTTACTTCGTAACTGTGCCATTGCAATGCTTTAATCTCATTATCAAAATTTTGAAAAAGTAGATCCTTTTTTTTATTATCAAAAATATCTATAGTTAAAACTCCGATTTCTGGAGGATTAGATTTAATTACTTTACCACCAAGAATTTCTCCTAAAAATTGACAACCTAAACAGATTCCAAGATATGGTTTTTGATTATTTAAAACAAATTCCTTTATCTTATTTTTTTCATCAATTATCCACGGATATTGTTCTTCCATCCAAGTATCCATTGGTCCACCTAAACAAATCATTCCATCATATATATCAAGATTAACAGGAATCTTTTCTCCTTCATCCAATCGAATAATAGTTGTTTCAACAAATTCTTCATTCATTAACTTTGTAAAATATCCAGGTGTAACTAAATGTGTATGTTGAAGAATGATTATTTTATGAGACACTTTGTTCTAAGTTGAGTAATCTTTTTTTTAACGTGACCCCGCCTCTTCCAGAAAATCCTCCAAGTTTACCATCACTACGAATTATGCGGTGACAGGGAATAATAAGCAAAAGTTTATTTTGTCCACAAACATTACCTACATATCTTGGAGACGTACCAACTTTTTTTGCTATTTCTCCATATGTTGAAACTTTACCATATTGAATTTTAGATAATTCTTTCCAAATTTTTTTTTGCAAAGGGGAGCCTTCAAGAGAATGTTTAATCTTAAATTTTTTAAGTTTTCCAGAAGCATATAAATTAATCTGATTCTTAATATTTATTAAATCAATTTTTTTATTTGTTTTTCCAAAACTCAGTGAAAAGACACTGCCACTCTTTTTTTTTACCGTAATCCAACCGAGTTTAGTTTTGAAAGAAGCAGTTTCCATATAAAATTAATAACATTATTGAATGAATCTATCAAAATAATTTATAGTAAATCATGGATGAAGATAATTTAAATCTAGAAATTAGAAAATTTCTTAAACAAGTTGGTATTAGCTCTCAACGTAAAATAGAAAATTATATACGAAAAAAATTTACTGAAGGAACTATCAAAATTGGTGAATCCATAAAAGTATCTATGAATTTATCATCTGAAGATGGAGAGCTTAATCATTCAATTAAAGAAGATTTAAAAATAAAATAATTTTTTAAATTTTTTGAAAAATTTAGTTAATACGATTTTGTATTTTATCGATATTTTCAAGTTTAGATAACGGTCCAATACTTGATATAGTTATTGGTCCTTTTATAATTTCATTAGCGATTTTTTGAACTGTTTCTTTAGAGACCTTATCTATATTTTTAATAGTTTCAACTGGGTCAATTATTCTATCAAAGACTAGAAGTTGTCTAGCAGCACTCTCACATCTTCTGAATGCACTTTCTCTCCCCATCATTAAGCTTGCTTTCAATTGAGCTTTACCTCTATTTATTTCCTTTTCTGTAATTGAATTAGGACTTTCATTTAATTGATCACATAAAACGGGTATGAGCTCTTGGATTTGATTTTCACCTGTTCCACAATAAATACCAAAAACACCCGTGTCAGTGTAAGATGAACTAAAAGAGGAAATACCATATACAAGACCACGTTTCTCCCTTATCTCTTGAAACAATCTTGATGACATACCTCCACCTAATAAAGAAGAGTAAACCAATAAAGAATAGTAATCATCATGGTGATAATCTATGCCTTCAAAACCAAGTAGTAAGTGAATCTGTTCTAATTTTTTATCTTCTCTGTATTCTCCAGATTTGTAATCAGCTTTTTGTCTTTCAGTAGATAATCCAGTTGGTAGGTTAGTGCATGATTTTTTAATTGATTCTACAAATTGATCATGGTCAATTTTTCCAGCTGCACTTATAATCATTTTTTTTGGATTATAATGATTCATCATGAAGTCTTTAACTTCGTCTCTTGAAATATTTTTAATAATATCAGTTTTACCCAATATGGAACGTCCCATTGGCTGGTCCGGGTATGCTTTTTCTTGCCAATAATCAAAAATCATATCATCAGGTGTATCAAGGTACATGCCAATTTCTTGAATTATGACTCCTCTTTCTCGATTAAGTTCATCTTCAGCAAATGTAGAATTTTGCAAAATATCTGTCAGAATATCTATTCCATAATGTAGATCATCAGCTAAGAGTTTTACATAGTAAGCTGTTATTTCCTTTGAAGTATAAGCATTTATATCTCCACCAACATTTTCAATTGTTTCAGCTATTTGAAGAGCATTTTTAGTTGATGTACCTTTAAAAGCCATATGCTCTAAAAGGTGAGCAACGCCATTTATGTCCTTTGTTTCATCTCTACCACCAACAAAATTCCAAATTCCCATCGATACTGTTTCCAGCCCTGGCATATTCTGGGTTACTATTCTTAATCCGTTTTCTAGTGTTGTAATTTTATGCATTGCTTATTTTTTCTAAGATGAAGTTTTTTACATCTATAGTACTGTTGGGTAATATAGTCATCTTTTCCTCTTTATCAAAGAGATTGCTCAATTCTTTCGGTATATCAATTTCTTTATTAATTGCTTTATTCACAGCTTTGCCAAATTTTGCAGGATGTGCACAAACCAAAGATACCCAGGCTTCATCATCTTTTTTATCTAATAATACTTTTAGTCCTGTTGCAGTATGTGGATCAGCAATATAATTATATTTTTCATACACATACTTAATTGTTTCCAGAGTCTGGCTATCGTCAATTGAGGTAGCCTTATATATTTGTTGAAACTTAGCCAAAACAGAGTCATCAAATTGATAAAAACCTTTTGATGAGAAGCTTTCAAATACTTCATTTACTCTTTTGCTATCTCTATTAAGGCTTTCAAAAATTTGCCTCTCAAAGTTACTTGAAACTTGTATATCCATACTAGGGCTATATGTTTGAAAAACAGATTTTTTTTTCATTTCTCCAGTGCCTACTATGGACTTCAAGATATCGTTAGAATTAGTTGCAATATGTAAATGACCAATAGGTAATCCCATTTGTTTAGCAACAAAGGCAGAAAAGATATTGCCAAAATTTCCCGAAGGAACAATAAAATTTATTTGATGCTTATCAGTTTGTAAATAAGACCAAAAATAATAAACTACTTGGGCAATTAATCGTGCCCAATTTATAGAGTTTACTGCAGTTAAAGAAGTAGACTCTTGTATTTCATCATTTACAAATAGTTCTTTGACAATTTTTTGACAATCATCAAAATTACCATCTACAGCAATATTAAAAATATTCTTATCAATTACTGTAGTCATTTGTTTTTGTTGAATAGGTGATACTTTATTATGAGGATGTAGAATAAATACATTTATATCTTTTTTTGATTTAAAAGAATGAATTGCAGCTGACCCAGTATCACCAGAAGTTGCGCCTAAAACAGTAATTCTTTTTGGAGACTTCTCTAAACTGATAGAAAATAGGTTACCAAGAAATTGTAAAGCGTAATCTTTAAAAGCATAAGTAGGCCCATAAATTAATTCTAATAAAAATTTATTATTGTCTAATTCTACTAATGGAGCTATTTTTTCATGATTAAAATTTGAATAGGTTTCATTTAAAATTTTTTGTAAATCTAATTTTTCTATATTTTCATTTACATAAGGAAAAATAATTTCACATGCCACTTCTTCGTATGATTTATTTTTTAAACTTAGTAAGTCTACTTTGGGCCAGCTTTTGGGTAAATATAGACCACCATCTCTCGATAATCCTTGATAAAGAATATCGTTGAATGATCTGCTTAGAGAATCATCTCTTGTACTTAAATATTTCATTAAAGATAGCGATTAGTAATATATTCTTTGAAATATTTAGCATTTAAAGGCGACTTTGTAACCTGTTCTAAAACCTCATTAGTTGAAAAAAAACTGGCTTTTTCATGGATATTTTTTTTAAGCCAATTTACTAAATTTGAAAATTCACCATTTTCTATTTCCTGATCTAATTCCTTTTGATCAGTTCTCAATTGAGACGCAAATTGAGCAGCAGTAAGTGCTCCTAATGAATATGTTGGAAAATATCCAAATAATCCAGCAAACCAATGAATATCTTGTAAACATCCATCAGTGTCTTTATTTATCGATAAATTAAATAATCTATTAAATTCATCATTCCAAGCATCTGGAATGTCTGCAATATTTATTTCATTGTTAAAAATTTTTCTTTCTAAATTAAATCTTAAAATAATATGCAAGGGATAGGTTACTTCATCTGACTCAACTCTTATAAAAGATTTATTTACTCGAGTACCTAATTTGTAAAGATTGTCTGGATTTGTAGCTTTGTCTTTAATACTAAATTTTTTATTTAAAGTATTAGATAAAAATTTTTTAAAAGCTAAAGATCTAGTGATTTGCATTTCAATTAATAGTGATTGACTTTCATGCATGGCCATCCCTCTAGATTTACCTGCTGGCTGATGCATCCAATCTTTTGGTAGGTTAAGCTCATATAATGCATGTCCAGTTTCATGCATAACACCATCTAAAGATGAAAATGGATTTTCATTATTATATCTAGTTGTAATTCTAACATCATTTGCAGATCCTCCACAAAAAGGGTGGACGCTTTTATCAAGTCTTCCTCTTGTAAAATCAAAACCTATTTGTTTCATTATATATTCAGAAATATTTTTCTGCTTTTCTTCATCAATACTAGTTTCAAATTGAAATGTTTCTTCTTTTTTTTGCTTATCAATAATTTTATCAATAAGTGGTGTCAGAAATTTTTGTAAATCATCAAATACTTCAGATATTTTATTTTCTTCTGAAGAAGGTTCAAATTTATTTATTAGTGCTTCATAAGGAGAAACTTTAAAAGTTTCCCCTAAAATATTTGCTTCTTCTTTTGTTAAATGTATCAGTTCTTCTAAATATTTTTTTACTAAATTAAAATCCGACTTTTCCCTTGCCTCTTGCCAAACACCTTCACATTTAGCTGAAGATTTTGTAATTTTTTCTACAAGCTCCGTTGGAATAGCAGAAGCTAATTTATATTCTCTATCCATTTCATTTAAGTTTTTCTGATCACTGTTATTTAGATAAAGATTCTTTGAGTCTTCAATTAAATCACCAACTTCAGAAGATGAAATTTTACTATGACTGAGTTTTGATAAATAGGCTAATTGATCTGATCTTTGATCTCTTGAACTGCTCGGCATCATTGTTGCCATATCCCAGTGTAAAATACCTGCAATATCTGATGTCAATGAAGCTTCATTAAAGATCTCTTTAAGTTTTAAATATGTTTTCATTTTTTCTTCCTAAATAAATAAATTATAAAAATAATCAAAAAAGAAAAACTCATCAAAAACCATGTAATTGCATACTGCAAATGATTATTTGAAAAATTATGATTTGGAGATGATGGTATTAAGAAATTCTCTGCATAATTGCTCATATTTTTAATAAAAAATTTCTGATTGATTTTAACATTTAAGAAAGTTTGAATTTGCTCCAAATCATAGTAATACCATTCATTTGAAGAGATAGAATTCTCGGGAGTAAACATCTTTTTCTGAGTTGGATATCGGATATATCCTAGAATTTCAGCATTTATTATTTCATTATTGTCTTTAAAATAATCATATCTACTTTGCTCAAACCATCCTTCATCAATTAAATAATTATTACCATGATTATCTGACAATAAACTAGCTATTCTAACACCAGAAACCCCATTCAATGTTTTAGCAGGGAAAAAAATTTTTTTACTTCTGTCAACAGTTCCTAAAGTGATAACTTTAGTAAACTCTTCAATGTTAGGATACTTCATTTTTCCCATAGAGAGTGAAAGAGGTTTTTGATCTTTAAGTTCATTAAATTCGGCTATAATTTTTTCTTTCCATTCAAGTCTTTGCAATTGCCAAATTCCTAAAAATAATGTCAGCGCAATACAAAATAAACTAAATAAAATAAATTTTATTGGAAAGTTTTTAATTTATGCACCCCAAACATAAACGCAGACAAACAAGAACAGCCAAACTACGTCAACAAAGTGCCAGTACCATGCTGCAGCCTCTAATCCAAAATGTCTATCTGGAGTAAAATGATTTTTATAAACACGATACAAACAAACAGCTAGAAATGCTGTTCCAACCATTACATGAAAGCCATGAAAGCCAGTAGCCATATAAAATACTGATGGATATATTCCATCAGTAAAACTAAAATAATGATGAGCTGCCTCATAATATTCTACACCCTGCATAAATGAGAAGAAAATTCCAAGACCAACAGTGCACCATAATGCCTGAATGGCTTGATCTCTATGACCTTCTCTAACGGCATGGTGAGCCCAAGTACAAGTAGTACCTGACATTAATAATATTAATGTATTTAAAAAAGGAACATCAAGTGGATCAAAAGTTTTAATACCTTCTGGTGGCCAAATTCCAACAGCGCCATTACTATCAAAAGTTTCTGAAAATTCTTCTATGGGTAATTTAGGTGTTAAGCTTGCATCAAAAAAAGCCCAGAAGAAAGCAACAAAGAACATTACTTCTGATGCAATAAAAAGCGCCATTCCATATCTTAATCCAAGTTCTACAACAGGTGTGTGAACCTTTTGAAAAGTTGACTCTTTGATTACATCTTTCCACCATAGAAACATAATAGTTAGTAAACCAATAGTACCAAGAATGAGAAGCCAAGAAGTTCCATAGTGCATATAAAATACAAGACCAGCAGCCATTGCGAGACCAGCTATTGATGATAAAAATGGAAGTGGGCTTGGATCAACTAAGTGATATGGATGTTTCTGCCCTGTTGTTGATTTATTAGCCATTGTTTATTCTATATATTTAAAAAAGGTATATGACAATGTTATCTCTTCAACATCTTTCATTGTTGGATCTTCGTTAATTGATGGGTCTATATAAAACACAACAGGCATTTCAACTGTTTCCCCGGGTTTCAAAGCCTGCTTTTCGAAACAGAAACACTGTGTTTTAATAAAATATGGACCAACCTTTTCTGGTAAAACATTAAATGTCGCAGTTCCGATTGTTTCTACGTCAGATTGATTGGTAGCTTTATAATTAACGAGTTTATTTTCACCAACTTTAAATTTAATATTTTCTGGTGCAGTAAAAATCCAATTTATACTATCATTAACATCCGCATTAAATTTAAGATTAATATCTCTTTCTAAAATTGATGATGAAAGGAACTCAGATGTACTTGTCTTACCACCATAACCAGTGACTCGACAGAATAAGTCATATAAAGGTACAGAAAAAGCAACTAAAGTTATCATTGTGAAAACAATTAATGATAATCCTAAAGCTGTTCTAGTATTTGTCATTATACTCCAAAAATATTAGCCTTAAATAGAGTCCACAAATAAAAGAATGCGACGATACAGAGTAGAATAATTAAAGTGATAATATTTTTTCTTCTTCTATTTTTCATTTTAGTACCACATGATCAATCAGCAATGCTGAAAATAAACTGAATAAATAAAGAATTGAAATAGCAAAAAACTTTAACCCTTCAGAATTTGGAATTGATTTTTTTTCTCTAGATTTTTTTAACTTTAAAGAACTATTAAATAATAATAAATTTAATATAGTAACTATAGTGAAGTATATTATTCCAATATTGCTATCTAAATATGGAAGATAACTCGATAAAATTAATATTACAGCATAATAAACAATCTGTTTTTTTGTATCTTCAATACTGCTTACATTTGGTAACATAGGCACATTAGCATTTTTATAATCATTATATCTATAGACGGATAGGGCCCAAAAATGAGGCGGGGTCCAAAAAAATATAATTACAAATAAACTAATTGGTAAGAAATTTAATTCAGGAACAACTGCTGTCCATCCAATAATTGGAGGAATTGCTCCTGCTGCTCCTCCAATAACTATATTTAATGAGGTTGTTCGTTTAAGCCAAAATGTATAGATAAATACATAAAAAAGAATTGTAAAAAGAAGTAAACTTGTTGCTAATGAATTTGAGAACCATTGCATCAAAATTAAAGAAATAGTCCCTGTTAATATTCCTACAACTAAGGCTTCGTTTTTAGAAACTATTCCAAGTGGAATTGGTCTTAGTTTTGTTCTTTCCATAGTTTTATCTATATCTTCATCGAACCACATATTGATTGCTGCTGAAGAACCAGCTCCTAATGCAATAGCAACTATTACAAGAAAACTATTTAGTAATGTTATCTGCCCAGGTGCCAAAAACATTCCAACAAACGCTGTAAAAATAACCAAGGACATAACTCTTGGTTTCATTAGTTCATAATAACCTTTAAATTTTCTTAAAAGAAAATTATTGCTATAACCAGCTTCTAAGGATTTAGCATCCACGTAAATTATCCTTTGAATTTAGGTAAAGTCTCAAACTGATGGAATGGTGGAGGTGAAGAAAGTGTCCACTCAAGAGTATCAGCTCCTTCTCCCCATGGATTAGCAACTTCTTTCTTTCCAAAAAATAAAGCATACACAATCGCGAAAAGAAAAATCAAAGTTGCAGCAAAAGAAATGTAAGACCCATAAGTTGATACAAGATTCCATCCTGCATAAGCGTCTGGATAATCTGGAATTCTTCTAGGCATACCAGCAAGTCCTAAGAAATGTTGAGGGAAAAATGTTACGTTTACCCCAATAAAAAATAACCAGAAATGTAGTTTACCTAAAAATTCATTATATTTTCTTCCAGACATTTTTCCAAACCAATAGTAAATACCTGCAAAAATTCCAAACATAGCTCCCATGCTTAGAACATAATGGAAGTGTGCAACAACATAATACGTATCGTGCATTACAGTGTCTATTCCAGCATTAGCTAGAATAACCCCGGTTACTCCTCCAAGTGTGAATAAGAAAACAAATCCGATTGCGAATAGCATTGGAGTTTCAAATGTAAGTGATCCACCCCACATAGTTGCAATCCAACTAAATATTTTAATACCAGTTGGAACCGCAATGATAATTGTAGCTAGCATAAAATATGCTCTTAAATCTGCACTCATACCAACTGTAAACATATGATGAGCCCAAACAATAAAACCTATAAATCCTATAGATATCATAGCATACACCATTCCTAGATATCCAAATACTGGCTTTCTTGAGAACGTAGAGATGACCTGACTTACAATTCCAAAAGCTGGTAATATCATAATGTAAACTTCTGGATGACCAAAGAACCAAAATAAGTGTTGGAAAAGAACTGGGTCTCCACCACCTGCAGGATTGAAGAATGTTGTACCAAAATTTCTATCAGTTAGAAGCATTGTAATTGCTCCAGCTAAAACAGGAACAGCTAATAAAAGTAGGAATGCTGTAATTAACATAGCCCATACAAAAAGAGGCATCTTATGAAGAGTCATTCCAGGAGTTCTCATATTGAGTATTGTTGTTATAAAATTAACTGCACCTAAGATTGAGGAGGCACCTGCTAAATGAAGAGCAAAAATTGCCATATCAACAGAGGGTCCTGCGTGTCCGAGTTTATTTGAGAGTGGGGGATAAATTGTCCACCCTGTACCAGCGCCAGTTCCTATTGTTGCTGAAACCACTAATAAAACTAGAGCAGGAACAAGTATCCAAAAACTAAAGTTATTCATTCTTGGAAATGCCATATCAGGCGCTCCAATCATTAATGGGACAAACCAGTTTCCAAAGCCACCTATTAATGCAGGCATTACAACAAAAAATACCATTAACAAACCATGAGCAGTGATAATTACATTCCAAACTTGACCATCAGCAACAACATCTAAGCCTGGGGCAGCTAATTCAGCTCTCATTAATAATGAAAAGAAACCTCCAACTAAACCGGCTAGTATGGCAAATATTATATAGAGAGTTCCAATATCTTTATGGTTGGTAGAAAAAAACCATCTTTTTATAAAACCTGGTTTATGATCATGATGGTCGTGGCTTGCTGAATCTGCGTAACTCATTTTTCTCCTATTCTATTGTGTTCTCTTTAGTGGGTATTTCGTTTGCTAATGCTAACTTACTTTTTTGTTCAATTATCCAATTATTAAAATCTTTTTCATTAAGTGCTTCTATGACAATAGGCATGTACCCATGGCCTGTTCCACATAATTCGGAACACTGACCTCTATATATTCCTGGCTCATCTATATTGAACCATGTTTCATTAAGTCTTCCAGGAACCGCGTCTTTTTTTACACCTAATGAAGGCATAGCAAAACTATGAAGCACATCACCAGCAGTAACTAATACGTGAATATTTTTATTTGCTGGTAAAACTAGGTGGTTATCTACTGTTAACAATCTAATATCTCCTGGTTCTAATTCATCATCAGGTGTCATGTAACTCTCAAATGAAATATCATCATGTTCTGGGTATTGATACTCCCAATACCACTGGTGGCCTATCACTTTAATAGTCATATCTGTTTCAGGTATTATATCTTGCTGATATACTAACTTAAAGGATGGGATGGCCATAAAAATTAATATTATTACTGGAATCCCAGTCCAGAGTATTTCTATAAATGTGTTATGAGTAGTTTTAGAGGCAACTGGATTTACTTTTCTTCTAAATCTAAATACAACATAAAAGATTAGAAACAGAACAAATATCGTGATTGCAGTCATCATAATTAATACAAAATTATGAAGATCATAAACATTTCTCATAACGTCACTTGCAGGTGTTTGAAAACCTAACTGCCAATCAGAAATACCATTTGCTGAAGAAGCAAAAGTAATAAATATAGCAGTAATAAAGGATAAAATACGCATCTTAATTAGTTATTGTATACACTAATAAATAAATTATTCAGTAAATTAACCAGTGATTTAGAGGCAAAATTCTAGGACAGGTTGTCGCTCATTATGATTTATTCAATAACCGATTGAATAGAAAAAATTGCAGCTGTAGTTGCAGTGTCTGATCGTAGAATTCTTTTTCCCAAAGAGACCGATATACATGAAGACAAAGAAGAGATGGCTCTTCGTTCTTTTTCAGAAAAACCACCTTCAGGTCCAACAATGACAGACCATTTTTTGTATTTTTTTGTTTCATTAATTAATGAATTGTAAATAGTTGGTAAATTTTCATTTCCTTCATCACAAAAAACTAACCCTCTATCAGATGGAAAATTGTTAACTAAATCATCTAATTTAATTGTTTTATCTAAAGCTGGAACTGACAATCTCTCAGATTGTTCTGATGCTTCAATCATATTTAATTCAAAATTTTTAACATTTATTTTTGCTTGATTTGTATATTCTGTCAAAATCGGAATAAATCTAGAGACGCCAAGCTCGGTAGCTTTTTGAATGGTAATATTCATTCTATAAGATTTGATTGGAGCAAATATTAGCCATAAATCAGATTCTTGAGGAATTTCTCTCAATTTGTTTTGTATTTGTAAAACAATATTATCTCTATTTATAGAAATTACTTTAGATAACCATTCACCTGTCAAACCATCGAATAAATTTATGTTATCTTCTTTTTTGGTTCTAAGTACATTTTTCAAAAAGTGGTGTTGCTTATTTTTTATATAAATTAAAATATTGGCTGATAATTTCTTTGTTACAAATAATCGTGTTTTAGACATTTTCATTACAATAATTTAGAATTATAACATTATATTCATATATGTGGGATAACTTAATTGTAAAAAAAATATTTGATTACTTCGACTTAATCAGACTTAACAAACCTATTGGCTTCCTTCTATTAATGTGGCCTTGCTGGTTTGGTTTAGCGTTACTAAAGACAGAAACTTCAAAACTATTATTTTGGTATTTACTTTTTTTAATTGGTTCTTTTTTAATGAGAAGTGCGGGATGTATAATTAATGACATTATTGATATTGATTTTGATCAAAAAGTTACACGTACCAAATTTAGACCTTTAGCATCAAAAAAGATTTCTATTACTGAAGCAATATTATTATTAATAATATTATTGGTAATTAGTTTTTTTATTCTTCTCGAGTTTAATTTTAAATCAATTGTATTGGGTTTGTTAAGTGTGCCATTTGTTATTTTATATCCTTTTATGAAAAGAATAACTTTCTTCCCACAATTATTCCTTGGAATTATTTTTAGTTGGGGTGTGCTAATAGTTTCAATGCAATTTAATACAAGAATTACATTTGATTTTCTTCTATTGTATTTTGTATGTATATTTTGGACATTAGCATATGATACTATTTATGCTTACCAAGATAAGGAAGATGATATTTTAAATAAGATCAAATCTACAGCAGTTTATTTTGATAAAAATGGCAAAAGATTTGTTCAAACATGCTATGTTATTATCTTAATTATATTGTCTTATTTTGTATGGAATTCCTCAAATTTTTTACTAAGTTTAATTATTATAGCAACTATCGCAATTTGTACGTATATAGCAATTCAGAAATGGGATATAACATCACCGTTAAGTTCAAATTATTATTTCAGACAAAATAATATATTTGCAATTATGTTGTTTATACTTTTACAAACTTTTTAATGTCTTCAGATAAAAAACAGTCAGTTACTTCAAGAATAGTTTTTGATTATTTAATGATTCATAAACTCAAAATAATATTAGCTTTATTTATGATGGTTATCTCAGCAGCAGCAACAGGTTTGCATGCTTGGTTAGTAAGACCTGCGCTTGATGAAGTCTTGATCAAAGGTAATAAAGAAATGTTATTTTTAATTCCAATTGCAATTATTATAGTAACCCTCTGTAAAGGATTGGCAACATACACTCACTCTTATCAAATGAGTAAAGTTGCACATTCTATTATTGCAAAACTTCAAACTCAGATGTTTGAAAAACTCATGTATTTGAATATGAAATTTTATAATGATTCTAAGTCAGGTAATTTAATTTCAAGACTCATCAATGATACTTACTACTTAAGACTTGCAATAGTTAAATCTGTAACGGGAATTATAAAAGATGTTTTAGTTATTATTTTTTTACTAGGTAATATGTTTTACCAAAGCTGGACCCTAACTCTTTTTGCTTTTTTTGCATTCCCTTTAGCAATCTGGCCCATAAGAAAAATTGGAAAGAGTATAAGAAAAATTACTTACACTATTCAAAACGAAATTGCAGTTTTTTCTAATGTATTAGCTGAGAGTATTAAAGGTATTAGACAAGTAAAAGCATATTCAAGAGAAAAGTATGAAAAACAAAGAGCATTTGAAACAATTAGTTTCATTCAAAAATATTTTACAAAATCTGCATTTATTAGCAATCGCTTAAGTCCCTTAATGGAATTTATTGGAAGTTTAGCCGTAGCACTTTCAATTTATGCCGGGGGAGTTTTTGTCTTAAATGAAAGTATGACAACAGGTCAATTTATGAGTTTTTTAGTAAGTCTTCTTCTGGCTTATCAACCAGTTAAGGCACTGGGAAATTTAAATATAAGTGTACAAGAAGGACTAGCAGGAGCTGAGAGAATATTTAAACTTTTAGATACAAGTGAAAAAAATATGGAAAATATTTCTACAGAAAAAACCATAGACTTAGATGGAGACATTATTTTTAAAGATGTTTCATTTGCGTATAATGATAATACAGTGCTTGATAAAATAAGTTTAAGAATTCCAAAAGGAAAAAAAGTTGCTTTAGTTGGCTTATCTGGTTCTGGTAAATCTACGATAGCAAATATAATTTTGCGATTATATGATAATTATTCAGGCTCTATATCAATTAATTCTAAAGATATAAAAGAACTCGATCTGACAGATGTAAGAAATAGTGTTTCAATAGTAACACAAGAAACAATTTTATTTAACGAGAGTATATTTAATAATATTAAATATGGAAACCTTGAAGCGAGCGATGAAGAGATTAGATTAGTCGCTAAAAATGCTGGAGTGAATAGTTTTTCAGAAGAATTAGATCAAAAACTACACACTGTTATTGGAGAAAACGGTATAAAATTATCAGGAGGACAACGACAAAGAATAGCTATTGCCAGAGCCCTAATAAAAGATGCACCACTTTTAATTATGGATGAAGCTACATCTTCTCTTGATAATATTACTGAAAATAAGATTCATGAAACAATTAATAATCTTATGAATAATAAAACCAAATTAATAATTGCACATAGATTAAGCACAATAGAAGACGCAGACATTATCTACGTATTAGATAAAGGAAAAATTGAAAGTCAGGGATCGCATGAAGATTTAATTTTAAAATCAACTATTTATAAAAAATTACAACTACGAGAACAGTTGGAAAATGAGTTTTAAAAAAAAAATTTTTAAATTTTCTGTATCTCAAAAAATTTTTGCATTTATAGGTTACTTATATATCTTATTTGTATGTTACACTTCTAAAATACAGATTATAAACTCTGCATTACCAGAAAAATTGTGGAGAGAAAATAAGCCTTTTATTTTAGCATTTTGGCATGGTCAGTTAATGATGATAGGCCATGTATGGAAAAGTAAAGCTGTGTTAAATATGTTAGCATCTAGTCATAGTGATGGTCGTTTTGGCGCATATATTGCAGGTCATTTTAATTTAAAAAATGTTTCTATAATGTCAAAAAATAAATCACCTTCATTAAGAAAGGTATTTAAAATTTTAAAAGATAAAAATTATATCGGTATTACTCCTGATGGACCAAGAGGCCCAAATAAGAAAGTCTCAGAAGGAATTATAAAAATTGCAATTCATTCTCAAGTTCCAATTATACCACTTGGTTTTGCTTCAAATAAAAATCTTAAACTTAAATCTTGGGATTCATTTTTAATAACATATCCTTTTTCAAAATGTAGATTTGTTTGGGGTGAACCAATTACTATTCCTTCTTCTACTAAAGAACATGATTTAAACAAATATAGGAATTTCTTGGAAGAAAAAATTAATGATTGCATGGAATCAGCAGAAAAAAATCTAAATGCTTAGAATATATCAAATACTAAGTACTCTTCTCATACCAGTAATTATTTTTAATATATTTATTCGCATCTACAGAAAAAAAGAGGACGGACTAAGATTTATTGAAAGGTTTGGAAAACCAACGGTAAAAAAAAATAGTAAGAAAAAAATTTTATGGATACACGCAGCAAGTATTGGCGAGTTTAAATCTTCAGATTTAATTATAGAACGATATCATAAAGTATTTGATATCTTAGTGACTACAACAACAAAATCTTCTGGGGAATATATTAATGAGTTTTATAAAAATAAAATTATCCATCAATATATCCCATTTGATGTGTCTCAATGGTGTTCAAGATTTTTAAAATTTTGGAAACCAAATCTGATTCTATGGATAGAGTCAGATATTTGGCCAAATATGCTTAATAAAATTCAAGTTAAAAATATCAATTGTTTATATTTAAATGCAAGGATATCTCCAACTTCTTTTAAAAAATGGAAAATTACAAAAAATTTCTACAGAAATTCATTAAAGAGTTTTAATAAAATTTTTGCACAAAGCAAAGATGACAAAAAAAGAATTCAAGAATTAACAAACTTACAAATTGACTATATTGGAAATTTAAAATTAGCTAAGAATAATAACAATTCTTCAATAAATAAAAATCAAACAAATACAATCTTAATTGCAAGTACTCACTCTAATGAAGAAAAAGAGATAATTAAATGTATTAAAAAAACAATTCGTGAATTTAATTTAAAAATTTATCTTGCACCGAGACACCTAGAAAGAATTGCTACAATTAAACAAGAATTAAATAAAGAAGGATTTAATATTTCTTTAGAGTCTAAAAAAGAATTTGAAGAAAATAATATTGTAATGATTGATAGTTTTGGAAAATTAGATCAATATTTTAAAATTAGTGATTTAGTTATTTTAGGCGGTTCTTTTTTAAAAAATATTGGCGGACATAATCCTATAGAGCCTGCAAGTTATGCATGTGCCATTATTAGTGGTAAACATGTTGATAATTGGTCTAATATTTATGAAGATATGGTAAAAGCAAATTCATGTATAATGGTAAATAAGTTTGAAGATATTGATATAAAGATGAAAGAATTACTAAATAATAATTTGGAAATTAAAAAAATCCAAGCAAGTGCGCTTAAATTTTCAAATAGATCCTTTTTTGAAAAAGAAAAGCTTTTCAAAGACATTGAAAAGTACATTAATTAAAATGCTTAAAGCTCCTAAATTTTGGTATAAAAAAAACGATACATATTTATCGAACTCTTTATACCCACTTTCATTACTGTTTAGATTTGGAACAAAAATAAGAAATTTTATTAGCAGAAAATCACCCTCTAGCATTCCAGTAATTTGTATTGGAAATATAGTGGTTGGAGGAGCTGGTAAAACACCAGTTGCTCTAAAAATTGGAGATTTATTAAAACTTAATGGATATAATCCTCATTTTGTTTCAAGAGGATATGGAGGCGTTGAAAAATCTAATATTCTTGTTAAAGAATGGCACTCAGCAAAAAGTGTTGGAGATGAATCCTTGTTGCTAGCTGAAGTTGCGCCAACTTGGATTGGTCAAGATAGAAACAAATCCTTTATTTTAGCTAAAGAAAAAGGTGCCGATTGTATTATTATGGATGATGGTTTTCAAAATTCAGCTCTTCAAAAAGATTTTTCAATTATAGTAATTAATGGTGAACAAGGCTTTGGAAATAAAAGAGTAATCCCATCTGGCCCTCTTAGAGAGAGTATATCAAGTGGTATTTCCAGAGCAAATCTTGTAATCGTAATTGGAGAAATATCTGAAGATGTAAAAGATAAAATTCCCAGCACTGTCCCTATTATTCATGCTAAATTTCAAATAAGCACAGATAATAAAATATACAAAAATCAAAAAGTAACAGCTTTTGCAGGTATTGCTTATCCAGAGAAATTTTATAATTCTCTTGCTGAACAAGGTGCTATTGTAGAAAAAAAAATCAGCTACCCTGATCATCATATTTTTGATGAAAATGATATGTTAAATTTAGCAGAAAATGCAAATCTTACAAAATCAGTACTAGTTACTACAAAAAAAGATTTTGTTAGAATCCCTAAATCTTATCGATCTTTAGTAAGCACTTTGAATGGGGAAATTAAATTTGAAGATGAAAATCTACTTAAAGAAATATTAGGTAACATTTTAGAGAATAAGATAAATGATTTAGCAATATGAAAAATATAATTTATTTTTTTGAATATATTATAGTTTTTTTAATATTTTTCTTATTTAAACTTTTGCCACTAAATATATCGGCTAAATTTGCTGCTTTTTTGTTTAGCACTTTTGGTAAATTATCGGGTGCAAACAAAACTGCGATTAAAAATTGCAAATATGTATTTCCCAATATGAAAGAGAAGGAAGTTAAAAGTATAGTTAAAAAAAGTTGGGATAATCTTGGAAGAACAATTTCTGAACTTCCTAGATTAAACTATTTATTTGATAAAAAAAAAATAAATTACAATAAAATTGAAAATATTGAAGATTTAATCAAAAACAATTCTCAAGGCATATTTATATGTATTCATCAGTCTAATTGGGAGGTTGTAGTACCTAGTCTTGACAGAATTGGTATAAATCTAGGTGCAGTATATAGACATATTAACAATCATTTTTTAGATAAACTATTATTAAAAATTAGAACAAATTCGCTCGTATCATCTAAGAGTTTTTATACTCCAAAAGGTAAAAAAAGTGCTAAAGATATTACTGAAGCTATAAGAAATTCTTTGTCAATGTTGGTTGTAATTGATCAAAAAGATTCTTCTGGTGAAGAAGTTTTATTTTTTAAAAGAAAAGTTAAAACACAAACAGGTTTTTTAAAACTAGCCAGAAAATATAAATTACCAATCATCCCAATTAAAAATAAGAGAATTAATAATGGAAAAATTGAGCTAACCTTTCTTGAGCCTTTTTATCACAATAATGTAAATATCAGTGATAACCAAATGATGGAAACGATACATTGCAAAATAGAAGAGTGGATTAAATCAGAACCATCTCAATGGTTCTGGCAACACAAGAGATTTAGTTAATTTTTTTTACTTTTATATCAATCGTACCATCAATAAGCTTAACAGATAACTGATCATTAGTTGTAATTTTTTTTGAAGTCTTAACAATTGTCTTTTTATTCATCAAAATAGAGTATCCCTTTTTAAGATTTGAAGAGATAGAATTTGAATTAAGAAGTCTTATATTTGCTTTGTATTTTGCAAGATTATCTTTGTAGTTATTAGCAATATTTAAATGTAGATTTTTTGAAAAATTATTTATCTTTGTTTGTGTTAGCTTTACTAAAGAATCTGGAGAAATTACAGATTTACCTAAATTTATGAGACTCAATTTAGAAATGCTAAATTTGTTATCAATTGATAATGTTAAATTTTTAAAATCATCTAAAAGCTTTTCCTTGTAATTATTTACTATTAAGCTAGGTGATTTAAGAAACTTATTTAAATATTCGTAATTTTCCTTTTTGGACTGAATTTGAGAATTAACTTTTGTGTTTAATCTTAGTTGTAAATTTTTAATTTTTTCTATTAATTCAAATCTAACTGGGGTAGCTTTTTCAGCTGCAGCAGTTGGTGTAGACGCTCTTAAATCTGATACTAAATCAATAATAGTTGTATCTGTTTCATGACCTATTGCTGAAATTATTGGTATTTTTGATTCAAAAACACTTGTTGCAAGATTTTCATCATTAAATGCCATTAAATCTTCTGTACTTCCTCCACCTCTAGCAACAATAAGAATGTCTGGTTTGCCTAATTTAAGTTTATTGAAACCTTCGATAGCATTTATAATGCTATCTGCAGCGTCAACACCTTGTACAGAAACAGGCCATATATCTAAAGGCATTGGAAAACGATCATTCACTCTATTAATTATATCGTGTACTACAGAACCAGTGGGAGATGTAATTATACCTAATCTCTCAGGTAAAAAAGGTAATGGAATTTTTTTATCTTCATCAAAATAGCCTTTTTTTTGAAGTCTTTTTTTTCTTTCTTCAATGAGTTTTAAAAGTGCTCCCTCTCCTGCAATTTCAATTTTATCAATATCTATCTGGTAGGTAGTTTTATAGCGAGACCAAGTCGTGATTCTCCCTGTTGCAATTATTTCTAGCCCTATTTCTGGATTTATATCTAAATATTTTTTTTTCTGATCCCAAATAACTCCACTTAAAATTGAATCTTCGTCTTTAAGCGTTAGATAAATTTGCCCTCTTGTTGCGGTTTTTACCTCAGAAATTTCTCCCTTAATTCTTACATAATTAAAATTGGACTCAATTACTTCTTTAAATGCATTATTAAATTCTGAAACTTCAAATTCTGGTATATTAATTTTATCTACCATGCTTATTTTTAAAAAATTTTTTTAATAAATTACTACAATCTTTTTCCATAATGCCACCATAAATAGTTGGCATAAATATATTTTCTCTTTGAAAAGCAATTCGGAGTTTTTCAATTCCTCCATTTTTTTCATCATACGCCCCAAAATATAGATCTTTAATATGTACTTCACTTATTGCGCTAGCGCACATTGTGCATGGCTCCAAGGTAACAAATAATGTCATATTTTCTAAATATTTAAGTTTTAGTCTTTCGCAAGTTTCTTGAATAAGATTTAATTCACAATGTTTGATAGCATTTTTATTTTTATTTACTGTGTTGTAGCTTCTGGCTACAATCTTGTTCGTTGTATTATCAACAAGTATTCCTCCAATTGGAACCTCATTTAAATTATAAGCTTTGTCTGCTTCAATAATTGCTTCTTTCATAAAAAAATCAACGTTCATTCTGGAACACACTTATGTTGTACATTATAGTTGAATTATAATGAAAAAACCAATAATTGGAATAACTCTTGATAGTGAAAAAAAGAAAACATACTCAAAATTTCCATGGTATGCATTAAGGGAAAATTACTTAACTTCCTTAACAAAATTTAATGCTATTCCATTTCCTTTGTTACATGAAAAAAAATATATTGATGATTTTTGTCATTTAATTGATGGTTTAATTATTACTGGGGGAGATTTTGATATTGATCCTAAATTATATAAAACAAGTAATACTCAATCTAAAAATATTAAAAATAAGAGAACAAATTTTGAATTAAATATTTTCAATAAATTTTTTAAATACAACAAACCTATATTAGGAATTTGTGGTGGTGCACAACTTATCAATGTTGCATGTGGTGGAACATTGATACAAGATTTAAAAAGGGATCCGATCAACCATGAACAAGTGAATCCAAGAAATCAAACTAGTCATAGTGTTAATATTTCGAAAAATACTCAACTACATAAAATATTTGGAGCTCAAAAAATAAATGTTAATAGTGCACATCATCAATCAATAAAAAAAATAGGTAAGGACTTAAATGTTTCGTGTGCAGCAAATGATGGAGTTATTGAAGGAATAGAGCATAAAAAACACAAATGGTGTATTGGCTTACAATGGCATCCTGAATTTTTAATAACAAAATATGATATAAAAATAATTAAAAATTTTATTAGTAAATCAAAGTGAATATTAGAATTTCAAAATATCTTTCAAGTGCTGGAATTTGTTCACGAAGAGATGCAGAAAAATTAATTGTAGAAAAAAAAATTAAAATTAATAATAAAATATGCCTTCATCCAAGTCATAAAGTAAGTAATTTAGATATAATTAAGGTTAATAATAAAATTGTTAAAAAAGCAAATAAAGTTGAAGTATGGAAGTTATACAAACCAATAAAATATATTTGTAGTACTAAAGATAATTTAGGAAGAAAAAAAATTTTTGATTTATTACCAAAAAATGTCGGTCAATTAATAAGTGTAGGAAGATTGGATTATATGAGTGAAGGATTGATTTTGCTAACTAATAATGGTGATTATTCAAGATATTTAGAACATCCATCTTCAAACATTGAACGGATCTATAGAGTTTGTATAAATAGCAATGTAGAAAATACTGATTTACAAAAAATTAATAAAGGCATTAAAATTAAAGAAATTAGATATAAAAAAATTAATGTTGTTTTCGAAAAAAAATTAAAAAATCATAGTTGGTTAATTTTTAAACTTAAAGAAGGAAAAAATAGAGAAATTAGAAATATTTGTAATTATTTTTCATGGAATATTGTTAAATTAATAAGAATTGCATATGGCCCTTATAAGCTTGGAAGACTTAAAGAAGGGCAATTTCAAAAATTAAATTCAATTAGCAAATGATACGGATTACTGGAGGAAAGTTTAAGCTAAAAAAATTAGCTAGTATTAATGATTTTGTAAGACCAACTTCTTCTCTAAAAAGAGAAGCTTTTTTTTCAATTATTGAAAGTTATGCAATCAAAAATTCTATCGAATTATATAAAAATCAAATTTTTTTAGATCTTTTTGCAGGAATTGGCACAATGGGTTTAGAAGCAATATCTAGAGGCATGAGTGAAGTAATTTTTTTTGAGAATAATATTGAAGTTCTTGAAATTTTAAAAAAAAATTGTTTAAGTATTTGTAAAAATAATCAATTTAAAATTTATGAAGAAGACCTTATTCATTCTAAATTAGAAATAGAATTTCAAAATATTTCAGTTGTTTATATTGATCCACCATATGCAAAGTATAATTTAACAAATCTTTTAGAAAATTTATCAAGTAAAATTAAAAATACTACTGTGATTGGTTTAGAAACGGGTGTGAAAGATAATATTGTAATTCCAGAAAATTTAAATCTGCTTCAAAAAAAGACTTACGGTAAAACAATAATTTATATTTTTAAATTATCTTAAATAAGTTTTAGTTAGTTTTTTACCTTGTTCAACAGCAGGTTGATCGAAAGGATCAACATCTAAATACATACAGGAAGCAATTGTTTCTATTATACTAAATGATAATAATTTACCTAAGTTTTGTTCATCTATTTTAGGAATATAGATTTCTCTAAAACTAAAATTATTTAATTTAAAAGTTTCAATGGTTGCGCGCTGTTCAGCCTCCATTAGATCTCCCATTGTTTTATCTTTAAAATAGTCAATATCGGTATTTTCAAACATATTATTATTAATTTTTATGCCCTTATTTGAATGATCTGTAGTGATAAAGGTGAAATATTTATCTTTAGGTCCATCTAAATACAGTTGTAATTGACTATGCTGATCAGTTGTCCCTACTGAATGAATTGCTGTAATACCTTTATTATTTTTTCCAATACTTTCTGCCCAAAGTTGCAGATACCATTTTCCAAAAAAATACAGTGAATCAGAATATGTCATTAAAACATTATTAGTAAATTTTAGATTTTCTTTTTGAGTTAAATATCTTCCAAGATTGTAAGGTTTGTAATTATCAATGTTATTAATTACTTCAGATGCTCCACCAAAAAGTTCATCTATATTTAATCCAGAAATGATTGCAGGAACTATACCAACATTGGTAAATATAGAATATCTGCCTCCAACATCTTTATGATGCTCTAATAATAAACAATTATTATCTTTTGCAATTTTATAAAGTGGTGATTCTTTAAATTCAGTTATGATTAGAGTATTTGAAAAAAAATCTTCAACTTTGTTAGCTTCTATTGCCTTTTGATAAAGACATGAAAATTGCGATAATGTCTCTGGTGTGGTACCCGATTTTGAAATAACCAAGAAACCAGTTAGCTCAAAATTAATATTTTGAAAATTTTTTTCAAAATTAATAGGGTCAACATTATCATAAAATTCTAAGATAATTTTATTATTGGAAATAATATTATTTAATGCTCTAGCTCCTAAATTTGAACCTCCTGTACCAAATACAATTATTTTTTCTTTTTTCTCTTTAAATTGATTTGAAATTTTTATGGTTTCTTCTAATAAATTTTTATCTGAAATAATGTTAAGTGAAGGAAGTTTTTCTATTATATTAGTTATACTTTGATCAGTATCTTTATTTTGATTAATTTTGTCAAAATTTGAATTAAAGTATTTTATTTCCATTTATAAAATTAAAAGAAGAAAAATCTTTTTTTCTTTTTAAGTTCACCTTTTTCGTCATCTTCATTTTCTTCTTTACTGTTGAAAAAGAAAAATCTTTTCTTCTTTTTTGGCTCTTCTATATTTTCATTTTCAACATCTGTATTATCTTGGCTTATTTCATCTTTTGAGTTTCCATCAAGATCTTCCCTGATACTATTATCTACTTGATCTGCTTCAGTTTCTTTTAAAATATTATCGATAACAGAATTTTCAGAAGGTGTTTCATCACTTTCTTCATCCAGACCAAAGAGAATTTCCTTTGCAAGCTCACTATCGGTATCATCAATATCTTTTGATTCAATTTGATCAGGTGGTAGTAAATTAAAATTTGGCGGGATTACTAATGGAGGATTTTCAACTACATTGTATTCATCTATTACTTTTCTTTCTACACCCGCACTACTTCTTATAGTATTACAAGAGCATAGAAAAATTGAGGAAATGATTGTTACAAAAATAACGTTTTTCATTTTACTGTTTTTGATTTTATAAAAAAACTCATTATTAACATGATAATTCCAATTGTAATATAAATATCTGCTAGATTAAATGCGGGCCAATAAAAATTTTCATAATGTAGTAAGATAAAATCAACAACATAACTATTTATCAATCTATCAATAATATTTGACAAAGCCCCAATTATAACAAAGAAATAAGCCAGTTTTTCAAGTTGTTTATTTGATTTAATAAGTAAATAAAAAATTAATATAACAACTATTAAGGCTATAAGTATTAATATCCAATGAGAAACATAACCAGAAAATAAACCAAAAGAAACACCAAAGTTCTGAACATAAACTAAATCAAAATATTCATTGATTTGTATTGATTGATTTAAAAATAAATTATTCTTAATAAAAAATTTTGTTAATAAATCTAATAAAATCAAAAAAATAAATACTGCTGTTTTAATCACTTAAATATTACAGTATTACACCTGTTACAAACTTCATCATTTATTAACTTTGCCTCATATTTCCAACATCTTTGACACTTTTCTCCACTTACCTTTGAAGCTTTAACGATAACATCAGAAATATCTTCAATAGAAAAACCTTTGGATTTTTCGTCAATTACATACAAAGAAAATGATGAGGTAATTGTAATTTCATCAAACATTACTTTCTCTAGTTTTTTATAACTCTCTGCAGAAACAAAAATATCTATGTGTGCCTCAAGACTTGAGCGAATGATTTTTTCTTCTCTAATTTTTTCAATTGCTCCTGTAGCAACTTTTCTAATATTTTTAATTAAACTCCATTTTTCATTTAATTGATTATCCTCATATTCATTTTTACATTGTAAAAAATCTTGTAGGTGTATACTTTCTTTATTTCCCATAGCTTTCCAGGCTTCTTCAGAGGTAAAGGAAATAGATGGGGCAAACCATCTTACTAAATGATTAAAAATTATATTTAATAGAGTTCTAGTAGATCTTCTTTGAACGGACTCTTTGCTATCACAATATATTGTGTCTTTTCTAATATCAAAATAAAAAGCTGAAAGATCACTTGAACAAAAGTTCAGTAGTGTAGTAAACATCAAGTGAAAGTTAAATGTTGATACACATTTTTGAACGACTTTATCAACTTTCCACAACCGATGTAGAAGATATCTTTCTAACTCTGGAAACTCACTCTCATCAATAGCTTCTTCTTCAGTAAAATCACTTAAATTGCCGATTAAAAAACGAAAGGTATTTCTTATTCTTCTATAAGACTCAGCTTGTGATTGTAGAATAGCATTATCAAGTTTAAGATCATCATAATAATCAGAAGCAACGACCCACAATCTTAAAATATCTACACCATATTTTTTTAATATATCATCTGGAGAAATAACGTTACCTAAAGATTTAGACATTTTACGTCCTCTTCCGTCAACAACAAATCCGTGTGTTAGAACACTCTCGTAAGGTGCTTTGCCTCTAGTACCCGAAGATTCTAAAAGAGATGAATGAAACCATCCTCTGTGTTGATCACTGCCTTCTAAGTACATTGATGCAGGCCATTTCAAATCTTCTCTTTGTTCTAAGCAAAAAGCATGTGTAGAACCACTATCAAACCATACTTCAACTACATCTTTTACCTGTTCATAATCATCAAGTGAATATTCATCCCCTAAAAATCTTTGTGGATCTTCGGTAAACCACGTATTGCTACCTTCTTTTTCATAAATATCAGCTATTCTGTTGATAATATTTTCATCTCTTAAAGGTTGACCTGTTTTTTTATTTACAAATAATGGCAAAGGTACTCCCCAAACTCTTTGTCTTGATACACACCAATCTGGTCTAGTTTCAATCATTGATCTAAGCCTTGTTTGGCCTTGGGGAGGATAGAAAATAGTTTCATCAATTGATTTGAGAGCAATGTCTCTTAAATTATTTTTTTCCATGGAAATGAACCATTGTGGAGTATTTCTATAAATAAGAGGAGCTTTAGACCTCCATGAATGTGGGTAACTATGACGAAGAGTACCTTTAAATAATAATTTTGAAAATTCTTCTAATTTATCTGCAATTTTGTGATCTACTTTATAAATATGCTCGCCTTCAAAACCAACGGCATGTTGATTATATTTTCCATCATCTTGAACTGTCTGGATAATATCAACATTATTTTCTATACCTAGAACATAGTCGTCATCTCCGTGTCCAGGAGCTATATGTACAACTCCTGTACCCTGTTCTAAGTTTACAAAATCCCCATGAAATGGTTTTACAATAAAATCGTATCCCAATTGTTTAAATGGATGTTCACATTCACAAGAAGATAAATTATCTCCTTTAAACTTCTTTTTTGTACTAAATTTTTTTATTCCAATTTCTTTAGTTACACTTTCTAAAAGTTCTGATGCAAATATTAATTTATCATTTTTTTTGACTAAACTATTTTCTTCTAATTCTTCAACAACAATAAGAGAATAATCTAATTCTTTACCATAAGCCAGAGCTCTGTTACCTGGAATTGTCCAAGGAGTTGTTGTCCAAATGACAATATTAGAATCAATTAAATCTTTATCGGTAGAATTTTTAATTAAAAATTTAACATATATAGTGTTAGACGTATGATCTTCATATTCAACTTCAGCGTCAGCTAGAGCTGTTTTTTCTACAACAGACCAGAGAACTGGTTTTGCTCCTTTATACAAACTTTCATCAAGTAAAAATTTGCCAAGCTCTCGAACAATTTGTGCTTCTGCTTGATTTGACATTGTGAGATATGGATTTTCCCAATCCCCTTCAACACCAAGCCGTCTAAATTCTTTTTTTTGTATGTCGATCCATTTTTCTGCAAACTCTCTACACTCATTTCTAAATTGAACAGTTGGGACATCATCCTTGTTCTTTCCTTTTTTTCTATATTCTTCTTCTATTTTCCATTCAATTGGTAGACCGTGACAATCCCATCCAGGAACATAAATAGAGTCTTTACCAACCATTTGTTGTGTTCGTACAATGACATCTTTTAAAATTTTATTTAAAGCTGTCCCCATATGAATATGTCCATTTGCATATGGTGGACCGTCATGAAGAACAAATTTTTCTCTTCCTTTAGATTTTTTTCTTAGCTTTTTGAAAATATTTTCTTTATCCCACTCCTCTATTATTGCAGGTTCTTTTGAAGGTAGGTTAGCTCTCATTTCAAAAGATGTTTTGGGAAGAAAAATTGTGTCTTTATATTCCATTATAGCTGATGATATTCTTTTGCTTTATTTATATCTTTATTGATTTGCTTAGTTAATTCTTCAAAATTATTAAATTTTTGTTCAGACCTAATAAATGTAAGGAATTCAACAGTCAATTCTTTACCATATATTTCTTTATTAAAATTAAACATATGTGTCTCTAACAGTAGTTTACTACCATCGATTGTTGGTCTTAAACCAAAATTTGAAACACCTTTGTATTTTTTGCCTTCTAATAGCACTTCCACACAATAAACACCTCTTTTTGGTAATATGTGTTGATCTGGTATCATATTAGCAGTCGGAAAATTGATTTCTCTAGCTCTTTTATCACCTTCAATTATTGTTCCATACATATGCCAAGGCCTACCTAAAGATTCTGTAACGTCTTCCATATAACCATCTTTTATTTTTGATCGAATTATTGAAGATGAATATTTATCAGAATTATCAGCAAGCATAATAGGGTCAATTAAATGAATATTAAAATTATTTTTTTCAGCGTACTTTTCTAATGTTTTAAAATTACCTTTTCTGTCTTTTCCAAACTTAAAGTCAGTACCTATAACTAAGTATTTAATATTTAATTTATCAATAAGAATTTTAGTTACAAAATCATCAGCTGATAATATTGATAGATTGTTATCAAAAGAAAAATCTATAAATATGTCTAAACCCAATCTTTCAAGAAAATTTATTTTATTGCTTTGAGTATAAATATTAAAAGGCTCATTAATTTGATTAAAGTAAACACGAGGATGAGGATTAAAACTCATTATAGAAGATAATAAATTATTGTTTGATGCAATCTCCTTAATTTTTTTTATTATTTCTTGGTGCCCTTTATGTATTCCATCAAAATTACCTATCGCGAGACAAAGGTTTAATTTTTCAAAATCCGAAGCTGTATCTAATTTATAAATTTTCATAATATTTATAAATCAATTAGTATAGAAACTTATGGCTAGTAACTACAAATATTTATTTAAGATATTTTCCAGATATTCTTGTCTTCCTGAACGAGGTTCTGGTTCAATATTATCATCGATTACTTTTTTATTTATATCATCTAATCCAGTATCTTTATTATGAATAAACTGGCCCAAATTTTTATTCCAGTCTTCATATCTATCTTCAATAAACTTAGGAATAACATTATCATTTAATAATTTTTCAACAGCAATAAGTGTTTTTGCACAAACATCCATACCCCCAATGTGGGCATGAAATAAATCTTCAGCATCAATAGATTGTCTTCTTATTTTTGCATCAAAGTTCATACCTCCTTGGCCTAAACCGCCATTCTTAAAAATAAAATAAAATGACATAATTAAGTCAGCAGGATTATTTGGGAATTGATCTGTATCCCAACCTATTAAAGTATCACCTCTATTAATATCAATACTTCCTAAGGCACTGTTAGAAGTTGCATAAGCAATTTCATGTTCAAAATTATGACCAGATAAAGTTGCATGATTAACTTCAACATTTAATTTTATCTCATTTTCTAAACCTGCCTTTCGTAAAAAAGCTAAGCAAGTTGCAGAATCAAAATCATATTGATGTTTAGTTGGTTCATGAGGTTTTGGTTCCAATAAAATTTGACCTTTAAATCCTATCTTGTGTTTATAATTAACGACTAATTCTAAAAATCTTTGAAGATTAGCTGTTTCCTTAGTCATGTCAGTATTAAGAATAGTTTCGTATCCTTCTCTTCCACCCCAAAGAACGTAGTTTTGACCTCCCAATCTCATTGTTGCATCCATACAATCTTTTACTTGTGCAGCCTTATATGCAAAAACTTCTGGGTCTGGATTGGTAGAAGCACCACTCATATATCTTTTATGTGAAAAAGCATTTGCTGTTCCCCAAAGTAATTTCATTCCTGAGTCATTAATTTTTTGTTCCATTAAATCTATAATATGAAAGAAATTTTTTTGTGTCTCAGCATAATTTGAACCTTCAGGAGAAATATCTCTATCGTGAAAGCAGAAAAAAGGTGTTTTTATTTTAGTGAAAAAATCAAATGCAGCATCAAGTTTCATTTTAGCCATTTTCATTTCATCACCTGCTTGCATCCAAGGTCTATCAAATGTTTGACCGCCAAACGGATCTAGACCTGGCCAAGTAAATGTATGCCAATAGCAAGTAGCAAACCTTAAATGCTCTTTCATAGACTTGCCTAAAACTTTTTTAGATTCATCATAAAACTTAAAAGCAAATGGATTTGTACTTTCTTCGCCTTCAAATTTAATCTCTGGTATTTTACTAAAATATTCTGTCATATGATTTTCTAAATTATATTACTCTATCTTGATGCCCAAAGTAAACCACGTTTATAAATTTTATTCATTTGTGGATGGTTTAGTTCATGTGCAAAATGACCAAGGGAAATATAAAAAATTTTTCCTTTTCCAATTCGTCTTTTCCAAGCAACTGGCATTTCTACATCCTTTAACCATTCTGTTGTATATGCATCACCACTTGATGAACCAGGTTCTTGTTCAAGCTTCCAAAGTTCGTTACCTTTAAAAGTTGTCGTTGCTAATACTTCATTTAATGGATCCACATGCATATAATATTGCTCTGAATGATAATCAAAATCTTCAATACCTTCCATAATTGGATCATCTTTTTTTGTTATATTTACTCTATAATCATGGATGCCATTTGGGTGACTTACCCATTGACCGCCAGTTAGGAACTGCCAATCAATTGACTGTCTAAATGCATCACACATTCCTCCATGATGACCAGCAAGACCGCAACCACTGTGAACAGCTTTAATAACATTATTAACAGCGGTTTTTTTTATTTCTCCTCTTGGATCAAAATGAAAGGCCATAGTCACTATAGGTATAAGCAGATCCATTTCGTGGACATAATCTTCTGCAAATGCAGAAGTTTGATATTCTGCTCTTACCTCATATCCTTCAGGCTCCAGCATACCTTTAATTATTTCAGTACATTTTTCAGGCTCATGTCCTGGCCAACCTCCATAAACTATTAAAGCTTTTTTCATTTTATTCCTTTCACTTTAATAAATTACTAATCTCATCTTCAGAGAAGTAATTTAAATTTTTAATAGTACTTCTAAGTTCTATTTTTTTATTTTCTTTTGATGATTTAATAATACTATCTAGTATATCTAAAACGTGAAGACTTAATTCTCCACTACATCTATTTAAACGATTTTTTTTTATTGCATCAACTGTTTCGCTTACACCTATACCTCTATAGTTAGCAATACCTGCTGGCTCATTTGCTTTTTCAGAGTTATTTTTGATATTTATTTTCCCTAAATTGTTATTCTTGGTGTCAATATTTTTCCAATCTCCATTTTTTGATTTACAAACAAGAATATCACCACCAAACATATTGGGATCAGGAATATTTATTGAACCTTTATCACCATATAGCTCAATGTGATTTTTACTGTGTTTCCAAATATCAAAAGAAAAAAATGAATCTATTAATGCCCCATTCTGAAATTCTATTTGTGAAACTAATGTTGTTGGGATTTCAACTTCTATTTCTTGTCCTTGTCTATCACCACTTCCAACAACTCTTTTTTGATAAACTGTTCTTGATTGCGTAAAAACATTTTTTGCTGGACCGAGTAAGTTTACTAAAGCTGTGAAATAATATGGCCCCATATCAAGAATTGGACCACCTCCATGTTTATAAAAAAAATCTGGATTTGGATGCCAAATTTCATGTCCAGCCACACCCATTGAGATACTGCCTAGATTTATTTGACCTATTTCATTACTATCAATAAGTTTTTTTGCCTGCTGTATACCAGCACCAAGAAAAGTATCTGGGGCACAACCAACATGTAAACCTTTTGAATTACCTAAATTGACCAACTCTTCACCATGTTCAAATTTTATAGAAAGTGGCTTTTCTGAATAAGAATGTTTACCAGATTCAAGAATTGATTTTGAAACTTCAAAGTGAACATCTGGAATAGTTAAATTTATAATTAATTCGATTTCTTTATTAGATAATATCTGATCTACAGATAATTGTTCTACATCATACTTTTCTGCATAATTTTTAGCAGCTTCATTTTTAATATCAGCACATGCAACTATTTGAAAATTATTAAAATATTTTTGGGAATTACTAAAATATATATCAGCAATATTTCCACATCCAATAATCCCAACTTTCATAAATCACCTATAAATTATTCTTTAACTGAACCACTGTTTAAATGTACAACAATATATTTTAAACTTAAAAAGGCAAATTTTTAGCTTAGATCTAAGTATTTATTCTGTATGATTAGAAAAAATTTTTAATGAAGAATAAACCAAACATATTAATATTTAATCCAGATCAATGGAGAGGAGATATGCTTGGATATCTTGGTTACCCAGGTACACAAACTCCTAACTTAGATAGTATAATTAAAGAAGACGCGGTTGCTTTTAAGAATGCTTTTTGCCAAGCAACAGTTTGTACACCAAGTCGTTGCTCATTTATGACTGGCTGGTATCCGCATGTGCATGGTCACAGAACAATGCATTATATGTTACATACTGATCAAGGAGATTCCAGTATTTTATCAGAACTAAAAAAGAAAGATTACTTTATTTGGTGGGGTGGAAAAAATGATTTAATAGCAGGACAAGAGGGTTATCACAATCATTGTGATACTTATTTTGAACCAGCTGATAGAGATTTTCAAAAATGGGGTTACACTCAACAACCTGGAACTCACAGTGGAGACCTGTCATGGAGAGGTCCCGAAGATGGAGATAATTATTATAGTTTCTTTAAAGGAAAATTAGATAAAAAAGACAAAGATATTTATTTCGATAATGATTGGTCCATGGTTTATGGAGCATTAGATTTTATAAAAGATTATAAAAAAGAAAAACCATTTTGTTTATTTCTACCACTTAGTTATCCTCATCCCCCTTACTGTGTTGAAGATCCATGGTTCTCTTCAATTGATCGGAGTGTAATACCTAACAGATATCAATACAAAACATTGGAAGACAAGCCGAGTATTTTAAAAGGAATAATAGATGGACAAAGAATGCAAGATTGGACTGATGAACGTTGGAATGAATTGCGAGCGGTGTATCTTGGTATGTGTGCAAGAGTAGATTATCAATTTGGACTTTTAGTCAATCAACTTAAAGAATATAATTTGTATGATAATACTTTAATAATATTTTTATCTGATCATGGTGACTTTACAGGTGATTATAATCTAGTTGAAAAAACACAAAACACCTTTCAAGACTGTCTTACGAATGTTCCTCTTATAATTAAGCCACCAAAAAGTGAGAATACATTAAATGGTGTAAGCGATACAATGATTGAGTTAATTGATATTGCAGGAACAATATATGATTACAGTAATATTGAACCTTCCTATTGGCATTTTGGCAAAAGTATTAAAAATTTTATTGAACAGAAAACCAATAATCATAGAGAAGAAGTTTTTGCAGAAGGTGGAAGACTTAAATTAGAAAAACAAGCTAGTGAAAGACAAAGTTTAAATTTACCTAATAGTTTATATTATCCAAGAGTAAATTTACAGAGTAATGAGGATAAAATTTTAATGCATACTAAAGCAACTATGTGCAGAAATAAAAAATTTAAATATATTAGAAGAACTTACGAAAAAGATGAGCTCTATAATTTAATTGATGATCCAGGAGAGATACATAATGTTATTTATGATCAACAATATGCATCAGAGCTTAAAAACTTAAAAGAGAAAATGCTTTCATGGTATCAGCAAACTTGCGATGTTGTGCCATTAAAAGGTGATAAAAGAAATTTTAAATAAAGAACTGAGACTTTTTCTCTTTTGGTTAATTAGTTTTCTTTAAAATAATTCTTTAACAATTCCTCTGGTGGATCATATAATTTTATTTCTTTCAACATGAGATCTTTATATCGACAAATTAAATCATTATCATGTAATTGATTTAATTGTCCTGGATCTTCCTTTAGGTTATAAAGAGCACTTTTTGTATCCACTAATGTCACATGTGGATCAGTCTTTTTTAATATTTTATTTACCTTCATTACTGGAATATTTTTAGTGAAATTAAATGGTTTGTGCATAGTTGCTGTTTGCAATTCTTCATTCGAAAAAAATTGTCTCATATTGGTTGGCATTAAGGTGTATTGATATCTAGTTCTATCATATTGATTAAAATTTTCTGGATAATGAAAATAGGTATATTTACCATCTGAAATATTAATGCCACCACCCCAATATCCATATAATGCACAATAATCACTTTCATTATCTTTATCTAAAAAATTTAAAATTGATTTTCCTTTTACTTCTTTTGGGATTTCATGACCGTGCATTGTCATAAAGGTTGGCATTAGATCAATATTTTGAGTTACGACATTTCTTTGTTCACCGTTATACTTTTTGAAATCAGGATGAGAAAAATAAAGTGGAATATTAGCTATCTCATTATACAATGGCATTCTGTTTTTTGCCCACCAATCATGCTCACCTAGCATAAAGCCATGATCTGTCGTTAAAATTAATGCTGTATTTTCCCAGAGATTATTTGAATCAAAAAAATCTAATACTGTTCCTAACAAATAATCACATAATCCTATTAGAGCTAAATAGTTTGCTTTTAATTCTGCAACCTCTTCATCATTTTCCTTTACTTTATCATATTGAGGCCAATCTAATCTTGGTCCTCTATAATTTGTTTTAAGTTTTTCTCTGAATCTTTCAGGGGCAAAAAAGGGTTCATGTGGATCAAATGTCTCCAACTGTAGAAACCAATTATCAGCATCTTTATTTATATTTAAGAAATCTAATCCTGATTGAAAACATTTCACTGATGGAAAGTCTTTCTCATCTTTGATAAATTCACTGTTTATTACATAATTATAATATTTTCCCTCCCTATCACTTAAATTGAATTGTGATTGATGATATTTTTCTCTCAGTTTTTCAAGTGGAGGTTGAACCATTGCTTTCCAAGGATCACTCTCTTGTCCTCGAATAAAATCCCATGAATTAAACCTATTATGATAAGTTGCCCCACCATCTTCAAAGTAATGATAGTGATCAGTTACTAGGTGAGTATATGTATTATTAAGTCTCAACATTTCTGGAAATGAATTATCAAATGGTTCTAAAGGTCCCCATGCGCGATGAAGGAAGCTTAGTCGTCCTGAATGCATATCACGTCTGGCAGGCATACATGGCATACTTCCTATATAATGATTATTAAATTGAACTGATTTTTTTGCTAATCTATTAAAATTTGGTGTTTCAATATATTTTCCACCATAAGAATTTAACATTCTTTTATTTAATGAATCAAAAAGTAAAAAAACAGTTTTCATATAATCTAAATTACATTATGTTTTTTTTACTACAAATACAAAATAATATAGGATTATAAAAATGAAATATTTACATACTATGGTTAGAGTTAAAAATATCGAAGAGTCACTAGACTTTTATTGCAATAAGTTGGGTTTAAAAGAAGTTAGAAGAGTAGAAAATGAAAAAGGTCGCTTTACTCTTATATTTCTAGGTGCAGAAAATAGTGATGAAAAAACTGGACTACTCGAATTAACATATAATTGGGACCCAGAAGAATATACTGGTGGAAGAAACTTTGGTCATCTTGCATATAGTGTCAAAAATATTTATGAAGTGTGTGAAAAGTTGATGAATAATGGTGTTACAATAAATAGACCACCTCGCGATGGACATATGGCATTTATTCGGTCACCAGATGGAATATCTTTAGAAATTTTACAAGAGGGCGAAGCACTTCAAGTTCAGGAACCATGGAAGTCTATGGAAAATTCGGGAACTTGGTAAATCTAATTATTAAGTTTTACTTTATAGTATTTATCTGGATTAGTTGCTAAAGCTACTACTGAAGGTAAAACTTTTCTATAAAAATCAAAAAGACTAGTAAAAGGTTTAGGTAACTCTGAGTCAATTTCTTTGCGAAGTTTTTTTAAATTATAAGATGGTACCATTGGATACATGTGATGCTCTAAATGGTACTCCATATGCCAATATAAAAAACTTAAAATAGGATTTATTCTAACTGAATAAGTACTTAAACGATGATCTTTAGTATCAACTTTTGCAGCTAAATGTTGCGTAACATTAACAGCAAACCAGATTGGTTTACCGATATAAGTAGGTATAATTATATAAAGTATTGGCAAAATTGAACCGATGTAAAACGAATAAGCAAATACTAAAAACCAAATAAAGACATATAATCGTGAATTCCAAAGAATTTTTTTCTTTTCTTCTTTTGGTGCTGTAATATCAATCACAGGTGTAAACTTTCCAAATGCATGTTTTAACACTTCAAACTTAATAAGTTTATGCGGATATAATAAATCTGTTAAAGGAATAAAATTTAAGAAAAAAGCAAATAGCTCTATTGGCCTAGAAACTTGTATTTCATGATCATAATCATCTTCAGTTTGAAGAGTTTTTGAATGGTGAAAAGTATGACTCCAACGCCATCTGAAACCTTCAAAGTCACACATAAACGAACTAATATGATAGAAAAACTCATTTATCCATCTAGTTTTAAAAGCTGTCCTGTGAACTGTCTCATGCCAGTTTGCTACACTGAATGCATAAATCGTTCCATATATGAAAAAGAAAAATAGGGTCCAAACTGTACCCCAGGTGAGATATGCTAGATAGCCAGAAATAAATAAGAATAAGAAATAGAGAAAAAAATGTATTAATCCTGGTAAATCACTTCTCCTGCTTAATTCTTTCAATTTTTTTTTATCAAGCTGAGGTTTGTACCAATCATCTAAATTTATATGCATGTTATAAAAATATTGATTTATTTATATTTTTCAATAATTTTATTAAGTATACTCTTGTGATACGAAACAAAAAATACAAATAATTATGATTACTGATAACAATTTTGGTAAACGCGACAAAAAGGGTAACTGGAAACCAAATGATAGAATAATTCCAATGCCTAGATTCATAATTCCTTTTCAGCCATTGAAATTACTAAAATGGATTTTTGGTTGGAATGGATATATTTTTCCTATGCAGTTTATATGGGCAATAATTACTTTAGTAGTTTGGTTTTTACTCACTCCTTCGCTTGATGAATTCAAAGAAGTTAATCTGTATACTTTAGGATATATTTTTCTTAGAAATAGCATGATTGTTTTTATATATGCTGGTTTCTTTCATTTACATTTTTATATTAAAAAAAATCAAAAAAATAATTTTAAATATAATGCAAAGTTCCTAGAAAAAAATTCTAAGTTTCTTTTTAAAGATCAAACGAAAGATAATATGATTTGGGTTTTCTTAAGTGGGATTCCTATATGGTCAATTTATGAATATTTTACTTTTTGGTCTTTTGCTAATAATTACATAACTTTAATATCTTGGGAACAATATCCTATTTATTTACTTGTTTTATTCTTTTTAGTACCAATAATTAGAGATATACATTTTTATTTAACTCACAGACTTTTACATACTAAATTTTTTTATAAAATCGCTCATAAAGTTCATCACCATAACGTCAATCCAGGTCCATGGTCAGGTTTAGCAATGCATCCAGTAGAGCATGTAATTTATTTTTCAGGTATTTTAATTCATTGGATTATCCCATCACATCCTCTTATTGCGCTATGGCATATTTTCCATGCAGGGATTGCTCCTCACGCAGGTCACAGTGGTTTTGATAAGATAGTTTTTAAAAATGGAATGCATTTACATACAGGAACTTATTTCCATTATTTGCATCACAAATACTTTGAATGTAATTATAGTGGCGACACCTCTAATTACTTAGATAAATGGTTTGGTACCATGCACGATGGATCGGATGAGTCACACCAAAAAATGCTAAACCGTTTAAAATTAAGCTAGGATCTATCTATTTATCCCAGCGGTCTAACCATGATCCATTTACTGTAGAATCAAACTCATCTTTTTTAGATAAACCTCTAAATTTCTTATGATCTTCTTCAACTCCCTTAAACCAAGCATTCCAATCAGGTCTATAACTACTATCATCAGATTTTCGCATTATTATTGGGTCCACTAAACCTGTATGAAAACCAGCCTCATCCTTAGGATTTTGAAATCTTAAATCTACACTCCATCTAACATCTTCTGAAAAATTTTCTAAAGATCTATGAGGAACAAGTTGGTGTAGAAATAAAACTGAGCCTGCTTTCATTTCACATGTTATTACATCCTCTTCAGGAATATCTTGTTCTTCTATAAATAAATACCATGAATCTTTTACTGAACCATCTTTCTTCTCAAGTTTATGATTTAGTACTCTCTCAGGTTTGTGACCACCTCTCACAACTTGCATACAACCATTGTTTTTATTAACATCTAAAAAAGGAATCCATGCAGCTGGCTGAGTAGTTTTTTCTGCACCATCTTTTAAATAAGCAGAGTCCTGGTGCCAAGGAACTGTCATTCTTGCTGTTTGAGGTGTTTTAGAACGAATATTCCAAACAGGATGTCCTGAAATATCTTTTCCTACCCAGTTTTCAACAATATCTAATAGTTTTGGTGAAGCCCAAAGTTTTGCTAACTCTGGTCTAAGTTGTCCTTTTGTATGGATTAGTACAGATGATCCTTTGAAATCTTTTTCGAGTGCTGCAAGCCTTTTAAAAACATCTTTATCAGAATGTTTATTTGTTATCTTACCAGCACTAAATGCTTTTTCAGCATATTCATCAACAATATCATCAAACTCATTAAGAACAGGTCGTAATTCTTCCATTGAAAATAAATTTTCAACAATAGTGTAGCCTTCATCATTATATTGATCAACATGGTCTTGACTTATCATAGTTTCTCCTAATAATATTTATCATAATTGAAATTAAAAAATGTAAAAGTAAAAATTAACTTTTTTATTATTAATTTAGAGATATGAACAAAAAAATAACGGTAAAAGATTTAAGAGATTTAAAAGGAAAAAAGAAATTAGTTAGTATTTTGGTTAAAAATGTAGATGAAGCAAAGGCTGCACATAAGGTGGGTTTTGAGATGTTAGCGACAGGATCACCAGGTGTATATCTAAATCCAGACAATCATCCAGAATTTGAAGAAATAATTGAAATTAGAAAAACTGCACCAAATGCATTTATGCATTGGGGTGCTGCAGACACATTATATAGTGGTTTAATTGAAGCTACTCGAGTGGCATTTAAAGCGTTGGAGTATGGTATTGATATGTTTTATTGTCATAATAATTTTGAACTTATAAGAGGATTATATAAAGAAGGTATACCTGGATTAGGACATGTAGGTTTAGTGCCAAGTAGAAGAACTTGGACAGGTGGCTTTAAAGCCGTTGGTAAAAATTCAAATGAAGCAATGATGATTTATGATCAATGTTTAAAAATACAAGATGCAGGGGGGGTAGCTATAGAAATGGAATGCGTTCCATACAAAGTAGCTGAAGCAATTACAAAAAAAGTTGAACCAACGGTAGTCTCAATGGGAAGTGGACCAGGGTGTGATGCAGAATTCTTATTTGGTTGTGATATTCTTGGTCTTACTGAAGGACATATTCCACGACATGCAAAAGTTTATAGAGACTTTCAAAAAGAATATAAAAAACTTCAAAGAGAAAGAGAAAATGCATTTCAGGAATTTTATAATGATGTCCAAAATGGAGCATTTCCAGAGAAAAAAAATATTGTAGAAATCGCTGAAGATGAACTGGATAAATTTTTGAATAATTTAGAAAAAAGATAAATTAATTTTAGTTAGGCTGGAATAAATTTTTTTATTTCGTAGTTAGGATCTTTTGCTTGTTTGATAACAGCTGGGATGATTTCTAGATATGCATCAACTAAACCCTTGTTTGGTTCAGGTAGTTGATCCTTTATTAATTCATGAAATTTAGGCAAGTTATAAAATGGTATTTGCGGACATGAATGATGCTCAATATGGTATTGCATATTTGCATAAAAAAAAGTTCCTAAAATTGGTCCTAAAATTACTGTTCTTGTTGTTTCACGATGATCATGACTATCAAATTTCATTGCTGCGTGTTGAGGAAAAGCTAAAATCCATAATAAAGGTCCACCATAAATTTGTGGGGTTATAATTAATAGAAGTGGAAGAAAGCTCTGCAGAATAATAGATAGGGCAATTGTTAAAAAAATCATACCTAAAAAAATTCTACTTGACCAAACCATTTTATTTTTTTCTCTATCAGGAACTAAGTCTGCTACACTAATTTTTGCTTCTTCATCACTAAAGGAATTCTGCGATGTGAATATTCTAAAACTATGTTTGAATATTTTTTGAAGTTCAGCTTTAACTCTATAGTATCCAAAAAACTCAGTAAAAAATAAAATTCTTAAATTAGTTGGTCTTGGGTCAGCAATTTCTAAATCAAGATCTAAATATCGAGTTTTACTATGATGGTTAGCATGACTCCATCTCCAAGAAATAGGTTCAAAAAAAGCAATAAAAGAACTAATGTAATAAAAAAAGTCGTTTAATTTTCTAGATTTAAAAACAGTGCGGTGACCATATTCATGCCACCTAGCGTTACTACAGGCATAGACAGACCCATATAAAATAAAGGCAGGAATTGCATACCATGTGCCCCAAGAATATATTGCGATCAGTCCTGTAATAAACAATACACCAAAATAAAGTATAGTGTGAAACCAAGCTTTAGCATCACTTCTTTGACAAAGTTGTTTATATACTTTCTTGTCAATTTTCGGTTGCCACCAATCTTTATGACTTAATTCAATTTTGTCGATTTCTTCTACTTTAATTGAACTCATTTATTATACATAGTGCAATTTTAGTCATGGACAATCATTTTTGTCAGTTCCTCAATGGAGGTATCTTTCTTTTGTACATCTGCAATTTTTTCACCTCTAGCAAATACAACTAGTCGATCACTAACAGGATAAACATGATGAAGGTTGTGAGTAATAAAAATACAAGTGGTACCTTCAGCTTTAAGCTTTTCAATCCAACGCAAAACTTTTTCTGTTTCTTTAACAGATAGGTGATTTGTCGGTTCATCCATAATTAGAACTTTTGTTCTAAAGTATAAAGCTCTAGCAATAACAACACCTTGACGTTCACCCCCTGAGAGGTTCTCAACTAATTCATCACCAGATCTTAGATCTAATTCAACTCTCTTTATTGCTTCTAAAGATTCTTTAGCCATTTTTTCTCTATCAAGGAGTCCTAGTGAACCTAATTTTAATGTAAGAGGTTCTCTACCTACGAATAGATTTCTAGCTATACTTAAAGTTGGTGCTAGCGCACTATCTTGGTATATTGTTTCTATGCCCAATTTCATAGAATCTTTTGCATCGTTAATCTTAACAAGATTGCCATCAAAATAAATGTTCCCACTATCAGCTTGATGAACACCAGATAGAATTTTAATAAATGTAGATTTACCTGCGCCATTATCACCTACGAGGCCAACAGATTCGCCTTTCTTAATATCAATAGACACATCTTTAAGTGCTTGTATGCTACCATACCATTTATTTAAGCCTTCACATTTAATAATTGATTCACTCATACGTATTTGATCATTCCCTCATTTTATTTGCAATTCTTCTAAGATTTGTATTCGATACAACAGCAAAAATCAAAAGTGTACCTACAGCAAATCTAAACCAGTTTACGTCAAGTCTTGCCATTACAAGACCATTATCCAAAAATTTTAATAAGAATGCACCTACTAGTGCTCCAAATACAGTTCCAATTCCACCAAATAATGATGCACCACCTATTACTGAAGCGGCGATGGCTTGAAGTTCATAACCCACACCAACAGAAGGAAACGCTGCTCTTGTTCTTAAAACCATAAAGATACCAGCTAGACCAGCAAGAAAAGAACAAAGTATAAAATTACGTATTTTAACATTATCAGTATTCACACCCATCGCTTTGGCAGCAGCTTGATTTGCTCCAGTTGAATAACACCAGTTCCCATAATTGGATCTGTGAAGATAAAATATGAGAAGAAGAGTAATTAAAACAAACCAAATAAAAGACATTCTAAATATTGTTCCTGGAATTGGATTAGCGAAAATTGCTCTTAAGTAATACATCTCTTCCATTGGAAAAGTTGGGAAGTCAGCTTTTACAATAACAATTGCTACACTTCTTACCATAAACATTGTTCCAAGAGTGGCAATAAATGATGGTATTCCAAATTTAATTGTAATTATTGCATTTATATATCCAATAGCGAGGCACATAAGAAGTGCAATCGTAAATGCAAGATGAGCATTTACACCTTCATTGGTCAGAACAACCATCACTACTCCGCTTAGTGCGAAGACCGAACCTACGGAAAGATCAAACTCTCCAGACACCATTAGAATTGTTGCGCCCATTGCAATCAGAGCAATTTCTGGAGATATGGTAAGTAAGACCCTTAGATTTCTAAAATTTAAAAAATTTTCATTAATAATGTAAAATGTTATCGCAATTACAATAAAAATAGTAAGTGCTGCAAACTCGGGTCTTGATGCTACGTACTTAAAGTATTTTCTAATGTTCATAAACTTTTTTGAAATATAAATATTTTTAGTTCAGGGGCAAGAAATTCTTGCCCCTGAAAAATTAAATTTAAGGAGTTAATTATCTTACTCCCATTTTTGAATATTCTTCAAGAGCTGCCATGTCTTCAGCATGAAGCATTAGTGCACCAGTGTCTACACTCCAGTTTCCTAATCCATATTTATCTCTTAAAAAGAATTGAACAACAGGTAAATATCCTTGAAGATATGGTTGCTGATCAACAGTAGCATGACACCATCCTTCTTTTAGACACTCAACAACACTTGGAACAACGTCAAAACCACCGATGATTACATCGCCTTTATTATATCCGTTTTCTTCCAAAGCTATTGCAAGGTCTGGTCCCCATAATCCAGAAGAAACATAAACATTAGTTTGAGGATTAGCTAAAATATATGCAGAAGCTCTGTTCATAACATCTTCAGCGTATCCAACATCAAGTTTTTCATATGTTATATCTCTGTCAGGATTTGCAGCAGCAAATTCCTTGATCCAATCTTCTTCACCACTAGTTCTCATTTCAGACCATACTTGACCAGGTGCATTAACACCTATTAAAATATGCATAGGTCCTTCTTGAGGTAAAAATCTTTTGTTAAGATCTACCATTAAATTGTAACCAGCTGTTCTTAAGCTTTGTCCAATATATGCTTGTCTTTCGTTAGGACTATTTGCATCATCAATATTAAATGAAATTACATTAATACCTTGAGCTAAAGCATCTTTTACTGGATCATCCCAAGTAGTTTCATCGTATATTGTTGTTGCAATACCGTCAGCACCTGCAGCTATAGCAGCGTTGAAGTTAGCAATTTCCTCACCGATGTTTCCATCTTCTGATTGTAGATATACCATCTGACAATCAGCGTCATAAAGTTCACAAGCGTCTTCCATACCGTTTTTAACAGCTTGCCAGAATACACTACTTGCAGCACCAACAGATGCGTGAGTAATAAACATGTATAAAGGCTTTGCTACTACAGCCGTAGAAACAGTAAGGAAAGCAGCGATTAATAAACTAGATACTATTCTCATAATTCCTCCCTTTTGAATTAAATATAAGTAATGTTAACATGAAAAAATCTAATTAAAAAAGGGTTTTTTTAATATCGAAACTGTATTTTCTCTAGGTTAAAAAAAGTGTGTTTTAGCAAATTTAAATTGTTTGCGGTATTTTTACAGGAATTTTATAGGATGGATCTTTAGATTGTTTTATTATTGCAGGTATAATTTCTTTATATGCGTCAATTAAGCCATTTTTAGGCTCAGGAAGTTGGTCTTTAATTAAGTTATGAAGTTTTTTCAAATTGTATGATGGAACCATAGGAAACATGTGGTGCTCCAAATGATATTCCATATGCCAATATAAAAAACTAAAAACAGGGTTTAACTTAACTGTTCTAACACATAAACGATGATCAGTAACATCATTGGCTAAACCCGCGTGTTGTACAAAATCAAACATATTTCTGAGCGTGGTTCCATAAACGAAAGGAAGTAATATTAGCATTACTGGTAACCAACTAGAAATATAAACTGAAAAAGCGATTATAAGAAGCCAGATTGATATGTGTAATCTTGAGTAAAATCTACATTTTGATCTTTCACTTTCTGGAATACAATCTTTCATAACAGGTGTGGTAATGCCAACTGCATGCTTAATGGTTTCCCAGTGAAATGAGAGTATTCCCTTAAATATTAACAATAAGTTACCACCAGGTAGATGCATTAATAAAACATAAAAAAGATCAGTTGGTTTTGTAACCTGAACTTCATAGTCGTATGGATCTGTATGGAGAGTATAACTATGATGATGAAAATGACTCCATCTCCATCTTATTGGTTCAAAATTATACATAAATGAACCTACATGGTAAAATAATTCATTTAACCACCTAGTCTTAAATGCAGTTCTATGTCCGCATTCATGCCAAACAGGGTTGCATGCCATGAATATATTTCCGTAAATAAGAAATGCTGGAACAGCCCACCAAGTTCCCCAACTTATGCAGGCTAAATATCCTGATAAAAATAGAAAAAACAACCATGTAAAAACATGTTTTAATCCCTGGTAATCTGATCTTTTTGTTAATTGCTTGTAGACTTTTTTATCGATCTTACATTTATACCAGTTATCAATATCAAGTTGCTTCATCTTTTATATAAGTAGTTTTAAAACACTCTAATTCTATTACCTACATTAACAAAAATAGAAAACAATTATTTTTTGAGAATGTATTTTACAAAATCATCATGCATTGGTTCAGGTTTCTGACATGATGTCCTTAGTTCCACTTCAACCTTATAAATAGAAGAAATCATCGCGCATTCAATTATGTCCAATACATGAAGTGCTAGATCGCCATTACATCGATGCTTTCTATTATTTTCAATTGCATCTATCATTTCAGCCAATCCAATACCTCTATAGTTTGCTTGTTCAGAAGCCTCGTTGCTTCTCCCACTATGGTTAATAATATTAGTTTTTCCTAATGGCTTATCTTCAACACTAATATCTTCCCATTCAGAGCCAAATTCACCTGATACAGAAACTGGGCCACCAAACATATTTGGATCTGGGACCACTATTGATCCTTTGGAGCCATATAATTCCATATGGTTTCGTCTATGATTTAAAACATCAAAAGATATAAAGCCTTGAACAATTGCCCTATTTTGAAACTCAATATTAAACATATATGATGTTGGTATATCAACATTAAATGTTTGTCCTTTTTTTGGGCCAGCTTTGTATTTCCTTTTTTCGAAAAATTTTGCTCCTCTTCCTCTTATATTTTTTGCTGGGCCAAGCAAATTAACAAGTGTTGTAAAAAAATAAGGACCCATATCAATAACTGGTCCACCTCCTTCTTGAAACCAAGATTCCGGATTAGGATGAAAATCTTGAACGCCAGGAAATGCAAAAATAAAGTTTCCAGTAAGTATTTGACCTACTTCATTATTATCTATTATTTTTCTTGCTTGCTGTCCTCCACCACCTAAAAAGGTATCTGGTGCATTACCAATGTACAAACTTTTTTTACTTGCTATGTTTAATAAATCTTTAGCATCATCAAATTTTACACTCATAGGTTTTTCACAATAAACATGTTTATTTGCCTCTAAAGCTCTTTTTGAAATTTCATAATGCGCTTGAGGAATTGTAAGATTAAGAATTATATCTACATTTTTATCATTTAAAATTTCATCAACAGATAGAGGGATAATATTATACTGCTCAGCTGTTTTTTTAGCTGCATCCAAATTTATATCTGCACAAGCTACAAAATTTATATTATTAAAATATTCCTGAGCTCGAAAATAAGTCTCTGCAATATTTCCACAGCCAATAAGTCCTATATTTTTCATAACATGTTTCTATAAATCAATTGTAAAAAATGGAATAGTAAAAAAAAAGGCCGTAAAAATTACGGCCTTTTAAATTAATTTTTGGCTTTGACCTACATAAAGTCTGAAGCGTTTTCTTTTGTAACTAATACAGTTCCAGTATCGATATTATCAGGAATACTTTCACCATTAGCTAATTTAAGTGCATTTTCTACACCCATGTATCCCATGTTATATGAGAATTGAGCAATAGTAGCTGACATTTCACCAGCCATTACACTTGCAGCAGCATCAGGGTTAGCATCAAATCCAACAACTACAACATCATCTAACATATCAGCATTTTTTAATGCTTGAATAGCACCAAGACCCATGTTGTCGTTAGAAGCAAAAATTGCTTTAAGATTTGGGTTACCAGTGATGATATCTTCAGTTACTGACATACCTTTTGCAGTATCCCAGTCTGCTGGAAGTTCAGCAACGATATTCATGCCACAAGCTTCAAGACCTTTATGAGATCCTTCAGCTCTATGCTGACCAGTAGTTTGAGTAATCATTCCTTGAAGAATTGCAACATCAGAACCACTTGGAACATTATCACAAATATATTGAGCAGCTAAAGCAGCGCCATTGATATTGTTTGTTCCAATGAAAGTTACACCTTCATTAATTCCATCAGTATCAATGTATACAACTGGAACACCTGAAGCTATTGCGTCATCAAGAATTGGCGCAACTGCGTTAGGGTCAGTTGGTGCGATTGCGATACCGTCTACACCTTTTGCAATTTGGTCTTCGATTTGTGCTACTTGAGCCATAACATCACTTTCTTGTGGTGGTGAAAGGATGATTAGGTTTACGCCAAACTCTTCAGCAGCATCTTTTGCACCAGCTTCTACTGAAGCCCAAAAAGGGTTTCCAGCACCTGGTCCTTTAGTACTTAACATTATTGTTTTCGCATGCGATCCTGCAAGAAGACTGCCTGAAAAAAACAATAAAGAAGTAGTAATTAAAGAAATAAAAAATTTCATTTTTCCTCCTAAAATTTTCTTTAATCATTAACAAAAATGAAATTCAAATCAAGAGACTGTTTGTCTTAAAATGATTATTTTTTAATATTAAGTTCTAGTTGCAAGTTGTCTTCTGAGAACATCTATATACACAGCCAAAATAATAATAGACCCAATAAGAACTTGTTGCCAAAAAACACTAACGTTCATTAGATTTAAACCATTTCTGAGTATGCCCATGATCATAACTCCAGCAAATACACCTAAGACAGTTCCCCTACCTCCAAAGAAACTTGCTCCACCTATAATAACTGCTGCAATTGCATCTAGTTCAGATTGCAAACCAGCATTTGGATAAGCAGAATTTGTTCTACCGGCTAAAATTAAACCGCCAATGCCTGCCAAGAAACCACACAGGGTGTAGACTACAATTAAAATTCGGTCTACATTTATACCTGCTGCTCTTGCCGCTCCCGGGTTGCCTCCAATCGCATAAATCCATTTACCAATTCTTGTATGATTTAAAAAAATCCAAAAGATAAAAAATATTACAATCATTAAAATTAAACTTGTGGGTATGTACTCTCTTGCCCCTTCTCCAAAGAATGCATCGAGTTTTATTTTACCGTTTCCAATAACTCTTATCTCTTCAGCAAAACCTGTTATAGGAACACCTCCAGAAATAAGGTTCCCAATTCCTCTAAATATATAAAGCGTGCCAAGCGTCATAATAAATGGATGAGGCATCCGAAGTAAAGTAATACCAATACCATTAAACATACCGCACAAAAATCCAATTGCTGGCGCAACTAACATCACAACATACCATGGCATTCCAGCTTTTGATGCTATTGCAAGGCCCATTAAAGATAACATAATAATTGACCCTACAGATAAATCTATCCCTGCAGTCACAATGACCATAAAAACACCAAGTGCTAACATTGATTGCCAAGAAACTTGTTTAAAAACATTTGTTACATTCCTCCATGATAAAAAAACATCAGGTTGCAATAAATGTAAGACGGCAATCATTATTAAAATTAGCAATAAGATTCCATATCTTTCAAAAAAAGGAATAAGTCTGACAAATAAAGTTTCTTGATTTTTATCCATTAATCTTTCTTCCCCATGATCCATCCAATTACTTCGTCTCTAGAAGTATTTTTTAATTCTGATTGAGCAAAATTTGTTCCTTGAAATAATGCCATTACTCGATCACAAACTGTAAATATATCGTCCATTCTATGACTAATTACTATGACGCTAACACCTAATTTTTTGAGGTTTAAAATTAAATCTAAAACTTTTCCAACCTCCTTAACGGCGAGTGCAGCTGTTGGTTCATCCATTAATACTATTTTGGCATTAAAAGCTGTAGCTCTAGCAATTGCTACTGCTTGTCTTTGCCCACCTGATAATTCTTCTACTTTTTGATCAGCACTCTTTACATTTATTTTTAGTTTAGCAAGATGTTCTTCAGTTAGTTGCTTTCTTTTTTTATGATCCAAAAAATTGAAAGGCCCAACTTTTCTTGTTGGTTCTCTTCCTAAAAATATATTATCACCAATAGGGAGATTACCAGCAAGTGCTAAATCTTGATAGACCATTTCTAAGCCTAAATTTTGAGAGTCCCTTGGACTATTTAAAGTTACTTTTTCTTTATCAAAAAAAAGTGATCCTTCACTTGGCTTATATAAACCAGATAAAACTTTCATTAATGTAGATTTGCCTGCACCATTATCACCAACAACACCAAGAACCTCACCTTTATTTAGGTGAAGATCTACATTTTGAAGAGCTGTGATTGTTCCGAAAAATTTTGAAACTGATTTAGCTTCTAGTACTAAGTTATCTGACATAAGTGTGTTTTTAAATAAATTTTAATTAATATCAACTGGTTTTGAGCGTAAATATTTAACAGTTTCTCTCTCAGCTTTTTTACATAATTTAGGTGGTAGGCCTTTTGAAATAAGTTTTAAATCTTGAATTACTAATTCACCCATCTCTTTAAATGCGCTATCTAGTGCGCCAGCTCTATGTGGAGAAAAAATTACATTTTTAAATTTTCTTAGTTTATGATTTTTAGGAAATGGTTCTTGTGGAAAAACATCAATGGCTGCAAAGACATTTCTATTTTTTAAAAAATTAAAAAAATCATCAAAATTTATTATGGCTGCTCTACTCATTAATACAAAGACTGATCCGTCTTTTATTAATTTAAATTTAGAATTATTAATCATGGATTCATTAGATGAAGTTATAGAAGCTAGAACATAAATAATATCTGCATTTTTCAATAGTGAATTTAAATTTGTTGGTTTAACATCAAATTTTTCAATTTCTTTATCAGGAATCCAAGGATCATAGGCAATAATATTATTAGAAAATGCTTTAAGTATAGGTGTAAGTGATTTTGCTAGATCTCCAAAACCAATTAGACCAAATTTTTTATTTTTTAGTAAAAAATTATTTTGACTTATTGCACCTCCATATTTTTCTTTTTTTAAAATAAAATCTGAATGAGCAATATGAATGCTTCTTGCAATTGATAAAGTAAGGCCTACTGCCATTTCAGCAACAGGCTGAGCAAACACTGGAGATGTTGCTAAAACGTGTATTCCTTTTTTAAAACAATAATCATAATCCATATTGTCCATAAAATTACTCTCTACGTTGAATATTGCTTTAAGCTTAGTTGATTTAGAAATTATAGATGATGGTAAGTTTGGTTGTCCGAAAATATAATCTGCATTAGGTAAATTTTTTTTATAAAAATTATTTTTATTTTTGTTTGGTGCAGTAATAAGTTTAAAATTTTTTTTTAAATATTTTAAATTTGTTTTAGAAAAAAGTAAATCCATTGTTCTTGGATATGGATCTATTAAAATTATTGGCTTGTTTTGAATCATGATAATATTAACTTTTAGAAAAAAATTAATTTTTATACACCTTTACGTTGTTTATTTTTACCTTCTAAAAATTCTTTAATTGCTGCTTTATTACCTTCCGTTTTCTCAACTTCAAGTGTTGGACTTTCCCAAAAAGCCGTACCTTCCAACCATTCATAACCATGTGTTTTTATCGAAATAACATAGGTTTTCTCTGATTCTTTTGCTCTTTTAAACGCTGCTTCAAGCTCAGAAATAGATTTGACAGTTTCACCATTTGCCCCCATACTTTTTGCATGAGCTTCAAAATCAACAAACTGTACATTTGTAGCTCTTGCTGCATTTAAATTACAAAGATATTCTTTTCCACCTTTTGCTAGTTGCAATCTATTAATGACCATGTGACCACCATTATCACAAATAACAATAATTAATTTTTTATCATATAAAACGGAACTATAGATATCGCTATTTTGTAATAGATATGAACCATCTCCTACAAATACAATTACATCTTGATTGGGTTTTGCCATTTTGATTCCTAGCGCACCAGATATTTCGTAACTCATGCAACTAAATCCCCATTCAGTTTCAAAAGTGTTTAATTCTTTAGGTTTCCATATTTGCACTACTTCCCCAACTAGTCCTCCTGCTGCAGTTACTACAATATCTGATGGGTCTGAATTTCTATAAACGGCACCTACGGCATGAGCATAAGATGGTAATTCCTGATTAGTTGGTCCACTCTCTTTAGCAACATATTCATCCCACTTATTTCTTTCCTCTATTGAACGCTGATACCAAACATCAGGTGCCTTCCAATCTCCAAGAACTTTAGATAATTCTTGAAGTCCAATTTTTGCATCACTCACAACAGGAGTTGCACGATGTTTAGTAGTATCAAATCTCGAAGTGTTTATTGATACGAGTTGAAAATTTTCATTTTCAAAATTAGTCCATGAGCCCGTTGTAAAATCACCCAATTTAGTACCTACTGCTAATGCTAGATCTGTATCAGTGGCAAGATTATTTGATGAGCCTTCTCCAAGACAACCTATAGCACTTATATAGTAAGGATCATCTTTATTCATGCATCCAATACCCATTACGGTTGCGGTTACAGGAATATTATGTTTTTTTGCAAAAGCAGAAATTTCCTCTTCAGCTTCTGAATATAAAACACCACCTCCAGATATAATTATGGGTTGTTTAGAATTTTTTAATTTATCCGCAGCTTTTTGTATTTGATTTGGATCGGGATGAATTCTTCTTATTTCATGAATTCTTTCTTCAAAAAAGATTTCAGGATAATCATACGCTTCTCCTTGAACATCTTGTGACATTGAAATAACTGCAGGTCCACAATCAGCTGGATCAAGCATCATACTTATAGCTTGTGGTAGAGATGTTAAAATTTGCTCTGGTCTTGTAATTCTATCAAAGTATTTTGACACTGATTTAAATGAATCATTTTGCGTTTCAGTTGGAGAATTGAAATTTTCAACTTGTTGTAAAACTGGATCTGGGAAACGGCTAGAAAATGTATCGCCGGGTAAAAGTAAGATAGGCAATCTGTTACTTAATGCGACGGCTGCTGCAGTAACCATATTAGTTGAACCAGGCCCCACTGAGGATGTGGCTATAAATATTTGTTTTCTTCGTTTCGCACGTGAGTATGCAATTCCAGTTAGTGCCATATTTTGCTCATGATGCCCTCTGTATCCTGGAAGTTCATCTTGAAGTTCTTCCATAGCTTGACCAATGCAAGCAACATTACCATGACCATAAATTCCAAATGCACCAGGAAATAAAGGTTCTTTTTTTCCATCGATTACAATTTTTTGTACTGTTAAAAATTTAATTAAAGCATGTGAACATGACATTCTAACTGTTTTCATAGGTTCCTCTCACAAATTAGATAGATATTATTATATTAAAAAAATAATTTAAAGGGTTAAACAATTTATTTTTGTTATATTTTAGAATATAAAATTATTCATGAAAATAGGAATTGTTCAAGAAATTCACCCAAAAGGTTACGACGTACTTAAAAGAAATAATTTAGATTACTTTGTTATCAATAACACTGAAGAAAGTCATTTAACAGAAAAATTAGCAGATGTTGATGGCATAATTGTCAGAACAGCAGATATTAATAAAAAAATTTTATCAAAAGCTAAAAATTTAAAGATTTTATCTAGGCATGGTGTTGGATATGACAATGTTGATACAGAGTTTTTAAATACAAATAAAATAGCTTTAGCTATAACGGGAAGCGCCAATGCCACTAGTGTTGCAGAACATGTAATGACAATGATGCTTTGCCTTACTAAAAATATTTTTGAGTCAGATAAACTAGTTAAATCAAATAAATTTCAGGATAAAGGTAATCTCCCAAATTTTTTTGAACTGTATAAAAAAAATATATTAATATTAGGTTTTGGCAGAATAGGCAAAGCATTAGCAAAAAGATGTATGGGTTTTGAAATGAATATTTATGTTCACGATCCTTTTGTTTCAAAAGAGGATATTGCTAAACAGAACTGTATACCTATTGATAAGGAAGAGGGATTCAAAATTGCAGATTATATAAGTATCCACTTACCTTTGAATTCCCATACTAAAGATTTAATTTCTTTTGAACAATTTAATATTTTCAAATCAAATTTAATTTTAATTAATACAGCAAGAGGGGGTATTATTAATGAGGAAGCATTATACAAAGCTCTAAAAAATAAAAAAATTTTTGGTGCTGGAATAGACGTATTTGAAAAAGAACCTCCTATTGAAAATCATAAATTATTTACTTTAAAGAATACATTGTTAACACCTCATAATGCAGCTTTGACTTTAGAATGTAGAAAAAGAATGTCCGTAGAGTCATGCGAAAATGTTGTTAATTTTCTTACAGAAAGTAAAAATTTAAATGAAGGTAATATTATTAATTTAAATATTATAAATTAAATATTTAGATAAAGATTTCCATCTTCTTCTGTTACTTCAAAAACTTTTAATGGGACTTGATCTAAATCAGAGATGGAATCTCCAGAAACTATACTAAATTTATTACCACAAGTGGGACACTCTAGTTCTTCGCCTTCAATATTAGATTCACTTAATAAAGTTTTTTCAGCACATGGACAATTTCCTTCAGTTGCAAAGAAACCAGATTCAAGTCTATAAATTGCGTAGTTTATATCTTCGTATTCAAAGTTTTCTACAGAACCAATATCGATATCATCGACTTCACCTATTAAGATTGGTTCTACTTCATCATTCATAAAAAAATTGTAGAATAAAATTGAATTAGAATAAATATTTTTTTTTAAATATTTGCTGAATTATCTGAATTTTAGATTTTTTCTTGTTAGTTCTTTTACGTTAGAAACTCCCATTAATTTCATATCTCGTTCAATTTCATTGCGTAAATTTGATAAGCTTTTTTCAACTCCTTTTTGACCTCCAGCAGCAAGAGCGTATAAGTACATTCTCCCACCTGAACATGCTTTTGCACCAAGCGATAAAGCTTTTAATACATGTGTTCCCCTTCTAATACCTCCCTCACAAATTACATCAATTTTATCTCCAACTGCATCGACTATTTCAGCTAATTGATCAAAAGGAGACCGGGAACCATCGAGTTGTCTACCACCATGATTAGAAACCATTATTGCTGAAGCACCAACATCAACAGCTTTCTTTGCGTCATCTACTGACATTACACCTTTGATTGCAAATTGACGACCCCACTCTTTATTAATATTTTCAACATCTTTCCAACTCATAGAATTATCAAGCATTTTGGTAAAATAGTCTCCTATAGTAGTCATAACGGTAGTACCTTCACTAATGTGATCTTTCAAATTGCTCAATTCCCATTTAGGTTTTGTAAAATAATCTACAGCCCATTTTGGGTGTAACATAAAACTTAGAACACTATTAAGTTTAAGTTTCATTGGAATAGTGAAACCAGTATACAAATCTCTTTCACGGTTTCCTCCTACCGCTGTATCAACAGTAACAGCCATTGCTTCAAAATTAGATTCTTTACATCTTTCAATTAAAGCTTTGTTTAGCCCCTTGTCTTTGTGAACATAAAGCTGAAAAAGTTTTGGAGTTTTTACCAAATTAGATATCTCTTCAATACTTGCTGTTCCCAAAGAAGAAATTCCAAACATAGTTCCAAATTTTTCAGCGGCTTTCGCAACACCTATTTCTCCTTCGTGATGAAACAATCTTTGAAGAGCAGTTGGTGCGCAGTACAAAGGCATATCTAATTTTTGTCCCATTACCGTAGTTGACATATCTACTTTATCAACTCCACTTAGAACGTTTGGAATTAAATCACATTGTTCATATGCATCAGTATTTCTTTTGTATGTAATTTCATCATCAGCAGCACCATCAATATAGTGAAAGATAGGACTGGGGAGTCGTTTCTTTGCTAAATTCCTAAAGTCTTTAACATTATGACAGTTACTGACGCTTCCAAACATTATGCCTGAATTGTTTTTTGTCTTTGTTCTCCTAAGCCTTCAATTCCTAACTTCATAACATCACCAGCCTTTAAAAATACTTGAGGTTTCATTCCCATTCCAACACCTGGAGGTGTTCCTGTAGAAATAATATCACCTGGCTGTAATGACATAAATTGGCTTAGATAACTTATTAAGAAGTTTACACCATAAACCATTGTGCTTGTTGATCCGTCTTGCATTGTTTTACCATTAACCTCTAACCACATCTTTAAATTTTGAGGATCAGGCACTTCATCTGTCGTTACTAAGTAAGGTCCAATAGGTCCAAAAGTATCACATGATTTACCTTTGACCCATTGACCTGAATGTTCAATTTGAAATTCTCTTTCACTAAGATCGTTTATGACACAATATCCAGCTATGTGTGCTTGTGATTCACTCTCGGAAATATACTTTGCTTCTTTTCCTATAACAACGCCAAGTTCAACTTCCCAATCAGACTTTATAGATTTTTTTGGAATTTCTACATCATCATTTGGACCAATTACTGCACTTGTTGCTTTTGCAAATATGATCGGTTCAGGTGGCACTTTTTGCCCTGTTTCTTCAGCATGATCAGAATAGTTTAGACCAATACAAATAAATTTACCTATACTTTCTTTACAAACACAAGGAGCAATACCATCGTGACTTGCAACTACAGGTAAAGACTCAAGGTCAGCTTTTTTTACTTCATTAAGCTTATCGATAGTCACATTTTTATTATCCCAATCATTTACCAAAGAAGAAGCATCACGAACTTGTTCTTGTGCATCTAATATCCCTGGTTTTACTTCTTTACCAATTCTGTATCTTAAAGTTTTCATTATAAAGTCCATCCTCCATCTATTAAATTTAGTGTTCCTGTTACAAAGTCTGATTCATCACTTGCTAAATAAGTTGCAAGTGAAGCAATTTCTTCAGGTTGAGCTAATCTCCCCATAGCTTGTCTGGCAATAAAATCCTCTCGAGCTTTTTTTGGATCATCGGCCATGTTTACTCTACCTTCCCAAGAAGGTGTTTCCACAGTACCTGGGAGTATTGCATTACACCGTATTCCATTTTTGACATAATCTGCTGCAAGAGCTTTAACAAAACCATTTAGTGCAGCTTTTGTTGTTCCATAAATAAATCTGTTAGGTGCTCCTTTTACATTTGAGGCAGCAGAAGATACAATTATTATATTTCCTTTTCCTTGATCCAACATTTTAGGTACTAAATTGTAACTCATTAGATAAGCTGAAAATACATTTACATTAATTGATCGATGAAATTCTGTATCATCACATTGCAATAATGTTCCATGATGAACAAAACCTACAGCATGAAAAAGAACGTCAACAACATCAATGCTGAAACAAAATTCTTCAACTGCATTTTTATCAGTAGCATCTAGTTTTTGAGTCTTTATTGAATTATTTTCATTATTTAATTCAATTAGTTTTTCTTCATTAATGTCAGTTGCAATGACAGAAGCACCTTCATTAGCAAACTTAAGTGCTGTTGCTCTACCTATCCCTTGTGCTGCTGCAGTCACAATTATTTTTTTATCTTTTAGTCTCATATATTATTATTCCAATAATCGCCGTTAGGAAAAGAAAACTCATTAACAGACTTTTCTTTCATTTCAATAGAATATCCATGATCAAGTGGCGGCATGTAATTTCCATTTTTAATTCTGCATGGGTATATAAAATGTTCATGTAAACTGTCTTGATATTCTACTACTTTATCATTTTTAGAACCATTAATTAAAACATAGTCAATCATACATAAGTGCTGCACATACTCACAAAGACCAACACCACCTGCATGGGGAAAAACAGGCACGTTAAATTTTTGTGCCATGAGTAGAACTGTTATTATTTCATTAATACTACCCAATCTACAACTATCAATTTGACAAATATTCATTGCACCAGATTCGAGAAATTGTTTAAACATGATACGACCTCCACACGCTTCTCCTGTTGCAAGCCTAACATCTCCTACTGCTTTTTTGATTTTGGCAAAACCCATTACATCATCTGGGCTTGTAGGTTCTTCTACAAAAAATAAATTAAATTTTTTGTAAGCATTAATATGTTTAATAGATTGTTCTACATTCCATTGTTGATTTGCATCAACCATAATAAAACAATCTTCACCAATTGTTTTTCTAATTAACTCAAGTCTTTTTATATCTGCTTCTAGATCTAAACCCACTTTAATTTTAAAATGTTTCCAACCTTTAGCCATATAATCTTTGCATAATTGGATTATTTTTTCATCTGAATACCCAAGCCATCCTGCAGCAGTTGTGTAAGATGGATATCCTTCTTGCAATACTGTATCGATACGTTTTTGTTTATCATTTTGATTGTTTGACAAAATCGCTAACGCTTCCTCTGGAGTTAAAACATCTTCAATATATTTAAATGTTAACCAACTAACGATTTTTTCAGGCTCGCTTTCTACAACAAACTGCCACAAAGGTTTTTTGTGCTTCTTAGCAATTAAATCCCATAAACAATTAAAGATTGCTGATACAGCCATATGAACAACTCCTTTTTCAGGACCTAACCAACGTAGTTGACTATGATCAACACACTTGAACCAGAGCTTGCCAATGTTATTTTCTAAATCATTTAAGTCCATATTTTCAAAAATTGGAAAAAAATGTTTTATACATTCAGCAACAATGTCATTTCCTTTACCAATCGTGAAGGCTATACCATATCCTTTTAATTCTGATTGATCAGTAAAAGCCGTCACATACGTTGCTGAATAATCAGGATCTGTATGAATAGCATCAGATCCAGTTAAATCTTTTGAAGTTGGAAATCTTACATCTTGCACACTAAATTTAGTAATCGTTGTCATATTTAAATTTTTTTGAAAGTTGTATTATCTATAAAATCCCAATCTAAATCAATACCAAGACCTGGCTTAGAAGGTAAATGGGCATAACCGTTTTCGACTTTGATAGATTCTTTTAAACCAAAATTAAAATATTCATAAGGAACAAGTACTTCAAAAAATTCAGAATTTTTTATAGCTGCACAACAGTGTAAATTAACAAGTTCTAAAGGATGATAAATAGCTGTATGAATTTCACACTGAACACCAAAACTTTCTGCTAAGTGTGCTGTTTTCATTGTAGCCGTAATGCCTCCACTCCATGAAACATCAGCTCTTACCATATCTACAACCCTTGTAGAGATACATTCAGCAACACTATAAGGATGTTTTGCTATAACCTCTGTTCCAATAATAGGAATATCTAATATTCTTGTTAATTCCCTAAGATTATGAAAATTTTCATCAAATAAAGGCTCCTCGTACCAATAATAATTTAATTTTTCTAACTCTCTTCCAAAACGTAGAGCTTGTTCAAAAGTATAAGGGGCAACCGGATCACTCATAAGCTTAAATTCATTACCAACTACTTCACGTGTTTTTTTATGAGCTTCCAAATCAAAATCATATTTTCCAGGAGGATGAAGTTTATAAGCATTGAAACCTCTCTTTTTATATTCCAAGGCTTCTTTTGCGTAAGCCTCAGGCGAATCTAAAACAAGAGAACTTCCATAAATTGGAACCTTGTCTCTATAAGCGCCTAAATACTTATAAAGAGGTTGGCCTGCTTGCATAGATGAGAGAAGCCAACAATTAATATCAAATGGTCCATAACTATATATAGGTGCGTGGTTCCACCATCTGTCTGCGGTTCTATATTCATGCCAATGTTGCTCACGATAAAGTGGGTCTCTGCCTATAAAAAAAGGTTTAAAAATTGAATTTGCGATTTCACCAGCCATTTCTGCACCCCTACCTGCAAACCCAAAAGTAGAGCTAGATAGACCTTCATCAGTATGAAATGTGATAACTAAGAATTCTAAATCTGATTTTTTCCCATCTCTCATTTCTGAATCTTTCATGACAGGCTCTTTGTGTCGACACATACGAATTTCTATATCTTTAATTTTCATGTGATACCAAATTCCTTCATAATACTATTATTGTCATTCCCAATTTTTGGAGCTGCCTTACTTGATTTAAAAATCTCTCCATCAATTTTTATTGGGCAACGAAGTGTTTCAATATCAAGTCCATCATCTCTTTTAATTCTCTGAACCATATCGAGGATCTTGAATCCTTCGTGTTTAACCATTGTTTCCCAGTCGAGTACTTTAGCACACCATATATCTGCTGGCTCAAGAATACTCAACCAGTGTTCTGTTGTTTGTTTTTCAATCCAGTCACCAATATCTTTTTTAATTTCATCTCTTTTTGTGAACCATTCTTTTTGATCATGTAAATCTTTAATTGAATTTAAATCAAGTAATTCACCAAGTTGAGGCAGTGGTGTCATTGCAATTGCTATATATCCATTGGATGTTTTATAAATCCCATACGGAGCTGACAGATAAGCATGGGCATTATTATATGAACTTCTTTGCGGCTTTCTGTTTCCATCGTTAAAATATGTCGTAAGAACTTCAAATTGAAAATCTAATAAGGCCTCAACTAAACTTGTTTCTACATGAGATCCATTATCCGTTCGAAATCTTTTGATAACCGCTGCTAGTATACCTTCAACAAGTGTATGTCCTGCCAACATGTCAGCAACTGCCAAACCCATTGGCGTTGGTGCTTCACCTCCATTACCATTTAACCAAACTAAACCTGTTCTAGATTGCGCTAATAAATCTTGTCCAGGCAATGAACTCCAAGGTCCATCAGATCCGTAACCAGAAATAGTTCCATAAACTATTTTTGGATTTATTTTTTTTACATTTTTATAATCTAAACCAATACGTTCTATTACTCCTGGTCTAAAATTTTGTGTAATTATATCTGCCTTCTCAATTAATTTTTTTACTAACTCTATGTCTTTGGCATCTTTTAAATTTGCTGCAAAGCTTTCCTTATTTCTATTAATTGCATGAAATAAAGTGCTATCACCTTCGAGATCCGTATCGCTGATATATAAATTTCTACAAAGATCACCAACTTCTGGTCTTTCAATTTTAATTACTCTTGCTCCTAAATCAGCAAGTCTTAAGCCTGCATATGGCCCTGATAAAAACTGGCTAAATTCTAATACAGTTAATCCTTCTAATGGTTTAGTCATACAATAGTTTATTCTTCGAAACTCTTATTGTACATATCAGATAATTTTTCACAAACACTTTCAGCTGAAATTTCTGTTTGTAAATATTCATTAATTAGATCACCGCTTTTGTCCTGAAATTCCATATAGCCATTATGTCTTGGTCTTACCCATGCTAAATCAAGCGTTTTACGAGTTCCTTTAAAAAAATCATTTGTTTCTAAATTTATTTGATTATCTTCCCAAGCTTCAGAATTTCCTGGCTGTCCACCACTTTGGTAAAAAAGTGACTTTTGACATTCAGCACTTGCTATCCAAAATGCATATTCAATTGCTAAATCCTTGTTCTTGCTTACATTTGAAACTGCAATACCTGTGCCACCTAAGTGTGTTCCTGCTGGACCTTTTCCAGATAAATCTAAAACGTCAGTGTATTTCAAAATATTTTGTCGATAATTTTTTCTTGAGTAATTTGAAAAACCATAAATATATGGACAGTAATAGAAATCATTTGTTTCTGTCATTAGTTCAGCAGTTTGAATTGGATCCATATTTAAACAATCACTAATTATTTCACTAGAGATAGCTTTCATCATTGTAAGGGTTTTAACTGCAAAATCTTTTTTGATAAAATTATTTTGTTCAGGAATTAATTCTTCAGTAATGTTGTTATAAATACTATAAAAACTACTAATTGCATGAATTGGTTTTAAAGGCCAAAGAATTTTATTCTCTTTTGCTAAAGAAATAAGATCATCCCATTTAGATGGAAGTGCTCTAACTAAATCTTCTCTGTAACAGGCAGTCTGTGAAGCAGCATCTATGGCAAGAGCCCATTGTTTATTATCTATAAAATAACTCTCATGCGATTTTCCAACTGATTGCTTTTTTAAATCGTTTAATTGAGATTGATATTCATTGAGATTTAAGTTTTGTAAAAGTCCTTTGTGAGCTACTTCACCAACATGAGGATAGTCTATTACTATCAAATCATAATCATCGGTCATGTCTTCTATAGGTCTATCTGCAAAAGCTTGTAATGGTCTTTTATCCCATTCAATTGAAATTTTATTATTATGAATTTCCTGAAATCTTTTAGATGTAGCAACCATTGGATCAAAACCTCTAGAATGATCCCAAGTCATCCCCTTTAAGTTAATCATTTTTTTTCGTATTTATCTTTAAAGTCTTCTGGTGTTTTATATAAAACTGAATGTAGGTGCTCACAATATAGAACGATTTCGCCTTCACCTTTAAAAACTTCGTAACTGGTTCTTACTAAACCCATTTTTTCATATTTTGGTTTTTTTTCCATATTAGTTCTAATTGTATAAATTGTATCTCCAATAAAAACTGGTTTGATGAATCTTAAACGGTCATATCCATAACTAAAAGAATTTACACAGTTAGTTGCAACTAAACCCAACCCATAAGAAAAAACCATAGCTCCTGCTACTAATCTTTTTTGGAACATACCTTCATTTTTAGCAAAATGTTCATCACCTACATATGGATGCATATCCAAAACCATACAATTAAATTGCATGGCCTCTCCTTCAGATATTGTTCGGCGAAGAGATCTAATTTTATGACCAATAATTACATCTTCATAAAACCAGTTTTCAGAATTCCATACTGGAATTTCTCCATGCTCATTGGGCATATCTTTTGGAAAAGTTGACTCAATTCCAACAGTGTTTTCAAATTTATTATCTTTATTCATTTTTACAATTATGCTACCTTATTATAGAGAAATATTTATTCAATAGAAATGGTAGAAATAGAACAATTCTTCGAAGACTATGAACTTGGTTCAGAAAGAGTCACTGTTGGTAGAACCATCACTGAAACTGATATTGTAATGCACGCAATGCACTCTGGAGACTTTTATCCTCATCACACTGATGCAGAGTTTGCTAAAAAGGGTCCATTTGGTCAGCGAATAGCACAATTTAGTTGTACTTTTTCGATAGGTATTGCACTTACAGCTTCGATAGTTAACAAGCGAGCTTTCACCTATGGATTTGAAAGACTTCGTTTTCCTAATCCAGTTTTTATAGGTGATACAATTCACACTAAGGTTACTATAAAAGAAAAAAAAGATGATCCGAAAAGACCTCAATACGGACAAGTTAATGAGGCGTGTGAAATTTTAAATCAAAATGACAAATGTGTTTGTTATTCTGAACATATACTTTTGGTTGAAAGAAAAAGTACTTAAAAAACGCTATACTTAATATATGCTTCCTGTGGATCCATTCCTTCTCTTATAGCTTTTCTAACTTGGCTTTCAGTATTAATTAATTTTTCTGATTTTTCCAAAATATCTATTACTTTATCTTGGGGAATAATAACAACACCGTCAATATCTGCCATTACGTAATCACCGTTATGTATTTCCACATCTCCAATTTTAATAGTTTCTTCAAATTTAGTAGGCTTCCAATAAGCAACGACATCTTTAGGTGTATAAAATTTCGACCAAACAGGAAAATTTATTTTGTTTATAAATTCTAAATCTCTACACCCACCATCAGCAATGTAGCCTCTAATATTTTTCTTTTGTAAAGTTTCGGCACTCAACTCACCCATTAAAGCTATATTATTATCGTTTGGTTGACAGATAAGAACTTTATCTGATGGAGCCTGAGATAAAAGACCAGTCCAAGCAAGGAGTGTTTCGTGATGAGAAAAACTAGTATTTGATTCTCCTTCAATAGTAAAAATTTGCCCTGCAATTTTGTGTTTTTCCTTATTAGGTTTAATATTTGGATTCAAAACAAAATTTTTAAATCCATCATCTCTCATAACATCATGAATAACACTACTAAAACATTTTGATAATCTATCTGATATTTCAGTAGTGCTTGTCATATAGCTAAGCCACTATTCTCATCAAATAAATATGTTCTATCTAAATTTAAAGCAAAATTTAAATTATCATTTGATTTAACTTGTTCAGGTGTAAACATTCTACTAACTATTTCTATTTCACCAAAGTTTGTAAAAATCAAAGTTTCTGTTCCAAGTGGTTCAGCTAAATTGACTGATGATTGCATTTCCCAAGCACTAGATGGTTTTTGTCCAAATTTTAGTGGCACTATATCTTCAGCTCTAAATCCAAAAGAAATATTTTGACCTTCAATTACAGATTTTTGTTTATCTTTGGGTACTGGTACTATAACTCCATCGTTTGTCTTCATAGATAATTCATTATTCTGTTTCACTATTGAAGCCTTAATCATATTCATAGAAGGAGATCCAATAAAAGTGGCAACAAATTTTGTAGCTGGTCTTTCAAATAGGTCTAATGGTGTTCCTATTTGTTCTATTATACCATCTTTCATGATTACAATTCGATCAGCTAAAGTCATTGCTTCAACTTGATCGTGAGTAACGTAGACAATTGTCGTTGATACTTTTTGATGTAATCTTTTAATTTCTGTCCTCATTTGATTTCTTAATTTTGCATCTAAATTAGATAAAGGTTCATCAAATAAAAAAACATCTGGTCTTCTTACTATTGCTCTTCCCATTGCAACTCTTTGTCTTTGACCACCAGATAATTGTGATGGTTTTCTTTGTAAAAATTCAGTTATATCTAAAATTCCTGCAGCCTCATTTACTCTTTGTTCAATTTCTTTTTTAGCAAGTCCTGCAATCTTTAGTGAAAATCCTAAGTTTTCTTCTACTGTCATATGAGGATAAAGAGCATAGTTTTGAAATACCATCGAAACATTTCTTTCTCTAGGTTCTAGATTATTCATTTCTTTGTCACCAATTTTGATAATACCCTCATCTATTTCCTCTAATCCTGCAATCATTCTTAGAGAAGATGATTTTCCACAACCCGATGGTCCAACTAGAACTAAAAATTCTTTATCAATAATTTCTAGATCAATTTTTTTTACTGCTTGAACCTTTCCGTAAAATTTTGAAACTCCTTGTAAGCTTACTTTTGCCATTATCCTTTTACTCCTCCAAATGTTAATCCTGTTACTAAATGCTTTTGAACCATGAAGGTTAAGATTAGTGCTGGAATAATTATAAAAACTGCGAGAGCGCACATACCAGGCCAATTTATTGTGAATTGCGCAGTGAAATCCATAAGTCCAACAGTTAATGTTTTTGAGTCTGTACTTCTTGCTAGATTTGAAACTAATGCATATTCATTCCATGAAATTAAAAATGCAAATATTCCAGCAGATGCTATTCCTGATCGAGATAGTGGTAACTCTATATGCCAAAAAGCTTGAAGTTTAGTACAACCATCTGTCATTGCTACTTCTGACATGGCTCTTGGAATTTGTCTAAAAAAACCATCAGTTAGCCAAACTGTAAACGGAATATTTAAAGCAACAAAAACTAATATAATCCCTATATGCGTATCGATTAAACCAATTTTTGAAAAAATAATAAAGATTGGTAGACTTAAAGATATTCCAGGAATTGTTCTAGTTAACATGATTAATAAAAAATATTTATTTTTGTGCTTAAAATTATGCCTCGCAAATCCATATCCTCCAATTGTACCCACTAACACTGCTATAAATGTACTTGTAAAAGAAATTATAAGAGAGTTTCGTAAATAACTTAAAACAGGGATAGGACTTCTACCCATTGATCCCTCAGAGCCACCAAAAAGCATAGTTTCAAATTGAATTAAGTTTAAATTACGCGGAATCCAAACAGCAGGTTTTGCCATAACATCTACTTGAGGTCTAAATGCTGTAAGCACTACCCACAAACCAGGAGTCATAATTAGAATTATTAAAACAATGGCTGAAAACCAAATTAAAATATTATTGATTTGTTTTTTATTCATAACTTAACCTCTGTCTTGCTTCTACTAGTTTGTAAAAAAAGAAAAAAGTAAAAGCAATCGAAAGAAAAATTGAAATATACGACATTGCATTGGCCATTCCCATCTTAGCATCAACATATCCAGTTCTCGAAATTAATGTCCATAGTAATTCTGTTCTTTTAGCAGGACCACCACCAGTCATCATCTGAACAATATCATAAGCTCTTGCTACATCTAATGATCTGATAGTCATTGCAATAAATACAAAAGGCATCAAAAAAGGTAGTGTAATATTTTTAAACACTTGCCATGAATTGCATCCATCAACTTTGGCAGCCTCAATGGGGTCTTTAGGTATGCCTAATAAACCTGCTAATAATAAAATAGCAAATACTGAAGTACTTGACCATATTTCAGCTGCCATTATTGAAACGTTTGCTAAAATTCCATCAACAAGCCATGGTATCGGTTGTATGACTCCAAACTCTCTCAAGAAATTGTTCATCAAACCAATATTGTCATTAAAAATATACTTCCATTGAAATCCAACTAAAATTGGAGAAAACATCATTGGAAACATCATTAGTGTTCTCAATGTTCTTTGTCCGTATGTAATTTTATTTATTAAAAGTGCTATTCCTAGACCGAAAACTAATTCTAAATTAAGAGCAATAGCTAAAAATAAAACTGTTCTTCCAAAAGCAATCCAAAAATCAATATCCCCAATTAATCTTTCATAATTTCTAAATCCAACAAAACGATAAAGAGTATCGGGTTTTGTTAACTTAAAAGGTGTAAAGCTTGTCCACAAGGATAAAAGCAAGGGCAATAAAACTACACAAGTAAGTATTATTAAAGTGGGCATAAGTAAAACCCATGGTCCGTTTAGAAATTTTCTCATGATGGATTTGGAAACCTAGCTCTAGTGAATAGAGCTAGGTATTTTATTAATTGTTAGAAGTAACCAGCGTCTTCCATAATTTCAGTTGCTTTCTTTGAAGCAATAGCTAGTGCATCTTCAGGAGATTTGTCCCCAAGAATAGCAGCTTGAAGTTCTGGATATAGAACGTTAGTAAATTCAATCCACTCAGGAATTAGTGGTGGAGTGAATGCATCTTCAGCTAATGACATTTTGAAAGTTTCAAATACCATTAACATAAACTCATCACCTTCAGCTTTCTTTTCAGCAATAATTGCATCCCAAATAGCTGGACGAGTTGGCGATAGTCCACCTCTTGCTTCAATCATTTGTGCTTTATTACTAGTTAAAGCCCATAAGAATGATGCAGCTGCTTCTTTATCTGGACATGACTCTGTCATTGAGAAAGAGTGTGATCCTGACCAACCTGTTCTTAAACCACCAGAACCCATTGGTGCACGTACAAGTCCAATATCTCCAGCAACTTTTGAGTTTTCTGGATCATTAAAGAAACCTGCCCATCCTGCCCAGTCAAGGTTCATAGCAATTGTTCCACTTGCAAAACCTAATCCAGTGTCATCCCAAAGATAGTTTAAAACACCGTCAGGAACTGCTTTTGCATTATACAAATCAATGAACCATTGAAGAGCTTCAACACCTGCAGGGGAATTGAATATTGGACGATAATCTTCGTCAAATAATGCTCCACCATTTGCAATTACAAGTTCATAAAAACGACCTGCTATAGCTTCTTCTTTACCAACATATTGAGTTCCGTAGAAATCAGGTGGGTTTGAGAAAAAGATAGCTTGATCTTTAACTTGATCCCAAGTTTCAGGTGGTGTTAAATCATAGCCATACTTTGCTTTAAAGTTAGCTTTGTTATCAGCATCTTCATATAAACTTTTTTGATAATATAAATTACTCACATCACTGTGTCTTGGCATTTGTACCAATCTTCCATCAACAGTAGAGTGCTCTAATATTAATGGCGTGTAATCTGCTAAAACAGATGCAGGCATAATATTATTTAAGTCTGTGTAAATATTACCATACTGAGATGCAAAACTTGTGTGGTTAGAAGCTACACAAAAATCTAAATTGCCAGAAGCAATATCTTTCTTAATCTCTTTATCTAATTCAAAGTGATTTTTTTGTGTGACGATTTCAATTTTTCCACCTGTGTTTTCTTCCCACCATGGAATTACTTCATTGTATAAACCTTCGTATTGACCTCCGCCGATAAGTTTAACTCTTAGAGTTACACCAGAAAAATCTCCCCATAACTCAGTTTCTGCTTTTGCGGAAAATGAACCAAAGAAAGATACGGCAAGAATCAATGATAAAAATAATCTTAACATCATTCCTCCATATTTATTAATTTATAAGAGTATGATGCAATTATTTGAAAAAAATACAATAACTTTAGAATAAAATTACACTAATAGTGAACAATCGTCCCAGGTTGAGAATTAGACTCAAGACAGGCATAAACTAAAGCCATTGTATTATAAGCATTATCTACTGAATGAGTTAATTCAGTCTCTTCCCCTGATGCATATCTTTGTAAGCTAGACATAGTGCCTATAAATGCATCCGGAAACCAAGTGCCTACATTCTTTACTTTTGTCCAATCAACGTCTTTTGTTGATATTTCAATTTCTTCTGGTTCTCCATTTGGATAATTAAGAAGTAATCCAAATTTTATATATGCTGCACCGTCTAAACCCTCGACCCTAGCATACGCATGTGAGTGTTTCATACCATGCGAAGAATTATCATGAGTATGATTTATAGATAAACAACATCTGATATCATCTTCATATTGAAGAATTATACTTGATCTAGCATCGGCTAAGTTTGGTAAGTTAGGATGTTTTACTGATTTACAATGTACACTAGTTGGATTTCCAAGAACTGATCGTATCCAATCTAAATAATGAATAGAGTGGAGTGGAACTTCAACATTATCTAATGTTTCTAAAAAAGGCCAAAGATGCCAAGGGGTACCTACGCTTAAACTTATTTCTAATTCAGTTAGTTTACCTAACATATTTTTATCTATTGCTTCTCTTAAAGCAATCATCATCGGACTAAATTTTAATTGAAGATTAACACATGCAATAATATTTTTTTCATTAATGATTTCTTTAATTCTTTTTGCTTGAGTCATACTATTACCCATTGGTTTTTGTAATTGGCAAATAGAATTATTTGGAATCTTTTGAACAATACCTAATAGAACTTGAGGAGGGACTGCTATATCAAAAACTACATCTTTTTCTGCTAATGCTTCTTCTTCACTAGAGTAAATCTTTTCAATAGAATAATTTTCAGCACATTTTTTTGCTTTTTCTACATCAGGATCATAAATTCCTCTCACAGGAAAGTTTGCTTTTTTGTATGCTGGCAAATGCGCGTCACTTACTATTCCACCAGCACCAATGATTACAATTGGTTTTTTATTTTTTGGAAGCTCCCAAACAGTATTTAAATTTGCTATATCTTCTGTACTAATTTTTTCCATAGAAAATATTTTTTAACTAAATTTTTTAAAAAAGCAATAAATCATACAGTAATAAAAATTAAGATCAGAAAAAATTATGAATAACTAATGATTTTGTTTCATTTCATTGTAAGTTCTATGTTAAGTTAATTTGAAAAATTAAGGAGGTTGTATGGCTATACAAAGATATGGAATGGCTGTCAGGTTGAAAGATGAGAAAAGAAAGTATTATATTGACAATCATGCAAATGTTTGGCCTGAAGTTTTAGAAGAGTTAAAAAAAATTAATGTTCAAAATTATAGCATATTCTTAAAAGAAGATTTTATGTTTGGATATCTGGAGTATACAGGGAATGATTTCGATGGTGACATGGGAAAGATGCAACAAATACCAATTGTAGATAAATGGACTAAACTAATGATAGATTGCTTTAATCCTTTCCCAAATAATGATGATAATGAATCCTGGGTTATGATGGATCAAATTTTTTTTATGGAATAATTGATGACTGTTTTAGTTACAGGTGGTTTAGGATTTATTGGATCTAAGGTTGTTTTGCAATTACTAAAAAAAGATATTGATGTTTTAGTGACAGATCTAGATATTGTAAAAAATAAAGACAAACTTGAAAGTAACATATTAAAAATTGGGAAAAATAAAGATAAAGTAAAATATCAAAAATTAGATATTACCAATTATAAAGAAATTGAAAATATTTTTCAAAATAACAAAATAGATTCAGTTATTAATTTAGCATATGGAATTGGAACTATATGTGAAGAAAATCCATTACTAGCAAGTAAAATAAATATTGTTGGTACTACTTCAATATTTGAAATGATTGTGAAGTATAAAATTAGACGATTAGTATTTGCAAGTAGCGAAACTGTTTATGGAGCTCATCAAGAATTTTTTGGAAACAGGGCAGTAACAGAAGAAGATTACTCAGGTATTAATAACCACTTTTATACATATGGTGTGATGAAACTTCTTAATGAGTTTATGGCTGAAAAATATATCAAGAAGTATGGATGTAGTATTGCGTATACTAGACCATCAGTTGTCTTTGGTTATGGTAGGCAAAATACAGCAATAAACTGGGCTGAAGATTTTGCAGCTAAACCTGCTTTGGGACAAGCAGCTCATTTGCCATTTTCAAAAAAAAATAGAGACAACTGGATCTATGTAGAAGATTGTGCAGAACAACTTGTTCGTTTAGCATTAAAAGAAACTTTAAATTTTTCTTGCTTTAATACGGGTGCGGAAACTTTAGATGGTACTCAATTAGAAGCAACTGTAAAAAAAATAATTCCAGATGCAGAAATCTATTTTGATGAAAATGTTAAATCAACACCATTAATTGATGATCAAAATGACGAAAGAATACGAAAAGAAATAGATTTTAATCCAAGATCCTTTGAAGAAGGTGTTAAATGTCTTATACAAGATGTGAGAGAAAGTAATTGATATATGAGTTATATAACAACAGTGACGGGAAGTTACCCAAGGAAAGAAGTTCAAAAAGATACACTAAGAAAACCAACCGTTTCTGAAGAAGAATCGTTTGAAATGATTAAATGGGCAGTTAAAGAACAATCTGATTTAGGACTTGATATTATTACTGATGGTGAAGGATACAGAGAAAATATGTATTGGTTTTATCAGTTACGATTAGATGGTGTTGATGCAATAAATAAAGTTCGTAAAGATTTTACTCTTGGTGGATCCATGAAAGGCGTAGATTTAAGCAAGACTCATGGAACAAAAGGTTTTGGGATTGAATGTGCAGTTGTAAAAGACGAAATTAAAAATCTGAAAACTGGTTTGGCAAAAAAATGGAAGGTGGCAAGAGATAATACTCCTTCTAACGTAAGAGTGAAACAAACAATAACTGGCCCTCATATGTTAGCGAGATTTAGTGTTAATCAAAGACCTGATCTCTATCCAGATGATATCGCACTTACAAAAGCTTATGCGAATGCTTTAACCGCAGAACTAGAAGAAGTTGTAAATGAAGGATGTGATTATGTTCAATTTGATGAACCTGTTTGGACAGAAAACGTAAATGAAACAAAGTGGGCCGCTGAAATATTAAATGGAATTATTGAAAAATTTCCTAATGTAGATTTTAACCTTCATGTTTGTGGTGGTAATGCTCACAGGAAGAGAGGATTTTTTGGAAAATATACAGATATGATTGAAGCATTTAAAATTTTAAAAGTTGATGAAATACATCTAGAACACTGCAGCTTACATTATAAAATGTTGGATGTTTTTGATGATTGGAAATTTGATGGAAAAGTATCTCTTGGAGTAATTGATCAAAGAATTGATAACACAGAAACAGAGGAAGATATTGTAAAAGCTATAAAACCTGCGCTAGAATATTTTCCTAAAGAAAAAATTTTATTAACTAGCGAGTGCGGATTTGGACATGTGCCAATAGATATTGTCAAAAATAAAATTAAAATATTAGTTGAAACTGCAAAAAAATTATAATCAGATTTTGTAAATTCTCTCAGCATTAGAGCTTGCGATTTTCTTTGCTTCATCATCTGAAAGATTACCTAAAATAGTATGTGTAACTTTAATCCACTCTTGAATTCCTTTGCCGATATTAACAACTGGCCAATCACTTCCCCAAACCATTCTATCAGCACCAAAACATTCTAGAGCATGATCTACATATGGTTTTATTGTTTCATAGGAAGAAGTACCAGGGGCACAATAGGCCATTAAGCCAGATAATTTACAAGTTACATTAGGTAACTCTGATAGATTTTTTATATCTTTTCCCCACTCATCAATTTCTCCAGATGCAATTGCTGGAACTCCACAATGATTAAGTACTAGATCTACTTGATCACATGCCTTTGCTAATTCAGCAGCAATTTTTAATTGTGTTGGTTGAAAACAAATATCAAATGGCTTACCTGCATTTCCTATTTTTTTAATATTTTGCCTCAGAGTAGAATTTTGTGATAATTCATCTGGCATTGTGTGAAATGGCCTCCTATATCCAACTACTTTCATAGCAATAGTCTCTTCCAACCATTCGTCAAAATCACTTTCTTCAGGCCTTATTGAAACAATTAAACCCATTATATTACTAGAAGGTTGATCCATAATAGATTTTATAAATTTAGCTTCTTTTTTATAATCTGAATCATCTGCAGCTGTTTCCATGAATAATGTACCCTTTATATCAAACTCTTTAGTAAGTTCTTTATAATCCTCTAGAGAAAAATTTCCTTTATCAAGAGGTGAAAATCCATCTGCCCAACTATATCCGACTTGGTCACGGTACATAAAATGCTGATGAGTATCAATCAATTCCATAATTATAAAGTATCATAATATATTTGAGGATAAAACTATTTTTATTAAATAATATTTAATAACTTGAATAATAATTTAAAATAAAACAAATGAATGTTCTTTTAACGGGTGGAGCTGGTTATATCGGGAGCCATGTAGCTCTTTCTTTATTGGATAAAGGTCATGACGTTCATATTATTGATAACTTATCAACTGGAAGTAAAATCCTAATTCCCAAAAATGCAGAATTTACAAATTGCAACATAAATAATGAAAGTAAAATTTCAAATCTAATTAAATCAGATAAATTTGATTTACTTATGCATTTTGCAGGATTTATACAAGTTGAAGAATCGGTTCAACAGCCTGAAAAATATTTTGAGAACAATACCAATAATGCCATCAAGCTTTTTAACACTTGTAAAAATAATGGTCTAAATAAGATAGTGTTTTCTTCTACAGCTGCAGCATACGGTTCAGTAAATAATAATGAATTAATAGATGAAAATACTAATTTGAATCCACAAAATCCATACGCAGAATCCAAGATTAGAACCGAAAGATTTTTGTTTGATAATCAAGATGATTATAAATTCATTATTTTAAGGTACTTTAATGTTGCTGGAGCAGATAAAAAATTGAGATCTGGACAAATGTCAAAAAAATCAACTCATTTAATAAAAATATTATCTGAGGTTGTCGTGGGTAAAAGGGATCAAATTGAAATTTATGGAAACGATTATAATACTCATGATGGAACAGCTATAAGAGATTTCATTCATGTTTCAGATCTTGCAGATATTCATACAGAAATAGCTAAATATCTGTTAGAGAATTTGGAATCAAATTTATTTAATTGTGGATATGGAAATGGTTATAGTGTTTTAGATGTTATACAAGCTGCAAATAATATTTATCAAAATAAAATTAATTATAAATTTTCAAATAGAAGGGATGGAGATGTAGAAAAACTAATTTCTTCAAATACTAAAATTTTAGAGCATATTAACTGGAAACCAAAACATAATGATCTAAAAGAAATTATTAATTCATCTGTTAGATGGGAAGAAAAAATTAATGCGTCAAATACATAAAAGAAAATTTGTTAGAAATGATAATAAAGAACTTCTATTGTATGGATATCAAGAACATAAAGAGTCAGCAAGCCAAGAACTTGATATAACTGATATTCCAAAACCTCATATGAGATGGAATCCTTCAAGAGAAGAGTGGGTTACGTACTCAGTAGGAAGAAAAAATAGAACATCTTTTCCACCAAAAGAATACTGCCCATTATGTCCAGGAGGTAATTTAAATTATCCAACAGAAATTCCTTTCTCAAATTTTGAAGTAGCTGTCTTTCCTAATCGATGGTCAAGTTTTAATTCAATAGGAGAAAATGTATTTTTAAAAAATATTATAACTAAACCTTCAAATGGTGAATGTGAAGTTGTTGTATATTCCTCAGAGCATCTTGGTACAGTTTCTGATATGCCTTTAGAAAAAATAGAATTATTAACTAAAGTTTGGGTTGATCGATATAGCGAGTTACGAAAAAATCCCAATATTAAATATGTACTTCCCTTTGAAAATAGAGGTGAAGAATGTGGTGTAACTCTCCATCACCCCCATGGTCAAATTTATGGCTATCCGTTTATTCCTCCTGTAATTGAAACAGAGATTAAAGCATTTAAAAAGGAAAATTTTTTAATTAAAATAATGAATGATCTAGAAGAAAAATATTATGTATACCAAAATGAGCATTTTGTTGCTGCAGTACCACCGTTTGCTAGATATGCATATGAAGTCTGGATAATCCCAAAAAATCAAATTGAAGGTCCTTGGAAATTTAATGATAGTCAGATTCAAGATTTTTCAAAATGCATACAAAAAGTTGTTAAAGGATATGATGCTTTTCTAAACAAAAGATGTCCCTACATAATGGGCTTACATGCTTCACCCGATGTTAATGATAATAGTTTTCATTTTCATGTTGAGTTTTATCCTCCTTTACGACACAGAGATAAACCAAAAATTTTAGCTGGTTCTGAATCAATGGCTGGAGTTTTTATTATGGATGTATTGCCAGAAGATTCTGCTAAAGTATTAAGAAAATATATGTCATGAAAACAATAGAAGAGAAGATAAATTACTACAAAGAAAGTCTGGATTTATTTGATGATGGTATGGACAAGTATAAGTTTTTAATTGACCAAGCAAAAAATGCTAAAACATTTCCAGAGGAGTACAGAAATGACACATTTAAAGTATCTGGTTGTCAGGCACAGGTTTGGCTAGTCCCAAAATTAGAAGAAAATAAACTTACATTTTATTATGATTCTGATGCCTTTATCTCAAAAGGTATGGTGACAATACTATGTGATATTTATTCTGATAGAAAACCTGCTGAAATTAGAAATTCTGATTTTGATATGTTAAATATTTTAGAACTAGATACTCTTTTAACTCCCGGAAGAAGAAATGGTGTTTATTCAATGTTAGAAAAAATAAAAGAATATGCAAATTCTTATTCATAAAATTTATTATGTTTTATGAGCCAAAAAGGGGGAATCCTTTTAAAATAGATCCTTTTAAATCACTTGTTTTTCCACGACCAATTGGGTGGATATCTTCAATTAGTAAAGATGGTTTAGCAAACTTAGCACCTTATTCATATTTTAATGCTGTAGCTGATGAGCCACCACAAGTTATGTTTTGTTCAAATGGTAGTTCAGCACATGGGAAGTATAAGGATTCGTTATCAAATATTTTGTCAACAAAAGAATTTGTTGTAAATTTTGCTACCTCAGGTTCTCGAAATCAAATGAATATATCTTCCAGGGATTTCAAACCATATGAAGATGAGTTTGTTTTGTCAAATTTAAAAAAGAAAAAATCAAAACTTGTTAGAGTACCTTCAGTAAAAGATAGTCCAGTTAATTTAGAATGTAAATTAATTAAAACAATTAAATTAAAATCAAATTCAAAAAAAATCTCAACAATGGTTATTGGAGAAGTAATTGGAATTTATATAAATAACAAATTTATAAAGAATAATAGAGTAGATAGTGTTTCAATGCGGTATATCGCAAGAATGGGCTATAGTGAATACACAACTATCTCTTCTAAATTTAATTTAAAACGAAAATAGTAATTCAAAAAAGAATTGTTATAAGAATTTACAAAGAAGTTATTGTTATAGTTTTCTAAACAATAAAGCTTATTGTTTTCTTTAATATGTTGAAGTATTGTAATTAAGTTTTCTAATCATTACTTTAGAATTTTTTTAATTTGAAAAAATTCATAATGATGATTAAATTTATTGATAGCAATAAAACTGCTAAACATAATGCATACATATTAAAAGTTAATCCAAATAAATCTGCAGAAAATCCTATTAAAGCTGGTCCAAAAATAATACCTGCAAAAGATATACTAGAAATGTGAGAAATTATTATTGGAACAGGTTCATCTGAAACTTTAACTACCCTTCTATAAACAATAGGGATAATGTTAGAGGTTAAGAATCCAAATACCATAACAGAAAAAAATATCAGATAAATATTCATACTAAATATACTTAAGCATAAGATTACTGCTCCAATAATTGAGAAATATGGACCTACTATTTTATCAGCATATTTTTTTAAAAGCATTCCTCCAGATAAATTTCCACCTATTTCACCAAGTTGGAAAAAAATTACGATAAAGCCAGCTAAGTACAGTGGAGTTAACAAGTCTTGCACTAACCAAACTGATGACCAATTAAGGATAATTCCACTTATGGCATACCAAATCATTAAATTGACAGCAAAAAGAAATACTTTCTTACTTGGTAAAGAAAATTTAGGTGTATTATTTATATAGTCAAATTTTCTTGGTAGGCCAAAAAAAATTACAGGCACAATTGAGAAAATTATTAAAATTCCAACTATCAAAAATGTTGAGGTTGGAGTAAAATTAAATCCCAAAAACCAACTTGAAAATACTGCTCCAAATAACGCTCCAAAACCTATAGAGGCTTTAAATATAGGATTTAAAATTTTTTTAGTTTTTTCTTCTAATATAGCAATTTGCGTAAACATACTGGGTGATTGGATTCCTATCGCAATCCCCCAAATAAAAGAAAGTAAAAAAAGTAGTTTTAAATTAGAAAAGAAAAAAATTAAAAAAGGTATTAATGCAAAAATACCTCTGGATAGTGCTAAGGCTTTTGAAGTACCTATTCTTGGTATAAGAAATCTAGTTGCTATTTGATTTGTAAAAATATTAGCAATACCAAATGTAACTCCTGTAAAACCGTATTGTGTTTTAGTAATATTGATATAATCAAATAAGACTGGAGTATAAACAAACCACATTGAAACAAGAAACATGAATAAGAAACCCTGCGAGCAAGTAATTAAAAAAGATTTAAAGAAAATTTCATTCATTTATTTAAGATTAATATTAAAGTAATTAAATTAAAATAAACTATTATGGTTTAATAAAATAGATAATGATTTTAATTATTAAGAAAAATTAATAAGAATAATTGTTTTTCTTTTTATTATTGTAGGACAAAAAATACTATATCTTAATAGACTTAAATTTAAAAAACCTATAATTGCTTATTAAATTATTTGGGAGTATGGCGGAACTGGTAGACGCGCCGGATTCAAAATCCGGTCACTTCGGTGGTGTGGGTTCGATTCCCTCTACTCCTACCATCTTTTCATTATTCATGACTAAAAGCATTATTAACGATATTAGAAACATAATTAATCCAAGCATATACATATTAAAAGTTAATCCATAAGCTTCTGCAGAGAAACCAACAATTGCAGGTCCAAAGATGACGCCTGTAAATGCAATACTAGACACGTGAGAGATTGTTACAGGAATAGGATGTGGTGAATGTCGAACAGATTGTCTATAAATAATTGGCATTACATTAGAAATTAGAAATCCAAAAAGAAAAATTGATATATAAATTATATAAATATTTTGAGATAGAAGACTGAGAAATAAAATTATTGAACCAAACATTGCAAAGTAAGGTCCGACAATTTTTTCATTAAACAAATTAATTAATTTAGAACCAAAAAAATTACTTATTATTTCACCAATATTAAAAAGTATAACTATAGATCCTACCATATACAAAGGTGCGTAAAGATCTTTTACTAACCACAATGGAGACCATTGAATAATGATTCCCATAGTTGCAAAGATAAGCATATTTATAGAGGCAAATATTATTATTTTAAAACTAGGAAATATAAATCCAGGTTCATTATCTTTAATGTCATATTTTTTTTTCAATCCAAAAAAAAACATTGTTATTGTTGAGCTAAATACAAAACACCCAATAACAAAAGTTGTTAATATTGGTGGTATATTTATACCAACACATATACTGCTTACGCCACCACCAATTATAAAACCAATACTAAAAGATGATTTAAAAATTGGGTTTAAAATTCTATTTGTGTTTTGTTCAATAATGGCAACTTGGGTGAATATATTTGGAGCTTGAATACCTATCGATATACCCCAAAAAATTGATAGTAAAATATATGTTTGATATGTTGAAAAATAAAATATTAAGAATGGTATAAAGGAATACATCAATCTTGCTATAATTAAACAGTTGGTACTTCCAATTTTTGGTAACAAATATCTTGTTGTTAATTGGTTTGTTACAACTGTAAAAATACCAAATAAAACAAATCCATATGAGTAGTCTGATTCAGTCATTTCTATAAGATTAAATAAAATTGGAGCGTGAACTAAGAAAGTGCTAAATGTAAGTGTAGCAAATATGCCTTGAGAGAATGTTGCAATAAATGAAGTATTTAATTCTTTTGATATTAAGTTATTCATAATAGGTGAAAATAAATTTTTAGATTTAAGCTTACATTTAGTATAAATCAAAGAGATACTAAGGTAAAAAAATATAAATGAATTTTCTTAACAAACTTTATAACTGGACTCTTACAAAAGCTAAACATAAAAATGCTAAATGGTACTTATGTTTGATATCATTTGCTGAAAGTTCATTTTTCCCCATTCCACCAGATCTACTTCTGATACCCATGGCTTTAGCTAATAAGTTTAAGGCTTTGTTTTATGCGTTTATATGCACCTTCTCATCTGTAATTGGAGGAGTGGCTGGGTATGCGATTGGTTATTTTTTTTATAATTCAGTGGGTACCTACATTGTTGAGTTTTATCATTTGGAAAATTCCTTTAGTATTTTTGAAAATTACTACAAAGAATATGGTATTTTAATTGTTTTAGGTGCTGGCATAACACCCTTTCCATATAAGTTTATTACAATTGCAAGCGGCGTATTTGGATTAAATATTTTTTTATTTATTATTGTTTCAATTATTGGTCGAGGATCGAGATTTTATCTGATAGCATTACTTCTATATTATTTTGGTGAAAAAATTAGGTTAATTATAGATAAATATTTCAATATTTTAACTATTGTGTTTTTTATTTTACTTGTTGGAAGTGTTTTTATAATTAGATTTTTATGATAATTCGTAATTGGACCACACTTTTATTTATAATTTCATTAATCTCAATATCATCAGCATTAATTGCAGAATATTTTTTTAATCTTCAGCCATGTGAATTGTGTTTAAAGCAAAGACATCCATATTATTTAATTTTAATATGCTTAGTTCTGATATTTTTATTCTCAAATTTTAATAAAATTTGGTTTTATTTAGTAATACAGTTTGGATCGGTTTACGGTCTTTTTTATTCTATATGGCACGTTGGAGTTGAGAATAAAATTTTTAAAGGACCAGCAGGTTGTTCAGCAATGCTAACAGACAGTGAAAATACTACAGAACTTAAAGCGCAGATATTATCAAAGCAGGTAATTAGTTGTGATGAAGTTATTTGGAGCTTTTTTGGCATTTCTGCTGCTTCAATTAATACGATTGTTTTACTAGTTATTTTTATTTTAAATGCTATTTATTTATTTAAGAACTATGGCATTAAAAAAGAAAAAAGCGTCTAAAAAAAAATTTTCATCAGGTAAAACTACTCATAGGGAAGTTTTAGAAGAAATCATAAGAGTCGATCATGCTGGTGAATATGGAGCAACCAAAATATATGATGGTCAAATAGCAATATTTGGCAAAAGTTCAAAGCTTGGTAAAACAATCCAACATATGGCAGATCAAGAACAAGAACATATTGATAAATTCAATGAACTTATCTTGGAACATAGAGTTAGACCAACTGCTCTCCTTCCTTTGTGGAATGTTGCGGGTTATGCGCTTGGCGCGTCCACAGCATTAATGGGAGAAAAGGCTGCCATGGCCTGTACTGTTGCTGTTGAAAAAGTAATAGGTGAACATTACCAAGAACAATTGGAACTCTTAGGAGATGATCATAAAGATTTAAAAAAAACAATTTCTAAATTTAGAGATGATGAACTTGAACATCACGATATTGGTATAGAGCATGATGCTGAAAGTGCGCCAGGATATAAAATTATGTCAAAGGTGATAGAGTTTGGATGTAAAACAGCAATTGCAATTTCAAAAAAAATCTAATTTTCTAGTTCTGTATCCCAGTATAAATAATCTCTCCAAGTCTCATGCAAAAAGTTAGGAGGAAAATTCCTACCATTATTTTGTAGTTGAATTGAAGATGGTCGTAGAGGTTTTTTAAAAAGTTTCATATCAGTGTTCTGAATAAGTTTTCTTCCTTTTTTTAAATTACATGACGTGCATGCTGAGACAACATTTTCCCAAGTAGTTTTTCCATGCAGACATTTCGGAACTAAATGATCAAATGTTAATTCGTTTGCTGGAAAACGATTAGTGCAGTATTGGCAAGTAAAATTATCTCTCAGAAAAACATTAAAACGAGTGAAGGCAGGTCTTCGTTGTGGAGTTACATAATCCTTTAAGGCAATTACACTTGGTAACTTAAAAGTAAGGTTTGGAGAATGAACTTCGTGCTCATAATTTTCTATAACTGAAACTCTTTCAAGAAAAACGGCTTTGATGGCGTCTTGCCATGAACATAAAGAAAGTGGGTAATAAGATAGCGGCCGAAAATCAGCATTAAGAACCAAAGCTGGATTTTCTGCAGTACTCATTTTAATTTCTACTCACCCAAGTCATAATATACAAATAGTAATATAATATTAAGATTCGATTACTTTAAATATTTTTTTTAACAAAATTTTGGAATAAAGTTATTGTTTCTTCAGACATTGTGTGCTCATCATTTTCAATAAGATGATGTTCAAAATTAAATTTACTTTCTTTTAAAATTTCTAATGATCTTTCATAATTATTAAGTGGAATAACACTATCCTGTCCACCGTGTGAAATAAATACAGGTGTTTTTTCGAATAATTCATTCGTATAATCTTTAGTTATAATCCTTGATGAAATAATTCCTACACCAGCCAAAGTATTTTTTAGTGACCTACCTAATTCAAAAGTCATTGTTCCGCCTTGTGAAAAACCCATAACAAAACAATCTTTCATTTCTAAATTTAATTTTTTTAATTTCTCAGAAATGGATGTCACAATTTTATCGATATTAGTATCAATAACTTTCCTTATAACTTCATATTCTTTTGGACCAGCATTCGAAATATGAACACCGCTGATATTCAAATCAAACCATTGGAAACCCATGGGATAACCAGGGATTGAGTCTGGTGCGTTAAGAGCGGCATAATACATTCCCCAACTTTCTTGATCTAAAACTTGTGCAAGAGGAATTAAATTTGAAGCAGTATCACCATAACCATGAAGAAGTATCATTAATTTTCTTGGCTTTGAGTGATTACTATAAGAAGAGGTTTCTAGTATTTTACTCATCATATACAGGCTTTATTTATAGTTTCTTGTTTCAGACAAGAAAAGTTTTATATAGAGATAATATATGAGTACAATGCAGATAATCCTAGTATTATTTATGGCGGCAACACTTGCAGTTGTTGTAATTGGAGTAATAGCAATGGCTGTTAATGGAAAACTCAATAAAAATCATAGTAATAAATTAATGCGTTTAAGGGTACTTTTCCAAGCAATTGCTATATTTGTTTTTGTATTGATTGTCTGGCTAGCAAGAAATTAGTATTTAGGCTCTAGAAAAATTTTATAAATTTTAGTATATAGACGCAGGGTTTATATGGGCATTCACTTTAATCACAAATCTAAAGCGGGAGACCGCAAAATGCAGAAAGAGCTTAAGCTAAAAATGAAAGCTGAGGAACGCAAAAGAAAACGTGAAGAGCAAGAAAAGCTTAAAATGGAAGAGGAAATGCGTAAACTCGAAGAACTTACAAGACCTGATAAAGAAGAAAATAAGTAGTATTTCATTAGCTTTTTAATACTATTAATATTTAATAGTTTTTTAACTTTCACATAGAATATAGCCACTCACCAAACGGCGGCATGGTAAGAAAAAACTTTAATACAAATAAAATTATTTCAATTTTATGCGCTACAGTTTTAATCTTATTAATTTTTACATTCTCCAAAGTATCATATGCTTGTGACGATGTATCTGGCACTACAACAATTTCTTCTGATTGTTCAAGTGCTTTTTCAATTACAGGATCAAATGCAGACATAACCTTAAGCGCAACTGTTTCTTCTGCTAATATGAGTTTGACGAATAGCGGTACAAACTCATCATTGACTATTACTTCATCAGGATCATTAATATCAACTAACGGCGGTATTGTTATAGCTAACACAGTTGCTGGTAAATCTTTTGACTTAATATCAAACGCTGGAACTATAAGTGGGACGTATTTTACAATACGAAATCAGAAAACAATTACAACTTTAACAAATACCGGTACAATAACTGCTACAGAAGGTAATGCTGCAGTTCTAAATCAGAGCTCAGCCACCATAACAACATTTACAAATAGTGGAACAATATCTGCACCAGGTGGTACAGGAATCGTAAATACTGCTACAATCACTACATTTACTAATACAGGAACTATTACCAGTAGTGGGATAGATCTTTCAAACTTTGCTGGAACAATGGTAACGCTAAATAATAGTCAGGGTAAAAATGGAGATGATCCTCTAAGATTAGAGCGTTTTTCAACAAATTATAACATCATCATAAATAGTACCAGCGATTATGGGCAGTTGCTACTTACAAATGTTGAAAATGGGACTTCAACAAATTTTGGCATTCATTCCTCTTCTACACTTGCATGTGAAACATACACTAATGTTATTGATGGTGTTGCTTCTGGAGAGATTGGTTCAGGAAAAACAGGAACATTTGGTGATTATAGTTGGACTTTGTCTGAAACATCAAGTGGTAGTGAAACTTGGAATCTAACAGTAACTGGAAGTGCCTCAACTTGTAACACATATACAAGTCCTTTTTTAGATAGTGATTCTCTTGCTATTATTGATGGTCAAATAAACGGAATATTTAATAATACACTTAATACTGTTCAAACAATTCATTCACGAATGGGATATATAAGAATGAAAGAAAAAAATCTTTCTAATCAAAATATACAACTTGCATATAATGGAAATAATAAAGAGATTAGAAATATCGTAAAGTTGGTAGATTCCTCTAAAATGTTAAATCTTGAAGACGATTATTTATCAAATATTGGTTTCTGGTCAGAGGGCTCAATTGATGTAGGTAAAATAAGTGGCGATTCATCCTCCTCTTCAAAATCAATATTTGGAAATAATATTACCGTTGGAATAGATATTAATATGAATGACAATTATCATTTAGGATTTGCGTTAGGTGATAATAGGGATGAGATTAAAATTGGCTCATCAGGTTCGAATATAGATTTACATATTACAACAATAAGTTCCTATCATTCATTTGCTCTATCTAATACTCAGTACATTGATTTTGTATTTGGTTACGGAGATATAAAAGTGGATACAGATAGGTTTTATGCAAATGACTCTACTACCTATTCAGGTAAACGAAACGGAGATCAGTATTTTACAAGTATAGGATTTAATATTGTTGAGGAAAAGATTAATTATACAATTAATCCTTTTGGAAGAATAGATGCTAGTTATGGTAAATTAGAACATTACTCAGAATCATCAGGAACCAATTCACTACATTATGAAAGTGTTCATTTACACCAAAATACTTCATCGATAGGTATTCATATATTGCGAAAGGAAATTGATGGTAATGTTTATAGTTTTAAACCAAATGCTACTTTTGAAATTGGATCAGATAGTAGTAAATCATCAGAAATTATTACAAACTATAAAGCTGATAGCTCAACTCTTTATTCAAGAAATATTAGTCCAAATACTTCAGCATATTTAAGGCAAAAAATATCTTTAGATATTTCAAATAGAAGCGACTTGATTGTAAATATTTTTTACGATCGATTAGATAGAAGAAATAAAGGTTATGATCAGAAAATTGGATTAGGACTTAAATATAATTTTTAATTTGTTAATGGATAATTTTTAGCAATAAACTTTTTTAGAATTTCTAATGTTTGATCTGCTTCTTCTAAGAGCATCATATGGCCACAATCTTCAATGATCTTTACTTCCGATCCTTTAATATAATCAGCAAGAATTTTTCCATCTTTTAAACGGCACATTCTGTCTTGTGCACCTAATATAGAAAGAGTAGGTAAATCCAATTTCTTAGCAACCTCAGGTCCATTTTTATAATTATCGCATGCTCTAAAATCGACACCTAGAGTATCTTTAATTTCTTTATTTTGAACAATCATGGAACCAACATTTAGGTGATATAATCCTGGCACAGGATGACCTCCAAAATGTCCTGCTGGACCATGTGCAAAATCCATCATAAGATCAACAGCCTTAGGATTACTCTCTTCGGCTAGCTTTAATAATTCTGGATTCATGGGAATAGCAGACGCACCACCCATAAGAGTTAAGGTTTTAATTTTTTCTGGGTGTTGAGCAACACATTCCATTGTTACAAGACATCCTTGAGAATGTCCAACTAGTGAAGCTTCTTTACATCCAACTGCACCAATAACATCACCAACCCAGTTTCCCATTTCTTCAATAGTTTTTAAACTTTCACCAGAAGATAATCCGTGACCTGGTAAATCAACGGCTAAAACACTGTATCCACGGAATGCAAAGTAACGAGTTTGTAAAACCCAAACCATGTGACTTAGTCCACTACCGTGAACAAAAATAATAAGAGGTTTATTTTTATCAAAAGGTCTGCCTCCAGTGGAGGCAAACGTATCAATACCGCGAACTTTAAATTTCATTTATTTGTTTGCAACTAAACGAGGTTTTTTTGCTGCTCTAAATCCATCTTCAAAATCGTTTACAATATCTTCAAAGTCTTCTAAGCCAACAGATAATCTAATCATATCATGAGATAATCCTGCAAATTTTAGAGTAGCTTCATCCATTTGCGAGTGTGTTGCAGATGCTGGGTGAATAACTAAAGTTCTAGCATCACCAACGTTCGCTAAATGAGATGCAAGTTTAACATTGTTAATAAATGCAGCTCCAGCCTCCTTACCACCTTTAATTCCAAAGGCGATCATTGAACCAGTACCCTTAGGTAGAATTTTTTCTGCTAGTTCTTTGTCTGGGTGTCCTGGTGCGCTAGCATGTGAAACCCAAGCAACACTCTCATGATTTGATAAATACTCAACCATTTTCAAAGCATTAGAACAATGTTTTTCCATTCGAAGAGAGAGGGTTTCTAAACCATGTAAAATATTCCATGCATTTTGTGGTGCTAAACATGGCCCCATATCTCTCATACCCTCAGCTCTTGCCATCATTGTAAAAGCTGTTGGGCCAAATTCTTCTGCAAATGATAATCCATGATAACCCTCGTAAGGTTCTGTCATAGAAGGAAATTTATCATTTTGCATCCAATCAAAAGTTCCACCTTCAACTAATATTCCTGCCATAGAAGAACCATTACCACTCATCCATTTAGTTAGTGAGTGCACAACAAGGTCGGCTCCGTGTTCAAAAGGTCTACACAAATAAGGAGTTTGATAAGTACTATCAATAATTAGTGGGATACCAGCTTCTTTTGCTATGTTTGAAACTTCAGGCATGTTCATCAATTCATTACCAGGATTACCAACAAGCTCACCAAAAATACCTTTAGTATTTGGTTGAATTGCTTTTTTAAAACCTTCTGTATCTCTTGGTTTTACAAAAGTTGTTTTAATACCAAACTTAGGAAGCGTTAATCTAAATAAATTTACAGTTCCACCGTAAAGCTGAGAAGAAACAACCATATGATCACCGGCGTTACAAAGGGTCATAATAGTTAAAAATATTGCACTCATTCCAGATGCAGTTGCAAGAGCAGCTGTTCCTCCTTCAAGTGCACAAACTCTTTCTTCTAGAACTTGTACTGTTGGATTGGACATACGACTATAAATATGACCACCTCTTTCTAAATTAAAAAGTGCTGCCGCATGATCAACATCATCAAACATATATGAAGTTGTTTGATAAATTGGTACTTGTCTTGAGCCAGCGTTTTTACTTGGTTGATAACCAGCATGTAGACTTAGTGTGTCAAATTTATAAGTTTTTGGATCCATTTATAACTCCTTTGCTTTTATTCTTAATTCAAACTTTTGTATCTTCCCAGTTGAAGTTTTTGGTAATTCACCAAAGATTACATGCTTTGGTCTTTTAAATCCAGCCATATTTTCTTTACAAAACTGAATTATATCGTCTTCTGTGGCATTTTTTCCAGGAGCTAGTTCTACGAAAGCACATGGTGTTTCACCCCACTTCTCATCTGGCTTGGCTACTACTGCAACCAAGGAAACAGCTGGGTGTTTTGCAACAACATTTTCCACTTCCACAGATGAAATATTTTCTCCCCCAGAAATTATGATATCTTTCGATCTATCTTTTATTTGAATATATCCATCAGGATAGACAACGGCTAAATCACCAGAGTGAAACCATCCTTTTTTCATGGATGTTTCAGTCGCCTCTTTATTTTTATAATATCCTTTCATTACTACATTACCTCGAATTAGAATCTCTCCCATAGTTTCTCCATCCATTGGAACTTTTTCATAGGTCTCTGGATCTGCAACACATACTTCTTCAGTATTTGGGTAACGAACACCTTGTCTTGCTTTAATATCAGCTTTTTCAGATTTTGATTGTGATTCCCATTCTTCATTCCAAGCACACTGAAGTATATGACCGTATGTTTCAGTTAATCCATATACATGCATAACTTCAAAACCTAAGTTATCCATCTTTTCAAGAATTGCACTCGTTGGTGGAGCGCCAGCAGTTAATACATATACTTTATGATTTATTTCTTTTTTATCTTTTTCATCAGCATTAGCAATTAAACTTAAAACTATAGGAGCACCTCCAAAATGAGTTACTTTGTATTTATCTATTAAATTATAAATATCTTTTGCAACAATGTATCTGCAGCAAATAATCTTTGCATGTATTAAAGCGGCTGTCCAAGGGTAGCCCCATCCGTTACAGTGGAACATTGGAACAGTATAAAGAAATGTTAACTTATTAGGCATGTTCCATGCCGTAACACTTCCTGTAGACATTAAATATGATCCACGGTGGTGATACACAACACCTTTTGGTTTACCTGTTGTACCTGATGTATAGCTTAGTGAGATTGCTTGCCATTCATCTTCAGGTAAAGACCAATTATAATTGTCATCACCCGTTTGTAAAAATTCTTCATATGTCATTTCTCCAATTTGTTCACCCTCACCATCTTTAAAAACTGCCTGATCATCATGAATGTCAATAATAGGAATATTCTTCCCATATATTTTTAAAGCTTTTTTCATTGTAGGTGAAAATTGAGTATCAGTTATTAGAAGTTTTGCATCGCTATGATCTAGAATATACGCAATTGTTTCTGCATCAAGTCTGGTATTGATCGTATTAATAACACCACCAGTCATTGGAATAGAATAATGTGCTTCGAATAATTCTGGAGTATTTGCTGCTATAATTGAAACGGTACTTCCTTTTGTAATTCCTTTTTTTTCTAAAGCACTAGCAAACTTGGTACATCGATTATAGGTTTCAAGCCAAGTGTAACTTCTATTTCCATACACTAAAGAGTCATAGTTTGGATAAATATCTTTTACGCGAGTAATAAAACTTAACGGTGATAATGGAACAAAATTGGCTGAATTTTTTTCTAAGTTTGTATCAAAATTACTCATCGGTCTCCTATAAGGATCAAATAGTACAAGAAATTAATTTAATTTACTAATGGTTTTCCAGTTTCAAGTGTATGTTTTATTCGCTCTTGAGTTTTAGGCATCTGGATAAGTCGCATGAAAGCTTCTAATTCAAGATTATAAAGATCATCTTCACTTAATTCATTATCAATATTTGTATTTCCACCACTAAGCACAAAAGCAATTTGCTTACCTACTTCTAATCCGTGGTCTAAGATTTTATTTTCATTATATAGTGCTTCAAGTTTTTCAAACATTTTATCTCTGACAGCACTACCGCCTAAATTGAATTTAGGTTGAGATGGTTTTTCATAACCTCCCTCAATATTATTTAATAAATCGATAGCTGTTGATAATTGTCTGTCTCTATTTATTACCACCTTATCCTTTTCTAAAAAGAATTGATTTGGCAACGCTTCATTTGGTGAGGTAGCAGTAATAGCATAACCAATAAGATCAAAAACTTTCATAGACGCATGTTCAGAATTTTCTTTACCTTCTGGAGTTTGTAACCAACGCCACAGCATTTCCTTACAACCCCCACCAGCAGGAATGAGTCCAACTAAAGATTCAACTAGTCCAAGAACAACATTTGTATGAGCAACGTTATAATCACAATGCAATACCACTTCAAAACCACCGCCAATAGCAAGTCCTGATGGTGCAGCAATAAAAGGCTTATCTGCATATTTTATTGTTTTACACGTTTGTTGAAAATCAATTATAAATTTTTCAATTTTAGACCATTCATTATTTTTAGCAAATTCCATGACATAATTTAAATTTACACCAGCAGAAAATTGCATTGCATCATTAATCACAATTGTGCTTTTATTATTTTGAGCAGCTTCTTTTAAAGCTAACATAGAGTCAGTATCTAAAGCGTTTGCCTTAGTAGTAAATTCAACAACCTGATATGATGAAGCATTTTTAATATTAGCAGAAGGGTTCTCAAAAGTTTTTTGTAAATTTAACGATCTTAAATTATCAACACTTGAATCTAAATATCCAGGTCTTTTATGAAATTCAAAAACTCCCTTTAGATCTTTAAAGAAGTTAATATCATTATTTTGATCAATAAAATTTTTTGTATCAATTTTTGAAAGCATTTCAAAAGGGCCAACAGTCCAATTAAAACCTAATCTTAGTGCATCATCTATGTCTATATATTTTGATGATACATCAGGGATTAAATATGCAGCATACCTAATTACTTTTGTCAGAATTGATTTTGCATATTCACCGTATTTGTCTTTTCGTTGAATGAGTTTATTTATGTCAATTTTATCTCCCATAGCTAAATTAATTTTCTGACTTGGGTGATATTCGCCAGTTTCTAAATTAATTGCTTCAAGAATTTTTTTACCATCAGATTTATTCATTCTATAAAAACCACCCTTACCTTTTCTTCCTGTATACCCAGTTTCAATAAGTTTTGTGACCAATGGAATTTCTTGTGCAACCTCGTGGAAAGGATCTTCTTTTGGGAGTTCTTTGATAAAACTTTTTAAAACATCAGCCATCAAATCGATACCAATTAAATCGTATAGCCCAAAAATTCCAGTCTTCGGGATACCCATTGGTCTTCCAAATACTGCATCAGCTTCTTCAATTGATATCTTCATTTTAAAAGCTTCAGTCATAGCAACTTGCATTGCATAAACTCCAATTCTGTTTCCAATAAATCCTGGAGTGTCGTTACAAATAATGACACCTTTACCAAGTTTTTCATCACAAAATTGTTTTAATAAATTTATTTTTTCAATGTCATTAACTTCTTCAGTTACTATCTCGAGCAATGCCATATATCGAACTGGGTTAAAAAAATGGGTAATGCAAAAATTTTTTTTCATTTCATCTGACATATTTGCAGATAAGATTTTCAATGGAATTGTAGATGTATTAGATGAAATTATAGAATTGTTCTTTCTTGTAGTTTGAATTTTATCATAAATGTTATGTTTAATATCTATTCTCTCAACAACAGCCTCCACAACCCAATCAGCTTCCGCAACTTCATTAAAGTCATCCTCAATATTTCCAACCTTAATTAATTCTGCTTTGTTTTTTTCTACTAAAAGTGGAGGTCGTGATTTTTTAATTCTTTCTTTAGCGTTTTCTGTAATTTGGTTTCTAGATCCTTCTTTTGAAGGTAAGTCTAGAAGTGTAACATCAATATTAGCATTTGCTATTTGGGCTGCGATTCCACTGCCCATAGTGCCAGATCCTATTACTACTACTTTTTTAATATTCATATGAGTTCTATAAAGGTGAGCTTATATAAGAAAAATTTGCCGTATGAAAATAATTTAAGCATAAGGGTGGAAATTAATATAAATATCTCTTATAGGCGCGCAAAATGAAAAAAAATCCTTCAAGAAATGTCCATTTTTCAAAAGGACCTAGTGAGATTTTAGATGCAATTAATACGTCTATAGATATCGATCAACGTCTGTATAAAGAAGATATAACTGGGTCAATAGCGCATGCTAGAATGCTCGGTAAACAAAAAATAATAAATAAAAAAGAACAAAGTGCAATAGTCTCTGGACTTAAAGCAATTGAAAGAGATATTGAAAAAAACAAGGTCGTATTTTCAAAAAAACTTGAAGATATTCATATGAACATTGAAAGTTTATTATTTAAGAAAATTGGAAAAGTTGCAGGAAAGCTTCATACTGCAAGATCTAGAAATGATCAAGTAGTAACTGATTTAAAATTATGGGTTAAAAAAGAATCTAAAATTTTAGATAGTGAACTAAAAAAATTTCAAAGAACTTTAATAAATATTGCAACAAAAAATACTGAAACAATTATGCCAGGTTACACTCATTTACAGATTGCTCAACCAATAACATTGGCACATCATGTTTTAGCTTATGTTGAAATGATTGGTAGAGACAGAACAAGACTTGAAGATTGTTTATATCGTCTTAATGAAAACCCATTAGGAGCAGCTGCACTTGCAGGCACCTCTTTTCCTATTGATAGAAAATATACATCTAAAGAGTTAGGTTTTAGAGAGCCAACAAAAAATGCCATGGATACAGTCTCAGATAGAGACTTTGTAATAGAATTTTTATTTGTTCTATCATTAATTGCTGTTCATTTATCAAAAATAGCAGAGGAAATAGTACTTTGGTCAAATCAACAATTTGATTTTATAAATTTACCAGATGATCTTTCAACTGGCAGTTCAATTATGCCTCAGAAAAAAAATCCTGATGGTGCAGAACTTGTTAGAGGAAAAACTAGTATTATCATTAGTAATTTAAGTACAATGCTTAATATTATTAAAGGGTTACCACTTTCTTATAGTAAAGACTTACAAGACGATAAACAAATAACATTTAATTCATACGACAATGTTTATTTGTGTATAAAAGTTATAAATGAAATTTTATCAAAATCTACATTCAACAAAACTAGAATGAAAGAGTTGATTGATAATTCAAATGCAACCGCTACAGATTTGGCTAATTGGTTGGTTCAAAAACTTAGATATTCATTTAGAGATGCTTATATTGTTACAGGAAAGATTGTTTCTTATTGTTCAAAGCAAAATAGAAACATAGATTCATTATCTCTTGATGAATTAAAAAAATTTGACAAAAATATAACAGCTGACGCAAAAAAAGTGCTATCAGCTACTAACAGTGTTAAATCAAAATTAAGTTTTGGGGGAACAGCTCCTGAAATTACTAAAAAAATGATAAAACTTGTTATAAAAAAATACTTATAATGATCAGATTAATATTATTATCATTTTTGTTGTTTACTTTTAGCTGTGGTAAAGTTGGTCCTTTAAGTTTACCAGAAGATCAAGTAGACAAATCCGTAATTACATATCCATGTGATGAAGCGTGTTTAGAGAAATTAGAAGAAGAGAAAAAACGTCAACAATCCGTTATTATAAATACTGAATAAATGTTAACTTATAAAAATAACGACCCGTATATTGAGGGTACTTCTTTGTATGACTTAGTTAAAGTTTGTCAGACACCTTTTTATGTGTATTCACAACAAAAAATTATTGATCAAGTTAATAAAACTAAAGAAATTTTAGGTAACAATATTTTTTATTCAATTAAGTCTAATTCAAATCAAGCTATTTTGAAATTGATGAACTCGTTAAATATTGGAGCAGATGTAGTGTCAGTTGGTGAATTAAAAAGAGCTTTGGAAGCTGGTTTCGATCCAAATAAAATAATTTTTGAAGGTGTTGGAAAATCTGATCAAGACTTACTCTATGCTATACATAAAAATATACGTTTAATTAATACTGAATCTTTAGAAGAAATAAAACTACTCGATAATTTAGCAAATGAAAAAAATAAAATCGTTGATATTGGTGTTAGACTTAATCCAGATGTTGATGGTGAAACTTTAAGTAAAATTTCAACAGGAAAAAAAACTGATAAGTTTGGTATAGAATTCGATAACATAGATAAAATTATCAAATTAGTTAAAAGCTGCAAAAGTTTAAATTTAATTGGTATTAGTTGTCATATTGGAAGTCAAATTAGTAAAAATGAGGCCTATAGAAATACATTTTCTCAAATGAAAATGGCTGCAGATAAATTTATTGAATCAGGCATTAATATTAAACATGTAGATTTGGGAGGAGGTTTTCATGTTAAATATGAAGATTCTGATCCTGACTTTAATATCAAGAAAGTAAAAGAAGAGCTTGATAATTGTTTTACGCAAACAAACTATGAATTATCGTTTGAGCCTGGTCGATATTTAATAGCTGAGGCTGGAGTTACAGTTACCTCTATTCTTACAATTAAGAATAATGGAGGTATAAATTATTTAATTGTTGATGCTGGTATGAATACATTGATACGTCCAGCGATGTACGGTGCACATCATGAAATATCAGCGATAAATGTAAACTCAGAGGAATTTATGGATTATGCTATTGCTGGTCCTATTTGTGAAAGTTCAGATGTTTTTTTAAAAAATATTAAATTGGCTAAACAAAAAATTGGTAATCTACTAGTTATAAAAAATACAGGAGCCTATGGAAAAGTAATGTCTTCAAATTATAACTCTAGACCACTGCCCTCTGAAATTTTAGTACACAATGATAATTATGCAATTATTTATTCTCCAGAGAAAATTGAGAAAACAATTGAAGCTGATATTATTCCTAGCTGGTTGTAACTAATTTAAAGTATTGTGTATAATTTTAGCTAAGTCTGAAATTATCAAATTTAAATTAAAGAAGAATTCCCTAATATAGAAATCAATAATAATAAAAGTATTTACACCGTAGGATCGATAAATCCATATTGCTAAAATTACAACTATAGCTAGAGCAATTACTATCGTTGAATTAATAACACTTGGTTTTTCTTGTCTTACAACTGTACTTGGTAAATTTCTGACTGGATCTTTTTCTAATTTTTCTTTTTGGTTATTATTTTTTATATTTTGATCTAATTCTTCTTTTTTTGTAGATGGGACTGATGATGTAATGTCAGCATCATCTAATTCTTGAAACCATTGATGATTACAATTTGCGCATTCAACCATTCTACCATTTGGTTTAAGATCTGCAGAATTTACTAAATACTTGAATTCACAATTAGAGCAAACAATGAACATAAATTATATATAGATCAGTCAGGCTAGTATATAAAACAAAATCATTAAGTATGTTAATTTTAAAAAGTATAATATTTTATATTTCCTTGGTTATATGGACTGTGTTGATGGGTATTGTATGTTTACCTTTTCTCTTATTACCAAGTTATTTACTTAAATATCCAACAAAACTTTGGATACGTATTATTTTTGTTTTTCTTAATCTTATATGTAATATTAAACATAAAATTGAGGGTTTAGAAAATATTCCAAATGAAAGTGTCTTAATTACGTCTAAACATCAGTCCGCATTTGAGACACTTGCACTCTATTACTATTTAAAAGATTGTTTCTTTATCCATAAAAGAGAGCTTTTCTTTATACCAATTTTTGGACAATATTTATTCAAGTCTAATATGGTTGCAATTAATAGAGATGGTGGAACAAAAGCTATGAGAGATATGTTACAAAAAGTTCAATCAAAATTATCTTTTGGATCTTCAATTATTATTTTCCCCGAGGGAACAAGAAAGCTGCCTGGGAGCAAACCTGATTATAAGACAGGTTTTATTGGAATTTATAATCATACGAAAAGAAAAATACTTCCTGTAGCTTTAAATTCAGGTTTATGTTGGCCAAAACAATCATGGGTATTAGAAAAAGGATTAATTACTATAAAATTTTTACCGACGATTGATGAAGGTTTAGATAAAAAAGTTTTATTAAACGAAGTTCAAAATAGAATAGAAACTGCTTCAAATTTATTATTGGATAACTAATTCTTTTCTGTGGGATCAAAAGTTCCTGCTTGACCAATCTCTTCAATAATTTTTCTAATTTCTTTTGATTTTATAAATTTTTCTTCCAAATATTTTAAATCATTATTTCTTATTGCTTTTTGATAAGTAAGTAGATCTTCACTGAAACGACCAAGCATTTCTAAAACGGCTTCTTTATTTTTTTCATAAACATCACGCCACATTACTGGATCACTACCTGCCAATCTTGTGAAATCTCTAAAACCTGCAGCTGAATACTTAATTACTTCATTTTTCATTTGAGATTCAAGCTCTGTTGCAGTTCCTACGACAGAATATGCAATGAGTTGTGGAATATGAGATGTCATAGCTAGTACTCTGTCATGACGTTTAGGTTCCATGATTTCTATATTCATTCCAAATGACTCCCAAATATCTGAAATTGATCTTGTTATCTCACTCTGAGTTTCTATTGGGGTCAAAATACAATACCTATTTTCAAACAGCTTTGCGAAACCAAATTCTGGTCCGCTTTTCTCTAATCCAGCAATAGGGTGAGCAGGAACAAATAAAATTTTTTTATTATTAATTGATTCTTTAAAATCTTCTATAACACTTACTTTTGTTGAACCAACATCTGTTACTAGTGTTGTTTTATTAACATAGCTATTCAATTGCTTAAATATATCCCTATATGAGCTCAAAGGCGTACAAATAAAAATAATATCAAATTGTTGATTATATTTATTTAAATCACTCTCTATTGCATCCACAAGATTTAAATTTTTTGAAATATTTATTACCTCACTATCTCTATCAATAGCAAAAATTTTTTTTGATATTTGTTTTTCCTTGATTGCCCTCGCTATGGATGATCCAATTAATCCCATACCAATGACCAGAGCTGAATCATAAGTTATTTTAGACATTAAATTTCTTCAAACTTTCAACTGTCAAATCCATTTCTTCTTTTGTACCAATACTAATTCTCAAAAAATTGGGCAGATTATAACTATTTAAACGCCTTATAATAATGCCATCATTCATAAGATGATTACTAATTTTCTCAGCTTCTTCTTCTGAAGTTTCAATTAAAGTAAAATTACCTTCAGTTTGTCTGGTTTTAATATTTAGGAGTTTGAGCTCTTTTTCAAACCAATCTTTAATTTCAGAATTTAATTTAACAGAGTTTTCAATATGTTCTTTATCCTCCAAAGCTTTAATTGCAAGAGACTGTGAAATAGTTGTCGTATTAAAAGGAGGTTTTATTTTATTAATTATATCAGCTATTTTTTGACTGGTATAACACCAGCCTACTCTTAAAGCTGCGAGTCCATATGTTTTTGAAAATGTTCTTGTTAAAATAATATTCTCATATTCATCCGTTAAACTAAATCCTTTATCATAATCGTCTTTATGCACATATTCGACATATGCCCCGTCTATAACAACTATAATATTTTTAGAAATACTATTCATTAATTTAACAAGTTGGTCTCTAGACAAATAAGTTCCGGTTGGATTATTAGGTGATGCAATATAAATTACTTTAGTAGCGTCATTTGTTTGATCTATGAGATTTTCAATATTTAAATTGAAATTTACATCTTCCTTAATTTTTTTTGGAACTGCACCAACTACTTTGCTCACAATTGAATACATCTCAAAGCCGTGGTTTGCGTGGAGAATTTCGTCGCCATCTTGACAAAATGCCAAAGCTGCAAATAATAAAACTTCATCTGAGCCAGAGCCAAGAATAATTCTATTACTATCAATAGAAAAATTTTTAGCTATTGCTTCTCTTAATGATGATCCATCAATTTCTGGGTATCTATGTAAATCATGATTAATATTTTTTGTTTCTAACAATTCAATTGCTTTCGGTGAAGCACCATAGGGATTTTCATTTGAAGAAAGTTTGATAACTCTTTTATTGTTATTTAACTTTGCCTTACCACCTTTATAAACATTAATGTTTTCTATAGATCTTTTTGATTGAATATTTTCTTTAGTTAACTTCTGAAGTTTTTCAGAAGATTGAAAAATTTCTCTCCAAAGTCTAACAATGGTATCTTTCGGATAAGATCCTGTAAATTTAGAGCTTAATCTGTCGAGAATTTTTTGTTCTCTATCTAGATCAACAACAGAATTATCTTTTTTGTGTTTTCCTATTTCTAAAACAATTTTAGATCGATTAGATAATAAAGATAAAATTTCATCATCAATGTTATTAATTTTGCTTCTTAAATTGTCTAATTCTTTATTTTTCATAATTTTGGACGTTTCTTTACAAACTATCTTACGATAAATCAAAATAAAGTAGTAATTAATTTAAAAAATGACGATTTATTGACTTAGAAAGATATATAAATATAAGACCCATTATCACCGATTTGAGACAGCTTGCGGGTGGAGCAATAATCAGCTAAAGCGTTTACACTCCTCCTTCATTCTTTCAAATAGTGTTAGACTAAAAAGATATGAAAACAAAATTTACTACTGACACAAAACTTGAAAGCGAAATAGCCTATTTCGAGAATATTAATTTAAAACTAGAATCAGGAGATATAATAGATAGTTTTAAACTAGCATTCAAAACATATGGCAAATTAAATGCTGATAAAACTAATGCTATTCTTGTTTGTCATGCTTTAACAGGAGATCAATATGTTGCTGGGAATAATCCCATTACTGGGAGAGAAGGTTGGTGGTCTAGAATGGTTGGTCCTAATAAACCAATTGATACAAACAAATTTTTTGTAATTTGCTCAAATGTACTTGGCGGTTGTGCTGGCTCAACTGGCCCTAAAGAGTTACAAAATGGAAGTGATGTTGCATATGGTGGTAATTTTCCTTCCGTAACAATAAAAGATATGGTGAAGGCTCAATCTTTATTGATTGAAAGTTTAAATATAGAGAAGTTATTTTCTGTCATCGGTGGTTCGATGGGAGCAATGCAAGCACTTCAATGGGCAATCGATTTTCCAGATAAAATTTTAAATATAATACATATTGCAGGCGCGTTAAAACATTCAGCTCAAAATATTGCATTTCATGAAGTTGGGCGACAGGCAATAATGAGTGATCCTATTTGGAAAAATGGAAAGTACTTTGAAAATAATGAAGTGCCTGAAAGAGGTCTATCAGTAGCAAGAATGATTGCGCATATCACATATTTATCCGAAAATGCGATGCATAGAAAATTTGGAAGAAAACTTCAATCAAGAGATATTATTTCTTTTGGATTTGATGCTGATTTTCAAGTTGAGAGCTATCTGAGATATCAAGGTAAATCATTTGTTGAAAGATTTGATGCAAATTCATATCTTTATTTAACAAGGGCTATGGATTATTTTGATCATGATGAAACATTTAGAAAAAATATTGAGTTTAGTCATAATCCAAATAATCATTTAAAATATTTAATCGTCTCATTTACCTCGGATTGGTTATTCCCTACTATGGAAAGTAAAATGATTGTAAATCAATTAAATTCTCTATCAAGAGAAGTAAGCTTTCTAGAAATTGATACTGATAAAGGACATGATAGTTTTTTATTAGAGGAACCGCAGTTAGATGATGTAATAAAAGGTTTCCTAACAAACAACTTTGCGAAGATAGATGAATAAAATTAATAGCATAAGAAAAGATTGGTCTCTTATTGAAACACTTATCGCAGAAGACAGAAAAATCCTAGATATTGGATGTGGTGATGGCGGTCTTATGGAACAATTAGAAAATAATCGTAATGCGATAACTCATGGCATTGAGTTAAATAGAGATCTAGCTGCAAATGCTATCGCAAGAGGCTTTAATGTTGTACATGGAAATGCCGAATTGGATTTGTCCCAATATTCAAATAATAGTTTTGATTATGTAATTTTAAGTCAAACTTTACAAGCAATGATGAAGCCTAAAGATATTCTGTCTGAATTATTAAGAATAGGATCAAAAGCAATAGTTTCTTTTCCTAACTTTGGACATTGGAAAATAAGATTGCAGCTTTTAATATCTGGAAAAATGCCAGTAACAGAAAGTTTACCTTATACATGGTATGACACACCTAACATTCATTTTTTTACAATTAAGGATTTTTTGAATTTATGTAATGAAATGAATATTGTGATTGAAAAAAGTATTGGATTAACATCAAAAGGTAAGCAATTTGATATAAGTGAATCAATTACTGGAGTTAATTTTTTCACTCACGAAGCTATCTTTTTATTAAGTTATAAAAATTTTGAACCAATAAAAATTAAATCTTCAAAAAAAGTTTTTGCAAAAAATTCTGTTATTGCAAATTAGTTATTAGATGAAAGTTGAAATTATAAATCAATTAAAAGATAACTACTCTTTTGTTTTATATAATGACACGCTTAAGAGTTGTGTTATAGATCCTGCTGACAGTAATCCTATATTAAGTTTTGCTCTTGAAAACAATTTAACCATAGAAGATATATTTATTACACATCATCATAAAGATCACACATCAGGTGTAAAAGGAATACTTAATGCTTTTCCAGAAGTTAATATACACTCTCCAAGTGCTCAGATTGAAAATACAAGATTCGTTTTACGTGATGGAGATGAAATCAACTCCTGCTTAAATACATTTAGAATAATAAAAACACCTGGGCATACATTAGATCATATAATTTACTATGATGAAAACAATGGTGTTTTATTTTGTGGTGATACACTGTTCAGACTTGGTTGTGGTCGTGTGTTTGAAGGAACATTAAATGAAATGTTTAACAGTTTAAAAAAAATTAATGAGTTAGATAAAAATACAATTATTTATTGTGGTCATGAATATACAATAAGCAATTTAAATTTTCTTGAGAAAACACTCAAAAAAGAAAGTGCTTATTTGACAATTAGAAACAAAATTAATGATGATTTAAATAATAAAGGAAAATCTGTACCTTTTTTATTAGAAGATGAAAAACAATATAACTTATTCCTGAATCAAAATTCAACATTAGGTACTTTAATTAAGAAAGAGCTAGGTTTTACAGATTTTGAATTGTTTGCTTATTTGCGAAAAGCAAAGGATAGCTTTTAAGGTCTTTATTTCCAGTATTTGCGCCATATTTTTAATTTGACTATTAGCATAGTTCACTATAAACCCCGCCATCAAAAGATATGTTAGCAATTTTCAAAACTGGTGGAAAGCAATACTCAGCAAGAGCTGGTCAGATACTTAAAGTAGAAAAACTTGAGGGATCCAAAGGTGATAAAGTGTCTATTACTGATGTATTAGCGATCAGTGATCAAAGCACAAATAGCTTAGGCGAGCCATTACTAAAAGATGCTTCAATTGAAGCAAAAATTGTTGATCAAATCAGAGATAAAAAAATAATAGTTTTTAAAAAAAGAAAAAGACAAAATTACAGACTAACACAAGGGCATAGACAATATCTAACTGTATTAAGAATAGAATCAATTTCTTATGGTGGAAAAAAATCAACTGCTGAACCTGAAACAAAAAAAGTTAAAAAAACTGAAACTAAAGTTACTAAAGAAAAAATTGAGTCTAAAGAGGTAAAAGTTGCAAAAAAGAAGACAGTCACAAAAAAAGCAGTAAATAAAGCTTCACCTACTAAGAAAAAATCAGTAAAGAAAACTGTTAAAAAAACTGTTAAAACTAAAAAAGAAGATAAATAATGGCAACGAAAAAAGCAGGTGGTAGTTCTAGGAATGGAAGAGACTCGGCGGGTCGAAGACTTGGAGTTAAGAAATTTGGCGGTGAAAACGTAATAGCAGGAAACATTATTATTAGGCAAAGAGGTACAAAGTTTCATCCAGGTGATAATGTTGGTATAGGTAAAGATCACACAATATTTGCTACAATAAATGGAAAAGTAGCTTTTAAAAAAACAAGAGTAAGAACTTTTGTATCAGTTGTTCCCACAGAACAATAATCCCAATTAATTAAAAATTTATTATGAAATTTTTAGATCAAGCAAAAATATATATTGCATCTGGTAATGGTGGAGATGGCTGCGCTAGTTTTCGTAGGGAAAAATATATTGAGTTTGGTGGCCCTAATGGAGGCGATGGAGGCAAAGGTGGAAATATTATTTTTAAAGTGGATGATAATTTAAACACACTAATTGATTTTAGATACCAACAACATTTTAAAGCAAAAAAAGGTGAAAATGGAAGGGGGAAAAATCAAACAGGAGCGAATGGAAGCAACATGATTATTAAAGTTCCACCTGGAACAGAAATTTACAATGAAGATAAAACGGTATTGCTAACTGATCTAACAAAAATTGATGAAGAATACATTTTATTAAAGGGTGGTAATGGCGGTTTAGGAAATAATCATTTTAAATCATCAGTTAACCAAGCTCCAAGAAAATTTACAAAAGGTGAATTAGGAGAAGAACGATGGATATGGTTATCACTAAAATTATTTGCAGATATAGGAGTAATAGGCTTACCTAATGCAGGTAAATCAACTCTGTTATCAACAATTTCTAATGCTAACCCAAAAATTGGGGATTATCCATTTACAACCTTACATCCTGTGCTTGGTACCGTGAAGCGCTTTGATAAAGAAATTGTATTAGCAGATATCCCAGGGTTGATTGAAGGTGCGCATGAGGGAAAAGGTTTGGGAGATAAATTTTTAGCACATATTGAGAGATGTAAATATTTACTTCATTTGGTAGATATAAATGACGAAAATTGGTACGAAAACTATATCACAGTAAGAAACGAAATTTCAAAATATAGTGAAAAAGTATCCTCAAAAAAAGAAATAATTGTTTTAACCAAAGTTGATTTACTTAATGAAAATTTAGAGCAAAAAAAAATTAAGATCCATCAAAAATTAAATTCTGATATTCTTTTTATATCAAGTTTTAATAATGAAGGTATAGATGATCTAATTGATTATTTATTCAAATATAATGAAATCACAAATGATTAAAAAATATAAAAAAGTAGTTGTAAAAATTGGTTCAAATTCAATTGTTGATTCGAAAACAAAAAAGATCAAATCTAAGTGGTTAGATAATTTATGTAAAGACATTGCGGAATTGAATAAAACAAAAAAAATTGTGATTGTATGTTCTGGCGCTATTGCTTTAGGTGCAAAAAGTATTTCAAATACAAAGTTAAGAAAATTAGAAGATAAACAGGCAGCGGCTTCAGTTGGTCAAATTGAATTAGCCCATCAATGGCGAAATAAACTAGGAAAATACAAGATAGGTGTTTCTCAAATTCTATTAACATTAGAAGATAGCGAAGAAAGGCGACGATATTTAAATGCTAGAAATACAATATCATCTTTACAAAGTAAAAACATAATCCCAATCATTAATGAAAATGACACTGTTGCCACTGAGGAAATTCGATATGGTGATAATGATAGACTTGCAGCCCGAGTAGCACAAATGATTGAAGCTGATTTATTAATTTTATTAAGTGATGTTGATGGTTTATATCAAGGTAATCCAAAAAAAGATAAGGATGTCAAAAAAATTTCAGAGGTATTTAAAATTGATAAAAAAATTGAAGAACTTGGTAATTATCAATCTTCTGAGTTAGGTAGTGGAGGAATGGCCACAAAAATTTTAGCAGCAAAGATATGTGCTGGAAACGGTTGTGCTACAATAATCACTAATAGTGATAAAAACAGACCAATCAGTAATATTAATAAGAAAAATTCAACAATTTTTTATCCCTTAACTTCTACCAATTCGTCCAAAAAGAAATGGTTATTAAATCATTTAAAACCATCAGGATCAATTATTATTGACACAGGGGCTCAAAATGCAATTTTGAAAAATAAAAGTCTTCTTCCTGCAGGTGTAATAGATATCAAGGGAAGGTTCAAAAGAGGTGATGTAATATCTATCTTAGTTGAGAATGGTCAGAAGGTAGCAATAGGTATATCTGCTTATGATTTTAATGATGCAAAAAAAATTATTGGAAAGAAAAGTAAAGAAATTTATAAAGTTTTAGGTTTCGAAGGAAGAGAGGAAGTGGTACATAAAGATAATTTAGTTAAGCTTTCTACATGAGTATTGAAAATAATATTATTGAATTAGGCAAAAAAGCAAAATCTGCCTCTCTAAATATGAAAGTCTGTAGCAGTGATCAAAAAAATCTTGCTTTAACAAAACTCACTAAAAATTTAGATAAAAATAGAAATAAAATTCTTGAAGCTAATAAAATAGATTTAGAAAATGGTGAAAAAAAATCTTTAGCTAAGCCTTTAATAAATAGACTTACATTAACTGAAAAATCTATTGATGGATTGATTACATCAATTGAAGATATAATCGAAATACCAGATCCAATTGGCATTATATTAGAAGAATGGGAAAGGCCTAATGGTTTGCAGTTTCGTAAAATTTCAACACCACTTGGTGTATTAGGCGTGATTTATGAATCAAGACCGAACGTCACTGTTGATGCGTCTTGTCTTTCCATAAAATCTGGCAATTGTATAATTTTAAGAGGTGGCAGTGATAGTTTTCATTCCTCTAAAGAATTAGTAAATAATATTACAAATGCTTTCACGGAAGCTGGCCTGCCAGAGCATTGTGTCCAAATGATTAATACACCTGAAAGAGAAGCGGTTGATCATTTACTAAGCATGAGAGATTATGTTGACGTAATTATTCCTAGAGGTGGCAAAGGTTTGATTGAGAAAATTAATTCAGCAAGCAAAATACCCGTTATCAAACATTTAGACGGTATATGTCATGTGTATGTAGACAAAGATGCTGATTTAAGCATTGCACAAAAAGTTGTTTTTAATAGTAAAATGAGGCGTCCTGAAATTTGTGGTGCTGCAGAAACACTTCTAATTGATGAAAAAATAAAAGACGAAGCAATGAAAATATTAAAACCTCTAAAAGAAGTAAATTGTGAAATTCGAGGTGATGAATATATTCGGTCTTTAGATAGTGATTTTAAAAGTGCAAGTGAAGAAGATTGGTCATTAGAATATTTAGATAAAATTTTATCAGTAAAAATTGTTTCAGGAGTTGATGAAGCGGTTAAGCATATAAATGATTATTCTTCTGGTCATACAGAAAGTATAATTACAGAAAGTGAAAAAACCTTTGAAAAATTTTATAATAAAATTGATAGCGCAATAATACTTAAAAATGCATCTACGCAATTTGCAGATGGTGGTGAATTTGGTTTTGGTGCTGAGATAGGAATCTCAACAGACAAAATACATGTAAGAGGACCAGTGGGAACAAAACATTTAACTACATTTAAATATGTAGTTAATGGTAATGGTCAGGAAAGACCTTAATTGAAAAAGATTGGAATTCTGGGAGGATCTTTTGATCCGCCACATCGAGGGCATTTATTTATTTCAAATGAAGCTAAAAAAGTATTACATTTAGATGAAATTTGGTGGCTAGTTACACCTCAGAACCCTTTGAAGATTTCAAAACCTGCAACATACGAAGAAAGATTACAAAATTGCAAACAAATTACAAAAAATTTTCCTATAAAAATTTTAGAAATAGAAAAAAAAATTAAATCTCAATATTCTTATCAAACAATTAAATTTCTTATTCAATATTATAAAAATATTAAATTTTTTTGGTTAATGGGTGCAGACAATTTAGTTAATTTTCACGAATGGGAAAAATGGCAATCAATTTTTCATATTATCTCTATTGTTATTTTTAGAAGACATGGATATAATACAAATGCTTTGAAAAGTGTTGCAGCAAAAAAATTTATTCATCATAAATATATAGCTCAAGACATAGAACATGTTTCAAAAAAAATTCCTGCATGGACTTTGATACAAAATAAAGAAATTAAAATTTCATCATCTGAAATTAGAAATCAAAGAAATAAATTTAGAGGCAAATATTAATAAAATTACTTCATTGACAGACAATATTGTATCAATACTAAGTGATGCAAAAGCTGAAAATATAAAAGTTATTGATTTATCTAATAAATCATCCGTTGCTGATGCCTTTGTGATTGCTACCTGTAGGTCAACTAGACATTCAGATGCTACAGCAGACGAAATGATTAAAAAATTAAAAAAAGTAGGGATAAAATGTCCGAATCCTGAAGGAAGACCTCAATGTGACTGGATAATTGTTGATGCAGGTGAGATTATTGTTCATTTGTTTCGACAAGAAATTAGAGAATTATATGCATTAGAAAAATTATGGGAAGTAAGCTTTGATTCTTCACAAACTAAACTAGCTTAAAATATATGATAATTTCAAAAAATGTATTTTTAAAAGTAATACTACTGTTCACTCTCATTACACTTCTTGCGCCTAAAACATATGGATCTTCTTCAGATGAAGAAAAATATAAATATTTAGATCTATTTGGACAAGTATTTGACAGGGTAAGATCTTCCTATGTGGAAGAGGTTACGGATCAAGAATTAATTGAAAAAGCGATTGATGGAATGTTGTCAGGTTTAGATCCTCATTCTGGTTTTATGAATGAAGAAGTATTTCAAGAAATGCAAATGGATACAGAGGGTAAATTTGGTGGATTAGGTATTGAAATTACCATGGAAGAAGGTTTTGTGAAAGTCATTGCACCTATAGAAGATACACCAGCCTATGAAGCTGGAGTTCTTGCAGGTGATTACATTATTCAAATAGACGAAACACCTGTTTTTGGTCTAACTCTAAATGAAGCTGTTGAATTAATGAGAGGCAAAAAAGGTGAACCAATAGTAATTACTATTTCGAGATCAAATACTGAGCCCTTTGAGATTAAAATTATTAGAGATTATATAAAAATTAGATCAGTAAAAAGTGAAGTGCTTAACAATATTGGATATTTGAGAATAACATCTTTTAACGAACAAACGGAAAGTGGCCTTCTTGATGCAATAAAAAAAATTGAAAAAGAAAATCAAATAAAAGGATATGTTTTAGATGTACGGTCTAACCCAGGGGGTCTTCTTACTCAAGCAGTTAAGGTAACAGATATATTCCTAGAAAGAGGAGAAATTGTGTCAACAAGAGGTAGAGATAAAAAAGATATTAGAAGATATCGTGCAAAGAAGTCTGATAGAACTAATGGTAAACCACTAGTTGTAATTATTGACGGAGGTTCTGCATCTGCATCTGAAATTGTTGCAGGCGCACTGCAGGATCATAAAAGAGCAATCATTATAGGCACACAATCTTTTGGTAAAGGGTCAGTACAAACAATAATTCCCTTTCAAGTTTCAAATAGTGATAATCTCACTGGTATAAGATTAACTACAGCTAGATATTATACTCCTTCAGGTGAGTCAATCCAGGGTAAGGGTATTGTTCCAGATATAATTATTGAGCAAGGAGAATTTGAATCTTTTAATTATAAAAGATTTTCTGAGTCAGATTTAAAAGATTCCCTTGATAAAAATAATGAAGAAGAATTAGAAGATAATGCAGATAATCAAGATAATGAATTAAGTGAGTTTGAAAAACGATTAAAGCTTGATTATCAACTTCGTAGAGCCTTTGATCTTGTGCAAGGTGTGAGTCTCTTTAATGAAATTCAAGAATAATAATGCAAAAAAAATATAGAAAATGTGTGGGAATGATGATTCTCAACACAAAAAAACAAATTTTAGTTGGAAAAAGACTAGATAATCCTAGCGGGTATTGGCAAATGCCACAAGGTGGTATTGATGAAAATGAAAATCCTGAAGAAGCAGTTTGGAGAGAAATGATGGAAGAAATCGGTACTAATAAAGCGTCCCTAATTGCTTCATCTAAAGAATGGATATCCTATGACATACCAAGTGAAATTTTAAACACTTTACCCTGGGGAAACGAGTATAGGGGTCAAATTCAAAAATGGTTTTTATTCAACTTTAATGGTGATGATAGAGATATAAATGTAGGAACAGAAAATCCTGAATTTAGTGACTGGAAATGGATAAATTATGACGAAATTACTCATAATGCAGTACCATTTAAAAAAAATGTTTATCAGAAAATTCAAAGTGAATTTAAAAATGTTCTAAAAGATGTTTAATGAAAATCCTGAATTAATAATCACAAGCTTAGATAAACAAATATGGGATGAAGAGTTAGAAAACTTTGTTCCTAAAAATATTTTTGATGTTCATACCCATATTTATAAATGGAGTTTTAATAAAGATCCTAAAAAAGATATTGGTGAAAGAAATTTTCAAGGAAAATACTTTAGTGAAGTATCTATGAGATTTGCAGATCAAGTAGATCAATTACTTATGCCGAATAGAGTTGTAAATAGGTTAAGTTTTCCTTTTCCATTCAAATATCCATGCAACTTTGAAGATTCAAATGAATATATTTTAGAACAAACTAAAACACATACTGAAAATAAGTGCTTAATTTTAATTAACCCAAATATGGATAAAAATTATATTGAAAAGCTTTTATTAAAAAATAATATTAAAGGTTTTAAACCATATAGATTTTATTCAAAAACAAACGATACAATTAACTGCAAAATTTTAGATTTTATAACTGAAGAGCAAATAGAAATTGCAGATAAATATGGACTTATCATTATGATGCATTTAGCAAAAAAGGATGCAATTGCCGATGATGATAATATTAATGACCTAGTTTATTTGAGTGATAAATATCCTAACGTTAAATGGATACTTGCTCACTGTGCTAGAAGTTATTCTGCTTGGGCGTTAGAAAAAGGAATTAATAAAATTAGAGATTTAAAAAATATTTGGTATGATTGTTCTACAGTATGTGAATCTGATTCAATTGACGCTCTGTATCAAGGTGTTGGTATTGAAAAAATAATGTATGGATCTGATGATATGATTGGGAGAATGAGAGGTAAATATATTACTTTTGGGAAAGCTTGGTCTGCAATAAATTCTGATAATCATAATTTAGCTCTAAGCCATTGTGATGATCGAATGACATTTATTAGATACGAACAATTAAGAGCAATGAAACGAGGAATTCGAAATAACAAAATAACGGAAAGTGAAAAGCAGGATCTTTTTTATAATAATGCAAAAAATTTAATAGATTCTGTTAATTCTAGAAATTAAATCTTATCATAAAAACTTACAGTTATAGCTTCTAATTTAGCTTTTGCTATAGACAATTGCTCTTCTGATTCTTTACTTTCCTTACTACCTAATTCTTCAATTTCTTTTTCAATTGAAGACTTGTCTAAAGAATTCAGTTCAACTACACTTTCTGCAAGAACGATACATTTCTCTGGATTAATTTCTGCAAAACCACCTGATACAAAAAATGATTTAACTAAATTTTTATCCTCACTATAAACCATCACTCTGCCAGGTCTTAATGAGGACATTACTTGACTATGTCCAGGTAAGACGCCCAAATCACCATCTTTGCCTGGAACAATAATAGTTCCAACATCATCATTAAAGATGAGGTTTTCTGGAGAAACTAAATCAAAAGAAATTGTTGCCATTATGCAGCTTCAGCTTCTAATTTTTTTGCTTTTTCAATAGCTTCATCAATACCACCTACCATATAAAATGCAGCTTCTGGCATATGGTCATATTCACCTTTTACGAGTCCATCAAAACTTTTTATGGTATCTTCAAGATCAACATATTTTCCGGGAGAACCTGTGAAGACTTCTGCAACAAAAAATGGCTGGCTCAAAAACTTTTCTATTTTTCTAGCTCTTGCAACTGTTAACTTATCTTCTTCTGAAAGCTCATCCATTCCTAAAATAGCTATTATATCTTGAAGACTTTTATATGTTTGGAGAACTCTTTGTACTTCTCTAGCAACTCTATAATGATCATCACCAACAACTTGTGGGTCTAAGATTCTAGAAGTAGAGTCTAATGGATCAACCGCTGGATATATTCCTTTTTCAGAGATAGCTCTATTTAGAACTGTTGTTGCATCCAAGTGTGAAAAGGATGTTGCAGGTGCAGGATCCGTTAAGTCATCTGCAGGAACATATATTGCCTGTACTGATGTAATAGATCCTTTTTTTGTAGTTGTGATTCGTTCTTGTAAAGCACCCATATCTGTTGCAAGTGTTGGCTGATATCCAACTGCAGATGGGATACGTCCTAGAAGAGCTGACACTTCAGAGCCTGCCTGGGTAAATCTAAATATGTTGTCTACAAAAAATAACACATCCTGACCTTCTTCATCTCTAAAGTATTCTGCTTGAGTTAATCCTGAAAGAGCAACTCTAGCTCTTGCTCCTGGTGGTTCATTCATCTGACCATAAACAAGTGCAACTTTTGAATCTTTTCCTTTTAAGTCAATAATTCCTGATTCAATCATTTCGTGGTACAAGTCATTACCCTCACGCGTTCTTTCTCCCACACCAGCAAATACTGAATATCCTCCATGAGCCTTGGCAATGTTGTTAATTAATTCCATAATTAAAACTGTCTTACCAACTCCAGCTCCGCCAAATAATCCGATTTTACCACCTCTTGCATAAGGTGCTAGTAGATCAACCACTTTAATTCCTGTTACCAGAACTTCGGTTTCTGTAGATTGATCAACAAACTCTGGCGCTGGTCTATGAATAGGATAAGATTTACTTGTTCCAATGTCGCCTCTTTCGTCAACTGGCTCTCCTACAACATTCATAATTCTACCTAGAGTTTCTGGGCCTACAGGCATTGAAATAGGGGCACCTGTATCAGTAGCTGTTTGACCTCTAACTAGTCCATCTGTTGTATCCATAGCAATTGTACGAACAGCATTTTCTCCTAAATGCTGAGCAACCTCTAGCATTAATCTTGTTCCGTTGTTGTCAACTTCTAAAGCGTTCATGATTGCAGGAAGTTCACCATCGAACTCTACATCAACGACAGCTCCGAGAACTTGTGATATTTTTCCAGTTAAATTGTTAGCCATATATCCCCCTTTATATTGATTCAGCTCCAGAAATAATCTCTATTAATTCTTTTGTAATGAACGCTTGTCGCGTTCTATTATACTTTAATGTTAAACTATCTATCATTTCACCTGCGTTTCGGGTTGCGTTGTCCATTGCAGCCATTCTTGCTCCCTGCTCCCCTGCATCACTTTCCAAAAGTACTTTAAATATTTGAATAGAAACATTTTTTGGAAGTAAATCCTGTAAAATTGTTTCTTCATCTGGTTCATAATCATAAATTGCATTTGAAGAATTTTCTTTTTCTTCTTCCTTTTCAGAATTTGAAACGTCTAATGGTATTAATTGTTGTTGTGTTACTTCTTGAGAAATAGCTGATTTAAATTTATTAAAAACTAATATGCATTTATCAAATTTACCCTCAAAGTATAATTCTTGAAGCTTATTAGAAATATTTAATGCAGACGCGTAACCAGTACTTGAAACATTTAAGTCGACAAAACTCTCTATAATTTGATCCTTCATTACTCTATTAAAAAAGTCTCTACTTTTTTTCCCAACTGGCATTAGTTGAACTTTTTTTCCATTACCCTCAAGTGATTTAACTAACTTAAAAGTTTCTCTATTTATGCTGCTGTTAAATCCACCACATAAACCTCTATCAGCACTTACTGGAACTACGATATAATTCTGATCATTGTCAGTGCCTGTTAAGAGTTTAATTATACCTTCCCCAGATGCAGCAGATGATGCAAGAGAGGAAAGCATCTCCTCTAGTCTTGATGAATATGGTCTTGCTGCTTCAGCTTTTTCTTGTGATCTACGTAACTTACTTGCAGCAACCATTTTCATTGCTGATGTAATTTTTTTTGTAGATCCAACTGAATTGATCTGAGTTTTGATATCTTTTAAACTTGGCATAGATTAGTTACCTGCAAACTTTCCAACCAAATCATCTAAGATTGATTTTAATTTATCATCATTTTCTTTAGATAATTCTTTTTCGCTGGCAATTGCATCTAATAAATCACTATGCTTAGTTCTAATCTCATTTAAAACTTCTGCTTCAAATTTGACTACATCTCCTACAGCAACTTTATCAAGATATCCGCGTACACCTGCATAAATAGATACAACTTGCTCTGAAACCGTTAGTGGTGAATATTGACCTTGTTTTAAGATTTCAACTAGTCTTGCACCACGATCAAGTAATTGTTTCGTTGAAGCATCTAAATCTGATGCAAACTGCGCAAAAGCAGCCATCTCACGATATTGAGCTAATTCTAGTTTTACGGGACCAGCAATTTTTTTCATTGCTTTTGTTTGCGCAGCAGAACCAACACGGCTTACAGAAAGACCAACGTTAATCGCAGGACGAATACCAGCAAAAAATAAGTTTGTTTCTAAAAATATTTGTCCATCCGTAATGGATATAACATTTGTTGGAATATAAGCAGATAAGTCTCCAGCTTGAGTCTCAATAATTGGAAGAGCGGTTAAACTTCCACCACCGTGTTCATCACTCATTTTTGCGGCTCTTTCTAAAAGACGACTATGAATGTAAAATACATCTCCGGGATATGCTTCACGTCCAGGAGGTCTTCTTAAAAGAAGCGACATCTGTCTGTAAGCAACAGCTTGCTTTGATAAATCATCATAAACAATTAATGCATGCATGCCATTATCTCTAAAATATTCACCCATTGTACAACCAGTATAAGCGGATAAAAATTGCAACGGCGCAGGCTCTGATGCAGTTGCAGATACAACAATTGTATATTCCATTGCACCATTATCTTCTAGCGTTTTTACAATTTGAGCAACTGTTGATCTTTTCTGACCAATTGCGACATAGATACAATATAACTTTTCTTTTTCATTATCTGATTGATTTACAGATTTTTGATTTAAGATTGTATCAATAGCAACAGCAGTTTTACCTGTTTGTCTGTCACCAATGATCAATTCACGTTGTCCTCTTCCAACTGGAACAAGAGCATCAAGTGCTTTAATACCTGTCTGCATTGGCTCAGATACACTTTGACGAGGAATAATACCTGGGGCTTTTAATTCAATTCTTCTCTTTTCAGTAGATTGAATAGGACCTTTACCATCAATAGGGTTTCCTAAACCATCAACAACACGTCCTAACAATTCTTTTCCAACAGGAACGTCAACAATTTCTCCTGTACGTTTAACTGTATCACCTTCTTTAATTCCAGTATCATCACCGAAGATTGAAACACCAACGTTATCCATTTCAAGGTTTAGGGCCATACCTTTAATGCCGCCTGGGAATTCTACCATCTCTCCAGCTTGTACTTGATCAAGACCATACACACGTGCAATTCCGTCTCCAACACTTAGTACTGTTCCAACCTCAGCAACATCCGCTTTAGTTTCAAAATTAGCTATTTGGTCTTTAATTACAGAAGATATTTCTGCAGCTTTAATTTCCATTATGCCCCCTTCATTGCAATTTTAAGTTTATTAATTTTATTCGCTATAGATGTATCAATCATTTTGGAACCAACCTTAACAATTAAACCACCAATAATGTCTTCATCAACATCAAAATTTAAAGATAATTTTTCACCTAAAGATTTTTTAAGTTGATTTGTAATATTATTTTTTTCATCATCAGATAATATGTTTGCTGATGTTATGGCAGCAGTAATATCACCTCTTTTTTCAGAGTTTATTTTTTTAAATTGTAAAATAATAGAACCGATATTTGAAATTCTTTTGTTGTTATCAAGAACTTTTAAAAAAGTTGTCGTAAGATTATGTAAATTTGCTTTAGAAAATAATTTTAACAAAATATTAAGCTTCTCATCTGAATTTACTAATGGACTTTTAATTACTTGTCTCAATTCTGAACTTTCTTTCAATGCTTTTTGCACTAATTCAAAGTCATTTAGAATATCATCAATACATTTTTTTTCAGAAGCAAGATCATAGAGAGCTGCTCCGTACCTTTCAGATATTAGGTCTCCAGACAATGTATTAGATGCCATAAATTAAGTTCATAAGAAGTTTAGAAATAGGCTATTAACACATCAGAAAAAGTAGGTAAACTGTCAGTTTGTGCGTCAAATGAGTTAAATTGAAGATATTTTTAAAATTGTGGGTAAATTACATAAATGAATAGGGATCGACATCAATAATTAACTTTACAGAAGAAGGTAATTTAGTCTTTTCGACAATTTTTTTTGTGAATTTATTCAGATTTTTTCTACTATTACTCTTCAATAATATTCTGTATCGATATTGTCCTCTAAGCAGAAAAATTGGAGCTTCAACTGGACCGAGAATTTTAATATTTTTACTATTTTGATCTTGTTGAGCCAGTCTAGAAGCGTGTTTAAGAACTAAAGCTTTTGTATGACTAGAAAGAATTATTGAAGTCATAAAACCAAAAGGAGGAATATTAAAATTCTTTCTTTCTTCTAAAGCTCTTTCAATAAAAGCTTCTCTTTCTCGAAGTTGAATCGACTTAATTATTTCTTGATCTGGAAAATATGTTTGAAGAAAAACTTTACCAATTTTTTTTCCTCTACCAGCTCTTCCTCCAACTTGCTGAAGTAGGTTAAAAGTTTTTTCTATAGCTCTAGGATCACCACCAAATAGACCTGCGTCCGCATCAACGATTCCTACTAATGACAAATTTGGAAAATCATATCCTTTTGCCATAATTTGTGTGGCTACAATTATATCTATATCTTTGTTGTTTATATCAGTAATAAATTTTTTAATTTTGTTTGGTGTGTTAACATTGTCGCTAGACATGATGGAAATATTTTTCCCAGGAAAGAATTCTTTTAACTCCTCTGCAACTCTCTCAACTCCAGGACCAACAAATTTTATACTATCTTTTTCATTACATTGAGGACAATTTAAATTTAATTTTTTTATAGTTCCACATTGATGGCATAAGAAAACTTTTTTGTGTTGATGCATTACCATCCATGATGAACATTGATCACATTCATATCTGAATCCACAACTGTTACATAAGGTTAATGGAGAATATCCTCTACGATTTAAAAAAATAAGAGTTTGTTCATTATTTTCTAAGCACTGAGAAATAGAATCTATAATTGATTGTGATATCCATTTATCTTTATCAAGTTTATTTTTATTTAAATCAATTATAGAAATTTCAGGTAATGGAGTTCCAGAAAATTGTTTTGATAAATAGACTTGATCATATTTTTTAATTTTAACATTATTTATTGTTTCTAAAGACGGTGTTGCCGAGGCTAATAATATAAAATTTTTTTCAATTTTAGCTCTTACAACTGCAAGATCTCTTGCTTGGTAACGTATATTGTCCTCTTGTTTATAACTAGAATCATGTTCTTCATCGACAACAATTAATCCTAAATTTGTAAAAGGAAGAAATAAACTTGAACGAGCACCAATAACAATAACAGGATCTCCTGCAAAACATTTATGCCAAATTTTTTGCCTATTTTTTTTTGTAATTTTAGAATGCCATAAACACACTTCCATTCCAAAACGCTTCTTTACTCTTGTCTCTAATTGCGGTGTTAAGCTAATTTCCGGAACCATTATTAATATTTGTTTTTTTTCTTTTAAAAATTTATCTATTATTTCAAAATATACTTCAGTTTTACCAGAACCTGTTACACCTTCTAATAAAACAGGTTTGTTTGATTTATTAAATGATTGGGTGATTTCTTTAAATGAATTTGCTTGCTCTTCACTCAAGGTCACTAAAGAAGGTTTGGTGTTATTGAAACTATCTAATTTTTCTTTATCAAATTCAACTATATCATTGTTAATAAGAAATAATTTTAAAACTGCTCCTAGTGGAGCTAAAGTATAACTTGCGATCCAATTTATAAAATCGATTGAAGAATTCTGAAAGATAAGATCATTACAAATTTTTGTAACCTCTTTAATTTCGTATCCAGGATTTTTAACATTCTTCTTCCAAATAATTCCAGCTTCTATTTTTTTTCCAAATGGAACTAAGACTACTTGACCAATTTCAAGTTGCTCATTTGTTGAAGAATAAGTGAAAACTTTGTCGAAAGGTCTTGTTACTACTACATCGTACAACATTATATTTATGTATTTTTTATATGTTAACTTTCTAAATAACTTGTATATGGTATACAACAAACAATGAAATTTTTTATAGACACTGCTGATATACCTGAGATTGAAAAGTTAATCCCTAGTGGATTAATAGACGGTGTTACGACAAACCCATCTCTAATTGCAAAAAGTGGTAAAGATATGGGAGAAACAATTAAAACTATTTGTTCCATAGTATCTGGTCCAGTAAGTGCAGAGGTGACGGCAACTGAATATAACAAAATGCTTGAAGAAGGTGAGTACTTAGCATCATTAGCTCAGAATGTTGCTGTAAAAGTTCCTCTCACACCTGCTGGTCTTCAAACGTGCAAAGCTCTTAGAGAAAAAGATATTATGGTAAATGTAACATTGTGTTTTAGTGCTGCTCAAGCATTACTAGCCGCTAAAGTTGGAGCAACATTTATTTCTCCTTTTGTGGGAAGGCTCGATGACATTGGTGAAAAAGGAATGGATCTGATTTCAGATATAGTAATAATGTATGAAAATTATGGATTTGATACGGAAGTGTTAGTTGCTTCGGTAAGAAACACTCAACATTTGATTGATGCAGCTGTAATTGGTGCACATGTTTCAACCCTACCACCTAAGGTTATTCATGAATTATATAAACATCCTCTCACAGATAAGGGACTTAAAGCATTTCTAGATGATTGGGCAAAAACAGGACAACAAATTTTGCCAAAATAATAATCATGGCAAATGACGATGAAATTAGAGAAAAAGAAATAATAAATTTTTTAAAAAAAAATAAAAATTTTTTTATTAAAAATTCAGAATTAGTTAATGAACTAAATTTTCCAACTATAGATAATAGTTCAGATAAGGTTGTTGATTTAGAAGCTTATAGATATAAAAAAATATCTCAACAAAATATAGATCTACAAAATCAAATGACAAGAGTACTGCTAGCTGGGAAAAGTCATTTAAATGCTCAAAAAAGAATTCTAAAATCTACAATTAGAATTCTAAATGTAAAAAGTTTACAAAAATTAATAAGCTTAATCAAAAATGATCTTAAAACAATTTTAGGTTGTGATGAAATGAATTGTTTTGTTACAAATGAAAATATTCGAGCAGAAAACTTATCACAACTGGATATTAAAATTGCAAATAGTTATTTTAAAAACAAAATGGTTACAAATTTAAATCAAAATCCTAAAGGTTTACTTTTATTTTTTCCTAATAAATCAACAACGATAAAATCATATATTTTATTAAAAGTTAAATTTCGTGAAGATAGTCTAATATTGGCTATGGGATCAAAAGATAAAAATAAATTCACAGTTGATATGCAAACTGATCTTGTTGAGTACTTAATTAAAATTATAGAAGTAAATTTATTAAGTATTAAATGAAAGGAAGGTAAAATGAAAGGTTATAGATTTATTACAGATGATGACACTGTTGATTTTTGCCAAAGAGTAACAGAGGCACTCTCTAATGGATGGAAATTACATGGTGAACCAAAAATGACTTTTGATCATAAAAGAAAAGTTATGAGGTGCGGTCAAGCAGTTATAAAACAATCATCAAAAAAATACAAAAAAGGAATGGATCTAGCTAAAATTTAAATATGAATTGCTCTACCATCAACACTTAGAGCTGCTTCTTTTACAGCTTCACTAGTTGTTGGATGAGCATGACATACTCTAGCAATATCTTCTGCACTTCCACCAAATTCGATTGTCGTAACAATTTCTGCAATCAGTTGTCCGGCATCATGACCAATTATATGAGCGCCTAAAATTTCATCTGTTTTTTTATCAACCAATATTTTAACAAATCCCTCTGATGCAGAGGTGGTTAAGGCACGACCATTTGCCATAAAAGGAAATTTTCCAACCTTGAAGTCTTTCTTTTCTTGCTTGAGCTGTTCTTCTGTTTTACCTACAGATGCAATCTCTGGATTGGTATAAACAATTGCTGGTATAGCGTCGTAGTTTATATGAGGTTTTTGACCGTTTATAAATTCAACACAAGCCACTCCTTCTTCTTCAGCTTTGTGTGCTAGCATTGGTCCTGGAGCTACATCGCCAATTGCGTAGATTCCTTCAACAGAAGTTTGAAAATTATCTTTAATTTCAATGGATTTTTTTGCGGTTAATTTAATACCAATTTTTTCGAGACCCAGTCCCTCTGTGTTTGGTTTTCTTCCTACTGACATTAAAACTATTTCGTAGTTTTCTTTTATTTTCTTTTTATCTGATGTTTCCATCTCAACATCTACACCAGACTTACCAGATTTTGCAGAACTCACTTTATGAGATAATTTAAATTCTAACCCTTGTTTAGTTAACATTTTCATAAACTCTTTTGCAATTTCACCATCCATGGTTGGAACAATTCTATCAAGAGCTTCGACAACTGTTACCTTTGAGCCTAATCTGCTCCATACTGATCCCATCTCTAGTCCAATATATCCACCACCAATAACTAGGAGTGATTTTGGTATTTTAGATAGAGAAAGAGCACCTGTTGAAGATACTATTTGTTTTTCATCAACAGGAATATTTGGTATCTCAATCGAAGATGATCCTGTTGCGATAATAAAATTTTTAGCACTGGCAGTAATTTCATTTTTTCCATTTGTAATAGAAATAGTATTTTTATCTACAAATGAAGCCATACCAGGAATATGCGTTATTTTATTTTTCTTAAATAAAAAACCAATCCCTGTTGTAAGTTTTTTCACAATCTTAGTTTTGCGATCCATCAAAACATTTAGGTCTAAATCTATCTTTGATGTTTTTATACCATGCTCTGCAGCATGATTTGAAATTTCAACAAATTTTTCAGATGAATTTAATAATGCTTTAGAAGGTATGCATCCAATGTTCAAACAAGTTCCACCAAGTGATGGCTCTTTTTCTATACAAGCAACCTTCATTCCAAGTTGAGCTGCTCTGATTGCAGCTACATATCCGCCAGGTCCCGCACCAACTACTATTAAATCAAAATCTTCCATTTTATATTCCTAATACTAATTCGGATGGATCTTCTAGAAGTTCTTTCACTTTCACTAAAAATCCAACACTTTCTTTTCCATCAATAATTCTATGATCATAACTTAATGCAACATACATCATTGGCCTAATTACTATTTCATCATTTACAACTACTGCTCTTTTTTGAATATTATGCATCCCTAAAATTCCAGATTGAGGTCTATTGATTATTGGGGTGCTGAGCATTGATCCGTAAACGCCACCATTTGAAATTGTAAAAGTTCCACCAGTCAAATCGTCCATGGTCAGCGTTCCATCTTTGGCTTTTGTACTAAGATCAATAATTTTAGTTTCTATTTTTCCAAAACTCAATTGATCGGCGTCTTTAAGTATTGGTACTACTAATCCTTTTTCAGTTCCAACAGCTATACCTATATCAAAATGATTTTTATAAATTATATTTTCATCTTTAATTTCAGCATTCACAGCTGGATACTCTTGCAAACTTTTTACTACCGCTTTTACAAAAAATGACATGAAACCTAATTTGACCTCATACCGACTTTGAAATTCTTGGTTTTTTGATTTTCTAATTTCCATAACTTTGGACATGTCAATTTCATTGAAAGTCGTAAGTATGGCTGCTGTATTTTGAGCCTCCTTTAAACGTTTAGATATTGTCTGTCTGATTTTAGACATTTTAACAACTTCTTCTCTTTCACCTTTGTTAGTGGTTGTTTTATTTGAAGAAGAAAGATGAGAAACTACATCTTCTTTATTAATTCTTCCATCAGAACGGGATGAGGTGACATCTTCAAGGTTAATATTATTTTCTTCAGCAATTTTTCTTGCAGATGGTGAAGATTTGGCAGGCGAAGATTTTGTTTCAACCTTAACTGCTTTTACTTCTTCTTTTATTTTTTCTTCTTTATTTTCAGTTTTTTTAGGACTTGGTGTTTTGCCTTTTGATTCATCTAAGATTCCTAAAATACCACCAATTTCAACGTCAGTGCCTTCAGAAACTTTTATTTCTTTTAGAGAGCCTGCATGAGGTGCTGGTACTTCAACTGTAATTTTGTCTGTCTCAATTTCAACTAAAGGTTCATCTGCTTCAAAATTATCGCCTATATTCTTAAGCCATTTTGAAACAGTTGCTTCCGTAATTGACTCTCCAAGTGTTGGAACTATTAATTCAGTGCTCATTAATTAAATGCTTAATAACATTTACGTCAATTTATTCAATTGGCAGATTAGTCTTTAATTTTGTTGAAATACCTGCCCAAGATTTGATAATTTTGCTAATCGAATCTTCAGTTGCCATTTTTATAATAGTTTCTTGGTTACTTAAGTGTCTTTCTAAAGAACCAGCGGCAGGTGACGCAGCTGGACTTCTACCAACATAGAATATTTTTTCTTGTTTAACTTTGGCTTCCTGCATAACACTTTCCAATCTACCTTTCACAAAACCCCAGGCACCCATATTTTTTGGCTCTTCTTGTGCCCAGATAATTTCAGCATCAGTATAATGTTTTAATTCATCTCTAAAGTTTTCGTAAGGAAATGGATAAATCTGTTCCAATCTTATTATAGAGAGATTTTTAATTTTATTTTTTGCTATGTGATCTGCTAGTTCAAAATATATTTTACCAGAGCAAATGATTAATCTTTTATTTTTCCTTTTTTCTTCAACAGATAATTTATCAGTAAGAATTCTATGGAAAGTTGATCCATTAATATAATCCTCAATATTAGAAATATTAGATTTATGTCTAAGTGTAGATTTTGGTGTAAATATAATTAGAGGTTTCCTAAAGTTTCTATGTAGTTGCCTTCTTAAAACATGAAAATAATTAGCAGGACTTGTGCAATTAACAATTTGCATATTATCTTCCGCACACATCTGTAAAAATCTTTCTAATCTTCCACTTGTATGCTCAGGACCTTGGCCCTCATGTCCGTGGGGAAGAAGCATCGTTAAACCAGACATTCTCAACCATTTTCTTTCTCCAGAACTAATGAATTGATCAATCATAATTTGTGCGCCATTTGCAAAATCACCAAACTGCGCTTCCCATATAACAAGTGTCTTAGGATCAACTTGTGAATATCCATATTCAAAACCAAGAACACCAAACTCAGATAAAAAACTATCTATAATTTCAAAGTAACCTTGCTTGTTTTGAAAGTGTCTTAATGGAACAAAACGATTTTCGTTTTCTTGATCGTATAGAACACCATGTCTATGACTAAATGTTCCTCTTCCAACATCTTGTCCAGATATTCGAACACCGTATCCCTCATCAAGAAGTGTTGCTAAAGCTAAACTTTCAGAGGTTGCCCAATCAATACCTTTTCCGTTGATAACACTTGTTAATCGATCCCCATAAATTTTTTTTATTCTTCTATGAGCATTAAATTCTGCAGGTATTTCGTGAATTTTTTTAGCAACGTTAATTAATGTTTTTTCTTTTACAGATGTTTTTCCTCTTCTTGCATCAAATGTTGCAGTAGATAAACCTGTCCAAGTTCCCTCTAACCAATCTACTTTATTTGGTTTATAATTTTTAGTTGATTCAAATTCTTTATCTAAAAAATTTTTAAAAGAATCTACAATGTCTCTAGATTCTTCTTCTGAAAGAGTATTATTCTCAATTAATTTTTTTTCATATTTTTTTCTTGTAGTAATTTGTTTTTTGATAGCCTTATACATTAGTGGCTGAGTAAAAGAAGGTTCATCAGCTTCGTTATGTCCTGATCTTCTGTAGCAAAACATATCTACAACAACATCGACTTTAAATTTATTTCTAAATTCCGTTGCAAGTCTACAAACATGAACTACTGCTTCTGGGTCATCGCCATTAACATGAAATATTGGTGCCTGAACCATTTTTGCAATTTCAGTACAATAAGGTGCTGATCGTCCATATTGTGGCATAGTTGTAAAACCTATCTGATTGTTAATTACAAAGTGAATGGTGCCACCTGTTTTAAACCCTCTTAATTGTGACATAGCAAATGTTTCGGCCACAACTCCTTGTCCAGCTATTGCTGCATCTCCATGAATTAATAAACCTATAACTTTATCTGTTGTTTTATCTTTAGCTAAAGTTTGTTTAGCTCTTACTTTTCCGGCCACAACTGGGTTAACTGCTTCTAAATGGGAAGGGTTAGAAGTGAGCGATAAATGAATTTTCTTTTTTTCAAATTCACGATCAGTAGAAACTCCTAAATGATATTTTACATCACCCGAACCTAGTACCTCATTTGGATCGTTTAAAGATCCTTGGAATTTTGATAATATTTTTTTATAAGGCATTTCCAAAACACTTGATAGAAGTGTTAGTCTCCCTCGATGAGCTGTTCCAATAATAATATCTTCAATTCCAGACAAACATGCCTGTTTAACAATTTGCTCTATCCCAGGTATCATCGCTTCACCACCTTCGATACCGTATCTCTTTGTACCTAAAAACTTTTTATCTAAAAACTGCTCAAATAGTTCTGATTCAACTAATCTTTTATAGATTGCTTTTTTTCCCTCATCTGTAAAATTTGTTTTATTTCTTACTTCTTCAATTCTTTCTTGGACCCATTGTTTTTGATCAGCTTGTTGTATGTGTAAAAATTCAACACCAATTGAAGCAGAATAAGTTTCTTTTAATATCTTAATAATATTTTTTAATTTACCTTTTTCTAAACCCAAACTTCCATCAATGAATATTTCTTTTTCTAAATCTGATTCAATGAAACCATAGCTTTTATAATCTAATTCTTGAGGATACTCTCTTTCAGATATTCCTAAAGGATCAAGATCTGCAATTAAATGTCCATTAATTCTAAAAGCTCTAATTAATCTTAATGCTCTAATTGAATCTAAAGTTGAAATTCTAAATTCCTCAGAATTATAATTCGCATTTGATTTTATGACCTTGGTTATGTAATTTTTATCTATTATACTTGATGGACGTTCTTTCCATTCTGGTCCTCCAAAATCTTTAATAACAGAGTAGTCATCTTCATTTAAATTATTAAAAAAATCTTTCCAAGTTGTATCCACACTTTCAGGGTCATTTCTAAATTTAGAATATAGTTCGGCTACATATGGAGCATTAGCACTATTTAAGAAAGTATCATTCATAGATTTTTATTAAACTAAAACCATTTCGCATAACAATCATACTAATGGAAACTAATTATTCACATTTTGCATTGCTAATTTCATAGTTTTTCCCAATGATGCCGGAGATTTTGACACCAAAACTCCAGCATTTTCTAAAGATTTAATTTTGGAATGTGCTGTACCTTTTGAGCCTGAAACGATAGCACCTGCATGACCCATACGTTTTCCTTTAGGGGCAGATTGTCCAGCTATAAATGCTGAAACTGGTTTTTTTCTTTTTGAATTTGAAATAAATTCTGCCGCATTTTCTTCCTCCTCGCCACCAATTTCACCTATCATTAATATTCCCTCGGTCTCATCGTCTTCTAAAAATAACTTTATACAATCTACAAAATCCATACCATGTATTGGGTCTCCACCAATACCAACACATGTTGATTGACCTAATCCTACCTCTGTTGTTTGTGAAACAGCTTCATAAGTTAATGTTCCTGATCTACTCACTATACCTATTTTACCTTTTTTATGGATGAAACCAGGCATGATACCAATCTTGCATTCGGAAGGTGTTATTAAACCTGGGCAGTTTGGCCCAATCAAATATGTTTTATTGTTAATAATTCTTTTTTTTATATCAATCATATCTAAGACTGGAATACCTTCTGTAATGCATACAATTAATTCAATGTTTGCATCTAAAGCTTCGTGGATTGCTTTAGCAGCAAACTTAGCAGGCACATAAATAACTGTTGCGTTTGCTTCAGTTTGTTTAACTGCATCAGCAACGGTGTTAAACACCGGTAAATTTAAATGTGTCTGCCCTCCTTTACCAGGCGTTACACCACCTACAAGGTTTGTACCATATGCTATAGCTTGTTCAGAATGATATGTTCCTTGTGAACCGGTAAAGCCTTGGCAAATAAGTCTTGTATTTTTATTAACTAAAATTGACACTATTCTGATAACTCCACAGCTTTCTGAGCTGCATTTGAAAAATCATCAATTGAAATTAATCCTAATGATGAATTATTTATAATGTCTCTTCCTTCTTTAGAATTTGTTCCTTGAAAACGTACAACAACAGGAAGTTTAAAATCTAATTCTTTAATTGCATCAATGATGCCATTAGCAATCATATCACAATGAATTATTCCTCCAAAAATATTTATGAAGACAGATTTCACATTTTTATCTGATTGAATAATCTTGAAAGCTTTAATGGCTCTTTCTTTATTTGCTGTACCACCTAAATCTAAAAAATTGGCTGGCTCCATTCCAAATTGTTTAATAATATCCATAGTTGCCATAGCTAATCCAGCTCCGTTAACCATACAGCCTATTTTTCCATCTAGTTTAATGTAAACCATATCGTTTTCAGAAGCTTCAAGTTCTAAATCATTTTCTTCTGAAGTATCTTTTAATTTTTCAATGTCAGCCTGTCTATACAGAGCATTCTCATCAATATTAATTTTAGCATCTAAAAGAATTAGTTTTTCATCTTTTGTCACAACAAGAGGATTAATTTCAATTAAAGAAGCATCTATTTCGACATAGGCCTTACATAAATTTGAAACAATTTCTTTAAATTGATTAAACTCATTAATAGAAAAATTTAATTTATTTTGAAGACTATCACTAATTGTAAAATCTTCTAAATTATCAAAATAAACATATTGAATTCTTTCTGGTGTTTTCTCAGCTACATCTTCTATGTCTACACCACCAGCATCAGATACCATCATCATTAATTTTGATTGATTCCTATCAAGAAGAATACTTAAATAATACTCCCTATCAATTTCACATCCGGCTTCTAAATAAATTCTATTTACTAACTTTCCCTCATTACCTGTTTGTTTTGTAACCAATATGTTACCCATCATTCCTTTTGCAATTTTTTGTGCATCATCAATTGATTCTGTTATTTGTACTCCACCTTTTGTATTAAATGGTTTTAAAAATTTCCCAGCTCCTCTTCCTCCAGCATGTATCTGTGATTTGATAACCCAAGGTGGTCCTTTTATATTTTGTAAATCTTTTTCTAAATCATCAACATTTTCAATGTAACTTTTACCTTCAAGTATAGGTAGATTGTACTTTCTTAGTAGATCTTTAGCTTGGTATTCATGCAAATTCATTTTGATAAAAAGGTAATAGTTAGATTAGATGAAAAATACAATTATTTTTTATTTTTCTTATTTAGAAGCTTGTTAGACAATGTAGTTAATGATTTTACTGCTTTAACGGAATTATTAAATTCTTTCTTTTCATTATTATTAAGTTTTAATTCAATAATTTTTTCAACACCTTTTTTGCCAATGATAACTGGAACTCCAACATATAGTCCTTTTACTCCATATTCACCATTAAGATATGCAGCACATGGTAATAATCTTTTTTGATCTAACAAAAATGACTCTACCATTTGTATAGCTGAAGAAGCTGGTGCATAATAGGCAGATGTGTTCATGAGTTTTACAATTTCAGCACCACCTTCACGTGTTCTTTGAATAATTTTGTCGATATTTTTTTTTGTTGTCCACTTCATCTTTATTAATTCAGGTACAGGAATACCTGATACTGTTGAGTATCGCATAAGCGGAACCATCGTGTCTCCATGACCGCCTAAGACAAAAGCGCTGATATCATTAATTGACACATTAAACTCCTTGGATAAAAAGTATTTTAATCTTGCACTATCCAAAACACCTGCCATACCAATACACATATTTGTTTTAAGGCCTGATGATTTCTGAAGGACACTTACCATTGCATCGAGTGGATTAGTAATGCATATAACAAGTGCTTTTGGACAATATTTTTTAATATTTTTCCCTACATTTTGAATTATAATAGAATTTTTTTCTACAAGATCATCACGGGACATGCCTGGTTTTCTTGGAAAACCTGCAGTAACTATTACTACATCTGAATTTTTGATATCTCTAAAACTTGAAGTACCTTTAAAATCTGCATGAAATCCATCAATGGAAGATGACTGAGCAAGATCTAAAGATTTGCCCTTAGGCATCCCTTCAAAAATATCTAATAAAACTACATCACCTAATTCTTTTAAAGTAACAAGTTGTGCTAAAGTCCCACCGATATTGCCTGCTCCAATAAGAGCAATTTTTTTTCTCATTTAAGTTTTATACTTTAATTACAATTCTGTAACAATAGCCTTTTTAAGTCCAGCAATTTCTTTGGCTGGATTTAGACCTTTAGGACAAGACCTAGTACAATTCATTATTGAATGACATCTATAAAGTTTTAATGAATCATTTATTGCTTTTAATCTCTCTTTTCTTTCTGAGTCTCTAGAGTCACTTACCCATCTTGCTGCTTGTAAAAGGACTGCAGGTCCTAGATATTCATCTCCATTCCACCAATAACTTGGACAAGAAGTAGTGCAGCAAAAACATAATACACACTCCCATTTACCATCTAGTTTTTCTCTATCTTTTGGTGATTGTTTTTTTTCGTCTCCTGAGTTTTTTTCTTCATTTGTTTTTTCACGCTGCAACCAAGGTTTAATGGAAGCTAGTTGCTCATAAGCCTTACTAAGATCTGGAACTAAATCTTTTACTACACGCATATGTGGAAGAGGGTAAATTTTTATTTCATTCTTAACATCAGACATACTTTTCAAACATGCTAATGTGTTAACACCATCAATATTCATAGCACAGGAACCACAAACACCTTCTCTGCAAGATCTTCTAAATGTTAAAGTTGGATCAATTTCGTTTTTTATTTTCATAAGTGCGTCTAATACCATTGGACCACACTTTTCTTGATCTATCTCATAATTATCTATCCTAGGATTTTTATCATCTTCGGGATCCCATCTGTAAATTGCAAGTTTCTTTGGATCGTTTGCAGGTTCTTTTAGTTGGTGAGTTTTCCCTTTAGTTATTTTTGAATTTGCAGGAAGTGTAAACTGAGCCATTAGTAGACTCTTCTTTTAGGTGGTATAGGTTGAACATGATTAGTTAGAGTATTCATATGAACACCTCTGGAACCCATACTCACATCTCCCTTATCGTTTAACCAGGCTAAAGAGTGAACTAACCAATTATTATCGTCTCTTTCTTTATAATCTTCTCTTGCATGTGCGCCTCTACTTTCAGTTCGATTTAACGCAGAATGAAGAGTAACTTTTGATTGTGCCATTAAATTGTGTAACTCTAAAGCTTCGACCAAGTCCGTATTAAAGATTAATGATTTGTCTTTAATATCTATGTCATCCATTGAGCTCTCAACTTTTGAATATTCTTCAATACCTTTTGATATGAGATCATGTGTTCTAAATACTGCGCATTTTTGCTGCATTATATGTTGCATGGAAGTACGAAGTTCTCCAGTTGTAGAGTTTCCTTTGCTGTTTCTAATCTTATCAAATCGCTCAATAATATTATCTGTTTTTGATTTACTAATTTCAATTTTTTTAGAATTTGGTTTTACTTTTTCTTTACATGTTAGACTAGCTGCTTTGCCAAAAACAACAAGATCGATTAATGAATTTGTTCCTAATCTATTAGCACCATGTACAGAAACACATGCAGCCTCACCAACAGCCATTAAACCTTCACATACATTATCTGGATTTTCATTTGTTGGCCTTATAACTTCTGTTCTATAATTTGTCGGTATACCACCCATATTATAATGAACTGTTGGAAGAACTGGTATTGGATCTTTAGTTAGATCAACTCCGGCAAATATTTTTGCAGTTTCTGAAATACCAGGTAATCTTTTATGTAATGTATCAGCATCAATGTGCTCAAGATGAAGTAGCACATGATCGGCATTATCTCCACAGCCTCTATTTTCACTAATTTCAATAGTCATTGCTCTGCTTACTACATCCCTTGATGCTAGATCTTTTGCATTTGGAGCATATCTTTCCATAAATCTTTCACCATCACTATTAGTTAAATATCCACCTTCTCCTCTTGCTCCCTCAGTGATTAAGACTCCTGCACCGTAAACTCCTGTTGGATGGAACTGAATAAATTCCATATCAGAAAGAGGTAGGTTTTGTCTTAAAGCCATTGCACTACCGTCACCAGTACAAATGTGAGCACTCGTGGATGAGAAGTAAGCTCTTCCATATCCACCAGTAGCTAGAATTGTTTGATGAGATAAAAATCGATGGATTGATCCATCCTCTAAGCACCATGTTACCACACCAATGCAATTACCTTGATCATCAGAAATTAAATCTAAAACAAAATATTCAATATAAAATTCTACATTATTTTTAAGTGATTGCTGATAAAGTGTATGGAGTAAAGCATGTCCCGTTCTATCAGCTGCTGCACAAGCTCTCATAGCAGGAGCTCCCTCGCCATTATTGGTTAAGTGTCCGCCAAAAGGTCTTTGATAGATCTTGCCATCATCTGTTCTACTAAAAGGCATGCCATATTCTTCAAGTTCAATTACTGCTTCAGGGGCTTTAGAACATAAGTATTCAATTGCATCTTGATCACCAAGCCAGTCGGAACCCTTAACTGTATCATACATGTGCCACTTCCAATTATCTTCACCCATATTACCTAGTGCTGCTCCAATTCCACCTTGTGCTGCAACAGTATGACTTCTTGTTGGAAACACTTTTGATATACAGGCTGTTTTTAATCCGGCTTCTGCACATCCAAGGGTAGCTCTCAGTCCTGACCCACCAGCTCCGACAACAACAACGTCATAATGGTGATCAATAATTTTGTATGAATTAGTCATTTAAAACACCATTCTCACTAAATTTACAGTAATCAAAATCATGATAAAATAAACAAGATAATTAATTGATACTTTAATAAATTTGGCTGTCTTTTTCGATGTGACATAATCTTCAATAATTGTTTGCAGACCTAATTTTGAATGCAGAAGCATAGATTGCATCATCACAAAAAATAAGAATGCATTAACATAGGATTGAAAAAAAATTTCTATTTCAGAATAAGTCATCTTTGATAATGATATTGCAGAGTATATAAACCAAAACGTCAATGGTATTAAAATTGAAGCAGTAATTCTTTGGGTTAACCATTTAAAAGCATAATTTTTCATGCGAAGTACCAGACAACTAAACTAGAAATTAAAGTTAAACATATAACAGCATAACCCGATTTATATACTTGAGATAATTCCATTCCAATACCGAATGACCAATATAATTTTCTACATCCATTAAATAAATGGTAAAAAATACCAACAGTCCAAATCATTAGAACTAGTTTAAACAAAATACTCTTAGAGAGAGTTTCAAAATAAATATAAAATTCGGGACCAAAACTAATTAAAAAAAACCAAATTGAAATTAATAGTGCACCCACACTTAACCCTATTCCAGATATCCTATGAAAAATTGAAAATACTGCTGTAAGTACTCTTTTGTGTATAGATAGGTGAGGTGATAATGGTCTATTATCAGTGATTTTTTTCATTTTTTTTATGTTTCATAAGTAAGTATTTTTCTTCAAATTTCAAAATATTAATGGTTTAGTTATTTTTTCTTACTATCACGGAAGTTTGTAAAATGTTGATAAAAAGTGCCAAATTTTATGAAAATCATCCAAATTTAATGCAAAATTTAACTAAAAATCTTGAATTTTAAATAGATAGATATTACTCTTAATAAGCCGGATAATACTCGTTTCTTAGCTTCGGAGGAACGCCAAGAATTTTTAATTATCTTACCCGCCGTTTGATAATTAGTTGAGTTTCTTATTCTAGAGAAGTGTCTGCCAAGGTACAAACTAGTTTTAGAGTCCGGCCTACTTTAAATTTTTATTAAAAAATTCTTCCATTTTTTTAGAGTATACTTCGGGATATTTAAACATAGCATCTACATGATAGGAGTTTTCAACTAACCAAAACTCAGCATTAATTTTATTTTGATTTGTGTATTCTTTAAAATAATTAAAGTGTCTTGTTAACATTCTTGTATCAGAGTCGCCATGAGTAAAAAAATAATATTGGTTCTTTGATAATTTTTTAGCTGGAGATAATTCCCTTGGATCTGTTCCAGTTAAGATTCTTCCAGCTAAACTAACTACTGGCCCAAATTCTATAGCAAGACCATATCTTGCTATTTCATCTTTTAAAATCATATTAAATTCAGCAAGTGAACTATCTGCCCACACTGCACGTATTTCCGGTTCTGAATGTGCTGCAAAAATAGAGGTGCTTGCACCAAGAGATATTCCATGTAATCCAATGCTATTAGACTTGAAACCAATTTTTTTTAAAAAATCAAATGCACCAAGAATATCATTATATGACTTTAAACCTAAATCATCATAACTACTTACAGTATCACTTTGGCCATAGTTTCTTAAATCTATCGTAAGAACATTAAATTTTTTATTAACTAAAAAACTTGCAATAAGATTTGCTTCAGACTTACATTTACCATTCGGGCTTATACCGTGTGTTACAATTATAATTGGTCTATTTGGAAAATAATTAAACAACCATCCATTAATCTTAATGTCTGAGTCACGAGATTGAAAGTATACATCTTGCCATTCATCTAAATAATAGTCTTTAAAGTTAAAATTTTCTCTTACTTTTTGTCGTGCAAGAATAGAATATTCATGTGCGTCAACTGTTGTACTCCATGAATTAGGAAGAGATCCTTCGTGTAAGCCACAAGTTGGATCTATTTTTAAAATTTGATAAGCAACATAAAAACCTGCAGTAAAATAAACTACTGTTAATAAAACTACAGTGCTTACTAAAAATCTGATTATGTATTTCATCAATCTGGTTTTACTATAGTCATTTCATATAATCTGCTAGCAGTTCTTTTAAATTCTTCTGCTAGAGTATTTATATTATTTAATGAATTTATAGGTTTTGAAGCTAAAATTACTATTGAACAATTATTTTCATATAACATATCAATTAATCCAATAAATCTTCTGCACGCATCTTTTTTCTGATTATCAAATTCAGGAACATTTTTTAAAAATACCAACTTAAATTTATCTGCAATATTTTTGTAATCTTCATTACCAAAATTTACTTCACAAAGATTTTCAAAATCTATCATCATTAGATTTGATGTGCATCTATCAAACTCTAGTTCACGACTTTTAGATTTTATTTTTACAGTTGTTAAATGGGAGGGATCAACAAAGCGATTAAATAATTTTTCAAATTCATTTGACGTTTCAGTTGTTATAGGTGTGAAATATGTCTTTGATTGATTTAACGTTTGTCGCCGAAAATCAGTTTTAATACTAATATCATAAAGAAAAAAATTTTTTTTAACTAAATCAATAAATGGCAGAAAGTCATTTCTCTGCAGACCATCTTTATATAAATTATCTGGATGAAAATTTGACGACAGTAATACAAATATTTTATATTTAGAAAAATAATTAAATATTTTTTTTATTATTAGTGCGTCAACAATATTAAAAATATGTAATTCATCAATAAATATTATTTTATAATCTCTACTTAAATTTTTTACATAGTTTTCGATTGCAAGTTCTTTATTTTCTGATTTTTTAACTTGTTCATGTATTTCATTCATTAAGTTATTAAAATGGATTTTTTTTCCAATCTTAGTATTTTGATAAAATAAATTTAATAAAAATGTTTTTCCTGTTCCAACTTTACCATAAAGATAAATTCCTTCGAAAATTTTATCCTTAAAAAATAACTTTGTTTTACTAAAAGATGACCATACATTATCTGCTTGTTTTAAAAATTCAATTTGATCTTTATTTTTTTTAATAAAATTATTTTCAACAAAACTATTGTATTGATCAATAACATTAAACATTATTTTTTACCTAAGTACTGTTCAAGTTGTTTTAAAGTTTCTAGTTCACCATTGCTGATGCTTCTATTTTCTTTTTTCTTTTTTAATCGTTTATATTCCTTGATTAGAAAATTAAGACTCTCCATTATTTGTTTATTCATGTTTTATAAATTATAGGTAAAAATGATGATACAATAATCATAATGAAGCTGATTAAAAATATAACTGATATTCCATAACCCCAATCAATAATATAACCAAAAACTACAGGTGATAAGGCACTTGCAAAAACCCCAACTGCGTGCAGTAAAGCTTTAGCAGTTCCAATACTTTTCACTCCGTAAATTTCTGCCCAGAGTGATCCCATAAACGGTGCTGATAAACCTAAGTTAAATCCAAATAAAGACATGTAAAGCACGAATGACCAATAATTATTAAAGAAAAAAAGAATGGTGATACAGAGTAACAAAGGTAATAGCACAAAAGGTATTGCTTTCTTTGTATTTATCTTATCTATTAAGGGTCCTCCTATTAATAAACCTAAAATAGAAAATAATCCAAAATATATATAACCGTTCCCAAGCATTTCCATTGTCCATCCTTTAGCACCAAAAATATAAATCTGATGAAACATTAGCCCAGTACCAATAAATGGAAAGGCAGCAGCTAATGGAAAATAAATGAAAAAAACTCGGTCTTTTAAAATTTCTGTAATGGTCCAACTTTTATGTGTTTTCTCATTATCAATATTTTTTTGAAGAGCAGCATCCCTGCTTTTTTGATTATGAAGAATAAAGTATATTGTTGGTATTAAGATCAAAAGAGTCAAAGTTGTTAAAAACCAAAGAGTTTTAAAATTAAAGATTGAGTCCAAATTGACGATAATCTTTGGTAAAAACATTATACCTAACATTCCTCCAAGTGTTGCAACAGATATTGCCTTACCTCTATCAATTAAAAAATATCTTGCCATTGAAGTTGAGCCGGCATGTGTCATAGCTCCCTGTCCAAAAAATCGTAATAAAAATAAAATAAGAAAAAGATGAAAAATATTATCGAAAATAAAATAAAAACCAATGCAAGCAAAAGCTAAACCAAGAATAATACCTATGGAGTATAATCTTAAATCAATTTTATCTATTAATTTAGCAAAGTTTATAAATAAAAATGAACTTACAAGCGTTGCTATGGCATAAACTAATCCAAACTCACCATCTGTTATTTTATATAGATTTCGAATATCATCGTTAAATAATGCAATGTAAAAAGTCTGTCCAAAACTTGCAAAGAAGACCATGACAAATCCGTATACTAAGAGATAAGGATCATTTAAAAAAAAATTTTTCATTATAGTTTAAAGCAATTTTTTAATACTATTTAAAAGCTTTACCATTTTACTTTTATCTATTCTTCCTGTGTTAACATTTCGTGGGCTTGGATGATAACTACCAACTAAAATTTTCTTATCGGGTAAAATATTTATAGATCCGTGAGAAAAAATAAAATCTTTATTTCGTATTTCATATTGTTGCTTATAATAATTTACACACGCGTCATGACCAATTTTACCAAGAGCAACAATGACTTTTATTTTTTTTAAGAAAGCAATTTCTTGATTAAAAAAATTAAAACATGTTTTCAATTCTTGTGAAGTAGGTTTATCTTCTGGGGGTACACATTTAAGAGCAGTAGTTAAGTACATATTTTGAAGTTCTAAACCGTCATCTCTATCTACTGAATCTGGTTGGTTTGCAAATCCAGTTTTATATAAACAGGAAAATAAAAAATCTGCAGATTTATCCCCTGTAAAAACTCGACCAGTTCTATTTCCTCCATGTGCTGCTGGCGCAAGACCTACCATTAATAATTTAGCTTTTTCATCTCCATAACCAGTAATTGGCTTACCCCAATAACTTTGATCAATATATTGTTTTCTTTTTTCTTTAGCAATTTTTTCACGGAAGTTAACTAAGCGTTCACACTTTCTGCAATGAATGATGGATTTGTTTAAATTACTTAATGTCATTTGGAAGATATATATTTATATTACAGCTCTGTGATTAATGAAAGAGCTAAAGCTATTCTAGAATTTTGTTTCATCAAAACTCCACTTGAGCAGTGGTTTAAAAAAGATGAAAAATTTGATAATATATTGAAAAGTAGTTTTATGGATGATTACATTAAGGCTATTAATAATGAGTATGATAATTGGAGAAATGATGCTGAAGAATGTGTAGCTTTGATTATATTACTTGATCAACTATCAAGAAATTTTTTCAGAAATAATTCAAAAGCTTATGACCAGGATACTAAGTGTGTTTTAATTGTTAAAGAAGCAATAAATAAAAGATATTTGGATAGCCTAGAAATTGATAAAATACATTTTTTATTACTGCCGTTAATTCATAGTGAGGATATCATGGATCATGATCTTGGTCATAAATTAGTTGATCAATATTTAAATAATCATTCAGAATATACTAATATTAAAAAAGCTTGGAATGATCATAGCGTGGCAATTAAAAAATTTGGAAGGTATCCGCATAGAAATAAAATATTAAATAGAAAATCAACAAATGAAGAAGAGGTATTTTTAACACAACCAAATAGTTCTTGGTAAGATAAAGATATGCTTTTAGAGAGAAATTTTTCAGATATTTTAAAACAACTTGAGTTTAAAAAGGGAAAAATTAAAGCTATTCTTGATACAGACACCTACAATGAAATTGATGATCAATTTGCTTTAGTGCAAATGTTGTTTTCAAAAGAAAAAATAGAAGTGCAAAGTATAAATGCTGCTCCTTTTTCAATGAATAATCGTTCAGATAATCCAAAGAAAGGAATGGAGCTTAGTTATGATGAAATCTTTCGATTGTTAGAAAAAATAAATTTTAAGAAAAATAATTTTGTTTTTAAAGGCTCAACAAAATATGTAGGTTTTGAAAAAAAACCAATTAATTCGCCTGCAGCAGATAATATCATAGAAAGTGCTTTAAAATGTTCTGAAGAAGATCCTCTATACATATTAGCTATCGGCGCTATTTCAAATGTTGCCTCGGCATTATTAAAAGAGCCAAAAATTATAAAAAAACTTGTTGTAGTTTGGTTGGGAGGTAATGCGCTTTATTGGCCACAAAATTTGGAATTTAATTTGAAGCAAGATATTGGAGGTGCTCAAGTTTTATTTGATAGCGGTGTTTCTCTCGTTATGGTTCCTTGTAAAGGAGTAACTTCACATCTTATTTCAACAGTTCCAGAAATAGAAAAATACATCGAACCTCATGGTGAAATCGGTAAATTTCTAGCAATGCGATTTAAAGATTACAATAATATACATAAAGGTTGGTCAAAAGAAATTTGGGACATGGCAGCTATTGGTTATGTTTTAAACGAAGATTGGGCTCCAACTAACACAATTCCATCTCCAATTTTATTAAATGACATGAGTTGGAGTGTAGACAAAAAAAGGCATCCAATAAAGATTGTTTACGAAATCAAAAGAGATCCAATTTTAAAAGATTTTATTAAAAAATTAGAAAACTTTGTGAGTTCTTCCCATTAAATAATATGAAATTAAACCTAGCCATTCGTGTGATCCTTGCTGGAATGAATTTAGGTTTTTTAATAATTTAAGATTAGGAATTAATTTAAAGTTTTTAATATTTTTAAAATCTACTGCATAGGGAATTAATTTCCAATTATTTTTATCTGCAATAAGTAATGCTCTTTTCATATGAAAGGCAGATGTTATTAATAACCAATTTTCATTTATTTTTGGATTAGCGATTTTTTTTGAATAAATTATATTCTCATAAGTATTCCTTGAATTATCCTCAAAAATTATTTTATTGATTTCTATTCCTATTTTTTTATAAAAAGATTTAGCGACTTGTGAATGACCGAGATCAGGTCTATTTACAATCCCTGATCCGCCACTAAAAATAACTTTAGCCCTTTCAAATTTTTTGATAATCGGTACAGATTCAACTAATCTTTCAGCAGAATTATTTAGACTTACTTGATCATATTCTTTAAAAAGTAATGGATCTGTTGCTCCGCCAAGTATTAATATGCCATCTACTCTTTCGGGAATTTTTATATTTGAATGATATTCCTTTTCAATTTTGTAAATAAGAAAACTTCCAATAGGGATGAAAGAAATGAATGCAATAAATATAAAGTTAATCAAAAAAATAATTAAGCTTACTCTTCTAAAACTGAAAAAATATAAAAAAATTGAAAACAAAGTAATGAAAATAAAAAGATTAAAAGGACTTAACATTAACCAAATAATTTTAGATAAATAAAATGACATATTATTTTATAGCCTCAATTTATACTATAATATATTTGATAAATAAAAGGTCTCGTGGTGAAATGGATATCACACGTGTCTTCGGAACATGGATTTGGGGTTCGAGTCCCTACGAGACCGCCAATTAAAAAGTTATTTTTTCTGAATACTTTGAAATTACTAACTCAGCAATTTGAACAGCATTAAGCGCTGCTCCTTTGCGCAAATTATCTGAGACTACCCATAAATTTAAACCATTATCTATTGATTGATCATTTCTAATTCTACTAATATAAACTTTATCCTCTCCTGCAATTTCAACAGGAGTCACATAACCATCATCTTTTCGATGATCAATTACTGAAATACCTTCAGAGTTAGATAATATTTCTTTAGCTTCTTTTTCATCTAATGGTGAATCAAACTCTAGATTTACAGCTTCTGAATGGCCAATAAATACAGCTGTTCTAACACAAGTTGCTGAAACATTAATTCCCTCATCTAAAATTTTTTTTGTTTCATCAATCATTTTTTGCTCCTCTTCTGTATTACCATTTTCTAAAAAAGCTCCAATGTGAGGAATGGCATTGAAAGCAATTTGTTTTGTAAACTTTTCTTTTTTTAATTCTTGGTTAGCATAAACATTTTGAGTCTGATTAAATAATTCATCCATACCTGTTTTCCCTGCTCCAGAAACAGCTTGATAAGTTGATACAACAACTCTGTTTATAATTGATTTTTCATGTAGTGGTTTTAATGCTACAACCATTTGTATTGTTGAGCAGTTAGGATTTGAAATAATATTAGTTCTGTTTTCATCATCAAAAAATTCATCAAGTGCATTAGCGTTTACTTCAGGCACGATTAAAGGAATATTTTGTTGCATTCGAAAATGAGATGTATTGTCTATAACTATACATCCTGCTTTAGCTGCTTTTGGTGCATATTTCGCAGAAATTTTACCTCCGGGTGAAAATAAACCGATGTGAGCTTTTGAAAAATCAAATTCTGATAAGTCTTCTACAACAATTTCTTTATTTTTAAACTCTACTTTTTTGCCTTTTGATTTTGATGACGCGAGTAAATATAAATTGTCTATTGGAAAATCCCTTTGCTCTAATATTTGAACTATTTCTGTTCCTACCGCTCCTGTTGCTCCTGCTACTGCTATATTGTATTTTTGAGTCATTTAATTGCCAGATAGAATTTTTAATTCTTCAATAACAGCATTTCCCATTTCTTGAGTAGAAATAATTTTTTCTGCTCCATCTTTAATATCAGCTGTTCTTAGACCTTTTAGTAATACATTCTGTACAGCTTTCTCAACCATTTGACTATCTTCTTGCATATCAAAACTATATTTCAACATCATAGCAAAGCTCATGATCATTGCTAAAGGATTTGCTTTAGATTGACCAGCTATATCTGGTGCACTACCATGAACGGGCTCATACATTGCTGCTCTAGTTCCATTTTCTTTAACTGGTCCAAGAGCTGCTGAAGGAAGCATTCCTAAAGATCCTGTTAGCATAGCTGCAGTATCACTTAAAAGATCACCAAATAAGTTATCTGTAAGTATGACATCAAATTGTTTTGGATAACGAACTAATTGCATTGCACAATTATCTGCAAGCATGTGTTCTAAATTAACATCTGAGTATTCCTTTTTATGTAAATCTGTTACAGTTTGTTTCCAAAATAAACCTGTTTCCATTACATTTGATTTTTCTACTGATGTAACTTTATTATTACGCAACTTTGCTAAATCAAATGCCACTCGTGAAACTCTATTAACTTCTGATGTGGTATATAGTTGAGTATCAACTGCCTTACTTTCAGTCTCACTAATTTTTGATATACCTCTTGGTTGCCCAAAATATACACCACTTGTTAATTCTCTTATTATCAAAATATCTAATCCTTTAACAAGATCAGATTTTAAAGATGATGAATCTGAAAGAGCATCCAAAACGACCGCTGGTCTTAGATTAGCAAAGAGATCAAGGTCTTTTCTTAATCTTAATAAGGCTGCTTCAGGTCTTTTATCTCTTTCTACGTTATCCCATTTAGCGCCTCCTACCGCACCAAATAATACTGCATCACAATCCATAGCTACTTGCATTGTTTCATCACTTATAGAATTACCTTCTTTATCGTATGCCGTACCCCCAACTAATCTTTCTGAAATATCAAAAGATAAAGATTTAGTTTTTTCCATCCAATCAATGATTTTTAATACCTCAGCCATAACTTCATTGCCAATTCCATCTCCAGGTAAAATTAAAATTTTTTTATTACTCATTTTTGACTACACTATCCAAGGTTGGATACTGTGTATTTTTTCTTCGTGAACATCAATTTTTTTATTTTTTTGGAGCGTCAAACCAATATCATCTAACCCCTCTAGCAAACATTTTTTTCGAAATGCATCAATTTCAAATTCTATTGTTTTATCATTTTGATAAGTGATTTTTTGATTTTCTAAATCAACTGAAACATCATTTTTATTTTCTGCTTCGTTCATTAATATATCTACCTTTTGTTGATCTAACTTAATTGGCAATATTCCATTTTTAAAACAATTATTATAGAAAATATCTGCGAAGCTTGGTGCAATTATTGACTTAAAACCAAAATCTAAAAGTGACCATGGTGCATGCTCTCTACTTGATCCGCAACCAAAATTTGCCCCAGCAATTAAAATTTTTGAAGTTTTATAAGGGTCCCAGTTTAGAACAAAATCATTCTTTATGTTACCTTGAATATCGTATCTTAATTCATGAAATAAGTTTTTTCCTAAACCAGATCTCTTTATTGTTTTCAAAAATTGTTTTGGAATAATCATATCGGTATCGACATTAATCATTGGTAGTGGTGCAGGGATACCAATTATTGTTTTAAATGACTCCATTTATAAATCCTCTGCTGTTGCAAAAGAACCTTTGATTGCAGAGGCAGCAGCTATTGCAGGACTAACAAGATGTGTTCTACCTTCTCTACCTTGTCTACCTTCAAAATTTCTATTTGATGTTGATGCACATCTTTCTTGTGGTTTTAGTTGATCAGGATTCATAGCTAAACACATGGAGCAACCTGGCTCTCTCCAATCAAATCCTGCTTCAATAAAAATTTTATCTAAACCTTCTGCTTCAGCTTGTTTTTTAACTAGGCCTGAACCAGGAACGATCATTGAGTCTACAGAAACTTTTTTGCCTTCTACAACTTTAGCAACTTCTCTTAAATCCTCAATTCTTCCATTAGTGCAAGAGCCAATAAACACTTTATCAATTTTAATTTTTTGTATTTCTTGTTTGGGTTCTAAACCCATGTATTCAAGAGAACGCTCCATAGCCTTCTTTCTATTTGGATTAGTCTCTTCTTGAGGATTTGGTACTATACCATTTATAGCAACAACGTCTTGTGGGCTTGTGCCCCAAGTAATTTGTGGTGAAATATCTTCAGCACTAATTAAAATTTCTTCATCATATTTTGCGCCCTCATCAGATGGAAGAGATTTCCAAAATTCCACCGCTTTGTCCCAATTATCTCCTGATGGAGCATACGGTCTACCTTTAATATATTCAAAAGTTTTTTCGTCAGGAGCGATTAAACCAGCTCTAGCACCTGCTTCAATACTCATATTGCAGATTGTCATTCTTCCTTCCATAGAAAGAGAAGAGATTGCATTACCACTATATTCAATAACATAACCAGTTCCACCAGCTGTTCCTATCTTTCCTATGATATGAAGGATAATATCTTTTGCTGTAACACCTAAGTTTAATTTACCTTCAACAGAAATTCGCATATTCTTTGCAGGTTTTTGAATCAAGGTCTGAGTAGCTAATACATGCTCAACTTCACTTGTGCCAATACCAAAAGCTAAGGCACCAAATGCTCCATGTGTTGCAGTATGACTATCACCACAAACTATTGTCATACCTGGCTGAGTAATACCTTGTTCTGGTCCAACTATATGAACTATACCTTGTCTGCTATCTAATAATGGAAAAAGTGTAACATCAAAATCTTTGCAATTTTTTTCCAGTGTTTCAACCTGAATTCTACTTTCTTTATTTTCTATACCTTTAGATCTATCTGAGGTTGGAACATTGTGATCAGCTACAGCAAAAGTACTTTCGGGTCTTCTAACTTTACGATTATTATTTCTCAAACCTTCAAATGCTTGAGGGCTCGTAACTTCATGAACAAGGTGTCTATCAATATATATAAGACAAGTTCCATCTTCTTGTCTATCGACAAGATGATGTTCCCAAATTTTATCAAAAAGAGTTTTAGGATTATTTATTGTCATCCGATTTATTTTCGGCTGCTTTTTCCTCTTCTTTACTAGATTCATCTGCAGCTTCTGCTTTAGATTCTTCTGCTGGTTTGGCTTCTGCTTCTTCTGCTTTTTTCTCTACTTGTTTTGCTTCTACCTCTTCAGCTTTTGGTTCTTCTGCAACATTTGTATCTGTATCTGCAGTTTTTGTTTCTTCTACAGGATCAGCCTCCTCTATATATTCATATTGATCAGCTTCATCGCCCCTATCTTTATCTGCGATCCTTGCTTTCTTTCCAGATAATTCTCTTAGATAATATAGCTTAGCTCTTCTTACATCGCCTTTTCTGACAACTTCAATTTTTTCTACTAATGGACTGAATAAAGGGAATACTCTTTCAACACCCTCTCCATGAGATATTTTTCTCACAGTAAAGTTAGAGTTTACTGAATTATTTTTTCTTGCAATACAAATACCTTCAAATGCTTGAAGTCTCGACTTACTTCCCTCTGTAATTCTTACAGTAACTTTTAGAGTATCACCTGGACGAAAAGCAGGAACTCTTTTTTTTGAAGTTAACTTTTCAATTTGTTGTTTTTCAAATGTCTCTAATAAATTACTCATTTTATATTTCCTTTTTATAAAGATCTGGTCTTAATTCTTTAGTTTTTTCAACCGATTTTTCTTTTCTCCATTTATCAATTTTTTCATGATGACCTGATGTTAAAACATCTGGAACCTCATGTTTATTCCCCTGAACATCTTCCCAGGTTTGTGGTCTGGTATAATGAGGATATTCAAGCAGATTATTAGAAAAAGATTCTTCTAATAAACTTTGTGGCTGCCCTAATACTCCAGGAATGAGACGAATACAACCTTCAACTAACACCTGAGCAGCAATCTCGCCCCCAGAAAGGACGTAATCACCGATACTCATTTCCTGAAAATCAAGAATTTCTATAGCTCTTTGGTCAACCCCTTCAAATCTGCCGCATAAAATAAGCATTTCATCATGTTTTGATAGATTATTAAGTTTGGCTTGAGATAATTTCTGACCTGATGGTGTTAGAAAAATTTTGCAGTAATTATCAGTTTTGAACGTGATTGAATTTAATGCTTTTTCAATCACATCTGGACGAATAACCATTCCAGGTCCTCCCCCAAAAGGTTCATCATCAACACTTCCTCTTTTGTCAATTCCAAAATTATGTAGATTGACTATCTCAAGAGAAAATTTTTTATTGTTTAATGCATTTCCGATTACAGAATATCCTAGTGAGCCAGGAAACATCTCAGGATAACATGTTAAAATTACTACTCTCATTTTAATCAAGAATACCAGGTATTGGATCAGCTATAATTTCTTTTTTATTGATATTAACTGATAAAATATTTGTTTTATCAAAAGGTATAAGAGTAAGTTTGGTATTATATTTGACTTCTAATAAATCGCCTGCCCCAAAATTTTGAACACTTAAAACTTTTCCAATGCTAGTATTGTCTTTCAAGAAAATCATGCATTCGATTAGATCGTTTATGTAAAACTCATTATCTTTTGTTTTTGGAAAAAATCTCTTATTTGAAAAAATTTTTTGACCCTTAAGCTCTAAAACATCTTCTCTAGAGGAGTATTTTTCAACTTGAACAACACACTTATTATTTTTAAATAAAATATTTTTAAAATTCCAAGCAACTGAACCGTCAAAATTATAATAGTTTTTTAAATTTTTAAAAACTTCAAACGAGGTAGTCATCATATTAACTTTTATTTCACCCTTTAATCCTAAAGGAGATCCAAACTGACCAACAAGAATAATATCTTTATTACTCAAAGCAAAAATTGATTTTATTCTTTTTTAGCTTCTGCTTCTTCTGCTTTTGGTTCTTCAGCAGGTTGTGCATCTTCAGCTGGCTTAGCTTCTGCTTCTTCTGCTTTTGGTTCTTCAGCAGGTTGTGCATCTTCAGCTGGCTTAGCTTCTGCTTCTTCTTCTTTTGGTTCTTCAGCAGGTTGTGCATCTTCAGCTGGCTTAGCTTCTGCTTCTTCTGCTTTTGGTTCTTCTGATGCAGCTTTCGCCGCTTCTTCTTTTTCTTTAGCAGCAGCTAATCGTTCCTGTGCTTTTTTCTTAGGTAGATGTTTTTTTGTTTTTTCAGTAATAACTGGTTTTTCCATCACACCAAGATTGCTAAGAAAAATAGAAATTCTATCAGATGGTTTTGCTCCTTTTGCAATCCATTCCTTAGCTTTGTCTAAATCCATTTTAACTCTGTCAGCGCTATCCTTTGGAAGCATTGGGTTATAAGTTCCAATTTGATCTATAAATTTTCCATCTCTGGCTCTTCTAGAATCAGCAACTACTATTCTATAAAATGGTCTTTTCTTTGCACCGCCTCTTGATAATCTTATTCTTACTGGCATTTTATTTCCTTTCTAATTTATGTTTGGAGGAAAATTTCCTTGTAATTTTTGCATTAAATCACTGGGAATTCCTCCTTTGCCCATTGATTTCATTCTCTTCATCATTTTTTGTGATTGGAGAAACTGTTTTAATAACCTGTTAACGTCTTGAACTTTGGTTCCAGATCCTTTTGAAATTCTAATTTTACGTGAAGCCTTTATAATATCTGGATCAGCCCTTTCTTTTTTTGTCATTGAACTGATTATAGCTATTTGTTTATCAATCATTGAATTAGAAATTTTATTTTCTGCCATTAACTTCTGTGCCTTTGAAACACCTGGCATCATAGAAAGTAAACCGGAGACTCCACCCATTTTACCCATTTGCTTTAATTGATTAGCAAAATCTTCAAGATCAAATTTTCCTTTAGCGATCTTTTTTGCCATATCTTCCATTTCTTCTTTATCAATATTTTCAGCAGCCTTTTCGACAAGAGATACAATATCTCCCATACCTAAGATTCTTTGTGCAATTCTTTCAGGATGGAAAGATTCAAAATTTTCTACTTTTTCACCCAGTCCTATAAATTTTATAGGAGAGTTTGTTATCGATTTAATTGATAGTGCTGCACCACCTCTGCTATCACCATCTATTCGAGTTAAAATTGATCCAGTAATATTTATTGCATCACTAAAACTTTTAGCTACATTTGCAGCATCTTGCCCTGTTAAAGCATCTGCTACTAATAATGTTTCGTCAGGTTTAAACTTATTTTCAATTTCTATTAATTCACTCATTAATTTTTTATCTACAACTTGTCGTCCAGCAGTATCTAAAATAAGAATATCAAATAAATTTTTTTGAGCATAGTCTATAGAATTATCAACAATCTTACTGGCTGATAATAGATTGTGATTAAAGAAATCTGAGCCGGTTTCTTCAGCTAATACTTTTAATTGTTCTTGTGCTGCTGGTCGATAAATGTCTGCTGATGCTAGTAAAATTTTTTTCTTTGAAGACTTTTTTAACAAATAGGAAAGTTTGGCAATTGATGTTGTTTTCCCAGATCCCTGTAATCCACAAAACAATATTTTAGTTAATTGAGAAGAAGATAAATTTAGAGATTTATTTTCTGATCCAAGAATTTTTATAAGTTCATCTTGCACAAGCTTTATGATCATTTGATCTGGCTTAACAGATTTGAGAATTTCTTTTCCTAAAATGTTTGACTTGATGGAATTTATAAATTCTTTTACTACAACTAGGGAAACATCTGCCTCTAACAGAGCAATTCTAATTTGACGTAATGTAACTTCAAGATCTGTTTCTGATATAACAGCCTTACCCCGAATACTTTGGATAATTTTTTCAAATTTTGTATTCAATGTATCAAACATAAATCTCCAATAGCCTTTTAACTCCAGGGCACGAAACTCGTGGGCTAGAGTACCTATCACAATTGTAACAAGCTCAATTCGTTTACAAATATAGGATTTGTTGGTGACCCTCTATTAGCTGAATAATTGAAAGTCAAGTATTCTTAAATTTCCCATATTTACTGAGATTTATCGATAAATTAGGTTATAAAACAAATATGCAAAAAGTAGACTTTATAAAGATGCATGGACTTGGGAACGATTTTGTTATCATAGATAAAAGGTCTAACAATATCGCAATTACTGAAGATATTATTAAAAGACTCAGTGACAGAAAAACTGGAGCAGGATGTGATCAATTAATCACAATTAATAATACAAGTAATCAAAGTGCTGATGCTGAAATTGAAATTTTTAATCCTGGTGGTGATAGAGCCGAAGCTTGTGGTAACGGAACACGCTGCGTGGCAAAAATATTATTTGATGAAGATTCTAATAAAGAAATTTTGAAAATTCAATCTGATGCAGGAATATTAGAATCAAAAAAAATAGATAATAATATAAGTGTCAACATGGGTTTAATAAAAAATACTTGGGATAAAATTCCTTTAAGTAGAGAACTCAATACAATGAATATACCAATTTCAATTGATGGATACAGTAATGGGGTTGCTGTGAATGTAGGTAATCCACATGTAGTTTTTTTTGGCAAATCAATCCAAGATACAGATCTTGAAAGTATAGGTCCTAAAATAGAAAATCATGAACTCTTTCCAAAAAAAACTAATGTTGAAATAGTTCAAGTTATTAATTCAAATTTAATTGAAATGAGAGTTTGGGAACGTGGAGTTGGAATCACGTTAGCTTGTGGTAGTGGTGCTTGTGCGGCTGTATATGCGGCGTGGAAAAAAGGATTGATTGAAAATAACGCTGAAGTGAAACTTGAAAAAGGATCACTGCATATAAATATAGTTAATGATGAAGCTATTATGACAGGACCAGCAGAAATAAGTTATCAGGGTAATTTAGAAATATAATTTATGAAAAATAAAAACCACATAGTTAATCTAGGTTGTAGATTGAATATCTATGAAGGTGAAATTATTAAAAACCATCTTAAAACAAATAATTTAAATAATGTTACAGTCATAAACTCATGTGCAGTAACTGAAGAAGCTGAAAAAAAAGTTTCTTATGAAATTAGAAAGGCAAAAAAAAATTTTCCTAATAATAGAATAGTAGTTACAGGATGTGCGGCTCAAATCAATCCATTAAAATATAAAGATTTAAAAGAAGTAGACTCTGTAATTGGGAACACAGAAAAATTAGAAACTTTAACATGGAAAAATATCGACCAGTCTAAAAATTTTAAAGTAGGAGATATACTAGAAGAAAGTAAAACAGTACCTAATTCAATTGAAAAATTTGAAGGGAAATCGAGAGCTTATATTGAAATACAACAAGGTTGTAACCATCGCTGTACTTTTTGTATCATTCCATTTGGCAGAGGTAATAACAGAAGTGTACCTGCTGGAGAAATAGTAAATAAAATAAAAAAAATTGTTAGCAATGGATATAATGAAGTGGTCTTAACAGGAGTAGATATAACCGATTATGGAAAAGATCTTCCTGCAAAACCTACTTTTTCAAACTTAATTAAAAGAATTCTAAAATTAGTGCCTGAATTAAAACAACTGCGTTTGTCTTCAATTGACTGTGCTGAAATAGACGAAGATTTTTGGGATGTTTTAAAGGACGAAAGATTGATGCCTCATTTTCATATAAGTTTACAGGCTGGAAACAATTTAATTTTGAAAAGAATGAAAAGAAGACATTCAAGGGAAATGGCAATTAATTTTTGTAAGAAAGTTTTATCTATTAGGAAAGATGCAACATTTGGTGCTGATATAATTGCCGGTTTTCCAACAGAGACAGAAACAATGTTTCAAGATTCAATTAAACTAGTTGATGATTGTAATTTAACTCATCTTCATATTTTTCCTTATTCACCAAGAGAAAACACCCCTGCATCCAGAATGCCTCAAGTTCAAAAAAATATTATCAAAGATAGAGCAAGAAGACTTAGAGAAAAAGGTATGGAAAAATTAAAACAACATTTAGAAAAAAATATTGGAAAGAAGGAACAAATTTTAATTGAAAGTAGAAAAGAAAATTTTTCACTTGGAAAAGATCAGCATTTTTTAAAAGTAAAACTTAAAGAAGAATTTAAAGAAGGGAATATAATATCCTGTATATACACAGGAGTAGAAAATGATACGTTATTAGCAAGAATACTATGAGTTTATTTTCAATATTTAAAGATAAGTTAAGTAAAACTTCAAATATACTTTCTTTTAATATTTTAGAAATTTTAAAAAATAAAAAAATAGACGATTTAACTTTAGAAGAATTAGAAAATGTTCTTATTTCGTCTGATATTAGTTTAGATGTTGTCAATCAGCTAATAAATTCTATAAAAAAAATAAAAATTTCAAATGATGATGGAATAAAAAATGTACTAGAAATCTTAGCTCAAAATATAGAAAGTATATTACTTCCAAGAGAACATGTTCTAATCAATGAAAAAAATGATGAAAAAAAAATATTAATTTTTGTTGGGGTAAACGGAAGTGGAAAGACGACCACTATTGGCAAAATTGCAAATAAAATTTTATCAAATAAAAAAATATTGATTGCAGCTTGTGACACATTTAGGGCAGCAGCTGTTGAGCAATTGGAAGATTGGGCAAAAAAAAATAATAATGGTTTTGTTGCAGGAAAAAGTAATCAGGATCCAGCTAGTGTAGCGTATCAGGCAACTGAAGAATTTGGAAAAGAAAATTATGATTTTTTACTTATAGATACTGCTGGAAGATTATCAAATAATACTAATCTCATTAATCAGCTAATTAAATTGAAGAATGTTATCTCAAAAGTTAATTCCTCTTTTAATATTGAAACTGTATTAGTTTTAGATGGAACGAATGGTTCGAACATGATTAAGCAAGTGGATATATTTGGAAATGAACTTAATGTATCAAGTCTTATAATTACTAAATTGGATGGAACAGCAAAAGGTGGAGCATTAATTTCAATTGCAAATAAATTTGAAATCCCTATAAGTTATGTTGGTCTTGGAGAAAGTATTGAGGACCTTGTAACCTTTAATTCTCAAAACTTTGCTAGGTCTATTTTAAATCTAGAAGAACAAAAATGAAGTCAGTTTATAAATTATTAATTGATATAGGACCGCTTGCAGTATTCTTTATTTTTTATACAAGAAGTGGTCTTCAAGAAGCAATACTTCCTCTTATGATTGCAACTGTAATTTCAGTAATCATTTCATATATACTTGAGAAAAAAATACCAATTATGCCAACTCTTGGGGCTGCAATTGTATTAATATTTGGAGGTCTAACAATTTATTTTGACAATGAAATTTTTATTAAAATGAAACCAACAATAATAAATATGGTCTTCGCATTAATTTTATATGGAGGAGTGATTGTTAAAAAACCTCTTTTAAAGTATCTTTTAGGTGCTGCACTTAAACTAGAAGAAGATGGATGGAGAATATTAACTCAAAGGTGGATTGCTTTTTTTGTTGCACTTGCTGTTTTAAATGAAATTGTTTGGAGAACACAAAGTACTGATGTTTGGGTAAATTTTAAAGTTTTTGGTATCTTGCCAATTACTTTTATTTTTACGATGACACAATTCCCTTTAATTAAGAAATATCAAATTGAAGATTAAGTTAAAAATTGTTTTCTCTTAATGCTATAAATCCTGGTGATTTATTACCCTCAAGCCACTCTAAAAATGCACCGCCAGCTGTAGATAAATATTTAAATGCATCATTGGCTTTAGCTTTTTTTATTGCTGCAAGTGTATCTCCTCCTCCTGCTAGAGCATCTAATTTAGATTTACTTGAATAATTTTGTATAATATTTGCAACTGAAATTGTACTTTTATCAAATGGACTATACTCAAATGCGCCTAAAGGGCCATTCCATAAAATTGATTTAGATTTTAATATTTCATCTGAAATTAGTTTTGTTGTTTGTTCACCAACATCTAATATCATTTGGTCATTTGGAATATTATTGATTGAATAAGTCTTAACATTTACTCTGTCTTCTATTGTTTTTGAGCAAACAGCATCAATTGGTAGAAGTATTTTGCAATTTTTTGATTCTGCTTTTTTTTGTATCTTTTTTGATAGTTCAATAAAATCATTTTCTACCAGGGAAGAACCAACGTTATAATTATTTGATAGCAAAAAGGTATTAGCCATTGCACCACCAATCACTAAAGAGTCAAAAATTTCAACTAAATTTTCTAAAACTTTTATTTTTGTTGAAACCTTTGAGCCACCTATAATTGCTAAATTTGGTTTATTTGAATTTTCTAAAAATTTATCTAAATTTTCAATTTCTTTTGAGAAACTTAATCCAGCGTATGAAGGTAAGTATTTAGTAATACCTACTATAGATGCATGATTACGATGAGATGCAGAAAACGCGTCATTAATATATATGTCAAAACTAGAAGCTAATAATTTTGAAAAATTAAGATCATTTTTTTCTTCTTCAGCATTAAAACGAATATTTTCTAATAGACAAATTTCCCCCATGTTCATTTCAGCAATTTTTGTCTTAATTATTTTTTTTTCACAGTTAGCTAAAAAATGAATTATGTTCAAATTTAAAAATTTTTTTAATTCTAAACATAAAAACTCAATGGAATATGTTTTATTAACTTGACCTTTAGGTCGGCCAAAATGAGCAATTAAGAATATCTTATTTTTATTTTTAATTAGTTTTTCTAGTGTTGGTAAAATAGCATGAATTCTTGAATGATCTGTAATTGTTCCTTCCAAAACTGGTACGTTTAAATCAACTCGAACAATTATTTTTTTATTTTTACAGTCTAGATCTCTTAATTCTTTCATTTCTATTCACATGTATATAAAAAAAATGCTGGAAATCATTGATTTTTTTTAAAAATTTGCAGTTTTATCTTTTTTAATACATATATTTAGTATATTAAACCTATTTTAAGCTACTAAATGTAGTAATGGAGTTTGATTATGCCTTGGGATGATAATAATGTAGCAAAACTTAGAGATTTATGGGACCAAGGTCTACCAACAGCTCAAATTGGAAAATTATTAGGTTTCACCAAAAACGCAGTGGTTGGAAAAGCTCACAGAATTGGACTCGAGAGAAGACCATCACCTATAAGAAGAACAGCTGTTAAGCCTGATCGAAAAAAAGCTAGATCTCCAGTAATGCCAAAATTGAATTTTGAAAGCACTAAAGAACCAGAGATTGTCTCTACAGAGCCTGCTGTTTTCCAACCGGTGGTTAAAAATATATTCACTTCAGCTCCGAAGAGAGGTTGTGAGTGGCCTGAAGGTCATCCTGATGAAGCTGACTTTCGTTTTTGTGGTAAAGATAGATTTGAAGATAAGCCTTATTGTTTAGATCATTGTGCTGTTGCATATGTTGTTCCTGAAAAAGAAGAAAACGAAAAGACAGAATTAAATAATACGATTTAATAACAATAAAAATTCTAGAAATAAAAATTCTTCCTGTTATCTATTAAAATATGAAAGATGAGAGAGTTGATTCTGTATTTACTCCTATTCTGATTGGTGGAAGCTTAATTCTTCTAATAAGTTTTGCAATTCGTTCAACATTTGGCTTATTTCAAATTCCTATTGCTTCTGATTTTTTATGGAACCGATCAGAGTTCTCTCTTGCCATTGCTATTCAAAATTTAGCTTGGGGTGTAGGCACTCCTTTGTTTAGTGCTTTTGCTGAAAAGTATGGTGATAGAAAAGCAATTGCACTAGGCTTAATTCTTTATGCAATTGGAATTTTCATAAGTAGTACTGCTACAACTCCAGAGGCGCATCAAACTTTAAACCTATTAATTGGTTTTGGTATAGCGGGTAGTGGTTTTGGTCCAATTTTAGCAGTAGTTGGAAGAGCCACATCTCCAGACAAAAGATCTTTAGCACTAGGTATTACAACTGCTGCAGGATCAGCTGGACAAGTAGTTGGCCCACCACTTGCTTCTATTCTATTATCATTTTTGCCTTGGTCTTCAGTGTTTGAAATCTTTTCAATTATATTATTAATAACACTGATACTTGTTCCAATTTTAAAAACAGAATTATCAAATACTAATATTAATAATGAAAATGAAAAAATTACTGATGCTGTATTTGTTGCATTAAAAGATCCAACATACTCAATGTTGTTCTTTGGTTTTTTTTCTTGTGGCTTTCAGTTAGCATTTATTACTGCACATTTTCCTGCATTTATTGTTGAATCTAGTAGTCCAATTTTAGAAGGAAGCTTAATAAGTTTAGTCTGTAATTCTGTAGAAGGTTTAGGGGCATTATCTATGGCGCTTATAGGATTGTTTAATATAATTGGTTGTTTGATTGCTGGAGCCTTAGGAAAGGGACATTATAAGAAATATCTTTTATCTTTAATTTATACCGGAAGGACTATTGCAGCAATTTTATTTATCTTACTCCCTATTACACCAAGTTCTATTGCTATATTTTCAATAGTTATGGGTGCTTTATGGTTAGCAACAGTTCCTTTAACCTCAGGAATTATAGGTCATATTTATGGATTGAAATTTATGGGTACATTATATGGCATTGTATTTTTTTCTCATCAGTTAGGATCTTTTGTAGGTGTTTGGTTAGGTGGTCTATTTTATGATATCTATGGAAGTTATGATATTGTATGGTGGGTGGGTATAGGTGTTGGTGCATTTTCTGCAATAATCCATTTACCAATTAGAGAAAAACCATTATCTAATATAAAAATACAAACAGCGTAATTTTATGGATGAAAAAAAGATTATACGAAACTTAATTATAGTAATTTTTTTCTTAGTTATTATTTATTCTTTAGCTAGAGTTGGTGTAGGTTTAGATCTTAGCTTTGGGCCTTATTTAAAAGAATAGTAAAATTAATTACACCATTCACCTTGTTTAAATATTGGCGTTACAACTCCATCCTTATCAACACCGTCGACATCAATTTTGCCTGAACCAATCATCCAATCAATGTGTATCATACTTGAATTACCACCTCTTTGAGTAATTTCATCTTTCGATAAGTCTTTTTTGGATTTGAAACATTTTGAGTAACACTGTCCTAAAGCAATATGAGAAGCAGCATTTTCATCAAATAGAGTGTTATAAAAAGTTATTCCTAATTGTGAAATCGGTGAACTATTAGGAACTAAGGCTACTTCACCAAGTCTTCTTGAACCTTCATCTGAATCAAGAACTTTTAATAAAACATCTTGTCCTTTAGAAGATTTTGCATCAACAATTTTACCATCTTCAAAGCGAACGTTAATATCTTCAATTAGCGTTCCTTGATAAGATAGAGGTTTAGTTGAGCAAACTTCACCACTTACACGACTAGCGTGAGGAGTTGTGAATACTTCTTCAGATGGAATATTTGGATTACAAATAATACCATTTTGGGCTTCAGAGGCGCCACCCATCCATTCATGGTCATCAGCAAGACCTACAGTTAAAGATGTTCCAGGACCAGAGTATTTTAAAGAATGAAAATTTTTAGTATTTAACCAATCTGTTTTATCTCTTAAATTTTTGTTATGTTGATCCCATTCAGCTACAGGATCATCGTTGATAACTCTTGAAGCATGAAATATTGCATCTCCTAATTTTTTAATTGCTTCACTATCATCAAGATCTGGGAAGACTCTTTTAGCCCATGCTTTTCCTGGCCACGAAATTATATTCCAATTAATTTTAAATTCAGTGATCCTTTCTCTTGCTGGTTTATATGCAACAGCATTAGCTTTATTTGCACGAGAAACTTTATCAGGATCAATTTCAGATAATAGCATGGGATCATCACCAGCAATAGCCATTCTAGCTGTATTGTTATCAAAAGCTTCGCCCATCCCATTATAAAGCCAATTTGCTGCAATATTGAAAGATTCATCATTTCCATACTTAAATCTAGATAATGTAATGTCAGAATCATTGAAAAGTGGGGTTACAAGTCCGGCCCCTTCTTTGTAAGCATGTTCAGCTATTTTTCTCACTAAGGGTAAAGACTCTAACGGTGCTGTTATTAAAAGGTTTTGACCCTTTTGAAGTGCAACTCCTCTTTTAATAGATAGATGTGCAAGTTTATCAATATTTTTTGTATCTACATCATAAAACATGAATAATATAATTAGTTTTTATATTCTAAAAAGTCTAGAGATTTTAACTTTAAAATTTATCTTTAATTATTTTAGAAAAAAGAACTTAAGTATTTCAAATTCTTTAATAAAATCTTTCCACAAACTCTTGTTTTTTTGCAGATATAAAAATATCAAATCTAGGCAAAAATAGTAAAATAAATTATGGATTATGAGCTTTTAGATAAAATTAATTTTCCATCTGACTTAAGAGAATTTAAAAAAAAAGATCTAAGGCAAATCTCAGAAGAATTAAGAGCTAAAACAATTGAGACTGTTTCCAAAACTGGTGGTCATCTAGGTGCTGGATTAGGTGTTGTTGAATTGACTGTAGCAATCCACTATGTCTTTAACACTCCACATGATAAATTAATCTGGGATGTGGGTCATCAAGCTTATCCTCATAAAATCATTACAGGAAGAAAAAAAAATATAGATACACTTAGAAAGAAAGATGGTGTTTATGGTTTTGTTAGAAGATCAGAAAGTGAATATGATCCCTTTGGCACAGCCCATAGTTCAACAGCAGTATCAGCTGGTTTAGGAATTAAAGCAGCAAAAGATATAAATAAAGACAACTCAAAAGTTATATGTGTTGTGGGAGATGGTGCTTTAAGTGCTGGTTTAGCCTATGAAGGATTAAACAATGCTGGTGCCCAAAAAAAAGGATTGATTGTCATTTTAAATGATAACAAAATGTCAATTGACAAACCAGTTGGTGCAATGAGTACATATTTAACTAGATTGCTATCATCTAAATCTTACTCAAGCTTAAGAAATATTATTAAAAAAATTTCCAAAACATTGCCATCAAACCTTTCAGATACTCTTTATAGAACAGAAGAATATTCCAAAGGACTTATCTCGGGGGGCACTTTATTTGAGGAGTTAGGTTTTTATTATCTTGGCCCAATAGATGGTCACAATATAGATAATATGGTGTCAGTTCTAGAAAACATTAGAGATAATAAATTTGATAAACCAGTTTTTCTTCATTGTGTAACTAAAAAAGGTAAAGGATATAGTCCTGCAGAAATGTCAGAGGATAAATTTCATGGTGTAGAAAAGTTTGATATTAATACAGGTAACTCAGTTAAAAAAACAAATTTAAAATCTTATTCAAATGTCTTTGGTGAAAAACTAACAAAACTTGCTGAAAATGATGAAAAAATTGTGGCCATAACAGCTGCTATGATGTCTGGCACAGGTTTAAAATTATTCCAACAAAATTTTGATAAAAGATTTTTTGATGTTGGTATTGCTGAACAACATGCTGTTACAATGGCAGCTGGATTAGCTACAGAGGGTTTTAAGCCATTTGTTGCAATTTACTCAACATTTTTACAAAGAGCTTATGATCAAATAGTCCATGATGTAGCTATTCAAAAACTACCTGTTAGATTTGCGATTGATAGAGCAGGGTTAGTAGGATCAGATGGTCCTACTCATGCTGGTTCATTTGATATCACTTATTTAGCCACATTACCAAATTTTGTAGTTATGGCACCAAGCAATCAAAAAGAATTATCTAATATGATAGAGTTATCTTGTGAGATTAATGACACACCATCAGCTTTTAGATTTCCAAGAGGAACAGGATCAGATGAACTATTTAGTAATCAGCCTACAGATATAAATATAGGCAAGGGATATATTCTAATTGAAGGTAATGATGTTGCAATTTTAAATTTAGGAACAAGACTTGAAAAATGTATTGAAGCTAGTAAGTTTCTTAATCAAAATAATATTTATCCTACTATTGCAGATGCAAGATTTGCAAAACCATTGGACACACAATTAATAGATAACTTATTAGATAATCATAAGTATATCCTAACTATAGAGGAAGGTTCAATAGGTGGATTTTCATCTCATGTTTTACATTATATCCATAACATAAGATCTAAAAAAGATAATGTTGTTATTAAAAATTTAATTTTTCCAGATCGTTTTGTTGAGCATATGACGCCAGATGAACAATATCAAGATATTAAAATGGATACTGAATCAATAGTCATAAAAATTAATAATTTTTATGAAAATAAAATTATTGATATAAAGAATTTTAAATTAAAAGTTTAATTCTTTTTAAAGGTTTAATTGTAATTTAAATATGAAGAAAATTAAAATTTTAAACAAAATTTTTTCTAAACCTATTAGCTGTTTAACTGCATATTCTCCATCAATTGCAAATATTTTAGATGGAAAAATAGATTTAATACTAGTTGGAGACTCTCTTGGTTCTACACTGTATGGAATGAATAATACTCAAGGTGTTACTATGGATATGATGAAAAATCATGGGGCAGCTGTGAATAAAAAAATTAAGAAAAGTTTAAAAGTTTTAGATATGCCCTATAAAACATATGATAATAAAATTGATGCATATAAAAATGCTAGAATACTTTTAAAGCACTGTAGGCCGGATTTATTAAAGATAGAAGTTAATGAAAAAAAATTAGTTGTTTTAAAACACTTAGTGGACAAAAAAGTCAATGTTATTTCTCATATAGGAGTAACGCCACAAAGTTATAAGAATTTTAATAAAATCAAAGTTTTGGGAAAAACTAATAAAGAAAAACAAAATTTATTAAAATTAGCAAAAGAATCTGAAACACTTGGAGCTAAAGCTGTATTGTTAGAATGTATAACAACCGATACAGCTAAACTAATTACAGAAAATATTTCAATACCTACAATAGGTATAGGTGCTTCAAGATATTGTGATGGTCAAGTTTTAGTATTTGATGATTTAATAAATCTTAGTACAAACAATAAAAAACCGAGATTTGTAAAAAATTATTTTAATTTTAATAAAATTGCCAGTAATGTAGTTAAGAAATACAATCGGGATGTTAAGCTTAAAAAATTTCCTAGTACTAAATTTACTTACGATTAATCTAAATTTATAAAGCTATTATTATTATCTAAAAACTTGATTAAACCAGAATTAATTTGATACCATAAACCAATTACATTCAGTTTATTTTCATTAATTAATTTATCTATAAAATCATATTCACGTAAATTTTTAATTGATTGTTTTATATTTTCCTGTTCAAAAAAAGTTATTTTTTCAGTTTCTGAAAAATTATTGGGGATATTGTTATAAGAATTTTGTAAACAACCTACCCATTGATTAATGTATTGAAAATCATTTATATTTTTTTTATCTAATAATGTTTTGTAAGAATACTCAACTCCACCACAATTTGAATGGCCTAAAATAATTAAGTTTTTAATTTTTAGAACTTTTAATGCGTATTCTATAGCAGATAATGTTTGTATATTTTTATTCTCATCATTTTTGGAAGGTACAATATTGGCGATATTTCTATGTATAAAATAATCTCCAACACTTCCTCCAAATATTGTATTTTCAAGAATTCTAGAATCACAGCAAGTAATAATCATAGCAATTGGATTTTGAGGAGCTTTAGAAGCTTGCTGGTATATATCTTTATAATCTTCAAAGGTATTATCTTTCCAGAATTTATATCTTTCAATTAAAAATTTTGGTATTTGCATAATATTATTATTTTAGAAATTATTTATATAGCAAAATTAAATGAAAAAGGAAATTAGTAGAAAATTCTGTGTTGCTCCAATGATGGGATATACAACGCCATATGCCAGGAAACTTTATAGAATTTTATCAAAAAATAGTTTTTTATTTAGTGAAATGATAGCAACAAAATCACTGATTTATTCAAAGAGTAAAGATAATGTTATTGATAATGACTTTAATAACCCTGTTGCTCTTCAGGTAGGTGGTTCTGAAATAGATGATTTAACAAAAGCTTCAAAAATAGCAATCGATTACAATTATGATGAAATTAACTTAAATGTTGGTTGCCCAAGTAAAGCGGTACAAAAAGGAAGTTTTGGCGCATGTCTTATGCGAGATAAAATTCTTGTTAGAAATTGTATGGAAGCATTACAGAACGATAATATTGAAGCTTCTTTAAAATGTAGATTAGGTTTAGGTAAAGAATTAAATTATGAATTTTTTGAAGAATTTATTGATGAAATATCTAAGACAGGAATTAAAATTATTTATGTACATGCAAGAAATGCAATATTAAGTGGTATTAGTCCACAAGCAAACAGATCAATACCGCCCCTGAATTATGATTTTGTAAAAAAAATTAAAAATAAATTTCCCAATATAACATTTATCCTTAATGGAGGTATAGATAATCTTGATAAAGCAGAAAATCTATTAAAAGAGTTTGATGGTGTAATGGTTGGTAGATTAATTAAACATAATCCTTTTATATTAAAAGAGGTTGATAAAAAAATTTTTAAAGAAAAAGGTAGATTGATTGATGAATCAATAATTAATAATTATTTTGAATATATAAAACCAAAATTAGGTTTTGAATCAATATTTAGATTATTAAGCCCCCTACTAAGTATCTTTTTTTCAGTTCCTCATAGTAAAGATTATAAATCTAAAATTAATGATTACATGAAAGATCAAAAAATTAATTTAATTGAAGAGTTATTAATAAAATTTGTCAGTGAAAGAAATCTAAGTTAAATTTTTTAATAGGTTATATGATAAGAAAAACTTAGAATTTCAACTCCTGGATTTTTGTCGCCTAAATTTGCGTTTGAAATATGACTAAATGAAATGCCAATTCTATTTTTATTTTTTAATTCATAGCTAACTTCGAGCGAAGTTCTAAACTGTAGATCGTTTCCTAATTTTTTTCCAGAACCATCATCATAAATGCCTGCTCCTAAACTTGGTGTAAAAAAAAATTTACTTTTATCTCCTTCAAATAATTCACCTAGATTGTCCTCAAAGTAGATACCACTTAAGAAATAGGTAGCGGAGTCATTAGTATATTCAAAACCAAAGAACGGTTTTAAGAAAAAAAAATTATCTTCTTCTGGCCCAATATCAAGTAATGATTTATCACTTCTATATTCGTATCTAAAATCTGTAGTTTGATTTTTTTCAGATCCATCAAATTTTATATCATAAATACCTAGGCCAAAAACGTTTGTTCCCTTTGTATAAGCTTTATTCGTAAATAAAATTATAACTATTAGAAGAAATACTTTGAACACTCAGATATCTTATAATTATTTGTTTTAGCTATCAAACAAAAAATTCTTTATTTTGTTGAGAAATATCAAGTAAAGACCTCTTCAATTTTTCAAGCGCTTTAGTTTCAATTTGTCTAACTCTTTCTTTGCTTATTTTTAATTTTTGACCTAACTCATCGAGAGTAATACTCTTTTCTCTAAACTTTCTTAGACGTATAATTATTTTTTCTCTCTCATTTAAAGTATCAATAGCTTTGTTAATGAAGTCTTTTCTTATGTTGTTGTCATTAAATTCTTCAAATGACTCTTCAGGGTTTTGACGATCATCTGCTAATAGACTCATAAGATCATTTTCGGTTTCATTATCAACCTTTTGGTTGAGATGTAAATCCCCACCTGTGAGTCTTGATTCCATGTTTTGCACTTCCAGTGATTTAACATTAAGCATGTTTGAAACTTTATTTATTTCTTCTTGACCCATAAATTCTCTTGAAACATCATTAATCTGTTGTTTTATTTTTTTTAAATTAAAAAAAAGTGCTTTTTGAGATGCAGTTGAGCCAGTCCTTACAACAGACCAATTTTTTAGAATATAATCTTGTATTGATGCTCTTATCCACCATGAGGCATATGTTGAAAGCCTAAAATCTTTAGAAGTATCAAATTTTTCTAAAGCATGCATAATTCCTAAGACACCTTCGTGAATTAAATCATCTATAGGCAAACCATAACTAGAATATTTTCTAGCGTAAGAAATTGCTAGTCGTAAATATGAATTGAGGATTTTTTGTAGTGATTTAGGAGATTTATTATCTCTCCAATCATTAATTAGTTCAAATTCCTCTTCTTTTTCAAGAATTGCAGCTTTTTTTGAGAGCTCAATAAGGTTATTGGAAAAAAAGTAACTTTTGTTAATCATATATATATATACGTTAAAAATTTAAGTTGGATCATTTATTTTCAAATAATTCTAAAATTTCGCCTTTTTCTGAGAAAATTCCACATAAAACAGTTTTATTGGATAAAGGTTGTTTAAATAAAGTACAAACAATTTTATTTTTTGAAATTTCTCTTTGATTTAAGTGCTGAGATTCATATCCTCTAACTATTCTTGAAAATGTTTTGTATGGTCTGTCTATTGAAGAAAAATTTTGAAAACCCCACCAAAAACAATCATTTTGTGCTGATAAAGGCCTGGTTATATCAACACCTCTATTAACGAATAATATTTTTTTTGTATAAGAATAAGCAGCGTGTTTCAAATTCAAAAAATATTCTGTATGACCAGAATTTTTTTTCAAAACATTATTTAGATTTGTTGTCCACTTTGAAATGTTAATAGTACCAGAGGAGGAAATATTTTTAACTTCTTTTTCTGAAAAACCATATGAGTTAATAGTTTTATTTACTCCATGATCAAACATCCATTCTATTATTTCACTAGGATTAGGTGCTAGTTGAAGTTGTAATAATTTGCTAAACATTTCTTCTTGAGCTCCTCTTAAAAATATAATTGATTCTGGCTTTATTTTAAACTTTGACATTAATTTAAATCTTAAATCAATAACGCTACTTAGAGTTTCTTTTGATTTATTTCCAAGCCCAATAACATTACCAAGAAAGATTAATTTGTCATTGGCATTAAAATTATTTAAAATAAACTCTTTTATAGAACTAAAGGATTTCAAGTTAGAATGAATTGATCCTATAGCCCAGATCTTGTTAGATTTTTTTATTTCAACAAAATTACTCGTATTATCCAAAATATTACTTTTTATTCAAAATTTGTTCAATTTTTTCAGTTGATTGAAAGTAATCGGTTTTTTCAACCGCCGCAACTTCTCTTGCTAAACGCTCTATTGCAACCTGAAACATTTGTCTTTCACTGTATGATTGTTCAGCCTGACTACTTTTTCTAAATAAATCTCTCACTACTTCAGAAATTTTTATTGGGTCGCCTGAAAATATTTTTGTTTCATATTCCTGAGCTCTTCTACTCCACATAATTCTTCTTATTTTTGGTTTTAATTTTAATGTAGAATAAACTTCTTCTATAGTTTTCTTTGATGAAATTTTTCTAAGACCAACTTCATCTTTTTTATCAAGCGGCACTCTAATTATTAGTTTAGATTGTTCCATTTTAACAACATAGAAACTTGTCTTTATATTAGATATCTCCATATTTTCTATCTTTGTAATCTCACCAACTCCATGTTTGGGGTAAACTACTATTTCACCAATTTTAAAATCAGAATTTTTTTTTGCTTTCATTATCTTCCTGGTTTATTGCTAAAGTGTTTATTAAATTTATCTTGAACATTTTGCCACTCCTCTGCATCAGCTGGAGGTTCTTTTTTTTCACTAATATTAGGCCAAATTTCAGAGTATTTTCTATTAAGTTCCGCCCATTTTTCAATGCCATCTTCTGTATCTGATAGAATTGCCTCAACTGGGCACTCTGGTTCACAGACACCACAGTCTATACATTCATCCGGATGAATAACCAACATATTTTCACCTTCATAAAAGCAATCCACAGGACAAACTTCTACGCAATCCATGTGTTTACATTTTATACATTTCTCATCAACAACGTATGTCATTTTAATTATGATTTTTATCTATAGCTCTTTTTCTAGCATTTCCAGATTCTATATCAGTAATATAAAGTAATCCAGCAAGTCTTCTTATAAGACTTGATTCAAAATCATGTATTTCTCCATCAGACAATACTATTTCCCATAAAGCTTCGATAAGTAGAAGTTTCTTATCTTTCTCAAAATTTTTGTTTATAAAAGAAGTGTAATAATGAAGAGATTTAGAATTATTTTTATTTTTTAACGCTTTCTCAAGAACTAAGTTAACTTCCTTTGGATCCTCAGTAAAAATATTTATTAAACTAATCTTGATTTTATTTAGTTCTATATTATCAATTTTACCATCTGTGTAAGCAGCCTCAATCATCAATCCACAAAGTAATTCTAAATTTTTATTACTGTCATTATCTTCTTGAGAATTTGTATTGTTTAAAATATTTTTTAATAAGTTTATCAATTTATTACTCCCTGATAACTCTAAAGAAGTTTTTCTAAAACTGCAAAAGGAGAATTGGGGTCTCTTTTGACTTTATTAGAGTTATTTGTTTTATTTATTTTTTTTATAGATTTATTTTTTATTTTTTTCATTTCTCTTTTCTTTTTGGAAAGAAAATATAATTTCTTATCATCAGAAATAGTTAAATATTCATAACCACAAAAAATCATTATATCTTTTAATTGATTACTATTGCATCCTATAGGATTCATAAGATCAGAAGATTCTAAAAATGGACCATTTTTAAATTTTTGCCTTGCTACAAAAAAAATTTTTTCAAATACATCTATTCTAAAAGTAAAATCTTTTATATTAATATAACCAATAGATTGCCAATAATCCTCAGGCATTTTAACTTTTGATGTAAAAGATACTCTTCCATTTAGTGGTAATGGCAAGAAATCATCAATGTTATTTTGGTAAAATGTTTTCCATAAAATAGCACATAACTCTAGTGGTTTTTTCTTTAATAAATTTGGTATAAAAAAAAATTTTGCGCCTACTCTAATTCCTAACTTTGAAAGTTGGCTTCTACTCTCCTGAGAAATAGTTTTAAGTGAGTTTTTAAATTTTTCGATTGGATAATTGCCAAAGTTTTCAAGACAATTAAAAATAATTGCCCTTATTTCTGAATTTAAATTCTCATCTAATTTTTTATTAAGAGGATGAAGTGTTTCGTTTATTTCATTATCTAACCACTTTTGAAGCTTTGCAGAAACCAATAATTTATTTTCTGATGATAAGTATTCAGAATTTAAGGCTTCAGCAATTGGCCTGTATCTTGATTTACCCTTTTTTAATTTACCAACAGGCTCATCCCCCCAATAAACAAAGGTGTCGTCTTTTATTTTTGATTTACTAATATCACCAAAATTTATTGAATCTAAAGGTGAATTTAAAAAATACTCTACTTTTTCATTTATCATATTTCTAACTGACTTTTTTATATTACTAATCGAAAAAAGTGACTGTGAAAATATTTTTTTATCTTCAATTAGATCAAAACCTTTAATAATTCCATATTTATCCTTTTCTAAAAAAAATTCATTGTTATTTTTTATTATAATATTGTTAATATTAAGTGTTTTTTTTTCTCCGATAAAAAACTTAGAAGAGTAATCTATAAATTTATTAGTAAGACTATCATGTAATTGATCAGATAATTCATTCTCTATTTGCTGAGTTTTTTCTTTCCAATAATATGAGTTTTTTAGCCAGTTATGATTATTTGAAATATATGTCCAAGTTCTTATTTGAGATATTTTAATTGAAAGCTCAGGTATGCCACCACTAAAATTATTGAGCTTATTAACTTTGGCATTAATCCATTCTTCAGGAATGTAGTAGTTATTTTTAATTAAAATTAAATATATTTCTTTTAATAGTAACAGATAATTATCATTAAATAATTTTTCAAAATCTGGAATTTGACAAATATTCCATAATAATTCTAAATCTTTTTTTGATAATAAAAAATTTTTTATCTCAATATCATTTATTAAATTCCGAAAATTAACTTCATCTAATGCATTTTTTTTGTGTATAAAATAACTTTGTACAGGGTATTTTTTTAATGAAGATAACAATGTGTCAATTGTATTAAAATCTAAATCACTATTTCTCCAATAAATTTTTTGAATTTTATCAAAGTTATGACTCTCTATTTGTTGGATAATTAAAGGGTCCAAGTTGCCTGCTTCCTTAGTGTAACTAAAAGTACCATCTTGTTTATACCTGCCAGCCCTTCCTGCTATTTGGCCTAATTCACTTGGAGTAAGATTACGGTTATATCTACCATCAAATTTTTCTAGAGAGGAAAAACTAACATGATTTATATTTAGATTTAAACCCATACCAATTGCATCTGTAGCCACAAGATAATCAACTTTTTGATTTTCATATACTTCAACTTGTGCGTTTCTTGTTCTGGGACTAAGTGATCCTAAAACGACTGCGGTTCCGCCTTTGTGTATTCTAATATTTTCAGCAATTTCATAAACTTTATTAATATTGAAAGCTATTATTGCAGATCGAGGTTCTAGTTTGGAGAAATTTTGTTTTCTAAGAAATGAAAGTTGAGAAAAGCGATTTTTTTTTTCAATAGAAATATTCGGATATATTTTTTTTAATATATATTCTATATTCAAAGAACCTAAAAAAATGGTTTGGAAATTTCCTTTTAAATTAAGAATTTTATCTGTAAATATATGACCTCTCTCATAATCTGCTGCTAGTTGTATTTCATCGATAATCACACAATCTACAGAAATATTGTTAGGCATTGACTCAACAGTACAAAAAAAATATTTTGCTTCTTTTGGTAAAATTTTTTCTTCGCCAGTGATTAATGCTACGTTGTTAAGCCCAACTCTTTTTACTGCTTTGTCATAATTCTCTCTAGCTAGTAATCTTAAAGGAAAGCCAAAAATTCCTGAAGAATATGAAAATAGTTTTTCAAATGCTGTAAAAGTTTTTCCTGTATTAGTAGGCCCAAGTATAGCTAATAAATTATCATTATTATTGACCATGAGATTAGGCAGCTTCGGATATTATTTCATTTAAAACGTAGTTTAATATTCCTCCAGCCTTATAGTACTCCAGTTCTTTATTTGTATCTATTCTACATCTTAAATTTATATACCTACTTTCTGAAGAAGTAATTTCACAATTAAGATCCATCCCAGGTCTAAGTTCGGTTAAACCAGATATAGTTATAGTTTCATCGCCCTTAATATTTAAATTATCTTTATTTTCATTTTGGGAAAATTCGAGTGGCAAAACCCCCATTCCAATCAAATTTGATCTATGGATTCTCTCAAAGCTTTCAGCAATTACTGCTCTTACTCCTAGTAATCTTGTGCCCTTAGCTGCCCAATCCCTAGATGATCCAGTACCATATTCTTTACCTGCTATTATCACTGTATCAATATTGCGTTTTATATACTCTTGTGCTGCATCATAAATTGACATTTGTTTATTTGATATAAAAGATTTAGTGTAACCCCCTTCAACGTTGTCCAAAATCTGGTTCTTTATTCTTATGTTTGCGAATGTGCCCCTCATCATAATTTCATGATTGCCACGTCTTGATCCATAGGAATTAAAATTTCTAGAGTTAATTTGTCTGTCTGTTAAGTAAAGGCCAGCTGGACTATCTTCCTTTATGCTTCCTGCAGGCGAAATATGATCTGTTGTTACGCTATCACCTAGTAGCGCTAATATTCTTGCTTCTTTTATATCATTTAAATCAAATTTATTTTGTATATCAAAAAAAGGTGGATGTTTTATATATGTACTAGTATCGTTCCAATCGTAGGTTGTATTTTTGGAATTTTTAATAGATTTCCAGTTATCATCGCCTTTGTATATTTCTTTATATCTTTCTTTAAACATTTCTGGCGTTAAGCACATACTAAGTGTTTGATTGATTTCAATATTTGATGGCCATAGGTCTTTTAAAAATATTTCTTTTCCAGATTTAGATTTACCTAAAGAATCAATTGTAAGATTAATATTAATATTACCTGCGATAGCGTATGCTACAACTAAGGGAGGAGAGGCAAGAAAATTTGCTTTCACTTCTTGATGAACTCTGCCTTCAAAGTTTCTGTTTCCAGACAAAACTGAACAAACAGTTAAATTATTTTTTTTAACTTCATTGGATACCCACTCATCTAAAGGGCCAGAATTACCAATACAAGTAGTGCATCCATAACCAACTGTATTGAAGCCTAAAATATCAAGATATTCTGTTAATCCAGCTTTATCTAGATAGTCACTAACAACTTTACTACCTGGGGCTAAACTTGTCTTAACCCAAGGCTTAACCTCTAATCCAAAATCAATAGCTTTTTTAGCAACTAGCCCTGCTGCTATCATAACATTAGGATTAGATGTATTTGTACAACTTGTAATTGCTGCTATTACAATATCGCCTGAATTTAATTTATTTTTATTTATAGTTTTATTGTTGTCTATTTTATTAAACTCATGCGGGACATCTTTTAAAAGAATTTTATCTTGAGGTCTTTTTGGGCCAGCAAGTGAAGGTTCGATGGTATCTAACTGTAATGATATTTTATCTGAAAAATCAGGTGCATAATTTTCATCTGCCCAAAGAGTTTGTTCTTTTGAATATTTTTCAACAATGTTTAGATGATCACTTTCTTTGCCAGTTAACTTAAGATAATTAATTGTTTCTTGATCTGTTGGGAAAAATCCACAAGTGGCTCCGTACTCTGGTGCCATATTAGATATTGTTGCTCTGTCGGCTAATGATAAATTTTTTAAACCTTTACCATAAAATTCTACAAACTTTCCAACAACACCTTTCTCTCTTAGAATTTTGGTAATTGATAAAACTAAATCTGTTGCTGTAATCCCTTCATTAAGTGACCCTTTAAGTTCAAAACCAATAACATCTGGAATATTCATTGAGATTGCCTGGCCTAGCATAGCTGCCTCTGCTTCTATTCCTCCAACCCCCCATCCTAAAACAGAAAGTGAGTTTATCATTGTTGTATGGCTATCTGTACCTACAACAGAGTCTGGGAATAAATAGTTTTGATTATTAATTTCCTTCAACCATATAGTTTTAGCTATATTTTCTAAATTTACTTGATGACAAATTCCTGCCCCTGGCGGTACAAGATAAAAATTATCAAATGAGCTTTGTCCCCATTTTAGAAATTCATATCTTTCTCTATTTCTATCAAATTCTTTTCTAACATTTTCTTTTAAAGCATTATTGTCTTTATAGCTATCTACCATGACAGAGTGATCAATAACCAGATCAACCCTAGATAATGGGTTTATTTTTTTTGGCTCAATTCCTCTTGATTTCAATGCATTTCGCATTGCGGCAAGGTCGGCAACAGCAGGTACTCCTGTAAAATCCTGCATTAAAACTCTCGTTGGGAAAAAGGCTATTTCAATTTTTTTCCCCTTATCATTAATTTGTTTTAAAGAATTGAAAACTTTAGAGATCATATCTTTATTAATATTCTCGCCATCCTCGTTTCTAAGTAAATTTTCAATTATTATTTTTATGGTAATTGGGATTTTGCTTAGATCAGTATCGAAATATTCAGATGCTTTAATTAAATTAAAATATTTGAACTTTTGATCATTTATTTCAATTGTATCTTCTGAATTGAAGGAATTTCTATTTTTCATACTAAAGTTGATAAATAATTATAATAATTAAATAGTATGAAGATAAATTTTTGTATAGCAAAATGTTTATTTATTATATGTTTTCTGCCAAAAAATAATAAAGTAAGTTAGTTTTTTTAAATTAAGTTTTTTATTAAAATAATAATTTAAATTAATAATAAGATTTATTTTTAAATATTGGTATATTGTTGACTTTAATCGTAAGTTTTGGGAATAAATGCTTAGCCTTTTATAATTATCACTATGGTGATAATGGAGGGAGGTTCCTCCGGGGTAACAAAATACAAGGAGTATTTTATGGCTAAGAAGAAAAAGAAGGCTGCTCCAAAGAAAAAGAAAAAAGCAGCTACTAAGAAAAAGAAAAAAGCAGCTCCTAAAAAGAAAAAGAAAAAAGCTGCTCCTAAGAAAAAGAAAAAAGCAGCTCCTAAAAAGAAAAAGAAAAAAGCTGCTAAAAAGAAGAAGAAGAGAAGATAGTAATACTTCGATTTTTCAAGAAAACTTTAATTTAAAGTTTTCTTTTTCTTATCTTTTTCAAAAAGATAAAACGGGGTTCTGCCCCGTTTTTTTATTGTTTTAAATCAAAAAGTAATTAGATCTAAATAATGATACTTGTTAAAGATTTATCGATTGAAAGATCAAATAAAAAAATATTTGATAATGTTAATCTATCTCTTGGATCTGGAAAAATAATATTATTAAAAGGCAAAAATGGTTCTGGAAAAACTACGTTATTAAAAGTATTACTTAACTTAATAGAACCTTCCTCTGGTACTGTTTATTGGAGAGGAAAATTATTAAAAAAAAATTTATATAATTTTTTTAATCATGTTACATATATTGCTGACAGAACATCAAGTTTAAGTAAATTATCAGTTCAAGAAAATATTAAAATTTGGAAAAAAATCTTTTTATCAAATATTAGTAATTCTCAAGTTGAGAATGTTTTAAAAACTTTAAAATTAGATATTTATTTAGATCAAAAAGTAAATTCATTATCATTTGGAGAAACAAAAAAATTAGAGTTTTTACGATTAATAATAGAAAACAAAAAAATTTGGATTTTAGACGAACCTTTGTCCAACTTAGATGATGAGTCAATTGATGTAATAGCACAGACTTTTGAAGATCATCGTTCTAATGAAGGCTCAATAATATTTAGCTCACATCAAGAATCAGTAATAAATGTATCAGAGGAAGTTGTACTATAAATAAAATGATGATTTTAAATAAAATAATTTCTTTTTATTATAGGGAGTACAAATTAAATCTAAGTGGCTTTCAAGATATTTTAACAAATATTATCTTTTTCTTTGTTTCAATTTTTATATTTATTTTCTCTATTGGGCCAGACAAGGAAACAATTTCTATTATAGGAATTGGCATTTTATGGACATTATTATTATTAAGTTCAACATTATCTTTAAGGAAATTTTATCAAGATGATTTTGAAAATGGTAATTTATTGATTATGCATTTGAATGGATTTAGTTTTGGTTTTATTGCTATTTTAAAAACTTTTTCACATTTTATATTTGTTCAGGTACCTTTTTTGCTGTCTATACCAATTGCATGTATCTTATTGAATATTGCAAATGATAAACTTACCTATCTATTTTCCAGCTTTATAATAGGATCATTCATTCTATCATGCCTAGGTTCTATTTCATCTTCAATGAACCTAATGAACCAGCGAAACTTTCTGTTAGGAAGTGTTATAGTTATGATATTTAGTGTTCCAATAATTATTTTTTCTGTGGGTATTGTTAATCTTGAAGAAAACTTTAATTCTCTTATAAGTATTTTATTTGGAATTCTAATAATAGTTTTTGCTATTAATCCTTGGGCAAGTGGTTTGTGTCTTAGAATTGCATTAGAAAATAATTGATATGAAGTTTTTAGTTAATCCTAGTAAATTTAATAAAGTTGCAGATTATGTATTTCTACCAGTGTTGATTGCATCAATTATATTATTTTCTTTAGGATTAATATTTGCATTTTATTTATCCCCTGATGACTATCAACAGGGATCAACTGTACGTATAATGTATGTTCATGTACCTAGTGCTTGGTTAGCATTACTTACCTATGCTATAATGACAATATATAGTGTTACTGGATTAGCCTTTAGAATTCCATTTGGATTTATTATTAACACGGCAGTAGCTCCTATTGGAGCGGTATTTACTCTAATATGTATTATAAGTGGATCTTTGTGGGGTAAACCAATGTGGGGTACGTGGTGGGTATGGGATGCACGTTTAACCTCAGTGGCAATACTTTTTATTATTTATATTATTATTATTTTTATGAATTTATCTTTTGAAAATAGGATTGTAAGAGAAAAAGTTGTTGCAATATTCGTTCTTGTTGGATCGATAAACCTCCCTATAGTTAAATTTTCTGTAGATTGGTGGAATACTTTACATCAACCGGCAACAATAAGTAAATTGTCAAAACCCAGCATTGACCCCTCTATGATGATTCCTTTATTTATTATGACTTTTGCATTTATTATGGTTGGGTTAGCAATAGCTATTTTAAGAATTAAAACAGAGATAATTTCAAGAAAATCTTATCTAAATTAATTTGTGACTTTTAGTCCTTTTGATTAAGTATCTTTCCTTAATATTTTTGCTAATAGGAATTATGTATTTCTGGTATATTTTTGGATCTTACTTTGCAGCCTTTCTTTTAATTATTTTGTTATTATTTTTTAGTTATTTAAAATTTAGAAGAATAAAAAAGTAAATGAGTTTACGATTTCAAAGGTTGCTGCTTATAGTACTTACTTTTGTAATTATACTAAGTGCAGTCTTACTTATTTTATATAATACAAGAGAAAATGTATCATATTTTTACACGCCATCTGAGATTAATAAGCTAGATATCGTAAAAAATGAAACGATAAGAATAGGTGGTTTTGTAGAAAATGATAGTTTTAATAAAATTTCTTCAAGTTCATTTAAATTTAAAATTACTGATGAAAAAGCATCTATACTTGTTACTTTTAATGGAATTCTTCCTGATTTATTTAGAGAAGGGCAAGGTGCAGTGATAGAGGGTACTTTTGTTGATAATGATATATTTAATGCAACTAATGTTTTTGCAAAACATGATGAAAATTATATGCCAGCTTCAATAAAAAAAGATCTGAAAGATACAGGTTATTGGAATAAAAAATATAAATGAGTTCATTAGTTGGTTTTTCAAGCTTAGTTTTAGCGATAGGTATTAATTTTTACTTATTTTTATCTAGATACATATTTAAATTTCAAAAACAGAAATTTAATTTATTCATTCGTTTTTCGTCGTTATTAACGTTGTTATCTTTTTTTTCATTAATGTATGCTTATGTGGTATCTGATTTCTCAATTTATAATGTCTTTCAAAACTCTCACTCAAATAAACCATTAATATATAAAATTTCAGGTACTTGGGGAAATCATGAAGGTTCGATGCTTTTGTGGCTAAGTATATTATCTATTTTTAGTTTCTTTTTTTCTTTTACAAAAAATATAGACGAAAGCTTTCAAAGATTAACATTAATTATCCAATCTTTACTTCATATTTTATTTGGTCTCTTTATCGTATTTACATCTAATCCTTTTTTAGTTAATTCAATTTTAGTTAATGAAGGTTTGGGTTTAAATCCAATTTTACAAGATCCAGGTTTAGCTGTTCACCCTCCAATTTTATATGTAGGCTACGTTGGCTATTCCATAGTTTTCAGTATTGCTATTGCAGGTTTATTCCAAAATACAGACGATGAATGGCTTTATGTTGCAAAGAAATGGTCATTGATTAGTTGGACTTTTTTAACTGGTGGAATAGCTCTAGGTTCATATTGGGCATATTACGAATTAGGATGGGGTGGATGGTGGTTTTGGGATCCAGTCGAAAATATTTCTCTTATGCCTTGGATTGCTGGACTTGCGTTAGTTCATTCTCTCATGATGGTAAGAGGTGAACAAGCTATTAAAAAGTGGATAGTTTTTTTATCAATTCTATGCTTTTCATTAAGTGTTTTTGGAACATTTTTAGTAAGATCTGGAATCTTAACAAGCGTACATTCATTTACGGCAGATGCATCTAGAGGTATATTTATATTACTAATTTTTTTTATTGTAACTGGATTCGGTTTTTTAGTTTTCTTGTTAAAAGAACCAAAAAAATCAAATACTTTAAACTTGTTATTTATCAATAAGGTTTCAGCAATAGTAATAAATAATATTTTAATGATTATAGCAACCTTAACTATTCTTTTAGGAACTATATACCCAATTATTATTGAAGTTTTGTATAATAAGAGAATATCAGTTGGCGGTCCTTATTTTAATTCAACAGTAATTCCTATAATGATCCCTGGTTTTTTATTAATGAGTATTGCGCCAATTTTATCCTGGCAAACAAATAAAATACAAAATTCAAAAAAATACGCAATAGGTTTTATTATGTTAAGTATTTTAGTTTTAATTCAATCATATTTTTCAGATTTTAATACATGGGGCTTTGTTGGACTGCTTCTAGGTTTTTGGATAATATTAGCTTCAATTATTGCAATCTTTTCTTCATATAAAGTTAAATTTAATATTAAGTTTTTCCAAATAATTAATCCTCATATAGCACATATTGGAGTTGGTATTGCTATAGTTGGTATCACTTGTTCTAGTGTTTTTCAAAATGAGCTAGATTTTAATCTTAACGAAGGAGATAAGTTTAATGTAAATGGAAAAACAGTTTTGTTTCAAGAAATAGAAAATACTAATAAAATTAATTACCAAGCTTTAAGGGGAAAATTTATTTTTGATATTGAAAAAAATCAATCAAAAAAAATAGAGGCTGGTAAAAATTATTATCCTGTATCTAAAATGATTACATCTGAAGCTGGTATTTTACATCAATGGAACAAAGATATATATTTTATACTTGGTGATCAAAAAAATAATGAGTGGTTTGTGAAAGTTTTAATAAATCCCTTTGTTAGTTTTATATGGCTTGGAGTGGCAATAATGATTTATTCAGGTTTTATAGCAGTTACACGAAGATGAATAGAATAATAATTTTAACTCCATTAATCATACTCTTCATAATATGTATTTTTTCACTAACTTATTTATTAAGTGGCAAAGATCCAAACAAACCTCCAAGTGCACTGTTATATAAAGACGTTCCTAATTTTGAGAGTAGTTCTTTATATAATGAAAAGGAAATAATTAAAACAAGAGACATAAAAAATACAAAGACCTTAATTAATTTTTTTGCTTCATGGTGTAGTCCATGTAAAATAGAGCATCCACTTTTTTTTGAAATAGGTAAAAAATACCCAGAATTATATTTGTTGGGATTTAATCACAAAGACCCAACATCAGATGCAAAAAAATACCTGGAAGAGGACGGAAATCCATATGATTTTGTTGGTGTAGACTCTGATGGATTAATTGCATTAGAATTTGGTGTTTTTGGTCTACCAGAAACATATTTAATTAATGAGGATGGTAAGATTATCTATAAATTAATGGGCCCAATAACAACCGACATCTTAAAAAATGAAATTGAACCACTTCTTTAGAATTTTACTAATAGCAACTTTAGGTTTTGTGTTTTTTACTTTTAAAATATTTGCAGTTGAAAATATTGATGAGAGAGTTAAAAATTTAACGTTGGAGTTACGATGTATGACTTGTCAAAACCAAAGCATTTATGACTCAGATGCAGAATTCTCTAAAGATATTAAAAAAATAGTAAAACGCAAGTTACAAGAAGGATTGAATGAACGAGATATTAAGAAATTTTTAGTTCAAAGATATGGTGAGTACATTCTTTTTAGACCTTTAATGAATTATAATAATATCTTTCTTTGGAGTTTTCCTTTTATATTACTAATAATTGGCTTGTTTTTTGTATTAATTAAGACCAAAGGAAAGAAGATCTGAACAATTTATTTTGTTTTTTTTTATTTAGCTTATATGGTTCTTGTATAATTTAGAAATACTTCTTCAAGGAGGAAACGTGAAAAAAATTTTAATATACTTATTATCAATTGGTGTTTTTGGAGTTGCTTCAATTGCAAATTCACAAACAATAAGAATTGGTACAGAAGGTGCTTATCCGCCATGGAACAATCTTAACTCTGCAGGTGAACTAGAAGGTGCAGAAATAGATTTTGGTAACGAAGCTTGTAAACGCATGGGGGTTACTTGTGAATGGGTTACTCAAGATTGGGATGGTATAATACCCGCTCTTCTTCAAGGTAAATATGACATTATTATTGCTGGAATGTCAATTACTGAAGAAAGAAAAGAAAAAGTTAATTTTACAACTGGATATATGACTGATGGCGCAAGATTTGCTGTTCTAAAAAATAGTGGTTTGGCTAATTTAAATATTGCAGGTATGGCTAAAGTTAATCTTAATAATGCAGGTGGAAAAGAACAAGCTGCGATAGGTCAGCTCATTGCTGCAATGGATGGTAAAACTGTATGTGTTCAATCATCCACAATTCACCAAAATTTTTTAGAGAAACACATGTCTGGTGCAGTAGATGTTAAACTATATCAAGCAGTTGATGATCATAATTTAGATTTAGCTGCAGGAAGATGTGATGCTGTTCTTGCTGATGTAGGATCAATCATTGATTTTATGGAATCTGATGGTGGTGTTGACGTTGCATTCACAGGCCCAACATTCTCTGGTGGTGTCTTTGGTGATGGCGTTGGTGGAGCTGTTAGAAAAGAAGATACTGAAATCTTAGAGATGTGGAATTCTGCAATAGCTGAAATGTCAAAAGACGGTACTACTGCTGCAATTACAAAAGAGTGGTTTGGTAGAGATATTTCTATGTAATTTACATTTTTTTTTAATTATAGCGGCCTTTTGGCCGCTTTTTTTTTGATTAATTTATAACCTTCGTGCATAAGAAGTTTATAATAAAGTTATTTCACAATGAACTCTCTTTTATATTTGATTATTCAGATTATAAATCTTTTCCAATTTGTATTAGTTGTTTACATAATATTAACTTGGTTAGTAAATTTTAATATTATTAATACTGGAAATAGATTCGTTTATAGTATTTTGGATGCTTTATACAGGTTATGTGAACCAAGTTTAAATTTTGTAAGACGTTACCTCCCTACTTTTGGTGCAATTGATTTATCACCTATTGTTGTTTATCTTGGTTTATGGTTTTTAAAAAGTTTACTAATCGAATATTGGCCTAGATAATAATGACTAAAATTATAGATGGAAAAAAAATATCTCAAAAATTAAAAGATAATTTAAAAATTGAAATAGAAAAAATTAAAAATAGTTTTAATCGTGTTCCCGGACTAGCTGTTGTTCAAATTGGAAATGTTGCCGCTAGTAGTATTTATGTAAAGGCTAAAACCAAAGCTGCTAAAGAAGTTGGTATAACTGTTTTTGATCATCATCTTGATGCCTCAACAACTCAGTCAGATCTTTTAAATTTAATAAGTGATTTAAATAAAAATGAAGACGTAAATGGTATTTTAGTACAACTTCCTCTTCCTAAAAATATTAATGAACAAATTATACTGGATAGCATTCATCCAAACAAAGATGCTGATGGATTTCATCCTTTAAATGTTGGAAAATTATCAATTAGTAAATCTAATAATGAAAACTTACTTATACCATGTACTCCTTTAGGGTGCTTAATTATGTTACAAGATGTGGGCATAAATTTGAGTGGTAAAAATGCAGTTATTATTGGGCGATCAAATATTGTTGGTAAACCAATGGCACAATTATTAGTCAAAGAGTCTTGTACTGTTACAATCGCTCACTCTAAGACTATTGACATAGAAAATATATGCAAAAAGGCCGATATATTAATTGTGGCGATTGGAAAGCCAGAAGTTGTGAAATCTAATTGGGTAAAAGATGGTGCTGTTATTATAGATGTAGGGATTAATAGAATAAACGATGTCGAGAATAATAAAACTAAACTTGTTGGTGATGTCATGTTTGATGAAGTAAAAAATAAAGTTAATGCTATTACTCCTGTACCAGGTGGTGTTGGGCCAATGACAATTGCCTGTCTTTTAAAAAATACAAAAACAGCTTTTTTAAATCAAAATAAAATCTAATCTGTTAAAGCTTTACTTATGTGTTTAAGAAAAATATCTACAGTTATGCTTTTTCTTGCATCACAACAATGATTGCATAATTTTTCAATTTCCCCACATGGTGAAAAATCATTATCATAGTAAATATTTTCATGAAAATGATAACCAATTACATCAGGTGAAATCCAACCTCCAAAATATAATACTGCTTTTTTTCTTAAAGCTGCAGCAACATGACCAAACCCCCCTTCTGGCCCAATATATAAATCAGATAATTTTAAAATTGCACAAGCAATTCTAAAATTCATTTCTTTTGGTGAATATATTCCTTCAATTATCTTAGTTTCATCATGAGTTGAATGAATGATTAAATTTTCATTTTTAATTTTATTTACTAATTGTATCCAATTTTCATAACCCCAATCTTTATTTTGGTGTTTAATTGAGAGTTGAAAATCATTAATTTTTATTGAAGAAGTTTCTAAAAATATAATTTTTCTAAAATTTTTTTTATTATTTTTTTTCCAAAATTTTTTAGCATCAAAAAGTATATTTTTTGCATGATAAATTTCATCATCTGAAAAATACATTTCCCCTGGAACTGGTTTAAATTTTTTATTCCACACCATTTTTGAAGTTGTTGATTTTTCGTGATCAATATACGGTCGATTTTCACTATGATAATCAATCAGATGAATAGGCTTATCTTTTAAAAGATTTCTGCAATCCGCTATGTTGGGATTATGATCCCACACTCTAGAATAAAAAGCAGTACCTGCTTTAGAATTACCAATAACAATTTGTCTCTCAGGATATTTTTTTTTAATTTTTGCAGCAAAAGCTGTTATCAATAAATCATCTCCATAACCCATAAACTATTTTTTATTTTTAAGTCTTATAGAATTTATTTTTATAAATCCCTCTGCATCTTTTTGGTTATAATCTCCTTTTTCATCAAAAGAAACTATCGAGGTATCATATAAGGTGTTGGGTGATTTTCTACCTAGAATAATAATATTCCCTTTAAAAATTTTAAGCTTTACATGGCCGTTAACTTTATTTTGCATAGAGTCTATTAACTCCTGCATGGCTATTCTTTCAGTCGAAAACCAAAAGCCATTGTATATTACTTCAGCATATTTTGGCATTATCTCATCTTTAAGATGAGCCTCACCTTTATCTAAAGTTATACTTTCTATTGCTCTTCTTGCATGTAATAAAATTGTTCCGCCTGGCGTTTCATATATGCCTCTGGATTTCATTCCAATAAATCTATTTTCAACAATATCTATTCTTCCAACACCATGATTACCCGCAACAAAATTCAACTTTGCCAAAATCTTATGAGGTTTCAAATTTTCTTCATTAATTGAAACGGGATCTCCGTTTTTAAATTCAATTGTTATTATTTCTGGTTGATTAAGTGATTCTTCTATTGATTTAGTTCGTGAAAATACATATTCTGGTGGCTCAACCCACGGATCTTCTAGTAACTTTCCTTCTGAAGATGTATGTAAAAGATTAGCGTCGGTACTAAAAGGAGGCTCTCCCATTTTATCTTTAGGAACAGTAATTTGATTTTTTTCTGCGTATTCAATTAGGTCATTTCTACTTTCAAATTCCCAATCTCGCCAAGGAGCTATGATCTCAATTTTAGGATTATTTGCGTAATATCCAAGTTCAAATCTGACTTGATCATTACCTTTCCCTGTAGCACCATGAGCCACAGCATCTGCTCCTACAATTTTAGCAATTTCAATTTGTCTTTTAGCTATTAATGGTCTTGCAATAGCTGTGCCTAATAAGTATGTTCCTTCGTAGAGTGTATTTGCTCTAAACATTGGAAAAACATAATCCCTAACGAATTCTTCTTGTAAATCTTCAATGAATATTTCTTCTACCCCTAGATTTTTTGCTTTAACCTCAATAGGTGAAAGCTCATCTCCTTGACCTATATCAGCTGTGAAAGTAACAACTGGACATTCGTATTTATTTTGAAGCCACTTAAGAATGACACTTGTGTCTAATCCACCAGAATAAGCAAGTACAATTTTTTTTGGCATTTAACAATCGTCAGTTAATTTATTGTAAGCTGCGGTAAAACCATTAAGTGTATATATGTCATTAGTTATAGTACCTCTTGAAGACTCACCTGTAACTTTAAGCTCTAATCCTTTTTTCATAGCAAAAACTACTTTTGAATCTTCTTCTGTCCAGGCAGCTGTTGGCAAATCTTCAGTTGTATAAAATTTATAGTCTCCCTTATCTATACTGACAATAATATCAGAAGGAACTTTGTAACTATAGCCAGCCTCTATTTGAACTATAGTGTCTGGGTTACCTATATTTTTATATACTAAAATGTAGAAGTCTCCTCTTTTCTTATCACTTGGTAAATCTGTTTCTGTTGCTAAACTACCTATATAACAATACTCATCGGCTTTCTCAAAAGACCATTTACCTACCTCTAAACCATTTAGAGAGCCGGGAAGTGCTACATATAGCACTATTAAAAACTTAAGAAAAATTTTCATCAATTTCTTCTTTTAGTATATCTTATGCAATTAGTTAAGAGTGATTAATCAATGTTAGAGTCTTTTTAAATTATGGAAAAATCAAACTTAAATAACCTGATGAATAGGATTCAAAAAGACCGCGACGAAATGGCTTTTTCAGAAATTTTTGATTTTTTTGCTCCTAAAGTGAATGCCTATTTTATTCAAAATAGAATCAAGTTTGAAAGTTCTGAGGAGCTCACACAAGAGGTTTTAAGCACTGTTTGGTTAAAATCCAACCAATATGATTCAAAAAAATCAGCTCTTTCAACATGGATATTTACTATTGCAAGAAACAAAAAAATCGACTTTTTCAGGAAAAATTCAAAAATAAATTTCAAAGAAGAAGATATACGAGAATTTTTATACCAGGATAGAGAAATTGAGTTGATCGAAGAAAATGAAGCAAAAAAACAGATAGAAAGAATAAATAATGAGCTCGATGAACAGCAAAAAATAATGATAAAAATGAACTTTTTTGAAAATAAAAGTCATAAAAAAATTGCAGATGAGCTTGAAATTCCCCTAGGGACAGTTAAATCAAGAATAAGGCATATTTTAACAAAAATGCAGGTGTTTTTAAGATGAACGGAACATTAGTAAAAAATCAGCTTATATTTGATTTTGCTTCAGGAATATTAGGTCCAGCAAAGTCGATGTTTGCATCAACTTATTTACAATTAAACTCAAATGCCTCTAAAATTGGTACTACATTTGAAAATATATTGGGTGAAAATTTAATGGATAACGAAAACATTCATCCTAAAAATCTCAAGTATACAGACTGTATTAATGGTAAAGACACTAATTCTACTCCAATTCTTAATGACCCAGTAACTAGTTTCTTTGGAAACCTAAATGATTTAAATTGGAAACAAGTTTATAAAGGTTTTAAAGAGTACAAAGCATCAATTGATGATAAAGATGAATTAAAACTAATAAAGATGGAGCCTGGGGTTTCCGTACCACTGCACTCTCATGGTGGAAAAGAGTATATATTAGTTTTAGAAGGCAGCTTCAGTGATGAATATGGAGAATACTCTAAGGGAGATATTCAGATAAATGATCAAAAAATAAAACATACGCCAACAGCATCAAAGGGCACAGGCTGTGTATGCCTTAGTATAACTGAAAAAGAGGTAATATTTTTTGGCCGTTACGCGTCCTTCTTAAACTTATTTACATTTATTAAATCATTTTTTAAGCAAAAATAAATTCATTATTGTATAACTTCATACGTGTTTAAAATTCACGTAAATTTCATTAGGGGTAAGCAAGTTGAAAGCACTCACCAAGTAAAAGCATTAGTAACTAATATTGATGGTAAAAATTTATTAACTACAAATAATGATAATGATTTTTTTTATCCTCGATCATCAATTAAAATATTTCAAGCTATTCCTTTTGCAATGTCAAATGCAATAAATAAATTTAAGTTAAATAATAAACATATTGCTTTAGCATGTGCCTCACACAAAGGAGAAAAATTTCATATAATAGAGCTGAAAAAATGGATTTCAAAAATCAGCTTAAAAACAAAAAATTTACAATGCGGCATTCATGGGCCATTAGATAAAAAAGCTTCAGAAAAAATGATATATTCCAGAGAAGAATTTAACGAACTACATAACAATTGTGCAGGGAAGCACTTAGCTATGTTGACAAGTTGTTTAGCTAATGGTCAGAATATTAAAAACTATCTGGATTACAATCATGCACATCAAAAAAATATTAGGAAAATTTTCAATAAATTTACAGAAACTAAATTATCAAAGAAAAATTTCTCATTAGATGGTTGTAGTGCTCCACAATATTCATTTAAAATTAAATCTATATCAAATGCATTGAATAATTTGATTAAGAGTTATAAAAAAAATTATTATTATTCTGAGCAAGTAAAAACTTTGGTCAACTCAGTTTTAGAAAATCCTGAATTTATTGGAGGAACTTCAAGCTTTGATACAAAAGTGATGAAATCTTCAAAAGGAAAAATATTTTGTAAAAGTGGGGCTGAAGGTGTTTTTTTATTTGTTGATATTCAAAAAGAAATTAGTGGAATAATTAAGATTACAGATGGAAATGAAAGAGCTATTCCAATTACTCTAATAAATATTTTTAAGAAGCTAAAAATTATGAATGGGCAAGAGTTAAAACATCTAGAAAAAAAAGAAAAATTTTACCTACAAAATCATGCAGGTAAAAAGATTGGCCGTATCGAATCTATAATAAATTAAGAAATAGAAATATTATAATTAAGACTGTTAAAGGTAGTCTGAGCATGAAAAATGCTCTTTTATTTGTTTCGTTCGAAAATAATATAATATAATCGAAAAATAATTGGGTTAACATCAGTAAAATAATTAGAATAAAAATTGTCAAAATATTAATATTATAGAGATTTAAAATTATAATTATAACCGCAAACAGACTAGGTAGGAAACCGTATATAACTATGTGAGTAGGTGGATTATTTTTTAAATTCCAATTTATTGATCCTATAAAAACAATAATAATTAAGCTGTAGTAGGTGATAAAATTAAATAGATCATCTTCTTTAACTAATAAGAAATAGTATTTGTCTAAAAAAGTTAAAACATATGGTATTAATCCAAAATATGAAATTAGAAATTGATAATTAATTTTTTTAGACATTTTTTATGATTGAGCAAGATATCATTTTAGAAATTGAAAAACTTTTAAATAATAAAAAAATTTTAGATAGCAAGTTATTATCAGATTCTTTTGGAATTAATTGCTTAAATATTATTACAAAAGATAATAAAAAGTTTGTTGTCAAATATTATTACAAAAAAAATGATAATTTTAATGCTATAAAATCTGAAACAGATAACCTTCTTTTTTTTAGTACAAGAAAATCAAACTACTTTCCAAGAATTATTAATTATAATGATAAGTTCCTTATTATGTCGTTCATAGATAATAATGATAATCAACCAAATAAAACTAGTGATGATTTATTAAATGCTATAATTTCTATTCACTCAGTTAAGAGTGAAAATTATGGTTTCGATTTTGATACGCAGATTGGTGGTTTAAGACAGATCAATTCAAAATCTGGAAATTGGAAAGATTTCTATACAGATAAAAGATTGTATTACATATTTGATTTAATTAATAAAAACAAACCTATGGATAAAGAAATTAATGCTAAAATTGATTTATTAATTAAAAAAATAGATAATTTTATACCAAATAACCCAATGTCATCATTGTTGCATGGTGACTTATGGGAGGGAAATATACTTTTTAAAAACAAAAAATTTGTAGGGTTAATCGACCCAGGATCTTTTTATGGCCATAATGAATTAGAAGTATCTTATTTAAGATGGTTTAGCCCTAAATTTATTGATGATAATTTTTTAGATAAATATAACGATCACATAAAAATTGATAAATATTACTTAGAATATGAACCAATTTATCAATTATACTATTCATTATTAAATGTTTATTTATGGGATAGAAGCTATATTGAAGATGTGCGAAGATTGCTGAAAAGAATTAAAGTATAATGTGTGGAATTAATGGAATAATATTTAAGACATCTAAAACTGATGTTTCAAAAATTGTGAAAATGAATGAACTTCTACATCATAGAGGGCCAGATGATAGCGGATATATTAATCATAAAAATCTTTTACTTGGTCATACTAGACTATCAATAATCGATACCACAAATCTTGGCTCTCAACCAATGTCTGTGGATGGGAGATATTGGATTATTTATAATGGCGAAATTTATAATTATAAAAGTTTAAGAGAAAAACTAATATTAAAAAATTATAATTTTTATTCAAATTCAGACACTGAAGTTGTACTTAATGCTTATAAAGAATGGGGTGAAGAATCTTTCAAAATGTTCAATGGGGAATGGTCTTTAGCAATATTAGATAAGAAAAATAACGAACTAGTGATTTGTAGAGATGGTATTGGATATAAACCTTGTTATATTTTTGATACAAAGAATTTTTTTGCATTTAGTTCAGAAATAAAAACTTTTTATGCATTAGAAAATAACATTGAGTTTGATAAAAATAACTTTGGTATAAATTTTACGACATTAAATAATTGTTCTAAAACAATATTTAAAAATATTGATCAACTAACTCAAGGTAGATATTTAAAAATAAATTTAAATAACCTAGAAAAAAAATTACATAGATGGGATTATCCTCTTAAAAATTTGCCTAAAATAAATTCAGGATTTAATGAAAATGTTAATGAATACTTCAGTTTACTTTATGAATCTACAAAATTAAGACTAAAAAGTGATGTCAAAACAGGAACTTCATTAAGTGGTGGTTTAGATTCCTCTTCTATTTTCACATTGATGAATTTAATACAAAGGAACGAAAAGTTAACTGAAGATGATTTGGATTTAAACCCAATTATAATGAATTATGAGGATATGAAAACCATAGAGGATGCAGTTAAATTATCCAAGAAATTTAAAAGGAATTATCAAATAGTTGATTTTAAAAAGGTGACGGCTGATAAAACAATGGATCTTGTTTCATCTCTTGAAATAGTAGAAGAGTATTTTATGCAGTTTGAACTCTATAAAAAACAAAAAGAAAAAAGTATAAAAGTTAGTATAGATGGTCATGGAGCTGATGAGTTTCTTGGATATCCAAACTGGATACCAGAATTGTCTGTAGATATTTATAATAGTATTGCAAATAATTTTAAAACAATAAATAAATTTGGGAAAACTCAAAATATTAATAAATTTAAAAGATTGTTTGGTTTAGGTGAACAAGAGATCAGTCCTATACCTTTTAGATCAGTACCGGACTTAAATTATGGTTTTAAAAATTATCTACATACAGGTAATTTTGATGGAGGTTATCAAATTATTAATGACGATTTAGAAGATTTAGAAAATTTTTCTTATGAATTATGTTTTACTTATTTGATGTCTTATTGTGGTTGGTTTCAGTTTTTTTTAAACAAGTGGGACAGAGCATCAATGTCAAATTCAGTTGAAGTTAGGATGCCTTTTTTAGATAATAACGTAAGATTATTTGGATTAGCATTAAGTAGTTCTAATAAATTAAAAAATGGTTTTACAAAATCAGTATTGAGAGAAGCTTTTAAAGAATACTTTCCTAAGAGTATGTATGCACAACAATTTAAACAAGGGCTAACTATACAAAGTGTTGACTATAATGAAAATACTATAAATTTGATTTCCGAAATAATTAATGACACTGAATTTAAAGAAAATAATATTTTCAATTTTAAGAATATTAATGATGATTTTATTAATAAACAAAATTTGGATAAAATATGGATACTTTGTAAATATTTTTTAATGTTAAAAGGTTTTAAAAATAAATATGATTCTATTAATGTAAATTTAGAATTAGAAGAAAAGAGTAATTTGTTAAATTCTTAAACACAAGGATTAGGGTCAGATAAATGGATATCTTCGATCTCTTTTAAAATTTCTTTTGATAAAGTTATATGTATGCTATCTATATTTTCTTTCAGTTGTTCCATTGTAGTGGCTCCTATTATATTACTAGTTACAAATGGGCGATCGTTAACAAATGCATTAGCAAAAGTTGATGGAGCTACACCATGCTTTTGAGCAAGACTTACATATTTCTCGATAGCCTTTTCTCCTCGTTCGGTATGGTGTCTTGAAAATCGTCTTGGCCAAAGGGTGTACCTTGCTTTTTTCGGATTTTTACCACCAACATATTTTCCGCTCAATCTTCCTCCTGCTAAAGGTGAGTAAGCAAGTAAGCCACAATTTTCTCTTATTGAAACCTCAGAGTTATGTATATCAAAAACACGGTTTACTAAACTATAAACATTCTGAATGGACATCATACGGGGTAAATTTTTTTCTTCTGATAATTTCATATATTTCATAACACCCCAAGGTGTTTCATTAGATAAGCCTGCATATCTAATTTTACCCGCTTTAACTAGCTGATCTAAATTATATAAAACTTCTTCAACAGTAGTCCAATCATTGTCACTAGCATCATATTCAAAATCTAAAATTCCAAACTTTGGAACCTTTCTTTCAGGCCAGTGTAATTGATATAAATCAATATAATCTGTCTTTAACCTTTTTAGACTTTCATCTATTGCAGCGTCCATATTTTTTTTATCAAAACCAAGATTTTTGGATCCTTCCCTTATCCATTCAAGGCCATCTGATTTTGAAGCTATCTTTGAAGCTAAAATAATTTTGTCTCTATTTTTTCTTTCTTGAAACCAATTACCAACTATTTCCTCAGTTTTTCCATAGGTTTCTTTTCTAGGCATGACTGCGTATAATTCTGCTGTATCAAAAAAATTAACACCTCTTTCAACAGCATAATTCATTTGATCGAAACCATCCTGTTGACTATTTTGTTCCCCAAAAGTCATAGTACCAAGACAAATAACACTCACATCTAAATCTGTTGTCCCTAGTTTTCTATACTTCATACTATTTTTACAAAATGCCTTGAAATTGTCAGATTTATAGCGATATTAGTAATAATTAAAAGGAGAAATTATGGCTTTAGACTTTAATCAACGATCTTATACTAAATCAGTAGATCAGGCGGCAATTGATGAAGGCTTGAGAGCGTATATGCTTAAAGTCTACAATTACATGACAATTGGCTTGTTACTTACTGGATTTATTGCTTACTTCTTTGGAAAAGCATCAATAGTTACTAACGACATGGGTCAAATTGTGGGTGTAACGCAATTGGGTGCATTACTATTTGGATCTCCACTAAAATGGATTGTTATGCTAGCCCCATTAGGATTTGTATTTTATTTAAGCGCTAGGATTAACAAAATGTCAGTATCTGCAGCGCAGGTGACATTTTGGTTGTTTGCTAGTATCATGGGCTTATCTCTTGCTTCAGTATTTATTGAATTTACTCAAACTTCTATCGCAAGAGTATTTTTCATTACAGCAAGTACATTCGGTGCAATGAGCCTATATGGCTATACAACAAAAAGAGACTTAACAAAACTTGGTGGTTTCTTATTTATGGGATTAATTGGTATTATTATTGCTAGTGTTGTTAATATTTTTGTTGGTTCAACAGCTTTACAATTTGTAATATCAGTGATTGGTGTTCTAGTTTTTGTTGGACTAACGGCATACGATACACAAAATATCAAAAATATGTATTATGGTGGTGATAGTGAAGAAATAGGATCGAAAAAAGCATTGATGGGCGCATTAAAACTGTATTTAGACTTCATCAACCTATTCATATTACTACTACAATTGTTTGGTCAAAGAAGATAACTCTTTCTAAACAGCGAATAAGTTTTTATTATACCCAGTCTTTTAAAGACTGGGTTTTTTTATGTCTAGCTTAGAAAATAAACTTAAAAAAATTATTGATACATTCAACAAAGTAAACAAAGAAAATGCTTTCAATGATATTAAAAGATTATCTGAAAAATATAGTAAAAACATAACTGTTCAAAATGTTTTGTTTCAAATAGCTAAAAAAGTTGGTGACATAGATACAGCTATTAATGCTTTAAAAAAAATCTTGTTTATAGATAAAAATAACACTTCGTATCTTTCTCAATTATATAAATTACTTTTAGGAAAAGGTATGGTTGATCAAGCACTAGAAAAAATTAATTCTATACTAGAGATAGATAATAAAAATTATGACGCTTTACGTGACAAATCCTATATTTATTTTTTAAAGAAAGATTATACTAAAGCAAAGAAATACATTGAGAATATTCCAAACTTAAAAGATGACGATTACTTTGGATATAATATTAAAGGCTTAATATATCTCAAAAATAATTTTTTTGAGAAAGCAAGAAATTTCTTTAATAAAGCCTTAAAGATAAATGATCAGTATATAGATAGTTATAATAATTTAGGTGCTTGTTTACTTGAATTAGAAAAACTTGATGAAGCAAAAAAAATCTTCAATAGAGCCCATCACATTGATAAAAAAAATGTATCAACCCTAATAAATTTGGCTAATGTTCTAAGCCTTCAAGATAATATTATGGCGGCAATAAACCATTATAATGAAGCTTTGAGTTTAGAGCCAAATAATCAAGAGATAATTTCCAATTTAGCAATATGCTACTGTAGAGATAGCAACGAAAAAGAAGCAAAAATATTTTACGATAGGGCAATAAAAATTAATCCCTATGATTACAAATTAATGTATGCGTATTGTGCATTGCAATTAAAAATAAATAATTTTGATAAGTCCTGGGAATTGTTTGACTCACGATTATTAATTGAAAAAAATAAAGATAAGTTAAGGAATTTTGATTTAATTAAAAAAAATTTATTTAAAGACTTAACTATTAATCAAGCTGACAAGTTACTTGTTTTAAGAGAACAGGGAATAGGTGAAGAAGTTTTATTTAGTTCAATATACCCTGATATTATAAATAAATTTGAAAATCTTAAAATAGAAGCTGATAAAAGATTAGTACCTATTTTTAATCGATCATTTAGAAAAAAAATATTTGTAGAAGATGGATATTATTCAAAAAATTCAAGTGTATCTGATTTTGATAAAATTATATATGCAGGAAGTTTAATTAAATTTTTTAGAAAAAATAAAGATGATTTTAATTATGTTAATTATCTTACTCCAAGAAAAGATATAGTTAACAACTACAAAGAAAAATTAAATACTCATAAAGATAAATTAAAAATAGGTATATCTTGGAAAAGTGTAGTGAATATTTATGGTAGTTTGAAATCATTAACTATTAAGGATTTTGAACCATTGTTTAATGAAGAAAGAGTAATTATTAATTTACAATATGGTGATATTGATTCAGATAAAAAATATATATTTGAGCAAAACAAACACTTGGAAGTGTTTAGTAATTTAGATTTATTTAATGATATTGAGTCATGTATGGGATTACTGAAAAATTTAGATTTATTTATTACTGTTAGTAATTCAACAGCACATTTTGCTGGTGCTTTAGGTATACCGACAATACTAATTTGTCCAAAAAAATCATCCACTTATTACTACTGGAATACGCATACTGGTTCTTCAATTTGGTATAAAAACATAAAAGTTTTAGGAATTGAAAAATCAATTAATGAAACAGTGTGTCTAATAAATAATATTTTAGAAAAAAATAATGAATTTAAATTTTCAAATTAATAATCTTCTTAGAGATTTTGAGTCTGGGAACAAACTCGATAGTTACAAAGAATTATTAAAAATCTTTAAAAAAAATAAAAATAATAATTTGTTGCGTTACAATTTAGCAGTGGTCCAGCAAAAACTTAATTTAAATGAGGAAGCAAAGATTAACTACAATTATTTAATTAAGTTTGAAAAAAACATGAAAGCTATGATTAATCTTTATAATATTTTTTTCTCGGAAGAAAAATATTACGAAGCATTAAACATAATAGATAATATATTGAAAATTCAACAAATTGAAAACGTTCACAAAGATAAGGCTTTTGCCTGTTTAAAATTAAATAATATTAAAATTTCTAAAGAAATATGTACATATTATCTTGCAAAAAATAATAAAGATCTAGTTGCTCTAAATATTTTTGGTCAGTGTTTCTTTGTTGAAGGAAATAATAAAATGGCTATAAAAATCTTTAATGATATCTTAGAATTTGATCCTAACAATTTATCTGCACTAAATTCATTAGGTAGAATTTATCATGAGAAACGTGACGCAAAAAATGCGGAAAAGTTTTTTTTATTAGCATTAGAAAAAAACGAATTTTCTTACCATATTATAAATAATATTGCTGGTTTTTATAGAGAGGAAGGAAAAAATGATAAAGCTATATATTATTATAAAAAAGCCATTAATCTAAATCCAAACAATCCATATGTTTATAATAATTTATCAAAAACTTATTTTGATTTAGGCATTAATGAAAATGCGAAAAAAAATAGCTTTAAAGCATTACAGATTAAACCAGATGATGGTGATATACAAAAAACATTGTCATTTATTTATTTAAAAAATCATGATTTTGAAAAGGGTTGGGATTATTTTGAAGGAAGACTAAACCTTAATGAATTTATTAAAAAGAATAAAAATATTGAAAGATTAAATAAAAAACTTTTTAGAAAAAAAATTTTAAATAACTCTAAAAATAAATTTTTAGTTGTAAGAGAACAGGGTGTTGGGGATGAAATTCTTTATGGTTCAATGTATGGCGATCTTTTAAAAACATTAGAAAATGTTACTATAGAATGTGATCCAAGATTATTAAATTTATTTAAAAGATCTTTTCCAAAGTATAATAATAGTTTCGTTGAACTAGGAAGTATTTCAAATGATGATTATGAATTAGAAAAAATTGATTATGTTTTGTATTCTGGAAGCTTAGGTAGATATTATCGTAAAAGATTAGAAAATTTTATTAATGAACCATACCTAATAATAGATCAAAAAAAATATACAGAGATTCAAAGTAAGTTATCTAAATATGATAATAAATATAATATTGGGATTTCATGGAAAAGTTTTAATAATAGATATGCATCTGATAAGTCATTAGAGTTAGATGACTTCAAGGATGTATTTAAGATACCGAGTTGTAATGTTTTTAATTTACAATACGGTGATGTTTTAGAGGAGATTAATAACTTTAATAATAAAAAAAATAAACTTTTGAGTATTAAAGATCTCGATCTTTATAATGATTTAGAAGGTGTAGCTGCGTTTTTAAAATCATTAGACATTTTTGTAACAATAAGCAATAGCACTGCACATCTTGCAGGTTCTCTAGGTGTCAATACTATATTAATAAAGCCAGATAACTATGCTCTTTTTCATTATTGGAACCAAAAAAACAATAAAACACCATGGTATAATTGTGTTGAATTAATTGATAGAGAAAGTTTTTTAAAGGGTTCCATAAATTTGGAAAATTATTTAAATCTATGATTTAAATTTATTGGAGAGATATTCATCTCTTTCTTCAAGCCATTCTTTAGCAAATTCAACATCCTGCCATTCGGAAAACCATGGCCCTCCTCTAGTATAATGAACTGCGTAAGGTTGGTCTTTATTGTGGCCTGACGTCCACCCTTCTAACCAATTCCATCTTTCATCTAAAGATCCAATTTCATCATCTTGACACCATTTAAATTGATGAAGGTATGCTCCTGTTTCGTTATTAACTTTTTCAACAGTTAATTGTTTGGTACTAGGATGAGAGCAGTTATATAAAATGAAACTAGACCAATTTTTTCTTGGATAAATTGTTTGTTTCTGTCCATCCATTTTATGTTTCTCTTTGGGTGTATAGTCATGCTTAACACAGTAAACGGCTTTATTTACATCAAGATTTTTAAATAAGTTGGAGACATCGCCTAAAAAAATAAAATCACAGTCACAGAAAACTGCCCAGCCTTCATAATTTGTGAGTTTTGGGACTAAAAATCTAGAATATGTAAATTGTGTAGATGCTAAGGGATCAATACTTCTTGTATATAAGTTTTTAGCAATAAGCTCATCGAGTTTTAAAGACATAACGTTTACATCAGCATTGGTGCGTTTTATAAGTGAATACTTACAAACTCTGTAAGCAATATCCTCTTTAGAATCATATCCTATAAAAAAATTTAATTTCATATTAATTGCTATTTTGTCTTATCATCATTGGAGACGACCAAACAAGAGAATTATAATTACCAGAGTTAGATAAAGAACTCCATTCTTCTTGTGACTGATTTGTAATTCTACATATCCAACAATTTTCTAATTTAGCATTTTCAGCTCTCATTATCCAAGCATCACTTTTTTGCTTATCATTATTTTCTCCAAGTTCTATATCTGACATAAAATAACAAATATCCCTGGAAGGACTAGAGCCAATCATTCCAATAATATTCTCTCTAGCGATATCCCATTTTAAATTTTTTATAGCAAAATAAATTAAAAGTTTTTTGGATTCTTCTTCGCCAACATTATTTTTAATTATTTCATTTATAAATTTTATATCGGTAAGATCATTATCATTAAGTATTTTTATTATGATAGAGCGAAGTAAAGAACTTGGACCTAAACTCCAATATTTCTTGATTAATTTTTTAAGGTTTGTTTTATCATTTAAAGCAGCAGTAATTTCCAAATGAAGTTTTACATATGGAGGAAAATTTTTTTTCATATCTACTGCTTTCAAAATATTTTTTAAAGAGTCCTTAGTATCACTATCATATTTTATTTTAGCTATTTCATAAAATCCTATTGATTTATTTTCATTTAAGTCATTTTTACTTATTATTTTATTTGAAAAGGCTTTATCTGATAATAAAATTATTTGATTCCAGTTTTTTGTTTTTGCTGCAATAAATATTAGTGTGTCATAAAGTTTTTCAATATTAGGATTAATTGAAAACAATTTTTCTCCATATAAGAAAGCATGATGATAATCTTGATTTCTTAAATTTTGTTCCATTAAACCTCTGTATCCAAGTGTTTCAGTCTTTTTTGATTTAATCATATCTTCATAAATATTGTTTAATTCTGGAAATTTTTTTTCAATCTTTAAAACTTCAGACTTTAGTAATAGAGATAATGCTGGATCATCCTTAAGATAACTAACCATTTTTTTGTGTGATTTTAAAGCTGTTTTATTATCTTTGTTTGCGACCGCTATCATTGCGTCGACGAAGTGTAAGTAACCTTTTTCAATTTTATTATATTTGTTTTTTAAGAAGTATTTTCCAAGTGAAAATCTTGATCGGAAAAATAAATAAAATACCAAATACAATAGAAAAATAAAAGATATAATAATAACAGTAAATAAATTTGAAGAAAAAGAATATTTTAAATTTCCTATATCTAAAGATACAATAAATGGATTGGTAAAAATAAAAGTGAGCGCTATTATTAATATTAAAAACTGTAATACAAAAATTGATAATCTATACATTACTTAACTTTGAAATTTCTTTAATAAAATTATTATAGTTATTCATTTCATTTAAAGATACTTTAAAAAAAACTTTGTGATTTTCTATTTTACTTAGACTATCATAAGCTTTAGTTATGTTTCTATTTTTAATAAAAAATTTAGTTTCCTCTAATAATAAAATTTTTTCATCTAAAATAATGTTTTCTGAAGATGGAGAGAGTTTTATGTAAGGTAAAAAAATTTTGTTAAATAAACTATTGTTATTGTTCACAATATTCTTTAGATATAAATTAACTTCATCATTAAATTGATCTTCTAAAAATAAATGCCCTTTGTATTTATTTCTTTTTAAAATTGATAATTTTTCCAGAATAGGGTTTTTATTATTTTCTAAAATTGCTTCAAGGTATTTAAGCTCTCTATCAAAATCCGTGTTGTTTTCGTATTTAATTTTTATTAATTCAACTACTTCATTGATAGATTGATTTACTAGTTCAGGATTATTATTAGTCTGATCTTCAATATTTTTATTTTTTATAGAAGAAATCTCATAACTTAGAGTATTAAAATTCTTATTTAATAATTCTATACTTTTATTGATTGACGTTAAATCAACTTTTGATTCTTTATTTGAATTTTCTTTAATAAGTTTTTCTATATTTGTTAAAGCTGTTTTTGTTTCTAATATTTCTTTAGATATATTTTTTATAAATTCAGAATTTTCATTAATATTATCTCTAAGTTCATTTTCTAGTTCAATCTGAAAATTTGATACTTCATCTTCATTCTGATAATTTGTATAGAGAAGATAAATTAAGAAAAAAACACATATTAAAAGAATAATGCTTAATGAAAATTTAGAAAAAACATAAAAACTATCAAAAACTTTTTTCATGGCCTTTTTTTAGCATTATTAGTTTGTTGTTTAACAGTGTAAAATACTATACCAAAAAAAATATGCTTGTATTTGCTGCAGAAACTTCGTGCGACGAAACATCAATATGTCTAATGGAAAACAGCTCTATTATAGAGCATATTACTTTTTCTCAGGAAATTCATAAAATACATGGTGGTGTCGTACCGGAATTAGCTTCAAGATCACATCTAGAAAAAATACAAATAATAACAAATAATTTATTTAATAGTAAGAAAATAAACCCAAACGAAATAGATGTTTTTACTGCTACTTGTGGACCGGGACTTATAGGAAGTTTATTGGTAGGTTCAACTTTTACCAAATCTTTAGCAGTTTCTTTTAACAAACCTTTCATTCCTACTAATCATCTTGAAGGACACATATTATCTACAAGTTTTAATAACAATATTAAATTTCCAAATCTCATCTTGCTTTTAACCGGAGGTCATACTCAGGTTTATTTGATGAAAAGTGAAAATAAAATTGAACTATTAGGAGAAAGTATTGATGATGCAATTGGAGAAGCATTTGATAAAACAGCAAAATTGATTGGTCTTTCATATCCTGGCGGCAGTGAGATTGAACAACAAGCACTTAAAGGGGATGAGGATAAATTTGTTTTACCAAAACCATTAGTTAAAGAAAAAAATTTTAATTTTTCATTTTCTGGTATTAAAACAAATATTAACCTTTTAACAAAAAAAAATAAAATTAATAATAAATTTGTTGAAGATTTATCAGCATCATTTCAAAAAAATATTACTGAAATTCTTATTGAAAAGTTAGAAAGGGGGATAAAAAGATTAAGCTCCAAAAATAAAAATATAAGATCAATTTCTGTAGTAGGAGGAGTTTCAAATAATAAATATATTCGAAGTAAAATAGAAAATTTTTTTATAGAAAAAAATATTGAAATTTATTATCCCATAAAAGAAATGATGGGGGATAATGCAGCAATGATTGCTTGGGCGTGTACGAAATTTTATAAAAAAAACAGAGATGATTTATTTTTTAAACCAATGCCTAGATTAGGAGTAAGAAGTGTATTATAAGTTTAATCTTGTAAAAAATTTAAACTAAAGAAATATTAAAATGAAATACTGGCTGTTGAAATCTGAACCTGATGCATGGTCTTGGGATAACCAAGTCAAAGAGGGTGCATCCATGTGGGAAGGGGTACGAAATTATCAAGCTAGAAACAATTTAAAAGAAATGAAAAAAAATGATTTATGTTTTTTTTATCACTCAGTTACTGAAAAAAGTATTGTTGGTATCGTTAAAGTAGTAAAAGAATATTATCCAGATCCTACTGATAAAACAGATCGTTTTGTTGTGGTTGATGTTAAGGCAATAAAAAAACTAAAAAACCCAGTCTCTCTCGAACAAATAAAAGAAAATAATAAGTTAAAAGATATAGCGCTTATTAAACAAAACAGGCTCTCCGTAATGCCTTTAAAAAAAGCTGAATGGGATATAATAATTAAAATGTCAAATTAGCTTAAAACAATAATTACTTGTTGATATTTAAATAAATTAGAATTAGTCTCTTAATATGGAAATTAAAAAAGAATGGTTAGAATATGCAAAAGTTAATGAAGAAAAATATTCTTCAATGTATGATCATTCTCTTCAAAAAAATGATGAGTTTTGGAGTGAACAAGCAAACAGAATTGATTGGTTTAAAAAATTTACAAAAATCAAAAACATAAAGTATTCTAAAGATGATGTAAGTATTAAATGGTTTGAAGATGGAAATCTAAATGTATCTTATAATTGTATAGATAGGCATGCTAAAAATAATCCTGATAGAATTGCAATAATTTGGGAGGGGGATGACCCAAATGAAACAAAAAAAATAACATACAAAGATCTATTAACAAATGTATCAAAAGCTGCAAATGTATTAAAAAAAATCGGAGTAAAAAAAGGTGATCGAGTAACAATATACCTAACGATGATACCTGAGTTAGCTTACATTATGTTAGCCTGTGCAAGAATCGGAGCAGTTCACTCAATTATATTTGGAGGTTTTTCTGCAGAGTCGATAGCAGGTAGAATTAAAGATTGTAAATCAGAATATGTAGTAACAGCAGATGAAGGAGTAAGGGGAGGAAAAACTATTCCCCTAAAATTAACAACGGATAAGGCGCTAGAATCATGTCCAGATATTAAAAAATGTTTAGTTGTTAGGAGAACGAATAAGGAAATAGAACTAAAAAAAGACAGAGATGTATTTTTTGATGATCTTATAAAAGAAGTTGATAGTATTTGTGAACCTGAAGTTTTAAACGCTGAAGATCCTTTGTTCATTTTGTATACATCAGGATCAACTGGTAAACCAAAAGGTGTTATGCATACATCAGGTGGATATATAGTTTATGCTTCAATGACACATGAATATATCTTTAATTACAATGATGAAGATATATACTGGTGTACTGCAGACATAGGCTGGATTACTGGTCACAGTTATATAATTTATGGACCTCTAGCTAATGGTGCTACAACTTTGATGTTCGAGGGTGTCCCTAATTATCCTGACTTCTCAAGGTTTTGGCAAATAGTTGATAAACATAAAGTAAATATATTTTACACAGCACCAACCGCTATTAGAGCCTTAATGAGAGAAGGTGATAATTATGTAACAAAAACTAATAGATCATCCTTAAAACTTTTAGGAACAGTTGGTGAGCCAATTAATCCGGAAGCTTGGAAGTGGTACTATGAAATACCTGGTAATTCTAAATGTCCAATAGTAGATACATGGTGGCAAACTGAAACAGGTGGAATACTGATATCACCTCAGACAGGTGCTATAAAATTGAAACCAGGCTCTGCATCAAAACCTTTTTATGGAATCGAACCATGTATAGTTGATAAAGATGGTAACGAATTAGAAGGCGAATGTGAAGGAATGTTATGTATGAATCGTTCATGGCCTGGTCAAATGCGAACTGTTTATGGAGATCATAAAAGATTTATTGATACTTATTTTTCTCAATTTGATGGAAAATATTTTACAGGTGATGGGTGCAAAAGAGATGAAGATGGATACTATTGGATTACAGGTAGAGTAGATGATGTAATTATTGTGTCAGGACATAATTTAGGCACTGCTGAAATAGAAAGTGCTTTTGTATCACACAAAAATGTTTCTGAAGCAGCAGTAGTAGGATATCCTCATGATGTTAAAGGTAATGGTTTATATTGTTATGTTTCTCTGAAGGTAGGTGTAAATGAAACTGAAGATTTAGTTTTAGATTTAAAAAAAACTATCAGAGAAAAAATTGGTCCTATAGCTACCCCTGACTTCATACATATTACAGCTGGTTTACCAAAAACGAGATCGGGAAAAATTATGAGAAGAATTTTAAGAAAAATTGCTTCAAATGATTTTGAAAATTTAGGAGATACGTCAACTTTGGCAGATCCTTCTGTTGTAGATAATTTAATTGAGAATAGAAAAAATAAATAAAACTATCTTGGCTCCCAATGTTTTAAGCACCTAGGCTCATAAATATTTGCTGCACCCACTTGGGTTCTTTCACCACCTTCTGTCTTCCTATAGGTCTTGGTAGCTTCGATACCGCAGACATTGCAAAAGCCATAAATTTTTATAATTTTATCAGATAAACCTAAAAGCATCGAAGATGTTTCCCATGGTTTTCCTCTTGAGTCTTGGTCAAGACCAGCACAGACAACATCTATTCCTTTATTTAAAAGATCTTCAACATTTTTTAGAGTTTCGTTTGTATCCATAAACTGAATTTCATCTAAAAAGACCATATCAACTTTACTCTTTTCAAATACAAATTTTTTTAAAGTTGTTTCCCAATTACTCATAGAATAACATTCATGACTTAAATCATTATGGGTTATAATTTTTTCATTTGAATATCTGTTATCAATACTTGGTTTTATAACAATAATTTTTTTGTTCTGGTGCTTTGCCCAAAGTATTCTCTTTAGCAATTCACTGGTTTTACCAGCAAACATTGCACCGACAATTGTTTCAAGATTACCTCTCATAAGTCAATATTTTAAATTTTTAATTTTATTATATAAATAATTTAAATAAATATAGATTATTTACAGCTATGATTAAAGGGGAAAAAATTAGATTTGATGTTCACAATATTTTATATTCTATTTTTAAGTTTAATAAAACATTAAATCAAAAAAGTATAATAAAAGTAATTAATAAGAACAAAATTGAAGATATTTCTTTTTTAAACAATGTAGTTTTAAATTCAATGAGATTACAGTTTCATACATCAAAAATTATAAATATGTATATAAAAAAAAAATTGCGTGATCAGGAAAGAATTTTGCTAATTAGCTCAGTAACTCAAATTGTTTTTTTAGATTTTAAAGATTATGCAGTAATAAATTGTTCTGTAGAAATTGCCAAAAAATTAAATATTTATCATGGATTAATTAATGCTGTTTTAAAAAATATATCTAAAGATAAAAAAAAATTAAAAAATATAAAAATAAAATTTGATGATTTACCAGTATGGTTTAAGAATAAGACAAGCTCTTTAAAAATTAAAGAAAAAGAAATATTTTTAGAAAATTTTTTTCTAGAGCCTAGTTTACATATTGTTTTCAAAAATAAAGGGAAGTTAGATATATTTGAAGGAAATTTAATTAAAACATCTAATTTATCAGGTTTTTTAAAAGAAAAGAACAATATAAAAGAAATGAAAAGTTTTAAGAATGGTGATTGGTGGGTTCAAGATTTTTCATCTTTTTTACCTTTACAGAATACAAAAATATATAAAAATAAAAAATATTTAGATGCATGTTCTGCTCCAGGAGGTAAAGCATTTCAAATTTTATCTAAAGAAATTCCAATTGAGCTTATTGATAAGAACGAAATAAGAATTAAAACCCTTAAATCAAATTTACATCGTTTAAATTTTAAATCTAGAATATGGAAAGAGGATTTTACAAAATTTAATAATTTTAAAAAGTACGACTTTATAATACTAGATGCACCTTGCTCTGCAGTTGGCACGATACGAAAGAATCCTGAAATATTTTTTAAGAATAAAGGACCTGATTTTAGCTATCTTACTAGACTTCAAGAAAGGTTGTTAAAAAATGCTGCATTATTACTAAATACTAACGGTATAATACTTTATATGGTTTGTTCTTTTTTAGTAAGTGAAACTGAAGAACAAGTGCATAAATTTCTTAAAAGAGAAAAAACTTTTAAATTAAAAAATTTTGAATTAATTCAAGAAAACAGAAGCTATTTTAAATTAGTTAGAAATAATTTTATGAAAACACTACCAAACAAAATATTAGATTATAACATTGATGGATATTTTGCAGCATATTTGAAGAAAACAAAATGATTTTAACTTTAAAAAAATTAGTTTTTATATTTTTTTTTTTAAGATTAAAATCAAATAAAGGTCTGTCTTTCAAAGATCTGAATTTTAGAAAAATTGATTTTACTAATTATAATCAAATCAAAAATTTTATTTTTAAAAAAAATTTTTATGAGATAAAAAACAAAAATATACAAACATTTGATTTTTTAAATTTTTCTAATAAATTGGGAGGTAAAATTGGAATAAGTTTATCTAAAAAATCAATATTTGGTTGGTTTAGAACTAACAAAAATAAAATTGGTTTTCCATGGTCCGAAGACTTAACATCTAAGAGACTTATAAATCTTTTATATAACTACGAATATATAAATTCTTCTGCAAAAATTCACGATAAAAAGAAATTAGATATGGTAATTTTTTTTCACATACACAGAAACTTATTTGAATTTAAAAATAAAAAAATTAATTCGATTACATCTTTTGACTTGATTGCTTATGTACTGTCATGTGCAATTACCAAAGGTATAAATAATAAAAAAATTGAATTTGTAAAATTTGTAGTAGATTATCAAATTGATAAATTAGGCATGCACAAAAGCTATAATTTATTGGAACATTCAAAATTTATAAACAATTTAAATGAAATAAAGAATATTTTGTTGTTTTTTGGTGTCAATAAATCCAATTTATTAGATGAGTTAATATTAAAAATGACTTCTGTTTTAAGTCAATATTTTCATAGCGATGGATCTATACCGCTTTTTAATGGTTCAAATAACATTTATACAAAAAGTATTTTCTCTTCTCTTAATAAAGAAAATTACCTAAGAAAAAGAGAGTTCATTAATATTGAAAATGGTATTGCTTTTTATTCAGACAAAAATAAAAAAGTTTTTTTCGATGTAGTGCAGCCTAATAAAGATTTAGTTAGCTCAAACTTAAGTGCTGGAACATTATCACTAGAGTTAAGTGGTTTTGGAGAAAAAATATTTACAAATTGTGGTGCTTCAGAAAGTTTTGGTAAAAATCCTGAATATTTAAGATATAGTGCTGCCCACTCAACAATAATATTACAAAATACTAATATAAGTGAAATAAGAGAAGGAACTCCACATATTAAATTTCCTCAAGCAGTAGTATTTAGAAGAGATAAAAATTCTATAACAGAAACATTTGAAGGGTCACATAATGGATATTTAAAAAGATTTAACAAAATAATTAAAAGGAAATTAATTATATTCAAAAATACCGATATAGTTAGTGGCGAAGACACTTTTATATCCTACAAAGATACAAACTCAAGATTAATATACCATATTAGATTCCATCTTTATGAAGGTATAACCTTTAATTTTACAAATAATAAAAAAAATATTATTTTAAAAACTAAATTAAATAATATTTGGATATTTAAAAGTGATACAGAATTAATTGTGGAAGATAGTATAATTGTTGATAATAATATTACCAAACCTTCAAAACAGATTGTATTAAAAGGTGTATTATCTAATAAAAAAGTTAAAAAAAAATGGTCACTAGAAAAAATATAGATAAAAGATATGCTTTAATATCAGTATTTGACAAAAAAAAATTAAAATATCTTTGCACAAATTTAGAGAAATTTAATTATCAATTTGTATCAAGTGGATCAACAAGCAAGAATATTCGTAAAATGGGTTTTAAATGTAAAGATATTACAACCATAACAAAATTTAAGGAAATGTTTGGGGGCAGAATTAAAACACTTAACCCACTTATTTACAGTCCTTTACTATATGTAAGAGATAATAAATTACATACTAGACAATTCCTGTCGTTAAAAGTGCCTGAGATAGATATTGTAATAGTTAATTTTTATCCTTTTGAGAAATATTTTAAAAAAAACATAGATGAAAAAATCGTTGAAATGATTGACATAGGTGGCCCAAGCTTATTAAGGGCGGCAGCAAAAAATTATAAGTATATTACTCCAATAATTAACACTAAAGACTATGAAATATTAGTTAAAAATTTAAAAAATAATAATGGTGTCACTGATATAAATTTTCGAAAAAAGATGGCACATAAAATATATAAAGAAACATCAAGATATGATGGTATAATTGCTAATTGGTTTAATGAAAATAAAAAGTAAAAAAATTGAATTAAGATATGGAGAAAACCCCAACCAACTGGCTTACTTAGTTTCCAATTTAAAAAAAACTATTTTTGACTATCAAATAAGTGGAAAAAAAATAAGTTATAATAATATAGTTGATCTAGATAGTGGTATAAAATGTTTAAGTGAATTTAAAGAGCCTACCTCAATAATTATTAAGCATACTAATCCATGTGGTGTTGCCTCTGCAAGTAAAATAGAAAGTGCTTTTCTAAAATCATTTAAAAGTGATTTTAAAAGTGCCTTTGGTGGTATAGTTTTTTTGAATAGAAAGGTTAATTTAGTGTTAGCTAAAAGGATAAGTAAAAATTTTTTTGAGATGGTCGCCGCACCACGTTTTGATAAAGATGCTTTAGAAGCCCTAAAAAAGAAAAAAAATTTAATATTGTTAAAAATACCTAAAATTAGTAGAATTCAAACTGAAAACAAATCAACTATTTTTGGTGATTTATTCCAAACAACAGATATAACAAAAATTAATAAGAAATTTATTACCTTGATGACAAATAAGAAGGCGTCATTAAAAAAAATTGAAGACTTAATTTTTTCTTTAAAAGTTGCCAAACACCTAAAATCAAATGCGATTGTTTTGTCGGATAATAAACAAACTGTTGGTTTGGGACATGGGCAAACAAATAGGGTTGATGCGTTAAAATTTGCAATAAAAAATAAAGATAAATACTTTAAAAAAAAATCTTTTGTTTGTGCCTCTGATGGTTTTTTTCCTTTTACAGATAGTATTAAATTATTAAAAAAAAATGGCTGTAAAGTGGTTGCTCAGCCTGGCGGTTCAATTAATGATAAAAAAATAATTTCTTATTCAAATGAAAAAGATATATCGTTATACTTTATAAAAAATAGATTATTTAAACATTGAAAGATAAAATTAAAACTCCAAAATATATTAAATTTTTAGTAAAAAATTATCCAAATATTATATCTGGTAGGAAGAATTTTAGTAAACACCACTTAAGAATTATTCAAACAATAAGGTTAGTAAAAAAATATGTTAATAATAAAATTAAGTAAATGTATTTTTCATTAGAAGTAATTGATTTTGATTTGTTTACTGTAAGTAGAATTTAATATAAGTACATATTATGGGTAAACCAAATCTTCTTTTTCCTACGCCAGTTTGGACACTGCAATTAGATAATTACGAAGACGTGAATGAACAAATGTATAACTACATAAAATCAGAACAATATAAAGATCAAGCAGGAATTAATAAAAGTAATATCAAAGGTTGGCATTCAAAAGATTTTGATCTTAATGAAAATGAACCTCAAAATTTTATAACTTTTATTTTACCAGCAATTGAGCAGGTTATGATTGATATGAATTGGGAAAAACAAAAACAAACGGCCAAAATTAATAATATGTGGGCAATTATAAATACTGGAGGAGCGGCAAACCTAAGACATCAACACGGGAATAGTTCAATAAGTGGTGCTTACTATGTGAGAGCTCCCAAAAACTCTGGGGATATAGTTTTTTATGACCCAAGACCAGCACCTGTGTACTCTCATCCTAATGTGACAAATCCAAATTTTCTAAACGCTCAAGTTAACGGGGTTAGTCCCAAAGAAGGTGCTTTAGTTTTGTTTCCTAGTTTTCTTGATCATTCAGTAAATGAAAATCTTTCAAATGATGAGAGAATTGTTATTAGCTTTAACATTAAGATACAAATGAAGGTAAATTAAAAATTATCTATTGTAATAAGATATCGTTTCCCAAGCCTTGCCACTTTCAATTTCTTTTAATGTCCATTGACCGTAAGCTAAATTATTAAAAATTTCATAATTTATTTTTGGATTTTCTATTTCTTCAATATTATTTATTTTTTTAAGAGTTTTTTCAGTAAAATACGCTGGTACACCATTAAGCATAGCCTTAAACCCAGCAGTCGACTGGAGACTAACAAAAGCCCAAGCATCTTTTAATAATTCATCTAGTGGTTTCTTTGAAAATTTATTATGAACAATAATCTCTCTGTCTGAAAAATTTTTTAACAATTTTTTTGTTTCATTTACCCAGTTAGTATCGTTATAGATTTTTTTCATAATATCTGAGGGTTCAGATAAAATAATGTATTTTCCTAAATTATTCTGCTTTGCAAATTTAAGCTTAAGATTTTTTAACCTATCGTCAGGATAGTTTCCTTCTCCATTGTGAACTAAATTATTGTAAACAATGCGAAAGTAGCCATCTAAGTTTAGGATATTTGTTCTACTATTCTGAAATTTTCGGGATGATTGATTGAAATAACCATGGTCAATATAATAATAATTATTTACTTTTTTTATAACTTCATAAGTTCCTCGCAAAACTCCATAAGTTGCGATAGTTTTATTATACTCCCTAAACTTATTTACATGGCATAGGAGAGAATCTGAGCCTTTTGCAAAATTGTAGCAAACTGTTCTGTTTACAATGTGATCAGTATAAATAACAATTGGTTTTTCCATTTAAAATTTTTAAATTAAATAATCTTTAATTAAAACTTTGTCCAATTTTCAAAATTAGGCATTAAGTGTTCGAAGCCTTTACTATCTTTTAACATAATTGTAACATCTCCTGAAATTGAAATTCTTGGAAAGCCAGATTGATTTGGTGATGTTGCATGAGGGGTTTTTGATGGAAAAATGACTATTGAATCTTGTTTTAAATCAAATGCTGACTTGTCTGAGTTATAAACATTTGCCTTATTAATTAATGTTTTCTCAATTTTACTACTCGTAAATATATTTTTTGCTATTTCATTTTGAAGTTCGTTTGATTTAAAAACAATGCCTCCTGAGTTAGGTGGTTTTAAAAGATAATAAGCAAAGCTAATATTTGATTGGGAATGAGTATGAAAATTTATACTTTCTTGATTGCTTGTATAAGTAGCCCACGATCTTTGATAAAATATATCTAAAAGATCTGTATTAACTTCTAATAATTTTAAATATTTTATTATTGAGTTTGATATTTTCAAGGATAAATTTTTAAAAAGTATATTTGAAAACAAAAATTCATAACCTTTTGTATCTCCTGTCCATGCGAAAGAAGATTTACCTGATTGGTCATTTTGCTCCTTCATCGTTGTGATTTCTTTAACTAAGATTTGCCTTTCTTTTTCTTCAATAATTACTTCATCTTGAATAATTGTAAGGGGAAAAAGATTAAAAACTTTCATTAATGTATTTTAGCATAGTTAAATATTTATAAAATAAAAATTACATTAAAATATATTGTTGCTTTCTATAAGTTTTTTTAATTCATCAATGTCTACAGAAATATCTTTTCTCAAATCTTCGCCGGTTTTTATTGTTTGATCAAAAGAATAAAGTGTAAATCTTTTATTTAAATTAATTTTTTTTGAAAAGTCTCCATCTAAATTTGATCTTATTTCAACAACATTTATATCATTAGGTGTAAACATTAAATTAGCCATACTGGCACCACTTGGAATTATTATATTTTTTGCTTCTGAAAAAATTTTAAACTGTTCTTCTATGTCTAAATCAAAACAGTCTATAATATCATAGTCATATTGCTTTATGAAATTTATAATTTTCTCTTCGTTTAAAACCCTTCTTCTAACTGCATTTCCTCTCTTAACATATAAATTTTTCTTTTTTTTCTTTACGATAAAGTCTTTAGAAATTTGATTTAAAAAATTAGAAGCAAAACTAATACTTGGCCTTGATGAAAATATTAATTTTTCAAAACTATAAACTAGATTATTTTGGTTAATTTTTAAAAAATCTATCTCTTGTATATTTAATTTTCTCAAGACTTTACTCATAAAATTAAAAAACTTTTTAGGTAGTCTATCAGAAACAATTACCTTAATTTTTTTATGTGACAAATATTTTAAACATAAAAGTCGAGGTATGAAATCTATTAAAAAATGCCAATAGTTTTCTTCAGCACCAAATAAAAAGTAAGTGCCTTTTATTTGAGGAATAAGTTTTAAGTTTTGTTTAATTTCATTCTGACGATTTATAATTTCTTTATGATGTTTATAACTAGAGAGGTATCTTTCAAAATCATTAAAAATAAAAAAATCATTACTAATAACAGACCATAACCGAGGATTCAAAAAAACATTATTAAATTCAGTAAATAATAATTTGTTATCTGTATTATCATCTAATTTTATTTCTCCAATTTTTAATTTTTTATCTAATATATATTTAAAAAAGCTTATTTCTTTCATATTTTAATTTATAAAAGTCAGGTTATTTATAAATATAACAATTTTAATCATATTATTTTCATTTAACATCTCAAAGAATTGTATTGCTAATATCCTATCTTTTTTATTAAAATATAAAATGTTTTATTGCTACACGATAATTATTTTAAAGTTTTAAAGTTAAAAATATCCAGTTTGTTATAAATATTTAATGTTAAATCTTATATTTTACTATAGGATTTTTAAATTTATTCAATCAGGCTTAGTAGTTAATTTCGACTTTAAATAAATGTTTATTAAGAATTAAAAGTGTTATTTTGTGATTTCTTCATTTAATAAATATTCAGAATATGAAATACTGTTTAATATATGAAAAAAATAAAATTATTTTCTATCATTCTTTTTATTGTTTTTTTTATTCCTTCTAAATCTTTTGGAGAGTTATTACCAGATGTGAAAATTAATCATATTGTAAGCATCCATGGTAAACCCACATTTATGAATGTATTTGGCCAAAGCAATATAATTACAAGGTTTTTTTGGTTAGAAAAAAATTATACTATATCTTGCTATATTGATTTGGCACAATCTGAATGCAATATTGATGGCGATTTGACTTCTAGTGAGTTCATAAAAGAGTACCTAAATAAATAATTTATCACATTGTTTATTAACTAAAATTTATTGAGTGAAAAAACTAGTGTTGTTGGAGCGGGCGAAGGGATTCGAACCCTCGACTTCAACCTTGGCAAGGTTGGGTTAAGTACTAATTATACGCTGTATATAAACAACTTCTTCAAAATATTTTTTCCTTGTCACTGATTGGTCACATCAAAATAACCTAAATAAAATTCTAGGTTAGGTTGAACATTCTATGTAATTCTTATGTAATTATTATGTAATTACTATGTAAAAATTTATTATTTTTTATAAAAATTGATAAGTTTTTTTCAATTGACAAGAATTATTCTCAAATATATCGATAAATCGATAATAAGAAAAAAATTAATTTATTCACATTATTAATATTTTATTAACTTAAAATTTTCCGTAATTGTTGTCATTTAATTAGAATCAATTAAACAAAAAAAAAGTAGAGCCACGGTAATGACTCTACTTAAATAAGCCCCACGGGCTTGCTATTTAGAATTCTTTTTTTAGAATTTTTGTATTTAAAATTCAAGTAGGAAAAAGAGGATAATATTTTTTTCTGTGGGTCGTGGGGCTACAAGTAACGGAGGGTCTTTATGACCAAAAATATTATTGATAGAACTGCTTGTTGGAAAGCAGCAATTGAAGAAGTAGAATCCCTTAAAGAGAAAGGGATGTCACCAACAGAAACAGCCTACGATTGTGGAATAGACTTTTGCATAGAGCCATCTTGGGATGATGTAATTGAATTATATTTTAATAAAAATATGAATGGATATTTTTTTGTTCAAGAGGAGAACAATTCATGAACTCAAGAACATTTAATTCTAAACAAAAATTTGCTTTAATTCTTCAATCGGGTGGAAGATGTGAAAGTTGTAATAAAAAGCTTGAAGATTGTGATGTTCATTTTAATCATAATCAACCCTACTCATTAGGAGGTAAAAGCAAGGTTGAAAATGGAAGTGCCTATTGTGCGAGATGTAATCTTAAGCTTGGAAATTCTTTTCCTGGCCTAAATAAAATTAAACTTCGAAAATGGCAGCAACAAACATTAGTTATATTGATGGAGAAGATGAATGATAAATAATAGAATTATAAACACCCTATCTGTAGCTCCTGGTTGTGGCAAAACAATAGCAGGACTTGCTCATGCAAAATTACTAATATCACTTAACAAAATTGATTTTGTTGTTGTTGGAGCACCACTCACCACTATTAAAAGTAGTTGGGGTAGAGATGCAAAAAAGTATTTTAAGTTAAATTTTGCACACGAAATATCAAACTCAAGATTGTGGCATTTGAAAATTGGCGCACCTAAAGACTTAGATGGAATAATTTGTACTTATGCACAAATGGCTAGAAGTATTGATATGTATAAAACTCTTCTTATGAATAAGAGAGTTTGTTTGATAGCTGATGAAATTCATCATTTAGCTGAAGAAAACACATGGGGAGCTGCAATTGATGATATTTTTTCAAGAGCAGTCTGTATTGTGGCTTTATCAGGAACTCCATGGAGGTCAGATGGTAATGCGATACCTTTTTTAAATTATGATGAAAATGGAGCTCTGAAAAGTGATTTTGAGTATAATTATCTAGACGGTCTTCGTGATGGACATCTAAGAATTATAAATTTTCATCCTTATGATGGTCAACATTCATGGAGGGTAAATTCAGAAATAATTTCCAAAAACTTTCAAGATGAATTGAATAAACATGAACAATCACAAATATTAAGAACCGCACTTCTAACTAATAATGGATTAGTTGATAGTATGATTCTTGATGCAGATAGAGTTCTTTCAACTCAGTCTTCCAAATTCCCAGCCAAAGGTTTAATAGTAGCTATTGACCAAAGTCACGCTCGAGACTTAGCAAAGCGAGTTTTTAGGCTTACTGGTCACAAACCATTTGTAGCGACATCAGAAAATATAAAAACTTCAAAACAACTTGATGCATTTTCTGAAAATACTTCAATAAGATATGCTGTTACTTGTAAAAAGATAAGTGAAGGATTTGATGATAAGTTCTTAACTACTTTAGTTTATGCTTCGAATATTAAGCAGAGGTTGTTTTTTGACCAAACAGTTGGCAGAGTTGTTAGAAAGCTTAATAAAATTTCTACTGAAAACCAAGTAGCAAATATTTTTTTTCCTGCACATCCATTATTAACATCTTACGCAGAAGATTACGAAAAACAAAAAGATATTTATCTTAGTACAAAATCTGAAGGTTTAGAGAGAATTGGTTATGATGTAGAAAGGACATCTAGCTTTCACCCTCTTTCATCTGAGGGTAGGAAAATGGATACAATTGTTAAAGATTTAAAGCTAATTGAAAATACTCAAAAAGAAAATATTGAAAATGTTTCAGAAATAGTAGCGGGAATTGATGTTAACGATATTTCTTGGGATGAAGAAATTAGGCTAAGGTCTGGTCTTTGTAATAAAATGATAAATCGGATTGCATTACACACTGGTGAAAACCAAAGAGAAGTTAATTATCGTTTCTTTGAGGCTGGTGGGAAAAGAGTAAATGCGTCTTCTTTAGATGATATTAAATACAAACAATCATGGTTAGAGTCTGAAATAAAAAAATTGGGTATCATTTAATAATATATTTCATCTAGGCACAAATTTATTGTGCCTAGATTATTTTCTGTCACACTGATGTCACACTCTTGTCACAACCAGGATATAAAGATGAGAAAGTTTTAAAAAACTTAACAGACAAAAGAGAGAGTTTGTGGGGTTTATTGGAGCGGGCGAAGGGATTCGAACCCTCGACTTCAACCTTGGCAAGGTTGCGCTCTACCCCTGAGCTACGCCCGCTTAGATTACACAATTACCACTTTATGTTTATAAGTCAATATTTGAGAAAATGATTTATTTAAATCTTCTTCTATAAACAACATCAACTAGCAACATATGAGGAAGGGTCAATGCAGCAAGACCGATGAAAATTACTTTTAGTATTGACTCATATAGCGAGAAATTTTGAACTAAATAGTAAATAACTACTAAACCACCAAACCAAGAGATTACTGTAAAAAGTGATGTTGAGTAAATAACAAATTTTTTATTTGTTAAATTTGAATAAATATTTTTAATCAAATGTTTTAGATGTTTATACGTATGGAAAAAACAAAAATATATTGCAAAGCTTAGCAGTGGGTCAAGGAAATAAAAAATTAATAAAAGAAATAAAATTTCAATAACTCCTTTTCTTAATTTATCTTCAAAGAAAGATAAGTAAGTAAAGTATATTATTGACAGTAGAGTTAAAAAATATGGAATAAAAAAATATTTTTGAATAAAATAAATTTTATCATTAGTAAGATATTCAAATATCAAAAAAGATTGATTTTCATTAAAAAATATAATTCCAAAAATAATAGTCATTCCATATGTAAAGCTCACAGAATATTTGTATTTTTTGATTCTAAAATTTGTCCAATCACATAATCCAAAATGAATAATAGTCATTATTATAAAAATAGTTAATGCAAAAATAGGAAAGTATAACCAAAATATAACTACTAAGAAAAATAGAACGATGTAGTAAAAAAGAAATTGTATAAATTGAATTTTTTTATTAAATCCTACCAATGCAGCAACTGCACCATCAAATGAACCATGAGGAAGCCCGATAAAAAATATTAATAAAAAAGAAATAATATTTAAAATTGTAAGATCGGCCAACATCTTACTTAAATAGTTCTTTTATAAATGGTAGCTTAGGCATACTTTTAATAATTTTAAATTTAGTTAATAAATTTGAATCTCCCATCATAAAACTTTGAAACTCATTTCCATTTAGATTAGATGCAAGTTTAATAAATGATTGCCCATCTTCATTATTATTTTTCAAATAGTTAATAAAAATTTTATCCATTTTTCTCTCTAAAAATTTATGTATATTTACAGAATTTTTCTTGGAATATTTTAATAATTGGATTTGTTTTATTAGAAATGAAAAAGCGTATCCAGTTGAAGGTTTACACGCGCCTCCTCTAATACCAATATTAAAAATGTTAGAACTTAATGAATTTTTTTCAGCCGCAATAAACATTGGTATTATACCCTTTTCAGCACTAGTTTCTTTAAATTCAATTATGTTTTTTTGTTTTAGGTATTTATATATTCTTTCTCTGTACCAGGAGTTATCAAAAATATCTTTTGAAAATACAGTAGACTCTACAAGAGCCTTGTTATGGCTAAATGGTAAAATATAAATAAAATGTAATAGGTTTTTTTCACCAGTAAAATACATTAAAGTTAATTGATTTTCGTTAAAAGTATTATCTGGAACAGTTATATTAATTCCATAGAAATGTTGAAGTAATTCACCCTTTTTTTCTTTTATAGATCTTGAGTCATATATTTTTTCAGCATAATATTCAGTGTTCTCATCTGTAATTACTTTAAAATAATTTTTTATAGGAAAGTATTTAGCAACCTTTTCATTTTTAATTACTAGTTTATTTTTAGTTTCTAAGCAGAAGTTTTTCCACTTATTAAAACTAATTACACAATAAGGTTTATCACTACTAGTATGTATTATGTTAATTTTTTTATTTCCGATAGTCCATCGGTACCATTTTTTTTCAATAATATTTTCAAATGGTTTCATCCAGTCCGTTAACCAAAAACCAAAATAATTGTCTCTTTTATCTATATCTTCGTTTTCAAATGCAATAATTTCATTAGAACTATCTCCATAAAGAATTTTATTAACAGCTAAACCACTAGGACCTAAACCAATTATAGCAGCTTTATAAATTTTCATTTGGAAGACTTCCTCTTATTTTTTTGTACTTATAATTCATCAAGGGAATAAAAATAAAAATAAAAAGCGATTTAATTGTAATAACAAATTTTTCAAAAGAGTTTAAATAAATCCTTTCCGTAGAATATTTTTTTTTATTATATTTTATCTTAATGCCAATACCCCTATAAACATTAGCTGCAATAAATATTCCTAATCTAGTAGATAGAGGGATATATTTCAAACCAGCAAAACCATTTGTATAAAACTTCTCTGATAAACTTATTACCTTATGAATTGCTTTTGATATTATATCATCATTTTCTGAATTAAATTGATTAGGATTATTTAGATTTTTAAGTGATATATTAGGTATCCAATTTGCTGGTAAGTATATTCTTTTCATTTTTGAATCTTCGTAAACATCACGTGCTATATTTGTAAGTTGCATACCAATACCAAGATCAATTGCAGATTTTGCCGCGTCTTCATTTTTTACTCCTATAATTTTGGACATCATTAATCCAACAGTACCTGCAACATGATAGGAATATTTTATAAGCTCTTCCTTATTTTGAATCCTAATTTTTTTTTGATCCAAAATTAACCCTTCTATTAAATCAATAAAAATTGAGTTATGGATTTTATTTTTTTGCAAAAAAATATTAATTTTATTATTTTTATTTTTTTTTATTTCTTCAATTGTGTCTTTAAGATAGTTAGTTTGATCCTCATTATACTTATCAGCTATATCATCAAAATATCTACAAATTGAATAAAGGGTACCTGCTTTTTTTTTTGAGTTTTTTGGTAAAAAAAAACTCGCCCAATAAAAACTTTTACCTTCTCTTTTAAGATCTTTTGAGGAATTAAACTCTAGATCAATCATTGTTATTTTAATACAGATTTAATTATATTTTCAACAACTTTAGCTGAAGAAAGAACACCTGGTATTCCTGCACCTGGATGAGAACCTGCAGCCGAAAAATAAAGGTTTTTAATTTTTTTGTCTTTGTTGTGATATCTAAACCAAGCTGACTGTGTAAAAATTGGAGCTATAGAAAAACCTGCGCCGTGCATAGAATTGTAATCATTTTTAAAATCCTTAGGATTCATCCAAAAAACATCGGTTATATTGTTTTCTAAATCTGGCATAATTGTTTTGGATAATTCTTTAACTATTTTATTTTTAAGATTTTCTGATTCAACATCCCAATTAATGTTACCTTGTAAATTAGGCACTGGACATAAAACATAAAAACTATCACAACCTTCTGGTGCAAAGGATTTATCAGTTGCAGTAGGTCTATGGATATATAAAGAAAAATCTTCAGATAAAATTTTATTTTTGAATATATCATGAAGCAAAGACTTGAATCTTTCAGTCATCCAAATAGTGTGGTGAGCCACTTTATGATATTGTTTTTTTGTTCCAAAAAAAAGCACAAAGAGACCCATTGAATATAATAAGTTTTTTTCTCTTAATATAGGCCTACTTAAGTTTTGTTTTTTTAAAAGTTTGGAATAAACCATTGGCGGATCAGCATTGCAAACAACCAGGTCTGGATCAGCAATTTCTTCATTATTTGTTAATATTTTTGTAATCTTATTATTTTCAACAATAAACTCTTTAGCTTCTGTATTAGTTTTAATTTTAACACCACATTCAATCATTAATTTTTTTAATTCAGATACAATCTTACCAGTACCACCCATACAGAAGAACACCCCCCATTTTCTCTCTAAATAATGAATTAAAGCATAAATCGATGTTGTTGTATGTGGATCACCCCCAACTAAAAGAGGATGAATAGAAAATGCTTTTCTAAGATAGGGGTTTTTTAGATAACTGTTTACAAGTTGAGATACTGTGAAATAACTTTTTAAAATAATTAAATTAGGAATAACACCTAACATTTTAAAAAAAGAAATGAATGGTTTGTCAGCTAGTTTTGTAAAGCCCACATCAAATATTTTTTTTGATTGATTTAAAAGCCTATAATATCCTTTTATGTCCCTCTTATCAAATTTACTTATTTCACTATTTGTTTTTTCAACTGTAGAACAATAATCGAAAGTCCTACCGTCATGAAAATAATATCTATACCAGGGTTCAAGTGGAACAAAATTCAAATAATCTTCTCTTTTTTTTCCAAATAAACTAAATAATTCATCAAAAAGAAATGGTGCTGTTATGACCGTTGGACCAGCATCATGTTTAAAACCATTTACTTCAAAAACTCTAGCTCTTCCCCCAAGCTCGTCCAGTTTTTCAATAATTGTTGTATCATAGCCCAATTTTTTTAATCTTAAACTGATCGCAATACCTCCAAAACCACTGCCTATAACTACTGCTTTTTTTCCCATTGTTAATTTTGTAATTGTATTTAAATACCTTATTTCTTAATAAATATAATATTATTTATGCTCACAAAGACAGATTTATTTGAATTACTTAGTGTAAAAAATAAAGAATTTCAAATTCATGATCACGATCCTTTATTTACAGTTGAAGATTCCGAAAATCTCAGAGGTGAGATTAAGGGTGCACATACAAAAAACTTATTTTTAAAAAATAAAAAAAATAATTTTTTTCTTTTCAGTTGTGATGAAAATGCAAAGGTTGATTTGAAGAAATTTTCTAAATCTATTGATGCTAAGAATTTATCATTCGCTAATGCTGAATATTTAGAACAATTTTTGGGTATTAAGCCAGGATCAGTCTCACCATTTGCTCTTCTTAACGACAAGGATAATGTTGTTGAATTTTACTTAGACGAAAAACTTTTTAACAGTGAAATAATTAACTTCCACCCCCTAATTAATACCACAACTATAAGCATAAAGACTTTAGAGTTTATAAACTTCCTCCTTGAAAATAATAAAAAAATTCATATTTTTTCTCTTGATAGTTATAGTATAGTCAAATCTTTATGAGTGAAAATTCAAATATAATCGATGTTACTGAAACAGAGTTTAATGATCGGGTAATTGAGGCAAGTGAAAGTAAATTAGTTGTTGTTGATTTTTGGGCTCCCTGGTGTGGTCCTTGTAAACAACTAACACCAATTTTAGAAAAAATAATTTCAAAATCAGGAGATAAAATCACATTAGTAAAAATTAATATTGATGAAAATCAACAAATTGCCGCTCAATTAAGAATTCAATCAATACCTACAGTCTATGCATTCAAAAATAAACAAATTGTTAATGCATTTCAGGGTGTTATTCCTGAAGGTCAGATTATTGAATTTATTGAAAAATGTTTAGGGTCTAAAATTAATGAAGACTTCACTGATTTTTATAAAGAAATAGAAAGCGCCATGGCTGAAAATAAGTTTGAAGAAACTAAGAACACCCTTCTAGAATTTATATCTAAAAACTCAGATGAAATTAAAGGTATTTGTTTTTATTTAGAGTGTTTGATCGAGCTCAAACAATTTGAAGAAGCTGAGATGTTCATTAGTTCATTAGAAAAAAAAGTGCAAGAAAAGGATGAAGTTAAACAGATTTTAAAAAAAATTGAAATTATGAAAAATAATTCATCCGGACCAAATGTTAATGAGTTACTTGGAAAACTTGAGAATGAACCAGATAATATTGATCTAGTTTTAGAAATATCAGATAAATATTTTTCAATGAAAGAATATGAAAGTGGAATGAATTTGCTTCTAAAACATTATCCAAAAAATAGGGATAGTATAAAAAATAAGATGGTAGAATTTTTTGCTGTACTTGGAAATACTGATCAAGTCACAATTAAATATAGGAAAAAACTCTCACAATTAATGTTTTCATAACATGGAAATTCCTATTTTTCCTTTAAACGGTGCAGTCCTTTTTCCGGGAACAAGCTTGCCACTGAATATATTTGAAGAAAGATACATTGAAATGGTTGATTACGCTTTTTCAAAAGAAAGGTTTATCGGCATGATACAATCTGATGAAAAAAATAAACTTTATAATATTGGTTGTATTGGAAAAATTCATAGTTTTAGTGAAACAACAGACGGACGATATTTAATTAGTCTGCAGGGCACTAATTGTTTTAAAGTTAAAAAAGAGTTAGAAAAAAAATATAAGTTTAGGTTGGTTGAAGCTGAAATGTTGGATTTTGAGGAAGATAAAAACATTATAAATGAAAAACAAAAAAATAATCTCTTAGATAAGTATAGCCAATATATTAAAGTCAAAAAAATTAATTTAAACTTAGAAGAAATTCAAAATATAGATTTTAATCAAATTATAAAGTTTATAGCAATGATATCTCCATTTAGTGACGTTGAAAAACAGGTTCTTTTAGAAACAAAAAATTTAAGTGATTTTTATAAAAAACTTCATTCAATTTTAGAGCTTGAGATTGTTGAAGATAATAATAGCAAAACTATTAATTAACACCCATAGCAAAATCACTTATCTGATTTTTTATTTTTTTACTTTTCTCTATTAAATTGATAACTGAAAATCTTGCATGATTAAAAATTGTATTTTCCAATTTAAAGACACTGTCAACTTTATCGGTGATTTGATATAGCCTATAAGCTTTGAAGAAATTATCTTTCTGAAATTCTTTACAAAATATTTCGTCTCCCAATTCCAAGCCTAGAGAATTATATTTTTTAGTAAGATTATATAAACTTTCTACATCTTGCATGCCTAGATTCCATCCTTGTCCTGCGATTGGATGGAATGAATGGGCTGAATCACCTAAATAAATAATTCTATTCTCAAAAAATTTAGAATTTAAATGAGCTTTTAAAGGAAAGGTTTGTTTGGTAATTATTTTTTTTATCTCACCTACACTTCCCTGCGTCTTTTCATTTAGAATAGAAATAATATTATTATCATCTAAAGAAAGTAAAGAGTTTATAAATTTATCAGTGTTTGTCCAAACTATGGAACTTTGAAAATTATTTTTATTTTTTTGCATTGGTAATATTGCAAGAGGACCATTTTTAAAAAAATATTCGTAAGCAGTGTTGTTGTGAGTTTTTGAATGATAAAAATTTATTACAATTGCTTTTTTTTTATAATCTTTGCTGTAAATTGGTGTTTTAAAAATTTTTCTAATAGAACTGTTTTTCCCATCAGATGCTATTAAAATATTAGAGCTAACAAAAAAATTTTTTTGCTTGATTACAATTTTATTTTCTTCGTAAAAAATATCTTTAACGGAAACATTGTTAAAGATTTTTACATTTTTTTGTTTTTTCAACTGTTTATAAAGGCCATCAAGTATAAATTCATTCTTTACTATGTAACCCAAATTAGATACCCTTCTTTTGTTATCAAAGTGGAGTTTATTCGATTGATTTCTATCTATTATTTGAATGTTTTTTATAGGCTCAGCATGATGACTGATATCTCCCCAAATATTTATTTCTTCTAAAAATTTTTTAGTTCCCTCTGATATTGCTGTTGTTCTTTTATCTAAAATTTTTTCATGATTAAATTTGTCTTTTTGCTCTAAAATAACTACTTTGTTACCAAGTTTAGAAAGAGAATAAGCCGCTGCAGCTCCTATAAGCCCTCCTCCTACAATATTAATATTTGATTGAATTTCTTTCATAATTTTCTTCGAATTACCATAATCTAAATGTATTACAATCTAACTATATGTTCAAGTATGGTTCATTTAGAAATTTTGTTGTAAGATTTTCACTAGGAGTATTTTTATTTTCACTTGGATTAACCTATTTTGCTAGTCTTTACTCATATTCTTCAAATGATCCTGGTTTTAATCAATTTAATAGCAATATTGATGTCAACAATATCGAAAATTTTGTAGGTTTTTTTGGTTCATATTTATCGAGTTATTCATTAATCTTTATTGGCACACTAAGCTACCTTTTGGCGTTTTTTATGATACTTGAAGGTGGAAAATTATTTTTAGGTATAAATAGTCGACTACTCATTTTAAAATTTTTAGCTGGCCTAATAGGAATAATATTTATTAATACTTTCTTAAAATCAGTTAACGTTACATTTTTGAAAACTGGTTTAATTTCTCAGTTCTTAATCGATTTATTTACAAGTATAAATTTAAATTTCTTAGAAAATGTTTTTATTTATTTTCTTATAAATTTTTTACTTTTGATATTTGGTATAATATTAATTTTCTTATCTTTTCAAATAAATTACTTGTGGGTAAATAAAGCTTTTACTTTTTTAAAAGTTTTTAAATATTTAAGATTTTTATTTTCTTTATTTGGATTGCTAAAATATTTAAAAATTAAAAAAAGACCGGTCAAAAAAACTTTAAAAAGTGAACCAACAATAAAGAAAAAAAATTATGTAAGTTTAAATAGAAATAATAATATAAAAACTAACCTAAAAAAACAGCTTGAGTTGGATAATTTTAGTTTTAGTCTTCCGTCAAAAGATCTTCTCTCAAAGTCAAATTTAAAAAATAATAAAAATAAAGAATTAGATAAGATAAATACTGATGCTGCAATAAAATTAGAGAAAACTCTTTCTGAATACGGTGTTGAGGGAAAAATCATTGGTTTCAGTAGTGGTCCAATTGTAACATTGTTCGAATTTATCCCTAATGCTGGTATAAAATCTAGTAAAGTAATAGGTTTGTCAGATGACATTGCTAGAGCAATGTCATCTATTTCAGCTAGAATTTCTACTCAACCAGGGAAAACAAGTTTAGGAATAGAAATTCCAAATACTAAAAGAGACAGTGTGTTATTTGGTGAATTGATTGAGGAGGAAGAATTTGAAATAGGAAACGACTCTCTTAAATTAGCATTAGGTAAAGATATATCAGGTAAAAGTATTTTTGCAAATTTAGAGAGGATGCCTCATTTATTAATTGCAGGAACAACTGGCTCGGGAAAGTCGGTAGGAATTAACACAATGATATTAAGCATACTTTACAAATTTAAACCTAATGAATGTAAATTAATACTGATTGATCCCAAAATGTTAGAGTTAAGTATTTATGAGGACATTCCTCATCTATTAACACCGGTTGTTACAGATCCAAAAAAGGCTGTGTTTGCTCTTAAGTGGGTAGTTAGAGAAATGGAGAATAGATATAAATTAATGAGTTCTATGAATGTTAAAAATATAGATTCTTATAATGATAGAGTCTTAAAAACTATTTCTTCAGGAAGAAAATTATATAGAGAAGTTCAAACGGGTATAGATGATGATACTAGAATGCCGATTATTGAAAAACAAGAAATTCCTCTCGAAAAAATGCCTTTTATTGTTGTTGTAATTGACGAAATGGCAGACTTAATGATGGTCGCTGGTAAAGAAGTTGAGTCATTAGTTCAACGTTTAGCACAAATGGCGAGAGCATCTGGTATTCATTTGATTACAGCTACACAAAGGCCTAGTGTTGACGTAATAACCGGAACAATTAAGGCAAATTTTCCGAGTCGTATTAGTTACAAAGTATCGAGCAAGTTTGACAGCAGAACGATATTAAATGAAATGGGTGCAGAACAATTATTAGGTAGTGGCGATATGTTGTTTCTAGAAAACGGTGGTATGATAAAAAGACTTCATGGTGGATTTGTATCAGAAAATGAAGTTGATAGAGTTGTTACTCATATAAAAAAACAATCCACTTTTGATTATAAAAAAGAAATATCACTATCTGAAGAAGAATTGACTTCTACAATTGGTGAAGATCTGGTTTCAAGTAATAATGACGACTTATATAGCAAGGCAGTTGATATAGTAATTAAACAACAGAAAGTTTCAACAAGCTATATTCAAAGATATCTTCAAATTGGTTATAATAGAGCTGCTAGGATAGTTGAAAAGATGGAAGAAGATGGAATAATAAGTGAAGCAAATAATGCAGGTAAAAGACATGTTCTTAAAAGATGATAAATATATATTTAATTATCTTGTAATTATTTTTTTTTTATTTGCTTCTAGTGCATATTCAAAAACAAATGATAAAAAAGAAATTTTTAATTATTTAAATTCACTTACAAACTTTTCTGCCTCTTTTTTACAAAATAATGGAAATGATTTAAGTGAGGGTAAAGTTTATATTGGGACTAAAAGAGTCAGAGCAGAATATTTTTCACCATCAAAAATTTTAATAATTTTAGATGAAGACAAGGCAATGTATTATAATTATGAACTTGAAGAAAACGAATTTTTTAATCCAAGAAATACAAATGCTTGGTTTTTTTATGATATTTTTAGAAATCCTCTTTTTTTTGAAAATAGTTTAATTCAGTTAGAAGACAATGAATTAATTCTTGAAAAAATAGGGTTTGATGATGAAGAAAATAATTTTCTAATTAGGGTATACTTTGAAAAAAATCCTTTAATATTACGTTCTCTAGAGGTAATTATTAATAATGAAACTCTCAAATTATCAATTTATAACCATAAGTATTATGAAGAATTTGATAAAAATTTTTTTAAACTAATAAGTCCTAAATTGTTAAATTAAACTGTAATCAATAATTTTTCGCTTTTTGTTTTAATTTGGACAACAGTGTTCACTTTGTTCATTTTTTTTCTAATTCTTGATAGATGACTTTCGAGAGAGTTAGTTTCAATATTAGATCTGATATTCAGAATGTTTTCTTTTATAAATGTTTTACTAGCTTCCTTTTCTCTTATTAAATAGCTTAAAATCTCAAACTCTACTTTAGTAAGATAGCAAAAGGATTTGTTATTCAAATTTATAATCTTTTCATTATCAATTGATATGTCGCAAAATTGTATTTTTAAATTTTGTGAGAAATTTTTAATTGAGCTTTTGAAATAATTTATGGACATAGGGGTTTTTAAAAATTTTAAGGTAGTTTTAGATTTAAGATTAGAAATTTTAGTATTAGTCATGATTAGATAATTTTCACCAAGCTTACTAAAGTTAATTAAATCAACTTCTTTATTGTTATTTAAAATAATAATATTCGCTTCAATAGTTTTATTATCGTATTCAATAGTGTCTAAATCCATAATGCTTATTTTGTATTGAGATAGAGTTGTATTCAAAAAATTTTTTAAACTTGTGTTTGAAAATATATTTAATCTGCTTTTCATATTCTTTTCCCAAATAAGATTGTGCCTAATCTAATATATGCTGGGTTGAATGGTATTGCCTTCTCATAATCATCACTCATACCTATGCTTAGTTCTTCAATTTTGTTTTTGTCTGCTAAAATTTTTAATTTATTAAAATGATATGTTGGATCTTCATCAATTGGAGGTATACACATTAGTCCACAGATCAATAATTTCATTTCGTTTTTTAAAAAAAATAAAAAATCTTTAGTATCTTCAGGATAAATTCCACTTTTAGTTTTTTCTTTTCCAGTATTTATTTGTAAAAAAATTTTTTTATTTTTTAATAATTCTTTATGTTTTGAAAATTCTTTAGCTATTTTTTCTCTATCAAGTGTATGAAAAACATCGAATAATTGAACTGCTGTTTTGACTTTGTTAGTTTGTAGAGGGCCTGTCAAATGTAGTTGTATTTTAGAATTAGTTTTTTTGAGGTTTTGAAATTTATCTTGAGCCTCTTGGACTCTGTTTTCTCCAAAAATATGAATTCCATAATTGATAGCCTGTAATACACTTTCAAGTGGGTGGTTTTTTGAAATAGCAACAATTTTGGTATTATTGTTGGTTTTTTTTAAAAAATCCTTGATTTCATCGTATTTTTCAATATTAAACATAAATTATTGTGTTGTAAAAAAACAACAATCTTTAAAAAAATTAAATAAATTATTATGCTTTTTTTGTAATTTATTCAATTTTTAAATACTAAGCTCTCAATACAAGTCTAGTTTCTTGTATTTAATGAATATTCATTAACTCAAAAGGAGTAACTATGAAAAAAGAACTATTAATGGGAACTGCTCTAGTTTCTACGCTTGGAGCTGCTTCAATTGCTGAAGCTGTAACAGCTACTATGAGTGGTAACCACAAAACTGGTATGGAGTTTGATTCACCTACAGGTGGAACTGACACCAATGCTCAAATTAATGACAATAACTTTACAGTGTCATTATCTGAAACCACTGATGGTGGTATGACTATTTCATCTAGCTTTAAAGTAATGGATGAAAACACTAAAGAAGACTATGATGCTGGATTTACTTTAGCGTTTACTGATGGCTCTAAGCTTGATGTATTAAATGCTGGTAACGCATCTTCATCACACGCTGTATCTGTACCTAGTTCAGCTGGTTCAGAGGGTGTAGCTAATACATCAACTAACCAAGCTCCAACTGGTTTGGACTTTATGAACAGTTCAACTGCGTTTGGTATTGAGTATCACACTGCTGCTGACTTCTTAGCAGACGGTTTATCATTATCATTCTCAACTTCAACTGATACTGGTGCTGCAGCAACTGCTACTTATAGAGTAGACAGTCACATTGCGGTTGGTGCTACTTATGTTACTGACTTAGGTGACACTGCATTAACAATTGGTGCTGGTTATTCTGCTGCTGACGGTTCAAAAGCTGGTAACGGTGTAGCTGTTAACAATGATAACGGTGGTGTACACATTGGTGTAAGTGCCGTAACTGGTGACTTAACTGTTGCTGTTGGTTTTGCTGATGGTGAAAAAGCTGGTCTAACTGATAATGGTTCAGATGAAATGACTGCTGAAGTTGTTAAAGCTGGTGTAAAATATGTAACTGGAGATCTAACATTTAATGTTGGTATAGCTTCAGGTGAAGCAGATGACACTACTATTGGTGGATCATACGGTGCTGACGACTCACAAGATGTAACTTCTGCAAGTGTTTCGTACGCTGTAGCTTCAGGTGTGACTGCAATTCTTGGTTACACTTCAACAGACTCATCTGACGAAGGTTTAACAACTGACGATGGATCTGCTTGGTACATCGGTGCTAACATGGCATTTTAATTAAAGTTTTAATATCTTTGAAAACGGCACTTTAATTAGTGCCGTTTTTTTTATGTTTTACATTTACTTCCCAATGCAATAATTATGTAAGAATGTTAAAGTTTATACCTCAAATATTTCTTATTTCTTGTTTAGTTTTTATTATCTCTTGTAATAGCAATAAAAGTGAAGAGGAGATGAAAGAACTTTGGTCTAAAGCACAAACTAAGCAAAAAATTATAGATAGATCAGGAACTAAGTTTAACTCAGCTTTAGATATGGATTTAGCCATGAGTGATGCTGAAACAAGACTTCAAAGTGGTGGTGGTTTATTAGGAGGAGGAATAACTCTTGATGGAATTTTGGGCAATAATGAGAATAAAAATTCTGATGGCGCTATAAATAATATGTCGGTAAATGTATTTTTGTGGAGAGGTGCATTAGAAACAATTGATTTTATGCCTCTTAGTTCTGCTGACCCAATTGGAGGAACAATCATTACTGACTGGTATTCTACAACTGAAAATCAAGGTGAAAGATGTAAACTAAATATTTTTATATCAGGAAAAAAACTTAATATAGGAAACCTTAAAGTAACTTCATTTTGTCAAGAATTTAAAGATCAAATTTGGGTAAATAAAAAAATTGATAAAAATAATAATGTAAAAATTGAAAACGCTATATTAAATAAAGCGAAAAAATTAAGACTTCAGTCAAGCTAAATAAGTGTCATCAAGATACAATCATAAATTAATTGAAAAAAAATGGCAAGACACATGGTCTGCTAAAAATGTTTTCAATACAACAAAAAATACAAATAAAAAAAAATACTATGTTTTAGAAATGTTTCCCTACCCTTCAGGTAAAATTCATATGGGCCATGTAAGAAACTATACATTGGGTGATGTTGTTGCAAGATATAAAAGAATGAAAGGTTTCAACGTTCTTCATCCTATGGGGTGGGATGCGTTTGGTTTGCCTGCTGAAAATGCTGCATTAACAGAAAACAAACACCCTGAAAACTGGACATATGCAAATATAAAAACTATGAAAAACCAGTTATTAAAGATGGGTTTATCTTTAGATTGGAAAAGAGAAATTGCAACATGCCACCCCGATTACTACAAACATGAACAAAAGTTTTTTATCGATATGTTTAAAGCCGGCCTTGCATATAAGAAAGAGGCTGAAGTAAACTGGGATCCTGTTGATAAAACTGTTCTTGCAAATGAACAAGTTATTGATGGGAAGGGTTGGCGGTCTGGTGCGACTGTTGAAAAGAAAAAACTTTCACAATGGTTTCTAAAAATAAGTAATTATTCAGATGAGTTACTAAAAGATTTAGATAAATTAATCAGTTGGCCAAATAAGGTTAAGGTTATGCAGTCTAATTGGATTGGTAAGTCTGTTGGTGCTGAAATTGACTTTAAAATATCTGGTGTAGATAGTGTTATTACTGTGTTTACAACAAGACCTGATACTATTTTCGGCGCAACTTTTATTGCATTATCTGGTGAGCATAAATTATCTGAAGATATTGCCTCAAAAAACAAAGGTTTGGCTAACTTTATTAAAGAGTGTAAAAATTTAAATCCAGAAAAAATCAAAAAAGGGTTTAATACTGGTTTATTAGCAATGCACCCTTTTATTAAAGGAAAAAAAATTCCAATTTTTGTCGCAAATTTTGTTTTAAAAGAATACGGGCTTGGTGCAATTTTTGGATGTCCTGCACACGATCAAAGAGATTTAGAATTTGCTAATGAATATAATTTAGATGTTATTCCTGTTGTAAAACCTATTAATGCTGAACAAAGTAGTTTTAAAATCAAAGATATTGCCTTTACAGATGATGGGTTGATTATAAATTCAGATTTTTTAAACGGACTAAGTGTTGAAAACGCGAAATATAAAATAATTGAGCAGATTGAAAAGAGCCAGATAGGAAGAAAAAAAACTAACTTTAAATTAAGGGACTGGGGTATTTCAAGGCAAAGATTTTGGGGTTGTCCAATACCAATAATTTATAGAGAAGATGGTGAAGTGTTGGCAGTTGAAGAAAATGAGCTTCCAGTAAAGCTTCCTGAAGTTGAGAACTTTGGTGAATCATCAAAAACGTTAAATAATATTCCTGGCTGGAACGAAACCGTGTGTCCAAAAACTGGAATGAAAGCGTATAGGGAAACTGATACCTTTGATACATTTTTTGAGTCATCTTGGTATTATTTTAGATATTGTAATGCAAGAAACGATAATCCTTTTGATAAAGAAGATATAGATTACTGGTTACCAGTTGATCAGTATATAGGTGGTATCGAGCACGCAATACTTCATTTGCTTTATTCAAGATTTTTTACGAAAGCTCTAAGAGATCTAAATTACTTTAATCTAAATGAACCTTTCAAAGGTTTGTTCACTCAAGGAATGGTGACACACATTACATATAAAAATAAAAATGGAGAATGGATAGAACCAAAAGATGTAGAAATAATTGATGGCAAACCAAAAGATGTAAATGGCTTTGATATAGAAACTGGTAAAATTGAAAAGATGAGTAAATCAAAAAAAAATGTTGTCGATCCAAGTGATATTATAAATTTGTACGGGGCAGATACAGCTAGGTGGTTTATGTTGTCTGATAGTCCGCCTGAAAGAGATCTGCAGTGGTCTGAAAAGGGGATAGCAGCTTCGTATAAATTTATAAATAAATTGTATGAGTTAATAATAAAGTTTCAAAGTTATAAATCAAAAAAAATTAATGATTACGAAGTTATAGAAAATTTAAAAATAATTATAAACGAAGTATCAGAAAACATAGAGGCGTTTCAATTCAATAAATCTGTCGCAAAAATTTATGAGTATGTTAATATTTTAAATGAGGCATTATCAACAAACATAATATCAGAAAAAAATTATGAGTGGTCTCTAAAAAGACTCTCTGTAATTTTACAACCTTTTGTTCCACACATAAGTGAAGAGATGTGGTTTAGCATTAAAAAAAACAAAGGGCTGTGCATAAACCAAACGTGGGCAGAAGAAATGGTTAATAAAAAAAATAAGTTAAAAATAGCTATTCAAATTAATGGTAAGACTAAAGAAGTAATAGAAATAGCTGAAAACTTGTCAAAAGAAGAAATATTAAGTTTTGCTAAAAATAGTGATAAAATCAAAAAAAATATATTGGACAAAAAAATCGTAAGAGAAATTTATGTACCTGGAAAAATAATAAATTTAGTTGTTTGATGAACAAAGTTTTAATTATTATATTTTTTATTATATTAAATTCATGTAGTTATGTAGAGTTTGTTTATGATAATGATAAAGATCTTACTAATCCACTGTTTAATAAATCAAATGTTAAAGTTGAAGGAAAAGACTTACCAATAATAAAATCTTATATTCCTCTGTTATTTGGAGACAATAAAGAAAAAAAATATTCACTTTTAATAAACATTGAAGAGAAGCAAACCAAAAGATCGGTAGAAACTAATCAAGCCACATCAAATTTAAGATATGAATTAAAATTCTTGTATAAAATTACATTAATTAAAGACAACTGCTCAACTTATGAAAAAGAATTTCTTTCAACTTTTTCAATTATTCCTAAATCATTAGGATACAATTATGGCACAGACGCTTCTTTAGAAAAAAAATATGAGCTTGCTGTAAGTAAAAATTTAGACCGATTTATCTCATCATTATCAACGATTGATATAGATAGTTGTTAATGAAGATCGATCCACTTAATATTTTATTAAACAAAGATTTTAAAACAAACAAAAAATTTTATTTTGTTAGTGGAAATGAAGTTACACTAATACAAAAAATTGTTGCAGAGATAATTAATAGTTATCAATTAAATGAAAATGCAAGTTTGACAAAAATTGATAGTATTAATGAGTTTGTAGATGAGGTGGGTTTGTTTGGAGAAAAGAAGATTTTTTTGGTAAAAGGCTGTAAAGATGTTGATGAACAAAGCTTAAACATTCTTCGTGATAACGACTCTGTGTTTATTTTTGTTCAAGAAAACTCACAAAAAATTAAGAAAGTTAAAAAAATATTTATTGAAGATAAAGAGTCTTATTTATTTGATTGTTACGAATTAGATAAGGCATCAAAGATTAAAATTTTAAATAAATTTTTAAAAACTGCAGAAATAAATTTAGAAGAAAGCCTGTATTGGTTTTTAATAGAAAAACTAGACAACAAATATGCATTTTTAGAAAATAGCCTAAATAAACTTTTTCAATTGAATCAAGATAATGTTAACCTTTTTAATGTAAAAAAATTACTATCAGTTGACAGCTCGGGAAAAGAGAGTGTCTTTTTCTCCCTATTAAAAAGCAACAGGGAAATAACTGCTGTGTATAGGGAGAAAATTATAAGTAAATCTGATGTTAGTGAGCTTTATTATTACTCAAAGTTTTTTTGCCAACTAATAATAGACTGTATAAATGAAGAAGAATACCGAAAAAAAATTCCTGTGTATCTGTTTAAGGAGAAAAATTTCTTGATTGATATATTTAAAAGATACAATCAAAAGAAGAAAAAGTTGTTATTAAAGTTATTATTTTCCAACGAAAAGCTTTTAAGGAAAAATGGTGATTTATCTCTAATTTCTGGTTTTAGATTTCTATTAAATATAAAAAAAATTACTATTTCTTAAGTCTTTTCATTAAATCGTCTAATTGGTTTAAGTCAGAATAGAAAAGAGTAAGAGACCCGGATGACCCATTATCATTAAATTGTATAGATGTTTTTAACCCTATTTTATCAGAAAGTTCCTTTTCTAAATCTATAATATTTGGGTCCTTTAAAGATTTTTTTGTTTTGTTCTTTTTATACTCAGAGGTAATTTTTTCTATTTGTCTTACGCTAAGCTTTTTATCAATTATATCTTTTGCTTTATTTAAAGCATCTGGGACACCTATAAGAGCTCGTGCATGCCCCATAGAAAGATCGCCATCAATTACCATTTGTTGTATTTTTTTGTCTAACTCTAATAAGCGTAAAATATTTGAAACATGACTTGCGCTCTTCCCAATTAATTGCGCAAGTTTCTCATTATTAATATTTTTAATCTCAATTAGTCCTTTGTAAGCATTAGCCTCTTCAATAACGTTTAGGTCTTCTCTTTGAATATTTTCAATTAAAGCAGCCTCTAAAACATTTGTGTCATCAAGATCTTTTATAACACAATCTACTTCATGCATGCCGTTTAATTGACACGCTCTCCATCTTCTTTCGCCAGCAATAATTTGAAATTGTTTGTCTGTTGTTGGTTTGACAATTATTGGTTGAATTAAACCTTGGTTTTTTATTGATGAAGAAAGCTGTTTAAGATCTTCATCTTTAAAATTTTTTCTTGGTTGGGATGGGTTTGGTATTATTTGAGATATGTTTATTTTTTTGATCCCGTTAGTGCTTTCTTTTTTGTTGTTAGGTGTTGAGAGAAGCACTCCTAACCCCATGCCTAGTTTATTTTCTTTATTCATGGTTTTTATTTTGATTTAAAATGACTTCTTTTGCAAGCTCAATATAAGCTAAAGAACCTGCGGCTTGTGTATCGTATACCAATGCTGGTTTACCATGACTTGGGGCTTCAGATATTTTAACATTTCGTGGAATGGTTGTTTTGTATACTTGATTACCAAAATGCCGCCTAACATCTTTCTCAACCAATGAGCTAAGTGAATTTCTTTTATCTAACATTGTTAATAGTATTCCTTCGATTTGAAGATTGTTGTTAAAGTTTTGTTGAATTAATTGTATTGTTTTCATCAGTGCCGAGAGGCCCTCTAAGGCAAAAAACTCAGACTGAAGGGGGATTAGTGTGGTATCAGATGCTACTAATGAATTGATGGTTAGTAAACCAAGCGCTGGTGGACAGTCTACAAAAATAAAATCAAAATTATTAATTTCATTAAAAATTGACTTAAACACAAATTCCCTGTTTTCAAAATTTGTTAACTCTACCTCTGCTGCGGCCAGGTCTGTGTTTGCTGCAATTATTTTTAGACCAGGAATTAGTGTTTCTTTTATTCCTTCAGTAAGAAGCTTTTTTTCATGAATCATTTCATAAATCGATGGTTTTCTATCGTTGTAGGTCAGCCCAAGTCCCGTGCTAGCATTACCTTGTGGGTCAGCATCGACTATTAAAACATTCTTTTTAACTGCGGCTAATGAAGTGGCTAGGTTTATTGTGGTTGTAGTTTTACCAACACCGCCTTTTTGATTAGATATAGAAATTATTTTTTTCACAATTTTTTATATTTGTTAATTTTTAACACATACCCATTACCCTCGCTTTGACTTGGATAAAGATTGTATTCAAAGCTGAAGTATTTTTTTGCATCATGTATTTCTTTCTTAACACTTCTTCCTTTTAGAAAAAGAGATGAAGTATTTTTTTTATAAAAAAAACGTGAATAATCTAATAATTTTGGTAGTGAAGCAAAAGCTCGGCAGATAATAAAATCAAATTTTTGATTTTTGATTTTCTCAACCCTTGTGCAAATGGTTTTAATTTCTAAATTTTGCTCGAATGCAAATTCTTTAATAAAGTTTATTTTTTTCATCTTAGAGTCAATCAACAATATATTTGAATATCCAAAAATATTTAAGATCACCCCTGGCAAGCCCGCACCAGTGCCAAAATCTACTATTGATGCATTTTTTTTCAAAATAAATTCAGACAACTGTAATGAATCATTAATATGTCTATCCCAAGCAACATCAATTGTAGAAGGCCCTACTAAATTGTGTACTTGGTTACTTTTTGTTAACTTCAGAATGTAGTTATCGATTAAATCAATTTGCTTTCTACTAAGATTATATTTTTTTATTACAGTATTTTTATCCAAATTATGCAGCTTTTTTATTTTTATTTTTTTTAATATATCTGAGCAGGGCTATAGTGGCTGCAGGTGTTACACCTGATATTCTAGAGGCCGCTCCAAGAGTAGGTGGTTTAATTTTAGATAATTTTTCTACCATCTCATTAGATAAACTTCCAACTAATTTATAGTTAGTTGATTTAGGAATTTTTAAATTTTCCTCTTTTTCAAAATCTTGTATATCCATTCTTTGTCTATCAAGATAACCTGCATATTTAGCTTCAATTTCTATTTGTTCTATTACATCATCTTCTAAACCGCTTAATTCAGGAAGTATTTTTTTAAGCTTAGGGGTTGTAATATTAGAAAACGATAAAAGGTCTATGATATTTCTTTTCTTTCCATCTTTATTTATTTTTATCCCTTTTTTAAGAAGTGCGTCTGGTGAGAATTTGTGGTTTTTAACTAACCTAAACCCCTCTTTTATCCTTTTGGATTTTTTTTCAAACTGTCTTTGCCTATCTATATCAACACAACCTATATCAATTCCAAGAGGTGTAAGTCTTAAATCTGCATTATCAGCTCGAAGCAATAGTCTGTATTCAGATCTTGAAGTAAACATTCTATATGGTTCTTTGGTTCCTTTTGTAACCAAATCATCTATCAAAACACCTATATAACCCGAGGACCTAGGTATTATAAATTCTTTGTTAGATGTTGTTTTAAGTGATGCATTTATCCCAGCTATTATACCTTGTGATGCGGCTTCTTCGTATCCAGTTGTTCCATTTATTTGTCCTGCAAAAAATAAATTTTTTATTTTTTTTGTTTCAAGCGAGTGTGTTAATTCTTGTGGATCAACAAAATCATATTCAATAGCATAAGCGGGTTGTGTAATTATAACACTCTCTAAACCTTTAATAGTCCTAACAAATTGCTCTTGGATTTCAGTTGGAAGAGAAGAAGATATTCCGTTTGGATAAATTAAATCACTGTCTAATCCTTCTGGCTCTAAAAAAATCTGGTGTGATGATTTGCTTTTAAATTTATGAATCTTATCTTCGATTGATGGGCAATACCTAGCTCCCATCGACTGTATTTCCCCTGAATACATTGGTGATAGGTTAAGATTCTGAGCGATTATTTCATGTGTGTTTTTATTAGTATGGGTAATAAAACAAGATATTTGAGGAATGTGGATATCTCTGTTAATAAAAGAAAATGGAACAAGCTTTTTGTCTGGTTGTTGTTCATTTAAGTCATTGAAATTTATAGTTTTTTTTAGTAATCTTGGTGGCGTTCCTGTTTTCAATCTGCCTATTGAAAACTTTAGGTCTTTAAGCCTTTTTGCAAGCTTTATTGAGGCCTTATCACCAACTCTTCCAGCTTCTTGCTTCTCAGAGCCTATTCTTATTAGTCCTTGTAAGAAAGTACCTGTAGTTAAAACCACAGATTTGGATGATATCTTTTTGTTATCACCTAAAATAACTCCATTTACCTTTTTATTTAAAACAATTAAATCTTCTACTGACCCCTCAATAATTTGAAGGTTTTTTTGCTCAGATACAAGCTGATTTATGGCATTTTTATATAAAATACGGTCTGTTTGAGCCCTTGGACCTCTTACAGCAGCACCTCTACTCGAGTTTAACATCCTAAATTGTATACAAGATCTGTCTGTAGCCTTAGCCATAATTCCATCTAAAGCATCTATTTCCTTTACAAGATGTCCTTTTCCAAGACCTCCAATTGCAGGATTGCATGACATTTCTCCTATTTTATCAACTTTATGAGTAATTAAAGCTGTTTTTGATCCAGTTCTTGCTGATGAGCATGCTGCTTCTACGCCTGCATGCCCCCCACCAATTACAATTACATCAAATTTATTGTCCATATCTCTTTTCACGTGAAATTACTTCCCTATACAAAAATCACTAAATATTATATCTAAAATTTTCTCAATATCAAATTTTTGATTAATTCCATCAATATACATAATTGATCTTCTAACATTTTCAGCAGCAATATCTATTTCTTTTAAATCTAAACTTTTAAGTAGTAAAAGGGATTTCTTTAGGCTTTCCATATGTCTTTCACGTGAAAAGACTGGTCCAGAAATTGGTTTTTTCTTTAATTTTGAAGATATGGTTTTAATAAGAGGCTCAATTCCATAACCAGATACTGATGAAATGCTATGCACCCCGCTAATTTTCTTTTTATTAGTATCATATTTTGATTTAACAAATATTTTTGATTTAATTTTACTATAGTTTTTCTTTTCATTATTTTTGAGAAAAACTATATTTAAATCAGACTTTTCAGCACTCTCTAAAGATCTTTCAATACCTATTTTTTCAATTAAATTCTTATATTTTCTTATTCCCGCTGTATCAATAAATGTGTATTTATCTCCTTGTATATCTAGCGAAGAGCTTACTAAATCTGTTGTAGTTCCAGGTATATTTGTAACTATAGAAACCTCCTTGTTATTAATATAATTAATAAAGGAAGATTTTCCTGTATTTGGCTTTCCAATAATTGTTATTGTAAAACCGTCATGGATTTGTCTAGATAAAGCTGATCTTTCGATAATATTTTCAATTTGTTTATATATGTTCTTATTTTGTTCTTTTATATTTTTATATATTTCTTTAGGAAGGTCTTCATCAGCAAAATCAATTATGGCCTCTATATCTGCCAGAAGTTTTTTTTGTTTATTTGATATTTCATTAACTAGTTTATCTAAATTTCCACTTAAATTACTAATGGCTGTCTTTCTTTGATTTTCTGTTTCTGCATTAACTAAATCATTAATTGTTTCAGCTTCTATAACACTAAGCTTATCATTGATTAGAGCTCTTTTGGTAAACTCTCCAGGCTCAGCAAGCCTGATCTGTTTTTTTAATAGAGTTTTAGTTATTTTGTTAATTACAGAAATACTTCCATGACAAGATATTTCCACCATATCCTCACCTGTATAGCTTTTTGGTGATTTAAAAAAAGTTGTTAGCGTCTGATCTATAACGCCCTTTCCGTCTAATAAATTATTTAATGTTGCAAAGTTTGTTTTAAATTTTTTTTTAGAAGATATTGATTTAATTATTGTATGGGAGCCTTTTCCCGAAATCCTAAAAACAGCTATACCTGATTTACCTCTTTGCGTGGCAAGGGCAAAAATCGTCTCTTTGGAAGCTTTCATTTTTTGGGAATTAAACCCAAGATGATATTAAGTAAATAAGAAAAAATTAATCTAAGTATATATTTGGATTGTAATTTATTCTAACCAATCTACCCACTGATTTACTTGGTCGGGTTGTAAAATATCAAACTGCATATTTCCTTTATTAACAAGAAATATATTTGCGCTTCTTGTGTCCTGTGCCATTGCTGAACACATAGCGTCCATTAAGCCGTCACTATTAACATCAATAAGAATACTTTTATTGCAGTAGGTGTTCCAGGGGTGCGAGTGCTCATCTTTTACCATTGATCCCCATTTTTTTGGATTTTGCCATTCGTCAAGCGGTTTTAAATGGATGTTGTTGTCAGAAAGTTTTAACTTTCCATTTATATTTTCATAAGCTACCCAAGAGGATCCTGAATAAAAAGGGCCAACAACGGAACTTATAATATCAACATCGCCATCGTTATCAAAATCAAATGATGTCATTTCCGCAACAGTAGAAAAAATAAACTTGCCATCTTTTGCTGGTTTAAGCCTTTGAGCAATCTTAAATTTTCCTGTTCCATCACCATGCATTAATACTGTTTTTTCTACAGATTTATCAGACCATTTTTGAGGTGAATATTTTGAGTATTTAGGATTATAGAAACCGTGTGAAGACACGATATCTAAAAAACCATCATTGTTGAAGTCTCCTGTTGTTATAGATTGACTGCCATGTTTCGTACATAAGACAGCATTGAAGTTTCCTTCTCCATCATTAAAGTGGCAAACTGTTCCTTTAAATTCAGAAGTAATAACATCAACATCACCGTCATTATCTATGTCTCCTGCATCAGACCCGTGAGAAAATCCTAAATAAAGATTGTGTTCTTTATCTGTTAGATAGCCTGTGTGTTTTGATTTTACCCAGCTAAAAGATTTTTCAGAAACGAGAACATGGTTTGGGCTTTCATAACTGAAACTTTTATCTATCAGCTGCACTGACGCATTTGGGTGAAATATATCATCTATGTTATCACCATTAAAATCATCAATGATCATTCTCTGAAGAGAGCTTGCATAGCCTTTTTCATCTGATCCATTGTAATTAAAAAAATTTGGATTTTGAATTTTATTAAAAGTGAAACCGCTTGTTATTAAGTATGGTATTACAGGGTTATAAAGGGCATTTCCATTAGCACAACCCTGCCTTCCTTCTGATTGAGTGAAGTTTCCTGTTGTACCACCGGTACCACACCTATGACCTGCACCAAAACCAAGGTAGTCTAATTTATTATCTCCATTCCAATCACCAAAAGCTGATCCAGATTTGTAAAAAATTGCTTTGTCTGAGTTGATATTTTTTTTAAACCATGAGTTACTAGGCAAAACATACTTTCCGTTTTGGTTTTTAAGTGTTTCGTCTATAAAATGTCCTGAAAGGGTGATACCTAGTTTGTCTGCTTTTTCTCTAAACTGATTTGCTTGAGTGTTTAAGGAAAAAAATAAAATTAAAAAAAGAAAAGTTAAAAATTTTTTAAAAAACACAATTTTTTTTATTAGAAAAAAAAAGAAAAAAAAAGAAAAAATTATATTTATTTAGTTCCCATGCTTTGGAAGAACTCACTGTTAGTTTTTGTATTTTTCATTTTATCTAACAGGAACTCCATGGCTTCAGTACTTCCCATTGGTGCTAATATTTTTCTTAAAATAAATATTTTTCCAAGCTCGTCTTTATCAAGTAATAATTCTTCTTTTCTTGTTCCTGACTTACCAATATCAAAAGCTGGATAGGTTCTTTTTTGGCTAAGTTTTCTATCTAGGACCATTTCACTATTACCGGTGCCTTTAAATTCTTCAAATATAACTTCATCCATTCTGCTGCCAGTATCTATTAAAGCAGTAGCAATAATTGTGAGTGATCCACCTTTTTCAACATTTCTTGCAGCTCCGAAAAACCTTTTTGGTCTTTGTAAGGCGTTGGCATCAACACCGCCTGTTAATACCTTTCCACTAGATGGTACAACAGTGTTATAAGCTCTCCCAAGCCTCGTGATTGAATCAAGAAGGATTACAACATCATGTTTATATTCAACCAGTCTTTTAGCTTTTTCAATTACCATTTCAGCAACCTGAACGTGGCGTGAAGCAGGTTCGTCAAAAGTTGAACTAATTACCTCACCCTTAACTGATCTTTGCATGTCTGTAACTTCTTCTGGTCTTTCATCAATTAGCAGAACAATTAGTTTAGCGTCTGGACTATTAGCAGTTATAGCATTAGCAATTTTTTGCATAATTATTGTTTTACCAGTGAAAGGTTGTGCAACAATTAGTTGTCTTTGTCCTTTTCCAAGAGGAGCAATAATATCAATTATTCTTTCTGTATTATCCGGCATTGGTTTTTCTTGTTCAAGTTTGAACCTTGCTTCAGGATACAATGGTGTTAAATCTTCAAAGTTAACCCTGTTCTTAACTAAATCAGTTTCTTGACCGTTTATTTTATTAATTTTAGTTATGGCAAAATATCTTTCTCCTTGCTTTGGAGATCTAATTTCACCTTCAACACTATCACCCGTTCTTAAGCTAAATTTTTTAATTTGAGATGGAGAAATATAGATATCATCTGGTCCTGGAAGATAATTTGACTCTGAGGACCTTAAAAAACCGAAACCATCTTGCATAATTTCAATAACCCCTAAACCAGTAATAATTTCACCTTCTTCAGCAATTGTTTTTAAAATTGAAAACATCAAGTCTTGTTTTCTAAGAGATGACGGGTTTTCTATACCGAGCTTATCTGCCTGTTTTAAAAGCTCTTGGGGTTCTTTTCCTTTTAATTCCTGTAAGTTCATAATGTTGTTGGGGTAGTTTAGAAATGAAATATTTTAATAATCAAAATTGAAGTTAATGTCAAAATAATAATAAATATATAATTTATATATTTAATTGTAGTATTAGTTGTAAGGTTAAAAAGCTTAATTACTGCTTTATTATTTAATCATTCTTTATTTACCAACATATGAATAACAACACTAATAAATATGTTAATTTAAAGAATATTGAAAAAAAATTATTATTTTTAAATAATTAACAATTTAATAAATTTCTAATAACTTGTTATTAATTTTGTATAATAAATGTATTAACAACCACCTCATAATATTAAGACAATTTATTAAGTTGTTAACAACACATTTTTAAAACAAAAGAACTATTTCTTAAATTCAAATTATATCTAATAGTGTTTATAACTATAATTTTTATTAACACACTTATGCACCAAAAATTTATATTAGCCAGTTCAAGCAAATCTAGATACAAAATATTAAAAAATGCAGGATTAAATTTCACACAAAAAAAACCAAATTGCAACGAAGAGGATATTAAAAAAAACATTAATAGAAAAACAAAGCCTGAGATTTTTGCAAAAAAACTTTCTTATGAAAAAGCAAGAAGTGTAAGTAGACAAAAACTGTATGCTAATAAAATTGTTTTAGGCTGTGATACTGTTATTTATCATAATGGAAAAATTTTAGATAAAGTAAATTCTATTGAAAAAGCCAAAAAAAAAATCAGGTCTTTATCAGGAAAGACACACCTAATAGTATCTGGACTAACTATTTGCTTAAATGGATCTAAGATTTGGGAAAATTACGAAAAAACTCATGTTAAAATAAGAAAACTTAATAACAGCGAAATAAATATATATCTAAAAAAAACAGGCAAACAAATACTAAGCTCTGTAGGGTGTTATCAAATAGAAAGTTTAGGGCCAAATATTATTGAGAGCATAAAAGGAGATTATTTTAATGTTATGGGATTACCTTTATTTAATTTACTAGATTATTTATATTCAAAAAAATGAAAAAACTTTACGTAGTTGGGAACAAAGCATCTAAAAGTCTTTCACCAACAATATTTAACTATTGGTTTAAAAAATACAACATTAAAGCAAGCTACGGATATTTAGAGCTTACAGAAAAAAACTTTCATAAAAAAATAAAAGATGTTTTGGAAAAAAAAGATACGCTTGGTCTAAATGTAACCATCCCATTTAAAAACAAAATTATCAAACACCTTGGCAAAATAGACCCTCATGCAAAAAAAATTGGTGCTGTAAACTGTGTAACAAATAAAAAAACTATAAATGGGACAAATACTGATTGGACAGGATATTACAAAACCCTACCAAATATAAAAAAAACCAAAAACAGAAAAGTTATTATTCTGGGTTATGGGGGCGCATCACACGCCATTCACTATGTTTTAAAGAATAGGGGGTTTAAGAATATTTTAATTTTCAACAGATCTAAGAAAAAAATTAAGTATTCAAAAAACACTGAGTATACAAAAAAATATAGTGATCTTGAAACACACCTTGAAGGAGTTTTTTTAATAATTAATACCACACCAATAAACCCTATGCTGAAAAAACACTTAAAACTTATTACAAAATCCACAATTGTAAGCGACATTGTTTACAGCCCAAAAAACACCTCATTTCTCAAACAGTTTCCGAAGAATAAAAAGATTTATGGAATATCAATGTTGATAGAACAGGCCAAACCGTGTTTTAAAATTTGGTTTGGTAAAAATCCAACCGTAGATGCAAAAATGCTTAACGCTATTTATAAAAAAATTTAATGACAAAAACTATAGCAATAACAGGCGGTATAGGATCGGGTAAATCCACCTTTTGTAGTAAATTAAAAGAAAAAGGTTTTAAAATTCACAGCTCAGATGAGCAGGTGGCCAAAATATATAAAAACCCTGAAAAAAAATTTGTTACTTATTTACGTACCATAGGTTTGTCTAAGTCCATTTCAAAAAAAAATATAGATAAAAAAATTATATCAAAGATTATTTTTGAAAATAAACAGATAAGAAAAAAGCTCGAGTTATACATATTTAAAATAGTTAGAAAAAAAAGGTCTGATTTTATAAAACAAGAAAAACAAAAAAAAACTAGATTAATATTTATTGACATACCATTATTATTTGAAAACAATTTAGAGAAACAGTTCAACAAAGTAATATCGATAATAGCCTCCAAACGAGTAAGATTAAAAAGATTAAAAAAAACAAGAAAAATGACTGAAAACCAATTTAAGAATATAACTCGATCTCAAACATCAGATATTATAAGAAAAAAGAAATCTGATTATGTTATTTATAACAACTCGACATTAAAGGATTATAAAATTAAGATTAATAAGCTAATAAGTAAACTTTAGTTAAAACAATGAGAGAAATAGTAATTGATACAGAAACCACAGGCCTTGATTATAAGACCGGTGACAGAATAATTGAAGTTGGTTGTGTGGAACTTAAAAACTATGTTCCTACAGGAAACACACTCCAATTTTATTGCAAACCAGACAGAAGTATAAGCGAAGGGGCAAAAAATATCGTGGGTCTTTCAGACGATTTTCTTAATCAACAAAAACCATTTGAAGAAAACCATAAGGAGTTCTTAAATTTTTTGAAAAACGACACTTTGATAATTCACAATGCATCATTTGATTTAGGTTTTATAAATAATGAGTTGTCAATATTAGGAATACCTCATTTAGATAATCCTGTGGTTGATACAGTTACTCTTGCAAGAGAAGTTCTAAATACAAGAATAGCTAATCTCGACTATTTATGTAGAAGATTTAACATTGATTTATCAGATAGATCATTTCACGGAGCCTTACTTGACTCCCAACTTCTAGCCGCAGTTTATTTAGAGTTAAGAGGAGGTAAGCAATTCTCTATGGAGCTGAATTCAAACATTGATGAAAAAAACACACAAATTAACAACAAAAACAAAACCAAAACTAAAATTATAGAGGTTAATAAGGAAGATTATCTTGCTCACAAAGAAATGTTAAAAAAACTAAAAAACCCCCTTTGGAAAAAATATAACTATTAATATTTGAAAAAGTTATTATATTAAAATCAAATGATTTACGGCGACCTTCAATTTTTTGATATTCTAATTTTTGCAGCTATTGCTGGATTTATTATTTATAGATTGAGGAGTGTTCTAGGGAAAAGAACAGGATTTCAAAAAAATATTTCGGAGCCAAAACCTCAAGAAACCAAAAAACAAGAGGATGTTCAAAAAATACCATCACTAATGGATAATGAGACAAAGCTTGAAGCTGTATATAAAAAAGTAAATAATTTTAATCACAGGGAGTTTCTTGACGGTGCCAAGAAAGCATTTGAAATTATAATTTCATCTTTCAACAATGGAGATAAAAAAACTCTGAAAAATCTTGTGTCCAAAGATGTGTATTCTGCTTTTGAAAAAGCGATTGATGAAAAAACAAACAATCCAGAATCACAATTTTATTCACTTATTGTAGAGGGCATCGCAGATGCAAAAGTAGAAAATGACACAATATCAATATCGGTCAATTTTATTAGTGAACAGATGTTAAATAACGATGAGGCTTCTATTGTTAAAAATAAAGACACTTGGACTTTTGAAAAACCACTAAACTCCTCTAGTCCTATATGGATATTAACCCAAACTTAATATTTGTCCTTTAAAGAGCTCAAAGACCGAATTAAAAAAAACGAGGGTTATTCTGACAAGCCTTATCAAGATCAATTAGGGTTTTATACTATTGGTTATGGTCATCTTATTACAGAAAAAGAAAATAAATATTACATTAAAAAATTTAAAAAAAAATATTTTGAAGAATTGTTTGAGATAGACTTTAAAAAAGCACACAAACAATATAAAAAAAAATTTTTTAAAAAAAATCACACAACTCCAGAGAAGGAACTATTAATAGAAATAATTTTTCAACTTGGAGCAAAAGGTGTCTCTAAATTTAAGAAAATGCTTTATTTTCTAAACAAAAAACAAAAATTCATGGCATCACTAGAGATGTTAGATAGCTTGTGGTATTTGCAAACACCGGAAAGAGTAAAGAATTTAATTAAAAACTATACAAAAAAATAATGGATGAAGATTTTTTTCTAAAAAATATGAAAGGTGTAAAACCTTTTAAAAAAGATACCTCTATAGTTAAAACGAAAACAACTAATAAAAAAAATGTAAAATTAGATAAAAAAACTAATACTAAAAATACCAGCAAAAAAATAATAACTGAACACAAAGTTAGTAGCTCAGAGTTTAAATTATCATTTGGTGAGGTTAATAAGGAGCTTAAGAGAGGAAAAATTAATATAGACAGAAGAATTGATCTTCACGGGTTCGGTTTAGTCGAAGCACATGAAAAATTTATAAGTGAGGTGAAAAAAAATTATAACAAGAATAAAAGATGTTTGCTTATAATTACTGGAAAGGGTGTTCATAAAAAAAATCAAAATGAGCAAGACACAAACCCTAAACTTTTCTATGGAAAGATTAAAAATTCAATAATAAACTGGATAAACGAGGACAATCTTAAGAAATATATCCTAACATATCAAGATGCGGGTTTTGAACATGGGGGTGACGGAGCTCTTTTTGTCTATTTAAGGAAAAGAAAGTTTTAAATTCTTTCTAACTTAAATACTCTTTTTTTGAAATGAATAAGAATTTCATATGGAAGCAAATCATCTTTAACTAAAAATTCAATTTTTTTTAAATCATTTCTTTTATGGTCGGCCCAAATATTTACATAGTCTTCAATTTCTAAAATTATATTTCCATCCTCACTTTTGTTTTGTTTAAGTGTGTAAATTCTTCTCCCATCAATTGTTTTTGCCTCATTTGCTCCATTTAAAATATTTATAAAAGAGGTAATTGGGTCAAAATATAAATATAACTCTTCTAGGTCTACTCTAGCTATTTCTTCTTCTATAGGCTCTTGTTTTAATTCAATTAAATAATCATCAAAAGACATTTTAACTATTTTTGTTTTCTTATTAGTTTTCCAAAACTGTTTATAATTCTGGGTCTTAAATATGTTGTTTTCAATAACCCCAGTTGAAAGATAACTTCCTTCAAATTTATATAAAGGTGAAAAAATGCCAGAATTTTTCAAATTAATTTCTGTTTGATAAATATTATCATTGATATTTAATGACCAACTAAAATTACCAATTTTTATTCCTGTTGTGCTGACTTTATATTCTGCACTAAAATTATTTGCATAGGATGTGTTAATTACAAATATAATAAAAAATACTAGAAATTTATTCAAACACAACCTCGTAAACATCAAGTTTTCTTTTTGTAAATTTCTGATCAGGTGAATTTATTTTTAACACCTTATATTCTTTCTCTAAATAATTAATATCTAAGGGGCTCCCAATTAAAGTAAAGTTTTCATTTATATTTTTATTAAGTGGAGATACTATTTTAAAGTGGTTTGATATTTCACTACCTTTTTTATGTGGCATATAGAAATTAATATCCTTATCTCTTAATTCAAAATTAAGGCTTGAAAATAAAAGCCTATCTGAAACCACTATATTTTTTACAACACCATCTGAAGAACCACTGTAAATTTTTAGAGCATAATCATTTATACCACTTATTCGGTCAAAAATTTTAGACGGATAGCTCATTCCAATCATTACAAAAAGAATTAAGCAGATAATAAAATTAAACATGTAATTAGCTATCTTTAAAAAAGAATTATTAATTCTAATATATAAAAGAGCAAATAAAGAAATTAAAGCTGGAGCAGCCCAATTTGCATTAGCTCTGACAATAATAGCTTCTACTAAAACAATCAAAATTATAGGCATAGAAAATATTAGAAAAATTTTTTGAATATAGTTCCATTTATTAAATCCAAATATCCCACCCAAAACCATAAACGGGCCTAACATTAAAACTTGAATTAACAAAAATTCTAAACCTCTAATGAGATCTATTTCAATATTTCCAAAATTTGCATTATCCGAAGTATGCTGAAGTGTTATCCAGTCATTATTAAAGTTCCAAATAATATTTGGTACGATAATTACAAATACACATAAAAAGGTAAGACAAAAACCAAATAAATTATCCAAAAAAATTTTTCTAAATCTTTTATCAAATAAAATTAAAACAAATAAACAAATCACAAAATATATAGCTGCGTATTTTGATAAAAAACCTAACCCCAGAAAAATACCTAATAATATAAAATTTTTTAAACTATGTTCACCATTGATCTTAACTAATTCATTGAGTGAAAGTGTCCAAAATAATAATAAAAAAAGATCAGTACTAATTATAAAAGATGAAAAAGAAACAGCGGGTATAAATAAAAAAATTAAACAACCTGCGAATGAATCTTTTTTGTTTATTCCAGCGTTAATTAAAAGATTATAAATACTCCAGGAAATCAATAAATAAACAAACGATGGGAGAAGCTTTAATGAAACAAAACTACTGCCAAATATTTCTGTATAAACTCTTATTATCCAGGACAAAAAAGGGGGTTTCGAAAAATAACCAAAGTCAATATCTTTTGACCATAGCCAATACTGTGCTTCATCACCAAACAAATTAAAGGTAGTAAAATTTAAGGCACCAATTTTTAAAAAAAGTAAAAATATAAATGATGGCAATAAAATTTTATTTAACATAATATTTTTTATACAATTCAAATAAAATTATATTTATAATTATAATAAAAAAGCCAGCAAAAAAAATGTCACTTAAAAAATGACCGCCAGCCATTATTCTAATCAAGCCAAATACAAAACCAGCAACAAAGCTTGCATATAGGAAAATTATATTTTTTGTGATTAAATATAGAATTATAATCGAAAAACCAACAGAGGCATCACCTGAAACAAAGGAGCAATTTGTTTCGCAAGCATTGGTTATTTCAAACCACGGGGAAAAAGATTCTTTTCCACCTAACTCAACTACTTCGTTTGGTCTTGCCCTACCCCAAAAATTTTTTAGTATAAGATTAACAAAAATTAAAACACTGATAATTTGAGAAATCCACAATAAAACTAATTCCTTAATAGAAAATTTATAATTAAAAAAAATTATATCAATTTTAAAGAATCTCCCAATTATTGGTAAAATTAAAATATAAATAAGTATTAGTGGTAACAAAATGTCTCGAAACAATATTGAAGTTAAATCAAAACTTTGTAATTCAAATTGTGATTCCCCATTATAAAATAAAGACGATACATATAAATCTAAGGATGGGCCGGCAGTCACAAACACACAACTAAAAAATAAAATTAGAATATAATAAAAAATTTCAGAATTTTTTTCAGGAATTAAATTTGATAATTTGTATCTATTATATTTATTTTCTATTAATTTATTTAAAACTTTAAATAATATTAAAGCTAAAATTGCTCCAGCAACAATATCTGTAAAAAAATGTGCGCTCACAATAACTCGACTAAAGGCAACAATTGAAGCTAAAAAATAAAAAAAATATTTTAATTTTGGAAGAACAGAAACCAAAATAAAGCAAACGATAAATATTGTAGAAGAGTGTCCAGAGGGAAAAGAATGAAAATTTGACTCCATGGTAAAATATTGAAAACTAAAAACGTCTTCAAAATCAGTATGGTTTGGTCTGGGCCTTCCCACCACATGTTTTATAATTTGAGTAATTATCCCTACTGTCAAAATATAAACAAAAGAAGAAACAAAAAAATTAGAAAGATTTTTTACTGATTTAGTTTTTATGATTTGAAGTTTGTTATTTATATACAAAATAACAAAACCTATTATTGTAATAAAAAAATACCAAGACGAACTGCCAAGTTTTGTTATTTCTGAAAAAAATTCTTTTAGAAAAACTCCATTTACCCACTCACTCAAGTTTATAAAATTACTATAAAAAAAAAGATCTAAATTAAAAGTAGCAAAAATACTTAATGTAATTAATGCTAAAATAAGTAATTCAAATTTGATGGTTTTAAAAATACTCATTTTACAACTATTAAAAAATTAAATGAGCTTTACAATATAAACTTTGATAAGTCCTGACTTTTAATAAGTTCTCCCAAGCTATTTTCTACGTATTCTTTATTAATTATTATTTCTGTAGGGCCTATATCTGAGGCCGTATAACTAACCTCTTCAAGTAGCTTTTCCATTACGGTATGGAGCCTTCTAGCACCTATATTTTCTACGTTCTGATTTATCTCTGTAGATAGAGAAGCGATGGTATCAATTCCATCTTCTTCAAATTTTAAATCAACCTTCTCTGTTCCAAGAAGTCCTTGATACTGCTTAATCAAACTATTTTGTGTTTCAGTAAGAATAAGTTTAAAATCTTTTTTGCTAAGGCTATCAAGCTCGACTCTTATAGGCAATCTACCTTGAAGCTCAGGAAGCATGTCGGATGGTTTTGATAAATGAAATGCACCTGATGCAATGAACAAAATATAATCTGTTTTTACAACACCATATTTTGTAGTAACCGCAGTGCCTTCTATTAATGGTAATAAATCTCTTTGAACACCTTCTCTTGATACGTCCGCACCAGTTCTATCGGCCCTAGAAGTAATTTTATCTATTTCATCTATAAAAACGATACCATTTTGTTCTACATCATCCAATGCTCTTGAATTTATTTTATCTTTATCTAAAAGTTTATCAGTTTCCTCATTTAACAAATATGCATGAGAATCTTTGACACTCATTTTTTTCATTTTCTTTTGATTACCAAAACCTTTTCCAAATACATCACCTAAATTAATCATACCCATTTGAGAACCAGGCATGCCAGGTATATCCATAGTTGGTAAACTTAAATTTGCATTAGCTGAAACTGGAATTTCAACCTCATTATCATTTAGTTCACCTGATCTTAGTTTCTTCCTAAAATTATCTCTAGTAGCTGGTGTTGAGCTTTTAGAAACCAAAACATCTAAAATTCTTTCTTCAGCATTTTTTTCTGCTTTTGCCTTTACTTCTTGGCCCATTTGAATTTTTGTTTTTGTAATACTTATTTCAACCAGATCTCTTATTATTTGCTCAACATCTCTTCCAACATATCCAACTTCTGTAAACTTAGTAGCTTCTACTTTTACAAAAGGTGCGTTTGCTAATTTAGCAAGTCTTCGTGAGATTTCTGTTTTACCGCAACCTGTTGGACCAACCATCAAAATATTTTTTGGTACAATTTCCTCTTTTAAAGAATCATCAAGTTGTTTTCTTCTCCATCTATTTCTTAAAGCAACTGCAACAGCTTTTTTTGCTTTGTTTTGACCAATGATAAATTTATCTAATTCAGAAACAATTTCTCTTGGGCTAAAACTAGATTCCATATTTAAAGCTCGATTGTTTCAGAAATAATATTATGGTTGGTATAAATACAAATATCTGCAGCTATATTAAGTGATTCTAAAGCAATTTCTTTTGCGTCCATTTTTGTATTTTTCATTAATGCTTTAGCGGCACTATTTGCGTATGGTCCTCCAGAACCTATTGCAAGTATACCATCATCAGATTCAATTACATCACCAGTACCCGATAATAACAAACTTACATCTTTATCAGCTACGATCATCATTGCTTCTAATCTTCTTAGATATCTATCTGTTCTCCAGTCTTTAGCTAATTCTACACAAGCTCTTTTAAGTTGGTTTTTATATTGATCTAACTTTCCCTCTAATCTTTCAAATAAAGCGAACGCATCTGCAGTAGATCCTGCAAAACCAGATATAACAGTTTCATCGGCACCAAGCCTTCTAATTTTTTTAACATTTGATTTCATTACGGTATTACCAAGACTAGCCTGACCATCACCCGCAATTACGACAAGATTGTCTTTTCTAATTCCTACAATAGTTGTAGATTTAATAATATTTTTTTCCATTAATTCTTAAGATGGCTATTTAATTATTTTTATCAAGTAATTTACCTAGAATAAATCATATTTCACTGATATTAGGCAAAAATGCGAAAAGGTAAGGTAGAGAGAAACACTAAAGAAACTAAGATAAGTTGTGAAGTTAACTTAGATGGCGCTGGCCAATCTAATATTTCAACTCAAATTGGTTTTTTTGACCACATGCTTGAATTATTATCCCATCACAGTTTGATAGATGTAGATTTAAAATGTGAAGGAGATACAAATGTTGATCTTCATCATTCAGTTGAAGATACAGCATACGCAATTGCTTTAGCTATAAACAAAGCACTGGATGATAAGAAGGGAATAAACAGATATGGTTTTTCATATGTTCCTATGGATGAATGTTTATCAAGATGTGTTATTGATTTAAGTGGAAGACCAGAGCTTGTATGGAATGTTAATCTTGGTTTAAAAAAAATTGGTGAAATGGATACAGAGTTGTTCCATGAATTTTTCAAAGCATTTTCAAATGAATCAAAATGTAATTTACATTTTGAAAACCTGTATGGAAAAAACAACCATCATATCATTGAATCATGCTTTAAAGCCTTTGCTAAAAGCTTAAGATTTGCTGTCGAAATAGATAATAGAAGAAAAGACAACATACCATCATCTAAAGGTACTCTTTAATTTTTAATGAAAAAGATCACTATTGTCGACTACGGCTCAGGCAATGTTTTGTCTGCACAAAAATCTTTTGTTAAGATAGCAAAAGATAACAATATTGAGGCAGATGTTTTAATTTCAAAAAAACTTAATGACATAAAAAATTCAACTCATATTGTTTTACCAGGCCAAGGAGCTTTTTCTACATGTATGAATGGTTTAAAAAAAACAGACGGCTTGATTGATGAGCTTTCTGAGTTTGCATTAATAAAAAAGAAACCATTTTTAGGGATATGTGTTGGTATGCAAATGTTAGCTAAGATAAGTGAAGAAAATGGAGTTCATGAAGGTTTAGGCTGGGTAGATGGCCAAATCAAACTTTTGCCAGAAGATAATTTAAAACTCCCACATATGGGATGGAACTTGGCTATACCCACAAATTCTAAACAAAATAACTTAATTTCAAATAAAAATGATTATTACTTCGTTCACTCTTATTATTTCGATTGTACTAATAAAGATAATATTTTGGCAGAAACTAAGTACGGAACAAATTTTGCTTCAATTGTTGGAAAAGAAAATATATATGGCGTTCAGTTTCATCCTGAAAAAAGTTCCTCCCAAGGATTAAACTTATTAAAAGAATTTATTACAGTATGAACATGTCTACGCAACTAAAAGAAAAAATTAATATCTCGGTCGATAACATTGAAACACTTACAGATGTAGATTTGGCAGACCTTTGTAATATCACTGAACAAGCGATTAAAGCTGGAGGAGGTTTTGGTTGGTTGAGAGTTCCTACAAGAGATATTTTAATTGAGTACTGGACTAAAAGAACCAAGGATAAATATATTAAACTTATAGTCGGAAGACTTAATGGTGTTATAGCTGGAACCCTTCAACTTGCATATGAGGCCCCCAATATTGAGTCTAGGAAAAATATTGCACGTATAAGAAGACAATTTGTAGCGCCATGGGCAAGAGGTTATGGTCTGGCTAAAACAATGATTGATCACACTGAACAAATTGCAAAAGAGGACAATATTAAATCTTTGCAATTAGCTGTAAGAGAAACACAAGATGCAGCAATAAAACTTTTTACAGGTAAAAATTATAAGAAATGGGGTGAAAATCCATACTATGCCTATATTAATGGAAGTTTTATAAAAGGTTACTATTACTATAAAAATTTGTAGTGCAAATTATACCTGCTATTGATTTAAAAGATAATAAATGTGTTAGATTGTCTAAAGGTAAAGATAATTCTAGCGTTGTTTACAATGAAGACCCAGAAAAACAAGCTATCTTTTTTGAACAAATTGGTTGTGAAAAATTACACTTAGTTGACTTAGACGCTGCATTCGGTAGGTCAAACGTAAATTTTGAAACAATAAAGAAAATTAGACAATCAATTTCAATACCAATACAATTAGGTGGCGGTGTTAGAAATTTAGATTTAGCAAAAAAATATTTTGAGCTTGGAATAAATAATTTGATTATTGGCTCATTATCTATTCAAAAACCCAAAGAAGTAATTCTTTTGTCTAATCAATATGCTGAAAAAATATACATATCGTTAGATATTCTTGATGAAGATATTATGATAAAAGGATGGGATGAAAACTCAGGAAAAAAACTCGACGATATTCTTGATGTTTATAATAGCTCAAAAATTAGAGGATATATAATTACAGATATTCAAAATGACGGAATGCTAAAAGGATTAAATTTGAATTTTATTAATAATTTTCTAAAAAAAATAAAAATGATAAAGGATTTTAATAAGTCTATTATAATTGCTGGTGGGTTAACAAATTACTCTGACTTACAAAATCTTAAAAAACTAAATTTGAAGAATATTGAAGGAATTATTTCGGGCAAATCATTTTACGAAGGAAAAATTGATTTAATAAAAGCTCAAAAAATACTTAATTAAAATGGTTAAGACAAGGATTATCCCCTGTTTAGATGTTAAAAATGGAAGAGTTGTAAAGGGTATTAATTTTTTAAATTTAATTGATGCTGGAGACCCTGTTGAACAAGCTAAGCACTACTCTGAAAATGGAGCTGATGAAATATGTTTTTTGGACATCAGTGCATCACTTGAAAACAGAGATACTATGGTAAATGTTGTAAAAAAAACTGCAAACGAAGTTTTTATTCCTCTTACGGTTGGCGGGGGAATTTCATCGATAGAAAACATACAAGCTTTACTTAAAGCTGGCGCTGATAAAGTTTCCATAAACTCTGCTGCAATTAAAAATCCAAATATAATTAAGGAAGCTTCAGAGTATTTTGGAAATCAATGTATCGTTGTAGCTGTTGATGCAAAAAAACACAATAATGACTGGTTTGTTTATTCTCATGGTGGGACTAAGAGAACTGATTTACTTGCTTTAAGTTGGATAGAAAAAGTTCAAAAACTTGGAGCTGGTGAAATTCTTTTAACATCAATGGACAAGGATGGTACAAAATCCGGCTTTGATAATGAACTTCTGAGTAAAGTATCAGAATTTTTAAAGATACCAGTTATAGCTAGTGGTGGGGTTGGATCTCTAGATCATTTTTATGATGGTGTAGTTAAAGGCAAGGCTGATGCATTATTAGCAGCCTCAGTCTTTCATTTTAATGAAATTAGCATTAAAGAAGTAAAGGCATACTTAAAAAATAAAAAAATAAGAATTAGAGATTAAATTTTATGAAAATTGAAGACTTAAATGAGATTATAAATAACAGAGTAAAAACTAGAAAAAAGAACTCATATACGAATAAGTTATTAAAGTTAGGGCCAAAAAAAATAGCTCAAAAATTTGGAGAAGAATCCTCTGAGTTAATTATAGATTTTTTGAAAGGATCAAAAAAAAGAACAATAGAAGAGGCAGCTGACGTAATTTATCACCTTCTTGTTTTGTTAAAATCAAAAAAAATTACCATTAATGAAATTCATAAAGAGCTTGATAATAGAAAGTAGAATACAATGTATGATGAAAACAACATATTCGCAAAAATATTAAAGAAAGAAATACCTTGTGATAAAGTTCACGAAGATGAGTGCAGCTTATTTTTTAATGATATTAATCCTCAAGCTAAAATACATGTTCTAGGTATACCAAAATTTCCTTGCACAACTTTTTCCGAATTTTTAACAAAAGCAGAAAACTCAAACATCATCTCTTTTTTTAAAAGTATTCAAATTGTTATAAATAAACTAAATATTGAAAACAGCGGTTATAGATTAATTACAAATTCAGGAAAGGACGGTGGACAAGAGGTTCCCCACTTTCATATACATATCTTAGCAGGTGAAAAAATAGGAAGATTAAGATAAATCATTCTGCTTCTTTAATTATTACATAGTTTACTATTTCATTTACACCTTTTATATTTTTTAGTGCAAAGACCATTTCATTTAAAAGATCAGGACGTGCTGTTATTCCAGCAACATAAATTTTACCTTGGATTGTTTCAAAGTTAAATGTGATTGCTTTTATCCCAACCGTTTTTGCTGCTACTGCTCTTGCTTGTGTGTTAATCCATAAATCACTAGCATAATCTTTTAGTGTAGTTCTGTTTCCAATTTCTATTTCATTTATAATTTCTTTAACACCTTCAACTTCCCAGACTAATCTTACAGCATCTATTCGTATTTCTTGATTATCAACAAGTCCAGTTAACAAAACCCTTCCTTCTAAAACACTTGTATTTATATTTACAAATAGATTGTTTTCTGCATTTAAGAGCTTAGCTGCTATGTTCACTTTTATAGTTGCATCATCAATTACTGTACCAAGTGATCTTTCGCCCTCAGCCACAACCAATGCCCCACCCCCTCCGGTTGCCAGAATATTGGCAGGCGAGCATCCGTAATTTAAAAGAATAGAGATTAAAAAAATTGAGCCAAATATAATTTTTGTTATTTTTTTAATTTGAGCAACCATTTGTAAATTTTATTTTTATTAATTTTGGTAAATTTATGTACTATTTCGACGATGTCGGTCAAAGAAAATTTTTGAGTCATCTTTCTCAATTCTTTACTATACGAATCAATGTTGTCAAAATCTTGAATTTTTGATGCTTGTCTATCAATAACAGCAACAAACTCTCCTTTAATATTTTCTTTACTTTCTAGTATTTTATTTTTCACACTGCCTGGATTTCCTCTAAAAACAAATTCATTTACCTTTGTAAGTTCTTTACATATTGAAATTGAGCTATCACCCATAATTTTTTTTAGGCAATCTAGAAAAACAATTAATTTATGGTTTGAGACAAAAAATACACAAGTCCTTTTTTCTTGAGAAATATTCTTAACAAGATCCTCGATCTTTTTTTTAGATTTTGGAACAAAACCAAAAAAAACAAATTCAGATATCGGCAATCCGGATAACTGTAAACTAGATACAATTGACGAAGGTCCTGGCACAGATGTAACTCCAATATTGTTCTCAATACAATATTGCACTAAATTATATCCAGGGTCTGAAATAAGTGGTGATCCTGCATCAGATATTAGGACACAATATTTATTTTTTAATAAAACTTTAATCTGATCTATAATTTTATGTTCATTATAATCGTGTAAAGCTATTAATTTCTTTTTAATGCCTAATTTATTTAGTAGTTTAAGTGAATGTTTAGGATTTTCACAAATAATGATATCACATTCTTTAAGTACTTTTACGGCTCTGTAGGTTATGTCCTCTAAATTGCCAATAGGTGTTGCCACAATTGAGAGACCATTAATAATATTATCCATCATCTATATATTTATATTTATAATTTCATGTACTCCAGTAAATTTATCTAAGCAAGATACAAAAAATACTCAAGAAACAACTATTCCTGAAAAAACAATTGAAACTAAAAGCGAAAAAAAAGTAATTGAAAAAAGAGAAAGCAAACAAGATAAGCAGAAAAAGATTTTAGAAGATATTGTCTTAGATAAAACAATTATTGCTTTATTTGCAAAAGATGACGATGAAAAAACTACAAAACAATTCTTGAATACCTATGAGTTGGGAATTTATAATCTTGGTATTAGTGATGTTGTTATACAAATAGAATTTTTTGAAAATGAAACTGACCTAAAAAAAATTATAGAAAAAAATCTAATATCAGGTAAGATTTTTTTAGGCCCAATACAATCTAAGTATGCAAAGTTTTTAGATAATTATTGTGCTGATGAAGTAATATTTTTTTCATATTCTTCTAAATCTTCTTTAGCAAAAGACTGTGTTTATTTAATAAATTTTTTTCCACAAAATGAACTTTCACAACTTATGTTATATTTAAACGATGATGCAAGAGTAGCCCTTCTTTATCCTGAGAATGAATATGGATATTTAATAAATAGTTTTATAGATGATATAATTTTTCAAAGCCCAGCAATTTTAGTTAACAGATCCTCATATAAAAAAGACCTATCAAATGTAAGAGAATCAATAAAAGAATTGGGAAAATACGAATTGAGAAAATATGAATTGAATAGACAAAAACAAATTCTATCTTCTAAAAAAGATGAAAAATCAAAAAAAAGACTAAAAAAACTAGAAAGATTTAAAACAACAAGTGATTACGATTTCACACATATTTTAATCGCAGATTATGGTTTGAATTTATTACAGGTTGCACCTCTTCTACCATACTACGATATAGACCCTAATATTGTACAGTTTATGGGAACTGGAGTTATAGATGATAAAACTTTTTTCTATGAACCTTCATTACAGGGAGCAATATTTCCAGGAATTCCTGAAACAAGAAGAATAAATATAATTAATAACTATATGGATATATATGATGATGAGCTTTTAAGAATCTCAACATTACCCTATGACTTGATAGGTTTAATTAATTTTATCTACAAAAAGAAATATAAACTTGGTGATGTAATAAAATTATTAGACAATCCCAACAAAAAATTTGATGGAATTGATGGAAACTTTTATTTTAAAGATAATATAATTGAAAGAGATCTCAGTATATTAAAAATAAATAACGGAAATTCGTTTGTAATTAATTAGTTTAAAAAGTTAATCAATTTTGTTACAGCTATAGACCTATGGCTAATGTCATTTTTTTCTTTAGTGCTTAATTCAGCCAATGTTTTGTTATAATTTTTAGGAATGAAAACTGGATCATAACCAAAACCAAATCTACCCTTAGCTTTTTCAGAAATTTTTCCTTCAATTTTGCCATTAAAAATTAGGTTTTGATTATCTTTAACTGTTAGGCTTATTGAAGTTTTAAAGTAAGCATTTTGTTTACTATTTTTTATAGTACTTTTAATAATACTTTCAAAACAAGCCTCATTGCTTTTGAAATTGTTTAAAAATCTTTTTGAAAGAACGCCTGGTTTCCAATTTAAGCTTTCAATACATATTCCTGAGTCATCGGCAAAACAAGGAATACCAGTTTTATTAAATCCATAGTCTGATTTAATTTTTGCATTTTCTTCAAAAGTTTGTCCGCTTTCTTCTGGCTCTTCACTTATGTTTAGATCATTTAATGAAAGAAGTTGTAGATTAAATTTATTAAATATTTTTTTAATTTCAATTATTTTATTTTTATTATTTGAAAAAAATAATAATCGCCTCAATTTATTTCAAAGCCTCTTTTTGTTTAGAAATTATCTCTTTAACTCCAATTTTTGCTAACGAAAACATTTGTGTAAACTGAGCATCATTGAAAAAAAATTCTTCACCCGTTACTTGAATTTCAGATATTTCATTTGAATCACAAATTACAAAATTTGCATCTACTTGAGCTTCGGAATCTTCCTTATAATCTAGATCCAATAATGCTTTATTTTCAACTATTCCAGTTGATACTGCTCCTATAAAGTTTTTGATAATTGGTTTTTGAAGATTATAATTATTCTTCAACTTTTCTATTGCCAGATATAAAGAAATAAAACCACCACTGATAGAAGCAGTTCTTGTTCCACCATCTGCTTGAATAACATCACAGTCTATTTTTATTTGACGCTCTCCAAGGTTTGTAAGATCCACAATAGATCTTAAGCTGCGCCCAATTAATCTTTGAATTTCTTGCGTTCTACCTGACTGCTTTCCTTTTGCAGCCTCTCTGTCCATTCTAGTATTTGTTGACCTTGGTAACATGCCATATTCTGCTGTAACCCAACCTTTGCCGGTATTTTTTAACCAGTGAGGAACTTTTTCATCAATTGTTGCAAGACAAAGGACGTGTGTATTTCCAAATTTTACTAAACATGAACCATCAGCATGAATATTTACGTTTTTCTCAAATGAAATTTCACGCATCTGGTTGAAGGACCTATCTTTTCTCATATAAATTTAATAATAGTAGATAAATATTATTTTTAAATAAAATTCTTATGTCTGATAATGTATATGCACAAATTAATGATAGATCGAAATTAATTTTTAAAAAATTAGTTGAGTCATATCTTAAAACTGGGTCTCCAGCAGGATCAGAAACAATTATGAAGATGGGAGGATTAAATCTTTCCTCAGCATCAATTAGATCTATTTTATCAAACTTACAAAAAGAAGGGCTCCTGTACGCTCCACATAGATCAGCTGGTAGAATGCCTACTGAGAAGGGTATGAGGTTTTTTGTCGATGGACTTTTAGAGTTTGGAAGAATATCTAAATCAGATAAAGAAAATATTAAACAACAATGTTTAACAAAAGGTAAATCGTATGAAGAGGTGCTCGATGTTGCTTCAAAAGCTATTTCAGGATTATCGAGTTATGCAGGAATAGTTATTGCACCAAAATTTCAAAAAAATTTAAAGCACGTTGAATTCATAAGGCTAAACAGTACTCAATTAATGCTTATTCTTGCTTATGAAAATGGAGAAGTAGAAAACCGCATCATTGAAGATAATGGAAAATATAATAGTTCATTATTGGTACAGGCTTCAAATTACTTAACATCAAAGTTTACCAATAAAAACATTTCTCAAATTAAAAAGTTAATACAAATAGAAATAAAAAATTCACAAAATGAGCTAGAATTAATTTCTTCAAAATTAATTCAACAAGGTATTATTGAAACTCAGCCTAATAGTAAAAATCCTTATATTTTTTTACATGGTCAATCAAATTTATTAAAAGATGAAATTGTTTCTAAAGATTTAGATCAAATCAGAAATCTTTTTGATGAAATTGAGAAAAAATCTAGTTTTGTGGACATATTAGAAACGGCAGGAAAAGCAAAAGGCGTTCAAATATTTATTGGATCTAAAAATTTTTTGTTTAAACACTCTGGTCTTTCTATGGTAATGGCCCCATATAAAAATAATGATCAAGAAATCATAGGCGCTATAGGTGTAGTTGGTCCAACAAGATTAAACTACTCAAAAATAGTTCCGCTGGTTGATTATACGTCTAAAATTATTGGAAAGGTGATTGATTAATGGTTGAAAAAAAACAAGAAGATACCCAACAAGAAGAAATTAAAGAACCAAATTCTGAGAATATTGAAAACGAAGAAGATAATAATGATAGTCAAGAAAACACAGATACAGAAGAGACAAACGAAGATGAAAATACAGAAGAAGATAGTTTAGAAAAGGAAATAGAAACACTAAAAGAAGAAAAAATTCGATTACTCGCTGAAATGGAAAATCTTAGAAAAAGATTTGAACGAGAAAAAGTTGAAACAATAAAGTTTGGCAGTATAAATTTAGCAAGAGATATTCTATCACCAGGAGATAATCTAGAAAGAGCGCTAGATGCTATACCAGAAGATGAAAATCATCCAGAAAGTATAAAAAATCTTATCGATGGTTTAAAAATGGTGCTTAAAGAATACAAAAGTACTCTTGAAAAACACGGAGTAAAAAAAATTGAAAGTTTAAATCAAAAATTTGACCATAATTTTCACCAGGCAATGATGGAAGTTGAAAATAATGATGTGGAAGAAGGAACGGTAGTGCAGGAAGTCCAATCTGGCTATACAATGCATGACCGATTGCTCAGAGCAGCAATGGTTGGAGTTTCCAAAAAACCAGTCGCTAAAACAGAAGAGCCTGAAGAAGAAAAAGAAGAAGATAATCCTGAAAATGAGAGTAAAGAAAAGTCATAAAAAGCCTTAATTTGCTTGTATTTTTTAATATAAATCCCAAACATCCTTGTATTTTTAAACTTTTTTCCCATATCTAATGTAGCCAATGTTGATTGGTAAATAATTAAGTAAAGAGGATTAAAAATATGGCAAAAGTTATCGGTATTGATTTAGGTACTACAAACTCCTGCGTTGCAGTAATGGACGGTAAGGAAGCAAAAGTAATTGAAAACTCTGAAGGTGGAAGAACAACACCGTCAATGGTAGCATTCAGTGACACAAAAGAAAAACTTGTTGGACAATCAGCTAAAAGACAAGCAGTAACTAATTCTGAAAATACTTTATTTGCCATAAAAAGATTAATCGGAAGAACATTTGAAGATGAAGCTGTTAAGTCTGATAGCGGATTAGTACCTTATAAAATCGTAAAAGGTGATAATGGTGATGCTTGGGTAGAAGCACGTGGAGACAAATATAGCCCAAGTCAAATTAGTGCATTTATTTTACAAAAAATGAAAGAGACGGCAGAGTCTTATTTAGGAGACACTGTTACACAAGCAGTTATAACAGTTCCTGCATATTTTAATGACGCTCAAAGACAGGCAACAAAAGATGCCGGAAAAATAGCTGGACTAGAAGTTTTAAGAATTATTAACGAGCCTACTGCTGCAGCGCTAGCATATGGTTTAGATAAAAAGAAAACAGGTACAGTTGCTGTTTACGATCTTGGTGGGGGTACATTTGATATTTCTATCTTAGAAATTGGTGACGGTGTATTTGAAGTTAAATCAACCAATGGTGATACACACCTTGGTGGTGAAGATTTTGATCTTAAAATTATTGATTATCTTGCTGATGAATTCAAAAAAGATAATGGCATTGATTTACGTTCAGATAAACTTGCCCTCCAACGTTTAAAAGAGGCAGCTGAGAAAGCAAAAATTGAATTATCAAGTTCAACTGAAACAGAAGTTAACTTACCATTCATTACTGCTGATCAATCTGGTCCTAAACATTTAACGATTAAATTATCGAGAGCAAAACTAGAAGCTATCGTAGGTGAACTTTTAAACCAAAGTTTAAAACCTTGCGAAATGGCACTCAAAGATGCTGGATTACAAGCTGCTGAAATTGATGATGTTATTTTAGTTGGTGGTATGACAAGAATGCCTAAAGTAACGGAGATAGTAAAAAACTTCTTTGGTAAAGAACCTAACAAAGGTGTTAACCCAGATGAAGTTGTTGCATCTGGTGCTGCAATTCAAGCAGGAGTATTACAAGGTGATGTCAAAGATGTACTACTACTTGACGTTACACCTTTATCACTTGGTATTGAAACTCTTGGTGGTGTATTTACAAAACTGATTGATAAAAACACAACCATCCCAACAAAGAAGAGCCAGGTATTTTCTACCGCTGAAGATAATCAGAGTGCAGTAACTATTAGAGTTTTTCAAGGTGAAAGAGAGATGGCTGCTGATAACAAATTACTAGGTCAGTTTGATCTAGTGGGTATTCCACCTGCCGCAAGAGGAATGCCTCAAATTGAAGTAACTTTTGATATCGATGCAAATGGTATTGTAAACGTTTCGGCTAAAGACAAATCAACTGGTAAAGAACAACAAATCAAGATCCAAGCTTCTGGCGGATTATCAGATGAAGAGATTGAAAAAATGGTTAAAGAGGCAGAAGAAAATGCTGAAGCTGACAAAAAGAAAAGAGAAGCTGTTGATACTAGAAACCATGCTGATAGTTTAATTAATGAAACTGAAAAGAATTTAAAAGAGCACGGAGATAAAATTCCTGAAGCAGATAGAAATAAAATCACAGATGATATTGAAGAGCTTAAGAAAGTAAAAGACGGTGAAGATTTAGAAGCTATAAAATCTAAAACTGAAGCACTTGTTCAGTCATCTCTTAAAATGGGTGAAGCAATTTATAAACAAAACCCTCAAGGTGCTGGACCTCAGCCTGATCCATCTGGAGCTGAACCATCAGCTGATAATACAAAAGATGAAAAAGTTGTAGATGCTGAATTTGAAGAAGTAGACGAAGATAAAAAAGATTAACGCTCCATAATTTTTATAAGGAGGAGATGTGGCTGATAAAGATTTCTATGAGATACTAGGTGTTCAACGAAATGCCAGTGAAGATGAAATAAAAAAAGCTTATAGAAAACAGGCCATGAAATATCATCCTGATCGTAACAAGGATGACAAAACAGCTGAAAGAAAATTCAAAGAAGCAGCTGCTGCTTACGAAGTTCTAAAAGATTCAGAAAAAAGATCAGCTTATGATCAATATGGACATGACGCTTTCAAACAAGGGGGCATGGGTGGAGCTCAAGGCTTTGGAGATTTTGCAGGTGGCTTTTCTGATATCTTTGAAGAGTTCTTTGGTGGGGGCTTTGGAGGACAATCATCAAGAAGACGAGGACCTCAAAGAGGAAGTGATCTTCGTTACAACATGTCCGTTTCACTATTCGAAGCTTTCACTGGAAAGAAACCACAAATAAGAATTCCAACTTATGTCGGTTGTGATACATGTGCAGCAACTGGAAGTGCAGATAAATCTGGACCAAGCACCTGTTCTACTTGTGGTGGCGCAGGTAAAGTTCGATCACAACAAGGCTTTTTTTCTATTGAAAGACCATGCCCTACATGTGGCGGAGAGGGTTCAAGTATTAAAAATCCATGTCTTAAATGTTCTGGAACAGGGAATATAAAAAAGCAAAAAACAATTTCTGTTACTATTCCTGCTGGTGTTGATACAGGTACAAGAATTCGTATAGCTGGTGAAGGAGAACCAGGTGAAAGAGGTGCTGGAAATGGAGATCTGTATATTTTTGTTGAGGTTCAAAAGGACAAACTTTTTGAAAGAGAAGAAGAAAATCTATTTTGTGAAATACCAATTTCTATCACTACTGCTATTTTAGGTGGTGAAATAGAGGTACCAACAATAGAAGGAAAAAAAGCTAGACTTAATATTCCAGCGGGAACTCAATCTGAGACTCAATTTAGACTACGCGGTAAAGGAATGAGTATACTTCGACAAAGCAGACGCGGGGATATGTATGTGCAAGCAAACGTTGAAATACCAGTCAATCTAAATAGTAAACAAAAAGATATTTTGAGAGAGTTTGAAAATGAAGGTGGAACATCAAAAAAACATAGCCCAAAATCACAAGGTTTTTTCTCAAAATTAAAAGAAGTCTGGGAAGATTTAACTTAATTTCTTTTCAACTTACAATCACCAAAGTATAAGAAGTTTTTATGGCAAAAATTAAAATAGCAGTTGCAGGTTGTCTTGGCCGTATGGGTCAGGAAATATCGAAACAAATTTTACAAAATAAAAATTTAGAATTTGTCGGTGGTTTTGAACACAAAAAACATAAAGATATAAACAAACCCTTAAACAAAGTTTCAATTATTCACTCTGCAAAATTAGTTACAGCTAATGCATCTCAGTTAATCAAAGAAGCAAATGTCATAATTGATTTTACAACACCTAAGTCCACTTTAGATAATCTTAAAATCGCCTCAGCAAATAAAACAGCAGTTGTTATTGGCACAACTGGAATGACAGACGCACAAAAAAAGAAAGTAAAAAGTTATTCTAAAAAAATACCTATACTCATGTCTTCTAACATGAGTTTGGGCGTTAACTTACTATTTAACTTAGTAAAACAAACAGCATCAGCTCTAAAAGATACTGATTATGATATTGAAATTGCTGAGACTCATCATAAACATAAAAAAGATGCTCCTTCCGGAACTGCATTATCTCTGGGCGAGTATGCAGCCGATGGAAGAAAAACACAATTAAATAAATCTAAGGTTTTAGACCGAACAAAAAAACTAACATCTAGAAAAAAAGGCGATATCGGTTTTTCAATTACTAGAGGTGGTGAAATTGCAGGTGAACATACAGTAAGTTTTATAGGGGCTAATGATAGAATAGATTTGGTTCACATAGCTAATAACAGATCTATTTTTGTAAGTGGAGCAATTGAAGCAGCTCGATTTATCTCTGGCAAAAAATCAGGTATGTATTCAATGCATGATTTGCTATTTTAAACCTCATAACCTTACCATTTTATGAAAAAAATTATCTGGATTGCATCATATCCTAAAAGTGGCAATACTTGGCTGAGATATTTTCTTGGTAATTATTATTTTAACAAAAAAGATAATTTTGAGCCTGAAATTATAAAAAATATTAAAAAGTTTCATATAGATAAAGAATTAATTAAATCGAATTTACACAACCAAGATTTTATAGAATACCCTTATAGCGTCTCAAAATATTGGATAGAAAGCCAGAAAAAACTAAAAATTAAAAAAGGAAATGTAGTTTTTCTCAAAACACACAATGCTTTAATAAACATTGAAAATAATGAATTTACAAATTCTGATCTAACCTTAGCTATTATTTATATAATAAGAGATCCAAGAGATGTAGTTGTTTCTTACTCAAAATATAGACATTTAGATTATGATAAAACTATCGACTACATGATTGGTAGCAAAGTAAATGTTCCATTTGTTAGAGATGTAAAAGATTCAGCTAATATAGAGATAACTGGATCTTGGGCATTCCATTATAATTCTTGGAAAGATGGAATTTCATTAATTCCAAGAATAATTATAAAGTATGAAGATCTTTTGAATAATAGTTTAGAAAATTTCACCAATCTTATCAAATTTCTATCTAATGTTATGAAGCTTGAGGTAAATTATGAAAAAATAATTACTAGCAATAACTTATCAAAATTTAAAACTTTAAAAAATTTTGAAACAAAAAACAAATTTTTTGAAAACAACAGCAAAGAAGATTTTTTTAGAATTGGTAAATCTGGCAACTGGAAAAATGAATTAAATAAATATCAGATAAAAAAAATTGAAGACAGCTTTCAAACAGAGATGAAATACTTAGGATACTTATAATACTTTATAGAGTTAGACTGATTTGTTTTTTAATTCTATTATACAAATTTTGTTTTAATTCAGCATGCAAGAAAGTTGCAACTTCTGTTTCTTTATTAGATTCTCTAATTAATAATTTAGATTTATTTTTAAATTTAGTAAATAATACTTTAGACCAATATGTGTTGAATTTAGATGAATGTAAAAGTTTATCACCTTTATATTTTTTTATAGATATTTCTTTTTGATCAATATTAATTTCATCCTTAATATTTTTTTCTTTGAAATATAGACGGATTAAATAAAAAATTATCAAGTATTCAAGTCCAAGAAATATTGATACGGGCCAAGCACCTTGTAAAATTAGAAAAATAGAGAATAATGAAATCCAACTTATAAGAATAATTCCTAAAATTAAGAAGACTGATTTAGAACAGCTTTGATAAGGTCTTATATTTTCATTCAATGAATTCACAATTTAATAATAATATAAAATAACCTTTCTGATAAAGGGACATATGTGCACAGACATTCAAATCTATATTAACCATTTATTATCAATTTATAACTGCTTCCAAATCCTAAAAAATGGCTAAATTCCTTTGATCTCTTGCTAATTTAGTAAGGAACATATAGATGCATCCCCGAAAAAATATTAAATAATATTTTATTTAATGGTGATTTGATGAAAAAAATTAGTAAAATTTTAGCAGCAAATAGAAGCGAAATTGCTATTCGAATTTTCAGAGCTGCCGAAGAGTCAGGTATAAAAACAGCCGCAATTTATTCTAAAGAAGATCGTTTTGCTATTCATCGATTTAAAACAGATGAAAGTTACTTAGTTGGTGAGGGCAAAGGTCCAATACAAGCATATTTGGATATAGACTCAATTATTAAAATTGCCAAGGACGCAAAGGTAGATGCAATTCATCCTGGTTATGGTTTTTTATCCGAGAGCCCTGAACTAGCAGAACAGTGTGAAAAAAATGACATAACATTTATTGGACCTAGTAAAGAAATATTAAAAAGATTTGGAAATAAAACTGAAGCTAAGAAAGTTGCTGAAGAAGCAAAGGTAGGCACCGTGCCTTCTGTTATTGTAACAAAAGAAAATTTAAAAGGTGTTGAAAAAGAAGTTGAGAAAATTGGTTACCCAGTAATTGTCAAAGCCAGTTGGGGTGGTGGCGGTCGAGGAATGCGAGTTGTCAGATCAAGCAACGAATTAATTGATCAAATTACAACTGCGCAAAGTGAATCACTTAAAGCTTTTGGAAAAGATGAAGTATTTATAGAGAAATTTTTAGAAGATGCTGCACACATTGAGGTTCAAATTTTAGGTGACAGACATGGAAATATTTTACATCTTTTTGAAAGAGATTGTTCTCTTCAAAGAAGGCATCAAAAGATTATTGAAAGAGCACCTGCACATTTTCTTGAAAATAAAACTCGAGAAGAAATTTGCAGTGCTGCTATTAAAATTGCAAAAGAAGTTAAATATTTTGGTGCAGGAACTGTTGAATTTTTGTTTGATAAAAAAACTCGTGAATTTTATTTTATCGAAGTTAATCCAAGAATCCAGGTTGAGCACACAGTAACAGAAGAAGTAACTGGTATTGATATTGTAAAAGCTCAAATTAAAATTGCAGAAGGTGAAAAAATTGGTATTCACCCAGCGCTTCCTAAACAAGAAGACATTCATCTAAACGGATTTGCTATTCAATGTAGAGTTACTACTGAAGACCCACTTAATAATTTTATGCCAGATTATGGAAAGATAATGACTTACCGATCTGCAGCTGGTTTTGGAGTGAGGCTAGATGCAGCAAATGCTTCTGCTGGTTCTATCATCACACCTTATTATGATTCTTTACTTGTAAAAGTAACAACTTGGGCAAAGCATCAAGACGACTGTATTAAAAGAATGGATAGGGCTTTACGAGAATTTAGAATTAGAGGTGTTAAAACAAATTTAGTATTTCTTGAGTCTCTTATAAACAATAAAGATTTCCTTGAAGGAAATTACAATACCAATTTTGTGGATACTAAAAAAGAGCTCTATGCTTATAATCCGCAAAAAGATCGGGCATCAAAAATTGTATCTTATCTTGGAAATATAATCGTAAATGGACACAATGATGTATCTGGAAGAGTCAGTAACAATTCGACTGTAGAAGTTCAAATTCCTATTTCAAAAACTAAAAGTGAAAAAAATAATTATGTAAAGGATTTACAAACTTTAGGTCCAGAAAAATTTGCAAAAAAAATAAAAGAAACACCCTACACCCTAATTACTGACACAACGATGCGTGATGCACACCAATCGCTTCTTGCTACAAGAATGAGAACAGATGATCTTATTAACATTGCTGAATATTATAGTGAAAATCTAAGCAACTTGTTCTCATTAGAATGTTGGGGCGGTGCAACCTTCGATACATCGATGCGTTTTTTAAAAGAGGATCCTTGGGATAGATTAGCAAGATTAAACAAAAGGGCGCCTAACCTTCTTAAACAAATGCTCTTTAGAGGATCTAATGCTGTTGGATATAAAAATTATCCCGATAACGTTGTTAAACATTTCATTCAACAATCAGCAGAAGCTGGAATTGATGTATTCCGAGTTTTTGACTCATTAAATCTAATTAATAATATGCGTGTTGCAATTGATGAAGTACGCAATCAAAATAAAATTTGTGAAGGAACTATCTGTTATACAAATGATGTAACTGATCCAAATGAGAAAAAATATACATTAAAATATTATATTGATCTTGTAAAAGATTTAGAGAAAGCAGGAGCACATATTATCGCTATTAAAGATATGGCGGGATTAGCAAAACCTAATGCTATAAAAAAATTAGTTAATGAAATCAAACAAACAACTGATCTTCCAATTCATTTTCATACTCACGATACATCTGGTACTTCATCAGCTTCAGTTCTAGCTGCTATAGAAGAAAAGGTAGATATCGTGGATCTTGCAATTGACTCGATGAGTGGATTAACATCACAACCTGCACTTGGATCAATCGTATCTATAATGAAACAAAATCATCAAGATCCAAAACTTGATGAAGAGGCTATAAGAACACTATCTTTATACTGGGAACAAGTTCGTCAAAATTATCATGCATTTGAAACCGATTTTAAAGGCGGTAGTTCTGATGTGTATCTTCACCAAATGCCTGGCGGTCAGTTTACAAATTTAAAAGAACAAGCGAGATCATTGGGAATTACAACTGATAAGTGGGGAATGGTTGCCAATAAATATGCAGCGGTAAACCAACTTTTTGGTGATATTGTTAAAGTTACACCTTCTTCTAAAATTGTAGGTGATATGGCGCTCTATATGATCGCCAATGATTTATCCAAAGAAGATGTGTTAGACCCAAAAAAAGAAATTTCTTTTCCTGCTTCAGTCATCGAATTTTTTAAAGGGGAGATTGGTATACCTCAAGGAGGCTTTCCAAAAGAACTACAAAAGAAAGTTCTTGGTGATACTAAACCTTTAACAAAAAGACCTGGGGAAATTTTAGAATCAGTTGATTTAGATAAAGAAGCCAAAAATTTAGAAGATGAAATAGGGATGAAAATTAATCAAACACATCTAGCGTCTTATTTAATGTATCCAAAAGTTTTTAAAGATTATGTTGATCACTTTAAGGAGTTTAGTGATACATCAATTCTTTCAACAGAATTATTTTTTTATGGCCCTCAACAAGATAAAGAATACACGATAGAAATTGATAAAGGTAAAAACCTTATCTTAAGATATTTAGCGAAAAGTGAAGTCAATAGTAATGGAAAGTGCTCCGTGTTTTTCGAAATTAACGGACAACCAAGAACAATAGATATAGAAAATAGAGAATTTTCAAAAAATATAACACAAAGAGCTAAAGCAGATGATAATAATTTGGATCATGTCGGATCTCCTTTGCCAGGCCAAGTTGCTAAAATATTTGTTCAATCAGGTAGTAAGGTGATTAAAGGTGATAAGTTACTAGTGATCGAGGCTATGAAAATGGAAACTACAATAAACGCTGATAAAAGTGGAACAATCAAATCAATTAATGTTGCATCTGGCGATAATGTGGAAACCAAAGATTTGCTTGTTGAAATTAGCTAGTAAAGTCGTATTCTTTATAACATTCTTCTATCGAGTTCTTTGTATTTATAAGCTCCCCTAAAGAGTCTCGAAATTCAAAATATTCTACTCTCTTAATATTTGAGTTTATATTAAAGAAGATAAACAACCTACATGAACTACTATCATATCGCATCATATGCACTGAGCCATCAGATCGTACTAAATTAGGCTGTCCTAGCTTTTGTTTTATCTCTGTAAGTTGTTTTCCCATAAAATTTATTTTTGATACTTTTTGTTGTTCTTTAACTATAGTTTCTTCTTCTTCTTTTTCTTCAGTGATAATTTGTTGTTCTTCAACAATAGTTTTATCTTCAATAATTTCTGGTTCTTTTTTTATAATAGTTTCTTCAACTTTATCTTTTACTACCGCCCCAACTTTAACAACTTCTCTTCCAACCTCAATAGTCGTACAGCTAGATAAAAACACTAATGTTAAAAAATAAATTGATAACCGCATTGCTCTTAGTGGGATTTCTATATATGTAATCGCATATGATTACAGTAATTAAATCACCATTCGTTCAATACAAATTAACAATTTTACGAAATAAAAAAACATCAAATACTGTTTTTAGACAAACTATGAATGAAATAAGTTACCTTATTGCTTCTGATGTTCTTCAATACGTTCCATTTAAAAAACAAACAATTGAAACACCTCTAAAAAAAATGAGTGGTACAGCCTTGGGTCAACCCATAATTTTGGTTCCAATTTTACGTGCTGGTTTAGGGTTACTTGAGGGGTTTGCAAAATATTTACCAGAAGCTGAAAAAGGTCATATAGGTTTATACCGCGACGAACAAACTTATGAACCTGTAGAATACCTCTTTAAGCTTCCAAGAGTTAAAAATAAAAAAGTGTTAATCCTAGACCCAATGTTAGCAACAGGTAATTCATCAATTGCAGCTATCAACCTTATTAAAAACAAAGGTGTTAATATTAAAGATATATTTTTGGTGTCTTTACTAGCTGCTCCTGAGGGTATAAAAAATATCCAAAAAAAGCAAAAAGGTATTCATATATTTACATGTAATATCGATGCAAAGTTGAATAAAAATAAGTTCATTGTACCGGGCTTAGGTGACGCAGGCGATAGGTACATGGGTACTTGAAGTTATCCATAAAAAATCCTATTATTTGTCCATAATCTCATTTTTTAATGCATTTTTTTATCAAGAAAATGTTATCAATGAGATATCTATAATTCATATTTAAGGGGGATTTTTGGTATGAAGAAAATTTTAAGTATTTTTACAGTTTCTTTCGCTCTTGTCTTCTCTTCAAGTGCGTTTGCAAACACAATAGGAGTTGTTTATGACTCTGGTGGAAAATTCGACAAATCATTTAACGAGTTAGCATTCAATACAGCTGAGAGAGTTGTTAATGAACTTGGCTGGGGTATGATTGAGTTTGAATCTGCAAACGACAATCAGATCGAGCAGGGTATGCGTAAGATTGCTGATAGAGGAGCAACAATGATCGTAGGAATGGGATTTGCTCAAGCTGATGCAATTGCAGCAGTATCAGCTGATTACCCAGATATAAAATTTGTTGCAGTTGATGTTTGTTGGTTAGACGATCCAAACAATAATATTTATCAAGCTTGTTATAAAGAGCATGAAGGTTCTTTCTTAGTTGGAATGATGGCTGCTATGGCTTCTAAAAGTGGAACAATAGGTTTTGTTGGTGGAATGGATATTCCTCTGATCAGAAAATTCCAAGGTGGTTATGAGCAAGGTGCACAATATGTAAATCCAGATATAAATGTAATAGCTAATATGACTGGAACTACAAACGAGGCATGGAATAACCCAACTAAAGGTGCTGAGCTAACAAAGGCCCAAATAGATGGTGGCGCTGATGTTGTTTATCAAGCTGCAGGTGGAACTGGAATTGGTGTTTTACAGGCCGCTGCTGACGCTGGCATTATGGCTATTGGCGTTGACTCAAACCAAAACTGGATGCATCCAGGTACCATGCTTACTTCAATGTTGAAGAGATTAGATCTAACTATTTTTGAACAAGCTAAAAATGTTGAGTCAGGTAGATTTGAATCTGGTATAAACATTCTTGGTCTTTCAGAAGGAATGCTTGGGTATGCAACTGAAGATGGAATGGTAACATCTGAAATGGCTGCTGCCGCAGATGCTGCTGCTGCAGATATTGCGAGTGGTTCTCTAGTTGTTGCTGATTGGTCACAAGAGTAGATACTAAAATAAATATTTGGTGAGACCAAAGATTAATAAATAATTTATGGTCTCACCTATCTTAGAATTAACGGATATAAATAAATCATTTGGTCATGTTCAGGCCAACAAAAATATTAATCTCAAAATAAATAAAGGAACAATTCACGGCATAATCGGCGAAAACGGAGCAGGTAAATCTACTTTGATGAGTATAGTATTTGGTCTTTACCAAGCTAATTCGGGTTCAATTAAGATTAATGGAAAAGAAATTAATTTAAGATCACCAAGAGATTCAATAATAAACGGCATTGGAATGGTTCACCAACATTTTATGTTGGTAGAAAATTTTACTGTACTTGAAAATATTATACTTGGTTTTGAAGGTGAAACAGTATTTGGAGAAAAATTACAAAAGGCAAAAGAAGATTTAGAAAAATTATGTCAAACCTATAATTTTAATATTGATCTTGATGCTACTATTTCAGATTTATCTGTAGGTTTTCGTCAAAGAGTGGAAATATTAAAATCTTTATACAGAGGAGCAGAAATTTTAATTCTTGATGAACCAACAGGAGTGCTTACACCTCAAGAAGTTGATGAATTATTTAAAATTCTTCGTTCATTAAAAGATGAAGGTAAAACTATAGTATTAATTACGCATAAATTGATTGAAATAATGGATTTAACAAGCGAAGTATCAGTGATGCGTCAAGGCGAAATGGTTGGGCATACAAAAACTGAAGATACAAGTAAAGAACAACTAGCTGAAATGATGGTAGGAAGAAGCGTCTTACTTAGAGTTGATAAAAAAGAAATAAAAAAAGGGGAGACCATATTCAAAGTTAATAATCTTTCAGTCAAAGACGATCTAGATGTAACGCGTGTAAAAGATGTAAACCTAGAAATATGCTCAGGAGAAATTCTGGGTATTGCTGGTGTAACTGGTAATGGACAAACTGAATTATTAGAAGCGCTTTCTGGGATTAGAAAAGTAGAGTCAGGAAGTATTGAATTATTTGGTGAAAAAATTTCTGATCATAATAATTTCTTAAACCCAAGAATGCTTAAAGAAAAAGGTTTAGCACATGTACCTGAAGACAGGCAAAGAATGGGTTTAATAAGTGATTTCAAGGCTCACGAAAATTTAATTTTTGGTTATCATGATCAAGAGCCATATTCAAAATCTGCAATTTTGAACAATAAAGAAATTACTGAATATTCAAATAAGGTCATGCAAGAATATGATGTTAGACCTAATTCTCCAAACTTAATAACATCTAATTTTTCAGGAGGTAATCAACAAAAAATTATTTTGAGTAGAGAGCTTAATGAAAATCCAAAAGTTCTTTTAGTGGGGCAGCCAACAAGAGGCGTAGATATTGGAGCAATCGAGTTTATTCATCAACGTCTTATTGATATGAGAGATAAAGGTGCAGCAATACTATTAGCATCAGTTGAGTTAGATGAAATACTGTCCTTATCTGACAGAATAATCGTTATGTTTGATGGTAAAATTGTTGGAGAAAAGGAAAATAAAAATGTCACTGACCGTGAACTAGGATTACTTATGGCCGGTGTTGCGTAATGAGTAACTTAGTAGTTGATAAATCCAAGGTACCATGGTGGGTGTCTAACGTAATCGTACCTTTAGTAAACTTAACATTAGCATTACTAGTATCAGGCCTGTTTATTTTTATAGCAGGTGAAAATCCAATAGAGGCTGTTAAGTTAATTATTTATGGATCATTTGGTTACATCCAAGGATTTGCTTATACACTTTATTACACAACAAATTTTATTTTTACTGGACTAGCTTTTGCTGTAGCCTTTCATTGCAGACTTTTTAATATTGGTGGGGAAGGACAAGCGTATATAGGTGGTCTTGGTGTTTTTTTAGTAGCAATAAATTTAAGTTTTCTTCCAATTCCAATTGTCTGGCTTTTATCAATTTGTGGAGCTTTCTTATTTGGAGCGGCTTGGGCTTACATACCAGCTTATCTTCAATCAAAAAGAGGAAGCCATGTTGTAATCACAACAATAATGTTTAATTTTATTGCTTCATCTTTAATGATTTTCTTACTTGTAGATGTGATTAGAGATACAAATCAAATGGCACCACATACGGTGAAGCTACCAGAAGAAATCTGGTTACCAAGTTTTGAAGCATTCTCTGGAATTCTTGGAATAAAAATAAGATATTCACCACTTAACCTGACTTTTTTATTAGCAATTGCATCATTATTTTTTGTTTGGTTTTTAGTTTGGAAAACTAAATGGGGTTATGAAATGCGAGCAGTAGGACACAATACTCAAGCAGCAATATATGCAGGTATATCACCTCATAAAAATATTATCATCGCGATGTGTATCTCTGGAGGTTTAGCAGGACTACTTGGCGTCAATGAAATTCTTGGTGTAAGCCATAAAATTCAAGCAGGCTTTCCGGCAGGATATGGATTTACAGGAATTGCAGTTGCACTAATGGGCAGAAATCATCCGATTGGTATTTTACCAGCAGCATTTTTATTTGGAATTTTATACCAAGGAGGTTCAGAAGTTACATTCGAAATGCCAAACATAACTAGATACATGTTCGTTGCTGTTCAAGGATTAATAATATTATTTAGTGGTGCATTAGAAAATCTTTTCAGACCACAAATAGAAAGTTTTTTTGTTAGAAGACTCAATAGAGAGGTAAATGCGTAATGGAATTTTTATCTGATATTGCTTCTTTAATTAATTCTACTTTAAGAATATCTACACCTTTAGTTTTTGCTGCAATGGCTGGTATATTTGCTGAAAGATCTGGGGTAATAGATTTTAGTTTAGAAGGTAAAATGCTTATGGCCGCATTTGTGGCAGCTGTTGGTTCATACTATTTAGGTAACCCGTGGTTAGGCTTATTATTAGCTATAATTGTATGTGTGTGTTTATCAATGTTACATGGATTTGCCTCGGTAACCCACAAAGGCGATCAAGTAGTATCATGTGTTGCTATAAATATTTTAATTATTGGTTTAACAACTGCTTTAGCCGCTGCCTGGTTTGGGCAAGCAGGTCTGACGCCAACATTAAATGAAGATCAGCGTTTTTTAGAAATTCATCTTCCTTTTGCTGACGCACTAAGAGACATTCCGGTTATTGGAACACTTTATAGTGATATATTAAGTGGTCATTACGTTTTTGTTTATTTAGCATATCTTTCTGTCCCACTAGTTTTTTGGATAGTATTTAAAACTAGTTTTGGTTTGCGTCTAAGAGCAGTCGGAGAAAATCCAAGTGCAGTAGATACTGCTGGAATCAATGTCTTTACTATGAGATATAAAGCACTAGCAATCAATGGAGTGTTAATTGCTTTTGCGGGAGCTCATTTATCAACTGCCGTTAATGCAAATTTCTTTAGAGAAATGTCAGCGGGAAGAGGATACTTAGCTTTAGCAGCAATGATCTTTGGAAAGTGGCACCCTAAAACAGCTTTAATTGCTTGTTTACTCTTTGGATTTACAGATGCTCTTCAAATCAGATTGCAAGGTGTTGAGCTACCAGCAATTGGCGAGATACCTGTTCAATTAATACAAGCACTTCCATATATACTAACAGTAGTATTGCTTGCTGGTTTTGTAGGTAAAGCAATTGCACCTAATGCTATTGGACAGCCTTACATTAAAGAGAGATAATTAAATACATATTTAAAATAAATTCCTATATAAAATACTGATACTAGGAGAAAATATGTCAATACTAGAAAAATACATGAAGGTATTTAATGAAAAAGATGAATCAGGAATGAATGAAATTATCCATGATGATTTCAAATTTACAATGCATTCTAGTGGTAATGTTTTATCAAAGTCCGACGTTATAAGTTGGGCTATGAGTGACGACATTAATGATGATAAGTCTAGAATTGTATACGAAAATGACGAGATTGGGATATATCACTCTTTCGTTACTTTTAAAGATGGCAACACACAAGCTGTGATGGCGGTATACAAATATAAAGACGGCAAAATAATTTCATTAGAAACTGGGGCAACCAATATGCCAAAATAAAAAAAGTGGAACTCTAAGTTCCACTTTTAAATTAATTTAAATTATTTTTATTGTTCTAAATCGAAACGATCAGCATTCATCACTTTGTTCCAAGCTTTGATGAAGTCTTTTTTCATTTTTTCTTCACTATCATCACTTGCATAAAGCTCTGCTATCGCTCTTAATTGAGAATTAGAACCAAAGACAAGATCTACTCTAGATGCAGTTCTTATTTTTTCTCCTGTAATTTTATCCGTAGCCTCATATGAATTGCTACCTGTTGGTTTCCAACTAACACCCATATCTAAAAGCTTATCAAAAAAATCATTTGTTAACTTACCTTTTGTATCAACAAATAATCCTCTTTGATCTGAACTAATACCCATAGATCTCATACCACCAACAAGCACAGTCATTTCAGGAGCAGTTAACCCTAATAGTTGTGCCTTATCCAACATTAATTCCTCGGCAGTTACATCATAATTCATTTTTAAATAATTACGAAAAGCATCTGCTTCTGGCTCTAAAACTGCAAATGAATCAATATCAGTTTTATCTTGAGTGGTATCACCTCTACCTGGAGTAAAAGGTACTTCCATTCCAGTTGCTTGTTCCACACCTACATTACCAGCAAGGACGATTACATCAGCTACTGAAGCTCCTGTCTCTTTTGCAATAGGCTCAAGAATACCAAGAACTTTCTTTAATTGTTCTGGTTTATTAACTTCCCAATCTTTTTGAGGAGAAAGCCTAATTCTTGCTCCATTAGCCCCACCTCTCATATCTGATCCTCTAAATGTAGAAGCACTTGCCCAAGCAGTTTCAACCATTTCTTGAGTGGTTAAACCACTACTTAAAATCTTAGCTTTTACTGTTTCAACATCATAGTTTGAATGACCTTGAGGCACAGGGTCTTGCCAAATCAATTCTTCTTCAGGAACTTCTGGTCCCATATATCTAGTTTTTGGACCCATATCTCTATGTAGAAGTTTAAACCAAGCCCTAGCAAATTGATCAGCAAAATATTCTGGGTCTTTGTGAAATTTTTCTGATACTTTTCTGTATTCAGGATCTTCACGCATTGCCATATCTGCTGTTGTCATCATTGTAGGAACTTTTACTGATGGATCATCAACTTGAGGAGCCATGTGTTCCTCTTTTTGATCAATCGCATGCCAGATTTGAGCACCTGCCGGACTTTTTACTAACTTCCATTCGTAACCAAGAAGCATATCAAAGTATCCATTATCCCACTGAGTTGGATTAGGTGTCCATGGACCTTCTATACCACTTGTTGTAGTATCACGACCAACACCTGAACCGTGCAAGTTATTCCAACCTAAACCCATTTGTTCTAAAGGAGCACCTTCTGGTTCTGCTCCAACTAGAGCTGGATCACCAGCACCATGTGCTTTACCAAAAGTATGTCCACCTGCAGTTAGTGCTACAGTTTCAGTGTCGTTCATTGCCATTCTTGCAAAAGTTTCTCTAATATCTTTTGCACTAGCAAGAGGATCAGCTTTTCCATCCGGTCCTTCAGGGTTTACGTAAATTAATCCCATTTGCACTGCTGCAAGTGGATTATCTAAAATTCTATCTCCAGTGTACCTTTTATTTTGTAACCATTCTTCTTCTACACCCCAGTAAATATCTTCTTCTGGAGCCCAAATGTCAGGACGCCCACCACTAAATCCGAAAGTTTTACCTCCCATAGATTCAATCGCAACGTTACCTGTTAAAATAAATAAATCAGCCCAACTAATTTTATTTCCATATTTTTTCTTTATTGGCCAAAGCAGTCTTCTTGCCTTATCTAAGTTACCATTATCCGGCCAACTGTTTAACGGGGCAAAACGTTGAGCTCCTGTTCCACCACCACCACGGCCATCACCCGTTCTATAAGTTCCAGCAGCATGCCATGTCATACGAATAAAGAAACCACCATAATGACCATAATCAGCTGGCCACCAATCTTGAGAATCAGTCATCAAATTATGGAGGTCTTTTTTTAATGCAGCATAATCTAATTTTTTGAACTCTTCTCGATAGTTAAATCCAACTTCCATTGGATCTGATTTACGATCATGTTGATGAAGTATGTTTAAGTTAAGTTGATTTGGCCACCATTCCCGGTTTGATGTACCTTCTCCCATATTTTTTGTAATTGCTCCGTGCATTACAGGGCATTTACTTTCTGCATCCATTTAGAACCTCCGTTATTTAATACTAATATATAAAGAATTTAAATTAAAGAAAAGTGAAAACTATAACTCAATTTTGAAATTTTCAGGTCGCCACGTCGCAGGCGCAAGTTCAAAATCATCAAAATCAAAAGCAGGTGCGACAGTGCATCCAATTAAACTGAAAGCACCAGAAGATCTCATTGCAAACCATGTGTTCGCTATTACGGTGTAAATATAATTATTATCTGACCCTAAAGAAAAAACTTCATAATTAACTCCGTCATTTGATGTGAAAACTTCTAGAGGATCTCCAGAATAAAAATGTAATATTTCATTTTTAGTTAATCGATGCCAATGTGATTTTTCATTCCTTTTTAATAAGTAATAAATTTGACTAACATTTTCGTTCTTAAAATTTTCAACATAATGTCCTCCTTCAGGATGACTTATCATATTGAGTTTTTTTATTAAATTATCTGCTTCCACTTAGATTAAATGACCAAGTTTGCTTTTCTTAGTTGAGATATATTTTTCATTATACTTATTGGTGTCTGAGAAAATTGGAATTCTTTGATTTACTTTGATACCCATATCTTCAAGCGCTTTTATTTTTTTCGGATTATTAGTCATCAAATCTAATTTTTTGATTGCTAAATATTTAACCATTCCAGCAATATTTTCATATGTTCTCTCATCATCTTTGAAACCCAATTGATGATTAGCTTCAACGGTATCTAGTCCCTTATCTTGTAAACTATATGCTTTAATTTTGTTTGAAAGACCAATGCCCCTTCCTTCTTGTTGAAGATAAAAAATAACCCCTCTTCCATTTTGAGCAATTTGTTTTAATGATTCAGTTAGTTGGAATCTACAATCACATCTCATACTAAAAAAAGATTCCCCTGTAATACACTGCGAATGAATTCTTGATAAAACTGGCTCATCGGTAAGCAAGTCACCCATACATATTGCTAAATGATCTTTAGATTCATTTTCATCTGTAAAGGCATGTACAGTGAACTCCCCAATATTTGTTGGAAGTTTACTAGTCTCAATAAACTTTAATTTGTCTGACATTATAGTTTAGTAGGATTTGGGGCACCTTTATATACTTCTTCAGGATCAAAAACTTTTTCTTTCTCTTCAAATTTAAGAACAACTTTAGAGCTAGAATTATCCAATGGAATACTTCTATAAAAACATGATCTATATCCTACATGACAGCTAGCACCACCTTTGACATCAACCCTTAACCAAACACAATCTTGATCATCATCAATTCTTATTTCTTTTATCTTCTGCGTTAATCCACTTGTTTTACCTTTGTGCCAAAGGGTATTTCTACTTCTAGAAAAATAAACAGCTTCACCCAAACTTATAGTTTTTTTAAAAGCTTCTTCATTCATATAACCTTGCATAAGTAGTTCACCAGATGAAAAATCTGTTGTTACAACTGGTATCAGCCCATTTGAATCAAATTTCGGAGCAAGCTCATTTGACTCTTCAACTTGTTCTATAGATTTTCTTTTTTCAAATTGAATGTTATTCATTTTTTAATTTTTCAGCAGCTTCTAATGCAAAGTAAGTCAGTATACCATTTGCCCCAGCTCTTTTAAAAGATAAAAGAGATTCCATTACAACTTTTTCATTAAGCCAACCTTTATTAATTGACTCTTTTATCATCGAATATTCACCAGATACTTGATAGGCAAAAGTTGGAACTTTAAATTCTGATTTTATTCTAGAAATAATATCAAGATAAGGCATACCAGGTTTAACCATTACCATATCTGCACCCTCACTTATATCTAATCCAACTTCTCTAATAGCTTCATCACTGTTTGATGGATCCATTTGATATGTTAATTTACCATCTTTACCCAAATTAGAACCAGAACCTATAGCATCTCTAAAAGGTCCATAAAAACCCGAAGCATATTTTGCGGCATAAGAGAGAATAAGGGTATCTGCTAAATTGTTTGAATCTAATGCAGTTCTTATTCTTCCAACTCTTCCATCCATCATATCCGATGGGGCGATTATATCACAACCAGCATTAGCTTGGACTAGAGCTTGTTGTTCCAAAACCTCCAAAGTTTTATCATTATCTATTTTATCATTTATAACTAAACCATCATGCCCATGATCAGTAAAAGGATCTAATGCAACATCACATACAATACCAATATTTGGAAAATCTTTTTTAATACTTTTAATTGATCTGCACACCAAGTTGTTTTCATCTACAGCTAAGCTTCCTTCAGAATTTTTAAGGCCACTTTCAATTTGAGGAAAAATTGCAATAGCAGGAATTTTAAGTTTAACAGCTTTTTCTACTTCGCTTAAAAGTTTATCAATAGAATGCCTGCTCACACCAGGCATCGAACTGATAGGATCATCAACTTTGTTTCCCTCGCATACAAATAGAGGCAATATTAAATCATTAACACTAAGTGTATTTTCAGCAACTAAACGACGAGAAAATTCTTTCATTCTATTACGTCTAAGTCTTGTACTTGGAAACTTACCTTGCATGTTATTCATTTTTTACTCTATTGGTGATTTTGCTTCTTTAAATAAGCTAGTAACAATATCTTCTAATTTAAAGGTCTTTGTTTCAGAAGATCCAATTCTCCTAACAGATACTGTTTTGTCTTGATCCTCTTTTTTTCCAACAGCGATAATTGCTGGCACCTTACTATTACTGTGTTCACGTATTTTATAACCAATTTTTTCATTACGCGTATCTATTTCGGCTCTAATTCCTTTTGATACTAATGCTTTTTGTACTTCATATGCATACTCATCAGTATCAGATGTAATTGTAGCAACTACTGCTTGCAATGGTGAAAGCCAAAAGGGAAGATGGCCTGCATAATGTTCAATTAGAATGCCAGTGAATCTCTCTAAGGAACCAAATAAAGCCCTATGCAACATGACTGGTATTTTTTTATTACCATCTTCTCCAATATAAGTAGCTCCCAATCTTCCAGGCAAATTTAAATCTACCTGCAGTGTTCCGCATTGCCAGTCTCTGCCAATTGCATCACGTAAAACAAACTCTAATTTTGGACCGTAAAATGCACCTTCTCCTGGGTTGAGTGTGTACTCAAGACCTGTTGCTTCCATGGCTTGCATTAATGCAGCCTCAGCTTTATCCCAAATAGCATCATCCCCTACGCGTTTTTCAGGACGGTCAGAAAATTTAATTCTAACATTATCGAAACCAAAGTCCTTATAGATACTAAGTATCAAATCACATACCGTTTTACTTTCTTGTGTAATTTGATCTTCTGTACAAAATATATGTGCATCATCTTGTGTGAATGCTCTCACCCTCATTAATCCATGAAGTGCACCAGACGGTTCATAACGATGTACTTTTCCAAATTCTGATAATAGAAATGGTAAGTCTCTATAACTTTTTAATCCTTGTTTAAAAATTTCTACAGCACCAGGGCAATTCATTGGTTTGATAGCATAAATTTTATCGTCTTTAGCTTCAGTTCTAAACATCATGTCACTAAATTTGTCCCAGTGACCTGACGTTTCCCATAGTGACTTGTCCATCATGTCTGGCGTATTAGTTTCTACATAACCTGCCTTGTCTTGTCTGTTTCGCATATAATTTATTAACGATTGGAATAATGTCCAACCCTTAGGATGCCAAAACACAGCTCCAGGAGCCTCTTCCTGAAAATGAAATAAATCCATTTCTCTTCCCAGTTTTCGGTGATCTCTTTTTTCTGCTTCTTCAATTTGTAAAAGGTGTTGTTCAAGATCTTTTTCTGTTGCCCAGGCTGTTCCATAAATTCTTGTTAACATTGCATTAGATGAATCACCTCGCCAGTAAGCACCAGCAACTTTCATTAATTTAAATGCTTTACCAATTTGTTTTGTTGAAACCATATGAGGGCCTTTACACAAGTCTAACCAATCACCTTGTTTATAAATACTGATTTCCTCATTATCAGGAAGATCATTAATTAATTCAACTTTGTAGTTCTCACCTTTATCTTTAAAATGTTTTATTGATTCTTCTTTAGACCATACTTCTCTTATAAAATTTTTATTTCTTTGAATGATATCGTGCATCTTCTTTTCAATTTTTGGAAGATCAGAAGCAGTAAAAGGTTCATCTCTTGCAAAATCATAATAAAAACCATTTTCAATTGCTGGACCAATTGTAACTTGTGTTTCAGGGAATAATTCTTGAACAGCTTCTGCCATTACATGAGCACAATCATGTCGTATTAATTGAAGTGCTTCCTTGCTATCCCTTTTTAAAATTGCTACAGATGCATCACTATTAATAGGTAAACTGATATCTTTTATGTCATTATTGATTTTTATAGCGACTGATTCTTTGGCAAGAGATTTAGAAATTTGTGATGCTAACTCAAGACCATTGATGCCCTTATCAACTTCCTTTTTATTTCCATCTGGAAATGTAATTGTTATCTTTTCACTCATCTAGATTTCCGCCAAATCGTTCCCTTATTAGTATCTTCTATTTCTATGCCTTTATCTTTTAATGTGTCCCTAATAGTATCTGCCAAATTAAAATTTTTACTGCGTCTAGCTTCATTACGTTCATTTATCAACCTTTCAATTTCTTCAGCATTTTCAGTATCTTTTTGATTATAACCTAACCAATTTCCTGGATCATCTTCAAGAATACCTAATATTTTACCAGCAGAAAGAAGATTATTTTTTATTTCTTTTTTTCTTTCATCTGATGCAGATGAAGCGTCATTTGCCTCTTCATTAAGTTTTGCAATGACTTTAGGTGTATTCAAATCATCTAAAAATGATTCCATTATAGAATCAGAAGGTAACTTAAGATCTGCTTCAACATCTGATAACTCTAATAGAACTCTATAAAGTCGATCTATCATTTTGCTATTTTGTTCAATGATTTCTTCTGTCCAGTTCAATGGTTGTTTGTAATGAGCTGATAACAATGTTAATCGCAAAACCTCTCCCTTGTATTTTTTATTGAGATCATGAACGAGTTTAATATTGCCAATTGACTTTGACATTTTTTCTCCCTCAACATTAACAAATCCATTATGAAACCAATAAGTTGCAAAATCTTTAGGATCTTTATTTTCTGATATGGAACAAGTTTGTGCTATTTCATTTTCATGATGAGGAAACACCAAGTCAATACCACCGCTATGGATATCAAAAGGAAGACCTAATGATTTTTCTGACATAACGGAGCATTCTAAATGCCATCCTGGTCTTCCAAATCCCCAAGGTGAATCCCACCCAGGTAAGGGTGAAGGAGATGGTTTCCATAAAATAAAATCTGCAGGATCTTTTTTGAAAGGTGCCACTTCAACACGGCTTCCAGCTATTTGTTCATCTCTATTTCTTTTTGAAAGAATTCCATAATTATCAAAACTAGGTACATGAAATAAAACATGACCTTCTTTTTCATAAGCTTTATTTTCATCAATTAATCTTTTTATTAATTCGATCATTTCTTTAATATGATCAGTTGCTCTTGGTTGAATATCAGGAAGATTAACACCGAGTGCGCTCATGTCATTATTGTAAATCTCTGTATATTTATTTGTGATAACACTTATGTCCTCACCTGTTTCTTTAGAAGCTTCTATAATCTTGTCATCAATATCAGTGATATTAGACACATAGGTCACTTGTTTAAATTGTGTTTTTAATACACGGACTAATAAATCATTTACAACTGCCATACGCGCATTACCTATGTGCGCAAAATTGTAAACAGTTGGACCACACGCATATATTCTTACATGATCTGGATTGACTGGTTTAAAAAATTCTTTTTTACCACTTAATGTGTTTTGTAACTGTAATGACATCAATATAATTTTTAATAATTAAGTTCTATTACCACGGGTTCGCCATGAACTAAAATGATTGCAGCTTTTTCAAATGACGGAGGACCTTTTGGCTGATAATTATTACTAAAGGCAAAACCTTCTTTTGGTCTCCAGAATAACCCAGTCTTTAATTTTCCGTCTGAATCTTCATCGTGATAGGCAACAATTGCTATTTTTCCTTCATGGATCTTACTCAAAGGAACAACAACCTCGCCCTTTTGCACTCTTTTTCTAACGCTCTCAATAGCTAATTCTTCATCCAAAAAGCTTTCTTTTGAGTCATATATCTTAACATCAATGTAGCCATCACCATGTTCTACATTTGGAAAAATGATAGTTCCATGTGCAAAAAGACCTAAAGACCATGTGACTGTTAAGCCAAAAAAGAATATTTTAGTAAAAAAACTTTTCATATAAGTATCCTAATTATAATAGAATCAAGTGCTGAACAATAAAGAATATCTAAATAGACTATATCAATCAGATAAACCTCTTATAATTTATAAAACTGATAAGGGTTACGACATCTATACTGATTTTTCTAAAAGAATTATTATTAATAAAAAAAATCTGAAATATTTTCTTAATATCCAATCAAAATCAAAAAAAACTAAGATTGAAGAATTGAATTGTTATGTTGGTTTCTTTGGTTATAAACTTCTTTGTGAAAATATAGGAATAAAGTTTCCAAAACAGCGATCTAAAAACTTTCATAGCGGTGTATTTTACAAGCCACAAACTAAAATTAGTATTGGTAAAAAAATAATAATCAAAAGCATTAAACCCAATTTTAGAAATATAAGTATCAATACGAAAAAATATTTACAGTTAAATAAAAAGTTTAATCTTAATTTATCTTTAAAGCAGTACTCTAAGATATTTAACGATTTCTCTAAAAATATTAAACAGGGAAAAACTTATCAAATTAAAATAGCTCAAACATATTCGAAGAAAGGTAATATCAATTCTATTGATCTTTTTTGGAAGCTAATGAAAATGAATGAATCGCCTGAAAGTTTTCTTATCAGGGAAAAAGACTATAATATCGTAAGTTGTTCACCAGAGACACTCATATTGAAAAAAGATAACACAATTAGAACTAAACCTATTGCTGGAACATTAAGAAAAACAAAGCAGTTAAATAAAAATAAAGCTCTCACATTTTTTAAAAGAAATGAAAAAGAAACTAAAGAACATAATATGATTGTTGATATGGAAAGAAATGATCTGTCTAAAATTTGTAAAACTGGATCTGTAAAAATAGATAAACTAAAAAAAGTTGAGGAATATCGAGATCTTTTTCATTACGTTACGACAATTAAGGGAGTTATAAAAAATAAAATGAGTAACCATGATATAATTTCTTCTTTAATGCCAGGTGGTTCAGTCATTGGTTGTCCAAAAATTAGTACTATTCAACTTCTAAATAGAAAAGAAAAATTTGACAGAAATATTTATACAGGCAGTTTTGGAATTATACATTCAAATGGTGATATGCGATTTAACATAATGATTAGAACACTACTTAATTTTAAAAATGATATCGAATTATCAGTTGCTAGTGGTGTGATCTTAGGCAGTACTGCAAAAAAAGAATATAATGAAAATTATATTAAAGCTAAATCACTTTTAGATCTATTTAACTAATGATTTATCTCATTGATCACGAAGATTCATTCACATACAATTTAGCTCATCTACTAGATAGTATTGAGCCAACATTTGTTTCAAATTATTATGAAATAGATCAAGTAAAACTAGAAAAATCTTCAACCATCGTTCTTTCACCAGGCCCTGGTGAACCAAAAGATTATCCATTAACAACTAAGATTTACAATAAATATAAAGGAAAGAAAAAAATATTAGGAATATGTTTAGGTTTCCAACAAATAGTTTTTTGTGAAGGAGCTAAAATAGTTCAACAAAAAAATATTCTTCATGGTTATCAGAGTCATATAAAAGTTACTAACGATAAATCAATTTTTAAAAAAAATTTTAATTTTTTAGGAGGTCGATACCATTCCTTAAAAATGGCTGAACCATTTGTTTCTCAATCAATGATAATTACAATGCGTTGTGTAAAAACAAATGTAGCAATGGCGGTTGAAGATGATATTAATAAAGTCTATGGATTACAGTTTCACCCAGATTCATTTTTAACTCCAAATGGAAAATATCTTATTAAAAAAATCCTTTCACACTAAGAATTTTAAATTACTTAAGTTCAATTCTCTTTGGGGATACAAGGGCATCTTTACAACCATTAGACTATTTGGCAAAGAGCCAAATTTTATCTTAGTTGATCAGCATTTAAAAAAACTAAATAAAGATTTAAGATATTTTGGCATTGATATTAAAATTTCAAAAAATTTTTTAACCAATTTTTTAAATAAATATTCTAAAATTAAAAATTACGACCACCTATTAAGAATTGCAGTCACAAAAAAAATAATCTCATTATCTGTACGTAAACGAAACAAAGACCATAAGTATTTTACTGCAGAATTTTTTAGATTCCAAAGGGCTTTACCTAATTTTAAAAACTTACAGTACAAAAAAATAATTTCTTTACAAAAAAAAATTAATTTACAAAAAGAAGAGATTCTTTTTTACTTTAACAATAAAATTTTAGAAGGCTCTACGACCAATTTAATTTTTGTAAATGATAATAAATTATTTATTCCAAAAAATTACTATTATTATGGAATTACTCTAGAATACTTAATTAAAAATCTCCCTTATAAAATTTATAGAACAGATATTAATATTTCTAGTTTACACCAATTTAGTGAAATACTTTTAGTTGGTTCTGGTAAAGGTGTGGTTAGTATTTCTTTTATTAAACAATTTAATTGGTATAGGTCTTCAATGAAAATATATAATTTTTTATCAAAAAAATATTCAAAAATATTATTGAAATGAAATTAGGGAAATATAATTTTAAACTTACTAGTCCAACGGTAATGGGAATATGCAATGTCACTCCTGACTCTTTTAGTGATGGTGGAAAGAGTTTTAAAAGTTCAGATGCACTAAAAAATATTAAAGAAATGGTTAAAAATGGAGCAAGTATTATTGACATTGGGGCAGAAAGTACAAGACCTGGCTCAGATCCATTAACACACATAGAAGAAGTTAAAAGATTAGAACCGATATTAAAAAAATTGCCAAAAAATAAATTTGTCATATCGGTTGATACTAATAAAATTGAAACTCAAGAATATGCACTGAATATGGGAGCACATATTATAAATGATGTCTTCGGCGGCTCAGAAGATTTATTCTATTTAACTAAAAAATTTAAAACTGGTTTAATTTTAATGCACACACCTGCACCACCCAAAACTATGCAAAAGAAAATACACTCATATAATAATGTTGTACAAGATATTAAAAAAATATTTCTTCAGAAAATTAAACAATTAGAAAAAATAAAAATTCCTTCATCCAAAGTATGGTTTGACCCAGGTATTGGTTTTGGTAAAAATTTAAAACAGAATATTGAAATCATGCAAAAAATTAATCAGTTTAAGTTTAAGGGATATGGATTATTATTAGGATCATCTAGAAAAAGCTGGATCAACTCCATAGATAAAAGTGAAACAAATCAAAGATTGGGAGGTTCAATCGCTTCTGCATTATATTGTTATCAAAAGGGAGTTGATATATTTAGAGTTCACGACATAAAAGAAACGTCTCAATCATTAAAAATTTTTGAAAAACTATGTTCAAAGTAGAAATTAAAAACTTATCCATCAGTGCAAATATAGGTATCACTGCTCAAGAGAGAAAGAAAAAACAGTTGTTAAAGGTAACATTAGAATTTAGTTATCCTGTCAAAAACTCACTAGATTTAAACAATATAAATAATGTTAAGGATTATTCATCTATTACAAAATATTTAAAAACTTTCATAAAGGAATCTCAATCACATACTCTTGAGCATTTAATAATAAAAACATCCAATGCTCTTGAAAAAAAATTTAAAATAAAAAAAGTTAAAATTACAATTAATAAAACAGCTGTAGCAAAAAAATATGGAGCTGAATCTCTAAGTGTATCAAACTGAAACAATAATCGCACTTGGCTCAAATCTAGGTAATGCTATATTTAATTTACGTTGTGCCGTTAGAGAATTAGAAAATATTGGTAATATAAAAAAATTTGCAAATATTTATATTTCTTCACCCTATGGATATAAATTGCAAAGTAATTTTTATAACACAGCAATAAAACTAGCAACAAATCAACAACCATTAGAATTAATAAATAATGTTAATGAAATTGAAAAAAAATTAAAAAAAAACAAAAAAATTATTAATGGACCAAGAACTATTGATTTGGATATTATTTTCTTTGGTAAACAAGTATATAATAAAAAAAATTTAATAATTCCCCATCCAAGAGCTACAGAAAGAGATTTTGTGTTATTACCAATACTTGATATTGATCCTTTTTTTAGACATCCAATTGAAAAAAAAACAGTAAAAGTATTATTTAGAGAATTAAAAAATCAATATATTATTAATCAGTTATCCTACCGAAATTTGATTTAAAAAATCTTTAAGTTTTGACTTAGAGATTAAATTTCTTTCATTTTTTAAACTTCTCGAAATATCTAATCCAAATGGTGTAATCTGTTTAAGTATTTTGGAAACATTTTTTTTATCTATTCCACCACCAACGTAGACTGGAATATTTTTATTTTTTATAAATTGTATTTGTTTTAAACTTTTCTTTAGAGAGTATTTTTTAATACTTTTTTTCTTATAAACATTCATATCAAAATAAATTACATCAACTATTTCTCTTATTGACTGAATATATTTTTTATCAAAGTTTTCAGGATTAATGGCAATACCAATTTTTAATTTTTTAAATATTTGTTTTATTTTTAATAATTCATTTTTAGAAAAATGATAAGAGCATGATATTGTTTTTGGTTTGGTAAAATCGATCTGCTTGATAATTTCATCTATTGAATAAAACCTTGTTAAAAGGACTGATTCAATATTATAATAATCACATTCTTTTATTAACTTTTTAATATTTTTATCATTTGTTGTATTAGGACCATTAAGATTATTGCTTGCAAATCCCAGACTTTTCACATTATTTTGATAAGCTTTTAAAATAGAGGCTTTGTTTGTTATGCCACAAATTTTCAAATTGATTTTATTCATATGTTTATTTAAGTTAAATATTATTAATCAAAATAACGATAAAATCTATTATGATTTCTGAAAATTTTGAAAATTTATTTAAAGCAGCATCTTTAGTTAGACAAGAAGCTCATGTGCCCTATTCAAATTTTAAAGTAGGTGCCGCTTTTCTAACAGAAGATAATAAAATTATCACTGGTTGCAATGTTGAAAATGCAGCTTATCCTCAATCACAATGTGCCGAAGCAACTGCAATAGGAAACATGGTGTCCAATGGAAACAAAAAAATTTTAGAGGTTGTTGTTATAGGATCTGGTGAATTGTTATGCTCACCATGTGGAGGTTGTAGACAGAGGTTGAGAGAATTCGCATCCCTTGATACTAAGATTCATATGTGTAATGAAAAAGGTCATATGAAAACATCCACACTTGCAGAACTACTCCCAGACTCTTTTGGTCCAGAGAATCTTTAATGTTACCCTCGGCAAAAAAATTTTTAGAAATAACAAATAATACTTCACCCGATATTGCCGTAATTTTAGGAAGTGGACTAACTAATTTTTTTGAAGAAAAAGATATTCAAGAATTAATATCATATGAACAGTTAGCTGACTTTCCACAGCCAACTGTTAAAGGTCATGCTGGTAAATTAGTTTTAGGAAAAATAAATACTTTAAATGTTGTTTGTATGTATGGAAGATCCCATATTTATGAAGGACACAATCCTCAAAGCCTGGCTTCACCTATAAGAGTTTTAAAAGACATTGGGTGTAAGTTGTTAATCGTTACAAATGCAGCAGGTAGTTTAGATGAAGCTATGCCAGCTGGTAGTCTAATGGCAATTAAAGATCATATTAACTGGAGTGGTTTTAATCCACTTATTGGACCCAATGCTGAAGAGTATGGTCCTCGCTTTCATGATATGAGTGATGGGTATCATAAGTTTTATAGAGATCAGTTAATACAAGTTGCTAAAAAAATAGATCAAAAAATTTATGAAGGTATTTATTGTATGTACTCAGGACCAAATTTTGAAACACCTGCTGAAATCAATGCCTTAAAAGTAATAGGTGGAAATGCTGTTGGAATGTCTACGGTACCAGAAGTTTTAGTTGCTAATCATTGCGGACTTCCTGTTATTGGTATTAGTGTAATCACCAACTTAGCTGCTGGTATGAATAAAACAAAATTAAGTCATCAAGAAACTTTAGAGAATGCAAGTTTAGCAGAGAACAATGTTTTAAATTTAATTAAACAATTTATACAAGAAGTTCAATTCGATGATACCTCAAGAGATAATTAGAAAAAAAAGAGATAACCAAGATCTGTCAAAAGAAGATATCAACTTTTTTGTAGACGGTTTAACAAATGGATCTTTTTCAGACGCACAAATTGCAGCAATGAGCATGGCAATATTTGCAAATGGAATGACTCCTGAAGAAACTGTTTGTTTAACTGAAGCGATGACGAAATCAGGCGATACACTAAATTGGTCTGAGATTGTAGATTCTGAGTTGGTTTGTGATAAGCACTCAACTGGTGGTGTTGGAGACAAGACGAGCGTTATTTTAGCACCAATACTTGCAGCTTGTGGACTGTATGTACCTATGATTTCAGGTAGAGGTTTGGGTCATACCGGTGGTACTCTAGATAAATTTGATTCAATACCTGGGTACAATACAAAGCCTGATTTAGAAACTTTTAAAAAAGTTGTAAAAGACGTTGGTTGTGCAATTATTGGTCAAACCTCTAACTTAGCACCAGCTGATAAAAAATTATATTCTATAAGGGATATTGTAGCTACAGTAGAATCTTTACCCTTAATAACATCATCTATTCTTTCAAAAAAAATTGCAAGCGGTCTTTCATCTTTAGTACTTGATGTAAAAGTTGGTAATGGATCTTTTAATAGCACTATTGATATAGCAAGAGATTTATCCAACTCCTTAGTAAGAGTCGCTAAAGGAGCAGGTTTACATTGCGAAGCTATATTAACGGATATGAATCAGGTCCTAGGTAAAAGTGCTGGTCATACACTGGAGATATTAGAATGCATAAAATATATTAAAAATGATTTTAAAGATCATCGATTAGAGAAGATCACTAATGAATTAATATCTTCGCTATTAGTAAACATTTATAAAATTTCAAAAGAAGAGGCTTATAATAAAATTAGTACTGTTATTAATAATGGACTAGCTGCAGAAAAATTTGAAATGATGGTTGCGGCCTTGGGTGGACCAAAAAATATTTTATCATCTTATGAAAAAGATTTAATAAATACTTCAGTTCGAAAAGATGTATTTTCTAGTGAACAAGGCTGGATAGAAAAAATTCATACCAGAGAATTAGGCCTTATACTTATTGAACTAGGAGGTGGAAGAAAACAGGTTACCGATAAAATAGATTACGGAGTTGGATATGATAATGTACTCAATATTGGTGATGAAGTGAATTCCTCAACTCCTTTATTAAGTTTATACTCAAATAAAAATATAGATGATAATTTAATAAATAAAATACAAAGTTGTTTCATCATTTCAGATAAAAAAACTCACAAACTATCTGAAATATTTGAAACCATAAACTAATGAGTACCCAAACTGAAATTAATAAAGCAATTGTGCAATACTTACAAAGCGTAGGTTACCGAGAAGATAAAATAATTACTGAACTAGAAAATGAAACTTTAAAACTTGGTAGTGTTTCCCAAATGCAGATTGCAAAAGAACAAGGTCAGTTTTTAGAAATGATAACTAAAATTTCTAATGCTAAAAACTGTTTAGAAATTGGAAGGTTTACAGGGATGAGCACTTTGTTTTTGGCTAGAGGTATACCTGAATCAGGAAAAATCGTAACTGTTGATAATTCAGATGAATTTTTATCCTTAGCAAAAAAATATTGGGAATTAGATAATATGAGCTCAAAAATTGAATCTATTATTGGAGATGGTGTTGAGGTAATGCAAAGCATGATAGACCGTCAACAGAGTTATGATTTAATTTTTATAGATGCTGATAAAAATAATTACCCAAATTATTACGAACTGTCGCTAAGCCTATTAGTTTCTAATGGAATAATAATTATTGATAATATGCTTTGGCACGGTGATGTGGCAGATGAAACTAAACAAGATTCTCAAACAAAAACTATCCGTGATTTAAATTTAAAAATACAAAATGACACAAGAGTGGAATTCTCTCTTTTGCCATTATCTGATGGATTATCGTTTATAAGAAAAAAATAACAAAGACTTGAATTAAACACAATCATCCCCACATTATAATTGTCTGTATGCCATTGTGGGTGCGGACAAAATAAACTTGCTTAATAAAGGAGTTATTATGACTAGAAACCTATCCGTTTGGAATTCTCTAAGACCATTCTCTGTTGGATTTGACTCAATTTTTGATGAATTTGATAGAATGCTGGAGTCTACAGAACGATACAATACAAATTATCCACCTTACAATATTCATAGAGTCGATGAGCATAACTATAAAATTGAAGTTGCTCTCGCTGGATATAGTAAAGAAGATATTGAGATTGAATTAAAAGAAAACAACCTAACTGTTAGAAATAAACCTAAAGAAAAAGTGGTTAATGAAAATGGCAATGGTGTAATCCATAAAGGAATCTCAACAAGACAGTTTGAAAGATCGTTCACAATTTCAGAGGACATCAAAGTCAAAGATGCTGAATTGAAGAATGGACTTTTAGCGATTGATTTGGAGAGAATTATTCCAGAAGAAAAAAAAGCTAGACTTATTTCAATAAAATAGTTTTGATAGGGGCCCAAAGTGGCCCCAACATTTTTAACTTTAAATTTAGAATAAATCTAATTTTATGAATTTTAACAACACTGATATTAAAAAAAAATTCATATAGATCTACATTCGTATTCTGATAATTTTTAATAAGATTCTTAATCATAGAACGTGGAGATATTTATTATCTCCACAAAAAAAAGAAGGTTATATGAAAATTATTTTTAGATTACTATTGATACTAATTGCATCTACGATTTCACTAAACTTGTTTGCCAAAGAGGTTAATGTTTATTCTTACAGGCAGCCAATTTTAATAGATCCTTTCTTTGAGGAATTTACAAAATTGACTGGCATAAAGGTAAATGTTTTACATGCAAAAAAAGGATTGCTAGAAAGAGTTTTAGCTGAAGGTGAAGATACACCTGCTGACTTAGTATTAACAGTTGATATAGCCAGGTTAAACCAATTTGTTGAAAAGGATATTTTACAACCAATTAACTCAGATATTTTGAATATGAATATTCCAAATCATTTAAGAGACAGTAATAATAAATGGTTTGCACTTTCAAAGAGAGCTAGAATTGTTGCAATATCAAAAGAAAGAGTATCTACAGACTCAATTAAAAGAATAGAAGATTTATCTGATCCAAAATGGAAAGGTAAAATTTGTACAAGACCTGGCAGCCATGACTACAATAGATCACTTTTAGCTTCAATAATTGCTGCAAATGGAGAAGCTATAGCTGAAGAATGGGCAGCAGGCATCGTTGCAAATTTAGCACGAAAACCTGAAGGTAATGATAGAGCTCAAGCAAAAGCAATTTATGAAGGTGTTTGTGACATTGCTGTAATGAATACCTATTATTTTGGAAAAATGAAATTTAATGAAAAGAATCCAGAACAAAAAGAATGGGCTAACTCAATAGAGTTAGTTTTTACTAACCAAGAAGACAGAGGTAATCACATTAATGTTGCTGGCGGTGGTGTAATTAAGTACTCTAAAAATAAAGACAACGCGATTGCACTACTTGAATTTTTGACTCAACCAAAAGCCCAAGTCCTCTACAGTTCTATAAACTATGAATATCCGGTTAACCCAGATATGCAATTAACTGATGAGTTAAAATCATGGGGTGAATTTAAAGAAGATAAACTGCCTGTTGAAAAACTAGCAGAACTTGCTCCCATAGCTCAGAAAATCATTGATAGAGTAGGCTGGTAAATTATAGGTTAACTGTTTTGATAAATTTTAATTTATGGTCTAATTCTGTGGCGATAATTGCTTTAGTAATTATCGCCCCTATTTTTTCAATATTTTATTACGCGATCTTAGGTGATACATCACTATGGCCACATCTATTTTCTACTGTTTTGCCCAGATATCTTACCAATACAATAATTCTAATGTTTGGTGTTGGAGGATTAAGTTTAGTCTTTGGTTTGACTACTGCTTGGATAGTGACAAGATATAATTTTTTTGGGAAAAAATTTTTTGAATGGATGTTATTATTACCAGCTGCTGTCCCAGCTTATATTATTGCCTATACTTATACCGACTTTTTTGAATATGCTGGTCCTCTTCAATCATTGCTAAGAGACATATTTGGTTGGACGAGCTCAAAAGATTACTGGTTTCCAAATGTGCGATCAATGGGAGGTGCAATTTTGGTAATGTCTTCTGTACTGTATCCATACGTATATTTAATGACTAGAGCATCATTTATAACGACACCTATATCTTTTTTTCAAACTAGTTCTATTTATGGAAGGAATTCTTTCTTCAATGTTGCTATTCCATTTGGTCGTCCTGGTATAATTGCTGGCTTGGCCTTAGTACTAATGGAAACAATTTCTGATTTTGGGACAGTTGATTATTTTGCAATTGAAACATTAACCTTAGGCGTATTTAATGTTTGGTTAGGAATGAATAGTTTATCTGGCGCATCACAGATTTCTAGTATTTTATTTATGATTGTTATAGTACTTTTAACTTTAGAGTATTTGGGTAGGCGTAGCAGAAAATTTCATGAAAAATATAGTGGTGCATCTTATACACCAACCCAGGCAGTTTCTGGTGTCAAAAATTCTTTATTGTTTTTAATTTGCCTAATACCTTTAAGTCTCGGTTTTATAATACCTGTTTCAATTTTATTGAATTTTGTAATTAAAGGTTATTCTATAATAAATTTTTTTGAAATTTTTCAAATAACACTATCAAGTATATCTTTAGCATTTATTTCTTCATCATTGATTATGTTGCTATCCTTATTAATGATTATAGTTGGAGCATATAAATCAAATAATTTCCATAAAATTTTAATATTTTTTGCTTCTTCTGGTTATGCTTTTCCAGGAACAATTCTTGCTGTTGGAATAGTTGTATTTGTTGGGTGGCTTAATGATTTAATTTATTTTCGTGTGAGTTATGCTGTTGGCGGATTTATAATTTTATTATTTGCGTATAGTATAAGATTTTTAGCTGTTGGTAATGGAGCCATTACATCAGGTATTTCAAGAATTCATCCAAACTTATTAGATGCATCAAGAACAATGGGTGTTAGCTTTTTCAAAAGTATAAGAAAAATTATATTACCCTTGCTGTATACAAATTTATTAGTTGGAGGAATATTAGTTTTCGTAGATATCTTAAAAGAACTTCCAATAACACTTTTATTAAGACCATTTAATTTTGAGACACTAGCAACCTATGTTTATCAATATGCCTCTGATGAAATGTTGGAGGAGTCAGCATTTGCAGCTCTAATTATCGTTATTGCTGGATTAGGACCGGTAATTTTTCTTAACAGAACAATTACTAAATCAATAAAAAACTAAAACTTAATTCTTAAAAATATAAGCCTGATCATTATCAATTTCTATCTCGACTGCAGACGATTGTTTTGGATTAAAGTCAGCAGGCATGTGGCTATGAACATGAACAACTTCATTATTATTATCTAACACAGATAAATGGATAAAACTAAATGACCCCATTAATTTTGACGCCATAACGGTTCCCTTAATTCCATTAACTGGTGTTGGTTGTTTGTTGAGTTTTATACCTTGAGGTCTTATGTGTACTACAACTTTTTCACCTTCTAAATTTCCAGGTGTTTTAATTTTCCCAACTGGTGTGTAAATGTGAGATTCTTGAACAACACCTTCAAATTTATTTGTTTCACCAAAAAAACCTGTAACATATGAATTTTTTGGATTGTTGTAGAGATCATTCGGAGTTCCTGACTGTACAATCGAACCTGATTTATCAAAAATATTTATATGATTTGAGATAAACATTGCCTCGAAAGGATCATGAGTGACTATAATTACAGACACATTTGATTTTTGTAATAGATGCAGCGTATCATCTCTCACCTCTTCTCGAAGGCTTAAATCTAAACTTGAAAAAGGCTCATCTAATAAAAGTAAATCGGGTTGTGAAATTATAGATCGTGCAAGTGCAACTCTTTGTTGTTCACCACCACTTAACTCGTGTGGGTATTTATCTAGTGAATTAGGTAATTTTATTAATTCAATAATTTCATCAACATTATTAGTTGAATTTTTAGCGTTAGTTGGAAATCTCAAATTTTCTTTTACTGTCAAATGCGGGAATAAAGCGTAATCTTGAAATAAAAAACCAATTTTTCTTTTTTCTGTAGGTAAGTGTTTTGCAGTACTGCTTACTTCTTCACCATTAATAATAATTTTACCTGATTGTACTTTTTCAAGACCTGCTATGAGCTTTAATAAAGTAGTTTTTCCACTACCTGACGGTCCCAAAATACAAGAGATACTATCTTTATTGAGATTAAAATTAATATTATTTAAAATTTTTTTATTATTAATTGAATGAGTAAGATCTTTAACTTCAACAGCAATCATAAAATACCTATTACACTAAAATTAAACTTGGGGAAATTTATCTAAAATTTCACTTTCCCATTCAAGAAACTTTTTTGATCTATTATCAGGACTTGGATGTGATCCCATAAATTCAGGCACCCTCCCTTCTTGACCTGCCATCATTCTTTGCCATAATTTAGCTGGTTCTTTAATATTAAATCCAGCAAGATTCATAAATCCCATGCCTAAGTAATCAGCTTCACTTTCCATCTTTCTACTAAATGGAAGAAAAATACCATACTTTACAACGGAGTTGTAAACATTACCTCCTACATTTCCTACTCTAAAAGATTTATTAAGAAGTTCTGCATATTTACTTCGCGATATTCCAATTGTTGCCATTTGCATCATAGATGCTTGAGTTAATTTTTCTACTGTGTGTCTAGCAAATGCATGTGCAATTTCATGACCCATAACTGCAGCAATCCCGTCATCATTTTTACAAACAGGAAGTATACCAGTATAGAAAGCAATTTTACCACCAGGCATACACCATGCATTTTTTGTATCAGATTCAATTAGAGCAAATTGCCAGTTAAAATTTTCTACAGGATTTTTTTCACGCTTATTAATATAAAATGTATCTAGAGAGGTATAAATTTCCTTTCCGATTTCTTCAATTTTTTTTGATTCATCTGTGTTATCTAAAAGAATTTTATCTTCTTTAGCTTTTGATAAAAATCTTGAATATGTTTTATCAACTTCTTGATTAAGAGCTTTTTCATTAGGATAAATCTTTGGAAGACCTGCCACGCCACCACCCATTAAAATTATAGGTAGATTACTATCATATAAGTTTAACTGACTTCGATTTGTTAATGGTACTTGTGTGCAAGAAGGTAAAATCATCGAACCACATAAAGAGCAACTTGCGCCAAAAACAAAGCTTCTTCTATTTATTCTTGCTTCCATATTATTATTATATAGGTATTTTTTTTATATGAATATTTTTAATTCAGTCAAAAAAGCAGAAATCCATGTTCATTTAGAGGCAACTATAACGCCAACTTTATGTAAAAAATTTGCTAAACGAAACAACTATGAAATAGCAGAAGAAATGTTTGGATCAAAGTACGCATACCAATGGGATGATTTTTATGATTTTATAAAAAAATATGACATCGTTACTTCTGTCATACATACACCAGAAGATTATTTTGAATTAACGTATGAATATCTAAAAGATTGTGCCGCCAATAATGTTCTTTATGTTGAGGCGATGATTTCCTCTACTCATGCTAAAGAAAAAGGTATGACCTATCATTCATTTATTGAAGGAGTTTATGAAGCTTCTAAAAAAGCTGAAGAGGATTTTGGTATTGTTTCACGTTACATAATGAATGGGATCAGACATTTAGGACCAGAGTCAGTACAAGGGACTGCAGAGGAAGTTTTAAATAATCCTCATCCTTGTTTAGTTGGTTTTGGTTTGGCGGGGGATGAATTGCATTTTCCTCCAAGCTTATTTGTTGAAACATTTGATATGTTAAAAAAAGAAAATTTTCCAATTACTGTTCATGCAGGTGAATGGGATGGTCCTGTAAATATAAGAAATGCTATTAACCTTCTGCATCCAACAAGATTAGGCCATGGTGTTCGATCAATAGAGGATCCTGATTTAGTTAAAGAAATAATTGATAAAGATATTATTCTAGAAACTTGTCCAACAAGTAATATTGCAACTAAAATTTACAAAGATTATGTAGATCATCCTGTGAAAACATTATTTGATCAAGGGGTAAAAGTAACAGTGAATTCTGATGACCCTCCTTTTTTTAATGCAACGATAAACGGTGAATACAAAGTCATGGAAGATTTAGGCTTAAATGAAAAGGAACTAACCTCCCTTACTCATAACGCAGTTAAATATTCTTTTTGTGATGAAGAAAATAAAACTAAATTATTAGCTAAATTAAACTAGACAATTTTACTAAAGGTCTTGCACCATAATGCGAAATAATTTCCGCAGCAGCAATTGATGCATAATTACCGCATTCATCCATTGCTTTACCTTTAGAATAACCAAATAAAAAACCAGCTGCAAATAAATCCCCAGCTCCAGTTGTATCTACAACTTTTTCTACTTTTTTTGCAGCAACTTCAGTGATGTCATTACCAGAAACAATAACTGATCCACTACTTCCTTTAGTAATAGCAGAAATTATATTTAATGATTTTGCATATTCTAGACCTTCTTCAAAACTTTCTGTTTGTGCCATTGCTTTGATTTCATCTTCGTTAGCAAAAAGAATATCAACATTCTCAGTTATTAATTCTTTAAAAGAGTCTCTATGTCTATCAACACAAAAAAGATCAGATAGAGTAAATGCAATTTTTTGATTATCAGCTTTGCAAATATCTACCATTTTTTTCATAGCTTTTTTTGCATTTTCATTGTCCCACAAGTAGCCTTCCAAATATGCAATCTTATGATTTTTAATATCATCCTCTTTTATATCTTCAGGTCCTATTAATGTTCCAGCACCAAGAAAAGTACACATTGTTCTTGTTCCATCTTCTTCAACAAAAATTGTACAACATCCAGTTGAAATATCAGGAGATGTAAATCCCAATGGAAATTTTAGTCCTTCCCGGATCATATCTTTTTGAAGGTATACTCCAATTTCATCATTTTTAATTTTTCCAATAAAACTTCCATTACCGCCAAAAGAGGTAATACCAAACATGGAGTTACCAAGGGAACCTCCACCAGCCATTTCTCTAATGGAATAACTTTCATGCAAATTATTTTTTAAATTTTCATCAATAAGATTCATAGAATCTCTATTAATTTCATGCTTTTCAATTTCACTTTGATTGGAAGGAATTATGGCATCTACCATAGCATTTCCAATTCCAACTACATCTAATTTATCACTCATTTTTGTTTAATTATTATAGGTACTAATTGTACTATAATGACTCCAACAAATATTGCAAGGCATCCAAGTATTTTTTGTGTGTCTAAAATTTGATTTAAAAGTATCCAACCTGCTATTGCAGCAAAGACTGACTCCATTGATAAAATAATAGCAGCAGGAGCAGGATTAGCTTTATGTTGAGCAATAATTTGAAGTGTATATCCAATGCCAGCAGAAAAAATACCTGTATATAAAATTTCAAACCATTCAATTTGCATATTTGACAGCTTTGGTTCCTCCCACATAAAAGCTAAGATCATAGATAAAATAAAAACAATGAAGTACTGAATACTTCCAAATAAAAAAGGACTGTTAAGTTCTTTCATAAAAATATCGATACAAATAATATGTAAGGCAAAAAATAAAGCAGCAATAAACAAGAGTGAATCTGATTGTTGAATTTCAACTGATTGATTAGAGGACAAAAGATAAGATCCATACAAACAAAGTAAAATGGCAATCCAGATAATCCAGTGTACCTGTTTTTTAATTATGAATCTTGAAATTATACCAACAAAGGGAACGTAAAGAGTGCTAAGAAAAGCAGCATTTGATATTAATGATTTTTGTAAAGCGTATTGTTGAAGACCCATACCACCAAAAAGAAAAAAACCTGTAGCTAAACAAAGATAAACTTTTTTTCTATCACTTAATATTTTAAAAATATTTTGTTGTTCTAGATAAATCACAAATGGAATTACTGTTAAAAAAGCAAAAAAGAATCTTCCAAAGCTAAAAGTAAAAGGACCTATGGCTCCCATTCCAGTAGTTTGGCTTACAAAAGCTGTTCCCCATATAAGTGAGGCAATTAACATGAGTATGTTAGCTCTTGTATGACTCATAAAAATATTTGATTACTTATTTTATTGTTTATCTTTATTAATCCACCAAGACTCAATTACAATTCCGTAAAGTGGAATTTCGTCTGGGTATTCAAAAAAATCCCAATAAGCAATTCTGTCTTTGTTGCTATGATAAAGAGGAACAACATAGTGACCCCATAACAATACTCTATCAAGTGCGTGGATCGCCGTTGTTAATTCTTCTCTATTTGTTGCACTAATTAGTTTTTCAATTAATGCATCAACTGCTGGACTATTGATACCAGGATAATTTCTGCTTCCATCTTTTTGACCAACTTCTGATCCCCAATAAAATTGTTGCTCATTTCCTGGACTTAAACTGACGCCCCAATATCTTTTAATCATATCAAAATCATAACTTAACAAACGTTCTTGATACTGTGATGAATCAACAGTTCGTACATCCATTGTAATGCCAAGTTTTTTTAAATTACTTTGATAGGCTAAGGCAATTTTCTCATCAGATGGACTGACAATCAAGAACTCAAACTTGAATTCCTTTCCATCTTTTATCAGTTTTCCATTTTCAACAAACCAACCCTCTTTTTCGAGTATTTCTTTTGCTTTCAATAAATTTTTACGGTCATTACCACTGCCATCTGTAATAGGTGGAGTAAATGTTTCCGTAAATACCTCTGCTGGAATTTCATCTTTCCATACATTCAATAATTCTAACTCATTTTTTGACGGTAAGCCTGATGAAGCTAATGGTGAATTATCAAAATAACTATCTGTTCTCACATAAGCATTTTGATATATCGTTTTATTAATCCATTCATGATCATAGGCATAACTTAAAGCAAGTCTTACATTTCTATTATTAAATATGTCACGTCTTGTATTCATTACAAGACCATTCATTCCAACAGGTCTATCGTTATTCATTTCTGTCAGTATTACCTCACCATTCTGGACAGCTTTAAAATCATACTCTGATAACCAACGTTTAACATTGTACTCTCTTCTAAAGTCGTATTCACCAACCTTAAAAGCTTCAACTAAGACATTTGAGTCTTTGTAATAATCATAAATAATTGTATCAAAATTATAGAGACCTTTATTTACAGGCAAATCTTTTGCCCAATAATTTTCAACGCGTTTGTATTTTATTTGACGTCCTGGATCGAGACTGTCAACTTGGTATGGACCACTGCCTAGAGGGATATCTAAAAATGTTTTTGTAACATCAAGATTTTCATAAAATTTTTTTGGAATGATAGGAAGAAAGCCCGCAATAATAAGAGGCAATTCTTTATCTTCATTATTTTCAAAAATCATTTTTATTCCATCATTTCCAATCAATTGAGTTTCAACAACTTTGCCATATGTTTTTTTCTGATTTGGAGTACCTTTTGTTTGAAATGTTTCTAGACTAAACAATACATCATCGCGTGTTATTGGTGAGCCATCATGAAATGTTGCATTTGAATTTAAATAAAAAGTTATAGACGATCTATCTTCAGGCAATTCTACTTTTTCAGCTATTAAACCATAGAGAGAAAATGCTTCATCCCATACCCTTCTCATTAACGTATCATTAACATACCCAAGTCCAGCAGCTTTAGAACCTTTAAATGCTACTCTATTAAGATTATCAAAAGAACCATATGATCCAAATTTTACCGTTCCACCTTTAGGTGCATTTGGGTTTACATAATCTAGATTTTCAAAATCACTGGCATACTTTGGTGTTCCATGCATTGCAATACCGTGAACTTTTTCACTGTACGCATGTTTGTTAAGTGCAATTATTGAAGTTAAAATGGTAAATGCGATTAGAAATTTTTTCATAGATATATTCTATCAAAAAAAAGACAGATTTGTAATGAAATATAAGTTTAAAAAATTATATAAATAGAATGCAAATCCTTAAATTAATTTTGGTACTTATAATATTATGTATTGGACATAGTATTCATGCAGCAGAAGTTGATATTTTTAAAGGTATGAAACTATATGCTGAAAATTGTGCAGGGTGTCATATGGGTAATTTAGCAGGTCATGAAGAGTGGGATAAATCGTTAGATGAAGATGGTCATCGAAGAGCTCCTCCTCTTAATGGCACTGGGCATACTTGGCACCACTCTCCTGCACAATTATTTCATGTCATTAAATATGGTTTTAAAAAATCAAATCCTGATTATGAAGGTAAAATGCTTGGTAATGATGCGTTATCAGATGAGGATGTTTGGTCTATTCTTGAATTTATCAAAAGCACATGGCCAGAAAAAATACTAAAAAAATACAACTCCCATTTTAAAAGCTAAGATTATTGAAGCAAATCTTCAATTTTAATATTTAAGATATATATAATTATTATGAAAATTTTAGGATCTGAAATCACACCCTATAAGACATATTTAAATAGACGTAAGTTCATAAAAGGATCTTTAGCTAGCGCCATGCTAGCAACGGTTACCTCATCAGCATTTGCAAACCACGATAGTGATCTTTCAATTTATACTAAAAATCTAAATGAAAACGACAAACTTAATTCTTACGAAGAAATCACAACGTACAATAATTTTTATGAGTTTGGGACTCATAAAAAACATCCCCATTTAAACTCTGGAAATTTTAAACCTAGACCATGGACAATAAAAATAGATGGTCTTGTGAAAAAGCCTCAAACATTTGATTTAGAAAAAATTTTATCAAATGTAACAATTGAAGATAGGGTTTATAGATTAAGATGTGTTGAAGCATGGTCCATGGTTATTCCTTGGCAAGGTTTTCAGTTATCTGAACTTATAAAAATGGCCGAACCTTTAAGTTCAGCAAAGTATGTTCAGTTTGTAACTGTATTCAGACCGGAAGAAATGCCAGGTCAGCAAAAGAGAACAATTATTTGGCCATATAGAGAAGGGCTTCGAATGGATGAAGCAATGAATCCTTTAACAATATTAGCAACTGGATTGTATGGTCATGAAATGCCTAATCAAAATGGTGCTCCCATAAGATTAGTTGTTCCATGGAAGTATGGTTTCAAATCAATTAAATCAATTGTGGAAATTAGATTTTTAGATACTCAACCTGAAACATCCTGGGAAACTTTAGCTCCTTGGGAATATGGTTTTTATGCTAATGTCAATCCTAATGTTAATCATCCAAGGTGGAGTCAAGGAACAGAGAGACGAATTGGAGAGTTTAAAAGAAGAGAAACACTTATGTTTAATGGCTATGAAGAAGAAGTAGCACATCTCTATAAAGATTTAGATTTGACTAAATTTTATTAATGAATGTTTTCAACAAGAAATTTTAACCGCAGCAAACCCGTCTTATTTATTTTAATTCTATTTCCTAGTCTACTTTGGGCGCAACAATTTGTTACTGGGAATCTTGGAGTAAATCCAATTGAAAAATTAATGGATGAGTTAGGTCTAATGGCACTCAGATTAATAATATTAACTCTTATGATTACTACATTATCAAATATTAAATCTTTAAAATCGATAGTTGTATTACGAAGAATGATTGGACTTTTTGCTTTCTATTATGTCTGTTTGCATTTCTCCACCTACATAGTTTTAGATCATTTTTTAGATATGCAATTTATCATACAAGATATAATAAAAAGACCATTTATAACTTTTGGTTTTATAAGTTTTCTTTTTTTAATCCCGCTTGCTAGCACCTCAACAAACAATATGATTAAACGACTAGGTTTTAAATTATGGAAGAAAATTCATTATTTAATTTACCCAGTAGCTATTCTGGCTAGTATGCATTTTTATGTTTTAGTTCGCGCTGATAAAACCGAACCAGTCATTTATATGGGAATAATTATCCTCTTGTTACTTCACAGAATATTTAAAAGACTTACTCGTCCTCAGTTGGCTCAGTAACGGGGTTCATTTCCATACCGGCAGGACTAATATTTCGCGGTAAAGGATTGTATTGTGATTCAAGATCACGCGGCTTAGTTCTTTGTGTCATCCTATACAAACCAAATAATCCCAGTAGTCCGTGTATTAAAAATAAATAGATATAAAAACCTACCGCTCCCAAAATTTCCATGAATCCAGAAACAAATAAAGGTCCGATAATCGATCCAATACCAATAAGTATACCAAAGGTAGCACTTGCTGATACTATCTCATTAGGTTGTAAGAAGTCATTTGTATGAGCAACCGTAAGTGAATACATTGGTAAACAAGCAACTGAAAAAAGACCAGTAAAAATTAAGAATAATGTTAGGGGCATAAAGTTTGCAAAAACAAAAAATAAACTCAAACCTGAAGCCATAAAAGAAACACCAATAAGAATAATACGTCTATCAATTCTATCTGACAAATACCCAATAGGCCATTGAGATAGGGCGCCAGCTGATGTTATAATCATCATATAGAGAGAAATTTCAAATAAACTTAAATTAATAGATGATGCATAAATTGCACCATAACCAAAAACTGCACTATGCGATAAACCAGTTGCTAACGCTCCAACAAAACCTAGAGGTGAAACAGTATAAAATTCTCTTAAAGAAAAAAATTTAGGACTTTCTGTATTAGGTTGTTCTGTTGAAGACAAAAGAATAGGAAGAAGTGCGAATGATAATAAGATTGATACTAAAATAAATAAATCAACTTTAGCTGGATCACCTAAATTTAATAAAAATTGTCCTGCTCCAACAAATACAAAAGTAATAATCATGTAAACGGAAAGTAATTGACCGCGAGTTTGATTAGTTGATTTTTCATTCAACCAACTCTCCATGATCACATAAATTCCAGCAAGACTTAAACCAGTTAATATTCGTATAAACATCCATGAATAGGGATGAACAAATACTGAATGTAATAATATAGCGATAGAAGCAAGCGATGCTAAAGCGGCAAAAACTCTTATGTGACCAACACGTTGTAAAAAAATTGGAATTGTTAACGCGCCAGTTAAGTATCCAACGTAATAACCAGCTATAATAAATCCTGATGCAAAAAAACTAAAACCTTCTAAAACAGAACGAACACCGATAAGTGTTCCTTGCAATCCATGACCAAGACTAATTAAAGCAAAGCCAAAAAAAAGGGCCCAAGTGTTTTGTAGTACCTTAAACATCTTCTAACTTTTTATTGAAATTCTAGTATTCTTCTTCGCCGTCTTCTTTAGGTTTAATACCTTCGGCTATTGGATCAATTTCTGTTTCATCTTCTAATAAAACAGTATCATCCTCAAGATTGTCTTCGTTGTTATCCAAATCCAAATTATCGATATCAAGATCATCATCTTTTTCTTTTGGTTTTGGTGGGACAGGATTAGTTAAAGGAGCAGCATTAGTACTTCCAGGTTTTCTTCCACGTCTTGGTCTAGTCATGGTAGTAACTTCAATTTCTTTACCACACTCAGGACATTCCAGTTCCGTTCTTCCTAAGTCGTAGTATTGCTTACTACACATTGGACATATTCTTTTTAAACCCCAAGATTCTTTGTACATTTCTACTCTTCTTTTTTTATAAATATTTTACCACAATAACCACAAACAATTTTGTTCTCATTATTGAAGGTGTAATAAACTGCGGGATGTCCTAAACCATCTTCACCACCATCGCAAGAGATAGTTTCGGTTTTTGGATCTACTTCCACAATATCCTCAGTCATAAAAGTCATATAAAATTTTCATACAAAAAGTCTATATTTTTTCCTTATAGAATTTGAAAATAAACAACCGAAATACCACTCACTATTAAAATAGAAGGTATTATTCGAGATTTTGCATTTTTCTCAAATAAGAAAAGCATTCCAATAATTGCAGCAAACACAATACTTATTTCTCTAATACTAGAGACATAAGCTATTTCTATAAATTGCATACTCCAAACAACTATTGCGTAACTACTTGTTGCAAATACACCAGCAGCAATCCCCGATCTAAAAGTGTACGTTTCTCTTTTTCGTAAACCATCTTTCGAGATCAAACCAATAATTAGTAAAGGTATTCCATTAAGTGTGAAGAGCCAGTAAATATAGGAAAAACCATTTTCAGAAAGCCTAACCCCAACCCCGTCAACTAAAGTGTAAGCAGTAATTAGAATAGCCGTTGATATCGCGAGAGCAAAACCTCTAAAGTTAAAAGATAAATTTTTAGCATAAGAAATTAAAAATAATCCAATACAAACAATTAATATTCCAACAAAACCAGCAACACTAATATCAGAACTTAAAAATAAAATACTAATGATTGCTACAAACAAACATGAACTTCCTCTAGAAATTGGATATATGTAAGAGAGATCACCGTACCTATAAGAATAAATTACATTTAATCTATAAATGACATGAATGATAACGGTTGCAATTAAAAAATACCAAACCTCTAAAGTTGGAAATGGAACAGTAAATGTTAAAGGTAAAAAAATAGTAACTTCTAAGACAGATGTTATACCCATTAAAGATAATGGGTTCTTACTTGATTTTATTATAGCACTCCAAACTGCATGACATAGAGCAGAAACAAGAATTAAGATAAAAATAAAATTTACTGACAATGTCATCAGTAGATAAGAATTTACTTCATGCCTGTCAAAGTAATTCCTTCAATAAATCGTTTTTGCGCGATTATAAAAGCAACAATAAGAGGAACTGTTACAGTAACTATCGAAGCCATCATTGGCCCAAATTCGTCACTATCAATTCCACCTCTGAATTCTCTTATACCAAGTGGTGGAGTAAAGAGATCTCTATTTCCTGTTATTACCATACGAGGCCAGAAATAATCATTCCAGTGTGCAACAACTGAGAATATTGCAAAAGCAAGTAACGCTGGTATTGCAGTTGGAAGCATTACTTTCCATACGATTGCGTACTCTCCCATGCCGTCCATCCTGGCGGCATCAATTAATTCATCGGGCACAGTCATAAAAAATTGCCGCATTAAAAAAATTCCAAACACCGATATGGTCCAGGGAAGTATCAAGGCGGAATAGGTGTCAACTAATCCTGCTTGGGCCAACATAACATACAATGGAAGCGCAATTCCATGAACTGGAATGAGCAAGCAAAATAAAACCATTGAGAAAACAAATTCTCGCCCGTAAAACCGTAACTTAGCGAGTGCATACGCGCACGGTAAGGCGACTAAAACCTGAATAATGAAGATTGATAAAGTAACAATGACACCATTCATTAAGTATCTAGGAATAGGAGCTTTTTCAAAAGCAAACCAATAGTTGTATTGATATGGCTTCATTGTACATGTTTCTTCTGAATAACCAGTTTTAACACATACAGGAAACGTTTGAGTTTCTTGCGCACCAATAAGACCACCAGAAATTGATTGGATTTCTTGCTGAGATTTTAATGACATTGAAACCATCATATAAAAAGGGAGCATTACTACGATAGCACCAATAATTAAGATTGCATGCTTCCAACCTTCCCCAATATATTGTTTAGCCTCCATTAATAATGAACCCTCTTCTCAATGACATATCTTTGGAAAAACGTTAACACAAGAATAAATCCAATAAAGACAACAGTGATTGCTGCGCCGATACTTGTTAAGTTTTGTTGAATAGCTTTTTCAAAAATTGCATACATCATGACATACGTTGTTTTTGATGGACCACCTTTGGTCAGTATTTCGATTGTATCAAATACCTGAAATGTTCTAATGGTAGTAATAGTCACAACAAACAACGTTGTTGGACCAAGCATTGGCCATGTAACAAGTTTAAATTGTTCCCATGTAGATTTAGCCCCATCCATTTCCGCAGCTTGATATAACTCTCTTGGTATACTTGTTAAGCCAGCTAAATATAAAACCATGTTAAAACCAAAAGCTTGCCAAATTCCTATGAAACATACTGTCCAAATCGCAGTATTTTTTTGTTTTAACCAATATGGAAAATCCATGTTGTTTGCACATGCTACAGCATACCAGCTTTCTTGTGAGTCTACCCACGGTAACCAATGAAAACCAAGAATGAATTCTCTAACTCCTCCACACCCATTTGCTAAAAAACTATTTACAATTCCTAATGTTGGATGAAGAGTAAATTCCCATGCAATTGCCATCGCAAGAAGAGTTGCCATAACTGGAAGAAAGAAAATTGTTTTATATATATCAGCGCCAAACCTTAGTGAATTTAAGAGCATAGCAGCACATAATCCAAGTACAACAGAAATTGGAACGACAACGATAACATACGTGGCTGTAGCCCAAATCATTTTGACATATGTTTTTCGATTGAACATTTTGTCATAATTTTCTAGTCCAACCCACTCGAATGTTTTGTTTCCTAAATTATAGTCAGTAAAAGAAATTCCTCCTGCAAGAAAAAGAGGAAAGATTAAAATAATTATCATCAGTATGATTGCTGGTGCAATAAACCATATGTGAGCTTTTGAATTATGCATTAGTAAATTGAACTCTCATTCCTGCTTGGTTAAATAGTAATGCTTTATCTGAAACTCTTTTAATATTCACATTAGAACCATTTGAAATTTGATGTGTAAATTGTGGTAAGCCCCTTACAATTATTTTATTTGAACCGTCTTCAATATTTACATGAAAGAAAATATCTGAGCCTAAATTTTCTCTATATGCAACTGTTCCACTAAATGTATTTTCATTACTTTCATTTGTAATTTCTAAATGTTCTGGTCGAATCCCAATATGTAAGTCTGTATTACTTTCAGAACTTTTTCTTTTTAGATTAACGTTGAGAAAACCCACCGTCCCACTTGAGTCCGCAGTTCCTTTAAATATATTTATTTTTGGACTTCCAACAAATTGAGCTACGCTTAATGAGGAAGGATTGTCATATACTTCTTGAGGCGTATCTAGTTGTAATAAATTTCCATCAATCATAACAGCCATTCTAGAAGACATAGTTAACGCTTCTGCTTGATCATGTGTTACGTACACAAAAGTAGTTTTAAGTGAATTATGAAGTTCAGATAGTTCAGATCGCATGTGAACTCTCAGAGCCGCATCTAAATTTGAAAGAGGTTCATCCATTAAAAAGGCAACAGGCTCTCTAACCATAGCACGACCAAGAGCAACTCTTTGTCTTTGACCGCCTGACAATTGTCCTGGTTTTCTATCTAATAGTTCTGAAATTTTTAGAGTTTCAGAAGTTTTATTTACTAATTGATTTATAGATTCTGTTTTATCTTTTTTGCTTGGAGAAAAATTACCAATTAAGGGCAGTCTTTCAAATGCATTATAGTCTCTTAGTCTTAATGGAGTTTCTAAATTTCTTCTTACTGTTAGATGAGGATAAAGAGCATATGATTGAAATACCATTGCCAAATCTCTTTCACTGGCTCTAACTCTATTTACATTTTTATTATCTATTAATACATCACCTGAAGTCTGTTGTTCCAATCCTGCAATTATTCTAAGTAATGTAGATTTACCACAACCAGATGGACCAACTAATGTTAAGAATTCTCCATCGTTTATATCAACATTCAAATTATTAAGTACTTGTGTAGACCCAAATGACTTTGAAATATTTTTAAGTGATATAGTCCCCACTCATTCCCCCTCTATGTTAACTTTAATCTACAAAATTTTATTAAATTTGAGAATATTTTAAATCTATTTATTTCAGTTTTATTTCAATTTTATTAACAAATATTCAAATTATCATTGAGTTTGACTAGTAGATAACTATAAATTCTTATTTTTAATAATATATATTAGATGAAATTGTGTCCGATAACTTAGAAATTAATAAAAGAGAATATCCAAGTAATTTTTCAAAAACTGCTATTGTTATATGCCTTGATGGTAGTCAAAAAGAGTATCTCGAAGAAGCATCAAAATCAAATCTTACACCAAATCTTGATAAATTAATTGCAAGTGGTGAAAATCTACTAGTTCACAGCGCTATTCCAAGTTTTACAAATCCAAATAACATTTCGATTGTAACAGGCCAACCAAGTTCTGTACACGGTATATGCGGAAACTTCTTTTATACACCTGAGACGGGTGAAGAAGTAATGATGAATGACCCAAAATATATGCGAGCACCAACTATTTTTGAAAAATTTTACAATTCTGGTTCTAAAATTGCTCTTGTTACTGCAAAAGACAAGTTGAGAACACTTTTAGGAAACGGATTAAGTTTTGATGATGAGAGAGCTATTTGTTTTTCTGCTGAAAAATCTGATCAAGCAACAAAAGATCTCAATGGTATAGATAATGTAAACGATTGGTTGGGGATGCCAGTTCCAGAAGTATATTCTGAAGGACTTTCTGAATTTGTAATGGCTGCAGGTGTAAAACTTCTTGAGGAGTTTAAACCAAATATTATGTATTTATCGACTACGGATTATATTCAACACAAATATGCACCGGGAAATGAAACAGCAAATAAATTTTATGCAATGTTTGATAAATATATTGGACTTTTAAATAAGGAGAATGTTTCTATAATCATCACAGCAGATCACGGAATGAAACCAAAATCAAAAGAAGATGGTTCACCTAATGCAATATTTTTACAAGATTATTTAGATAAAAAATTTGAACCAAACATGGCTAAAGTCATCCTACCAATTACAGATCCATATGTCGTTCATCATGGTTCACTTGGTTCTTTTGCAACAATTTATTTAGAAGACAAGAGCAGGGTAGATTCAGTTGTAAATGCTATTAAAGAAATAAAAGATATAGAAGTTGTTTTAACAAAAGATGAAGGATGCTCTACTTATAATTTACCTCCTGATAGAATGGGGGATATTATATGTATGTCTTCAGAATTTATGACTATTGGTTCATCGGAAGATAAACACAATCTTTCTGGATTAAATGAACCTTTACGTTCTCATGGAGGACTCCATGAAAGAGAAGTGCCATTCATATCAAATTTAAAATTACAAAACTTAGATACTAGCAAACAATTATATAACTATGATGCATTTTATTATGCAATAAATGGAGCCCTATGATGCACAAAAAAATGATTAATGAAGCAATGCGCATTGCTGGAGAAAAAGTTACTTCAGATAAAACAATAAATGTTGAGTACCCTTTTACAGGTGAAGTAATCGGAACGGTTCCAGCCGGTACCGCAGAGCATGCAAGAAAGGCTCTAGATATAGCTGCAAATTATCAGCCTAAACTTACAAGATATGAGAGACAAAAAATTCTTCAAACTGCTGCAGAAGTACTTGTTAAAAGAAAAGAAGAAATTTCTGATATTATTACTTTAGAACTTGGTATTTCAAAACAAGATTCTCTATACGAAGTAGGAAGAGCTTTTGATGTCTTTTCTTTAACGGCTCAACTTTGTATTCTTGATGATGGAGAAATATTTTCTTGTGATTTAACTCCGCATGGAAAAGCGAGAAAAATATTTACCATAAGAGAACCTTTAACGGCAATTTCAGCAATCACTCCATTTAATCACCCTTTGAATATGGTAGCGCATAAAATTGCTCCTTCAATTGCAACTAATAATTGTACAGTATGTAAGCAGACAGAATTAACACCTTTAACAGCAATGGTACTCGCTGATGTTTTATATGAAGCAGGTCTGCCACCAGAAATGTTTTCAGTTGTAACTGGATGGCCTCAAGATATCGGATTAGAAATGATCAAGAATCCAAATATTGATCTCATTACTTTTACAGGCAGTGTAGGTGTAGGAAAATTAATTGCTGAACAAGCTGGATACAAAAGAACAGTTCTAGAGCTTGGTGGTAATGATCCATTAATTGTTTTAAATGACTTAGATGGTGATGATCTTAAAAAAGCTGTTGAGCTAGCTGTTACGGGAGCAACGAAAAACTCTGGTCAACGTTGTACAGCTGTTAAAAGAATACTGGTTCAAGAATCTATTGCAGATCAATTTGTTGAAATGGCTCTTGAGCGTGCCAAGAAAATTAAATTTGGTGATCCTATGAATATGGAAACAGACTTAGGTACGGTTGTTAATGCTCAAGCTGCAGAACTTTTTGATAAAAGAGTTTCCATGGCAGAAGAAGATGGTGCAAAAATTTTATATCACCCTGGAAGAAAAGGTGCTTTGTTACCTCCAATAGTTGTAGATCATGTTGATCCTAAAAGTGAATTAGTTTTAGAAGAAACATTTGGTCCAGTTATCCCAATCATTCGTGTGCCTAATGACGATGAAGCTGTAATGAAAATATCTAATTCAACCGCATTTGGGTTATCATCTGGTATATGTACAAATAACTTCATGCGAGCAAAAAAATATATTCAAGGTTTAAATGTTGGCACTGTAAATATTTGGGAGGTTCCAGGCTATAGAATTGAAATGTCTCCTTTTGGAGGAATTAAAGATTCAGGTCTTGGTTATAAAGAAGGTGTAATTGAAGCAATGAAAAGCTTTACTAATGTAAAAACCTTTTCACTACCTTGGTAAAAAAAACAAGTTTTTCTCTAATTTTTTTATTTCTGTGGAAAAATAAGCTTATTTTTTAGTAATATTTTCGTAATAAAATTGTAACCCTTTCTAGCTACATGTTAGATTAAATTATTATATTCAATCGGGAGGATTAAATGAAAAAATTAATTACAGGATTGGCAGCCGTATTAGCTTTCGGTTTTTATGGTTCTGTTAATTCAGCTAAGTCTATTGAAATAGAAGTAGCTTATCCTTATTCAGGATTATTCGATGTAACGTTTCAAGCTATTATGCCAGAGTTTGAAAAAGCGCATCCAGATATTCAAGTTAAATTTAGAGCAACTTATGAAAACTATGAAGATGCAACTGCAACAATTTTTAGAGAGTCTACTTCAGGTAATTTACCAGATGTAACAATGCAAGGTCTTAACAGACAGGCACCTCTAGTTGACAAAGGTATTGCTAAGTCTTTAGAACCATTTATCGCAAAAGAAGCAGCTTTTGAAAAAGATGGTTACCATTCTGCTATGTTAAGTCTTTCAACATTCGGTGGTGAAGTTTATGGATTACCATTTTCTGTATCAACACCAGTTGGATATTATAACATGGATTTATTAGCTGAAGCAGGTGTAGATAGTATTCCAACTAACTGGGACGAAGTTATTGCAGCATGTAATAAATTAGAAGCAGCAGGTAAAGGAACTCTATACTTTGGTTGGAACATTACAGGTAACTGGTTCCACCAAGCATTAATGCATACTCAGAATGTTCCAATGGTTAAAGATGGAGCTGTAAATATGGGTGGAGATGCAGGACTTGCAACGTTAGAGCAAATGAAATCAATCATGAGCGGATGTAATATGCCAAACTATTCAATTGCTGATGGTCAAGCGGCGTTTAACGCAGGTACTATTGGTATGATGTTCTGGTCTACTTCAAGCTTGGGTTCAGTTAATGCTGCAAAGGCAGACTTTGTTTTAAAAACTGCACCATTCCCTGGAATGGCTGGAGTAAACAATGGAACACCAGCAAGATTACCAGCAGGTGGAAACGCTGCAATGTTAGTGTCTACATCTGATGATCCAGCAAGAGTTGATGCTGCATGGACTTTCTTAAAGTTCATTACATCAGGTATCGGTGCTGCATTAGTTGCTGAAACAACTGGATATGTTCCACCAAACAAAGCAGCGAATGATTTATTAGGTGACTTCTATAGTCAAAACCCTAATAAACTTACTGCTGTTGAACAACTTCCACTTCTTGCTGATTGGTTTGCGTATCCTGGAGAAAATGGATTAGCTGTTACACAGGTAATCTATGATTACACGGAAGAAATTGCTACAGGCGACGCTGATGATATGGCAGATCTTCAAGAAGAAATGATGGAAGAAATAAACGATCTTATGTAATTTGAGATTATTTATTATTAACTTTTTATTACAGCGGCTTTATAAAAGCCGCTGTTTTATTTTAAATTTAAATGGGAGTAAAAATAGATGCCTCTTACAACAACTACAATAGGTGCTTATCCAAAACCGAAACAAACACCCATTCAAGATTGGTTTTTAGGGACAAAATCAGAAGAAGAGAGAAAAGCATCAAAAGGATTATTATCAAATTGGTCACCTGGCGCATATGAAAAAGCATTAGAGTCTGCAGGTGCGGATGCTGAAAAATTATTTTTAGCAGCAATTAAAGAAGTTATAACTGATCAAGTAAGTGCGGGTATTGATGTTCCAACAGATGGGGAAGTTAGGCGCGAGAGTTATGTATTATATCAATGTCGATTTTTAAATGGTGTAAGTTTTAAGGAAGTTACACATAAGTCAGTAAGACAGGGTGCGTTTGAAGCTGACCTTCCAACTATTGTTGCACCAATTTCAAGTAAAGAAATACGTATGCATTTAGACTGGAAGAGTGCACAACAATTTACAAAAAACCCAGTTAAAATTACGCTACCTGGACCAATGACAATTACAGATTCAATTGCCAACAATTACTATGATGACATGAAAAAACTTGGTTTTGATTTAGCATTAGCCCTCAATAAAGAAGTTAAAGCACTTGTAGATGCAGGTTGTCAGTATATTCAAATTGATGAACCAGTATTTGCTAGAAAGCCCGATGAAGCTCATTCTTACGGTATGGAAAATTTAGAAAGAATGATGCATGGTATTCCTAAAGAAGTGCAACGCGTTTGCCATATTTGTTGTGGTTATCCTAACTCATTAGATTCAGAAGGTTATAAAAAGGCTGATTTAGATGCTTATGATAGAATAGCATCACTTGTAGATGATTCAACTATTGATGAAGTATCTTTAGAAGATTCACATAGGCATAATGATTTAAATCTTTTAGAAAAATTTACTAAAACAAAAGTAATTTTTGGATTTATTGATATTGCAAAAAGTAGAATGGAGTCTGTTGAAGAGGTAAGAGTTCGTATCAAAGATTCACTTGAACATATTGATGAACACCGCTTAATAGCTGCACCAGATTGTGGTTTAGGTTTCTTTACACGAGAACAAGCAATTGAGAAAATGACAATTTTAACTAAAGCGGCAAAATCAATTTAATGTAATGTGGAATTATTTTAATCCTGTTGAAATTATTTTTGGAGAAAATAGATTTAAAGAAGTACATGATGCTCTTAAAAATAAGAACTACATCATAATCACTCATCCAGAAGAAATTTTTAAAAAATATAGCGATGAATTAAAATCTTCTTCAAATCCACCACTATCCATTATGACGGATGTTCAGCCTAATCCAGATTATAAGGATATTTTAGAGCTACAAAAAAAATTTTCTTCAATCAATGAATCGGTAGATTATATTTTAGCTATAGGTGGGGGCTCTGTTACAGACACAGCTAAAGCAATTGCTGCATTTAAAGATAAACAAGAATATCTAACAGATTTCGTTCGCAATAAAAAAAGTCCAAGAGTCGAAAATCCAATCAAGATTATTGCAATACCTACAACTTCAGGAACATCAAGTGAGCTTACGTGTTGGGCCACAATATGGGATAAAGAAAAAAATAATAAATTATCTTTGGCGCATAAATCTCTTTATGCAGAAAAAGCAATTATCGATCCATCTATTATGGTTGATAAGCCTTTAGGCTTAACCATTTCAACTGGTTTAGATGCTCTCTCCCATTCAATGGAAAGTATTTGGAATATTAATGCGAACCCAATTTCTGCTTCTCATGCAATACAAGCATCAAAATTAGTATTAAAAAATTTACCACTTCTCGCTAAAGATTTAAGAAATGTTGTATTACGCTCAAACATTGCATTGGCGTGTGTTCATGCTGGTTTAGCGTTTTCCAATACGAAAACTGCTATTGCGCACAATCTATCATACCCTGTGACACTCAATTACGGTATTCAGCATGGTATTGCTTGTTCATTTACTTTACCTATGATTACTAAAAGTATGGTTGGAATTGATAGTGTCGCTGAGGAGAGACTAAAATTAATTTTTAATAATAATCTTGAGAATGCTGCAGATCATCTGAGTGAATTTATGCGTTCTTTGGAAGTTCCTCTGAACTTAAATGAAATAAAAGTTCCTGTTCAAGAATGGAATAATATAGTAGATGATGCGTTTTTAGGGGAACGAGGTAAAAACTTTATTGGCAATAAAGAAGCCTTCATCTCTTCTGCTAAATCAATGGGACTTTATTAGTAATGAAAAAAAATTTCAGGTTTTATGATAACAGACAAAAATACTTATTATTTGTCACAACAACAAATGAAAAAAATCAAATTGCTGATGCGATACGCCCTCACGTAAATAAAATTAAACCTCAAAAACCTGGCATAAAAATATTTGATGCTGGTATGGGTGATGGTTCCTTACTTATGAATGTTATGCGTCAGTGCCACGAGGCCAGGCCTAACGTACCTTTATTAGTTTGCACAAAAGAAATAAGTATTGAAGATGTAAGATTAGGTCTAGAAAAATTACCCGATAGGTTTGTTGAGCACAAGAATACTGTTTTTGTTATTTCAAATCTACACTATGCGGAAGCCGCAAACTTAAAATCAAAAAATGAAGTTAAACAGAAAAAAATCAATTGGAATATTATTAAATTAAAAGGTGACACTTCTCTTGAATTTGCCCAACAATTAAGAAAACAAAATGAATTTTTAGAAAAAAAATGGAATATAGAAATTAATAAAAAGTCAGGTAACCATACTTATAAAGAGCCTTCAGTCATGGTTATCTACCGCGAAGATCAAGAATTTAATGTAAATGAATTAATACCTACCAAAAAAAAATCAGATAATAAATTTGATCTTATTATTGCTTCACAGCCTTATCGTTCAAGAATCACAGCAGAAAAGAAATCAAAATATGTCATCGAACCAATGATTAGAGCGTTAAAATCAAAAGGGAAATTATTAACTATTCATGCTTCAGGAAAAGATCCTGCTAATGAAATAATTCGTAAAATTTGGCCAAAAGAAGACCCATTTCCTTCTCTTGGAAATAGCATCATTTCTTATCTTAAGAAAAATTTAGATAAAGATTTATTAAGAGGTTTATCTTTTGGAGAAAAAAGAATTATCAAATGTAAATTGAGAGCTCTACCAACAGAAATCAGCGGAGGTATAGCGACATCATTAGTTTTTTCTGCTTGGAATGCCTCCATATATGTCAATCAAATGGATGACGAAAAAGTAATGAAAGTAGAAAAAACCAAAAACTATGAAAAAATTGTTCAAAACATTGTTGCTAAAAATAAAGGTCTTTATTTTAACAATGAAATATTTGTAATCGAAAAAAAATAATTTTTTATTTAAACCAATTAATTTCTGTTTTTAAAAAATCCTCTGTATGAATAATTAAGGCGTCAGATCGAATTATTGCAACATTATAATTTGTATCTGTATTAGCAGTTCCTAAACGATATTCATTTGAAAAGTTAGGTATTAGAGGAGACCAAGTACTTCTTGGGGAAGAAAAAGTAATACCACAATAAGAGCCAGAACTTGTAATGTGTTGATGACCAAAAAAAATATGTTTTATTATCTTGTTATTTTTAGTTAAAATTTGTTGAAACTCTTTTTTTTGTTGTAATCCTATTCCATCACTTTCCTCTTTTACTAATGCTAGTGGATTATGATGCATAAAGATATACGTATCTGTATTAGTCTTACTTAAAATATTATTTAACCATTCTTGCCTCTCTTCACAGTAATGTCCTTGGTGAGTGTTAATCAGATTAGTATCTATAAAAATTAAACGTTTATTATCTATATCCTTAAAGTATTGAATAAATCCATTTGGATCGGTTTCAATATTAGGAAAGTTTATTTTAAACTCATCTCTGTTATCATGATTACCTATAATTAGTTGAGGATTTAAATTCTTTGGCAGATCTGCTTCATCAATTATTTTTGTAAATAACTGATAAGAATCTTTATCTCCTAAGTCTGTAATATCACCAGTGATGGCAAATAAATCTGCATCACCATGATTATTTTTTATATGACTTAATGCTTTTTTAAATTTACTGACAGGATCTATGCCATGAATCTTATCTATATAAATATGAGGGTCTGAAAGATGAATAATTTTCATTATTTTATACAAATTTATAATTAGATCGCAGTTTTAAAATAAATATATTTATTAAATTCCTCTTTTAAGTCGATGCTAACTCTTGCATGTACTTTACCTTGTTTTCCATGAAATGATTGTTTTTCTTTAACTGGAAACACCCCTTCATGCCAAATGTTTGGATGAATATACAAACCTTTTGATCCATCACAATAAAATGCTTTGAAATGTTCTGGTTCGATGTCGTCTGTTGGTAAAGCTAAAGGACAAATAAATGGTTTATTTTCTGCAGGAAAAAAAAGCTGACCTCCATCAGGATGATAATTTGCATGCCATAGAAATATTTTTGTTGGATCTGAATATTTATCTTTTTGCAAATCTTGATCGGGGTTATTTGCATAACCCAGTATATATTTTCCATCTACTTCATAATCGCTCTTATGTTGGACAGCATTATTTTGTCCATAAAGCACATCACCTTGCCACCAGGTATCAAAAGAACCTTCGGTAGTTCCACCTTCATTACCAGTTCCCTCTTCTATGTCGCGCCATCCTTGTTTTGGCCAAGTAACAATTTCAATATCACTATTTTCAAAACTATCGATTAAATATCCGTATCCTTTAAGATTTTCATTTGTTGCTTTAACTAATGGTATTTCAATTTCTTTTGTCATTATTTTGTTAGTTTAATGTTAATCCCAATTCAGTAACGACTTCTTTTACAGCTTTTATTGTATCCATCATGTCTTGTTCATCTAAATTACCAATACACCCAATTCTAAAAGTTTCTGCCACTGTTAGTTTTCCTGGATAAATTAAAAAATTTTTTTCACTAAGAGCATTATAAAATTTCTCAAAGTTAAATTTAGGATCATTAGGTTGTTTAAACGTAATAATAATTGGTGCTTGTAAATTATCAGGAAGTAGTTGCTCAAATCCCAACTCTTTCATTCCATTACAAATAATTTCACAATTTTTTTTATATCTTTTACCTCTTCCTTTTACACCGCCTTGTTCTTTATGTTCTTCAATCGCTTGATTGAATGCAGCTAATACGTGTGTAGGAGGTGTAAATCGCCATTGTTTATTTTTTTCCATTGCTTGCCATTGATCATACAAGTCTAGACTTAGTGAGTGACTATTGCCTTTTGCATTTTGAATAACTTCATTTTTAACAAGAATGAAACCAACACCTGGCACACCTTCTAAGCATTTGTTTGATGAAGCGGCTACAGCATCAAAAGTAATTGTTTTAGAACTTAAGGGTAATGCACCAAAGGCACTCATTGCATCGATGAACAGCGATAAATTTTTCATTTCAACTAATTTTGCAATGTCTTCAATAGGATTTAAAATACCCGATGTTGTTTCACAATATACAGCAAAGACGTGTGTTAAGTTGTTGCTATCAATTAACTCTTCAATTTTGTTGATGTCATGTACTTCATGTTCAGCAACTTCATATTCAATAAAATCTCTTCCTAAATAAGTGCACATTTTTTTCATTCTTTGTCCGTAAGCACCATTGATCAGAATTAGAATTTTAGAATCTTTTTGAGTAAGAGAGCTCACCATTGACTCTACAGCAAAAGTTCCACTTCCCTGCATTGGAACACATTGATATTTATCTTCACCGTCTATTAATTTAACAAGAGAATCTCTAATTGATGCATTGAGATCAATAAATTTTGTATCTCTTGAACCCCAATCATGAAGCATAGCCTCTTTTGTTGACATTGATGTCGTGAGAGGACCTGGGGTTAATAATTTTTTATCCATTAAATATTTACTTAATAAATATTATTATAAATTTGATCAATCTTATTAAAGTTGGAATTGAATTTATTTTCTAATAAGTTAATTATAAATGAGAATGGAAGAAAATATCGTAGATTACCTCTTAGATCTTTTGAAAACAAAAGGCGCTGATATTCAATATGGTAATGAGGATGTGACCCAGCTTGAGCATGCACTCCAATGTGCTGAGCTTGCTGAAAAACATAAATTACCAGGACCAACAATTGCTGCAGCATTACTGCATGATGTTGGCCACCTTATCTATGAGGACGGCGATCCCATTCATGAAGGCAAAGATGGTCATCATGAAAATTTAGGTGCTGATTTTTTAAAAAAATATTTTGGTGAGGATGTTATTTTACCAATTAGAGCACATGTTGATTCAAAAAGATATTTATCAAGTGTTGAAGAAGGTTATTATGATAGTCTATCAGAAGCATCAAAACTTTCGTTAAAAGTTCAAGGTGGCCCTTTCTCAAAAGAAGAAGCAGAAGCGTTTATCAGCAAACCTTTTATGGATGAAGCAGTAGAGCTTAGAAGATTTGATGACTTAGCAAAAGTTCTAGATAAAAAAACTCCCGATGTTGAACATTTCCGCCCCTATTTAGAAGAAGCAAGACAGTCTTTTTTAGCTAAACAAGCGTAAATGCAATTTAGCAATTATGATTTTATTGACTCTAAGTCATTTGCAGGAAAAATTATATTAACTTCCTTTCCAGGTCTTAATTCTAATGGCTTATTTGATGAAAAAATTTTAGCAAACGAATTAGATATATTCAAAAATAACAATTGTAGTTCTGTTACTTCTTTTGTTGAAGATAACGAATTTGAAAAATTGTGTGATAAAACTTTGTTTGTCAAAAATATTTATGAACATAAATTACATTGGTACCATTTACCCATTTATGACATGGGAGCACCAGACAAAGATTTTAAACATAAATGGGAAACAACAAAAGTTTTATTAAAGAACGAATTGATAGATGGAAAAAATATAGTTTTGCATTGCCGTGGAGGAAAAGGAAGAGCGGGAACTATCGCTGCTATTTTACTTATAGAATTTAATTATCCTAAACAAGAAGCAATCGATTTAGTTCGATCAAGACGAAAAGGTGCAATTGAATCTAAAATTCAAGAAGAATTTATTTTTGCTTATAGAGCCGTAAATTAAAAAGAAACTGTCAAATTAAAAATATTCTCTAGAATAAATAAAACTATCAAAGAAATTAATGCCGCTATTATAGGTAATGTCATCCAACCCAAAGAAATTCTACCAGCAATAGACCATTGTACTTCTTTACCACCTTTCAAAAGGCCTATTCCAATAACACCTCCAACAACAGCCTGCGAACTAGAAACAGGAACAAGTGGAATAGAAGGAAGATTAATAGATTGTAAAAAAGCACTTATACCCTGGGATGCAAATAAAAATAAAACTATAGAATGTGAAACAACAACAATAAAAGCTGCCACAGGCGACATCTTCAATAGATCGTTTCCTACTGTATACATTACTCTTTTAGAGTACGTAAAGACACCAACAGCAATTGCTAAACCACCCAGTAAAAATAATTGTTCTTTTGATGAAAAAATAAATAAGTTACCCATATTCACATCTGTGAAAGGAGAAATAGGTACAAACACTCCCATTACATTGGCAATATTATTTGCACCTAAACTATAAGCACCAAAAGCACCTGCTAAAAGTAAGGCTGTTCTTGTATAAGCATCCAGTCTTAAGATATGTAATTTTCTATTTAAAATAACTCTTTTTGTAAAAGTAAATAATCCCATTGCAATAATGCCAGCTATTATTGGACACAGAATCCATGTGCTCAATATAGTTAATAAAACTTGAATATTAGTCGAAGATCCCGTGTATAAATTCCAACCAACAATTGCTCCTACAATTGCTTGTGTTGTAGAAACTGGCAAACCAACCTTTGTCATTAAGTAAACTGATATCCCTGCAGCTACACAGGCAGCGAATGCTCCAGGCAAAGCATTAATTGCACCAAGCTTTCCTAACGTTTCAGTTGTTCCTGCCCCACTTATAATCGCACCAAGAATTACAAAGACACTACAAATAATTGCTGCAGTTGTAAAACTAACCATTCGTGTTCCAACAGCAGTTCCGAAAACATTTGCTGCATCATTGGCACCAAGCGACCAACCTAAAAATAAACCACCAAGTAAAAAAATTAGAATTGTAATTTCCATTGAAAATTAAACGGAACGTTTAATAGCGTAAATTTGAACCTCGTCAGCTATGTCTTCCGCTTGATCACAAATACGATCAATCTTCTCTACAAAATAACGAAGATGCATTTTTTGATCTAGAGCTAATTCAGAATCAAAAATTCTTCTTGCAAGAGAACTAAATTTTATATCTGATTCTTTTTCGTAAAATGTAACTTTATGAGCATTATCTCTAACAGATTTAATATCTCTAAAAAATGATCGGACAGTCAAACAAAGTGACTCAACACAGTTTACAACAGTCTCTGTTAACTCAATTAGATCTTCATGAAATTCTTTTGGAAAATTAGGTTTTTGAATAGAGAAGTGATAACAATTTCCTTGGTACATTCCAATTAATTCGTCGATGTGTTCTAGAAGTCGTAACACATCACTTCTTGCATCTGGGATTAGTGTTTCTTCATAAAGAGTATGCTCAACATCTTTCGTAATTTTGTCGGCCTTACTTTCCATTTCTTTAACTTTTTCAACCATTTCCTCAAATTTACCATTGGCGGAATGATTGAGATAAGTTGGAACTATCGATTTAAATACTAAGCCCACTTCAGAGACAATATCAACAAACTCATCAATTTCTCTTTCAAGCTTTTTGGTATCACCAAATAATGATGCACTTTTTAATCCAAACATGGAGTGCTTATAGAACTTTTCAAAAAAAAAGAAAGAAATGTTAAATTTTTGTTACAATTTGATTAATATCTTTATCTTTAAGTAAAGTGTAATATTCGCAATCTATAGAATTTAGGAGAAGATATGACAGATTTATCAATTAATAGAATTAAGTGGTTTAGCACCGCGTTAATATTATCAGGAATATTATTAACCAATTTAAATGCCTATCCGATTAATATAATTATTCACGGCACAGGGGCTGTTGGTTGGTCAATTGTTGGTTATATGACAAAAGATCGAGCTCTTCTTACAAACTTTGGTTTACAGCTTCCACTATTTATTTTTGGTTATATTTATTTGCTTTCATGAAAAATAAAAATATTCTTTTTATGTGTGTTGCGAATTCAGCAAGAAGTCAAATGGCTGAAGGAATTGCAAAAAAATTATATCCTAATTGTATTATTCAAAGTGCAGGATCAGTGCCAAAAGAGGTTAATCCCAATGCTATACTGGTTATGGGTGAAATCGATATTGACATATCAAAACATTATTCAAAAGATTTTGAAAGTTTAGACAACAAATTCAGAGATGAACTAAATACCGTTTTTACGCTTTGTAAGGAAGAGGTATGTCCAGTTTTAAATTCTAAAGCTCAGATACTTTCAATTCCATTTGATGATCCTGCATCAGATCGTTTTAGTTCAAACCAATTAGATAAGTTTAGAGAAGTAAGAGATTCAATTTTTGATAAATTGAAAGAACTTAAAAATTTATTTGAGAATTAATGAAGTTAAAAATTAATTAAATTTATAAAAACTTAATATTCTATTAACACGTCTGTAAAAAATAAAATTTAAATACTCTTTACCACTCACAATATTATTTCTTCCTGCTATGTCCAATTGTTGTGAGTGGGATTAAATTCTATTTTCAAATTTTTAAATTAGACTTAGCTCTAGATTTGAGTTTTGCTGAACCCCTCCCAGACAAGCTTGGATTTTTGATAAAAAAATTGTGAGAGGAAAATTTTTTCTCTTTGCTTGATATTTCTTTTTTCTGATAATTGCCATTACTTAACATTTGCCAAGAATTTGTATTATCTGTCATACTGGCAATTAAGATCTGATTTAATATTTGTTCATGTACAGTTTCATTTTCAATAGGAATAAATGTTTCAACCCGCCTATCTAGATTTCTTTGCATTAAATCGGCAGAAGAAATAAACAAGATATTTTTTCTATGAGGGAATTTATGACCATTATAAAAACAATATATTCTCGTATGTTCTAAAAAACGACCAATTATGCTTTTAACAACTATATTTTCTGATAGATTTTCTTTACCAGGTATTAGAGAGCAAATTCCTCTTATCAACAATTCAATTTTTACATTTTTTTGAGATGCTTTATAAAATTCATCAATAATTTGTTTATCAACAAGAGCATTACACTTACATACTATTCCAGATGGTTTATTTTTTCCAGCATTTGTAATTTCATTTCTAATTAGTTCATTTAATTTGTTTCTTGCAGTTATTGGAGAATATACTATTTTTTTTATTGTTGTTGGTTCAGAATAACTAGTTAAATAATTAAACATTTTTGCAGCATCATTTGTTAATGTTTTGTCACAGGTGAAGTAAGATAAATCCATATAAACTCTTGCATTTCTCGGGTGATAATTACCTGTTCCATAATGTGCGTAATTTACAACAGAATTCATTTGCTTCCTTGTTACAAGTGTAATTTTTGCATGAGTTTTCATATCAATATTGCCAAAAACAACTTGCGCTCCAGCTAATTCTAATTCTTTTGCCCATTTTAAGTTACGCTCTTCATCAAAACGTGCTTGCAACTCTATAATGACAGTTACTAATTTTCCTTTTTGTGCTGCTCTAACTAAACTTGCTTCTATTGGTGAGTCATCAGTAGTTCGATATAAAGTATGTTTTATTGATAAGACTTTTGGATCATCTGCAGCTTGATCAATAAACTGCGTCACTACTTCAAAAGATTCAAAAGGGTGATGAATAACAATATCTTTATTTGCTATAGCTTTAAAATAATCATTTTTAAAATCTTTAATTCTTTCAGGAAATCGTACCTTAAATTTTGGAAAAAATAATTTTTTAAAATCTTTCAAAAAAATTGACTCTATACTCGAAAGATTAACGGGTATTGGCAGTTTATATGTATTTACATCCTTATAGTTAAGTTTTTTATTTATGAATTTAATTAAGTGACTAGATATACTTTCATCAAAATCAATTCTTATTACCTCTTGTCTTCTTCTCTCAAAAATAGCTTTTTGAAATACTAAAAATAAATCTTCTCCTTCACCCCCTAATTCTAATTCACTATTCCTAATTGGTCTAAAAACACCTTTATCCAAAACCCTATCACACTGGAAAATTTCTTTTAAAGAAATAAGTAGGGCTGTCTCCATAGATACAAAACGTGTTTTTTTACCAGGTAATTTAATAAATTTTTCTAATCCCTCTGGCACTCTTAGTATTCCATAAAAAGTTTTTTTATTATTCATTAAACGACATACTAAGGTTGTTTCTTTATTTGGTATAAAAGGAAATGGGTGAGATGGATCAATAATAATTGGTGTTAAAACCCCCCAATTATTTTCTTCTAAATAATTTTTAATAAATGTTTTATCTTTTGTTTTCAGTGTTTTTTCTACATCTATATGGATTTTGTTTTCTGAAAGCTCTCTTAGTAAATCTATCCATATTGATTTTATATTTGAAATCATCTTCGATGTTTCTTTATCTATCAGCTTGAGTTGTTGTTGTGGTGTTAATCCATCAAAACTTTTATTTCGTGAAAATTTTTGAACATTCAATCCTGCTACTCTAACCATAAAAAATTCATCTAAATTAGAGAATGCTATTGATAAAAATCTAACCCTTTCTAAAAGTGGAATTTTACTATCAGATGTCTGACTTAAGACTCTTTCATTGAATTTTAGCCAAGACAATTCCCTGTTTGCATAGTTATAAGCGGTATTTTTTTTTAACATAATTTTTTTTTATATTTTTTAGGTATAAAAAAAACATGTTCATAAAAAATTCATATTTCTTTAATAATTTTTATTTTTTGGTTTTAAAATTTTATCAATAGTCCAGCTATTTTTAAAGGATATTATAGCAAAAGCACAGGTTGGAAAATGTTCAATATTTGAATTACATAAAATATTAATTGACTCTATCAAACTAGGGTTGTGTCCAATGATAAGAGTATTTTTTTTTAATTTTTTAATTTTGCTTACAAGTATATTTGGTGGGCATTCGTAAATATCGTTATCAATTGTAAATTTTACTGAGCGATCAAATGAATTAGAAATTATATTATATGTGCTAGTTGTTCTTTTAGAAGGAGAACATATTATCTGACCAATTTGAAATTTTCTTTTATCTAATATTTTAGAAAATTGTTTTGCGTTTCTCATACCTCTTTTATTTAGCGGCCTATCAATGTCATCAAGTTCTAAATTATCCCAACTAGATTTGGCGTGACGTAATAAATAGACTTGTAGCATTCGAGTTTAATACTTTAGATGTATACATTTCCATGGCTAAAAAGAAAAATAAAAATCCCATAACAGTGATTGATCTGGGCTCTAATACATTTAGACTAGTTATATATGCGCAAGCTATTCATCCTTTTCCAATACTTTATCAAAAAAGAGAATTCTTAAAATTAGGTGAAAGTATTAAAATAGGTAAACTCCCATCGATAAAAATAAAAGAAGCTATAAAATGCTTAGAAGAATATATTAAGATTGCAAAAGATTATGAGTCCTTAGATATTCATATAATTGCAACGGCCGCAATTCGTGAAACAATAAATGGAAAAGAAATTATTGAACCCTTCAAGAAAAGAAAGTCAGTTAGAGTAAAAGTGCTCTCACCAAAAAATGAGGCTAAATGCGGATCCCTAGGTGTAATTAGTTCAATAAAAAATCCAATCGGTTTAGTTGCTGACTTGGGAGGTGGAAGTTTAGAACTTAGTACTATAAAAAATGAAAACATACTTGAAACTAAAAGTTTAAAAATTGGCATCTTAAGAAGTGAAACTGATATGTACAAAACTACTAAATTAAAATTTGATAATTTTTTATTTTCTAAATTTAAAAACCAATCTCTTAAATTTTCTAAAAACGTAGGAAATATTTATGTTATTGGAGGCATGTGGCGCAATCTTGCAAAACTTCATTTGCACCTAAATGGAATCAAGAAAAATAAATTACATGGGTACATGATATCATTTTCAGAGTTAGAAATATTTTATCACAAATTATACTCTATGGAAAAAAAACAAATTCAAAAATTGAATGTTGTCCAACCAAATCGATTAGATAAATTAAAATTATCTACATATATTTTATTTAGCCTTGCTTCATTTTATAACATTAAAAATATTATTTTTGTAAGATATGGAATCCGTGAAGGCTACTTGTACGATATGTTGAACTAATTTTTAAAAAACAATCTAACAATAATTGTAGCAATAAGAGCACCAATAATCTGAGCTAAAATAAAACCCAGAACACTTGATGGACTTATTCCACTAAAACTATCTGTAAACATTCTTCCTATAGTTACTGCTGGATTTGCAAAACTTGTTGATGAAGTAAACCAATATCCTGCGGTAATAAATAGAGCTACACCAATAGCTATTCTTTCCTTGTTTACCTCTTTTAATATAAAAATAGTTAATAATAATCCAACAGTTGCAATTATTTCTGAAAAGAATTTAAATACACCAACTCTTTCATTGAGTGACCATTCAATTATAGGATATTCAAAATACCAATTTGCAGTTAAACAACCAAATATACCAGCAATAATCTGAGTAAAAATAAAAATTATTCCGTTATTAATAGGAATATTTTTTTGGATAATATCACTTAATACAACAGCAGGATTAAAGTACGCTCCTGAGATATTAATAAACATAGAAATAATTACATATAAAATGGCACCTGTTGCGATAGTGTTTCCTAGTAATATTATACCAAGGTCATTTGACATTAATTCTCCCATAATTCCACTACCTACAACTGTTAGTACAAGAAAATATGTCCCAATAAATTCTGCTAGTATTTTTTGTCTTAAAGAAAATGTCACTATAAAATTACCTTAAATAACTAAACTTTTACCATGAATTCTAAAAATTCATTCACACATTTGTCCCAAGTTAATTTAAGAGTAAAATTTCTACAATCAACTCTTTTTACTTTAAGTGCCTTCTTAACTGATTGTAACAAGTCATTATCTAAAGTGTTAATCTTTTCATCTGTTAATACATCTATGGGCCCGGTTACTGGATATGCAGCAATTGGTGTTCCACTAGCCAATGCTTCAAGTATTACATTTCCTAAAGTGTCTGTTTTAGAAGGAAAAACAAATACATCTGCGTTTGCATAATATTTTGCTAGTTCATCTCCAGTTTTTACACCGACAAAATTTATTTCAGGATATTTATTAATATATTTTTGTAATTCGGGACCATCACCCACAACAGTTTTATTATAATTTCCTTTAAGTTTTAAAAATTCTTCAATATTTTTTTCAATTGCTACTCTACCAACATAAGTCAGTTGTCTATCTTTACTGTTTGTGTCTCTTTTATTTGGATTAAATAATTCTGTATCAACACCTCTATTCCAAACTACTAAATTTTTAAAATTATATTTTTTTAACTCATTTAGCATTGAAACTGATGGAACAAGAACTCTTTCTGAATCACTATGTAGTCTTCTTAATATGGAGTATGTAAATCTCTTTGGGATAAAAGCTCTTTGCTTAATGTAGTCAGGAAAACGGGTGTGAAAGGAAGAAGTGTATTGTAGTTTATTTTTAAGACAGTACTTACGACCAGCAAAACCTACTGGACCTTCAGTCATTATATGAACAATATCTGGATTAAATTCTTTAAAAAATTTTTCAGTAACTTTTTTAGTATTGTAAGAAATTTTTATTTCTTTGTACCAAGGATAACTAAAATTATTAAACATCTCAGGATGTAATATTTTAATTTCAAAACCTTTTTTTTCTAGAATAGATATAACGCTTTGAAATGTCGTAACTACGCCATTTACCTGAGGAACCCACGCATCACTAATTAACGCGATTTTTTTAGGCTGCATCCTCTTTTATTTTTCGTCTTTCTTCAAAAGAAATTAATTTTAATTTTTCTCTTTCTTCGGGCCAATTAAGAATAGATAAATTTCCAATTTCATCTTCAACGAGTGCTGTGCAACTTTCAATCCAGTCACCATCATTACAATAGAGAACACCATTTAATTCCTTTATTTCAGGTCTATGTATATGCCCGCACACAACGACATCGGCATTTTCTCTTCTTGCCCTATCAGATACAGCAAACTCAAAATTACTAATAAAGTTTGTTGCATGCTTTGTTTTCTTTTTTAAATATTGAGACAGTGACCAGTAAGATAAACCCATCTTTCGTCGAATAAAATTAAATACATTATTTAACTTTAGTAAATATTCATAAAGTGCTGATCCCACTTTGGCTAACCATCTTGCATTAATGATCACAGCATCAAACTCATCTCCGTGTGTAATCAGTACTTTCCTTCCATCAGCTAATTGATGTGTATCTTCATTTTTGATTGAAATTTCTCCAAAGGAAAAATTTGTAAAATCTTTTAATACTTCATCATGATTTCCTGGGATAAGCACTACCTTAGTTCCATTTTTCGCTTTTTTTAAAACTTTTTGAACCACATCATTATGTTCTTGAGGCCAATACATTTTCTTACGCATGCGCCATCCATCTACAATGTCGCCTACTAAAAATAAATATTCTGAATCTGTTTCTTCTAAGAATTCTAAAAGCATTTTGCTTTTACAACCACTGGTTCCTAGATGGGTATCCGAAATCCAAATTGTGCGGTAAAATTTTTTATTACTTTCAAATTTCATTAATTAAAGATTTGTTCTTATACATAAAAGTATCATTTTATAATACAATTTATTATTATATGTGTGTATTGTATAAAAATAACAGTATGACGCAGAAAATTTGGTTTAAAAAAAAATCACCCCTTCACGGTTCTGGATTATTTGCAAAAACTAATATTAAAAAAGGCCAGAAAATAATCCAATATATTGGTGATAAAGTTACTAAAAGAGAGGGTGACAAAAGAGCAGATAAACAAATCCGTAAAGCAAAAAAAGATAAAAATAATGGCATGGTCTATGTTTTTGAACTAAACAAGCGATACGACATTGACGGTGATGTTGATTATAATTTTGCAAAATTTATTAATCACTCATGTAATCCTAATTGTGAAGTAGACATCATAGATAATGAAATTTGGATTTCTTCCATTAAACGAATAAAAAAAGGTGCCGAACTTTTTTATAACTATGGTTATCCTTTTGATACAGATTTTGTGGATCACATTTGTAAGTGTGGTTCTAGAAATTGTGTTGGTTATATTTTAAGTGATAATGATTGGCCTAAACTAAAAAAATATGAAAAAAAAACTAAGACTAAGTCTAAGTAAGATACCTTCGATTATTATTGCAATTGATACAAATAAGGAAATAATTTTTTACAATAATGCAGCTAAACAAAAATTTTTATTTATCGATGAAGGAAGAGATCTCAATAATATTATTAGATCAACAGAGTTAAATACTTTTATTGATAAAGCCTTTAGGGAGAAAGAAGATTTTAAGTTTGAATTCACCCCATCTAATTTTAGTGATATGTATTTTATTGCTGACTTAATATTTGTTGAAAAAGATTATGAAGAATTATTAATATCACTAAATGATCAAAGTCTTCTTAAAAACTACGAACAAATGCGAACAGATTTTGTGGCTAATGTAAGCCATGAATTGAGAACTCCTCTTTCCTCAATTCTAGGCTATGTTGAAACAATTAAAAATTCACTCAATGAAGATAAGACCAATGACAAAACGGTTGGTAAATTTTTAGACACAATGGAAGATCAGGCTTGGCGTATGACTAGACTAGTCGAAGATTTATTATTACTAAGTAAATATGAGACTGAAGATAAACCTATAGAATTTCAAGAAGCGAATATAAGGCAATTAATTGAAGGCGTAGTAGATAATTTACAAAACAAGTTAATGGCCAAAAAAATTGAAGTTCAAATCAAGGATGATTTTGATAAGTCTACAATATCAGCAAACAAAGATGCTTTGATCCAAGTTTTTTTAAATCTAACTGATAATGCAATTAAATATAGCAGAGAAAATTCTACTATTGAAATTGAGCTTGAGAGTGTAATTGATGACAATACCACCTTTTGCCAAATAAGTTTTATAGATAAGGGAGAAGGCATATCGAAAGAGCATTTAACTAGACTTACTGAAAGATTTTATAGAGTAGATAAAAATAGATCTCGAAATCAAGGCGGTACGGGTTTGGGTTTATCTATTGTTAAACATATAACTAATAGGCATAATGGTAAATTATCGATAAAAAGCAAGGTAGATAAGGGTTCAACATTTACTATTTCTTTACCAGTATTTCAGCAAACTGTAATAAATACTTAATATATATTCTGTAAGGACAACCTTATTTTAAATGAGGCTTAATATGAAAAATGTAATCAAATTAATTGCTGTCCTTGCTTTATTTGGAACTACTTCAGTTTCAGCAAGAGACTATATTTCAATTGTAGGATCTTCTACAGTTTATCCTTTCGCTACTTTAGTTGCTGAAAAAATGGCATCAGAAGGAATGAAAGCACCCGTAATTGAATCAACTGGTTCTGGTGGAGGACACAAATTATTTTGTGCAGGTGTTGGAGTTGAACATCCAGATATCACTAACTCTTCAAGAGCACAAAAAGATAAAGAATTCAAACTTTGCCAAGATGGCGGTGTAACTGATATCATCGAAGTTAGAGTTGGTAATGATGGTATAGCTTTTGCATACGCTGCAGATTATGAATGGAAATATACTAACGGTGCTACAATGAAAGGTGGCATTGATTTAACTAAAGAAGAAATCTGGCAGGCAATGGCTAGAGATAATGCAAATGCTCCAACAACTTGGTATGAAATAGATAAAAGATTACCAAAAGTTGAAATTTCTATCATGGCACCTCCTCCAACTTCTGGAACAAGAGATGCATTTGACTCACTTGTAATGAAAAAGGGTTGTGTTAAAGATATGTTAGTTGCTGACGGTGATTGTCAAGCGTATCGTGAAGATGGCCATGTTATTGAAGGTGGTGAAAATGATGAACTGTATGTTGAGCATATAACTAAAGAACAAGGTGCATTCGGTATCTTTGGTTATAGTTTTGTATCTAATAATTCTGATAAAGTTAAAGCGTCAATGATTAACGGTGTTGAAATCTCTATGGAGGGTATCCAAGATTATTCATATCCAATAGCAAGACCTTTATTCTTCTACATTAAAAAAGCACACATTGGTGTTATTCCTGGTTTAATGGATTATGTTAATGAGTTTGTAAGTGAAGAAGCAACAGAAGGTTACTTACTAGATGCTGGACTTGTTCAACTAAGTCCTGAGGATAGAGCAACTGTTCTTGATGCTATTTCTAATCAAACAAATTATAAATAAAAATCTTAAATTTTTATAAAATGGGGGCATACAAGCCCCCTTTTTTTTAATACTAAGTTATAAATGTTTTTTTGGTCTTTAGTTTTAATTGCAGTAGGAATTTTCTCATCCTTTATATACGGAAGATCAAGAATTAAATTAAATTCTAAAAAACAAGGTACGAAAAGCAAATCTCTTCCCAATTATTACGCACAATACGTTTTAATGTGGTGTTTGTTTCCTGCACTAATTGTTTATTTTTCATGGGCTATTTTTCAAGAACAGATTATTCAAAACATAGTTATTAGTAACTTTGAATTTATTGAGGGCGCAGTTTACAACGAAGGATTATTGTTAGCAGAGATTAGAAATGTTGCTAATAACCCTTCTTTTGCTGATGGTAAATCTATAGAAATAATTAATGCTGCATCTCATTATTCTTCCTTAAGACAAATAAGTCAAATATCTTTTTATACCTCAATAATCATTATAATGTTACTTGGAGCCTTATACGCTTCACAAAAATTAAAACCAGAATTTCATGCTCAACATACAATTGAAAAATATATTCAATATATACTTATATTTTGTTCATCTGTTGCTATTTTCACTACAATAGGAATAGTTTTTTCACTAATATTTGAAAGCCTTCGCTTTTTTGCAGAAGTATCAATATTTGAATTTTTATTTAGTACTGAGTGGTATCCTTTTATTCCAATTAGAGAAGGTCAAACAGCTGCAGAGGGATCCTTTGGTGCAGTACCAATATTTGCTGGAACATTTTTAGTAATGGTAGTAGCCATGTGTGTTGCGGTACCTCTTGGATTATTAACAGCAATTTATTTAGCAGAATACGCAAGTCAAAGAGTTAGAAAAATAGTTAAACCTCTTCTCGAAATTTTGGCAGGAATACCAACAATAGTCTACGGGTTCTTTGCTTTTGTTAGTGTTGCACCTTTCGTTAAAGCATTTGGACAATCAATTGGAATTGATGCTTCACCAACAAGCGCCCTTGCAGCCGGCATGGTAATGGGGGTTATGATTATTCCTTTTATTTCTTCTTTATCTGATGATGTAATAAACTCTGTCCCACAAAGTCTAAGGGAAGCATCTCTTGGTATTGGCGCTAATAAAGCAGAAACTATTAAAAAAGTAATTTTACCAGCAGCTTTACCTGGAATTGTTGGAGCATTTTTATTAGCAATATCCAGAGCGATAGGGGAGACTATGATTGTTGTAGTTGCAGCAGGAACAGCCCCCAATCTTACGGGCAATCCTTTTGAAAATGTAACAACAGTTACAGTTCAAATTGTTGTGGCCTTAATAGGTGATCAAGAATTTGATAACCCAAGAACATTATCAGCATTTGCTTTAGGATTAGTTTTATTTGTTATTACATTATTTCTTAACATTATAGCTCTACAAATAGTAAAGAGATACAGGGAGCGTTATGAATAATTCTATTGCTAAAGAAAAAATTATTTCTTTGAGAAAAAAGAGAAGTTTAGAAGATATGCGATTTAAGTATTACGGCTTCACAGCTATGTGTTTATCTTTAGCAGTTTTAGTTTTTCTTTTGTATACAATATTTTCTAAAGGATACACTGCTTTTCAAAAAACAATTGTTCTCCTAGAAGTTGATTATAATCAAGAGGTTTTAAAACTAACACCTGACTCTTCAGATGAAGATATGGAAAAAGGAAAATTTTTTAGAGTTAAAAAACAGGCTATTGAAAATTTTTTTCCTGATCTCTCAAAATCAGATATTAAATTAGTAAAAAAATTATTTTCTACAAATGTAGATAAGGAAATTAAAGACTACTTCTTAGATAATCCTGAAGTTATTAATACTAAGCAACAAATTTGGGTAACTGCCCATAGTGATGTGGATCAACTATTAAAAGGTAATTCAAGAAGGGATGTGCCAGAAGATAGAAGAAAATTAAATGATATTCAATTAAGTTATGTTGATCAATTAGTTGAAGAAAATAGAGTTAAACAAGTTTTTAATAATTTCTTTTTTACTAAAGCAGATTCAAGGCATCCTGAAATTGCTGGTGTAGCTGGTTCATTTATGGGATCATTATTTACTCTTTTTACTGTTTTTATTTTATCTTTTCCAATTGCTATAGGAGCGTCTGTTTATCTTGAGGAATTTGCTCCAAAAAATAGAATAACTGAATTAATAGAAGTAAATATTTCAAATCTAGCAGCAGTCCCATCAATAGTTTTTGGACTACTTGGGTTGGGGGTATTGCTTAATGTTTTTGGTCTTCCAAGGAGTACACCGTTAGTTGGAGGGTCCGTATTAGCCTTAATGACGTTACCAACCATTATCATTGCCTGCCGAGCTTCATTGAAAGCTGTTCCTCCTTCAATTAAAGAAGGAGCACTTGCAGTTGGAGCAACAAAAACACAAGCGGTATTTCATCATGTCGTACCCCTTGCACTACCAGGGACTTTAACAGGGACTATTATTGGATTAGCACAAGCATTAGGAGAAACAGCACCACTAATAATGATTGGCATGATTGCATTTATTCCTAATATTCCAACTGGTTTAACAGAACCTTCAGCAGCACTACCTGTTCAAATATATCTTTGGGTGGAAAGTGCAGAAAGAGGTTTTCAAGAAAAATCAGCTGCAGCCATAATGGTAATTTTAATATTTTTGTTTATGATGAATGCCATTGCAGTGTTCTTAAGAAATAGATTTGAAAGGAAATGGTAAAACATGAGTAACTCTAAAATATTGGCAAATGGTGTAGATGTATATTATGGATCCAAACAAGCCCTTTTTGGAATCTCAATGGATATCAAGGAGAAAGAAGTTACGGCATTAATCGGTCCTTCAGGATGTGGTAAATCAACTTTCTTAAGATGTATAAACAGAATGAATGATTTAATTGAAATATGTAAAGTATCGGGATCAATAAAAGTAGATAACGAAGAAATTATTAGTGAAAAAACCGATGTTGTAAGTCTAAGATCTAAAATTGGAATGGTATTTCAAAAACCAAATCCTTTTCCTAAATCTATTTTTGATAATGTTGCTTATGGCCCAACTATACATGGTTTAGTTGACTCAAAAAATGAATTAGAAGAAATTGTACATTCATCATTAAAAAAGGCAGGTCTATTTGATGAAGTAAAAGATCGATTAAATGAACCTGGAACAAGTTTATCAGGCGGTCAACAACAACGATTATGTATTGCAAGAGCAATTGCTGTTAATCCTGAAATAATCCTAATGGATGAACCTTGCTCTGCTTTAGATCCAATAGCAACTGCTATTATAGAAGAATTAATTGATGAGTTAAGATTAAACTATACAATTATTATAGTAACTCATTCTATGCAACAGGCAGCCAGAGTTTCGCAGAAAACATGTTTCTTCCATTTAGGAGAATTAATAGAAACGGGTGAGACAAACAAAATTTTTACAAATCCTGATAATACAAAAACACAGGATTACATTACAGGGAGATTTGGATAATGAAGCAAGAAGGACACATTGTAAAATCATATGATGAAGAAATTAGAGACATTAAAAATAATATTGTTGATATGGGCAGTTTAGTTGAAAATCAACTAAAAGACTCACTTCAATGTTTAAAGGATAAAGATACAGAATTTGCCGAAAAAATTATAGAAAACGATAATGTAATTGATAAAGCATATAATACTCTTGATCAAAGCTTAGTTGAAATACTTGGCAAAAGACAACCGATGGCTGCAGACTTACGAACAATTTTTTCAGCAATTAAAATCAATAAAGATCTAGAAAGAATAGGAGATCATGCAACAAATATTGCCAAAAGAGTAGCAGTAGCAGAAATAGTTTTGCCAGAAAAACCTTCGAGAGATATTATTAATATGGGTGCACAAGTAAATATAATGATTAGTGAAGTAATAAAAGCTTTTTTAGAATTTTCAGATCAAGCCGCAAAAAAAGTTTGGTTAATGGATAGACAAATTGATGAAGAATATCTTGGAATATTAAGACAACTATTAACCTACATGATGGAAGAACCAAAAAGAATCACAGCATGTACAAGTCTTTTATATATGGTTAAAGACCTAGAGCGAATTGGTGATTATGTACAAAATATAGCTGAAGATATTTATTATGCAGTTTCTGGTGAGCCCCTATTTGATGGTAATCCAGACCCAACCTGGGAAGCAATTCTTCCAAAGAAAAAATAAATTGTAATAGAATTGTAACAAAAATTTAATAGTAAAGATTCATGAAACTAAAAATGCTTATCGTCGAAGATGAAGAAGCATTACTAGATCTTCTTAAATTTAATTTTAATAAAGAAGGATATAAAATAGATACTGCAACGGACGGTGAAACTGCTTTAGAAAAAATATTATATAAACCACCTGACATAATTATTCTTGATTGGATGTTACCTAAACTATCAGGAATTGAACTTTGTAGAAGAATTAGAAAAAATAAAGAACATAAGAATATTCCTATCATAATGTTAACAGCAAAAGGTGAAGAAGAAGATAAACTTCGCGGCTTAGAAACTGGAGCAGATGATTACATAACAAAACCTTTTTCGGTTAACGAATTAGTGGCAAGAGTAAAAGCTGTTCTTCGACGAATTAGACCAATGTTTGTAGATGAAGTTTTAACTTATAAAGGAATAGTAATTGACCTTGTATCTCACTCAGCATCACGAGATGGAGAAACTCTTCATCTTGGTCCAACAGAATTTAATTTATTAGCTTTCTTCATGGAAAATATTGGTCGTGTCTTTAGCCGTGAACAATTACTTAATCATGTTTGGAAAAATGATGCCTATGTAGAACCTCGAACAGTTGATGTTCATATAAGAAGACTGCGAAAGGCTATTAATAATGACGTAAAAGAAGATTTTATAAGAACCGTGAGATCAGCAGGATATTGTTTTGGCTCGTAATTAAGCCATAAATTTCACTTATACAAATCACTTACCAAACTATAAAACCACCATATGAAGAGTCTTTTTAGATCATTCTTTACTGTCAGCTTCTATACATTTTTAAGTCGAGTATTAGGTTTTATTCGAGACATATTAATAGCAAGATATCTTGGATCGACAGTCATTGCTGATGCATTCTTCGTAGCATTTCGTATTCCTAATTTCTTTCGCCGTGTCCTAGCAGAAGGAGCATACAGTGCTGCATTAATCCCTGTTTTCTCTGGTGTTGTTCTCAATCCAAAAGATGAACGCGAGGCTTCTGACTTTGTTGAAAACACAACCTCCATGTTACTATTTGCTACGGTCGTTTTAACGATCCTTTTTTTCTTTGGGATGCCTTATATCATTCAAGTTTTAGCACCTGGATTTACCGATAATAAAGAAGCCTATGAACTTGCTGTGCACTTTGGAAAAATAATTTTCCCTTATATTATTTTTATTTCCTTAGCTGCTCACTTTGCCTCAATTAATAATGTTCATGAACGTTTCGCAGCTGGTGCATTTGCTCCTGCTATTTTGAATATAAGTTTTATTCTGTCATTATTCTTTTTAACACCTTTTGTAACTACTGCAGGTCACGCATTATCGTACGGTGTATTGATTGGCGGCATATTACAATTTCTATATTTATACAGAGCAGTTTTAAATTTTTACCGACCACGTATTATCCTTCCAGTTTTAAATGAAAAGTTAAAAAAGTTTTTCAAATTATTTTTACCAGGTGTTGTTGGTTCAGGAGTCATTCAATTAAATATTGTCATCGGAACTATCATCGCTTCCTTTTTACCGGTTGGTGCTATTAGTCATATTTATTACGCTGATCGTCTTAACCAATTACCACTTGCGATATTTGGAATAGCCCTTGGTATTGTTCTTTTACCAAGTTTATCAAAAGCGATTAAACAATCAGATCAAGAAACAACAAATAATATTCAAAATAGATCTATTGAATTTTCGTTATTAATTTCTTTACCATCAGCCATAGGATTATTTATTTTAGCAGAACCCATTATTTATATTTTATTTGAACGAGGTGCTTTTGTACAAGAAGATACTTTTTATACTGCTAAAGTATTAAGTTACTTTGCCTTAGGTCTACCTGCATACATTATAATTAAAGTTTTTGTTTCCTGTTTCTTTGCAAGAGAAGATACTAAAACACCACTATACATATCTATTGTCAGTGTGATTACTAATGTTGTGTTATCGCTACTTTTAATTGGATCAATGAGAGAAATGGGCATTGCTGTTGCAACAGCAATTAGTGCATGGGTAAATGCATTATTACTGTACTTCTTTTTAGCTATTAGGAATCATATGAAATTTGATGATCTATTAGTAAGGAATTCTATTAAAATTTTACTAAGTTCATTTCTATTATTTGTAGGAATATACGTATTAAATGGACTATTCTTTACAAATATTAGTGGTAATTCAGAGTTATTAAATTCAACACTTTTACTTCTGATAATCTTTTTAGCTATAATTATTTATTTTGGATTAGTAATTATGTTAAAAGTCCTATCGGTAAATCAGTTAAGAGAATATTTAAAAAAATAATATGGAAAAGCCAACAAAAAGAATTCTATCTGGTGTGCAACCATCTGGTGATTTGCATTTAGGAAATTATCTTGGTGCGATAAAAAATTTTGTTTCTCTTCAAAAAGAATACGAATGTTTTTTTTGTGTTGTTGATTTACATGCTATTACCGTTTGGCAAGACCCTAAAGTTTTAGCAAATAAAACAAGAGAAGTAACAGCTGCCTTTATTGCTTCTGGTATTGACCCAAAGAAAAATAATATTTTTGTTCAATCACAAGTTCCTCAACATGCACAGCTTGGATGGTTGTTCAATTGTGTTGCGAGGATGGGATGGTTAAACCGCATGACACAATTTAAAGATAAGGCTGGTAAAAATAGTGAGAACGTATCTGTTGGTTTATTTTCTTATCCAACATTAATGGCAGCAGATATTTTGATTTATTTAGCAACGCACGTTCCTGTAGGCGATGATCAAAAACAACATTTGGAGTTAACAAGAGATATCGCACAAAAATTTAATAATGATTTTAAGACAGATTTTTTTCCTATTCCTGAACCATTAATTTTAGGAGAAGCTACAAGGGTTATGAGTCTACGTGATGGGTCAAAAAAAATGAGTAAATCAGATCCATCTGATTATTCAAGAATCATGTTAACTGATACAGCAGAAAATATTACGCAAAAAATTAAAAAGGCAAAAACAGATCCAGAACCATTACCACAAGATAAGACTGGATTAGAAAAAAGACCAGAAGCAGAAAATTTAATCTCGATATTTGCTTCTTTACAAGACACATCAATTGAAAGTGTCATTAAAGATTACGCAGGTAAAGAATTTTCAACCTTTAAAAAAGATTTGGCTGATTTATCCGTATCTAAATTAGAGCCAATCACGAGTGAAATGAATAAACTTATGAGTGATGTTTCTTACATCGATTCTATTTTAAATCAGGGTAAAGAGAACGCTATAGCAGTAGCAGAACCTGTTTTACAAAAAACTAAAGAAATTATTGGTTTTTTATCCTAAAAATTCCCCAAATTTTAAATTTTTTTTTAGAAAATTCATACTAAAGACATATTAATAACTATATATAAGCTATATGTTTATACAAACAGAACAAACGCCTAATCCTCAAACTTTAAAGTTTTTACCAGGCAAAGTTGTCATGGATGACGGGACAGCTTTCTTTCAAAATATTGGAGAGGCAGCTAACTCACCATTTGCAAAACGATTATTTGACGTAGAAGGAGTTGAGGGTGTATTTTTTGGCAGTGATTTTATTACTATAACAAAAGGACAATCCCTAGATTGGCAAGTTATGAAGCCACTAATATTAGGTTCAATCATGGATCATTATAATTCAGGTGAAGATACTATCACCGCTGTGAAGAAAAGTGATGACTCTCTAAAAGTTGATGAAGAAAGTGATACCGATATTGTTAAACAAATTAAAGAGCTTCTTGATACAAGAGTAAGACCTGCAGTAGCGATGGATGGTGGAGACATTATATATGATAGTTTTAAGGACGGTGTCGTCTATCTTCATATGCAAGGCGCATGTTCAGGATGCCCTAGTTCGACAGCAACACTTAAAATGGGAATAGAAAATATGCTTAAGCATTACGTTCCTGAAGTACAAGAAGTTAGACCTATTGATGCATAAAATCTTTTTATATCCTTTAGTGGTTATTGGTTTAGCAATTACAATTCCGACTATTGCCTTCGAAGAAAAGCCTTCCACACTAGATGTTAAATACAAACTAAATGCTGAACTAGATGAGCTCGTTCTAAATTATTGTAAGACTTATGACTCGTATACAATTAACAAACTTTATTCAGAAAAAGATATTCTAAAAAATGATATTCTAAACAAACTAAAGAAAAAAAAATTTTTAGTTAATATTAAAACTAAACCTTTAAATCCAAAGTCATATTCTGGTATTAAAAATAAAGCACGAGTTAATTTAGTCACAAATTTATCTGAAAAAGACTTTCTGCATTTAAATCAACAAAAAAAACAATTTGTTAAAACAGTTCTACCGTTAATAATAAATGAAAATCAAAAAATCTTATCAAACAGAAATGATCTAACTATTTTACGTGCTAAGCTTACTGAAAACAATTCACTAAATAACTATGAACTAAATAAATTAAGAAAAATTTCTAAAAAATATAAAATAGAATTTGATAATGAACATAAAATGGAAATTATTGATAAACTTCTTTTAAGAGTTGAAATAATTCCAAATTCTATTGTTTTAGCTCAAGCTGCAATCGAAAGTGGTTGGGGATCATCTAGATTTGCACAGGAATATAATGCATTATTTGGTGAATATACATATGACAATTCCAAAGGGGTTGTTCCACTGGAAAGAGAAAGCGGTGATACTCATTTAATCAAGGCATTTAATTCTTATAATAATAGCGTCACCTCGTACTTCAATAATATTAATTCTCATTACGCATATGAAGATTTTCGTGAAATTCGAAATATAATGAGAGAAAGAAATAATTTCTCAAATGTAAACCTACTTGTTGACAGATTATCTACTTACGCAGAAGATGAAAATTATATTAGAACAATAAAACAAGTAATTAAAACTAATAACTTTAATATTTTTGATCAAAAAATTATATCTTATTAATTAAAAATAGAATTGGTGCCCAAACCATCTCCAATTTCCCTCACCATCTTTAACAGTGCAATTCATTCTTGACCTTCCAGGAGATAATTCTCTTGCAAGTCTTATCTCAATCCTTTCATTAAATTTATATATTTCCCTATCAACTTGACCCTTACTATCAAATACAAAACAATCTAGAGATCGGGCCTTCTTATCATCAAGAAGAGAAAAACCTATGAATGGAGGATTTTGCTTAATTGTTGGATTCTGAGGTATAAAGTCATAAACTCCTAAACCCTTAGATGATGCAGCAAACTTAACTCTATCTATTTCACCATATCTTTCATTTAAGGAAAACCTTGGCAGGTAATACATATTTGAAGTTTCATTAATTATTCCAGAATGCTGACCAAACGCAGCTTTAAACTTATATTCTTTTACTAATTTAATAATTTCATCTGTTGTCTCACCATAAGGAAATGCAAATAAAGTTGGTATTTCTCCAAGCTCTTTTAAAAATATTTTATTAGATGTTTCTATTTCATTTCTTACTTCTTCAATACTAATATCTGGCATATGAGCATGTGTATGTGAGTGTGCCCCTATTACCACACCTTCTTCTTTAAGCTTTCTTATTTGATCCCAGTTAATATATTTTTGATTATTTGCAATTGTTCCTGTTGTTACAAATAAGGTTACGGGAATATTATTTTTTTTAAATAGAGGCCATCCAACTTCTAGAAAAGACTTATCAGCATCATCCACACTTATACCAATAGTATTTTCAGGAAGATCTCCGTCATTACGAATCGTATCAATGATAAAATCTAATGATTTAATCGTATATTTTTCTTTAGTTAGTTCTTCAATGTGACTGTTAAGTTGATCAATAGTAACACTAGTTGAAGGATATTTTGAAACTCCAAATTTATGATACATAAATACAGTAGCTGAATTTTTTACCTCATTTGCAAAAGTTCCACTTACTAATAAAAAAGTTAAAGAAATACTTTTTAAAAATAGTAATAGAATGTAGTTATGTAATTTCATATGTTATTGTTTCTAGATGTTATATCATCATTACCAGAGTTTTGTGTAATTGATGACAACAAAGTAATATTACAGGAAAAAATTATTCAAAATGAAACAGACAAGTTGAGTGATAATATTATACAATCATATATAGAAATAGATAAACGCTTAAATTTAACAAAATATCTTAAAAAAATTTCTACGACAATTGGCCCTGGATCGTATACAAGTCTAAGAGTTGGTTCAGCATTTATATCAGGCCTCATGATATCTCGAAAAATTCCTTACTATCCACTATCAATTGCCGACATTTTAAATTTTAATTCAAAAAAAACTTCTAAAAAAAATTTAGGAGTATTTATAACATCATCTAATAATCAGCAATTTTTATGTTATAAAAATAAAGATGACATAATGGAATACAATAAAATTGAAAATAATAAATACTCAATTCCTAAACATATCGAGTTAATTCTTTTTAATAAGACTGAAATTAATGAAAATAATAAATTAGAGCAAATTCAGTTTTCTTTTTTTGATGAATTTTACAAAAATTATAATAATCTAATTTTTAAAAAAAATATTATTATTAAACCAATTTATATATCAAATAATCAATTGTTAAATTGAACAGAATTAGTCAAATAAATAAAGAGGAGCTATCTTCAATCATTAAGTTTATTGATGATAATAGTGATGAATATAGTTATTTTAAAAAGATAGGCTGGAATCTAAAAAATATTGAAAGTCAATTTAACAAAGTTAATAATTATTCTCTTGGATATTTTAAGGCTAATAACCTAGTAGGACTTTTAATTGGAGATGCAATTAAAAGTGATAAAGATTGTGACTTAGAGTTACATATTTTATTAGTATCAAAAGACCAACGAAGAAAACAAATTGCGACAAAATTATTAAATTATGTTGAAACAAATATAATTAAATTTTCACAGATTTTCATTGAAGTTGCTGAAGATAATTTAGATGCAATAAGTTTTTATAAAAAAAACAACTTTGTTTTTTTAAATTTTAGACATAATTATTATAGATATAATGATAGAAAAGTTCATGCTAAATGCTTTATAAAAAAAATAAATCATGAGTGATAAATACATTTATATAAAATCATACGGCTGTCAGATGAATGTATATGACAGTAACCGTATAAAAGATTTGTTTTCAAATAAAGGATATAAAGTAACTGATGATATTTCAAAGGCAGATTTAACTGTTTTGAACACTTGTCATATTAGAGAAAAGGCAGTTGAAAAAGTTTACTCTGATATTGGTAGAGTTAAAAAAATTAAAGATAAAAAACAGAACATGAAACTAGTAGTTGCTGGTTGTGTAGCTCAAGCTGAGGGTCTTGAAATAAAAAAAAGATCACCGTCAGTTGATTATGTTGTAGGACCACAATCTTATCACAAATTACCTGATATGATCGATAGAGTTGACGAATTAGAAAATAGTGAATTTTTACAAAATGAAAAATTTAAAAATTTAATTTTTAATTCTTCAAATTTATCATCTGAATTTTTATCTATTCAAGAAGGATGTGATAAATTCTGTTCTTTCTGTGTAGTGCCATACACTAGGGGGCCCGAATTTTCTAGACCAGTTAATGATATTGTAGCAGAGACAAAAAAATATGTTTCAAACGGAATTAAAGAAATAATTTTACTAGGTCAAAATGTTAATGCCTATCATGGCATTGCTTCTGATGGAAAATCAAAAGATCTAGCTTATTTGATTAACAAGATAGGAGAAATTGAAGAAATTAAGAGGATTAGATATATGACATCTCATCCTATAGATATGAAAGATTCACTAATTAATGCTCATGCTGACAATACTAAACTAATGCCTTTTCTTCATCTACCTATTCAATCTGGCTCAGATAAAATTTTAAAAAAAATGAATAGAAAACATACAGTCGATGATTATTTAAAAATTGTAGAAAAAATAAGAAATGTTCGTCCTGATATTGCTCTTTCATCAGATTTTATCGTTGGCTTTCCAGAAGAAACAGATAAAGATTTTGAAGACACAATGAATTTTATTGAAAAGGTTAATTTTGTTATTGCTTATTCATTTATTTATAGTCCAAGACCAGGAACGCCTGCTCAAAATAAAGATAATATTAGTATATTAAATAAAAAAGCACGTTTAAGTGCATTGCAATCTTTGCTTACGCAACAACAAATAAATTTTAATAAATCATTTATTAATAAAGGTATGGAAGTATTATTTGAAAAAATTGGAAGACACAAAGACCAATTTATAGGTCGTACAATTTATAATCAAAGTACGTTTGTTAATTCTAAAGAAGATTTATTAAATCAAATTATGAATGTTAAAATTATAAACTCAACTAATTTTGCTCTTGAATGTCAGATATAGTAAATAAGAACGAAAATCTGGAGTTGGAATTGGATGATAATACAATTCTAAGTAACTTATTTGGAGTTAATGATAGAAATTTATCTCTTATAGAGCAAATTAATCAAGTTAAAATTCAATATCGTGGAAATAAAATTAAAATTTCAGGTAATAAAAAATCAATTTTTGAAACTAAGAAAACTATTCTTAATTTATTTAAAGAAGCACAAAATGGAGCTGAAATAGATGAGGATAGAATTAGAGATAATAAAAGCTTAATATCTATGAATATTAAAACAGATAAGCAGATGGATTTATTTATTCAAACAAAAAAAAGAAAAATTATACCAAGAACTGAAATACAAAATAAATATCTTCAACTACTAAACACAAAAAATATTACATTTGCTATTGGTCCGGCTGGAACTGGAAAAACTTATCTAGCTGTAGCGAAAGCAGTTTCAGCCCTTCAAGATGGAAAGGTAAATAAAATTATTCTATCAAGACCAGCTGTTGAAGCTGGTGAAAAGTTAGGTTTTCTACCAGGGGATTTAAAAGAAAAAGTAGATCCTTTTTTGAGACCCATTTATGATGCACTATATTCAATGCTTCCCTATGAACAGGTAGAAAAAAAGTTACTTAATAACACAATTGAAATAGCACCTATCGCATTTATGAGAGGAAGAACACTTGAAGATTGTTTTATAATTTTAGATGAAGCTCAAAATACAACAAAAACACAAATGAAAATGTTTTTAACAAGACTAGGTAAAAATAGTCAAATGGTAGTTGTAGGAGACATCACACAGATCGATCTTGTAAGTGAAAAAGATTCAGGGCTTAAAGATGCATTAAAAAAATTAAACAAAGTTAACGATATAGGTTTCATTGAATTATCAGAAAAGGATGTCGTGCGACATGATTTAGTCAAAAAAATTATTAATGCATATGAAAAACATAAAAGTTGATTTTTTTTCTGAATCAAAAAAATGGCCAAGGCGAATACCTAAAATTAAGACTATTACTAAAAAGACTATAAATAAAATGAGCTCTTATTTTAAAAGAGATCATAAATTTGAACTAAATATAATTTTAACAGATAAATCAAAAATGATTAAACTTAATAAAACCTATAAAAATAAACAAACAGATACTGATGTTCTTACTTTTATTACAAAGAACTCAAATAAAAATATTGGAAAAATTTTATATTGTGATATTTTTTTCTCAATTGATACTATTGAAAAATATATACGTAGGAATAAAATTAACATATATGATCATTTTAGCCATTTACTAATCCATAGTTTACTACATATTAACGGATATAATCATAAAAAAAATTTAGAATTTAAAAAAATGAAAAGAGAGGAGATAAAAATTTTGGGATTATTTGGAATTAAAGATCCTTACACAATTTAATGAATATAAATAACGCTGATAAATCATCGAGCTGGAAAAATTGGATAATTAAAAAATTATTATCCAATGATTCAACAAAAGAAGATATTTTAAATTTTATAGCTAATGATGATGATAATAAAAATATTGAAGATCTAAATGATAATAATGAGAAAAATCTAATTAAAAATATCGTAAATTTGAATGAAAAAAGTGTAGAAGATTTAATGATACCTAGAAGTGAAATAGTAGCCTTAGAACATGATAAATCGTACAACGAAATTTTAGAAGTTATTAAGGAAGAGGGACATTCTAGAATTCCAGTATTCAAAAAAAATATTGATAATGTAATTGGTTTTTTTCACATAAAAGATTTTATTAAATCTTCACATGATACATTTCAGATGAGTGAAATAATAAGAGATGTATTATATGTTGCTCCAAAATCTCCGATTTTAGATTTACTTAAAACCATGAGATCATCTAGGATACATATAGGGCTAGTCGTTGATGGGGTTGGAGGTGTTGATGGATTGGTAACGATAGAAGACTTAGTTGAAGAAATTGTTGGTGAAATTGAAGATGAACACGACGCAGAAGATGATGAAGAATTAGTCTATAAAAAATCAGATAATTCAATAACTGTAGATGCTAGTTATAGAGTGGAAGATTTGGAAGAATTTTTTTCAATTAACATTCCAAGAAATGAAGATGATGAAACTTCTTCTGTAGGTGGTCTTGTATATGAAAAAATAAATAGGATACCAAAAAATAATGAAGTAATTGATTTTAATGATGAACTTAGGATCAAAATCGTTAAATCAAACAATAGAAAAATTGAAATTGTTGAAGTAAATAAAAATAATTGAGTATTTTAATTTATTTTATCTTAGGACTTTTAACCTCACTTTTATTTCCTCCATATTTTTTTTTACCACTAGGTTTTATCATTTTTCCATTCCTTTGTTTTTTATTAGAATCAAATAAAGAAAATTCTAGTGATAAAAATATTTTTAATAAATTTTCAATATTTGGGTTTGGTTTTTTTATTAGTTATTTATTTTGGATTAAAAACCCTTTTTTTGTTTTTGAAGAAACTAGAAATTTTTTTCTGGTTTTTTTATTACTGATAATATTCTTATCTGTAATTTTAGGTTTAATCTTTACAATAATTTTTAAATTAGGAAAAAAAATTCCAATAATCATTCTTATCCCACTAATGTTCACATCTACTGAATATATAATATCAATATTTTTTTATGGATTTCCTTGGTTTACATTTTCGTTATTACTTTCTAGTAATGAATATTTACTATTTTCACTAAAATTATTTGGAACGTTATTTTCAAGTTATTTAATTATTCAGATATTTTGCATACCTTTTATTTTTTTAACAAAAGAAAACTTTAAACAAGAATTGAAATATCTGTCATTATTTATTGCTTTGCCAATTATTACTTTAATTATTACAAATTTTAACAAAGAAGGAAATAATTTTAAAATTAAAACAATTAATTTGGAAATTTTCCAATTAAATTTTAAAAATAATGACAAATTTTTAACTCCTGAGAAAAAACTTCAAAGAATAATCAAACATATAGATGAAAGTAATGCAGATTTGCTTATCTTTGGTGAAAATAATTTTCCTTATCTTTTAGATGATCTTGAACTAAAAATTATAAAAGACACTTTAAAAGAAAATCAAACATTAATTATTGGAGCTACAAGATATGAAAATAATAAATATTACAATAGCTTAATAAATATTAATTTAGCAAATGTAACTTACTTTGATAAAAAAATACTTGTTCCCTTTGGAGAGTTTCTACCATTAAGAGATTCATTAACTTTTTTAGAAAGTATCGTTGGTCAAAATGATTATTCAAAAGGTAAAGTTGAAAGAATAATTAATCTATCTGATAATATAAGTTTTATTCCCGTGATTTGTTATGAAATTGTTTTTTATTGGAAGCTTTTAAATAAATTTAATAACAAAGGTAATTTTATTGTAAATATTACGAATGATTTTTGGTTTGGTGATTATCTCGGTCCTTATCAACATTTCTATCTAACTAAAATCAGAGCTGCAGAGTTTAATAAGCCAATTATTCGCGTTTCCAATAATGGAATATCTGCAGTGATAGATAATAATGGTGCTGTGCTAAATAAAACTGAATTCAACAAAGCTGAGAAATTTAAACACAAGTTATTTTTCAAAGAAAATAATAATTTTGTCAATTTTCATTCAATATTTAAAATTTATCTCTTTATCATTTTTACATTAACTACTTTCTATTATTTAAGAAAAAATGATAAGTAATAATTATAGTAATCGCTTATTTGGGAGAACAAGAGGAAGAAGCAAGAAAAAAATTGATTTAAAAAAATATCATCAAAAAGTTGACAAATACAAATTTCATAATTGCGATAAAAAAATAAATTATATTTTAGATATTGGCACCGGATATGGTGAAACTAGTATATTTCTTGCAAATCAATTTTTAGATAAAGTAATTATATCTTGCGAAAAATACATTGATGGAAATATAATTTTACTTAAAAATATTGAAAAGAATAAAATAAAAAATATTCTACTACATAATGGAAATGTATACGATGTTTTAGAAAGTATACATAGAGAATGTTTTGACCTTGTATGGATATTTTTTCCTGATCCATGGCCAAAAAATAGACACGCAAAGCGTAGATTGATAACTACTGATTTTTTGATAAAACTTTATAAAGTGTTAAAAGATAAAAGCGAGATACATATAGCTACAGATTCAGCAATTTATGTAAGATTTATTTTAAACTCAATTTATAATTGTAAGGACTATTTTGTCTGGCTGAACCAATCTCAAATGAATTTGCATATAAAAGATTATTTCGATATTGAGACAAAATATTATAAAAAAGCAATTAATTCTCAAAGAAAACCATCTTTATTCATTTTAAGAAAATTATAAGCTTGAAATTCTTTAAAATATTTATATACGCAGTAATATTAAGGTGGGTTATCCCACCTTTTTTTTATAACTATGGCTAAAAAAAAATATAATGTAATTAGAGAAGAGATGCTTCAAGTTGCATCTAATGTAGCGCAAGAAAAGAATATTGATCAAGACTCAGTTTTTTCCGCAATGGAACAAGCATTAGAAAAAGCTGCAAGAGTAAAATATGGTCAAGAGATTGATATAAGAATATCTATTGATAGAAGCACAGGCGATATTAAACTTAATTCTTATTTGGAAGTTGTGGAAAATATTGAAGAAGAGTTTCAATCTAGACAAATTCTTTTAGAAGATGCAAAAAAAACTAATCCAAATATAGGTTTAGGAGAGTTCATTATTAAAGAACTACCACCTATTGAATTAGGCAGAGTTGCAGCACAAAATGCAAAAGGTGTTATTATTCAAAAAGTAAGAGAAGCTGATAAGTCTAACCAATATCAAGAATATAAAGATAAAGTTGGAGAGATAGCAGTTGGAATTGTTAAAAGAACAGAGTTTGGAAATCTAATTTTGGATTTAGGCAAAAGCGAAGCAATAATAAAAAGAGAAGAATTAATCCCAAGAGAGGCTTTTAAAAACGGCGATAGAGTAAGGGCATATATTTATGAGGTTAAAGATGATGTTAAAGGATATCAGGTTTTTCTATCAAGAACTCATCCTCAATTTTTGTCTAAACTGTTTTATCAAGAAGTACCTGAAATATATGAAGGTGTTATTGTTGTTAAAAGTGTTGCAAGAGATCCAGGCTCAAGAGCCAAAATTAGTGTTTTTACTGAAGACTCTACTATAGATCCAGTAGGAGCATGTGTTGGCATGAGGGGCTCAAGGGTTCAAGCTGTTGTAAATGAATTGCAAGGTGAAAAGATAGATATTGTTACTTGGTCAGATAATCAAGCTACTTTCTTAGCAAATGCACTTGCTCCTGCTGAAGTAAGTAAAATTTTTTTATATGAAGAAAAAAATAAAGTTGAGGTCGTAATACCTGATGACCAATTAAGTTTAGCAATTGGTAGAAAAGGTCAAAACGTTAAATTAGCCTCAAATTTAACTAGTTTAGAAATTGACATATTAACAGAAGATGAAGAGTCTGAAAGAAGACAACAAGAATTTAAAGAAAAAAGTGTTTTATTAGCTGAAACTCTTGATGTTGAAGATGTTATCGCTCAGCTACTTGTTACTGATGGCTATACAAGTGTTGAATCTATAGCTTTGGAAACTTTGGAAAATTTAGAAAAAATAGAAGGATTTGATTCTACATTGGCACAAGAAATAATTGATAGATCTAAAAGTTTTTTAAAAGAAAAAGAAGACTCTGACAAAAAACTCATAGAAGAAAATATTAATGATGACAAATTAAAAAGTTTAAAAGGTATGAATAATAGCATTTTAGCAGAACTTGCAAAATCAAACATACTTAATGTTAATGATTTTGCTGATTTAGCAACTTTCGAACTTATAGACAAAGAAGAAGGTATTTTAAAAGATCTAGATCTTGATGAGGAAGTAGCCAATAATATGATAATGGAAGCAAGAAGTTTCTGGTCTGAAGAACAAAATGAGGATTAAAATTGGATAAAGATAAAGGTAACAAGAAAAAGCCGTTAAAACTATCATCTTCAGGGAGATTACAAATAAGAAAAAATCTTGGTCCAGCCGGCGATAAAGTCAGAAACAGTGGTAATAAGAAAACTATACAAATTGTTTTTAAAAATAAAAATAATCAACAAAAAAGCTCATCAACAACTCAATCAAATTTTAGAGGATCTTCTAGCCTAAGAACACCCAGACCAGGAATAAATTCTTCACCACAACCAAACTTTTCTTCACCTAACAAAACCAGAAATTTTGAAAATAAAAATAAAAAAAATGTAGATAAAAAAACCCAGCAAAAAAAATCAACTCTTAGACCACTTGAAGATGATTTTAGTAAATTGGATGCAAAAAAAATATTAGAACAAGAAGAGCAAGAGTTTGATAAATTTCCAAGTTTAGCAAAAATAAAAAGAGCGCGAGAAAAAGAAAAACTTAAATCAGCAAACGATGATGAAGAAAGCAAAATTTCTAGAGAGATATCTATTCCTGATTTTATTACTGTGCAAGATTTAGCAAATAGAATGGCAGAAAAAACTGCAGATGTAGTAAAAGTTCTAATGAAAATGGGCGTTATGGCAAATGCTACGCAATCTTTAGAGTCCGATACAGCTCAATTAGTTGCAGAAGAGCTTGGTCATAAAGTTACTGTTGTTAAAGATGATGATGTATTAAATGATATTAAAGATTTTGAAGATCATGAGGATAGTCTTATTAAAAGAGCTCCTGTTGTTACAATCATGGGACATGTTGATCATGGTAAAACATCTTTATTGGATGCTTTTAGACAAAGTAACGTAGTATCTGGAGAAGCTGGTGGTATTACACAACATATTGGAGCTTATCAAATTAATAACAAAAATAAAAAAATTACATTTATTGATACTCCAGGTCATGCGGCTTTCTCAAATATGAGAGCTAGAGGATCTAAAACAACTGATATAGTTATACTTGTTGTGGCTGCTGATGATGGAATCAAACCTCAGACTATCGAATCAATTGCCCATGCAAAATCTGCTGAAGTCCCAATAATAGTTGCTATTAACAAAATTGATCTTCCAGGAGCTGATCCTGACAAAGTTAGGAATGAATTACTTAGTCACGAAGTAATTGTTGAAAAACTTAGCGGTGAAGTTTTAGATATTGAAGTGTCAGCAACTAAAGGAACAAATTTAGATAAATTAGAAGAGGCGATTCATTTACAAGCAGACCTTCTTAATCTCAAAGCTAATCCTGATAGAAAAGCTAGAGGATCTGTAATTGAATCTAAACTAGAAAAAGGCAGAGGTTCTGTTGCAACTATCCTAGTACAAAAAGGAACATTAAAAGTAAGTGATATTTTTGTATCAGGATCTGAATGGGGGAAGGTTAAAGCTCTAATAGATGACAAAGGTAAAAATATAAAACAAGCTGAACCATCAGTACCAGTTGAAGTCTTGGGATTTGATTCTAATCCATTAGCTGGTGACGACTTTATTGTAGTTGAAAACGAAGGTATTGCGCGTAAAATTGCAGAATTTAGATCAAGTAAACTACAAATTCAAAAAAATACAGTGGCTAAATCAAATGTTGAAGAGATGTTTGCGCAAATTAATAAAGGTGAAGCAACAAATCTTCCAGTAGTAATTAAAACTGATGTTCAAGGTTCTGCCGAAGCAATTGAAAATTCAATTACTAAACTTTCAACTGATGAAGTTAAGGTCAATGTTATTTATAAAGGTGTTGGTGCAATTACTGAGAGTGATGTTACGTTAGCTGGTTCAGGAAAAGGTTTTATTGTTGGTTTTAATGTTAGAGCTCTACCTCATGCAAGAGATATAGCAAAAAGAGATGGTGTAGATATAAAATATTATTCAATTATTTATGAACTTATTGACGATGTAAAAAATCTTTTAACTGGTTTGCTAAAACCAGATATTTCAGAAAATATCACAGGTAATGTTGAGATTAGAGAGGTCTTTAATATTTCAAAAGTTGGCAATATTGCAGGTTGTATGGTTAAAGATGGTTTTATTTCTAGAAAATCACAGATTAGAATTCTAAGAGACAATATTGTAATTCATAAAGGACAAATTAGTAGTTTAAAAAGATTTAAGGAAGAAGTATCTGAGGTTAAGTCAGGTTTTGAGTGTGGTGTAATGCTAGATAATTATAGCGATATAAAAGTCGGTGATATTATTGAAACATTTGAAGAAGTTTCTACAAGTAGAAAGTTATAATGTTTTTTTACAATGGATACGCAGAGGCAAATTAGATTTGGCGAGTTAATAAGGTCATTATTAAGTGATTGTTTACTAAAAGAAGATTTTTTTGACGAAAATATCAATTCTACATCTATTACAATATCATTTGTTAGAATGTCTAAGGATTTAAAAATTGCAAATGTATACTTTATGCCTCTTGGAGGTAAAGACAAATCAGAAATTTTAGATATTTTGAAGGATAGAAAATATATTTTTCAGAAGTTTCTTTCGAAAGCAAAAATTAATTCAAAATTTACTCCAAGACTCTCTTTTTATTTAGATGATACATTTGACGAGGCAGAAAAAATTGAAAACCTTTTATTAAATAAAAATGTCTTAAGAGATATTAAGTAATGATTTCAAAACAAGGTTGGATAAATTTATACAAACCCAAAAATATTACATCTTTTAAAGCCATTAATTCAATAAAAAAAAAATTTTCAATTAATAAAATTGGTCATGCGGGTACTTTAGATCCTATGGCAGAAGGTGTGTTACCAATAGCTATAGGAAAAGCAACAAAACTAATTCCATATATCAGCAATATGAACAAAGAATATGAGTTTACAGTAACTTGGGGCATTCAAACAGCAACAGATGATGCAGAGGGTGAAATTTTATTTGAATCAAGTTACCTCCCTAAAAGAAAAGAAATAGAAAAAAAAATTATTAATTATATTGGTTTTATAAGTCAGATACCCCCAAAAGTTTCAGCAGTTAAAATTAATGGTAAAAGAGCTTATAAATTATTTAGAGAAAATAAAAAATTTACGATTCAACCAAAAAAAGTTTTTATCGAAGATCTGTGTATTACTGATCACAGTATTAACAAAACGTCATTTAAAATTTTATGCGGTCAGGGCTTTTATGTTAGAAGTCTAGCTCGTGATTTAGCTATAGATCTTAAAACATATGGACACATTTCTTCATTGAAAAGGTTAAAAGTAGGTAAATTCATTGAAAAAAATTCGATTTTACTGGACGATCTTCTAAAAATAGGACAAATGCACGAAGAAATTAATTGTATCTCCACTACAATTTCTATGCTGGACGACATCTTGGCTTATGAAATTGAAGAAAAATTAGATATTGAAAATTTATCTTTTGGAAGATCTATTAAAATTGATGAAAGAAAAGTTATAAATCCTTCGTCAATAAACTTAGATAAAAAAAATATTTTTTTATTTAAGAAAGGAGACATTGTCTCAATAGGCAAATTAGATGGTAATTTGTTTAAACCAAATAAAATATTAATATAGGAGAACCGATGTCGATAACAAAAGAAAATAAAAAAAATCTTATTAATGAATTTTCTAAAAATGAAAAAGATACTGGATCAGCAGGTGTTCAGATAGCAGTTTTATCAGAAAGAATAAAAAATTTAACTGAACATTTTAAGACTCACAATAAAGACAATCATTCAAAAAGAGGACTAGTATCATTAGTTAATAAAAGAAAAAAATTATTAAACTACTTATCTAAAAAAAATAAATCTGAATATTCAGATTTAATTAAAAAATTAAATATTAGAGGTTAAAAAAAGAGGATAAATAAAAATTATGTTTGATGTGAAAAATGTAGAAATTGAATGGGCTGGAAGAACACTTAAATTAGAAACTGGAAAAATAGCAAGACAAGCTGACTCAACAGTTATAGCCACTTATGGTGGTACGACAGTTATGTGTAATGTAGTTGCTGCAAAAGAAGCAAATCCTGATATGGATTTTTTCCCCTTAACAGTAAATTATCAAGAAAAATATTATTCTGTAGGAAAAATACCTGGTGGTTTTTTTAAAAGAGAGGCTAGACCAACTGAAAAAGAAACATTAGTTTCTCGATTAATTGATAGGCCAGTTAGACCTTTATTTCATAAAGATTTTAAAAATGAGACCCAAGTTACTTGTACTGTATTATCTCATGATCAAGAAAATGACTCAGATGTTGTAGCAATGGTAGCAGCAAGTGCTGCATTAACTTTATCTGGTTTGCCATTTTTAGGACCACTCGGAGCAATAAAGATTGGTTTTATAGACGAAGAGTTTGTTGTTAACCCGAGTAAGAGTCAATTATCAAATTCTAAACTAGAATTAGTATTGGCAGGGACTAAGGAAGGTGTACTAATGATCGAGTCTGAAGCTCACGAGCTTTCAGAAAAACAAATGTTAGATGCAGTAGTTCTTGGTCAAGAAAATTATAAAACAGTGATTGAAGCAATAATTTCCTTAGCTAAAAAAGCTGCAAAAGAACCTTGGGAACTTAAAGAAAAAGATGTAGAAATTAAAAATCTACCATCTAAGATCAACGAAGACTTTGGTAAAAATTTTATAGATGCTTATAAAATAACTGAAAAACAAAAAAGATCAGAAAAATTATCTTCGTTACGAAATGAAATTTCTGAAAAATTTGTAAGTGAAACACTCTCATCAGTATTGGTTTCAGATGCAATAAAAAATGTAGAAAAAGATATAGTTAGAGGAGAACTGATTAATTCTGGTAATAGAATTGATGGAAGAGATACAAAAACAGTCCGTCCAATTGTGTGTGAAACTGGAGTTTTAGAAAGGACTCACGGGTCTGCTTTATTTACAAGAGGAGAAACACAAGCTCTTGTAGTTTCAACTTTGGGAACTGGACAAGACGAGCAAAGAATAGATGCAATTGATGGTGAATATACAGAGAATTTTATGCTTCATTACAATTTTCCACCTTACTCTGTTGGAGAAGTTGGAAGAATAGGTTCTACAAGTAGAAGAGAAATAGGACATGGAAAATTAGCCTGGAGAGCTATTCACCCAATGTTACCTTCAAAAGAAAAGTTTCCTTACACTTATAGAGTTGTATCTGAAATTACAGAATCTAATGGCTCTAGCTCTATGGCAACTGTTTGTGGTACCTCAATGTCTTTAATGGATGCAGGAGTGCCTTTAGAAAGACCAGTAGCAGGTATCGCGATGGGCTTAATTAAAGAGAATGATAAATATGTAATATTATCAGACATACTTGGTGATGAAGATCATCTTGGTGATATGGATTTTAAAGTTGCAGGAACTTCTGAAGGAATAACTTCATTACAAATGGATATTAAAATAACTAGTATCACAGCTGAAATTATGAAAGAAGCACTAGCCCAAGCTAAAGATGGACGCTTCCATATACTTGGTGAAATGGCTAAAGCAATTGATAAACCTAATCAATCGATTTCTCAATACGCACCAACAATAACTAATCTACAAATAAACAAAGATAAAATTAGAGAAGTTATTGGTAAAGGAGGAGCAGTTATTAGAGAGATATCTGAAACAACTGGAGCTAAAATTGAAATCAATGATGAAGGTTTAGTGAGTATTGCAGCTGTAGATCAAAAATCTGGAAATGATGCATTAGAATGGATCAAAGGTATTGTCGAAGAGCCAGAGATTGGTAAAATTTATGATGGTAAAGTTATAAAGATAATGGACTTTGGTGCTTTTGTTAATTTCATGGGATCTACAGATGGACTAGTTCATATTAGTCAATTAAAAAATGAAAGAGTAGAGAAAGTTGAAGATGTTATTAGTGAAGGAGATATCGTTAAAGTAAAAGTGTTGGATATCGACTCAAGAGGAAAAATAAAACTTTCTATGAAAGCAGTTGACGCAGAAGAAAACGTTTAAATTACCTAAATTAATTGGGCACAGAGGTGTAAAAGATCTGTGTCCAGAAAACACTTTAGAATCTATTTCAAAGGCATTCGATTTAGGTTTAAGTTTTGTAGAAATAGATGTTAAGATTTCTAAAGACAGAGTTCCAATTTTATTACATGATGACACACTTGATAGAACTACTAATGGAAGTGGGCTTGCAATTGATTATGATTATGGAAACATAAAAAAACTTGATGCGGGAAAATTTTTTTATAATGAAAATACAAATATTTTTGTTCCAAAGTTAGAAGACATTCTTAGTTTGTGTACAAATTATAATGGTAATTTAAATATCGAATTAAAACCCAATAAAAATTTTGAAAAAGAAAATGTTTATCAAATATATAAAATTATAAAAAATATTAATCAAATAGATATTTTTTTCTCCTCATTTGATGTGATTTCTATTTTAGAAATTTCAAAACTTTACCCTCAATCTATGCGTAGTTTTTTATTAGATGATTTTAAAGAATATAATATTGATGATTTGATTAGTATATCAATAAATCATGATTTAAAAATTTGTGGATTAAATATAGATCTTGTTACTACTGATATTATAAAAAAAATTAAAGGATCTAATATGGAAATTACTGTTTATTCAGATAAAAATATAAATTTATCTAGCGCTAATGATATTTTCTCCATAGGTGTTGATAGTATTTTTGTTGATAATCCTTTAGATTTATTAGGAAAATTTTAGAGCTTATTGGGCATTCCAATAATATTGTAACCACAGTCAACATAATGTACTTCACCAGTAACTGCAGAAGATAAATCACTAACAAAGTATAAAGCAGATTTACCAATTTCATCTAGTTTTGCATTTCGTTTCAATGCTGAATGTTCTTCTGTAAATTTAAACACCTCCCTAGCATTATTTATTGCTGCACCAGCAATTGTTCTCATAGGTCCTGCTGAGATTGCATTAACACGAATATTTTTTGTGCCTAAATCTGCACTTAAGTATTTTACACTTGTTTCCAAAGCGGCTTTAGCAATTCCCATTAAATTGTAATTTGGAATTACTTTATTTGACCCGTAAAAAGTAAGGGTGAGAATACTTCCTCCATCATTCATGATAGGTTCAAAATTTCTTGCAAGACTAGTTAAAGAAAAACATGATATTTCCAAACAATTAATAAAATTATCCTTGGTAGTGTTAACATATCTACCATTTAACTCTGACTTATCTGCAAATGCAACAGCATGAATTATAAAATCAATTGTGCCCCATTCTTTTTTTATAATTTCTACAGATTTGTTTATTGAGTCATCATTATTAAAATCACATTCTATTAATATTTTTGAATTAATTTCTTCAGAAAGTGGTTTCACTCTCTTCAATAATATTTCATTTTGATAACCAATGGCTATTTCAGCATCATTTTCAGCTAGTTGTTTTGCTATTCCCCATGCAATTGAATGATTATTTGCAATACCAAATACTAAACCTTTTTTATTTTTAAGCATGATATTTTGAAAATACTAATGTTGCATTTGTACCGCCAAAACCAAAACTATTCGACATAACTTGCTCAATTTCAACGTCATTTTCCGTTTTTAAAAGAATATTACAATCTTTGGCACTATCATCGAGATTTTCAATATTAGCAGAACCACTAATAAAATTATTTTTCATCATCAATAAACTATAAATTGCTTCATGCACACCAGTTGCTCCTAAAGAATGACCAGTCAAAGATTTTGTTGAGCTCATTTTAGGAATATTGGAACCAAAAACATTCTTGATTGCTTCCAATTCTTTTACATCTCCTATTGGGGTGCTTGTTCCATGTGTATTTATATAATCAATTTTACCATCAATATTATTTAATGCTTGCTTCATGCATCTTTCTGCTCCTTCTCCAGAAGGCTGTACCATATCATATCCATCTGAGGTTGCTCCATATCCTGTTATTTCACCATATATTTTAGCACCTCTAGCTTTTGCATGCTCTAATTCTTCAAGTACTAAAGTTCCACCTCCACCAGCAATTACAAAACCATCTCTATCTGCATCATATGCCCTTGAAGATTTTTTTGGAGTAGAATTATATTTTGATGACAAAGCACCCATTGCATCAAATAAAATTGATAAAGTCCAATGTAGTTCTTCACCCCCTCCGGCAAAAACAATGTTTTGTTTTCCCATTTGAATTAGTTCGTACGCATTACCAATACAATGTGAACTTGTAGAACATGCTGAAGTAATTGAATAGTTAACTCCTTTAATTTTAAAAGGAGTTGCAAGAGTTGCAGAATTTGTACTAGACATTGCTCTTGGCACCATAAATGGTCCAATTTTTTTTGAACCCGAACTCTTCCCAATTTCAGAAGACTTAAATAAATTTTGTGTAGATGGACCACCTGAACCAACAATTATACCAGTCATTTCATTTGAGATATCACTATCCTCCAGCCCTGAGTCGTCTATAGCATCTTTCATCGCAATATAGTTGTAGGCAGCTCCATCACCCATAAACCTTAGTAATCTTCTATCAATTTCGTTACTAATATCTATATTTGGTTTACCGTGTACAAGACTTCTAAAAGAAAACTCCTCATACTCTTCTGCACTTGTTATCCCAGATTTCAAATTTTTAAGACTGTCTATAACATCCGATTGATTATTACCAATACATGATACTATACCTAAACCTGTTACTACTACTCTATTCATTACTTATTTCTCAGGTGAAAATAAACCGACTTTCATATCTTTAGCTTCATAAATTGTTTCACCATCAGCTTTTAAAACACCATCTCCAACTCCTAAAATCAATTTTCTTAGTATAAGTCTTTTAAGAGATATATGATAAGTTACTTTTTTGACTTTTTGTAATACCTGACCGGTAAACTTAACTTCACCAACTCCTAAAGCCCTACCCTTTCCTGGTTGACCAAGCCATCCTAAATAAAAACCGAGTAATTGCCACATAGCATCCAAACCTAAACAACCCGGCATTACTGGATCATCTTTAAAATGACATTTAAAAAACCATAAGTCTTCTTTAATATCTAATTCCGCAATAACCTCACCTTTAGCGAATACTCCTCCATTCTCATTTATTGAAGTAATTCTGTCGAACATTAACATAGGAGGCATTGGAAGTTGTGCATTCCCTTTTCCAAAAAGAACACCTTTTGCACAATCAATTAATTGATCGTAGGTAAATGAATTTTGTTTCATAATTTTAATTAAACTTTTTTTATGTATTTATCAATTAACTTAAACTGATTTTAAATAACAATCATGTTTACTTTTAATAACAATATTATCAATGCTTAATTTTTTTCCATCAGAAATTGTCATTATATTAGTTTCATCCTTTAAATTTAAATAGAAATTAATTATTTTTTGAGCAGCAATCAAACCTGCTAACCCTGCAGAAATGCCTGAAATACCCACTACATCACATCTGGGAAGATCAACATCATCTTTGTTAGGAAATATACAATTTAAACATAGATGATTATTTTTATTTGAATTATTGAAAAGAATTATTTGTAAATCGTGTCTTAATGCAGAGGAATATAAAAAATTGATTGAGTTTTTGAGACAATATTCATTTAATAATTTAGAACTTACCCAATCATCAGTTGCATCAACAATTATAGAACATTCTTTTAAAGAATTTAAATTTAAAGAATTAATATTTTCATCAATAGTATGAATTTTACATTCAGTATTGATTAATTGTAATTTATTTTTAGCTACATCAACTTTTTTTCTTCCAATATCATTTAAATTAAACAAAATTTGTCTATTAAGATTACTTTTTTCAACAATGTCTCCATCTACTATTAACAATTCTTTTATTCCAGAGTTGACTAAATATTGACTTAAAGGACATCCTATACCCCCCATACCTACAATACCAATTTTTATATTTGATAATTTTTTTAGGTTTTCTTCGGAAAATTCTTTTAAAATAAATAATCTACTGAAAATTTTATATTCTTCTTCAGAGTAATTATTCATAATTCTATATAGAATTATAAATTTGTTTTATAATTTGCTTTGCACAATTTACCTTTGTCATTTTCTTAAATTTTTTTATCTGGTTTTTTGTAATTATTGAAATCCGATTATAATCTGAACCAAAAACTTTATTTTTACTATCGATTTTATTATAAATCATCATATCACATTTTTTATCAACTAATTTTTTTTTGGCATTATCAATGCTCCCCGTTTCTGCAGCAAAACCAACTAAAAATTTAGGCCTTTGAGTTTTACTTTTTCCAATTTTTTCTAAAATATCAATATTCTTATAAAGACTAATATTTAATTTTTCATTTTTTTTAATCTTGGATTTATTTATATTTTTATTTTTGAAATCAGATACTGCAGCAGTAAAAATTCCTATATCAATTTTAGAAATTTTTCTAATTTTTTGATACATTTCGTTTGCTGATTTAATTTGAATAAATTTTAAATTTGGTGGAGGATCTAAATTTGTTGGTCCAGATATCAAGGTTACATCCGCTCCATATAAAACTAATTGTGAAGCAATTTCATAGCCTTGTTTTCCAGAAGATTGATTTGAAATAAACCTAACTGGATCAATCATTTCAATTGTTGGTCCTGCAGTTACTAGGCATTTTTTATTTTTTAACAAATTAACATTTTCTAGTCTGTTTAAAATTCTATTTACTATATTTTTTGAGTTGTGAATTCTGCCTAAACCAAATTCTCCACACTTTAGTTTTCCAACTGTAGGACCAATAAACTCATGACCGTTACCTTTTAATAATCTTACATTTTTTTGATTAATTTTATTATGCCACATAAAACTATTCATTGCGGGGACAAACAAAATTTTTTTATTTGAGGCAAGCAACGTATTAGAAGCTAAATTATCTCCATATCCATTAGCAAATTTTGCAATAGAATTAGCTGTAGCTGGACACACAACTATTATATCATTATCTCTTGATAAATTAATATGAAGCATCTTATTTTTTTTCTCATCTTCATCAGTAAATATTCTATTTTTAAGTAATTTTTTTATCTCTGATATTTTTACATATTTCTTTGCCTCTTTAGTTAGAATGCAGCTAATTTTAACTTCATTAATATTCAGCAAAGCAAAAACTTCTTTACATCGAGATGCAGCAATAGAGCCAGTTATAATTAATAAAATTTTATTCATTACAGTTTATAGCCAGTATGTATTGCTACAATTCCATTAAATAGATTAATAGTTTCAACTTTAGTAAATCCGCAATTACATAGATTTTTGCTAAGTTCTTCTTGTGATGGAAACAAATCAATACTTTCACTCAAATATTTATAAGCATTCTTATCTTTAGCAATTATTTCTCCTAACAGAGGTAAAATCTTTGATTTGTAAATTTTATATGAACTTGATACCAAAGATGATTTAGGTGTACTAAATTCTAGGCAACAATATTTACCACCAGGTTTAAGAACTCTGTAAGCCTCTTTTATAGATAATAAATACTCTGTCACATTTCTCAAGCAGAAAGAAATAGTATATTTATCAAAAAAATTATTTTCAAAATTTAACTTTTCAGCATTACCAATAAAATATTTTATATTTTTTTCTTTTCTTAATCTTTTTCTTCCTTCTAATAACATTTCTTCATTTAGATCTAAAAGATAAAGACTGGTTGATAAATTTTCTTTTAAAATTTCGCTGGCAATATCACCAGAACCAGAACCAACATCCAAGATAATTTCATTTTCTTTTAGATTCACAGTTTCTACAAATCTTTTTTTCCATAAACGATGCATACCTAAACTCATTAAATCATTCATAATATCGTAGTTTTGAGCTACGCTTGAAAATACATTCTGAACAAGTTTAGTCTTTTGTTTTGAATTTACTTTTGTATAACCAAAATTATAATCTTTTTTCATTATGCCAGAATTACCTGAAGTTGAAACTACAGTTAAAGGACTTAGTGTAATATTGAATCAAAAAATATCTAATGTAAAAATTCATACTTCAAAACTTCGTTTTAAAATTCCAAATAATATAATTAATATACTACGTTACTCCAAGATATCCAACCTAAGACGTATAGCAAAGTTCATAATCATAGATTTAGATACAGACTATTCCCTATTAATACACCTAGGAATGTCAGGAAGATTAAAAACTGTTAATAAAAGCTACAAACAAGTAAAACATGATCATTTTGTTATTTACTTTTTAAGTGGAATGATATTTGTTTATCATGACCCAAGGAAATTTGGGTTTGTTGACATAGTAAAAACAAAAGACCTACAAAAACAAAAGTATATATCAAGTTTGGGTGTAGATGCACTGAGTACAAATCTTACAGCACAATTGATATTTGAAAAAATTTCAAAATCTGAGGTCCCAATAAAGCAGATTTTACTAAATCAAAAATTAATTGCTGGTATAGGTAATATCTATGCATCGGAAATTCTATTTGATTCAAAAATTTCACCACTTACTTTGGGTAAGGATTTAGAAATTAGTCTCATTATGAAACTAATTAAGTCCATTAGAAAAATTTTAAAGAAAGCAATTAAATATGGAGGATCGAGTATACGAGATTATAGGACTACTGACGGTACATTAGGAAACTTTCAGTCAAATTTTAAGGTTTATAATAAAGAAGGAAAAAAAATAGGTGGAGATAAGGTAAAAAAGATCATTCAATACGGAAGATCTACTTTTTATTGTCCAAAACTTCAAAATAACAAGTAATTCTATATTAAATATTAATTGACTTAATTTATTTTGAATTTATAGCACGCATATGGCTAATCATGCTTCAGCAAAAAAAAGATCTAGACAGAACAAAACTAGAAATACTGTTAATTCTCAATACCTATCTAAATTTAGAAACGCTCTAAATAAATTTAAATCATCAGTAGAAGCAAAAAATGAGGAAGAAATCCAAAAATCTTTCAGCAATGTCAACTCAATAATGGCCAGAGCATCAAAAAAAGGTATTTTTAAAAAAGAATACATATCCAGAAAGTTATCCTCTTTATCAAAACAAATTTCAAAAAAATAATTTTTTTTTAATTTTTTTCACTTTTCTTCTTGCTAAAAATACTTAAAGGGTGTTGATTAAGTAAATTAATTTGGTGATAGAATTTTACGACTTTAGATTTTTTGCGTAAAATTTTTTTAAGCTATAAAATCATCTTGTTGGGGGAAAATGGATAATTCATCTACTATATTTGACGACAGTAAATGGTTATCCTTTAAAAAAAATCTTAAAAAAAACGTTGGTGATTCAGCTTTTAATAATTGGTTAAAACATTTAAATTATGTTTCATTAGAAGAGACCACTATAACTTTTTCAGTTCCTACAAAATTTTTAAGGGATTGGATTGTTAATAATTATTCCGATAAAATAAAAAGTGAAGCAAAAAATCAATTAGATAAAGTTGATACTATTAAATTTGTTGTTAAGCCTTCTGGTGGTAGGATTGTTCCAGGAACTACACGAACTATCAAAAGTAACGATAATCATTGGAAATCCACTATGGATCTTAGATCTAATCAATCCTCAACGTATCCTAATGAATTTGGAGCCCCACTGGACCCTAGGTTTACGTTTGAAAATTTTGTTGTTGGCAAGCCAAATGAATTAGCATTCGCTGCATCACAAAGAGTTTCTGAAGCAGATAAAATTACTTTTAACCCTCTTTTTTTATGTGGAGGTGTTGGTTTAGGTAAAACCCATTTAATGCATGCAATTGGATGGAAAATTAAACAAAAACAACCTGAAAGAAAAGTAATTTATCTATCAGCTGAAAAATTTATGTATCAATTTGTGAGAGCATTAAGATATAAAGACACATCTGCATTTAAAGAACAATTTCGTTCAATTGATGTTCTCATGATAGATGATGTGCAGTTTATAAGTGGCAAAGATAATACACAAGAAGAATTCTTTCATACCTTTAATGCTTTAATTGAGCAAAATAAACAAATTGTTATTTCAGCTGACAAAACACCAACAGATCTTGATGGTGTCCAAGAAAGATTAAAATCTAGACTTGGTTGTGGTTTGGTAGCTGATATTCACCCTACAACTTATGAGTTAAGACTAGGTATATTAATTGAAAAAGCTCATAAAAGAGGTGTTGAGATACCTCCTAAAGTTCTAGAGTTTCTCTCGCATAGAATTATATCAAATGTTAGAGAAATGGAGGGCGCTCTTAATAGATTAGTAGCTCATGCTACATTAGTTGGAACTTCAATTACAGTTGAAACAGCACAATTAGTTTTACAAGACTTGTTAAAATCATCAAATAAAAAAATAACTATTGAAGAAATTCAAAGAAAGGTTGCAGAGCATTTTAATATAAGAATAACAGATATGCACTCTCCACGAAGGTCAAGATCAGTTGCTCGTCCAAGACAAATAGCAATGTATTTAGCAAAGTCTATCACCTCAAGATCTCTTCCAGAAATTGGAAGAAAATTTGGTGGCAGAGATCACACGACTGTAATGCATGCTGTAAAAAAAATAGAAGAGCTCAAATTATCTGATGTCAATTTTAACGAAGATTTAGAATTATTGAAAAGACTAATAGATTCATAATACATTTTGTCATATGCTTAGATATGAAATTTAAAATATCACGTTCAAATTTCTTTAAATCACTTTCTCACTTACAGGGCGTTGTTGATAAAAGGAACTCACTTCCAATTTTAGCAAATATTTTAATTGAAGCTAAAGATAATAAATTGATTTTATCTTCGACTGATATGGATATCTCAATAATTGAAAAAATATCTTGTAATGTTGCAGAAGAAGGAGCCACTACTATAAACTCACAGATACTTTATGACATTGTTAGAAAAATAGATGATAACAGTCAAATTGAAATTATTTCAAACAATGGCAAAATTCTCACTTTGAGATCAGAAGGATCAAGATTTTCATTGGCATGCCTACCTAAAGAAGATTATCCGATAATTGAAAAAGAAAATCCAGGTGTCGATATTACTTTAAATTCAAAAATTCTTTTTAAATTAATTGATAAAACTAAATTTGCTATTTCTAATGAAGAAACAAGATATTTTTTAAATGGTCTTTATTTTAATGTAACAAATGAAGAAAATAAAAATATTGTTACTCTCGTTGGTACAGATGGTCATAGACTTGCAAAATTTAGTCACGTAATTGAAAAAAAAATAGATCAAGTATCAGGAGTAATTATTCCTAAAAAAACAATCTATGAATTATCAAAATTATTATCAGAAAATGATATTGATGTAAAAATATCAATTAGCACAAATAAAATAGTATTTATAGTTGGTGAAATTGTATTTATATCTAAACTAATAGATGGCAGCTTTCCAGATTATAAAAGAGTGATTCCCAATGATAATAAAAATATTCTAAAAATTAATAGAGATAAATTATTATCTGCTGTTGATAGGGTTAGCACAATAGCAAATGAAAAATCTCCAGTAATAAAATTTAAATTATTAGAAAATATTCTTAATTTAAATACTATAAATAATGAAAGTAGCACTGCTTCAGAGGATTTGAAAATAAATTATGAAGGTAAGGATATAGAAATTGGATTTAATTCAAAATATATTATGGATATAGTAAATAATTTGGAAGATACAGAAATATCAATTAGTTTAAAAGATAATACCTCTCCAGTAATTGCACAAGAAAATTCAAATACGAATCTTGTATATGTTTTAATGCCTATGAGAGTCTAAAATTTGCCAAAAGTTACAAATATTGAATTTTATAATTTTAGAAATTTTAAAAATTTTAAAACTTCCTTTGATAGTAAATTAAATATTTTATTTGGAGATAATGGTTGTGGTAAAACCAATATTTTAGAGGGTATTTCATTAATCGCTAAGGGCAGAGGAATAAGAAATTCAAATATTGCAGATTTAATTAAAAAAAAAGAAGATAATTTTCTAATAAAAAACAAATTAGAAATAAACAACAATGATCTAAATATAGAAATATTTACTGAAAAAAGAAATGATAAATTTAAAAAAATTATTAAAATTAACGAGGATCTATCTAAAGATTCACAAGATTTTCTAAATAACTCTTTATCATATCTTATTTTTCTACCTGAAATGGAAAGACTCTTTCAAGCCCCACCATCTTATAGAAGAAATTTCATAGATAGGCTAATTTTTTCAAGTAGAAATGATTATAATATATTAATAAATAAATATAAAAAATCTTTAGTAGAAAGAAATAAAATACTCCAATCTTTTAATATTGATTATGATTGGTTAAATCATATTGAAAGACAAATATGTAGACTGGGATTAGAGATATATAAATTAAGAGCTTCACAATTAAATTTATTAAACAATGAGCTAATTAATATAAAAAATGATTATAAATTTCAATTTTATATCAAATTACATATAAAAGATGATTTTTTTAAAAATAAAATCAACTTTGAAGAGTATTTAGTAAATTTACAAGAATCAAGGAGTTATGATAAACAATATGGTGGAACTAAAATTGGACCTCATCGATCAGATATTATATCAATAATTAATAATGAATTTGAGGCATCTTTGTTGTCTACAGGACAACAAAAAGCAGTTGTTCTTATGATTCTACTTGCTCAATGTATTAATTTAGTAAATTACAAAAAAATAAATCCAATTCTTTTGTTTGATGAAATTGGTTCTCATTTAGATAAACAAAATCGTCAGATATTATTAAACATGATGAATAGATTTGAAATACAGTTTTTTTTAACTGGAACTGATAAAAATTTATTTTCTTTTGTATCAACAAATGCTCAATTTTATAATATAACTAATTTATGAATTCTGAGTATTCTTCTGATTCGATAAAAGTACTAAAAGGACTTGAAGCTGTACGTAAAAGACCTGGAATGTACATTGGGGATACAGATGATGGTTCTGGTCTTCATCAGATGATATATGAAGTTCTCGATAATTCTATAGATGAGGCACTAGCTGGCTTCTGTAATAAAATTGAAGTAATTTTAAACGCTGACGGAACAGCAACTATCACTGATAATGGAAGAGGAATACCTGTTGACCTTCACAAAACAGAAAAAATACCCGCAGCACAGCTTATTATGACTGAATTACATGCTGGAGGTAAATTTGATCAAAATAGTTATAAGGTTTCAGGAGGTTTGCATGGAGTTGGTGTTTCAGTTGTCAATGCTTTATCTGAAAATTTAATTTTAGAAATAAATAGAGGTGGAAAAATTCATAATATAGAATTTGAAAATGGGATAGTAAGTAAAGAACTAAACATTATTGGTGATTCAGAAAAAATTGATAATAAATTTTTTACAGGTACTAAAATTACTTTTCTTCCAACAACAAAAATTTTTAAAGATATTAATTTTAATTTTAAGGTAATAGAGAAAAGACTGAGAGAGTTGGCATTTCTAAATACTGGTATAAGTATTTTTTTAATTGATAAGAGACAATCTGTAGATAAAAAAATTAATTTTAAATATGATGGAGGTATCAAAGAATATGTAAAATATTTAAATGAAGGTAAAAATCTTATTAATCCTCACCCAATATTTTTTTATGGAGAAAAAAATAATATATCAATTGAATGCTCTTTGCAGTGGACTGATAGTTACCATGAAAATACAATTTGTTTTACAAATAATATTATCCAAAGAGATGGGGGTACACATCTTGCTGGTTTTAGAGGTGCCCTTACAAGATCAATTGTAAATTATGTTAATAAAAATACAAAAAATTCTAATAATATTACTGGTGAAGATGCAAGAGAGGGATTAACTTGTATAATATCTGTAAAATTACCAGATCCTAAATTTTCAAGTCAGACAAAAGATAAGCTTGTTTCTTCAGAGGTTAGGCCTGTTATAGAATCAACTAGTTTAAATAAGTTAGAACAATGGATCGAAGAGAATCCGTCAGAAATAAAAAGAGTTATCGACAAAATAATTGAGGCTTCTAATGCAAGAGAAGCTGCACGAAAAGCAAGAGAACTAACTAGAAGAAAAACTGGTCTAGAAAATACTTCTCTTCCTGGAAAACTTGCAGACTGCCAAGAGAAAAATCCCGAACTAGCAGAACTCTTTATTGTTGAAGGAGATTCAGCAGGCGGATCAGCCAAACAGGGTAGAGATAGGAAAAATCAAGCTATTCTTCCACTTAGAGGTAAAATCCTTAATGTAGAAAGAGCTAATGACAAACAAGTATTAACAAGCAATGAGATAGGTGCTTTAATCACAGCTATAGGAGCTGGAGTAGGAAATCCAACTGATGATTTAGATCAAAATAAATTAGAAGGAAAATTTGACCTTTCTAAAATGAGATACCATAAAATAATTATTATGACTGATGCAGATGTTGATGGCAGTCATATTAGAACTCTTTTACTTACTTTTTTTTATAGACATATGAAACCAATCATTGATTCGGGTAGATTATATATTGCACAACCTCCGTTATATAGGCTTAAAAAAGGAAACTCTACGGTTTATAAAAAAGACGATAATGACTTAGAAGATTACTTAATTCAAGAAGGTTTAAAAAATACCATCTTTGAAAATACTCAACTTTCTCAGGTAGCTGGGGAAGAATTAAAACAAATTATATATCTCTCTAAAAAAACTAAAAATTTGGTAATACCTTTGCTGAGAAGAGTTGACAATAAAGATATAATAGAACATGCTGCTATTGTAAGAGCATTAGACATAAGAAATCTTAAAGAAAAGAATATTGGTCAAGAAATTGCTAAATATCTACAGCAAAGATTAAATTTAATTTCAGATATATCTCAAAAAAATTGGAAAGTGGTTCACAGAAATGAATCTATATTTTTCGAAAGAACAATTAGGGGTTTTACAGAGAAATACATAATCGATGAAAATTTTGTAATTACACCTGAAGCTAAAGCATTAAATGAACTTAAAAATCAGTTAATGGAGAATTTCTATCGTCTTAAAGAAACAGGTTGTGGTATTTTGAATCACAAAAATGAAGAGTTCAAGATCTATGGTCCATTGGATTTAATAGATAAAGTACTGGAGATAGGTAAAACAGGATTACAAATTAACAGATATAAAGGATTAGGAGAAATGAATCCAGATCAATTATGGGAAACAACATTGGATCAAAATGAAAGAGTATTACTCTCTGTTAAAATAAATGAAGTGGATGCTGCGAATAAAGCATTTGAAGATCTTATGGGTGGAGAAACAGATGCAAGAAAAAAATTCATAGCTGAAAACTCATTGAAAGTAGCCAATCTTGATATTTAATTTTTAATGAATACTATTTTACTTGGCAACCTTATAAAAATAAGATGGATAGCCATTATAGGTCAGATAATAGCAATATTTTTTGTTTCATTTATTATTAAAATACAAATCCCTTTTTTCGAAACTCTAACAATAATCTTACTATCAGTTGCTATCAATTTTTATTCCTATTATGAAGAAAGAAAAAATAAAACTATTAGTAATATAAAGGCTTTTTCTTTTTTGCTTTTCGACACTTTACAATTAGGATTTTTACTTTTTTTGACTGGTGGAATAATTAATCCATTTTCGATATTAATTTTAGCACCTGTCATAACTTCAGCTTCTTATTTGCCAGCATTAATGACAGTAATTCTTTCAACAATTTCTATTATAATTATAGTTTTATTAAATTTTTATTTTATTCCTCTTGATTTAGGTTCTAAATTTTATCTACCAGAATTATATAGTTTTGGTTTAGTTGCAGCATTAATTATCACAGTAATTTTTATAGCTATTTATGCCTATCTTTTTGCAAGTTCTTCAAGAAAAATTTCTAATGCTTTATCTATTTCAAAACTTCAGATTTTAAATCAAAAAAAAATGACCGAGGTCGGCTCGTTAAGTGCAGCTGCTGCACATGAATTAGGCACTCCACTCAATACTATTTTTTTAATTTTAAACGATCTTTTAAAAGAAGAAAAATTAATAGGAGATAGCAATATTGCAAAAGATATTATTTTACTCAAATCTCAAGCTGAAAGATGTAAAGAAATATTACAAAGATTTTCCAAAAATCCTTTAAAACTAAAGGACAAATTTCTAGAAAAGGTAAAAATATCAGATTTAATAAAAATAAATTTCGATAAGTTTAATAAAAATAAAAAACTAATTTTGGAGATACAACCTCCAAATGATGAGCCTGAAATTATCTTTAGAGATGAAATTATGTACGCACTTGGGAATATCATACAAAATTCAATATATTTTTGTACCACAACTACAAAAGTAAAAATAAAATATAAAAAATCAGATCTTAAAATTACTATTTCTGATGATGGAAAAGGATTTTCAAAAGATATACTTGATAAATTAGGTGAGCCTTATGTATCAAAAAATAAACAAGGAATGGGATTAGGTATATTTATCGCAAAAAATTTGATTGAAAATATGGGAGGTAACCTGAACTTTTTTAATTCTAACGAAAACTATGCTAATGTTGAAATAATTTTTGAAAACTCTATCTTAAATATATGACTATGAAACTACTAATAGTTGATGATGACTTGCCATTTAGAGAACGTCTAACCAGATCGATGGAAAAAAAAGGATTTAATGTAACTTCTTCTCCTGGTTTCAAAGACTCTCTGATAAAAGTAAATGATACCAACTTTGATTATGCAGTCGTCGATATGAGACTTGAAGATGGATCTGGACTTGAATTAATTAAAGAATTACAAAAAGTTAGTCCTAACACAAAATCATTATTGTTAACGGGATACGGAAATATAGCAACAGCAGTTGCAGCAATAAAATCAGGGGCAATAGACTATTTGCCAAAACCGGCAGAAATTGATCAAATTTACGACGCATTAACTAATTCTAAGGAAATATTACCCCCTCCTCCAGAAAATCCTATGACTGCAGATAGAATTAGGTGGGAACATATCCAAAGAGTGTTTATACAATGTAATAGAAATGTTTCTGAAACTGCAAGAAGGTTAAGAATGCATAGAAGAACTTTACAAAGAATTCTTAATAAGCACGCACCAAGAGAATAATGAATTACGAAATTTCAATTATTGTTCCAATCTATAATGAATTCAGAATAATTGAAAGTTTTATAAAAAAACTCTTTGATACTTTTTCCAATGTTAAATCAAAATATATATTTATTGATGATGGATCCAATGATGGAAGCAAAGAGTGGTTAGAAAAAAATTTAAGTTCAATCTTTAAAAATAAAAACTACGTATTTATTAGTCTAGACAAAAATAAAGGTAAAGGTTTTGCCGTAAAGCAAGGAATATCAAAAGTTGAAGGATTTCACACAATTTTTATCGACTCAGATCTTGAGTATGATCCAAAAGATGCTTTAGATCTATATAATCAAGTAAAAAGAAATGAAGATATAAAAGTAATTTATGGTTCAAGATATTTGAGTGGCAAGCTACAATTGAGAAGACATTTTTTTAATGATATTGCCGTTAGATTAAATACATGGATTTTTAATTTGTTATTTGATCAATCAATTACTGATTTGCATACAGGAACAAAAATAGTTGAAAATACTCTATTAAAAAGTTTAAAACTCTCCTTGAATAGGTTTGGTTTAGAAATTGATCTAAGTAGTCAAATATCTAAAAAAAATATCAATATCTATGAAAGTGGAATTAGTTATATTGAGAGAACAGTTGAAGAAGGTAAGAAGATTACTTTTGTTGATGGATTATTAAGTTATTATTTTTTATTTAGAGCTAGATTTTTACAAAACGATCTACAAACACAAACTTCATTACTCTATTCATTAATCATGATGATGTATATCGGATCATACTTTGGTATGGGTATAGGTAAAACCTTAATTATTATTATTTTTGCATTAATTGGCTTACTCAATGCAATGCACAGAAAATTAATTCCACTTAGTATTATTTTTATTAGTATATTTATTGGTAGTTTGTTCAGTTCCGGTAACGGTAGAATCTATCCTATATTAATATTTTATTTTTTTAGTTTATGGATTTCTAAAAAAATTTCTAAAAGATTTAACAGCCAAGACAATTATTTGCTAAAGTTCTTTATTTAGTAATCTTTAAAAAAATACTCTCCAAATCTTCATCATATGTTTTGATTTCTGAAAATATAATTTTATTTTTATCAAGTTCTTTGATAATTTCACTTAAACTTATTTTTTTTTTATTATATTCAAAAATTAATGAATTCTCACCATCATAATTATAAATTAAAGGTTTTAATTTCTCAGGCATTGATATATTTTTACTAATAATATCAAATTTTACTTTTCGATTTGAAAATAAATTTAATAGGTTATCTTTCTTGTCTTCTATTATCTTAATTCCTTTATTTATAATTGTAATTAAATCACACATTTTCTCTGCCTCTTCAAGGTAATGAGTGGTCAAACAAATAGTTTTCCCCATTTGTTTTAATTCACCTACATATTTCCATAAGTTTTGCCTCAACTCTACATCTACGCCTGCAGTTGGTTCATCTAAAACGATTACATCTGGATTGTGCACTAAAGCTTTAGCTATTAAAAGTCTTCTTCTCATACCTCCAGATAAAGTTCTTGCATAAGCGTTTCTTTGATCCGATAATCCTAGATCATGTAATATTTTTTCAGTTCTTCTATTTTTTTTTCTAATTCCGTACAATCCTGCTTGCAATTCTAAAAGCTCAAAAGGAGTAAAGAAAGGATCAATATTTAATTCTTGTGGCACAATACCAATTTTCTTTCTTGTAGCTATTGCATTGATATCTTGATTAATACCCTCAATATAAACAGTGCCTTGTGTTTTTTTTACAATACCTGATAGTATATTAATAAATGTTGACTTTCCTGCACCATTTGGACCAAGAAGACCATAAATACATCCTTTAGGAATATTTATAGAAAAATCCTGCAAAGCGTTTATTTTTTGATTATCTTTTATAAATATCTTAGATAAATTTTTTACTTCTATTGCGAATTTATTATTCATGATTAAAAAATTTTTTAATTAGTTCTATGTTTCTTATTACCTGATTTTTACCATAATGAGGATATGTAGGAAGCAAAATAATATTATTTACAACCTCTCTAATATTTTTTAATTCTTTATTTTTATACTTTTTAAAAATGTTTAACTCATTACAATTTCTATAAAAGTAAATTGCAAGATCTCTGTCATTTTCATACAGATAATTTATCAATTTATCTCTTTTATGATACTGTATAGGAAAATTAATCCAACCATTTTCAAAGTTATGTTGAAATTTTGGAATAATTAAATCATTAATATCCTTTAAATTCTCAAAGTATAGTTTCGCATTTTCAATCCTTATATTTAAATCTTTTTTATAATATTTTAATTGTTTTAAAATATTATCAGACTGGCTTAAAGAAATAATTTTTTTATAATTTTCTGGAAGTTGTTCTTGTAAATATGGATTTGGATCATTTTTACTAAAATTATTTATAAATTTAATATTAAATTTATAACCAAGCTTAACAATGTAGCTTGTAAAAAATTTAAATACCATACCATTGGTTGCAACTGTAACAAATAGTGATTTAATATAATTTTTAAGCAAGCCTCTATAATCGTGTGATTTAAATTTTTTATGTTCACTAAGTATTTTATTGTATATCGAGTCATCTTTAGTCATTATTAGGCCTCCATTTAGTGAACTAATAAATTTAAAAATCCCAAAACTAAAAAATGAAATATCACCCAATGTGCCTACGAATTTATCTTTTGTTTTTGTTCCAAAACTAATGGCACAATCCTCTATTAGATATATATTATTTTTTTTTGTAAAATTAATAATTTTATTTATATCCTTATTGATTAAATGAGTATGAGTAATTAGAATGCCAGCAACTTTGTCATCGTAAACTTTTTCAATAGAATTAATATCTATTGTAATACTTTTTTTATCTACATCACTAAACACAGGAACACCTCCAGCACATATAACCATGTTAACGATATCAAATATTGTAAATGGAGATAAAATTATTTTATTTTTATTTGGTTTTATACAAGCTTTTATTGCTAAGTATGCCCCTAGTCGACCTTTATTGATACATAGTGTATTTTTTATACCGAAATGCTTCTTAAAATAATTATTTAAAATTTTTGTCTTATTTAAATTAAATAAATTAAATGTAATAAAATGTAATAAATTTTTTATTAAATAAAATTTGTATATTTTTTGTCTTGGATTCGGTCTCATTTTTATAAATTCTGACATTAAAAAAAATTATTTAAAAAGTTATTAACTATATCATTAGAAATCGGCCCAGGTTTTTTTTGGTCGATAAATGGCATACTTATTCCACTTATGTTTTTTGACAAGCTATTAAAAATTTTATTTATATTTTCATTATCTATTTTTAGATTACAATAATGTATAGAATCTCCAAATTTTCTTAAATTACTTACCTCTGATATCAGTCTATTATCATAATCTAGTTTAAGCTCTAAATGTTTTTGTTTATTATAAAAAATTTGATCAACATAGAAAGGTACATTTAAATTTAAGTTGTTTATGGATTTTTGATAACCCGTAAAATGTTTTATTGCTCTTATTAAATCATATTTTATAACAACATCTTTCACATGATTATTTAGTATAATATTACTAGAAGTAGTTATTCTAAATTTGTGATCAAATTCAGATAGATTAATCTTGCTGTTATTTATAATTATTTTGGATCTATATAATAAATCAATTAATTGAGAGAAACTAATTGCTAATATCAGTTTGTTTGTTAGGACTATTTCATAATTCTTTTTATTTTTAAAATAAATCTTTAATTTAATTGAATCAGAGTCAATCATTATTGAGTGAAGAAAACCTTTCTGGATTTTTTTAATTAAAAATTTAGAATCAATTATATTATTATATTTATCTATCATTTGAGCTATGCCATCTTTATTTGATTTATAACCATTGCTATTATTATTTATTTGTTTCAATTTAAAATTTTTTTCAAGTTCGGTTAAAGTATTTTTTTGTAATTCATCTATGTTTATAAAACCACCCCAAATGTTAGAATGACCACCAATAGAAAGTCTATCATGAATTCTTGTTTTATTGTTAAGTCTATAATTAAAATTACCAAATGATTTTGTAACTGAGGAAAAAAATTTATTTACATTAAGATTTTTTCTTTCTTTGAATTTTTCTTTTAAATAAATTTCATTATCTAAAGATATTGTTACTGGATTAAATTTTTCTAAAAATATATTTGCAATTAGAGCTGAAAAACCACTACCAATAATTACAAATTTTTCCATATTTTAATTAAATTGAACAATTATTAAATATAACTTGGTAATTATACAACTGATTTAAAAATTATCTTTTTAAAATTATTAAATTAATTTATTAAATATTTGATGAACAAAAAAGTTATAATATTAACTAGTAAAGACAAAATAATAAACTTTACTTTGATAAATAATCTTAAAAAAAACAGTAATATTAAAATTTTGTCTGTAATATCTTTAAAAGAAAACAATACAATTAAAAAAAAAATTAAATTAATTTTTTTACTAAATATACAAAATATAATAGAAATTTTATATAAATTATTAATTGGATTATTTTCAAATAAAAACTTAATAATAAATAGTGTATTTTATAGAGATATAAATTCGAAAATAACTATTGATTATATAAATTCTTTAAAAAGCGAATTAGTAATTTGTATAAACTGTCCTCAAATATTAACAAATAACACTATTAAATTGATAAAAGCTCCCTTATATAATTTTCATCCAGGAGATATTCCAAGTTATAGAGGAGTTTTTATTCCTTTTTTTCTTTTAAAAAATAAAACAAATAAAGCTTGTCTGACTTTTCACAAAATATCAGTAGAAATTGATAATGGTGAAATTATTAATAAAAAATATTATGATATCAAAAATTCAGACAATATTTATTCTATATATAAAAAAATTTTTATTTCTGCTGAGGCAATATCATTTATTACAGATTGCATAGAGCACTCAAAGAAATTAAATTTTCAAATTAATCCTGAAGATGAAAACAGATACTACACTTATCCCAATTTAAAAGAGATACTTATGTTTCGTCTTGGTTTGTAAAATTAAAATTTGTTAAACTTATTAGTAATCCTAATGCAAAAAAAACTTCAATTCCATACCAGTTTTTAAGTAAACTACCTGTCGACATTATTGGCCAAAAGAGTGTAAAAAAAATTATTAAGCTAAATTTGTTATTAATTGTATTAATATTTTTGATTATTTTTATGAAAATAAATATTAACATTATTAAAAATGAGATTAATCCTATTAAACCAGTTTCGCTTAAAAATTGAATATAAATGTTGTGAGGGTGCGCACTACATTTTCCATAATTAATTTTTACAGAACTATATTTATTATCTGCTAGGCATGTATTTTCATAATTATTTAAACCTACACCAGTGATTTTATTATCCATCCACATTTTAAATGCATCTGAATAAATTCCAAAATAAACAGATTTATCAAAGTATTTTATAACTTCAGTAAATTGTGGGTTTGTTTTTATTATTTTCGAACAGTTTACATTTTTATTTTCTGGACATGGTCCAAATTTTTCAATTAACAATCCATGATGATAAGGCGTTGAGTCAATTATAGTATAATCATAATTCATTTTATGGTAATTATTTGTTAAAAAAATAAGTATAGATGAAAAGACTATTGAAATAATTACAAGTTTTCTTTTATTTTTAATTAATAATAATAATAATACAATACCTAATGATGTTGTCGCAAATGCCATTGCTTCACCACTTAACCATACTACAAAGCTAGCAAGGCTCAGGTACAAAATCAATGCTATATCAAAAGTATAGCTTTTATTTTTAATCAATAAAAAATAAAATATTGGAAAGAAAATATACCTCGAAATATGTGATCCTGGAATATCATCACTAAAAGGACCTGTTAATCTTCCATAATGAGTTGATGTAAAACCGAATAAATCTGGTCCAAATCCTTGTAATGAATCATAATTTAAAAACTGATACAGGCAATCTATGGTAACAAACATTAAAGTAATTAAAATAATAATAATAAGAGTATATAAGCTTTTTTTTGAAACAATGAGCCAACAATTAATTGCAATACAAAATATAATGTATCTAATAAATATTAAAGACTCAGTAAGAGAGATGACGTAATTATTTGAAAAAAAACTAGTAAAAACTAAAGAAGACCAAAAAAATAGTGAAGCAATGATCCAATGTTTTTTAATCCAAGTAAAGTTTCTATTAAAAATTGAAGCCAATAAAAAAAAGATACAAATAAGTGTAATTGAAATATCAGGTATAGCTGGTCCAGTTAGCAATGATATTGGTAATAAATATAATAAAATTATTGATATTTTTCTTAAATCAAATTTAATATAGCTTAACATAGAATTATTTATTATTTTATAAGACATAGATGAGCAAATTACAAAAATTAATACTTGTTGATGGTTCAGCTTATATATTTAGAGCTTACTATGGTTTACCTCCTATGAACAGATCAGATGGTACACCTATTAATGCAGTTTTTGGATTTACCAATATGCTTGTTAAACTTATAGAAGATTATAGCAACGATAGAATGATAATAATTTTTGATGCCGCTAGGGAAAACTTTAGAAATAAAATTTATTCAGAATATAAAGCTAATAGAGGTGAAGCACCAGACGATTTAATTCCACAATTTCCATTAATAAGAGATTGTGTAAAAAGCTTTAATATACCACAGCTAGAAATAGAAGGATATGAAGCAGATGATTTAATTGCAACGTATGTTAATCTGGCAAAAAAAGATGATATTGAGACTATTATAGTATCCTCTGACAAAGATTTAATGCAGCTTGTGAGTAAAAAGGTGACAATGCTTGATCCAATGAAAAACAAAAAAATTGAAATTAAAGATGTTGAGGAAAAATTTGGAGTCAAACCCGATAAAGTCATTTTTATTCAAGCTCTAACAGGTGATAAAGTAGATAACATCCCAGGTGCTCCAGGTATAGGCCCTAAGACAGCATCTCAATTAATAAATGAATATAATGATATTGATGGATTACTAAAAAATGTTGATAAAATTAAACAAGAAAAAAGAAGAAACGTTTTAAGAGAGGCAGAAAAGGATATAAGAATAAGCTTAGAGCTAGTAACGCTAAAAAATGATGTCAAGATACCTAAGAGCATTGATAAAATAAGAACTTATAATGAATTAAAAAATGAAAATAATAATATCTTTGATTTTCTTAAAGAGCAGGGCTTTAGATCAACATCTGAAAGATTAAAATCTAATTCTTTTATATCTGGTGATAATGATAACATCGTTCAAAAAAAACAAATACAGCCAAAGTATCAATTAATTAATTCAAAGAATAATTTTGAAAAAGTTTTAAAAGAAATTGAAAAAAATGGCATTTGCGCCATTGATACTGAGACAAACTCACTTAATATAGAAAAAGCTAAATTAGTTGGTATATCAATTTGTTGCAGTGAAAGTACTTCTTATTATATTCCTATAAACCATACTACTTTAGATGGTTCTAAAAAAATTGATAATCAGTTAGAGGAAAAATATGTAATTAATCATATTAAAAAAATATGTGAAAATGAATCGATCTTAAAAATTGGGCAAAACATAAAATATGATATTAGAATCTTAAATAAGTATGGAGTAATTTTTAATTCAATTGCAGACACTATGTTGCTTTCCTATTCAATTGATAATGGAATTTTTAAACACAATTTAGATGATCTATCATTTAATCATTTAAATCATACAACAATTAAATATAAGGAAGTCGTTGGAACAGGGAAAAATGAAATCACTTTTGATAAAGTAACCATTGATAAGGCAATTAATTATGCTGCAGAAGATTCTCTATTAACATTCAGGCTTTTTCATCATCTCTATCCTCGTTCAGTAAAAGAAAAGACTAATTTTGTTTATCGAAACATCGATTTACCTCTTATAGAGGTATTATCTTCAATCGAAGCAAATGGCATTGAGGTAAATAAAGTGTTTTTAACAAATCTAAGTTATGAATTTGAAAATGAAAGTAAAAAACTTGAAAAGAATATTTACAAACTTTCAAAGAAAGAGTTCAATATTGGCTCACCAAAGCAATTAGGAGAGATATTATTTATTAATCTTAAAATACCTGGTGGAAAAAAAACAAAATCAGGCACTTATTCTACTGATTCTTCAACTTTAAATAATTTAGCTTCAGAGGGATTTGAAATTGCTAAACTTGTTCTTGATTGGAGAGAGTTAACAAAGCTTAAATCAACATATACAGATGCTTTATTTAGATTAACAGATGGTAAAAGTAGAGTTCATACATCATTTGGTTTAGCTAATACACTAACTGGACGATTAAGCTCTACAGATCCTAATCTTCAAAATATTCCAATTAGAACTGAAAATGGCAAAAAAATAAGAACAGCATTTATTAGTGGAAAAGGAAAAAAACTAGTTAGTTTCGATTATTCACAAATAGAACTAAGATTGGCTGCAGAAATTTCAGGAGATAAAAATTTTATCAAAGCATTTAACAATAATGAAGACATTCATGCAGCAACGGCTAAGGAAATATTTAGTTTGAAAGATAGTCAAATTAATAATGATTACAGAAGAAAAGCAAAAGCAATTAATTTTGGGATTCTATATGGCATTAGTCCATATGGTTTGGCAAAGCAACTTGATATTTCAAACACAGAAGCAAAAGATTACATAAATGAGTATTTTAATAAATATCCAAATATAAAAAAATACATGGACCATCAAATCGATTTTGCAAAAACAAACCAATATGTTGAAACAATTTTTAAAAGAAAAATTAATATAAAAGGGATTACAGATAAGAATTTTGCTGTAAGAGGTTTCGCTGAAAGACAAGCTATTAATGCGCCAATACAAGGTAGTGCGGCTGATATTATTAAGTTAGCAATGATTGAAATTCATAAAGAAATAAAACTTAAAAACATTGAGGCAGAAATGCTTTTACAAGTACACGACGAACTGATTTTCGAAGTTGAAAGTAAAAAATATGATAATTTAGTAAGTAATGTAAAAACAATTATGGAGTCAGTGCATTTAAAGTACAAAAATTTTTCAGTTCCATTAACCGTTGATTATGGAGCTGGTGATAATTGGGGTCAGGCACATTAAATCTAATTTATGCAAGTTAAAAAAAAAATTAAGAAAAAAAATCCCTATGCCCAAGATCTAAAATTACCTAAGTATAAACAAAGAATTGTTATGAGTAAAAGAACGTATACGAGGAAGGGAAACAAAAAGTTTATTTAGAATTCTTCATCAAAGGTATTCACTTCAAACCATTTTTCAAGCTCATGATATCCTCCAATTTTTTCACCATTTAAAATTATTTGAGGAAAGGTTTTTGCGTTCGGAAACTTTTCAAAAAAATCTTCTCTCGTATAATCTGTATCAAGCATATAAATCTTTGGATTATATTTAGCTAACCTTAGTTTAGCTCTGTCACAGTATCCACAATTAGTTTTAGAATATATCTCTGCTTCCATCAAAATGCTTCATCAAAACTTAAAGCTCTATCTGTAGGTCTTTGATACTCAGATACTCTTTTTTCAAAAAAGTTTGTTACGTTTTGAACATCCAATGCTCTCATAAAATCAAAAGGATTCTCTGTTTTAAAGACTCTGTCAAATTCAAATAGATCAGCAATTCTGTCTGCAACAGCTTCGATATACTGACACATTAAATCAGCATTCATACCAATTAAATCTACTGGTAGTGCATCTTTCACAAATTCTTTTTCAAAAGCTACTGCTTCTCTAACAATTTCTTCAAATTGTGATTGAGGTACGTCTGAAGGAATTAGAGATAAATCACTAATATCAGCATCAGTTAATGTTTTATTATTAAACTTATCTCTTAAAGTTCTAAACATTAATGATGAGAAGCTAAAGTGCATTCCTTCATCTCTTGCAATCCAATCATTAGATAAGGCTAAACCAGGCAGTAAACCTCTTTTTCTAAAATAATATATTGCACAGAAAGAGCCTGCAAAAAATAAACCTTCAACTAATCCAAATCCTATTAGTCTTGTTAATAAATTTTGACTACCATTGAGCCATTTTGATACCCATTTTGCTTTATGGTTAATACATGGTACGTTTTGTATTGCATCAAAAAGCATATCCTTTTCTTTTGTATCTTTTACATAAGCCTCAATTTGAAGACCATACATCTCTGCATGAATTGATTCATTCAACATTTGCATGGATATGAAACATCTCGCTTCAGGAATTAAAATTTCTTTGTAGAACCTACTAGCTAGGTTTTCGTTAATCATTGCTTCGGAGTTAGCAAAATATGCAAGTACGTGCTTAATAAAATGCTTTTCACCATCATTTAAAGTTTCAAGATCTCTTAAATCATCCTGCAATGATACTTCTTCGGTTGTCCAAAAGGCTTGTATATGTTGTTTGTATCTATCCCAAATTTCTTGGTTTTTTATTGGAAATATTGATTTAACGCCTTTTGATATCATTCTTTACTCCTTCTTTATGCACTGCAAGTTTCGCAGTCTTCTGGTTCATTGTTTTGATTAATAGCAGTATTTATATAAGCATCCTTTGCTGCTTTTTCTGATGAAACTGTAACTTTTACAGCATCAACTGCTGATCTACTTCTTAGATAATACATTCCTGTTTTAAGACCTTTTTTCCAAGCATACATATGCATTGAATTAACTTTTCCAAATGTAGGTGTTGAAAGCCAAAGATTCATTGATTGGGTTTGATCAATAAATGGTGCTCTATCTGCTGACATATCAATTACAGTTTTTTGTGATACTTCCCAAACTGTTTTATAAACCTCTTTAAGTTCTGTTGGAATTTCATTTATGTTTTCTACCGATCCATTTTCTAAAATTATTTTGTCTCTCATTTCTTTATTCCACAATCCTCTTTGAGAAAGTTCATTCACTAAATATCGATTTACCAGTAGGAACTCACCTGAGAGTGTTTGTCGTTTATATATATTAGAGGTTTGGATTTGGAATGTTTCAGTATTACCTAATATAATACCTGTTGACGCAGTTGGCATGCAAGCTGTGGTTAAAGAGTTTCTTATACCGTGCTCTTTAATCTTAGCCCTAAGTGAATCCCAATCCCATTTTGAAGATGGGTTAACATTCCAAAGATCAAATTGAAATTTACCTTCAGAAATCGGTGAATTTTTAAATGTTTCGTAGGCTCCTTTTTCTTTTGCTAATTCACATGAAGCTTCTAAAGCTCCAAAGTAAATTGTTTCAAAAATTAATTTATTTATTTCTTTAGCTTCTTCAGATTCATAAGCTATTCCTAACTTGAAGTAGACATCTGCAAGCCCCTGTATCCCTAAACCTATAGGCCTATGCTTATTATTAGATCTTTCCGTTTTATCAGTTGGATAAAAATTAATATCAATTACTTCATCCAAGTTTTTAGTAGCTAATTTTGCAGTTTCGTAAAGAGCATCATAGTCATATATTAATTTTTTATCTGTTTTTTTTACAAATTTTGGCAGAGCTATAGAAGCCAAGTTACATACAGATGTCTCGTTCTTATCAGAGTATTCAACTATTTCTGCACAAAGGTTTGAAGATTTAATGACACCAATATTTTTTTGGTTAGACTTATTATTGATAGAGTCTTTATAAAGCATATAGGGTTGTCCTGTTTCTATCTGCGCTTCTATGATTTTAGACATTAAATCTCTTGCTTTAATTTTTTCTAAATGCTTCATTTCATTTTCATACTTTGTGTAAAGTTTTTCAAAATCGTCACCATATACATCTGAAAGGCCTGGACATTCATGTTCACTCATAAGTGTCCATTCTTCATCGTTTTCTACTCTCTTCATGAATAAATCTGGTATCCATAAAGCGTAGAACAAATCTCTAGCTCTAAATTCTTCAGCACCTGTATTTTTTCTAAGTTCTAGAAATTTCTCAATGTCAGCGTGCCAAGGTTCTAAGTATACTGCAAAAGAACCTTTTCTTTTACCCCCACCTTGATCAACTGATTTAGCAGTTTCATTAAAAATTTTCAAAAATGGTATGAGGCCATTAGATTTGCCATTTGTTGATTTTATTCTGCTTCCACTACCTCTAATGTTGTGAGCGTGCATTCCAATGCCGCCTGCAGTTTTAGATATTAGTGCACAATCTTTAATAGTATTAAAAATACCTTCGATAGAATCATCTTCCATACCTATTAAAAAGCATGATGATAATTGCTGCATCTTTAATCCACTATTAAACAATGTTGGAGTAGCATGCGTATACATACCAGTTGATAAACTTTTATAAGTTTCTTTTATTTTATCTAAGTTAAACTCACTACCGCTAACTGTTAAAGTTACTCTCATCCAAAGGTCTTGAGGTCTTTCAATTGTTTTATTATCAAACTTTAATAAATATGCTCTTATTAGTGTTGTGAGAGCAAAATAATCAAAAGTATAGTCTTTATCATAGTCAATTATAGACTCTATTAAATCTGCATTCTCCATCACCTTTTTATAATATTCTTCTCTTAACAATCCATCATCGTATAAATTTTTTGTTGCTATGATAAAACCTGGAGTTTCTTTATGAAGTGAGTTTACTTTTATTCTTGCTGCAAGATAAGAATAATCAGGATGTTCAACTGTTAAAGCTGCAGCAGTTTCAGCAAGATAAGTATCAATTTCAACGGAACTAATATCACTATATAAGCCTGGAACAGCTTTTTGAACAACAACAATTGGATCAATATTTAAGCCAGTAGATAGAACAGAGACCCTATTGGTTATTTTATCCAGCGAAATTGGCTCTTTACTTCCATCTCTTTTAGTTACCATCATAGAAGAAGCTTTTTCTCCAACTTGTTCTTTTAGTTTTTTAGTGTGATATCTTGAAGCCGCTCTTTGTTCTCTATACAAAACATATGCTCTAGCAACTTTATGATGTTCATCCCTCATAAGCGCTAACTCCACTTGATCTTGTATATCCTCAATGTGAATCATGTCACCGTCAGCAATTCTTCTAGTTAGAGCTGAGACAACTTTATGTGTTAATGCTTCAACAGTTTTATGAATTCCATCTTGTTGTTCTTTTTCCTTATTTTTATCATTTCTAATTTTAGTTTGTGCTAAGAATGCTTTTTTTATAGCATTTGAAATTTTATCTGATTTGAAGGGAGTGATAGCCCCGTCACGACGTACGACACTTAATGTTAAAATATTTACACTTTTTTCTTCTGGGATTTTTGCTGATACCTGTAGATTGTCTGCCATTTAAATTCTATCCATTTTTAAAAAATTATTGTCGAAAAACACAATATGTAGTGCCGCCGAAAAGGGACAATACAACATTTGCTCAATATCGCAATAAGAACAAAACATGAACATAAATATTTTTTTTATCATGTCAATCCCTTACTTAATTTATATTTTCAGAAGGCAAACAAGTTATTGAAATATTTACATTTACTTATCAACTTAAGTCACAATTTGTTAAATTTACTAACTGAGTCATTTTTTCTTTGAACTTAAATCTGCCATAAATTATTAATAAAAGGTACTATGACTAAGATAGCATTGGTTGATGATGAGCAGTCGATTCTCACATCAGTATCTCTTTCTCTACAAAGTGAAGGGTTTAAAGTAGATACATTTCTTAATGGAGTTGAAGCTTTAGAGGCTCTTGAAAGCAAATCTTATGATTTGGGATTGTTTGATATTAAGATGCCTAAAATGGATGGAAATGAACTTCTTTCAAAAGTACGTTCGAGCAAGATTGAAAATCTAAAAGATCTTCCTATTATCTTTTTAACATCAAAAGATCATGAACAAGATGAGATTATTGGATTAAGAATGGGAGCTTCAGATTATATTAAAAAACCTTTTTCACAAAAATTATTAAATGAGCGCATAAGAACAGTGCTAAGAATTCATAACAATAGAACTGAAGAACAAAAAGATAATAATATTAAAAAACAAAATTTTATAAAAGGTGATTTAATACTAGATGAAGATAAACAATTATGTTTTTGGAAAGATATAGAAATTGAACTTACAGTTGCAGAGTTTAATTTAATTAAATCTCTTGCTCAGTATCCTGGAGTAGTAAAGGATAGAAATCAATTAATGGACGCTATGTATGGTGATTCAATATACGTTGATGATAGGACTATCGACAGCCATATAAAGAGATTAAGAAAAAAATTCAGATCTTATGATAATTCTTTTGACCAAATAAGAACAAGATATGGTTCTGGATATTCTTGGCGTGATTAAAAGATTATTTAGCTTATCAAGTTATAACTTAACATTTCAACTTATTATTCTTAACTTAATTATTGTATTTTTAGGTTTGGTATTTTTATCCTATTTCAACTTCAACTTAATTCAAAATAATAAATTCATAGATAATAGAGATCAATCAATAAGATTAAATTTATCAAACATAACAAAATATTTAGAAAATACTTCAATATTAAGAGTGCCAATTTTCCAGTATGATTATCGTTGCAGATATCTTCAAGATATTGAAGCATACAAGGAGAGTTGTGACTTGGCAGATAATATTAATCCTATCGAATTGTCAGAACCAGAGTTAGAAAAATTTACAACTGAACAATTTATATTTCAAAACTTTGGTGATAAAGATTTTAACACTGTTATCTATAATGAAAATTGGATTAAAATTGCAGATTCATCAAATTTATTTCTGAGCACAGACGTAGAGGAGATAGATTTTTCTGAAACACGTCAGAATATAGTTGATTTTTCGAATTTTTTTGAAAAAATTTATATTAATAATTTTAATCGTATAAATAATTACATTCATGCAAATAAATTTACTAAAAATTTAGATAAAAATGTTCATGAGATTATTTTGATCATCGACACTATTAAAGAAAAGCAGAAACTCGTTAAAACGTTCAAAGATGAAAACAATGATATAACTAGAATTTTAACATCACCTATAATCCAAGATAATAACGTCTATGGAGTTGTTCTGATAAAGTATAAATTATTATTAAATAATAATGAACTAGCTAGACAATCTTTGAATTTCTTTAATTTTTTTCTTTTATTTATTGTAGTTACAATTTTATTATCATTTATTTTTTTGAGAGGTTTGATAACACCACTAAGACAACTGACTACAATTACTGTTCTTGAAAGAGATAAAACAAAAAAGAAAAAACTAATATACCCTCAAAGATCTGATGAAATTGGTATTTTATCAAATCAAATACAACTTATGTCAAACGAATTAAAATTACAAATCAATCAATTAGAAAAATTTAGCTCTGATGTTGCTCATGAACTAAAAAATCCACTTACTGCAATAAAATCTTCAATTGAATTACTAACTAGTAAAAACATAACTAAAGAAAATAGATCAAAATTAATGAACAATTTTAATAAAGATATAGATAGAATGAATAAATTGATCTCCGACATTTCTCATTTTTCAAAAACTATTGCAGAAATTGAAATAGAAAATTTTGAACTAACTGATGTAAACAAATTTCTAAAAGGAAATTTTGGTGAAAAATCAACTAATAAAAAAAATATCAAAATTTTACTTCAAACTGATAATAATAAAAATTTAGTACTTCTTAACAAAGATAAATTTTTGCAGGTAATACTAAATTTAATAGATAATAGTATTTCGATTGCCAAAAATAATTCAAACATTTTAATTACATCAAATAAAAAAAATGAAAATTTTGTTGAAATTAAAATTTATGACCAAGGAAAAGGGATTGATTTTAGTGAAAAAAACAAAATTTTTGATAGATTTTATACCGATAGGTTAGATGATAGAGACCAACATTCTGGTCTTGGACTCTCAATATCATACGAAATAGTCAATTCATTCAATGGCTCAATTGAATTAACAGAAAGTGACAAATTAGACTTTAGAGGTGCTTGTTTTCTTATTAAATTACCATTAAAAAGTCTAAATAATCATAAAGGGATACAATCATGAGTGAAGATTTTAAGGTTAAAGACATAAGCTTAGCTGATTTTGGTGATAAAGAAATTGCAATAGCTGAAACAGAAATGCCTGGTTTAATGGCATTAAGAGAAGAGTATGGTGATTCTAAACCTCTAGATGGGGCAAGAATTGTAGGTTGTTTGCATATGACAATACAAACTGCTGTCTTGATTGAAACTCTAGTATTTTTAGGTGCCACTGTTAGATGGAGTTCATGTAATATTTTTTCCACTCAAGATCACGCTGCTGCTGCAATAGCTGCAAAAGGCATTCCTGTATTTGCATGGAAAGGAATGACAGAAGAAGAATTTTGGTGGTGTATTGAGAAAACACTAGAAGGCCCAGATGGTTGGAAGCCAAACATGATTTTAGATGATGGTGGAGATGCTACAAAAATAATTCATGAAAAGTATCCAAAAATGTTGGAAGAAATTTTAGGTTTATCTGAAGAAACAACTACAGGTGTCCACCGTTTGAAAGAAATGGAAAAGAATGGAACATTAAAGGTGCCAGCAATAAATGTTAATGACTCAGTTACAAAGTCAAAATTTGACAACTTATATGGTTGTAAGGAAAGTTTGGTAGATGGAATAAGAAGAGGCACTGATGTAATGATGGCTGGCAAAATAGCAGTTGTAGCTGGATATGGAGATGTTGGCAAAGGTTCAGCAGCTAGCTTAAGAGGTGCAGGCGCACGTGTTTGTGTGACTGAAATAGATCCAATTAATGCACTTCAAGCAGCAATGGAAGGTTACGAAGTTGTCACAATGGATGATGCTTGTAAATATGGCGATATATTTGTTACTGCCACTGGTAATCTTGATGTTATTACACAAGATCATATGCGACAAATGAGAGATCGTGCTATTGTTTGTAATATTGGACATTTTGATAACGAAATACAAACAGAAGCTCTTCAAAATTACAAGTCCGATGAGATTAAACCGCAAGTAAGAGAAGTAGAATTTCCAGATGGGAAAAAAATATTATTACTATCAGAAGGAAGACTTGTTAACTTAGGAAATGCGACTGGTCATCCAAGTTTTGTTATGAGTGCATCATTTACTAATCAAGTATTGGCGCAACTTGAACTTTGGAAAAATTCTAAAAATTATGAAAATAAAGTTTATGTTTTACCAAAACATTTAGATGAAAAAGTTGCATCATTACACTTAAAGAAAGTTGGAGCAAAACTTACAGAATTAACTGATAAACAAGCAGAATATATTGGTGTTAGTAAGCAGGGTCCATTTAAAGATAATACTTACAGATATTAGGAGTTAATATGAAAAGATCTTATTTATTTACAAGTGAATCAGTTTCTGAAGGCCATCCAGATAAAGTTTGTGACAGAATTTCAGATATGGTTGTTGATACTTATTTATCTTCAGGTGACCCACAAACACGCGTAGCTTGTGAGACTTTGACTACCACCAATAAAGTAGTTTTAGCTGGAGAAGTAAGGGGGCCATCAGTTTCTAAAGATCAGATTATATCTCAAGTAAGAGATTGTATTAAAGATATTGGTTATGAACAAGATGGCTTTCATTGGCAGAATTGTGATATTGAAAGTTTTCTTCATGAGCAGTCAGCTGATATTGCTATGGGTGTTGATTCTGGTAGCAATAAAGATGAGGGTGCAGGCGATCAAGGAATCATGTTTGGTTTTGCTTGTAAAGACACTGAATCATTAATGCCAGCACCTATACATTATTCTCATCAAATATTATATAAAATGGCACAAGCCCGTAAAGATGGATCTGCATCTGGTCTAGAACCTGATTCAAAAAGCCAAGTTACAATGCTTTACGAAAACGGAAAACCAAGCAAAGTTACTTCCTTAGTTATTTCTTCACAACATAAAGAAGGTTTATCTCCTGAGGACGTAAAAGAAATTGTTAAACCTTACGTATATGAGTGCATACCTAATAACTTGTTAGAAGGTCTTAAAGATGAAGAATTCTATGTTAACCCCACAGGTAACTTTGTAATTGGAGGCCCTGATGGTGATTCTGGTTTAACTGGTCGTAAAATAATAGTTGATACATATGGTGGTGCAGCGCCCCATGGTGGAGGTGCATTTTCGGGAAAGGATCCATCTAAAGTTGATAGATCTGCAGCATATGCAGCTAGGTACTTAGCAAAAAATGTTGTTGCAGCGGATCTAGCTGATGAGTGTACTATACAGTTATCTTATGCAATAGGAGTATCAAAACCTTTATCGGTATATGTAAATACAAATGGAACAAACAAAGTTGATGAACAGAAAATTGAAAAATCTGTGCAAGATTTGTTTGATCTTAGCCCAAGAGGAATAAGAGAACATTTAAAACTAACAAATGCAATTTATGTTCCAACTTCTGCTTATGGTCATTTTGGTAGAGAACCAAGTGACAATGGACATTTTACTTGGGAAAAAACTGATTTAGTGGAAGCTTTAAAAGGAATTGCATAATAAAATTTGCAAAAATTAAGTAATCAAATTTTAGATCTTCGTGAACTTGAAAAAATCTCCACTAATTTATGCAAAGACATATCTGTTGGAGATATTTACTTATTTCAAGGAGAGCTAGGTGCTGGTAAAACAACATTTATAAGATTATTAATTAATAAGCTTTTTGTACTAAATAATTTACCAAAACCATCTTCTATTACTAGTCCAACATTCCCTATTTTGATAACCTATGAATTGAATTCATCACAAATCTATCATTATGATCTTTATAGATTAAAGAGCATAAAGGAATTAGAGGAATTAGATTTCTTCGAAAATTTAAATAACAATATTACATTTATAGAGTGGCCTGAAATTTTAATTAGTTTACCGCTAAACAAAAATCATTATTTAATAAATTTAGATATGATTTCAGAAACTAAAAGAAAAATTAATATTTGTTTTAAACAATAGTCTAATGAACTCTGATCATAGTGATTTAGAAAAAATTGAGGACGGATTATCTAATAAATTAATTTATAGGATTACTAAAAAAGAGAATACCAAAATAATAATTGATTTTTCTAGAGATAAACAAGAGTTTAAAAATTTCCTTACTGTTTATGAAATATTACAAAAGATTAATATATCAATTCCTAAGATATATGAAGTTAATCAAAAGCAATATAAAATATATATGCAAGATTTTGGAAAAAATAGATTTAATAAAATATACAATAAAAATAATCTTTATAAACTTTTAAAATTAGCTGTAGAAAATATTATTGTTATCCAAAATGAATCAAATTTAAATAATTTAAAAAAATTAAAAGAATACACCTTTGAAGATTTAAAAATTGAACTTAAAGAGTTTGTTTCTTATTATATTCCTAACAACAAAAATTCGAATTTTCCAACTTCAAAATTTTATGAATCATGGAAAAGTATATTTTATTCTCAAAATTATAATATGAAAAATTTTGTTCACAAAGACTTTGAATTTGTTAATTTATTTTTTTTAGAAAATTGTGAATCACATTTACAATGTGGAATTATTGATTTTCAAAGTGCTTTTAAGGGATTTATAGGATGGGATCTAATATCACTATTAGAAAATCCAAGAATTAATTTTACACAAAATTACAATGATAAATTAATTGAATATTTTTATGATAACACTTCAATTATTGAAAATTTTAATACTTTTCTGGAACAATATTATGTTTTAAGTTTAGCTCGACAGACTCGATTACTTGGTAGATGGAGAAAATTATTTAGCACAAATAATGATAATAAATACTTAAACTATTTAAAAATAACTAAATTTAGAACAATAGCGACATTGAAAAATATTAAAAATTATGAACTAAGATCAATGTATGAAAAGTATTTATAATTTATGAAGAATTTTACGTTAATGATTTTATGTGCAGGTTTTGGATCAAGAATGTTAGATTTGACACGCAGTACGCCAAAACCTCTGTTAAAATATAAAAATAAAGTGTTATTAAAGAACACAATTGATTTCTTTACTAATATTGGATGTGATGAAATCTTAATAAATACACACTATTTACATAATAAAATTAAAAAGTATTTGGACAAAAATTTTAAAAAATATCCCATTGAGATTATCTATGAAAAAAAAATACTTGGTACAGGGGGAGGAGTAAAAAATATTTTCAATTATACAAATAGAAAAAAAATATGTGTTGTTAATTCTGATATTTTTTGGACTAAAAAAAATAAATCACATATCAAATATTTTCTTAATAATTATCATGATATTTCTCACTGTAAAATGTTGTTATCTAAAAATATTAATTTTTTAGGTTTAAAAAAAGAAAATGGAGACTTTACTTTAAAAAGAAATGTAGTCTCAAATTGGAATAATAAAAATGAGAAATTGTATTATTCCGGCCTTCAAATCGTATCTAAAAATATCTTTAATAAAAGAAAAAAAATATTCTCAATGAATGAAATTTGGACAAAATTAATAAAAAAAAATCAAATCAAAGGTTATGTAATTCCTTCTAAAATTAGACATATTGGGGATAAAAAATCAATTTTAGAAAATTAGATTTAATTTAGCTTGATAATAGATAAATATTTCTTAAATATTATCTATGTCTACTCTTAAAACAAACGATCAAACTTTTGATAAAGATATATCTACTAATGACGTTCCAGTGGTAGTTGATTTTGGTGCAGAATGGTGTGGTCCATGTAAAGTACTTGATCCAATTTTAGAGGAAATTGCTAGTGAAAATAAAGATAAGGTTAAAATATACAAAATGAACATTGACGAGAACCCTATGACACCACAAAAATACGGTATTAGGGGTATTCCTACAATAATGATTTTTAAAAATGGTGAGTTAATCGATACTAAGGTCGGTAGTCTTCCTAAAACAGCATTAGAGACCTGGATACATTCCAATTTATAATAGTTTTTTTCTAATTTTGCCAATTAAATATAAAGAACCGGTAATTAAATATATTTTTTGCTGATTAGAATTAAAATATTTTAAAGCATCATTTATATTATTTAACTGCTCGCATTTAATAGAGTGCAAATCACAAATATCATTTATCTGTTTAGCTTTAAATGAATTTTTTTCCTCTGGAATTTTTATAGCTAAAACTTTGGATACTCTTTTTTTTATTTTATTTAAAAACAAACTTGCTTTTTTATTATTCAGCATTCCAAATAAAACTACAGGTTTAATTTTTTTAGTTTTTAAGAATATGTTTAGTTTTTCTGCTCCATCAACATTATGAGATCCATCAAGAATAATTTTATTCTTTCTATAATTAATAATTTCTAATCTTCCTGGCCAAACTGTATTTTTAATTGCTGTATTAATTTTATCTGTATTTAATTTATATCCCATATTTTTTATAATCTTTGAAAAATATATAGCTATTGATGCATTTTCTTCTTGATGTTTTCCATTCAATGAGGGTTGAAAATAGTAATACTTTTTTTTATCCATAATTACCTCAAATTTATTTTTTAATGATTTTTTGACTCGAAAATCTTTTCCATAAAAATATTTATTTTCAAAATTTTTTAATTTTTTTTGAATATGTTTTCTTAGCTCTTTTTTTTGCTTACCAACTAAAACAAATTCACAATTCTTAACAATTCCCAATTTTTCATTAGCTATCTTCTTAATTGTTTTTCCTAAAAATTCTTCATGATCAAAACCAATTGGCGTTAAAATACTACAAATCTTTTTTGGTATTATGTTGGTAGCATCTAACCTACCACCTAATCCTGTTTCTAAAATAAGAAAGTCTGACTTTGATTGTTGAAATAGTAAAAAGGCCACAGCCGTTGTTATTTCGAAAAAAGTTATTGGTTTTTTATTATTAATTTTTTTTACATATTTTAAAGTATTGTACAGTTTGTTTGTATTTACTTCATTATTATTTAGTATTATTCTTTCATTAAAATTTGACAAATGTGGAGAAATATATGCATCACACTTATATCCATTATCAACTAAGATTTGCCTTATAAAACTTTGAACTGAACCTTTTCCGTTAGTCCCTGCAATATGAATAGTTCTTGGGAGATGATTTTGAGGATTATTTAGTTTTTTCAATAAAAATCCTAATCTGTCTAACGATAGATCAATATACTTAGGATGAAGTTTGACAAGCTCATCTAATAACTTTTCTGTTTTAGATTTCACCAATTAACTTATATGATCCAATACTTTGTATAATGTTTCTCTTAGATCTTTCCTATGAGAAACAATATCTACCATTCCATGATCTTTCAGGTATTCAGCTTTTTGAAAATCAATAGGTAATTCTTCTCTAATAGTGTCTTGTATAACTCTTTTACCCGCAAATCCTATTGTTGCACCTTGCTCAGCTATTGTTATATCACCTAACATTGCGAAAGACGCAGTTACCCCACCTGTTGTAGGCTCAGTTAAAACTACTATGTATGGAATATTATTTTCATTTAACAAATCTACTGCAGCAATAGTTCTGGGCATTTGCATCAAACTTACAATTCCTTCCTGCATTCTAGCACCACCAGATGCAGTAACAATTACATAAGGTAATTTGTTTTTAATAGCAATTTTAGCTCCCTTAACTATTGCTCCTCCGACTGCTCTGCCCATAGATCCACCCATGAATTCAAAATTCATAACTCCAGAAATAATTTCTTTATCTTTAATTTTACCTTGAATAAGTATGAAAGCATCTTCTCTGTTTGTTTTCTTTCTATATTCTTTCAACCTATCTTTATATTTTTTTTTATCTGTGAAATTTAATGGATCATCTGAAATTTTATCAGGACTAATTTCATTATAATTTCCGGCTTCAAAAAATAATTTTATTCTATCATCTGCAGACATTCTAAAATGATAATTACAATTTACACAAACATATAAATTGTCTTTTAAATCTTTATGATGAATCATATTTCCACATGAAACACAGTTATTCCATAATTTTTCTGGCACTTCTCTTCTTTTTACAAGCGAAGATAATTTAGGTTTAACAAAATTTGTCAGCCAATTCATATTTTAGTTCCATTTTTTAAATCTTTAGAAAACTTATCAATTTCTGATATCATTTTTTTTTTATTATTTAAATTTTCTTCAATAATTTTAATTATACTAGAACCAACAACCGCACCATCTGCTATTTTACATATATTATTTACATCAGTTGAGTTTTTAATCCCAAAACCAGGAATAACAGGTAAGTTTGAGTGTGTTTTAATAAATGCTACCGATTTTTCTAGGTCTTTTAAATTTGCAGATTTTTGACCAGTAATTCCCATTACACTTACATAATACAAAAAACCACTAGCATTTTTTAGTATCAGCTTTAGCCTGTCCTTATCAGTTGTAGGGGTAATTAATCTAATTAGATCAATTTGGTTATTTTTCAGTTCATTAATTAAATCATCATCTTCTTCAGGTTGTAAATCAACAATAATTAGGCCATCAACCCCATTTTCTTTGCATTTTTTTACGAACTTCTTAATTCCAAAATATAGGATTAAGTTATAGTAACCCATTAGAATAATTGGTAGATCGCCTTTTCTTTTCTTTGCCTCACTAGCTAAAAAAAATATATTTTCTAAATCAGTTCCTTCGTTAATAGCTCTATTACTTGATAATTGAATTGTTGGTCCATCTGCCATTGGATCCGAAAATGGCATTCCAATTTCAATTATATCAGCACCATTATTAATTATAGTCTTAATAATTTCTAAACTTGTATCTAGATCAGGGTCGCCTCCAGTAACGAATGTTACCAATTTTTTTTTATTATTTTTGAATACCTGACTAATTAAATTAGCCATTTAAATTTTAATTTTTAGTTCATCAGCTATTGTAAAAATATCTTTATCGCCTCTACCACACATATTCATTACAAAAATTTTATCTTTACTGTAGTTTTTTGCAATTTTCTTTAAGGCGGCCAATGCATGTGCTGGTTCTAAAGCAGGAATTATACCTTCTAATTTACAACAGTATTGAAATGCATCTAGAGCTTCCTTATCTGTTGCTGACATGTATGTTACTCTTTTTTCTTCAAATAAAAAGGAATGCTCTGGTCCAATACCTGGATAATCTAAACCAGCTGAAATGGAGTGTGCTTCTTGAATTTGACCATTTTTTGATTGTAATAAATACGTTTTATTTCCATGCAACACCCCAGGTTTTCCACCAGTTAAACTTGCTGCATGCTTGTTGGTATCTATACCGTGACCAGCTGCTTCAACAGCAATCATTTCAACATTTGAGTCATCTAAAAATTCATGAAAAAGCCCCAAAGCATTTGATCCACCACCAATACAGGCCATTAATAAATCTGGTGATCTTCCTTCTGCCTTTTCTAGTTGTTCTCTAACTTCTGTACCAATTATAGATTGAAAATCTCTCACCATTGCTGGGTATGGATGAGGTCCTGCAGCTGTACCTATTATATAAAAAGTATCTTTAACATTTGTTACCCAATCTCTTAGAGCTTCATTCATAGCATCTTTCAGAGATTTTGAACCAGTTGAAACAGAACGTATTTCTGCTCCAAGTAATTTCATTCTAAAAACATTAGGTGATTGCCTTTCTATGTCTTTTTCTCCCATATAAACAATACACGGCAAACCAAATAAAGCACATACTGTTGCTGTAGCTACACCGTGTTGACCCGCTCCTGTTTCAGCGATAATTCTAGTTTTACCCATTTTTTTTGCTAATAAAATCTGGCCCATACAATTATTTATTTTATGAGCACCCGTATGGTTCAACTCATCTCTTTTAAAATAAATTTTTGGCCCACCAAGATCGTTAGTAATTCTTTCAGCAAAAAATAGTGGACTTGGTCTACCAACATAAGTTTTCAAATAATGGTTAAATTCGTTATTAAAATTTTTATCATTTTTTATTTTTTCATATTCTTTCTCTACTTCGAGAATTAATGGCATTAAAGTTTCGGAAACATATCTTCCACCAAATTGGCCAAAGTATCCTTTTTCATTTGGATAATTTTTGTATGTATTCTTAAGCATATTTCAATTTTTCGACAAAATTATTTATAATCTGATTATCTTTAATGCCAAGCTCTTTTTCAACCCCTGATGATAAATCTATTCCTGGAGGTTTAATTTCTTCAAGAATCTGAGTGATATTATTAGCGTTAATCCCACCAGATAAAAACCAGGGTTTTTCAGTTTCTAGATTTTTCAGAATATTCCAATCAAAACTTTTGGAATTACCTCCTGGTAGTTCGTTCTTTAAAGGTTTGTAATCAAATAGAAGATAATCAGAGTCCTTGTAATTATCAATCTCATTTAAGTCGTTATTATTATTAATTGAAATTGATTTAATAATTTTTACACCATTTTTTTTAATTCTTTTTATATACTCTTTATTTTCTGATCCATGTAATTGTACATATTTTAAATTTAAATTTTTTATTATGTTTTCCAATTCATTAATATTTTTATTTACAAAAACACCAACACCTTTGATCTTTAAATCTTGAGATAATTTTTGTAGAAAACTTGCATTTTGAAATGATATATTTCTTGGACTTTTTGGATAAAAAATCATACCAAAAAAGTCAACATCATTTTTTTCACAGCACAGCAGTGTATTTTTATTATTTATTCCACATATTTTGGTAAACATTATTAATTAATTGTTCTATTAATCTCTTTTAAAATTTTCAGTGGGTCTTTTGACTCGGTGATTGGTCTACCTATAACTAAAAAATTTGCCCCTAAATTGATTGCATTTTCTGGGGTTGCTGTTCTTTTTTGATCATCACTTTTAATTTTATCATTTATTCTAATTCCAGGTGTTACAATTATAAAGTTTTTCCCAACTTCTTTCCTAATAAATTTAATTTCCTTTGGGCTACATACAACACCATCTAAATTATTCTTTTTTGCTTCTCTGGCAAATTTTTTTACTAATAGTAACAATTTACTTTCATTATAATATTTCTTAGTTTGTTTTTTATCCAAGCTAGTTAAAATAGAGACTCCTAATATTTTTGTTCTAGCCTTCTTTATTTTTGATGATTGCATCATTTCATCTCCTCCCGAAATATGTATAGTTGTTAGTAATGGTTTAATTTTTATTATTGCTTTTATTCCCCTTTTTACAGTATTTGGAATATCATGTAATTTTAAATCAAGAAAAATTCTAGGGCAAATAGCGTATATTTTTTTATAACCGTTAAGACCATAATTAAAAAAAAACTGGTATCCAACTTTAAAAGCATATACTTCATTTTTTAAAATTTTAACTAAATTTATTGTCTTGTTTAAGTTACTGCTATCTAATGCAACAATAACTTTCTTTGACCTCATTCCATTAATCCGAATTTGTATAGGAGTTTATTCTATTATGTAATATTTTACCTATTTTAAAGTGTAATTTATAACTTTTATTTTTAAATATTTTTTCATTTGTTTTTGGATTTCTAACATACTTCTCTTTATTTATTTTTTTACTTAAAGTACCAAAACCTCTTATTTCAATATTTTTTCCCTGTTTAAGAGAGTCAGTAATTTTTTTTATAAAAATATTAAATATTACCTCAATATCCTCGTTGTTTAGGTTGTTATGTTTTTTTTGTAATCTCTCTAATATTTCTGATTTGAGCATCAGCCTTATTTTTTAAGGACTGAACCTAAAATATCGCCTAGTGAAGCGCCTGATGTGCTAGAACCATACTTACTAAGTGCTTCTTTTTCATCTCGAATTTCAAGTTCTTTTATTGATAGATTGAGTGATCTACTTTTGGAATCTAAAGAAATAATTACTGAATCAATTTTTTCATCCAATGCAAACCTATCTGTTTTATTTTGATTTTTATCGTTAGAAAGATTAGATTTTTTTATAAAACCAAATATCTTATTTTCTTTATCTAACTCGACCTTTAATCCTTTTTCGTCAATTTCAATAATTGTACCGGTTACATTAGAGTTTATTGGATTTGATTCAATAAAGTCTTGGACAGGATCATTTTTTAAATGTTTAATACCCAAACTGATTCTTTCTTTATCAGCGTTTATATCTAATATTTTGACTTTTAACTGATCGCCCTTCTTAAAACTTTTAATAATTGTTTCACACTCTTTTTCATCCCAGCTTAAATCTGAAATATGCACCATACCATCAATTTCATCAATAACTTTTACAAATATTCCAAAATCAACAATATTTACAATTTCTGTTTCTAAAGTATCATTCACATTAAATTTATCTTTAAGTTTATTCCAGGGATTTTCTTTCATTTGTCTTAAGCTACAATTAATTCTTTTTTTATCATCATCTATTTCTAAAACTAAAACTTCAATTTCTTGGTTTAAACTTACTATTTTAGATGGATGTGGAGGTTTTTTTAACCAGCTAAGCTCATTTAAACTTACCACTCCATCATAATTTTTGTTAATTACAATATTAACATTATTATCATTCATACTAATTACAGTACCTACGACTTTATCATTTAGATTAATTTTTGACTTTACTTCATCCCATGGATTTTCAGTAAGTTGTTTAATACCCAGGCTTAATCTAGAAAGCTCTTCATCAAATTTTAAAACTTTTACTTTAATTGTTGAATTCAACTCCAGAACTTCTGATGGATTACTGATTTTAGTCCATGAAATATCTGTAACGTGGACTAAACCATCTATTCCTCCTAAATCAATAAATGCGCCATAATCTGTTATATTTTTAACTTTTCCTTCAACTACAGAACCTTCTTTTATATTTTTTAAAAGTTCTGATCTTTGCTCTTTAAGTTCATTCTCTGTTATTGCTTTTCTTGATACTACAATATTCCCTCTATATTTATCCATTTTTAAGATCATCAATTCTAAAGGTTTATTTAATAATTCTTTTGTATCTTTTATAATTTGCCTAGTATCTATCTGACTCCCTGGAAGAAAAGCAGTGACACCATCTAAATCTACACTCATTCCACCTTTAACTCTATTAAATGGAATTCCTGTTACAACTTTATTTTCGTTAAAACTTAACTGCAGATTTTGCCATGCTTTTTGTTTAACAGCCTTTTCTCTAGAAAGTATTGTCTCCCCATTTGAACTATCTACGTTTTCTATAAATACTTCTATTTCATCACCTATTTCAATTTCTGTTTTATGACCTGGTCTTGAAAATTCACTTAAAGGAATACGACCCTCACTTTTTAACCCAACATCTATTGTAACAATTTCATTTTCTACTGAGATAATTATACCAGTGGCAATACTTTTTTCTTTAGCAGAGGAACTACTTAATGATTTAGAGATTAAAGCATCGTATTCAGAATTAGATATTTTATTACTTTGCTCTGTTTTCATTTTAAAAATCTTTGAATATGTTGTTAATTTGTTTTATCGTATCTTTAAATTCACCGTTATTATTAACAATAAAAGCATTTTTAGGCACTACAAGCGGTGAGTTTTTTCTTAATTTATCTTTGTTATCTCTCAATTCAATATCTCTCAAAATTTTTCGGTATATAGACTTTTCACCACTATCAATCAACTGTTTATATCTTCTTTTTGCTCTAATTTTAGGATTTACGTCAATATATAGTTTCAAGTTGGCTTTTTTAAAAACAACAGATCCTATGTCTCTTCCATCAATAACAAAACCTTTATAATATTTATTTTCTTTTACAAAATCATATTGCAATTTATTAATAAATTCCCTTACACAATTGTATATGGCAATTTTTGAAGCTATTTTTGCTATTTGTTGAGTTCGAATCTTCTTACTTTTTCTATAGGGAATTGATTTAATTTTTTTAATTTTTTTTTTGACTTCTTCTATTTTGTCGATTTCAACCTTATCTTTCAATAAAATATAACCTAATCTTCTATATAGTATTCCTGAATCAAGGTGTTTTAATTGCCATTTTTTACTAATATATTTCGAGATTTTTTCTTTCCCCGAGGCCGCAGGTCCGTCAATAGTTACAATTTTATGTTTCAAATAAGTCTACCACCAATTTTATTAATCTCATCCTTAAAATTAGGAAAACTAGTATTTATAGACTCTGAGTCTTTAATTTCTAAAGGACCAATCTTAGTTCCCATTATTGCAAAAGCCATAGCTATTCTGTGATCAAAATCTGTTTGAATTATATTTTTTTTTATTTCATATTTTTTTGAAGGAAAAATAAAGAGATCATCATCTACTATTTTACAATCTACTCCACAACTTTGTAAATTGATTAATATTAAGTTTAATCTATCACTTTCTTTAACTCTTAATTCAGTTAATCCACGAAAAATGCTTGGTGAGCTTGCAAATGATGCAGCCACAGCAAGAATTGGATATTCATCTATCATTAGATCTGCCATTTCAGGACCAAGTTCACACCCATTTAAATTGGATGTTTTCACTTCAATATCACAAATTTTTTCATTGTTACTCAGTCTTTGATTGAGAATATTAATTGAAGCTCCCATTTTTTTTAGTGCTAAAATAATTCCATTTCTAGTAGGATTATTGTTAATATCTTTAAGAAGCAATTTTGAATTCTTATTAATTAGTGCACTTACAATAAAAAAAGCACTACTTGATAAATCATTAGGAACATCTATATTTTTAGAATTCAATTCTTTTTTTCCACTAATTTTAATTGTTTTTTTATAATCATTTTTTACAATTTTTAAATTAGCTCCAAATGACTCTAACATTGTTTCTGTGTGATCTCTTGTTACCCTATTTTCATTTATTATTGTTTCCCCTTCAGTATTTAAGCTTGCAAGAAGAATTCCTGATTTTATTTGCGCAGATGGAATCTTTAAATTAATTTTATTGTTTGATAAATCATTACCTTTAATTGATATAGGTAAAGTACCATTAGTTGTATTAATTCTTGCATTCATCTTACTCAAAGGGTCTGAAATTCTTTTCATGGGTCTTTTTGAAAGAGATGCATCACCTGTTAAAAGTGTATCAAAGTTCTGAGATGATAAAAGTCCTATCAATAGTCTAGCACTGGTTCCAGAGTTTCCAAGGTAGATTTCACTTTTAGGTTTTTTTAAAGAATTTAAACCATTACCATAAATAATTAAAATATTATTTTTTTCTTGAATTTTAACACCCATATTTTTGAAAGCTTTAAGTGTATGCAGAACATCATCGGATTTTAATATATTTTTAATTTCACAAATACCGTTTGAAATCGAAGGTATTATTATTGATCTATGCGAAATAGATTTGTCTCCAGGTATACGAGGTGTTCCATTAATACCATTACTAATAGTATAGCTAATCATTTTATAATTTAAAATCTGATCCTAGATAAAATTTTTTAATTTTTTCGTCATTAATTGCCGTTATTGGGTCTCCATCATAGAAAATAGCACCTTCATTTACTATATAAACCTTATCAACTATTTTTAATGTCTCTCTAACATTATGATCAGTTATTAAAACTCCAATATTTCTATCTTTTAACTTTTTTATTATTATTTTAATTTCTTCAATAGAGACAGGATCAATGCCTGTAAGAGGTTCATCTAAAAGTAAGTATTTTGGTTCAGTAGCAAGAGTTCTAGCAATTTCCAATCTTCTCCTTTCTCCACCTGATAGAACAATTGATTTTGATTTACGTACATGGTTAATATCAAATTCATTAAGTAAATTCTGTAAAATAATATTTTGTTTATTTTTATCTTTTTCTTTAATTTCAATAATTGATAATAGATTATCTTCTACATTCATACCTCTAAAAATTGATGCCTCTTGAGGAAGATAACTTATACCAAGTTTACCTCTTAGATAAATTGGCAGATTTGATACATCCAGTTTGTCTAGTATTATACTACCTGTATCTGGTTTGACTAAACCAACAATAATATAAAAAGTTGTAGTTTTACCTGCCCCATTAGGTCCTAACAATCCTACAACCTCCCTTCTTTTAATAGAAATACTTATATCTCTAACGACCTGTTTATTCCCATAAGTTTTTGAAATTTTGTTTATTGTCAATCCATTATCTAAAATCTGAAACTTTTTATTCATTATTTTCAATTATTACCTTAACTTTAGTTTTATCATTAGATTTTATCTTATATGAATTATTTTCTGTATCAAGTGTACCATAATCACCAGTTATTTTTTCTCCATCACGAATAATAGCCACATTATCGATTAGTTCAATTATTGAAGTTTTATTATCAAAATTTATTTTTTTCGCATACATCTCAGTGTTGTTGTTTTTAATATATGAAATTTTTTTATCTTTCACTTTTAACAAACTTATTTCTTTTTGATCCATTGAATTTGAAAATAAACCATCTATAAATTCTGCTTTAATCAAAATATTATTGCTAAATAATTTTGAATTTGAGCCCTTTAAAAGAAAACTTCCATTCAGATTATTAACTTTTATAGACCCATTTGATTGCATTTCGAAATCTTGTGTGATTAATATTGATTTGCTGCCTTCAATTTTAAGATCTTGTATTTTGATTGTGAGTTCTAATTTTTCTCCACTGCCTTTCATATCAAATTCTGAAGAATTAAAATTTACATTGCCAGCAGCGTTTAAAGAAATAATATCATATAAATTTTTATCAAAATTTATTTTTACATTATCAGCATTTAATATAAAATTATCTGAAACAATTTTAACATTTTTTTTTAATAAATAATATTTTTCATCTTGATAAACTTCTACTCCATCTTCAGTAGTAATTTCTGTCTGACCTTGTTCTCTAGCTATTAGTTTTGTTACACATAGAAGTATAAATATAAAAACAATTTTTATGAAAATTTTCATTTTAATATAATATACGCATTACCATAAAAAATTATTTTGTTCCCTTTTTCATGAATATCAAAACCATCAGATGATATCTCAGTGTTTTCCGATTTAAATAATGATTTAGTTTTACTATGTGCAGTTTGTTCATTTCTATCGAAAATCACATTTTCTGTTTCAATACTGAAATCGTTTGATTTAAATCTTACATTTTCTCTCAATAGAATTTCATTTTTATTTAAAAAATTTCCTTCTTCTGCAGTAATATAAATTTTTTTAGTTTCATTATTTATTGCAAATTTCGGTTGAGATATATCCACGTTTGTTGATTTAGTTTGAATATTTTTTAATTTTTCATTACTTGTTGAAATTTGTTTAATAAAAATAAAGATTAAAAAGATAAATAACATTATTACTGAAAGTGTTAGAATTAATTTTCTATTAATGAATAAAATAAAATTCAATTTAACTCGTCAATCTTAGTAAGTCATGTATATGAACTATTCCTAATGGTGTTTTTTTATCACAAATAAATAAGCTAGTAATTTTTTTTGTATTCATTAAGTTTATTGCTTCTCCAACTAACATATTTTTATCTGCTAAAGTGGGATTCTTTGTCATTATATCAGATGCTTTTTTTTCAAAAAATTTAGAATTTAATTTTCTTCTTAAATCGCCATCTGTGATTATCCCAACTATTTGTTTTTTTTGATTAATTACTCCTATACAACCAAAACTTTTTTGAGTCATGGTTATTAGTGCTTTAGACATTTTTTCATTCACTTTTGCGAGCGGCAGTTCTTTTTTAATATGCATAACTTCACTTAAGTTTTTTAGATCTTTGCCGAGATTACCTCCAGGATGAAGATTTTTAAATTCTTTACTTTTAAATCCTCTTAATTCTAGTAATGCAATCGCGATACAATCTCCGATAATCATACACATTGAAGTTGAACTTGTAGGTGCTAAATTAAGTGGACATGCTTCTTTTGGTTTCTTATACAAAATACCTACATTAGAATTTTTATGTAAAGTACTTCTCGAATTACTAGTTATGCTTACAAGTTTTATATTAAATCTTTTGGTAAACTGAATTATATTGTTTAGTTCTGATGTTTCACCTGAATTTGAAATTGCTATAACGCAATCATCTTTTTTTATACTTCCTAAATCACCATGACTGGCCTCTGTTGCATGAACAAAATATGATGCTGTTCCTGTAGATGTAAGTGTCGCAGAAATTTTATTTCCAATATGTGCGCTCTTACCGACTCCTGTTATAACAATTTTACCTTTAGCGTTATATATCAAATTAACTGCCTTACAAAAGTTAGTATTAAATGTAGATTTCAAGTTTTTAATACTATTTAGTTCACTTGTTAGAGTTCTTTTTGCACTGTTCAGTATTTTATGATTATTTTTCATTAATGTTTAAATATATCATGTTCTGACCAACCATTAATATCTAAGTCAGTTCTATATGGAATAAAATCAAAACAAGCTCTAGCAATTTTAACTCTTTTTTCTCTCAACAACATTTTATCCAGCTTATCTTTTATTTTATGTAAATATAAAACATCATTTGCAGCATATTGTTGTTGTTCTTTTGTTAATTCTCCACCCCAATCAGAGGATTGTTCAGTTTTTGAAATCGATTTTCCTAATAATTCACTGCAAAGATCTTTGTATCCATGTTTATCAGTATAGGTCCTAACTAACTTTGATGCAATTTTAGTACAGTAAATATTTTTAATATTAATTTTGAAGTTGTGTTTGAATACGGCTACATCAAACCTAGCATAATGAAAAATTTTTTGAATTTTATTATTCTTAAGAATTTTAATTAAATTTAGAGGTTTTTCAGTAGATAAGTCAATTTTTACCAGATGACACACTTCATCACCGTTAGAAATTTGGACTAAACATAATTTATCTCTTTTAGGATTTAATCCCATTGTTTCACTATCCAATGCAATAATATTAGAAGCTTTAAAACTTGCTGGAAGATCTCCTTTATAGAAATTTATATTCATTTTGATTTTATTACCTGTATAATTTATATTTTTTTTCTATATCATTTATTTAATTAAAGGTCATGAAATCAATAGTAATTTTTGGAGGTGCAGGTTTTGTAGGTAAACATCTAATAAGACGTCTTACTAAAAAAGGCCATAAAATCATTGTTCCATATCAAAGATCTGTGCAAGAAGCTAAAATCCGACTTTTAGGTGTAACAGGACAGGTAATTCCATTTCGTTATTCTTCATTAGAAGACAAAAGGCTTAAATCTGTTCTAAATAATGCCGAAGTGTGCATTAATTTAAAAACTACATACGATCAAAAAAAAGGAGATTTTAATAGTACAATTTATAAGTTTAATCAGAAACTTATTAGAAATTTAAAATCTAGTAAAGAATTAAAACAATTCATTCTTTTTTCTGGTCTTGGTGTAGATATTGATAAAAATTCAACAAGAAGCATTTCAATCCATAAATCTGAAAAGGAAGCTTTTAAACAATTAGATAATGTAATTATTATTAGACCAGGCGTTATTATAGGCGGTGGTGATATTTTCATGAAACGGCTTTTACCAATATTTAAAGTTTCATTTTTTGTCCCACTTTTTGGCGATGGTTCAACAAAATTCCAACCAGTGTTTATTGATGATGTATCTCTTGCTGTTGATCAACTAATTAATTCTCAGATTGAAAAGAAAAATATTTATGAGCTTGCCGGTCCAAGGATTTATTCTTACAAAGAATTTTTTAATCATATTTCTGATTTTTTAAACAAAACTAGAGTTTTTGTTCCTGTTCCTATGGCAGTAATGAAACCTATGATAAACATTGCTGAAAAAACACCATTTTCTCCTCTTACGTCAGAACAGTTAACACTATTTGAAAAAGACAATCTTATTGTAAACGTTGATAAATCATTCCAAAATCTTGATATTAATCCACAGGACACTCTACAAATACTTAAAAAAATTGTTGTAAATTAAGGGTTTCTTTATTTTTAGTACATAATTGGTACTATTATTATAAAATTATTGTTTCCTTTCTTATCTTGAATGTGTATTTGGTTTGATCTAGATAAAATAGTAAACAAATGATAACTAAATGCTTAAATTTACAAAAATAAACAAGGAAAATCCTAATAAAATATCTGCTAAAGAAAGAGTAAAATCATTTGATGAAATTTACTCTAAATATGCCTCACTAAAGGCAGAAGAACAAGCCTCCAGATGTTCTCAATGTGGTGTTCCTTTCTGCCAAGTTCATTGTCCTTTGCACAATAATATTCCAGATTGGTTAAAACTAACTGCTGAGGATAGAATGCAGGAGGCATTTGAAATTTCCAGCTCTACAAATAATATGCCTGAAATTTGTGGTCGTATATGTCCCCAAGATCGTTTGTGTGAAGGTAACTGTGTAATTGAACAATCTGGTCACGGTACTGTTACTATAGGATCAATAGAGAAATATATTACGGATAAAGCTTGGGAAGAAGGTTGGGTTAAAAATATAGAACCAGTTGAAGAAAGAAACCAAAGCGTGGGAATTATCGGCTCTGGCCCTGCTGGATTAGCTGCAGCAGAAGAACTTCGTAAAAAAGGATTTCAAGTTACAATCTATGATCGCTACGACAGACCAGGTGGTCTTTTAATTTATGGTATCCCAAATTTTAAACTAGAAAAAGATATTGTTATAAGAAGAACAAATCGACTTAAAGAAAGTGGAATTAAGTTTGAATTAAACTGCGATATTGGCAAAGACATTACTTTTGAAGATATTAAAACTAAGCATGATGCAGTTCTTATAGCAACCGGTGTTTACAAATTTAGAGAAATCAATCTAAACACATCTAATTTTAATAATGTTGTACCAGCTTTAGATTTTCTAATAGCAAGTAACAAGACTGGTTTAAAAGATAAAGTTGAAGATTTTACAAATGGAAGATTAAACGCAAATGGAAAAAATGTAGTTGTCATTGGCGGCGGTGATACCGCTATGGATTGCGTTAGAACAGCTGTAAGACAAGGAGCAAAATCTGTTAAGTGTCTTTACAGACGTGATAAGACAAACATGCCTGGTTCGCAAAGAGAAGTTCAAAATGCAATAGAAGAGGGTGTTGATTTTCAATGGTTGACTTTACCAACTGAATATTCGGGAAACGGATCTTTAAAAAATGTCAGAACTGTTTTAATGCAACTTGGAGAACCAGATGAGTCAGGTAGAAGGAAGCCTGAGCCAAAAGAAGGTACGGAAAAGGACCTAGATGTTGATTTAGCTATAGAAGCTTTAGGTTTTGAACCTGAAGATTTACCAAAGCTTTTTGATCATAACAACCTGACAGTTACAAGATGGGGTACATTAAAAATTAATTATAAAAATATGATGACATCAATTGATGGAGTATTTGCTGCTGGAGATATTGTTCGCGGTGCAAGTTTAGTTGTTTGGGGAATCAAAGATGGTCGTGATGCAGCAAAGAATATTAATGAATATTTAGAAAACAATTATGCCGATAAAAATAATATTAATAAGAAAGCAGTAAATGTCTAATCACTTTATTGAAAAGTATAAAAAGAATAAAAAATTTCTAGAAGAAAATCACGTTTATAATGAACAAGATGAACATTCATCATGTGGTGTTGGACTAATTGCATCTTTGGACGGCTCTGAGACAAGAGAAATAGTCGAGTTAGGAGTTCAAGCTTTAAGAGTTTTGTATCACCGGGGAGCAGTTGATGCTGATGGTAAAACAGGTGATGGTGCAGGAATACAGTTATCCATACCAAAGAATTTTTTTACTAAACAAATAGAAAGAACGGGTCACACTCCTAATGATTTACCTTTCGGGGTTGGCATGATTTTTTTACCACGTACAGATTTTGCCGCTCAAGAAAATGCTCGTACAATTGTTGAATCTGAAATAATTAAAGAAGGTTTGAAAATATATGGTTGGAGACACGTCCCAATTAATTCATCGATTATTGGTGATAAAGCAAAAGCAACAAGGCCTGAAATAGAACAAATACTAATTTGTAATGAAGAACTAGAAGATGAAAAGCAATTTGATAATAAACTTTATATAATTAGAAAAAGAATAGAAAAAGAAATTAGAAATCAAAATATTTCAGACTTTTATATTTGCTCACTATCTTGTCAGTCCATTGTTTATAAAGGTATGTTTTTAGCAGAACAACTTTCCAATTTTTATCCAGATATCCAAAATGAGAATTTTATTTCTAGATATGCAGTTTATCACCAGCGTTATTCAACTAATACATTTCCTACATGGTCTTTAGCACAGCCTTTTAGAGTGATTGCACATAATGGTGAAATAAATACACTTAAAGGTAATAAAAATTGGATGGCTGCTCATGAACCAAGAATGGAACATAAAAATTTTGGCAACAATATAGATGATTTAAAACCCATAATTGATTCTAAAGCGTCTGACTCTGCTGCATTAGATTCAACAATAGAGTTATTAGTCAAAGCTAATCGCTCTTTACCTATGGCTAAAATAATAACAATTCCAGAAGCTTGGTCCCATAGAAGAGATTTTCCAAAAAAAATAAAAGATTTATACGCTTATGGTGGAGCAGTTATGGAGCCATGGGATGGTCCAGCAGCAATATGTGGCGCGTACGGTGATTGGGCTATTGCTGGAATGGATAGAAATGGCCTTAGACCTATAAGATATACACTGACAAAAAATCTTCTTATTGCTGGTTCTGAAACTGGAATGGTTGATATTAAAGAAAATGAAATAGTAGAAAGAGGTAGGGTAGGACCAGGTCAATTAATAGCAGTCAATTTCAAAGAGAAAAAATTTTTTAAAGATCATGAGATAAAAAAGTATTTAGCAGAAACTAAACCATTTGGTGATTGGACTAAAAAAATTACGTATATTGATAAACTTGTTCAATCTGTTGATGAGGAATTTAGAGATTTAGACTCTGGAGATCTACGAAAAAGAATGGCATGCTTTGCCTGGTCAGTAGAAGACATCGAATTAATACTTCATCCGATGATTGCTGAAAAAAAAGAAGCAACGGGATCGATGGGAGATGATACTCCGTTAGCTGTACTTTCAAATAAATATAGAGGACTCCATCACTTTTTTAGACAAAATTTTAGTCAAGTTACAAACCCACCAATTGATTCATTAAGAGAAAGAGTTGTTATGAGTCTTCGAACTAGAATTGGAAACTTAAGTAATATTCTTGATGAAGATGAAGATCAATGTGATCATTTACAATTAAACTCTCCTGTTCTTTCAATTGAGCAATTCAAATCTATGCGTAAATATATGAAAGATACTGTGAAGATCATTGACACTACAATGGATAAAACAAATACTGAAAATAATTTTGAGACAGAAATTGCAAGAATTAACCTAGAAGCAGAACAAGCTGTTAGAGAGGGGTATGTTCATATAATTTTAAGTGACAAAGAAATGTCTAAAACAAGAATAGCTCTTCCTATGATATTAGTTACAAGTTCTGTTCATCATCATTTAATTAAACAAAATCTTCGAACTTTTATTTCCTTAAATGTTCAATCTGCAGAATGTTTAGATGTACAATATTTTGCAGTGCTTATTGGAGTAGGAGCAACAAGTGTAAATGCATATATGGCACAACAAGCTATAGCGGAAAGACATAAAAAGGGATTATTTAAAAATCTCTCATATGAAGAATGTGTAGAGAGATTCATTAATTCTATAAATAATGGTTTGCTTAAGACTATGAGTAAAATGGGAATATCAGTAATTAATTCATATCGAGGTGGTTGTAACTTTGAAGCAATTGGTCTTAGTAGAAATTTAATGAGCAAATATTTCCCTTCTATGAGTTCTAAAATATCTGGTATCGGAATCAGTGGTATTGAAAGAAGATCTAGATTAGCTCATGACAAGGCTTATGAAGAAAGTGTTATTACGCTACCAATTGGAGGAAACTATCGCTACAGATTTGATGGCGAAAAACATGCTTTTGAAGCAAGATCAATTCACATGCTTCAAACTGCAGTAACTTCTAATAATTATTCTTTATTTAAAAAATATTCTATAATGATAGATGAAATGGATCCTATAAATATTCGTGATCTTTTAGACTTCAAAAAGAATAACGATAATAGTAACTCTAATACAGTAGAACCTTCTCAAGAAATTAGAAAAAGGCTAGTTGCACCAGGAATATCACTTGGAGCCCTAAGTCCAGAAGCGCACGAAACTCTTTCAGTAGCAATGAATAGGATAGGAGCTAAATCAGATTCAGGTGAAGGTGGTGAAGATCCGATTAGATTTAAACCTAAGCCAAATGGAGATAACGCATCATCAAAAATTAAACAAATTGCAAGTGGACGATTTGGGGTAACAGCGGAGTATTTAAATAATTGTGAAGAAATTGAAATTAAAGTTGCACAAGGTGCGAAACCTGGTGAGGGTGGACAATTGCCAGGAGGAAAAGTTACAGAATTAATTGCTAAACTAAGACATTCAACTGAAGGTGTGACGCTTATTAGTCCTCCTCCTCATCATGATATTTATTCTATCGAAGATTTAGCTCAGCTTATTTACGATTTGAAACAAATTAATCCAAGAGCTAAAGTATGCGTTAAGTTAGTTGCTCAGTCAGGGATTGGGACAGTCGCAGCTGGTGTTGCAAAGGCAAAAGCTGATACGATACTCATATCAGGTCATAATGGTGGAACTGGGGCAAGCCCACAAACAAGTATTAAGTATGCAGGACTTCCTTGGGAACTTGGATTAAGTGAAGTACATCAAGTTCTATCTCTAAATAATTTAAGGGATAAAGTTGTTCTTAGAACTGACGGAGGTTTGAAAACAGGAAAAGATATTGTTATTGCGGCTATGCTTGGGGCAGAAGAATATGGAATTGGGACAGCAAGTTTAGTTGCTATGGGCTGTATAATGGTTAGACAATGCCATTCAAATACTTGCCCCGTTGGAGTTTGCTCTCAGGATGAAAAACTTAGAGAAAAATTTACCGGTACACCAGAAAAAGTAATTAACCTTTTTAGTTTTATTGCTGATGAAGTAAGAGAAATTTTAGGATCACTAGGTTTTTCTTCTCTTGATGAAGTAGTTGGAAGATCTGATCTTTTATATCAAGTCAGTAGAGGAAGTTCTGATCTTGATGATTTAGATTTAAATCCAATTATTCAAACAATTGATTCATCAGTTGGAGAATTTGACATAAAGAAAAATACAATTAATAAAGTTAGCGATAGCCTTGATATTAAAATCATAGAGGATGCTAATTCTTTCTTTGAAACAGATCAAAAAATTGAACTAAACTATAATATCAAAAATACTGATAGAGCTATTGGTACAAGACTTGCATCAGAAATTACTACTACAAAAGGAATGAGTTCTCTTCCAGAGGATTTCTTTACAGTTAATTTTCATGGTTCTGCTGGACAATCTTTTGGAGCATGGAGTGTGCAAGGAACAACTCTTAAAGTTTTTGGTGACGCTAACGATTATGTTGCAAAAGGATTATCAGGAGGTAAAATTGTTATTCAACCACGCTCATCTTCACAATTAAAAACAAACAAGAATGTTATCATTGGGAATACTGTCCTATATGGAGCAACGCGTGGTAAACTTTTTGCAGCTGGAACTGCTGGTGATAGATTTGCTGTTAGAAACTCTGGCGCACATGCTGTTATTGAAGGGTGTGGTGATAATGGATGTGAATATATGACTGGAGGAAGTGCAGTTATTCTTGGCGAAGTAGGAAATAATTTTGGAGCTGGAATGACTGGAGGTATGGCATTTGTGTACGATAAAGAAGGCACTCTACCACTTCGAATTAATCTTGAGGATATTTTCTATCAACAACAAATGACAAATTATTGGGAAAAAGTTTTACATCAAAAAATTGAAGAACATATCAAGGAAACAAATTCAATGTACGCAAAGAATTTACTCGAAAATTGGGAAAATGAGAAATTACTCTTCTGGCAGATTGTTCCAAAAGAAATGATCAATAAATTTGATCAACCTGTATTAATTCAAGAAGAAAAATCTGCTTAGCTTTTTATTATTGATTGAATAGAATCATTGATTATTTTTAAATCAAATGGATCGGATAATCTATGATCACTATTTTTTAATAATTTTATTTGGATTTGATTACCTTTAACTTTTTTTACTATTTTTTCTGGAACATCTGGAGTGACAACATTATCTTTTAGTCCTTGTATTAAAATTAAGGGCTTATTCCATTTGAATTCTTTATTTAAAATTTTATTTTTTCTACCTTCAACAATGTATTTCTTTTTTATAAGATAACTAAACCCGTAGGAGGAATATTTAATAATTCCTTTTTTATTCATTTCTTGTTTTTTCTTTAAAGGGAGTTTTTTATAAAACCCATCGATATAATCAGGTGCTGCCGCTAGACCAATTAATCCAGCAATTCTTTTTGGTCTTGCTTTGGCAGCTAAAAACATTAACCATCCACCCATACTGCTACCAACCAGAATTTGCGGACCTTTTGCAATATTATCAATGATATCAATTAAGTCTTTCTTCCAATCTGAAATTGTAAAATCTTCGAATTTTCCATCAGATTTACCATGACCACGGCATTCAAAACGGGTAAACCGCAATCTATTTTTTAGCGCAAATCTTTCTAAAGACAAAGCTTTTTGACCACTCATATCTGAGTTAAGGCCATGGATAAAGATTATACCAGGCCCCTTACCCTTTATAGATTTATAGCGAATTCTTTCTTTTTTCTTATTAATAAAGTAAGGCATCTTTGATACAAATACTTATATTTTAATAAAATGTCATCATTTAATGTCGCTCAAATTCTTCCCTCTTTAGATTCTGGTGGTGTCGAAAGAGGCACTATTGAAGTCGCAAATTATTTATCTGAATTAAATTTAAAAAATAATATTATTTCTAATGGAGGGCGTTTAATTAAGGAAATTGATAAAAATTATACTGATCATTTTCAATTACCAGTTAACTCAAAAAATTTTTTTATTTATCCATTAATTGCTAATCAATTAAAAAAATTAATTTTTAATCAAAATATTAATGTTGTTCATGTACGATCAAGAGCACCAGCATGGATTTTAAGTTTTATAAAAAATAGAAACTTTAAAACAATATCTACATTTCATAATGTGTATAGTGGTAATTCTTATTTTAAAAAAATCTATAATAAGCAATTATCCAAAGTTGATCAGATTGTTGCAATTTCAAATTATGTTAAAAATGAAATTTGTAAAAAATACAATTTGGATTCAAATAAAATCAAAGTGATTAATAGAGGAGTTGATGTTAAATATTTTGAAAAACCAATTCTAGATTCTCAAACAGAAAATATAATAAATAAGTATCAAATTGATATCTCAAAAAATATTATTCTATATCCTGCAAGGCTAACAAACTGGAAAGGTCAAATTGAGTTTTTAGATATATTTAATAAGATACAAAATGATAATTTTTTACTTTATTTTGTAGGTGATACAAAAAATCAATCTTATACAGAGAAACTACAAAATAAAATTCAAAGTTTTAACCTTGGTCATAAATGTAAGATTATAGGCAATCTACTAAGAGATGATTTGAAAACTTTATATTACCTATCATCAATTATTACCTCTTTTCCTTTACAAGCTGAAGGGTTTGGAAGAACTATAAGCGAAGCATTAATAATGAAAAAAAAGATACTTACTTTTAACTATGGTGGTGTCAAAGATCAGCTTGATAAATTAGATGATATTTATAAAGTAGATCCTCATAAATATAATGAAATAAATATAAAACTTCAAAATATTATAAAAATAGATAAAGAAAAATTTTCTAATATTTCTTTAAATAGTAAAGACTACATATCAAAAACATTTTCAAAAAACCAAATGGTACAAAGTTACGTAGACTTATATGAACAACAGTCAATTTAACAAAATACTAGTTGTAAAGCATGGATCGCTTGGTGATATTGCACTTTCTATACTTGCTATGGCATCAATTAAGCAATATTTTAATTATGCCACTATTGACTTGCTAACTGAAGAAAAATACGTAAAGTTTTTAAGTAATTCAAATTATTTTAATTCGATTTTTAAAGATAATAGAAAAGGAATAATTGATTCTCTTAAGGTTATATTAAAAATTAATCAAAATAAATATGATCTAATCATAGATTTACAGAATTCTAAAAGAACAAATAATTATTGGTCATTCTTAAAATTTATTTCAGAAGTAAAAGTTAACGGATCTCGTTCTAGTTGTGATATTCAATATGTAATTCCTCCACAAGGAACCGAATCTCCACAACAAGGTTTATACAATCAACTAAAGTTACTTGGAGTAAATGAAATTAATCAAAATGTAGATTGGCTTTCCAGAGATATTACGGCAATTAATGAAGATAAAATAATTTTAATGATACCTGGTGTTTCTAAATCAGGTAAGGACAAGCAATGGTCACCAGATAAATTTGCAATACTTGCAAGTACTCTAGAAAAAAAAGGATATAATATTTGTGTTATTGGGCAAAAATCAGATAAACAAACAGTAGAAACGATCAATAATGCATGTAAGAAGGTTATTGATTTAAGTGAGAAATCACCTCCTGAAATCATTTATTCCATCGCTAAAAAAAGTAATTTTATAATTAGTAATGATACTGGCCCAGGTCATATAGCAGCTCTAAGTAATTCACCAATTCTTTTTTTAGCTAAAGATAATGTTATCTCAAAATCAAACTTATCTGAATATAAAAATGCTTATATGATTCTGACCGATACAATGGACTCAATTTCAGTAAAAAAAGTTTTAGATTTTTTACACGATAGTAAATTAATCAATAAATGAAATTAATTCTTTTTCTAAATTTTGGTTGTTAGAGAATAGTTTAGTATATTTTTTCTTCCATGGCGCATATTCTTCTGCAATCATATCTGGAACATTATTTGAATCATAAATAACACAAAGTTTCGTTTCAGAAAGTGATGCAATATGTGTGCATCCACATTCAGGTGTAATTACATATGTTGAAGAGTTGATTATTGATGTCCAATTATCAAAATTTAATTGATCTAAGATTAAAACATTATTTATACTTTTAAGATTTTCAAACTCTTCATTAGTAATAATCTCATATTTTTTAAATATTTCATAAAATACATTTTTTGATGTTCCATCAGTTGTCATTACAATATTGATTTTCAAATTTTTAAGATTGTCTAATAGATTAATAAAGTTTTCTTCTGAAAAATATTTATTGATCCATTTTGAAGATAAATGAATTAAGCATAATTTTTTAGAACTTATTTCTATTTTATTAAATCCTAATTCATTCTTAATCTCTGCAGTATTATTATAACTTAATCCACTTTTAGTAACTAATTCCATCATAATTTCTGTTTGATGAATTGGGATTTTTTTTGAATATCTTAATTTGCGATCGACTATTAAGCAGTGAGTAAAAAAGATTTTACCTAAAATTCTATCAAAAAATTTACTCTTGTAATTATTTTTGTATCGAGACTTAAGAATTAACAATGACTTTATTTTACTTTTAGAAAAAATTGATATTATTATACTAATAATACCAGGACTAAATGTGAAAATATAATCATAATCTTTTTTTCTTAGTTTTGAAATTAATTTTGAGACTTGATAAAATTTATTTTGAAGTAAAAAAATCTTGTTAATAGCTTTATAGTTTTTACATATTTTTTGATTTTTTTTAGAACATACAATATCAATTTTATAATTCTGGTTAGCCTCTTTTAGTCCTTGAACAACTGGAAGAGTAAGGATCATATCTCCCAATTTATCGTTTCTAATTAAACAAATTTTCATAAAGTATATTTAATAACTTAAAAAACAGTTTATATTTTTTAAAATCAGCCCTTGAATTTAAATTCATTTGAGATTATATCCTAACAAAATATGACAAAAGAATTAATTTCCTAATATGCTATTAAATAATAGCTTTAACTCAATCTCTATTTAATTTTGGCTGTAAATTTCAAAACAAAGAAAGATACTGGTCCAAGAATCAACGAGCAGATTACTGCAAGTGAAGTAAGACTAATATCTAGTAGTGGTAAACAAATGGGGATCTTAAGCATTCGTGAAGCCTTAATTCAAGCAGAAGATGAAGGTTTTGATTTAGTTGAAGTGTCTCCTGAAGCTAATCCACCAGTTTGTAAAATTATAGATTATGGTAAATTAAAATATAGAGAGCAAAAAAGTAAAAAAGAGGCAAAAAAGAAACAAAAAACAATTGAAGTCAAAGAGATTAAAATGAGGCCTGGCATTGATACGCATGATTATAAAGTTAAAATTAAAGCACTCTCAAAGTTTATAGGTGGTGGTAATAAAGTTAAAGTCTCTATGCGTTTCAGAGGACGTGAAATGGAGCATCAAAATTTAGGCTTTGATCTTCTAAAAAAACTAACTTCAGAAGTTGAAGAATACGCAAAAGTTGAAGTAGCTCCTAAGTTTGAGGGAAGACAAATAATGATGATACTTGTCCCTCAAGTTGCTAAATAATTCTACATATTGCAAAATACTCAATTATCAGTATAAGCCTTCAAAACTTGTTATGGCCTGCGGGGCAGCCTGACGGTTAAACTTATAATATAGGAGATAGTAATGCCCAAGCTTAAAACTAAGAGTAGTTTAAAAAAAAGATTTTCTAGAACAGGTACTGGTAAAATTAAATTTAAACCTGCTGGAAAAAGACATGGAATGAGTAAACGTTCTAATAAATTTATTCGTAACACTAAAAGATCTGCAATTATGTCACCAGGTGACTCTGCTTTGATTGATCATATGTTACCATACAACAAGTAAGGGGAAATCAATGGCAAGAGTATCACGAGGTGTTACAGCAAGAGCTAGACACAAAAAAGTAATTAAAAGAGCAAAAGGTTATTACGGTAGAAGAAAAAATGTTTTTCGAGTTGCTGTGCAAGCTGTCGAAAGAGGCATGCAATATGCTTATAGAGATCGTAAAAAAAGAAAAAGTGATTTTAGGGGTTTATGGATTCAAAGAATCAATGCGGGTGTTCGACTTCATGGTTTAACATATTCGCAATTTATATCTGGTCTTAAAAAATCATCTATTGAAATAGATAGAAAGATTTTAGCGGATCTTGCAGTTAACCAGCCAGAAGCTTTTAAAGCTTTAGTTGATAAAGCTCAATCTGCTAGATAATTTTAATTAATAAATTATAATAGATATTGATGGCATTTTCTGAAAATAAAATTGATGTTCTAAAAAAAATTAAAGCTTCAAAATCCTTCGAAGATTTAGAAAAACTACGATTATATTATTTAGGTAAAAAAGGATTAATACCTGAAGCTTTAAAAGGATTAGGCTCTTTGTCGATTGAAGAAAAAAAATCGAAAGGACAGGAATTAAATATTATAAAAAAAGAATTTGAAGAAGGTATTAAAAACCAAAGAACAGAAATTGAAAATATTGAAATTTCAAACAGGATTAATTTAGAATCAATTGATGTTACTCTACCACCTAATATTTCTGAAAAAGGAAAAATACACCCAATTAGTCAAACAATATTTAATATTATAGAAATTTTTGGAAATTTAAATTATGCAGTGGAAACAGGTCCAGATATAGAAACAGATTTTAATAATTTTACAGCTTTAAATATTCCTGAACATCATCCAGCAAGAGAAATGCAGGATACTTTTTATGTTCAGGATAATGGAGACAAAAATGTTCTTCGAACCCATACCAGTCCCGTTCAAGTGAGAACTATGCTCAACACAAAACCACCTATTAAAATTATTGTGCCTGGCAGAACTTATAGAAGTGACTCAGATGCTACACATGCTCCTATGTTTCATCAGGTAGAAGGTTTAGTCATTGATACAAGTTCTACTATGGTTGATTTAAAATCAACACTCGTTTCATTCTTAGAAGAATTTTTTGAAGTAAAAAACTTACAATATCGTTTTCGCCCTAGTTATTTTCCTTTTACCGAGCCTAGTGCAGAAATGGATGTAGCTTATACCAAAGTAAATAATAAAATAAAAATTGGTGAAGGAGATAAATGGTTAGAAATATTGGGTTGTGGAATGGTCAATCCTATAGTTTTAGATAATTGTAATATTGATTCAAAACAGTATCAAGGTTTTGCTTTTGGTATGGGAATTGAGCGTTTGTCGATGCTTAAATATGGTATTACAGATTTAAGAAGTTTCTTTGATCCAAATTATAGATGGTTGGATCATTATGGTTTTAGTATTTTAGATAACCAAACACGATCAGGGCTATAAATGAAATTTACACTAGACTGGTTAAAAGATCATTTAGATACTTCTGAAAATTTAAATACCATAACAGATACTTTAACCAATATTGGGTTAGAGATTGAAAATGTAGAAGATAAATCAGAAATATTTAAGAATTTTACAGTAGCTAAAGTTTTAAAAGTAGAAAAACACCCAGATGCAGATAAGCTTAAAGTATGTCAGGTTGAAACAATAAATGGAAATTATCAAGTTGTGTGTGGTGCTCCAAATGCAAGAGAAGGCATGCTTGGAATTTTTGCACCAGAAAATAGTTACATTCCTGGAACTGACTTACATTTAAAAAAAACTAAAATTAGAGGAGTTGATTCTTGCGGAATGCTTGTCTCAGAAAGAGAGATGGGTATTTCTAATGAACACGATGGAATTATTGAAATAAAAGAAAATTATAAAATTGGTGATTTATTTAGTAAAGTTTTTGCAATAGATGAACCTGTTATTGAAATTAATTTAACACCAAATAGATCTGACTGTTTATCGGTCAGAGGTATCGCAAGAGATTTAGCAGCAGCAGGAATTGGTAAATTAAAAGACTTAAATTATAAAAAATCAAAAGAATCATTCAAAAGCCCAATTATATGGAATAAAGAATTTCAAAATAATAATCTATGTCCTGGAGTAGCAGGTCGATATTTCAAAAATGTCAAAAATGTAGAAAGTCCTAAATGGCTTCAAGATAGATTAATTGCGATCGGATTAAGACCCATTTCAGCTCTTGTTGACATTACAAATTATATTACTTTTGACTTAGGAAGACCACTTCATGTTTATGATGCTGACAAAGTATCAGGCAATTTAACAATGCGATTAGCCAATAAAAATGAGGAGTGTTTAGCGCTTAATGAAATTAATTATAAATGTGACAGTGACATGGTTGTAATTTCTGACGACGAAAAAAAACTTCATGGAATTGGTGGAGTTATGGGTGGTTTCGATAGTGGTTGTAGTATGGAGACTAAAAATGTCTTTCTAGAAGTTGCATTATTTGATCCGATTTCTGTAACTAGAACTGGAAGAAAACTAAATCTTCAAAGTGATGCACGTTACCGTTTTGAACGAGGGATTGATACTGATTCTATCTATTGGGGTGTAGATGCAGCAACTCAAATGATTTTGAAATTATGTGGAGGAGAAGTAAGTGAGTTAGTTTGTTCAGAAATTAATATAGAAAAAACTAAACCATTTATGTTTGACACAAATAAAATAAAGACTTTTGGTGGAATAGAAATCAATAATAAGGAACAGAAAAAAATCTTAGCTTCACTTGGTTTTTCTGTTATTGAAAAAAATTCAAAATTTGAAATTCAAAGCCCTACTTTTAGACCAGATATTGTTGGTGAGGCAGATATCGTCGAAGAAATAATTAGAATTTATGGTTATAATAAAATTCCTCTAAAAAAAGTAACTAATCAAGAAGAAAAAAAGCAGATTTTAAATACTAAAACAAAAACTTTTTATAAAAGTAAAAAAACTATAGCTCTTAATGGATACTCAGAAGTTGTAACATGGTCATTTATGGATGAAAAAAAAGCAAAAATTATTTCAGATGAAATAATTAGTTTAAAAAATCCAATAAGTAACGATTTGAACATAATGAGACCATCAACGCTTCCAAATTTATTAGAAGCAATCAATCAAAATAAAGCTAGAATGTACTTGAGAGCTAAAATATTTGAAGTAGGTCCAAATTTTTCTAAATCATTACCAGACCAACAAGAAAATGTTGCTACTGCTATTGCTTATGGCTCATCTGATGAACAAAACTGGTTATCAAATAAAAAGAATATTGATGTCTTTAGTATAAAAGCTGATTTATTTTCTATATTAGCAAACTTAAATGTGCCAATAGATAATTTGTTATATGAAAAACTTGAAGGTCAAATCTATCATCCAGGTAAATCATCTTCTTTAAGACTTGGTAAAAACAAAATAGCTAATTTTGGAGAGCTGCATCCAATTTTATTAAAAACAATGGATGTTACTTTTAAGGTATTTGGTTTTGAAATATATTTGGAAAATATTTCACAATTTCAAGAAAATAAATCTTCCTCTAAAGGTGGTTTTGCTAATAATCCTTATCAAATGGTTGAAAGAGATTTTGCTTTTCTTTTTCCAAAAGATGTTAAAGCTAGTGAGATAATTAAAAAAGTAAAAAAAATAGATAAAAATATAATTCAAAATGTAACAATATTTGATGTTTATGATGGTGATAAACTTCCAAAAAATAAAAAAAGTATTGCTTTTAGGGTATTACTGCAACCTCAAGATAAAACATTCAACGATCAAGAAATTGAGGAATTATCACAAAAAATAATAGATGAAATATCTAAATCACTTGATGGTTCTATAAGAAACTAATGACAGAACTTAGTTCTATTCGTAATTTCTCTATTGTTGCTCATATAGATCATGGAAAATCAACTTTGGCCGATAGGCTTATACAGTTTTGTGGAGGTCTAACTGATAGAGAGATGAAAGAACAGGTTTTAGATTCAATGGAATTAGAAAGAGAAAGAGGTATTACAATTAAGGCTCAAACAGTGAGACTTTCTTACAAATCAAATGATGGCATGACTTACATACTTAATATTATGGATACTCCAGGTCATGTTGATTTTTCCTATGAGGTATCCAGATCATTAGCTGCATGTGAGGGGTCTTTATTAATAGTAGATTCTACGCAGGGTGTTGAGGCTCAAACCTTAGCTAATGCGTATCAGGCAATTAATAATGATCATGAAATTTTGCCTGTTCTAAATAAAATCGATCTTCCTTCCTCTGAGCCAGATAAAATAAAATCACAAATTGAAGATGTTCTCGGTATTGAAACTGACAATGCTTCTCTTGTTTCAGCAAAAACAGGAGTTGGTATAGAAGATTTATTAAATAAAATCATAACAATTCTTCCATCTCCATCAGGAGAAAAAAATAAAGAATTGAAATGTATGTTAGTTGATAGCTGGTATGATAGTTATCTTGGTGTTGTTGTACTTGTTCGGGTTATAAATGGACAGCTTAAAAAAGGTCAGAAAATTAGATTTATGGCAACTGGTGCAACATACACAATTGATAGGGTAGGTATATTTTCTCCTAAAGCTACTGAAGTTAGTACACTGGGACCTGGGGAAATTGGATTTATTAACTCGGGCATAAAGAGTGTTGCTGATTGTAAGGTTGGTGATACTATAACAGATGATAAACTTCCAACAGAAGATGTTCTTCCAGGTTTTAAACCATCTCAACCAGTTGTTTTTTGTGGAATGTTTCCAGTTGATTCAGATGATTATGAACACATGCGTGATAGTATGGCCAAACTGGCATTAAATGATTCAAGTTTTTCTTATGAACCAGAAGTAAGTCCTGCCTTAGGTTATGGTTTTCGTTGTGGTTTTTTAGGTTTGCTACATTTAGAAATCATAAGAGACCGCTTTGAAAGAGAATTTAATTTAGAACTTGTAACTACAGCGCCATCGGTTGTTTATAAAATTTTGATGAAAGATGGCTCAACTATAAATCTTCATAATCCCACTGATATGCCAGATCCTGTAAAAGTTGAAAATATTTCCGAACCTTGGATAAAGGCTACTATAATTGTACCTGAAGAATTTTTAGGATCAGTTTTAGAATTATGTACTTCTAAAAGGGGTATTCAGCTAAATATGAGTTATGCAGGTAATAGACCATTAGTTGAATATAAACTTCCATTAAATGAAGTTGTTTTTGATTTCTATGATAGACTAAAATCTATAACGAAAGGTTACGCAAGCTTTGATTATGAAATTACAGGCTATGAGGTAAATAATTTAGTTAAAGTAGGCATACTTATTAATGGAGACCCTGTTGATGCATTATCGTTAATTGTCCATAAAGATAGATCTGAACAAAGAGGTAGAGCCCTTTGCGAAAGATTAAAAGATTTAATTCCTAGACAACAATTCAAAGTTGCAATTCAAGCAGCTATAGGCGGTAAAGTAATTGCTCGTGAAACAGTAGCTTCTTTTAGAAAAGATGTAACTCAAAAACTATATGGAGGAGATGTAACCAGAAAAAATAAACTTTTAGATAAGCAAAAAAAAGGTAAAAAAAGAATGAGACAATTTGGTAAAGTAGATATTCCTCAAAATACATTTTTAAATGCATTAAAAATGCATGATAGTTAGAACTTAATTTCTAGATATTAACAAATTATTTTCTATTGGAGGCCATATAGAATACCTTTCTAAATACCAGCTATATTTAGTAAAATTCTCATAACCAAAATAAATACTTATTAGTATTAATATAGTTGTTAAATATTTTTTGGTGAAATCTAAATGATTTTCAAAAAAATATTTCCAAAACGGTAAAAGTAAAAAAATTATTAAACTAAGATTATAGAATATTCCAAATCGATATGCTGGTGCATTTATGAACCAAATAATATTTGTTAATATTATAATTAAAAATAAAACTAAATAATTTTTACTAGTAAAAATATTGAAAGAATATGAAAAAATTGATTTGCGAAATTTTAAGGATTTTAAGTAATTATAAATTATTGGAAAAAAAAATATTAAAAAAAATAATAAATATGTCTCAGCTATTTTATTAATATGATTATTCAACCAGGTATTTATCCAAGTAAAACCCTCAACATTTATAGTCGTATTGATATCTCCTTTTGCAAAAGACTCAATTAGATATGTTTCAAATATCGCCTTATCATTATTCGTAAAACAAGTAATTTCTATTGGCCAAACTAAACATCCACTAATGTTATAGTTTTGAAATATCCATAAAAAAGGTAAAATAGAAAATAACAAATATTTTTTAACTTCTATATTTAAGATTTTTTTTAATGAGATTACAAAAATTAAAAAAAGAATTAATAAAACATTTGTTATTTTTATTACAAATGCAAAACAAATCAAAAAAAATGAAATTAATAATATGTTTTTTTCTATATTTTTAACATTCTCTAATTTGTATTTAGAGAGTATTATTAATAAATAAAAAGATAAAATTACCCCAGGAATATCTGTTCCGTGTTCTTTATAATTATTTAAAACACCTATAAAAAATATTAAGACAAAATAACTAATTAAACTACTATAATAAAATTTATTTTTTACTGATTGCTTATAAATACGATAAATATCAAAAATAAATATACTATATATTATTGAAGTTAGTATGTAGAGTGTACTTGAAAAATAACTGAACGAAATAACTGCATTTATAAAAAGCCAATTTGAATTGTAACTAATATTTCTTTCATGTATTATTTGAAAGAGGTTTTTTTCTTTAAAATTAAAAATAGTACTTATATGATAACTATAATCATCATGCACTCCTGCAAAATATGAAAAAATAAAACTTAACAAAGTTACAATTAATAAAAATTTTGATTCTTTTTTTTTATCTTTAACTTTTAATAAAAAATATACATAAAAGTACAAGCCGAGTAATAAAAAAATAATTATTACAAAATCTGTTATTGGAATTAAAAAATTTATTAGAATTGATGATACTGATATTAAAAATAAACCTTGAATTAAAACTATATTGTAAGCTCTCAAAGTTTCATCATAAAAATTTGTATATTTATCTAATAATCTTCCGTAACCTAAAATTGCCAATAAAAAAAATAATATAAAAATAGGTAAAACTAAATGATTTAATATGTATAAACTCATTTGATTAGCATTTATAAAATTCTTCTAATACTCTAATTGCCTGACAAGATCCTTTTAGTAAATTTTTAGAAAGATTATGATCATGATTTTTTATAGAATAATAAAAATCATTTAATAAAGAACTAATTGGAGTAAGTTTATTTTTAAATATCAATTTATTGTTATTAAATAACTCGTGATTGATTAAGTCACCAACAAAAATTTCTTGATTATCACAAATTATTTTTATTTTTCGAATTTTTTTTTTAAAAAAATTACCTGTTACTAGATCAATATTGAAATGTTCATCAAATTTAAAAGAAAATTTAGATACTATTTTTTTATTGTTTATATCTTTTTTTATTTCTTTTAAGTTAAGATTAGTCATTCTATCTAAATCAAATATTTGAGATAGCATAGACAGTGAATGAAAACCCCAATCCCAAATAGGATGTATTTTTTCCCTTGTTGGTCCATTATCACCTTCATAAAAATAAATTTTGTTAATACGTTCATAATTAACATTAATTATTTCTTTAATTTTTTTAAAAATTTCTGAAAAATAATTACTTATGTTTGGTAATATTATTAAATTATTTGTATTAACAATATTTATAATATCTTTTGTCTCTAAAAAACTACTGCATATTGGCTTTTCTAGAATGAGTGGTAGTTTTCTTAATGATGCATTCCTTACAACATTTAAATTAATTTGAGGTATTGCTGCCACATAAACACAATCAACTGTATTACTTTGAAATAGAGATTCAATATTATTAAAGATATCAATATTATTTCCAAAATTATTTTTTATTCCATTTCGACAAACTACTGATTTTAATAAAAAATTATGATTATTTTTTATTTCTTCTATTATTGTTGTCGACCAATTTCCACAACCAATAAGACCAATTCTTAACATATATTAAAATTTATAATTTTTTTTTGCCCAGTCCATATATTTATTTAATCCAGTTTCTAATCCAATTTTTGGTTTATACCCTAAGTGTCTTTTTGATTTAGCAATATCTGGACATCTCCTCTGTGGTTCATCCATTGGGTATGACTTTGGATGCTTTACATATTTTGCAATAACTTTTTTATCATTAATTTTTTTAAATACTCTATAAATATCTTCAACTGATACTTCAGGCTTATTATTTCCGATATTATAAGCTTGACCAAATTTTCCAAATTTTATGACCCTAAGAAATCCTTCCATAGCATCAGTTATGTAACAATATGTTCTTGTTTGATTACCTGAACCATAAATAGATATAGGTTTATTTTGTAAAATATTACTGACAAAATTTGGAAAAATCCTATAGTCGTTTTGACCCATACCTGGGCCGTATATATTAAATGGTCTTATAATGTTTGTATGAACATTAAAATAATTACTATAAATATAACATAAAGTTTCTCCTAATCTTTTACTTTCGTCATAACAAGCTCTTGGACCCATAGAATTTACATTTCCTCTGTAATCTTCTTTTGTAGGAACATTTTTATTATCTGGGTCACCATATATTTCACTTGAGCTAAAAAAAATAAATTTAGACTTGTTTATTTTTGCAATATCTAAAAGATTTCTTGTTCCACTTATTGTAACATCAAGAGTTTTAAGTGGTTCTTTTCTATAATAGAATGGGCTAGCAATCCCAGCTGCGTGAATGATAATATCAATCTTTTTATTAATTAATATTTTTTTAGAAACATCTTTTTTTATAAAACTTAAGTTTTTATTTTTAAAGTAACTATTTTTTAAAAAAGTTTTATCTAAACCTATTACATTAATAGGTTTATCTAAATAATTATTATATTCATCGAATACTTGAATAAAATATTTACCTAAAAATCCATTAGCTCCTGTTATAAGAATATTTTTGTTTTTAAAAAAATTAATTATTTCTTTTGTATTTTTTACAATTATTTTTCTATCTTGTACAAATTGATCACTCATAATAATTTTTTAAAAGGTATTGGCTTATAAAACTTTACCTTACTATCCTTAAAATTTTTTTTAATATCCTTAAAATATTCAAAAGCAAAAACAATTACTATATCAATTCTTTTATTTATATTATTTTTTTTTGGTAAAATAGAAATATGTTTACCTGGAGAAAATCGATTCTGTTTTAACGGACTATCATCTATAATATATTGTATTAAATTTGAATTTATATCACATACATTTGTTATTGTAGAAACTCTTGCAGGTGCGCCATAACCAATTATATATTTATTTTTTTTATTTAAATTTATAAGTTTGTTTTTTAAATTTTTAGACAATGCTTTAATTTTTTTGTTGAAGTCATCAAATATTTTTAATTTCAAATTATTTTTTTCTTCTAATAAAACGTTTATACATCTTTTTGTTTTAGTAAAATTTTTAGAATTTTTTATATAACACCTCAGACTACCACCATGAATATCAATCTTTTCAATATCATATAAAGACATGCCATAATTTTTAAATAGTCTATCTATTGAGTTTGCTGAATAATAAAAAGGTCTATCAAAATAAAATCTTTCATATTCAAAGTTTTTTATAAAATTAAGTAGATACTCTATTTCAATAATTAAAGTTCCATTTTCTCTAAGAAATAATTTAATATTTTTTGCAAATTCTATTGGATCTTTGAGGTGTGTAATTATACTTGAAGCAACAACCAAATCAGGTTTTTTGTATTTTTTTAATATTTTTTCTATTATTTTTTTATTAAAGAATCCAATAAATGTTTTCAATCCTCTTTCGTTTGCAATTTTACCAATATTTATTGAAGGATCTATTCCAATTGAGTTTATTTTTAATTTTTTTAAAGGCTGAAGTAAAATTCCATCATTTGATCCAATATCGACAACAAAATCATATTTAGTTAATTTTTTTGATAAAGTAACAAAATGTTCTACTAATTTTTTATTTACAGATGAAAGATAATAATAATCTTTAAAAAGTAAATTTCTATCAATTATTTTTGATATCTGTCCTGCTTTACAAGTTTTACAAAATAAAACTTTTAATTCATATTTTTTTTCACTTAATATTTCATAATTGTTTTTAGGATATTTATTTGCAAGCGGTTGTTTCCCAAGATTAATTACTTCTTTTAAATTATTAGATTTACAAACTCTACATCTCATAAAAAATATTTTTTTATTTTTGTAAATATTATCCAATATATAACTGAGAAAACATCATAGTATCTTATTTTTTTCCCATCTTCATAATTTCTAGCATTATAGTTCACGGCTATTTCAAAAAGCTTTGACCTTCTATTAATCGCATATGTTAGTATTTCAGCTTGTTGTCCCCACCCAAAAGCTTTTAAATTATTAGTATCAATCAAGTTTTTTTTAAACATACAATAGCAACAATAAATATCAGTAAAAGTTGTATTATTTAAGAAATTAAATAACAATGTTATAAATTTATTACCTATCATATGCCAGAAATGTAATACAGACCTTTGTGTTCCGATGAATCTACTACCCATAATTAAATCATAATTAAAATTTTTAAGTTTATCTAAAAATAATATTATATCTTTTGGATCGTATTCTAAATCAGCGTCCTGTATTATTACATATTCACCAGAACTTTTTTTTAAACCTTCTATAATAGCTTTTCCTTTTCCTAAATTTTTTTCTAGGTTTATAAATTTTGAATAAAGTTTTTTATTATTTTCAATAATATCTTTTGAATTATCAGAAGAACCATCATTAACAATTATTATTTCAAGATCACATTTTTTTTCTAGTATTGTAATTTTTTTTAATAAATCTAATATAGTTTTTTCCTCATTGTATACTGGTACTATTATACTTAATTTAACTATTTGTGGTTCCATATCGTTTATTTATATCTTATATATTTAGTTTGAAACTATGTTTAAACGGATTATTTGAAAACTTTTATCTTAGTACAAATAACAAATATAATTAATTACTTTATTTAAAATTATAAGGCACCTATATTAGGAGCAAGCCAACCTTGGCAGCTAGTTAGAAATAAAGGTATTTGTATAATAAATAAATATATTAGAATTTTTTTCATATTTCTCATAAGATATTCAAAAATAATATAAAAAATTTATTAAATCTATAGTAAAAATATATACTTAATTTTTTTTTGTGATTAACTTAAATTTTATAAATTTGAAAAAATATTATTAGGTTTTATCATAAATCAATTAAATTCAGTGAAATATGCTATTTTATAAATAGCTATAAACTAAAATTTATTATGTTAAATCAAAGAATTTAAATAAGGAGAGATGTGAGAGCGGTTTAATCAGCACGCTTGGAAAGTGTGTGTAGTAGCAATACTACCGAGGGTTCGAATCCCTCTCTCTCCGCCAAGAATAATTTAATTTTTTTTACACCAAAACTGATACATTCCAGAAAATATTCTAGAATTATTTTTTTCAAAACTCTCCCATTTATTTAAATTATAAAGATCTGTAGGTTCATTGTATGATTTTTTAAAATTTGCTATTACATTCGTATCTTCAAAACCTAAAAAAAATAATTTCAATTTTTTTATGTATTCTCTTATTTTTTGAATAGTAAATCTGTGTTCTTGTACATGAAATAATAGATCCCTCACACCACTAGTTGAGTAAAAATCCGGACTATATTTAATGCTTTCCCATTTAGGATTGTTATTTTCAAATATATTTTTTCTAAAATTAATAATATTTTTTTTTGTAGTTTTAATTTTCAAATTATTTATTACCTGTCTTATATTTGCAATATTTTTTCGAGCTTGTTCACTATATAAACCAATTAGCATTAAAGAATCCTCATTTAAACAATCAGTCAAAGTCTCCAATCCCAATAATGGATCAGCCATATGATGGAGAACACCAACAGATTCAATTATATCGAATTTTTTATTAAGTTTTCTTAAATCTAATAAATCTCCCTGAATAAAATTTATATTTTTACAATTTAATTCTTCTGCTTTTCTTTTTGCATAAGCCAAACTATTAAAACTTAGATCTAGGGCAAAAATTTCTGCATTTTTGTATTTAGAGGCTGTAGTTATTGCGTGTTGTCCAGTACCACATCCAGCAATTAATATTTCTACATTTTTAGAAAAATTTATCTTTTTCAAATCTATATCTAAATTTATTTCCTCAATTACTTCTTTTATATTTCTAGGCTCAATACTTAAACCAAGATTGGTCCATCTAGGATACGGATTTTCTTCATATTGATTTTTAACCTTTATTGAAATACTATCATTAATTTCTTTAACTGTTCTTATTTTTTGAATGTGTTTTTTTTCTTTAATATGATTTTTATATTGTAATATAAATATTTCTTCTAATTCATTTGAAGGATTTAATTTTTTACACCAATCAAAGCTATATAAAGGGGCATAACAAGATAAAATAAGTATCTCTAGATCATTTATTTCATTTGTATTAAAATTACTTCTAATTCTTTCATTGATCTTATTAACTTTAAAAATTTCTTCATCTGTCTCTGTATATACATATTCATTTAAAAAACATTGTGATGATAATGCGACTAAGAATTTCAAGTAAATTTTTTCAAAATTTAAATTATAGATTTGATTTAAAATCTCATTTCTAATTTTTATAAAATTTTTTTCAAAATAATAATTAGGTATAGGACAAACTTTCATAAATTGTAGCAAAAGTTTATTATCGTTTAAACCTTCTATAATTTTATTTAAATTTTTTGGATAGATGTTATTTTCTACTAAAGAAAAATTATCTTTTAAATTAGTATTTAAAAATAAACCATTTATTACGTTGGTAGCTATAGCATTTGGTCTAACGATGATTTTTTTTTCAAGAAGATATAAAAAAAACTTGTTTATATATTTATTCTTCTCATCAAAAATGTAATGTTGCAGAACACCTGCTAGATTATAATATCCTCTAATATAATTTGGGTTTATGTTTAATGTTAATATATAGTATTCAAGAGCTTTTTTATTTAAATTTCTTTTTCTAAATATATTTCCTAAGTTATTATAAGCTTTATAATAACTCTTATCTAATTCTATAACTTTTTCATAATTTTTGATTGCATTGTCTTCTTCACCAAGTTTGTTATAAATATTTGCTAGATTGTAAAATCCATCATTGTATTTTGGATTTAAATTTACAACTTTATTAAATAAATTTTTTGCTAAAGTATAATTTTTTAGCTCAGTATGAATTACCCCTGTAATATTATTAATTAAGATTGAATTAGGGTATTCATTGGTAATCTTATCAGATAAATCAAGAGCCTCTAAATATTTTTTTTTGTTGAATAAGAATATTATTTTTTCAATTATTTTTTTATCAGGTTCTTTTTCAATCATTTATATAACTGAAGAAATTAGTTTCTTTGTATATTCTGTTTTAGGTGAAATAAAAATATCTCTACTATAATTTTCTTCAACAATTAATCCATCTTTTAAAACAATTATTTTATTAGCAATAGCTTTTATAACTCGCATATCATGACTTATAAAAATATAACTTAAATCTAAATCTTTTTGTAAACTATTTAATAAACTTAATATTTGATTCTGAATTGTTATATCTAAAGCAGAGGTTGGTTCATCTAAAATTAGTATTTTTGGTTCTAAAATTAGAGCTCTTGCAATAGCTATTCGTTGACGTTGTCCCCCAGAAAATTCATGAGGGTATTTTTCAATTGTATTTTCATATTCTAAACCAACTTTTTCCAAAATATTTTTTAACTTTTGTTTTTTTTCTTCCAAACTTATTGCTGGATAATGAATCATCAAACCCTCACAGATAATATCCTCAATGTTCATCCTTGGACTAAGTGATGAAAATGGATCTTGGAACACAACTTGAATATCTTTTCTTAAATCTAAAATCTCTTTTTTACTTAAATATTTTAAATTTTTATTATTAATAATTATTTCTCCTTTGGATTTAATTAAATTAAGAATTGCTAAAATTAAAGAAGTTTTCCCCGAGCCAGATTCTCCAACAATTCCAATAGTTTCACCAACAAATAAATTAAAACTGACGTTGTTAATTGCTTTTACGTAATCTATTGTTCTTCTAAGCAAACCTTTTTTTATTGGATACCAAACATTTAGATTTTTAATATTTATAATAGATTTACTTTTAATACTGTTAATTTCTTTTATATTATTTTGAGCCGATACTAATTCTTTAGTATATTTATTTTTAGGATTTTTAAAAATTTTTTCTCTTGTACCAAATTCGATTATTTTACCATCTTTCATAACATATATGTAATCTGATAATTTTTTTACAACTGAAAGATCATGGCTTATAAAGATCAAAGACATTCCCATTTTTCTTTGAATATTTTGCAATAACTCTAAAATTTGTAACTGTATAGTTACATCTAAAGCTGTAGTTGGCTCATCGGCTATTAATAGATCTGGTTCATTTGCAATGCTCATTGCAATCATAGCCCTTTGTCTTTGTCCACCTGACAGTTCATACGGATATATTTTTGGTCTTGATGAAATATCATTAAGACCAACTTCATTTAGTAATTTGATAGTTCTTTTTTTAGCTTCTTTTTTACTTATCGTATTATGAGTAATAATAATTTCTTCAATTTGTTTATTTATTGTATGTAGAGGATTCAAGCTTGTCATTGGTTCCTGAAATATAGTTGAAATTTTATTTCCTCGTATATTTTGAATTTCTTTTTGACTTAAATTTAATAAATTTTTATTATTATATTTTATTTCTCCTGTTTTAATGTTGGCTCCATTAGGCAGTAATTTTAATATGCTTAGAGCTGATAATGTTTTACCCGACCCTGATTCTCCAACTATTGCTGTAGTTTTACCTTTAACTACATCAATATTTACATTTTTAACTACTTCAGCATATTTATCAAAAGCTATACTTAAATTATTTATTGATATTATTTTTTCCATTTTTAATTAAATGTTTTTCTTGGATCTAATGAATCTCTAATTGCTTCACCAACAAAAACTAAAAGGCCTAACATTAAACCTAAAGTTAAGAAACTTGTAATTCCTAGCCAAGGAGCCTGTAAATTATTTCTTCCTTGATTCACCATTTCCCCTAAGGATGCAGATCCAGGAGGTAAACCAAAACCTAAAAAATCAAGACCCGATAATGCTGTTACTGATGCACTTAAACTAAATGGAAGAAAGGTAACAGTAGCTATAGTTGCATTAGGTAACATGTGTCTGACCATGATTTTTGTATTAGAAACTCCTAATGCTCTTGCCGCTCTAATATAGTCAAAATTCCTTGCTCTTAAAAATTCTGCACGAACTACGCCAACATAACCCATCCAACTAAAAAGTAACAAGATAATCAAAAGCCACCAAAAATTTGGTTGAATTACACTAGCTAAAATTATTAAGACATACAAAGTTGGAATGGCTGACCAGACTTCCATAAATCTTTGGAAGAATAAATCAGTCTTTCCGCCAAAATAACCCTGTATTGCTCCTGCAGATACTCCTATAATCATTGAGAAAAATGTTAAGGTAAATCCAAATAATACTGATATTCGGAAACCATAAATTAATCTTGAAAGCACATCTCTTGCCTGATCATCAGTACCAAGCCAATTTTTATTTGTAGGTGGTGAAGGAGCTGGAGAGGATAAATCTCTTATTATAGTATTATAAGAATATGGAATTATAGGCAGAATCATCCATCCATTTTCTTCAATTAAGTTTTTAACATATGGATCTTTATAATCTGCCTCTGTTTCAAAATCTCCACCAAATGTTGTTTCTGAATAGAAAGAAAATATTGGATAATAAAAGTTTGATTTATATTTTACTAATAAAGGTTTTTCATTTGCAATAAAATTAGCAAGCAAAGAAATAATAAATAAAAAGCTGAATATCCAAAAAGAATAATAACCTCTTTTATTGCTCTTAAAATTATTTAATCTCCTTTGATTTAATTTTGATAATTTCTTCATTGTCTTGATTCAAAATCTATACGTGGATCAATAATTGAGTACATAAAATCGCCAATTATTCCCATAACCAAACCAAGTAGTGAGAAAAAATAAAGTGTTGCAAATATAACTGGATAATCTCTAGTCAGCGCAGCTTCGTATCCTAGCAAACCTAAACCATCTAAAGAAAAAATAACCTCAATGAACAGAGAACTTGAAAAAAGAATTCCAATAAATGCTGATGGAAAACCAGCAATTACTATTAACATTGCATTTCTAAATACATGACCATAAAGAACCTTTCTTTCAGTTAAACCTTTAGACCGTGCAGTAATTACATATTGTTGATTTACTTGATCAAGAAATGAATTTTTTGTTAAAAAAGTCAATCCAGCAAAACCACTTACAAGCATTGCAGTTAAAGGCAGTGCTAAATGCCAGAAGTAATCTATTATTTTTTGCAATAATGTTAAATCATCAAAATTTTCAGAAAATAAACCTCTTAGAGGAAAAATATCATAAAACCTTCCTCCTGCAAAAAATACGATTAGTATTACGGCGAATAAAAAATTTGGTATTGCATAACCAATTGTTACAATTGAACTTGATACTATATCAAACTTTGATCCATCCTTTATCGCTTTTCTTATACCGAGAGGAATAGATATTAAATATACTAATAAAGTTGTCCATAAACCAAGTGATATTGAAACTGGCATTTTATCTAGAACGATAGAAGTAACTTTTTGATCTCTAAAAAAACTTTCTCCAAAATCAAAGGTTAAATAATCTTTTAACATTTTGATAAAACGTTGATGTGCTGGTTTGTCCATTCCATACATCTTTTCTATTTCTTTTATAATATCTGGATCAAGGCCTTGTGCTCCTCTATATTTACTATCATTAACTGATGTAGAATTATCTCGATTAAACTCTAAAGTTTCACCCTCGCCACCACCAGAAAATCGAGCAGTTGATTCAACAGCTGTACCAGTCATTTGTGCAATCATTTGTTCTACTGGGCCACCTGGAACAATTTGAATTATTGCAAAATTTATAACCATAATCCCAAAAAGAGTTGGGATAATTAAAAGAAGCCTTTTTATTAAGTACGCACCCATTTTGTGCTATTTTATATTATTTCTAATAAACTTTAATAATTAGTTTGATGTTCTATTTGACTGGATTGTTTCGAATTTATTCTGATTAATCCACCATGTGTCAAAGCCTAAAGAATATTTTGGTTTTATTTTTGGTTGATCAAAAAAATCCCAATATAAAACTCTATATGATGAAATATGCCATTGAGGAATAACATAGTAATTCCATAGAAGAACACGATCAAGAGCTTTGGTTATTATAATTAATTCTTCTCTATCACTAGCATTAATTAGACTTTCAATTAATCCATCTACAGCATAATTTTTAATACCAACAACATTTCTAGAGCCATCAGTGTCTGCAGCATCAGAACCCCAAAAATTTCTTTGCTCATTACCTGGTGATAATGATTGTCCAAATGTTTGCACAACCATATCAAAATCAAAAGTTTCCATTCTTTTTTGATATTGAGCACTATCTATTGTTCTTACCTCAGCAATTATTCCCAATTTTTCAAGATTATCTTTAAATGGAAAAACTATTCTCTCAAAAGCTGGCGATCGTAATAAGATTTCAAATTCAAAAGGTTCTTTTGTACTAGAATGTAAAAGTTTACCATCAACTAATTCCCATCCAGATTCTTCTAAAAGTTTTGAAGCTTCTTGCAATTGCATCCTCATATAACCCGAACCATCTGTAACTGGATTTGTATACTCTTTTGTAAATACTTCTTTTGGTAGTACATCAAAATATGGATTTAAATAATTTAATTCTTCTTTTGAAGGAAGACCAGAGGAAGCAAGTTCTGAATTTTCAAAAAAGCTATCTGTTCTTTTATATGCATCAAAAAATAAATTTTTATTAGACCACTCAAAATCAAAAGCATAAGAAAGAGCTTTTCTTACTCTTCTATCTTTAAATTTATCTTTTCTAATATTAAATGCAAAACCTTGCATACCTTGTGGATTTTCATGACTTATTAATTCTTTTTTAATTAAGCCTTCATTCACTGCGTTTATATCATACGCAGTTGCCCACTCTTTTGATGAATTTTCAGAGAAGAAATCAATCTCACCAGATTTAAAAGCTTCTCTTTCAATACCTCTGTCTTTGTAATAATCATATCTAATTGTGCCAAAGTTATCTTTACCAATTTTAATTGGTATTAATGCATCAAAACCCCAATAATTTTGATCTAGTTCGTAGGTAATTGATCTACCACTATCAAATGATTTAATCTTATATGGACCACTTCCAATTGGTATTTCCAGAGATGTTTCTTCAAAGTTTTTATTTTCCCAATAATGTTTTGGTAGTACAGGTAGTTGACCAACAATTAACACTAATTCTTTATTCGTATTTGTTGTAAAATTAAATCTAACTTTATTTTCTTGTTCTTTAATTACTTCTTTTACATCTCCATAGTAGTATTTATAAAATGGGTGGCCTTTTTCCATTAAGGTATTAAATGTCCAAACAACATCGTCAGCTGTAATTTTTTTCCCATCATGCCAATACGCTTCGTCTCTTAATGTAAATGAAACCCATGATCTATCATCTGGCCATTCAATCGTTTCTGCCAATAATCCGTATTCCGTAAATGCTTCATCGCTTGATCCCGTTGTTAATGTTTCATACAATCCTCCAATTCCAGCAGCAGACGTACCTTTTAAAATAAATGGATTGAAACTGTCATAGGTTCCAATGGCACTTCTTACTATTGATCCACCTTTTATTGAATTTGGATTAATATAATCAACATTTTCAAAATTTTTTGAGTATTTTGGCTCACCATGCATTGCAATTGCATGTGATATATAAGTATTTGCTTGTGCTTTTAATTGAAAAATTAGAGTAAACGTAAAGATTAAAGCGAGTATTTTCATATTTGTAATATATGTCGATTTATTAAAAATTAAAATAAATTTTAGTTTATTAATTTAATTATTTCATCATGAAGCGAGCTTGTACTGGAAGCAACTAAACTGCCATCTGAGTCTAAAGATATATCTTGTCCAAACTTATCCGTAATTACTCCACCAGCTCCTTCAATTACATTTACAAGAGCCATATAATCATGCACTTTTAATGTATCTTCTAAAACAATATCAATTAAACCTGAGGCTAACATCCCATACATATAACAATCACCACCCAGTCTATAATATCTTGATTTTTCTTTTAGTAATTCTAATCCCATTCTGATTTGAGGTTCATTAAAATATAATCCAGATGTAAAAAGATAGGCATCTTTAATTTGTTTAATAGTACTAGTTTGAACATCTTTTCCATTACATTTTGTCTTTTGATTTTTTTCTCCTATCCACCGCTCATTGTGTGCTGGACAATTAATAATCCCTAAAACTGGTTTTTTGTTATGAAGCAATGCAATTAAATTACCAAAATCTTTATGTCCAGCTATATAACTTCTTGTTCCATCTATGGGATCTAGTACCCATAAAAACTCAGAGTCTATTTTTTCATTTTCATATTCTTCACCCAAAATTCCATGATCAGGATATTCTTTTCTTATTCTCTCTCTTAAAACTTGTTCTGTTTCTTTATCTGCTAAAGTTACAGGACTTTCATCAACTTTAATTTCTATTTCAATTTTATTTCTAAAATAATGCATCGAAGTTTTAGATGCATCATCGGCTAAAGAGTTTGCAAATTTTGAAAACTCTTCTGTATCTATGATCATTAATTTAGTTTATGGAAGAGGTGCTGGATTATCTGAGTGTTCTCTTAGGAAATAAACTAAGTCTGCTCTATCTTTTACTTTTTTCAAACCTGCAAAGTTCATTTTTGTACCTTTTATATATTTTTTTGGTTTATATAAAAATTCTGCTAATTCTTCATATCCCCATTCTCCACCATATTCAGCTAAAGCTTTGGAGTATGCAAAACCTTCAACATTTGCTTTTGGTCTATTTATAATATTCCATAAGTGTGGACCTACTTTATTTGCACTACCTTTTTCGTAATTATGGCAAGTAGCACATTTTTTGAATAATTTTTCTCCATTATCGAGAGAAGCACTTGCTAATAACATTGAAATTGGCTCAATTACTTCTTCTTTTTTTTCTACTACTCCAACGCCAGTCGAATCCTCAGGAACGTCTATTTTATAAGCTGTTTCTTTTTTTTCATCATGATCAATATTAATGACTAAATCTCCAAAATGCCCGATAAGGGTAACAATTAAGACTGCTAATATAATAGATGCTAAAATTTTATTAACTTCAAGCCCAGACATGTATAAGTACATATACAGATTTTTTAGAAGAAAGAATATATTTGTCGTAAGTATGAAATTTAAATTCTCTTGCTTAATTGTCGCATAAATTATGAAAAATGTTGTAATTATACCTTCACGAATGGCTTCCAATAGACTGCCGGGCAAACCATTAATGGCTATAGATGGTATTCCAATGATACAACGAGTATGGCAACAAGCAATTGAGTCAAATATTGGAGAAGTGTTTGTTGCATGCTCTGAAATTGAAGTGCACGACTTAATTGTAAGTAATGGTGGCAAAGCCATTATGACAGATCCAAATCTTCCCTCTGGAACTGATAGAGTTCACTCCGCTTATTTAAAGATAAAAAATAACAAAGACATTGATATAATAATCAATCTACAAGGTGATATGCCTCTTATAAATCCAGAACATATTCTTAAAGTCATTAACCCAATAAAAAGAAATTTTACCATTGGCACACTCGCAACAAACTTACATGATAATGAATTAAATAATCCCAATGTAACAAAAGTTGAAGTTGATTTTAAAAAAAATGAAACAGCGCAGGCGTTAAGTTTTTTCAGAGAAGTTACGAATGAAAATAAAAACTTATACCATCATGTTGGTATCTACAGTTATACTCCAGATTCAATAAATACATTTATCAATCTGCCTAAATCAAAAAATGAAATAGATCTAAGCTTAGAACAAATGAGAGCTATGGATTCTAACATACCAATTGGAGTTACGTATGTTTCTGAAGTTCCAATGAGTGTGGATACAAAAGAGGATTTAATAAATATTGAAACTAATATAAGAGAGCACAATGATAAAAGTTGATAGTTTTTCATTTCAAGGTGTAAATGGTGCTTATAGTGAACAAGCTGGAAAAAATATTTTTCCAAACGCAACAAGTATACCGTGTGCAACTTTTGAAGATATGTTTGAACATGTTAGATCTGGAAAATCTGAAGCAGCAATGGTTCCAATAGAAAACTCTCTTGCAGGAAGAGTAGCGGATACTCAAAGATTGATACCTGACTCTGATTTAAAAATAACTTATGAATATTTTCATGAAGTAAATCATAACTTACTTGGAATTAGAGGTGCAAAAATCTCAGATATTAAAAGAATAAGAAGTCATGAACAGGGAATTGCCCAATGTCGAAACAAAATTTTAAAACTAGATAAGCAAATGATCGTTGAAGCTGATACAGCCGGATCTGCTAAATTAATTTCAGAGTTAAATAATATTGAAGATGGAGCTATCGCATCTGAACTTGCTGCTGATATATATGATCTTGATATATTGGAAAAAAATTTCCAAGATACTCAAAATAACGTAACTCGATTTCTTGTTATGCAAAAAAATTTATCAGATATAAATCTAGAAACAAAGGATATCCTTACAACATTAGTATTTACAGTTAGAAGTATTCCAGCAGTTTTGTACAAATGTCTTGGTGGATTTGCTAGTAATGGTGTTAACATAACTAAGCTTGAGAGTTACATTCACCCACAGGGTTTTGATGTTGCACAATTTTATATAGATTTTGAGGGACATCCTGAGAATACATCTGTAAAATTAGCACTAGAAGAGATGAAATTTTTTTGTAAGAAGATAGAAATCCTTGGAGTATATGAGAAATCTTCATTCAGGAAAAAATAGGTTTTTTTAAAAAGTCTATTTATATTTTATTTACATTAATGTTATATTACTACAGGGAGGATTGAGGGCAAATAAATTGCTAATCCAGTCAGATCTGAAAAGAAGCAGCTGTAACAATCTTGTTTGGGTCTCAACTCCTTCCATTAATTATAATGACAGAAGAAAAAAAATACAAAGTTTTAGCTAGAAAATACAGACCGCAAAAATTTGAAGATTTAATTGGTCAAGAATTATTAGTAAGAATTCTATCAAACGCTATTAATAATGACCGGATAGCTCACGCATATATTCTAACAGGTGTCAGAGGTGTTGGAAAAACTACCACTGCTAGACTTATAGCTATGAGTATTAATTGTAAGAATAGAGATAAAAATAATTGTGAACCATGTGGAAATTGTGATTCATGCAAATCAACAACTTCGGACAGTAATCTTGATGTTATTGAGATTGATGCAGCGTCTAATACTGGCGTTGATGACATTAGAGAAATAATTGACAATGTAAAATATAAACCTGTTATAGGTGATTATAAAATATTTATAATTGATGAAGTTCATATGCTTTCAAAAAGTGCATTCAATGCACTACTTAAAACTTTAGAAGAACCACCAGAACATGTTAAGTTTATTTTTGCCACAACAGAAATTAAAAAAGTACCAATAACTGTTTTATCGAGGTGTCAGAGATTTGATTTACATAGAATAGAAAATAAAATTTTATCAGATCATTTATTAAAAATTTCCAAACTAGAAAATATTGATATTGATTTAGACGCTATTTCGTTAATTGTTAGATCGGCAGATGGATCTGTAAGAGATGGTCTTAGTCTATTAGATCAAGCAATAACTAGCCCAAATGAAAAAATTGACTCGCAAACTGTAATAAGCATGCTGGGATTAGCTGATAGAGAAAAAATATTTAACTTAGTTGAAATTATTTTAGAAGGAGATGCGTTTGGTGCAATGAACAAGTATAAAGAATTGTATGAATTAGGAGCAGATATAGCAATGATATTTGATGAACTATTAAACGTAGTACATTTCCTTGTTCAAATAAAAATAGCACCAGATTTAAAAGATGACATTTATATTCCTGAATTTGAAAGAAATAAGGGAGCTGAATTGTCATCAAAAATGACATTAAATAATTTGAATATTATATGGCAAATTTTATTCAAAGGTTATCAAGAACTGCAAAATAGTTCTCATTTATATCAACATGGTGAAATGATTATTTTAAGAATTATTTACTTACACGATGGCCCAAGTCCTGAAGATCTAATTAAAAAATTGGACAAGGAAGTAGTCGAAAAAGAACCATTAAAAAATAATCTTAAACTGCAAAATGAAACTAATGAAAGTAGCAAAGTACTAAACTTTAATGAAAATAAAAAAGAAATTTTACCAAAAGAAAATGTAGATATAAAATATGTTCAAGACTTCAGACAATTTGTCGATATGTTTTTTAAAAATAGAGAAGGATTACTTCATACTAAACTATACAATGATGTGAAATTAGTCTCTTTTAAAGAGGGAGAAGTTACCTTAAATACTTCAAAAATTAATGACACTGCCTTCAATAGAACAGTTGCAAAATTAATCTCTAAATGGACAGGAAGAATATGGCAGATACATTCATCTACAAGTAATCTTGGTAAAAGTCTACATGATGAGGATATTATTAATCAACAAAAAGAAATTGAAATAATGAAAAATCATCCAGAAGTAAAAAAAATATTAAATGAATTTCCTGAAAGTAAAATTCACGCTATTACAGAACTAGGTGAAATAAATGATGATGAGACAGATATAAATCAACAAAAGATGAAAAAGGAGAAATAATGGTTAATTTAGGTAATATGATGAAGCAAGCTCAACAGTTGCAAAAAAAAATGGCTGAAGCACAGAATAAACTAAATGATATTGAAGTCGAGGGTACTTCTGGAGGAGGCCTTATTAAAGTAACAGCTACAGCAAAAGGTATATTTAAAAGAATTTCAATCGACGATAGCTTGATTAAACAAGATGAGAAAGAAATACTTGAAGATCTGATCGTCGCTGCAATAAATGATGCCAAAGAAAAAGGAGAAGCCGCAGCCCAAGAAGAAATGAAAAATCTTACAGGTGGTTTACCATTACCTCCAGGAATAAAACTTCCTTTCTAAAAATGGAGCAATCCCCAATAGATAAATTAATAAATGATATTTCAAAACTTCCAGGATTAGGAAGAAGATCGGCGCAAAGAATTGCTCTTTTTTTATTAAAAAATAAAGATAAAAATTTATCTCCTTTAATTGAGAGTTTAAACTTATCTTATAATAAAATTATTGAGTGTTCAGAGTGTGGAAATATAGACATGGTAAATCCATGCAATATTTGTGCAAATCCTAAAAGGGACAAAGCAACAATTTGTGTTATTGAGGATGTGTCAGATTTGTGGACATTAGAAAAAGTAGGATTTTATCGAGGTCTCTATAATGTTTTAGGCGGTTCATTATCAGCGATTCAAGGTATAGGAACTGATGAATTGAAAATAGAAAATCTACTAAACAGAATTGAAACTAATAATGTTAAAGAAATTATTCTTGCTTTAAGTACAACTATGGAAGGACAAACAACATCTTTTGTAATTGCAGATAAACTAGAAAAATTTAAAGATTTAAATGTAACAAGACTTGCACAAGGAATCCCTATGGGTGGAGAAGTACACTACTTAGATGAAAACACATTAAATACAGCATTCCAATCTAGAAAAAAAATTACATAAATAGAAATGGATAAATTACTTTATGTACCAAATCCACTATTACGCCAAAAAGCAGATAAAATTCAGTCTGTTGGAATTAAGGAAAGAGAAATTGCCAAAAAAATGATGCAAATAATGATAAAAGCACCAGGTGTAGGTTTAGCAGCAAATCAAATTGGAATTTTAAAACAAATTGTGACTATATTTTTTGTAGATCAAGAGACTAAAAAAGAAACACAATATACATTATTTAACCCCAATATTATTTCTTACTCTCAAGAAAAAATTATTATTGAAGAGGGTTGTTTATCTCTTCCTGAACAATTTGCAGAAATTGAGAGACCTCAAAATATAGTAGTCGAGTACTTAGATGAAAATAACAAACAAATAACAAAAGAAGTTAGCGGAGTGGAATCAAGAATTTTACAACATGAAATTGATCATCTTTCTGGAAAGTTATTTGTAGATTATCTTTCTTCATTAAAAAGGAATATAATGATCAAAAAAGTACAAAAATTTTTAAAAAACAAAAAATAATGAATAATAAAAAAATAATTTTCATGGGCTCACCTAAAATAGCTTCTGACTATCTTGAGGCTTTAATTAAAAGTAATTTCATAATTTCCGCAGTATTCTCACAACCTCCAAAAAAGAAATCTAGAGGAATGAAAATAATTGAATCCGAAGTCCATCAACTTGCAAGTAAGAACAAAATTGAGGTTTTTTGTCCAAATACGTTTGATAAAGATACTATTGAGACAGTGAAAAAATTAAATCCTGATTTAATTATTGTTATGGCATATGGTAAAATATTGCCAAAAGATATTTTAGATTTACCACCATTTGGTTGTATCAATATCCATGTATCCTTGTTGCCTAGATGGAGGGGTGCAGCACCAATAGAGCATTCTTTAATGAGTGGTGATAAAGAGACTGGTATATCAATAATACAGCTAATCGAAAAATTAGATGCTGGACCAATTATTATTCAAAAAAAAGTAGATATAGAAGACGGTTGTAATAAAAATGAATTAAGTCAAAAATTAACAGAGGTTGGAATCAAATTATTAGTGGAAACTATTCCCCTTATATTTGATAAAAAAATTACCTATTCTGATCAGGATGATAATTATGCAACATATGCAAATAAAATTTCTTCACTAAACAGAAAAATTAATTTTAATAAATCTGTAAATGAAGTTTTAAATCTTATAAGAGCGCATTCTCCTAAGCCTGGTGCTTGGTTTACTATACAAAATGAAAGAATTAAGATCATTAAAGCAAGAAAATCAAATTCTAACGGTAATGCATCGACAATTCTCAATGAAACTTTTGATATTGGGTGCAATGACGGAAGTATTGAGCCACTAATTTTACAAAGAGAAGGCAAAAATGCTATCTCTAAAGATAATTTTCTTCGAGGTTATAGCTTTAAGATTAATGATATAATAAATGCCTAACTACAAGATAACATTAGAATATGACGGGACTAATTATGTTGGTTGGCAACGTCAAGAAAATGGTTCTTCTATTCAACAATTGGTTGAAGAGGCAATAGCAAAACTATCAAAACAAAAAATAACACTTTTTGGAGCTGGTCGAACAGATGCAGGTGTTCATGCAAGAGGGCAGGTAGCTAATTTTGAATTAGAGCAAAATTTTGATACCGATACTATTAGAGATGGCATTAATCATTATCTAAGACCTCAACCCATATCTATTTTACATGCTGAAGAAGTAGATAAAGATTTTAATTCTAGATTTTCCGCAAAATTGAGATGGTATGAATACAAGATCTTAAATAGAAGATCACCAATTACGTTAGAGCAAAACAAAGTTTGGTGTGTGCATAAAAAAATAGATACTGAAAAAATAATAAAACAATCACAACAATTTGTAGGCAAATTTGATTTATCTGCTTTTAGATCAATAAATTGCCAATCAAAATCAGCAATTAAATCTATTAATTCACTAGATATAAATTTTAATCATGATGAAATAAATTTTTTAATATCAGCTAAATCCTTCTTACATTCTCAAGTTAGAATCATGGTCGGTACACTAGTCGACATAGGATTAAATAAAATAGAAAAATCTATTTCAGAAATTATTCAATCCAAAAGAAGAGAATTTGCTGGAGTTACTGCGCCACCTGAAGGATTATATTTATTGAAAATAGATTATTAATAAAAGCCGATTTCTGATAAACAAATATCTGCTTGAAAATCTTTAAACCCAGCAACTAGCCCTAATGTCTTGATATTCTGACCAACTAATTTTTTAGGTTGATATGCATTTGATTTTTTAAATTCACTAAAGGGTGCTCTAATTATTGTCCATTCAGAATTAGTTTTAAAACTATATTTATAATATTGCCATGGAGCCATCGTCAGAGCAGTTCTTACATGAATTGAATACTCTTCATTATTACCAAACACCTTAAAATAAACACCCTCAAACTCTTCTGTTGATATTGATGGTTTTAATTGATTTCTTATTTGAATAAAGCCACCATTATTTTCAGTGGTTACATTTCCTGTCATATGATAACAATTAACATCATTAACTTTTGATATGATCGCTTTACCTTCGGATAATCCACCCATCACTCCATCAGTAAAGAAAGCCCAATTTTGACCTTGAGTAGAAATCCCGGGTGTTTCTAAGTTATCAAGTATCATTTTATTTTGAGATTGAAGATTGAATGAAAAAAATAAAATAAAAATAAAAATTATTAAACTTTTCAATTTTTACGATTTTCTGCCAATTTTTTTTTAATAAGAGATAAACCCGTTTCAACTTTGGATTTATACGATTCTTCAAATGCCTTTAACTGCCAATCTGAAAATCTAGATTTTAGTTCAGATAAATTATTTTGTTTCCATTCATTTGAAGTATTTTCATCTTTCCAAATATCTTTCTCTTCATTGGTTCTACCGCAACCATAGCAATAACCTGAGATTGGGTCAGTTTTACATACACTAATGCAAGGCGAAGTTACTTTGTTCTGTTCCATGATGATATACATATATTTTTTTTTAGTTTATTCCATTAAAACGATGTAAAACTTTAAAATTATGACTGATTTTAGCTATTTAAATGTTGATAATGCTTATAAATTAATCAATCAAAAGGTCACAAAAACTCCTTTGGTAACTAATGATTACATAAATAATCTTTTAGAAGCAGAAATTTATTTTAAACTTGAAAATTTACAAAATACTGGATCATTTAAACTACGTGGAGCTACACATAAAATTACAAAATTAATAGAAAATGTAAAAGACTCAGGTGTAGTGGCATATTCATCGGGTAATCATGCACAAGCTGTTGCTTATGCATCTATGATAAATAGTATTAGTGCAAAGATAATAATGCCTAAAACTGCACCTCAAATAAAAATTGAAAACACAAAAAATTATGGAGCAGAGGTAATATTATATGACACTTACTTTCAAAATAGAGAAGAAATAGGAAATGAAATTCAAAAGAAGGATAATAGAGCTCTTATCAAACCATATGATGATGAAGATATAATTGCTGGTCAGGGAACTGCAGCTATTGAAATTGTAAATGATTTGGAAGAACTATCAATCGAACCTGATCTTTATTTATGTTGTTGTGGAGGTGGCGGTCTTATTGCAGGAACATCAACTTACCTAAAACATATTTATCCAAATATAAAATCATATTCTGTAGAGCCCGATGAATTTGATGACACAAAAAGATCTTTAGAATCTGGAAAAATTATTGAAAATAAACAAAATGCTGAATCTTTTTGTGACGCACTATTAGCACCTCAACCTGGAAATATAACCTTTAAAATTAATTCAAATAATCTTGAAGGAGGATTAAGTGTTTCTGATGAAGAAGTAACAAAGACCATAATTTTACTAGCCGAACAACTTAAAATAGTAGTGGAACCAGGTGGAGCAGTTGCAGCAGCTGCAGTATTAAATAATAAAATTGATGTCAAAAATAAAAAAATTATAGTGATGATTTCTGGCGGCAATATCGATTTAAGTTTATTTAATAAGTTATAATGAATCAATCAAATTTAAAAAAATTACAAAATCTATTAAAAGAAAAAGATAGCGATATATTTATCATTAATAGAAGTGATGAATATTTAAATGAGTATATTTCTCCATATGCAGAAAGATTAAATTTTATAACAAACTTTTCTGGTTCAGCAGGAAGAGCAATTATAACACCAACAGATGCATTCTTGTATGTTGATGGACGATATACTTTTCAAGCAAATACTCAAATTAATGCCAAAGAGATTCAAGCTAAACACTTAAATAGCTTTTGGACAGATTTAGAAAAAATTTTATTAGAAAAAGAATGTAAAATTGCTTTAGATCCAACTCTTCATTCAGTTATAGAAATTGAAAAAGTGGAAAAAATGTTAAAGAATTCAACATCTCAACTCCAACTAATAGATAAAAATTTTGTTGATTTAATATGGGAAAATCAACCAAAAACTCAGTATACAGATATATTTGATCATCCAACAAGTTTTGCTGGTAAGGGCAGAAGTGAAAAATTAGATATTTTAAAAAAATTTTTCGATCAAAATGAAATTGATCATTACTTTGTTTCTGGGCTTGATAATATTGCTTGGCTATTAAATTTAAGAGCAGATGATATTAAATATACACCACTGCTTTATTCTTATCTTCTAATTTCAAAAAATAATAAACACTCTTTGTATATTAAAGAGTCTTCAATGCCAAAAATACTAAAAAAGGAATTCCAAACACTAATTAATATTAATAATATTGAAAACATCGGATCAATTTTTAATAAAATTAAATCATCTGAATCAATTGGTTTAGATTTTAATTCTACCACATATTATTTTTTCGATCTTTTAAGAAAACAAAAAATAAATACTAAAAATTTAGCAAATCCATGTATTTTGTTAAAAGCTATCAAAAATGAAACTGAAATAGATGGAGCCAAAAAAGCACATATAAGAGATGGTGTTAGTATTACTAAATATATTTATTGGTTGAAAAATATCATGGATCCTAATTCAAATGATGAAATAAGTGTTGCAAAACATTTAGAAAGTCTTCGAAGAAAAAATGAATTATTTCATTCACTATCTTTTGATACAATATCAGCAATTGATAAAAATGCAGCCCTTCCTCATTACCGGGTTACTGAAGAAGGTAAATCATCTTTCTCAGATAATAATATTTACCTTGTTGACTCAGGAGGGCAATATTTTGATGGAACAACCGATATAACAAGAACTATAATTATAGGTGAAGCAACAAAAGAACAAAAAGATAGATTTACGAGAGTTCTTAAGGGTCATATTGCTCTATCAAATCATATTTTTGACAAAGGAACAAAAGGTACAGATATTGATTATCTTGCAAGAAAAAGTTTGCAAGAAATTAATTTAGATTATGATCATGGTACCGGTCACGGTATCGGAAGTTTTTTGAGTGTTCATGAAGCCCCACAACGTATTGCAAAAAAATCAATGTTTGATAGCGTTGAGTTGCTTCCAGGAATGATTTTATCCAATGAACCTGGATACTATAAAGAAAATGAATATGGGATAAGAATTGAAAACTTAATTGTTATTAATGAAAATGCTAATAAAAAATTATACTTTGAAACTATTTCTTGGTGTCCAATTGATTTAGATCTTATTGATAGCACTCAATTAAATGAAATTGAGAAAGAGTGGCTAAATAAATATCACTCACAGGTGTATGAAAAATTAAAGTCTTTCCTTGTAGATGAAGAGAGAAATTGGCTTAAGAGAGTAACTGTGAAAATTTAAGTTAAGCCACCGATTATGCGGCTTTCTTATTTATATCAAATTCAGTTTTTAAAAGATGCTTATCTAATTCTATTTTCCATTCCTTTCCATATTCAGATTTAAAGTATTTTATTAAATCCTCATCACTATTGTAGTTTTTGTCACTTAAATCTTCGTATATTTTGTTAAAAAAATTAAAAACATTAATCATATAAAATTCCTTTAATACTTTATGTAATAACTTTTATATGCAATAACAGTATAAATTTCTGAATTTTGATATGCATTAAATGCATATAACAAATATATATATAATTTTATAGAATATCAAAAATAACGATTTTTAATCAATTTTTACTATTAAAGTTTAAGTTTAAATAAATTAGAGAAATTCAATTCGTTCATTATTGACTTTATATTTTAAATACGGTTCAATCTTATTATAATCATTTTAATGGAGGGTAAAATGAAAAAAAAGATCTCTAGGAGAAAGTTTATTAACCATACAGGTTCTGCTGCTCTTGCAGGTACTCTATTATCGCAAGTTGGTATGAAGTATGCATTTGCTGCTAACACTAAACCAGTTAGTCTTTTGCTTGGTTCACACATGGATTATTTGCAAGCTTTAGCTCCTGCTTATGCAGAAAAATATGGTGTTACACCAAGTATAGAAACAGTAACAACACCAGATCTATCTGTTAAATTAAATTCCGCGTATATTGCACGAAAAAGTGTAGGTGATGCAATATTTGTGACTGCTTCAGAAATTGCTGGTTTAGCTGATAAGGGTTGGTTGATGGATATGAGTGATTTTGTCAATGATACATTAAAACCAAATGGTGTTATGGAAAACAGTCTAACTGCTGCAACTTACAAAGGCAAAGTCTATGCTGCCCCAATTACGATTGGTTGCCCAGTACTGCACTGGAATAAAAATTTACTTAAAAATGCAGGATTGGATACAGAAGCGCCTAATAATTGGCATCGTACAAAAAATTCTTGGAACGAACTTATTCGTTTTGCTAAAGAAATTAACGATCCTGATAATGATATATATGGTATTGTTGATGCTTGGGCAGGTACGCATAGTTTTTGGACTTTTGGAGCTTTACTTCAAGCGAATGGAGGAAGTTTCTTAGACGGAAATCTAGATCCGATCATGAATAGTGATGCGGGTGTTGAAGCTTTAAATATGATGGTTGATCTTTTACATAAAGATAAAATCATTGACCCAGCTACGCCAACTTACACTTGGGTATTTGATGCATCTCCAAGCTATATGGCAGGGAAAAGAGGATTTTTCTTAACATGGCCATTTATTAGTGGAATTGCAAATTTCACAGAAGATTCTGCAGTGCAAGGGATGAGTGGTATAGCACCACTTCCTGCATTAGAAACTTCTGCATCTGTGGATGGATCAGAATTTTTAGCAATACCTAAATATTCAGATAATCCTGAGGCAGGAATGCAATTTATTGAAATGGCTTTAAGTCCTGACAATCAGATATTGCAAGGTTCAACGTCGCCTTGGGCACCATCTTTAGAACCTGCTCTAGATCATCCAGATGTTCTGAAAAATATATCAATGGCAGGTGTTATTAAAGACTCATATCTATATCCTGTAGATGCAGGTTTTTCTGCAGATAGAAATCAATGGGTTGAATTATTATCAAATGAAGTTTCATTAGCATTGACTCAAAAGAAAAGTGCTAAAGATGCTTTAAATGATGCTGTTAAGCAAATTAATGCGAGCAGATCATAATTAATAAAATACGCAAATTATGAAAGTTAATTTGGGTAATTATACATGGGAGGAAGTTAAGGACTTATCAGATAAAGATCCGGTAGTTCTTCTTCCTCTTGGTGCATTCGAGCAGCATGGAAAACATTTACCGCTCAAAGTAGATGAATTTATGGTTAATAATATTGCCAATGAGTCTGTAAAAAAATCTCACCAAAAGAATATTAATGCAGTTGTGGCACCAGTTATTTGGTCAGGTTATTCACCGCATCATATGGATTTTCCTGGTACGATTTCTATTAAGGATGAAACATTAACAAATGTTATTTTGGATATAGTTGAGAGTTTGGTAAAAAATAAATTAGAAAGAATACTTATTTTGAATGGGCATGGAGGCAATATTGCTATTCTTAAAAATGTTGGACAAAAGTTAAAATACGATAAAAATATTTATATAGCTACAGCATCATATTGGGATTTTGCTATGAAAGAAATTAATGAGTGGAGAGATTCTGATCTTGGTGGAATAAATCATGCATGTGAAATGGAAACAGCACTTATGTTACATATGCAAGAGGAAATAGTTAAAAAAGATAAAATTGTCGACAACCCATTAAAAAGATCTTCATATACAGGAGTTGACCTTTTATCAGGTGGTTCAGTTGGAGTAAGTGCAAGCTTTAAAGAGCTTTCAGATCATGGAGTTATTGGCTCACCAAGTCTTGCTTCCAAAAAGAAAGGCACTGAACTTTATGAGATAATAACAGATAAAGTTTCAGACTTTATTGAAGATTTTTCAAAATGGGCAAAACCTTTAAATGGTAAAAATGAATAAAAAAGATTTAGCCTTATTTTGTTATCCCTGGGACGTAATTGATGAAGGTTATGATGCAATTATTGATGCAGTAAAGAGAAGTGGACTTAATGCAATTTATATTACTGTAAATTATCACTCAGGAATGTTTTTTTTACCTCATAGTAAAAAAAGAAAAATATATTTTCCTGAACCTGGGGCTTTATACTTCAATCCAAGTAGTTGGCATAATAATCATAGTTTTCAATCCCCTATAAGTAATCTTACTGAGAATTGGAGTCAGTTTTGGGAAGAATTATCAAATCAATGTAAAAAAAATAATATCAAATTATGCGCATGGATGCTTGGTACTCATAATTCTGGAATTGGAAATAATTATCCCAGTACATCTGTATATAATGCTTGGGGTGATCCAATCACACACTCTCTATGTCCCTTTAATTCGGACGTAGTTGATCATTTTGTCAATTTATCAAGAGATGTAGTAAATCTAGGTGTATTTGATAAAATTCTAATTGAATCTCTTGAATATCTTCCATTAAGACACGGGCATCACCATGAAGTAATTGGAGTAGATTTTTCAGCTGATATCGATTTTATTATGTCACTTAACTTTAGTAATAAATGTTTAGAGACTTTGAAGCAAAAAAATATTGATGGTGAAATGATTAGAAACTGGGTTAAAAAAACTACAGATGATTATTTTAATCAAAAAATAAAAAAAGAAGTTATGAATTGGTCTGATTTTCAAAGTATTCTTGATGGTGAGTTTTGGAATTACTATTTGGTAAGAGAAGAAAGTATAACAAACATCAATACTTTGGTAGTCAATGAATTACGAAAAGATAAAAATTTAAAAATTGGTTTAGTTGACTTTGGTCCATTATATCCACTTGGTCCTAATAATCAAAGATGGCAAAATGGTGTAAATTTAAATACTCTATTACCCTTGATTGATGAAATTCATCCAACTTTTTATTTTGCAGATTTAGATCTTATAAAAGAAAAATATGATGTTTATAAAAAAGTATTAAATAACAAAGTTGAAATGATACCTGCAATGAGAACAATCCTCCCACAAGTTTCTAATCAATTAGATCTTAAGAACCAACTTCAAGTATTTAATAAAGATGCATCAGGATTTAGCTTCTATAACTACTCATTTATGAATTATGAAAACTTAGACTGGATTAATCAAAGTCTTTCTGAAAATGGAGATATTTGAGAATGAATACTACTGTTGATATTTTAATAAATCCCGTAACTTTAAGATTTAGTTATCACAATAGCGAATTAATTTATATGTTTGCTTCACATCCAGAACAACAACTTGATGAGATGGAAAAACTTATGGGTGTAACTACTGATGATGGACCAATTTTTGATACAAATGTTGGTTTTTTACCAGTAGCTTCAACTACACTAATTAGAGGTGAGAAAAATATTTTAGTTGATCCTGGTAATTATCATATCGGTTTTTATTCTATATTAAAGAGAGCACTGGCTTCAAAAAATTTAACATATGAAGATATCGATATAGTAGCTACTACTCATACACATTCTGATCATGCAGCTTCTATTGTTCATTTTAGAAATAAACCATGGATTATTGGAGGCAAAGAATTTGATGATATGGTTGCTATTGAGGGAAAAGAAATTGTAGATGCTAAAAAATCAATGATGGGAGAAATAATTGAAATCTCAGATGATAATGAGACAAAAATTATGGAAAATGTCTGTGCAATAACCACTCCGGGACATACAAATGGCCATATATCTTTTATAGTTAAAAGTAATGATGAAACTATTTTAATTGCTGGTGATCAAACTATGACAAAGGAAGAGTATTGTGAGAGAAAATTTTCTAGATGGTATCCAGAAGCAAATTTAAAACAATTAAACGAATCACTAGATAAAGCACAAAGCTATAAACCAGATCTTGTAATTCCAGGACATGACAGATCTTTTAAACCAACCAAGTAATTCTCAATTCAAATTTTCAAGAGAAAAAATTCTTGCTTTCACACTAATACTTCCTTCTTTAATTCTAGTTTTTATAACTTATTTATATCCAGCTATATTTACTTTTGTAATAAGTTTTGCCGAATATGATATAATTCGCTTAAAAATAAAAAAATTTATTCAATTTAAAAACTTTGAATTTTTAATAAGTAATTATTTTTTTACAAGTTCTGTCTTAAGAACTATTTACTTCGGGTTTTTGATCTGCGTGTGTACAACAATATTTTCTTTCTTGATCGCACTTCTTTTAAATGAAAAATTTATTGGAAAAGCATTTTTAAGAGTCATGATTGTATTACCTTGGGCAGTGCCATCTGTTGTTTCTGGTGTACTGTGGGGACAAATGTTTCATGCTGATACTGGGTTTTTAAATGCTTTATTATATCAATTAGGGGTCATATCAGGTTACAAAATTTGGTTAGCAGATCCATTAGTAGCCCTTCATGTAATAGCTATTGCTGAAATCTGGAAAGCAATTCCTTTCATGACATTATTTTTTTTATCAGGACTACAAAGTTTACCCTCGGAAGTTTTTGAGGCTGCAGCAGTTGATGGAGCAAATGTATTTCAAAGGTTCTCTAACATTTTATTTCCTTTAATGTTACCAATTGCGATACCACTTTTCTTGATACAATTTGTTTTAGCAATGAAATCATTTGATACAATTTTTGTTCTTACAAGAGGGGGGCCAGGGGGTGGAACAACAACATTAAATTATTTTATTTATCAAGAAGCATTTGAAACTTTTAATCTAGGCCGAGCTTCAGCAGCGGCCTATGTTTTGCTAATAATTACTTTAGCTGTTGTATTAATTCCAACCATTTCAAGATTTTTAATAAAATTTTTTTGGGGTAATAAATGAAAAAAAATTTGATTCTAAAAAATTTTTTTATTTATTTTTCTGCTCTCATAGTATTTTTAATAATGTTTTTTCCACTATACGGTTTGATATTAACAAGCATACAACCTGAAAATATAATTAGATCTAGAAATTTGTCTTTTTTTCCAACAGAAATTATATTTACTCATTTTGCTGAGGTTTTGAAACCTAATCATATATCTAATATTTATGAGGGTATTAAAAATAGTCTTATTGTTTCATTCCTCACATCTTTTTTATGCATAATTTTAGCTTTTCCGGCAGCATACTCACTTGCAAGATTAAATTTACCAGCTAAAAATATTATTCTTGGAACTTTAATTTCTATTTATTTTCTTCCAACAATACTTTTTGTAATTCCCTTATTTGTTATATTAGTTTCATATCAACTAGATGACACTATTTTAAGTCTAGTTGTTCCGTATACTGCCTTTACATTACCTTTTGTGATTTGGATTTTAAAATCATTTATTGATAAGCTACCTGTTGAGGTGGAGGAAGCTGCAAAAATTGATGGTTGTTCTACTCTACAACTTTTAATTCACATCATTTTCCCTTTATTGAGACCTGGTTTAATAGCAGCCTTCATATTTGCATTTATTTTATCTTGGGTTGAATTTTTAACGCCTTTAATATTTACTAATAATTTGAAAATTTCTACAGTAGCACTTGGATTATTTAGGAGCACTATAGACATTAAAATTGGTCAACAAGCAGCAGCAGCAATAATTACTTTAATTCCAGTAACAATACTAATGATTTTTTTTCAACAATATATTACAAAAGTAGTATTATCGGGAAGTGATAAATAATGAGTAAATTAAAAATTGCAGTTATTGGAACTGGTTTAGTTGGCACATTTCATGCAGAAGCTTTTTTTAGAAATCCTAATTCTGATCTTGTTGCTGTTTGCGATGTAGATAAAGAAAAGGTTAATTCTGTTGCACAATCATTTAATTGTAAAGCTTATGAAGATTTTACAAAATTAATAAACACTGAAACACTAGATGCTATTAGTATTGCTACACCCGAACAAATAAGAATAGAGCCTGCTGTTATGTCAGTAAAAAAAGGTTTAAAAATTTTGCTAGAAAAACCTCTCGGTAGAAATTTGGAAAAAATACATGAGTTAGTCGATAAAATAAAAGATCATAACAAAATTATTTCTGTAAATTTTATTCTTCATGAAGATCCGAGATATAAATTAATGAAAGAAAAAGTTAAAAATGACGAAATTGGCAATATCGTATCTTGTTTTGCACGAAGAAGGGGTAACAGGTTTGGAATTGAAATTTATGCTCCATGGACTGACCTTTTATCTTCAACTTTAATTCATGATATTCAAATGACCATGTCAATTAATAAATCAAAGCCAGTTAGAGTTTTTGCTGAGGCAGTTATTAGAGAATGTAAGGAATATGATTCGCATGATGCTGTAATGGCAATCATGAAATTTGATGATGGAAGTTTGGCTTCCTTTGAAACATCTTGGGTATTGCCTAAAAATCAACCTGAGCCACTTGATCCAGCACTTCATGTTATAGGAGATAAAGGATCAATTATTATAGAAGGATCATCAATGGGTTTGCAGATGCAAACAGAAAAAAATTACATGAAGCCGGATATTGCTAATTGGCCAACTATAGACTCAAAAGTGGACGGGTGTTTAAAGAGGGGTTTAGATAAATTTATTGACGACTGCGTTTTTGATCAAAAACCAGCGGTAAATTTACAGGCTGCTTTAGAAGCAGAAAGAGTCGTATTTGCGATGAAGGAATCAATTGCTAAAGGTATTCCAATCGATATTAATATATCGTAAATTTTAAATTCTTTAAATTTTAATGATAATTATATTAACACAATGTTTTCCATCAAGAGTTGGAGGGATAGAAACCCTAATGTACAATATAGCATTGCACCTTAGTCGTTCTAAAGATGTAATTGTATTAGCAGATCAACAAAATTTTAAGGAAGATAATATTTTTGATCAAAATGAAATAAATTTTTCTACAAAAAGATTTCGAGGTATAAAGTTTTTCAGAAATAGAAAAAAATTTAATGAACTTAAAAAAATACATGGTTTATCAAAAATTGATGCAGTAATTAGTGATAGTTGGAAAAGCCTTGAAGTAACAATAGATTTTCTTAAAAAAAATAAAATACCAGTTATCAGCTTAGCTCATGGTAATGAAATAATAATTAAAAATGATAAACATCATAAACGTGTAAAAAAAATATTAGAACATGCAAATGCAATAGTAGTAAATTCAAACTACACAAAAAATTTACTAAATAAAATAAGTAATAATTTTAAAAATGTTAAAATAATATACCCAGGTATTAATATTAAAAAAAATTATATTGAAGAATATATAAGTTTAAATCAAGGTTCGCCAAAATTACTTACTCTTGCAAGACTTGAAAAGAGAAAAGGTCATGCTTTAATTTTAAAATCTATAATGAACTTAAAAAAATATTTTCCTGATATTCAATACATAATTGCAGGTGAAGGCAAGGAACTAGATAGTATTAAAAATAAAATTAAAGAATATAATCTTCAAGATAATGTAAATTTAGTTGGCACCGTTAACGAAAATCAAAAAAATTATATATTCTCTAATACTGATTTAATGATCATGCCAACTCTAGATGAGAGTTCATCGAAATCTATTGAAGGGTTTGGTATAGCCTACATAGAAGCAGCAAATTTTAAAATACCCTCAATAGCATCAGATATAGGGGGTACTCCTGAAGCTGTAATACACAATAAAACAGGTTTAATAATAAAAGATATTGATGAATTAGATGAAGCAATAAAAAACTTGATAGATAATAATGAAGACAGATTAACGCTTGGTCAAAATGCTAAAATTAGAGCAGAAAATGAACTTAACTGGGATATTCAAATAAAAAAATACAATGATTTAATTAAAGAAATTCAATGACAATATTATTTCATAATACAACATTTGATAAGATAGATGTTTGGAAAAAAACAATAAAAAAATATTTTAAAAACGAAAAAATAATTTCTATAAAAGATTATAAAAAATTTAATGATGTAAACTGTGCAATAATTTGGAATCTACCAGATGATATTCTTTCAAGACTAAAAAATCTCAAAGTCATTTTTTCTATGGGTGCTGGTGTAGATCACATTTTAAAACTAAAAAATTATAATAAGAAAATTCCTATAATCAGAATAAAAGATGAAGAAATGGGGGAGAGAATTGCCAATTATTCTCTAGCTCAAATACTAAATTATCAATTAAATTTTAAAATTTTTCAAAATTCTCAAATTAAACATTACTGGTCTGGCGAAAGAACACCAATTGATAATAAAAATTTAACAGTAGGTATTTTAGGTCTAGGCTTTCTTGGTAATCATATTGCAAGATTACTAAATAAATTAAATTATAATGTTATTGCATGTAAAAAAAATCAAACAAAAGTAAAAAACATAAAAATATATACTGGTAAAAATATTATAAGTTTTATTAAAAGCTCTGATGTTGTTGTTTCTATTTTACCATCAACACCTCAAACAAATAATATAATAAATAGAAAGTTTTTAAAGAATATGAAAAAAAATTCTTGCTTAATAAATATAGGTAGAGGCAATGCAATTGAAGAGAAAGACCTTCTAAATCATTTAAAGAAAAACAAAAATTTTTATGCTTATTTGGATGTCTTTAAAAATGAACCTTTAAAATCAAGTAGTCAATTTTGGAAATTACCAAATGTAACAATTACACCACATGTAGCAGGTGTAACAGCTATAGAGCCATCTGTTAAATACATGTATTCCAAATATAAAAAACTAAGAAAAAATAAAAATGTAAAATCAGATGTTAATCCATCTAATGGATATTAATTGACATCAAAATAATTTTCTAAAATTCTAAAATAAATATTTTCTAATTTAATAATATCTTCAACAAAAACAAATTCATCTACTTTATGAAGAGTTTGATTTCTAAGACCTAACTCTACTACTTCACAATAGTTCTTTATATATCTTGCATCAGAAGTGCCACCATCGGTTGCTTGCTCAGGTGGGCTATTTCTGCCTGTGACATCAGAAATTGATTTTGAAATAATATTATATAAATCACCGGCTTTATTCAAAAATGATTCAGCTGTTGCATCATATGTGTAAGTGCAACTAGCGTTTTCCAGTTTAGAGAAAATCTTTTCTATTTTATTATCAATCCATTTTATAAGTGAGTCAGATGAGTGCATATCATTAAATCTAATATTAACTGTTGCTCTAGCTAATTCTGGAATTACGTTTTGAACAGGATTGCCAATATCAATAGTAGCGATTTGAACTGATGTTGGTAAAAAATTTTCATTGCCTTCATCTAGCGACTCTTCTAATATACTATTTAATAAATTCACTAAGTGATGTGAAGAATTTTCAGCTAAATGAGAATTCGCCGTATGTCCTTGAATACCTTTTACCTGAAAAAAGAAACTAACTGATCCTCTTCTTCCAATTTTTACTTTATCGCCGACCTCATTTTTTGAAGTTGGTTCACCAACAAGACAATGATCAAATTTATAATTTTGTTTACTTGCCCATTCTAGAATTCTTGGTGTGCCGTTTACAGAATCTCTTTCTTCATCTCCTGTAATAATAAATGAAATCTTACCTGGAATATTTTTATATTTATCTACAAATCTTTTAGCGGCACTAATGAAACAAGCAACACTGCTTTTCATATCTTCACTACCTCTTCCATATAGTTTACCTTCGTCTATTTTTGCTAAAAAAGGTGGGTATTTCCAAGAACTTTCATTTCCTACTGGAACTACATCTGTGTGACCAGCATAAGCAAAATGCTTTCCCTCATTGCCTATCGTTGCAAATAAATTTTTTACTTCATAAGAATTGTTTCCAGAGAAAGTTAATGGATGACAGTCACATCCTATAGCACTTAGATGATTTTCAACGACTGTTAAAGCGCCCTCATCTTTTGGAGTTACACTTGCACATTTAACTAAGGATTGTGTAAGAGTAACTGGATCAAAATTAATTTCTGACATTAATCTCTTAAAAGATCATTGATTGATGTTTTGCTTCTAGTTTTTTCATCAACTCTTTTAACAATAACAGCACAGTATAAAGAAGGATTAATATCCCCTTGTTTTTTTCCTGGTAATGTTCCTGGTACTACAACTGAATACGCTGGAACTTTTCCCATATGAATTTCTCCAGTTGATCGATCGACTATTTTTGTAGACGCTCCAATAAATACACCCATTGATAAAACCGCACCTTCACCAATAATAACACCTTCAGCCACTTCACTTCTTGCTCCAATAAAACAATTGTCTTCAATAATTACTGGATTTGCTTGGAGAGGTTCAAGTACACCGCCAATACCAGCGCCTCCAGAAATATGACAGTTTTTACCTATTTGCGCACACGATCCAACTGTTGCCCAAGTATCAATCATTGTTCCTTCATCAACATATGCACCAAGATTTACAAAGGAAGGCATTAAAACAACACCTTTAGCAATAAATGCAGATTTTCTTACAACTGCGTCTGGTACATATCGAAATCCTGCATTTAGATGATCATCTTTAGTCCAACTTGCAGTTTTACTTTCTACTTTGTCAAACCAAGTGGCATGCGATGCTTTAATTATTTCATTATCATTTAATCTGAAACTTAAAAGAATTGCCTTTTTAATCCATTGATTAACTTGCCATTCATTATTAATTTTTTCACAAACCCTTAAGCTTCCACTATCAAGTTTGTTTAAAGTTTCATCTACTGCATTTCTAATATCACCTACAGTATTGACATTAATATTATCTCTATCCTCAAAGGCATCATTTATAATTTTTTCGAGATCACTCATATTTTACCCTCATTTACATCTTTTAAAAATAAACTCAAATCTCTTGTTTGAAAATCTAAATATTCTTTAGATGCTTCAATATCATCGGAAAAATTCTCATAACCAGCATCAACCCAGACAGGTGTAAAACCAACTTTTTTTGCTGGAACTAAATTTTTTGCAATATCATCAAACATTGCTGATTTATTTGGTTCGATATTAAATAAGTCGATAATTTTTTCATAGGGAGAAATTTCTGGCTTAGGAATATAATCAGCCATTTTAATATCATATATTTCATCAAAAAAATTTGTTAGATTTATTTTTTCTAATACATCTAAGACATGTTGCTTATTTGCATTTGTATAAATAATTTTTCTTCCCTCAAGTTTATATAATTCATCATTAAGATTTTGATTTGGACCAACAATTGAGTAATCTAACTTATGAACTTCTTCTAAAAAATAATCAGGATCTACGCCATGATTATCCATCATACCTCTTAGAGTTGTGCCATGTTGCTTGTAATATTTTGCTTGTAGTTTTTTTGCTTCAGCTAATTCCATATTTAAATTTTTAGCTACAAATTCACCCATTAACTTATGTACTTGCTGAAAAATTCCACTGTCTGCAGAGTAAAGTGTGTTGTCTAGATCAAATATCCAGGTATTGATGTTATTTTTAAAGCTCATTTAATTACTTGTTATTTGTGTACCAATTCCATGTTCAGTGAATAACTCTAATATTACTGAATGAGGAATTCTTCCATCTAAAATAGTAGATTTTTTAACACCTTTTTTCATTGCATCAATACATGTATTAATTTTCGGCTTCATACCTCCAGAAATATATTCTTTATTAGCAATATTTTTAGCTTCTTCTAAAGTTATTGATGATATTAATTTTTCATCTTTGTCTAAAATTCCAGGTACATCGGTTAGTAATAATAATTTACTTGCCTGTAACTCACCTGCTATAAAACCCGCAACAGTGTCAGCATTAATATTATATGTAAAATTATTTTCATCCTTACCTAAAGGAGATATGACAGGTATTTGACCATTTTTTATAAAGCTAGTTAGCATATCTTTGTTTAATTTTTTTGGTTGTCCAACAAAACCAATATCAACTATTTTTTCAATATTTGAATCACTATCTTTAATTTCCACGTTCAATTTAGTTGCAGTGACTAAGTTATCATTACCAGATACTCCTATCGCTTTTCCTCCTGAGGCACTTATAGATTCTACTATTTCTGAATTGATATCCTTAGATAATACTTCTTCAACTACCTTAATTGTTTCTTTATCAGTAACTCGTAATCCTTCAACAAATTGTGTTGATATATTTTTTGATTTAAGTCTCTCGCCAATTTGAGGTCCTCCACCATGAATAATAATTGGTGACACACCTACTTCTTTTAATAATCCAATATCTCTTGAAAAACTCTCAGACAGTTTTTTATCTCCCATTGCATGTCCACCGTATTTTATTACAATGGTATCACCACTATGTTCTCGAATGTATGGAAGAGCTTCAACTAAGGTTGAAGCTTTATGTATAAAATAAGCCTGATCACTCTCTGATAAAAAATCAAATTTCATATTTATTGCTATAACCCGTATATAGATCTTTGAATCTCTGTAATACCATTATTTTTTTTGGTCTCAGATTGATATATTTTCGTAAATGATTTTTTATAATTTTGCATTAAACTTAAAATTGATTTTTTTTGATATTCTAAATGGTTATTAGATATTTTATCTATTTTAGTTAAAATTATGGAAAATTTTCTTGAGCAATCGCTCAATAAATCCAACATATCAATATCAGAATTTTTGATACCAACTTTTGAGTCAATTAGTAAAAAAACATGATCAAGTGTATCTCTATTTTCTATATATTCTTCAATCAAGATCATTAAGTTTTCTCGTGCAACTTTTGATACTTTGGCAAAACCATAACCGGGTAAATCAATCATATTTATTTTTTCACTAATTAAAAAAACATTTATAGCCTGTGTTCTTCCTGGAGTTTTACTAGTTTTTGCTAGTTTTTTTGTTTTAGTTAATGAATTTATTAAACTAGATTTTCCAACATTAGATCTACCTATAAAACAACATTCTTTTTTTATATCTGAATAAGGAATGTCTTTAAATGACTGAAAGGAACCTAAAAACTTATTATTATTAAAAAAGTTATTTAAATTTTTATTTAAGCTAGCCATTTTTGGCTAAAATTCTTCTTTGAATATACCATTGCTGCGCAATTGATAAAATATTGTTCACTGACCAATATAAAACTAAACCAGCTGCAAAACCAGCTAGTACAAAAGTAAATACAAATGGAAGTAATGCAAAAATTCTAGCCTGTGTTGGATCAGCGGGAGCAGGATTTAGTTTTTGTTGTAACCACATAGTGAACCCCATAATGATAGGAAGAATACCAATATCAATTATTGAAAGTATAGGTGGCACATCCCAAGGAACTAATCCAAATATTGTCATTAAGCCTAATGGGTCTGGCGCAGATAGATCATGAATCCATCCATAAAAAGGAGCGTGATACATCTCTATCGTAACAAACAACACTTTATACAAAGAGAAGAAAATTGGTATTTGTACTAAAATTGGTAGACAACCCGCAACAGGATTAGCTCCCTCTCTTTTATACAAGGCCATTAGTTCTTGCTGCATTTTTTGTCTGTCATTTGGATATGTTTCTTTTAATCTTTGCATATCAGGCTGAAGTTTTTTCATCTTTGCCATAGATTTAAAAGATGCTTGTGCCAGTGGGAATAAAATTAAACGCATTAAAATGGTAAAGGCAATTATTGCTAGACCAAAATTACCTGCATAACCAAAAAACCAATTAATGGCATATGAAACAGGTTTAGTTAAAAAACTAAACCAGCCCCAGTCAATTGCATCAGTAAATCTTGGTATAGAGAGATTTTCATCATAAGCACTTAAGACATTTAATTTTTTTGCACCCACAAATAATTTTCCACCGTAAGATATATTTTCACCCGAGTTAATTTTATATATCTGACCAACATAACCTGCCCTATAGCTATCACGTCCATTATTTCCGTATCTATAATTGACGTTAATGGATTGGTCAGCATCAGGAATTAAAGCAGACATCCAATATTTGTCTGTAAAACCTAACCAACCTCCTTGTGTTTTATTATCGCAAAACTCTTTTTTTGTTTGCATTGATGAATTACAATCATCGGAAATATCATCATAATTTTTTTCCAATAATTCGTCGTTTATTAGACTAATTAAACCCTCGTGAAGTATAAAAAAATTAATTGTATCTGGTGTGTTTATTCTTTTGATTAATCTGTATGGAAAAACTTCAATATCTTCACCACTGTTATTTTCTATTTCCTGTGTAATTGTAAACATATACTCATCATCAACTTGATAGTTGATTTTGAAAGTTATATTTTTATTATTCGTCCAACTAAGTGTAACAGGGCTTGAGGGGCTTAGAGTGGTAGAGTTAGTTTTCCAATTTGTTTCTAAATTAGGTAATTCAATGTTAGAATTTTTTAGCTCTTTCCAACCTGTTTCAATATAATATGGATTAGCAGTCCCATCCGGTAACAAAAGCTGTATATTATTCGAATCAGGTTCTAAGCTAGTTTTATATTTTGATAATATGAGGTCATCTAAAATTGCTCCTTTTAAATTTATAGAACCTTTAATAGATGCATTTTCAAAAATAACTCTGTCGGTTTGAATTAAAGCTTCATCTCTACTTTGTATTTCTGAAACAACTTGGCTGCTTTGTCCGTCAATGGATGTTGCAGGCTCTAATACTTCATCTTCTTCAAAGGATGTTGTTTGAATTGGTTGAGTTGGAAATAATAATTGAAAAAAAATAATTATCGCAATTGAAATACCAATAGCCAAATATAAATTTCTTTGCTCGTTCATTTATTTAACTCAGATTTTTTTGGTACTGGATCAAATCCGTGGGAACCCCAGGGATGACATTTTGAAACTCTTTTCACCGATAAAATTGATCCTTTAAATAACCCATGTTCCTTTAATGCTTTAATAGAATACTCAGAGCAGGTTGGTAAATACCGACAATTCTGCCCAAGTATTGGGGAAATCAATAACTGGTATAATCTAATTATTATGATTAAAGGTAATGAAATATATTTACTAACCATTTATCTTTCCCTTAAGTTCTAATAAAAGTTTATCAAATTTCTCTTCGAGCAATGACGTTTTAGCTATTAACACATAATATGAATTAATTTTACCATTAATAATAATTTTTCTAGCTAATTCTCTCATTATTCTCTTTGCTCTATTTCTTTTTACTGCGTTGCCAATTTTTTTGGAAGCTGTGTATCCTACACCTATAGAATTTTCTAGATCTTGATTGTGTAAAATTTGGATATTCATATTTTTACCTTTTATAAATTCTCCCTGGTTTCGTATCATAACGAAAGTCGATCTTTTCTTAATTGTAAATAATGTTTGGGCCATTTGGCCTTTTTAAGCGCTTAATTGAGCTCTTCCTTTTGCACGTCTTCTATTAATGATTTGACGACCTGCTTTAGTTGCCATTCTAGCCCTAAAACCGTGTCTTCTTTTTCTAATTACTCTACTAGGTTGGTAAGTGCGTTTCATAATAAATCTCTGGGCCTAATACGAATTCATTATATATAAGTCAAATATTTACTTATGTAATCGATGAAAATTTTCAAAAAAGCTAGTGAATTAGAGCCAAATTTAGTTTCAATCAAAGACAAGGGTCAGTCTATTGGTTTAGTTTTAACAATGGGAAACTTACACGATGGACATTTATCTCTCATTAGAGAAGCACAATTACATAACGAATTTGTGATTTGTTCAATATTTATTAATCCTACTCAATTTAACAATGAAAATGATTTCAATTCTTATCCAAAGACAATTGATGAAGATATTTCTAAATTAGAAAATATTGGTTGTAATGCACTCTTCTTACCTGACATTCAAGAGATATACCCTAAAGGATTGGCAAAGAAAAAAATTGTAAACAATTTTAGAAATATTTTATGTGATAAATTTCGACCTGGCCATTTTGATGGAGTTACTACTGTTGTGGATCTTTTTTTTAATATGATTAAACCAACGAATAGTTATTTTGGTGAGAAGGATTTTCAGCAAGTAAAAATAATACAAGATTTAGTAAAAATTAATCATCACAATATTAAAATAATTCAATGCCCATCTGTACGAGATAAAACAGGTATGAGTTTATCTTCAAGGAACTCTAAATTTTCTAATGATCAATTAAAAATTTTTGATGTATTAGGAAATAAAATTAAAGAACATATTAATCTGTTAAAACAAAATGAAATTAATAATTTAGATCAATTAAAAATAGAGTTTCTTCAAAATAATATAAATAAAATTGACTATTTAGAGATAAGAAATGAAAATAATTTAGAAATAACAAAAAATTATTCTGAAGCTAGATTATTTATTGCTTTATATATTGGTGAAATTAGAATTATTGATAATTTTAAATTATATTAAGGTATTAACCAATTATATTCTGGTTCATTATTTTTAAATGTTAATTTTAATCTACGATGACCTGAAATTTCTAAATAAAGCCAATCAATTTCATTAATTTTATTTTCAACTACTGTAAAATTTTTATATCCTTTTTCACTTTCTTCATGACTTGGTTCCTTTCCGGTTAAGTGTTCAGGGATACCATCTTCTGGAAATTCAGTGATTGAGCTTGGATCTTTCAATGTTAAGTAACATTTTCTACTAAACAATCTTGTTTTGTCCCACATTTCTTTAGCTTTATCATTTTGATTATTAACCAAAGACGTTGTTTTGATTCGCATTTGAATTTTTAATTTATGATCATAAAAAACAAATTGAGAACTACTATTTTTTTTTAAATTAGGAACCTTCGGAGATCTAAAGTCTGTGTGAAAATTTAGTGTCATGCTACTGGGATCAAATTTTCTTAAGACTACAACTCTAGAATCTATTCCACCTTCACTATCAATATTACTAAAGACTGGCGTATGAAATGCGTGTTTTCTATCTTTAACTCCTCTAGTTAAATTTTTCTTTATATCCTCAAATATTTCTGCAGCATTTTCTTTTGAAGAAGTCGACATTGTTATTGTAATATAAATTGTTTTGAAGAAATAGCTAGATAATGGAAATAAATAAAATTACGAATTTATTGAATCTGGAGCATGTTAAGTTTTTAATATCTATCTTTAAAGAAAATAATATTGAAATTCGATTAGTAGGAGGATGTATACGAGATGCTCTTCTTGAAAGAGAAATCAAAGATATTGATACAGCAACAACTTTGGAGCCTCAGGATGTTTTGTCATTACTAAAAGAGAACAATATTGAATATGATGATTTTGCTATTCAATATGGATCTATAATTGCTTATCCTCATAATCGAAAAATACAAATTACAACTTTACGTGAAGATATTAATCAAATGGGAAGACATACAAATGTAATTTACACCAACAGCTGGAAAAAAGATTCAGCCAGAAGAGATTTTACTTTCAATGCTTTATATGTTGGAAACAATAATAAACTACATGATTATTACAATGGCCAATCAGATTTAAAAGAGAGTAAAATTTGTTTTATTGGTGAAATAGAGGATAGAATAAAAGAAGATTACTTAAGAATCTATCGATACTTTAGATTTAGAGGTTTATTTAATTTACCTAAAACATCTTTAAGTGATCAAAAAATTGTAGAAAAATATATTCACGAATCTTTAGCAGTGTTGACCAACGATGTAATAAGGCAAGAAATATTAAAAATGTTTAATATGTCTTTTCCATTAAATTGTTTTTACATATCTCATCAAACGTTACAAAAATTTAAATGGGTTGAAATAGTGCAAGAGCATTTCATACGAACAAAATATGATCTTGGATTAAATAAATGTCTGAATAAGATTGATAATTTAATAAATTAGTTTTTTAGTTTACAATTTTCGCACAAACCAAATATTTCTAAATTATGTTTTTTATAATTGAAGTTATTTTTTTCTGCTTGTTTTGAAAAATAAGAAAACAAATTATTTCCAGTTAGCTCAGTAACACTATCACAGTTTTCACATATCAAAAAAGATGTAGAAGTTTTTGCATTACAGCCTTCATGCTTACAAGCAACATATGAATTTCTACTTTCTATTTTATGTACTTTACCAATTTCTATAAGCTTATCTAAAGCTCTATAAACTTGAAGAGGAGATTTAATTCCTTTTTTTTGAATATCAAAAAGGATTGTATATGCTTTAAGAGGTTCTGATGAGTTTTCTAAAATATCAAGAACTGTTTTCTGGTTTTTGGTTAAATTTACTGATGCTAATGCCATAATTTTAATTAACAAATAGTTTTCATTTTTGCAACTGACCCTTTATCTCCAGAGGAATAAGTGAAATAATAAATAATAATAATGCAACTACAATTATAGAAGGCCCTGAAGAAGTATTAATCTCAAGCGAAACAAACAATCCTGCAATTACAGATACGACACCAGCTAAAGTTGCACTTATAACCATTTGACGAGGACTGCTGCTAATATTTCTTGCAATTGCTGCAGGTATTAAAAGTAAACCAGTTATCAATAAAGCGCCAATCATTTTAATAGATAAAGCAATTACTCCTGCCAATAAGAGTGTGAATATAAAATTAGAAACTTCTGGTCGCATTCCTTCTGCTGCTGACAAATCATAATTTACCGTTGCTGAAAATAAAGATTTCCAAATAAAGTACAAAATCAATAATATTGTAGCACCACCTAAATAAACTATAGTTATATCTTCTACATCAACTGCAAGTATATCTCCAAATAATAAACCCATAAGGTCAAATCTAATTGATGTAAGAAACCCAATTAATACTAAACCTATAGCAAGTGTAGAGTGAGCAAGTAGACCGAGTAATGAGTCTCCTGCGAGTTTTGTTCTTTTTTGTAAATTAATTAATAGTAAAGCAACAACAGCTGAAATTATAAAAACTGAAAATGTAATATTAAAGCTAAAAGAATAAGCTAAAGTTACACCCAATAATGCCGAGTGAGACAGCGTATCTCCAAAATAGGATAACCTTCTCCAAATTACAAGACATCCTAGAGGTCCGGCAATTATTGCAATACCAATGCCAGCTATGAGAGCTCTAGTAAAAAAATCATCAAACATTATTTGTTACTCTCCCATCTGTTTCATGAGAATGATCATGATCATGTTGATAAAGTGATAGAGTTGTGGCGTTATGTTCACCAAATAATTCTATGTATGCCGAATTCTTTACAATTGATCTTGGCGTTCCAGAGCAACATATATGACCATTTAAGCAAATTACATGATCTGTAGCTGACATAACAAAATGAAGATCATGTGATATCAGTAATATTCCACAATTAAGTGTTGAACAAATTTTTTTAATAAGATTATAAAGTGCAATTTCTCCATTAAAATCTACACCTTGAACTGGTTCATCCAAAACAAGTAAGTCTGGTTTTTTTGCGATTGCTCTGGCGATTAAGACTCTTTGAAATTCTCCGCCAGATAAATTATGAATATCGTTATAGAGAAGGTTATCTACTCCAGTTAATTTTAAAGCATCAACAATTTCAAGATTATTTATATGACTTGTTAATTTCATAAAATCAACGACACGAAGAGGCATTGTCCAATCAATATTAATTTTTTGTGGTACGTAAGCCATTTTAGAAGCAAAGTTTTTTATTTGCCCTTCATCAGACTTAAGTATCTTAAGTATCATTTTAGCTGAAGTTGTTTTTCCAGAACCATTAGGCCCTATTAGAGTAACAATTTTCCCCTTGTGAATTTCCAAGCTTATTCCTCGTACAATCCACTTGGATGACTTGTACACACCACAGTTATCTAGTTTAACCAATAAATTATTATTTTCTGCCATTTTATTATTTACAACTTAAAATGTTATATTATAACATTACAATACTTTAACACACTTAAATCTAATAGGAATACTTTTATGAAACAAATGAATATTTTTCTACATGTTTTTAAAATTATCTTGTTTTCAGGAATTCTTGTTGCAACTGCATCTGCTAGAGCAGAACTAAAAGTTGTAACGACTATTAAACCACTTCATTCATTGATTGCTAATGTTATGAATGGAATTGGTGAACCTGGACTTATAATTGAAGGAAGCATATCTCCACATAGTTTTACTATGAAACCATCTCATGCAAAAATGCTTGAAGAAGCAGATATAGTATTTTGGATTGGTGAGAGTATTGAGACATCATTAGAAGAACCTCTGGAGTCAATAGCAAAAAGTGCTGAAGTCGTAGAGTTTATGGAAGTTGAAACAATTGCTAAATTAAAATTTAGAGAAGAATCTATATTTGGTGACCACGATGATCATGACGATCACGACGACCATGACGACCATGACGACCATGACGACCATGACGACCATGACGACCATGACGATCACGATGATCATGACGATCATGATGACCATGACGATCACGATGATCACGATGATCATGACGATCACGACGATCACGACGACCATGACGACCATGACGATCATGATGATCATGACGATCACAGTGGACACGACGACCACGGTCATGCACATGGTGAATTTGATGCTCACATTTGGTTAGATCCAATGAATGCTAAAGAAATGGTTCATGAGATTGCTCATGAGTTAGGTGATTTAGATCCTGCCAATAAAGAGAAATATGAAGCAAATGCTGATGCAACAATCAAAGCTTTAGACCAATTGATAAATGACGTTAGCAAGGATATTAATTCCGATGCAAAATTTGTCGTTTTCCATGACGCCTACCAATACTTTGAAGAAAGATTTGGTGTAAGAGCTGCAGGAGCTTTAACATTGAATACTGATGTTTTACCTGGTGCAAAGCAAATAGCTGATATTCAGGATGTTATTAAGGATAAGGGAATAAAATGTATTTTCTCTGAACCTCAATTTAATCCAAAGATTATTTCAACAATAGCTGAGGATATGAATATCAAAACAGGAGTTTTTGATCCTTTAGGTGCTAACATCGATGCTGGTAAGTCACTTTACTTTACGTTGATTAGTAATCTCGGGGACGAGCTTAAAGGCTGTTAATTTTTAATATTTAAATAAATTCCACCTTGTATTAAGGTGGAATTTGTTGAACTAATTATAAGGAAATTGATATGGAAAATACTTCTCAGGTTCCAGTTACGGTTTTAACAGGTTTTCTTGGAGCTGGAAAAACAACACTTTTAAATCGAATTTTAACTGAACAGCATGGACGTAAATACGCTGTCATTGTTAATGAATTTGGTGAGCAGGGAATTGATAATGACCTTGTTGTTGATGCTGATGAAGAAGTATTTGAAATGAATAACGGTTGCATTTGTTGCACTGTTAGGGGTGATTTAATTAGAATTCTTAGTGGTTTAATGAAACGTGCTGACAAACTAGATGCAATTATAGTTGAAACAACTGGTTTAGCTGATCCAGCCCCAGTTGCTCAGACATTTTTTGTTGATCAAGACGTTGCTGATAGAACAAAATTAGATGCAATTGTTACAGTTGCTGATGCTGTTCATCTAAGTTCTCAACTAGTAGATCATCATGAAGCAGAAGAGCAAATTGCTTTTGCTGATGTAATTTTGTTAAATAAAGTTGAACTTGTTGAAGATAATGACATTGTGAAAGTTAATGATCGTATTAGAAAAATAAATCCTTTTGCAAAGATTATTAAAACAACACGTTGTGATGCACCTCTTGATGAAATCGTGGGCTTAAATGCATTTAGTCTAGATAGAGTATTAGATATTGAACCTGACTTTCTTGAATCAGATCATGATCATGAACATGATGATGATGTTACTAGTCTATCCTTTGTATCTGATACACCATTAGATATGGATAAGTTTCAAGATTGGTTTGGAAATTTACTTAGGACTAAGGGCCAGGATATTCTTCGATCAAAAGGCATTTTGAACTTTAAAGGTGAAGAAGAGCGATATGTATTTCAAGGAGTGCATATGCTTATGGATGCTTCACCAATGGGACCTTGGCCTAAAGGAAAAGATAGAAGTTCTCGAGTAGTATTTATTGGTCGTGATCTTGATAATATGAATCTTAAGGAAGGCTTTGAAAATTGTAAATCAGCATGAACGCTGATTTAGAAAAACTTCAAGAATCAAATAAAACTGAACTTGAAAGAAGAGGTTCAATTTTTAATATTGGAGCTCCAGCTACAGAAGCGGTTACAATTCGTGATCAAATAGCGGTAGGATTTGGAGACGGCACCGTAAGATTTTTTCAATCTGGATCTGATCCTAAAACTGTTAAAGCACATAAGGGTGTAGTGTTGAGTATGACAAATTATGAAGATCATGTGTTAACGGGAGGAGACGATGGACGTTTTCTAAAAATATCATCTGATGGAAATATTGATGAAATTTTTAATTTTGGTTCAAAGTGGGTTGACTGTGTAGCTTCTCACAAAGATACTAAAGTTTGTTCATCAGGAAAGACTGTTTATATTTGGACAAAAAACAAAGATAAACCTCAAACTTTAGAGCATCAAAGTACTGTTGCTGGATTAGCATTTGATAATAAAGGTAAGCGTCTTGCGGTCTCAAGATACGGTGGAGTAACAGTGTGGAAACTTAATAATAATAAATGGACAGCATCAAATTTTACCTGGAAAGGATCGCATGGAACTGTAACGTTTAGCCCAGATACAAAATATATTGTAACTGCAATGCAAGAAAATCAAATTCATGGTTGGCGCATAAATGACAAAGCGGATTTAGCAATGAGAGGTTATCCATCAAAAATTAAAAGTTTTACTTGGGTTGGTGATACACCGTATTTGGTAACATCTGGATCCAGTGATGCAGTTTGCTGGCCATTTGATGGTAAAGAAGGACCAATGGGGAGAAAGCCAATTGTTGTTGCAAACGGTGGTAAAGAACTTGCAACATTTGTTAAAGCACTTAATGGAGAAAAAGCTGTTTTCACCGGTTTTACAGATGGGTCAGTTTTATTAGCAGAAATTGATGAAAGCAAAAAACCAATTATGATTAGAAGTTCAACAGGTTCAGAAGTTTCAACAATAGCTATATCTAGTGATAACTCACAAATATTAATTGGCGATATGAAAGGTTCTATTCTTTTATCATCTTTATGGGCAGACAATTAAAGGAGAAAATATGTTTAATCGTAAAACTCAAAATGTTGAAAAAATAAGAAATCTTAAACATTTAATTTCCAAGAAATATAAATTACCAGAAAATACTATAATAAGTATTGCTGAGCTCAGTTGTCATGAACCTGATTGTCCACCAATTGAAACTGTAATTACTGCAAGAAATGAAGACGGATCAATGAAAAATTGGCGAGTTGCAAAATCAATAGAAGAAATAGAGGAGTCAGATATTAATAATCTAACAAATCACACTCATTAAATTATTAAATTTAAAATAATTTATTAACAGCAATCTCCACCTTCACAAGTACAGCAACAGCTACAACTGCAACCACACTTTGGTGGGTTTGGATTTTGATTTTTCATAATCATACCTATATATTTATTATAATAATTTAAAATACAAATGAGAAAAGCATTAGAAATTAAACAATGTATGAAGACTTTCGAGGGTGACGGGATACCTGTAACGAGAGCTTTCCCTGTCCCTGGTATGAGAGAAAATGATCCATTTCTTCTTTTTGATCATTTCGGCCCAATTAATTATGAGCCAGGAGGAGCAACTGGCGTACCTGCGCATCCTCATTGTGGATTTGAGGCAATTACTTACATGCTTGGTGGTGAGGTAGAACACAGAGACTCATTTGGTGGACAAGCAGAAATTGAAACTGGTGATGTACAATGGATGACAACTGGATCAGGTTTAATCCACTCTGAATTAGTAACAGAAAAATTTAAGAAGAGTGGCGGTGTCATGCAAGGATTACAAATCTGGGTTAACCTTCCAAAAAAAAATAAAAAAGTTAAACCTTGGTATCAACATATTAAAAGAAACACTATTCCAACAGTATCTGAAAATGCAAATATAGAAATTAAAGTTCTTGTGGGTGAAATAAATGGAACCAAATCCAAAGTTCAAACATATTCACCTGTATCAATATTTGATATTCAATTTTCAAAACCAGATATGACAAAGTTTAATGTTGATAAAGAACAAAATCTTATGATCTATATTATCGATGGTCAATTACAATTTAATGAGGAAGATAAAATCGCTAATAAAGGTGATATGATTTACTTTGATCAGTCAAGTGATGAGATTCAACTTACATCGATATCAGAAAAAGGATCCTACCTAGTTTTAGCAGGTAAGCCGCTTAAAGAACCTGTAGCACGTTATGGTCCTTTTGTGGCAAATTCTGAAGGAGAAATCAAGCAAGCAATGATGGACTATCAAGAAGGAAAAATGGGAAGCTTAGCTTAAGTTAATTGACGTAACATTTCACCAGCTACAATAGCAACTGAACTACTAAGATTAATCGATCTAGGCCCCTTTATCATTGGTATTGTTAATCTTTCATCGACAGAGCTATGGACAAAATCAGGTGCTCCTGCACTTTCTCTGCCAAATAAAATAATATCATTTGTTTGAAATTTATAATCGAAATAACTTTTTTTACTTTTTGTTGTTAGAAGAACGAGTCGATATGAATTATCTTTTGACCACTCATAAAATTTTTCCCAACTTAAATGTTTTTTTAATTCTAGATAATTATAGTAATCCATTGATGCTCTTTTTAATCTCTTATCATCAATTACAAAGCCAGCTGGCTCTATTATATCTACTGGTATTCCAAGACAGGCACCTAGTCTAAATATGTTTCCTGCATTCTGTGGTATATCGGGTTCAAATAGAGCAATTCTCATGTTTTTTTACTATATTATTTTCTTACTTGCGTCACGCTGGCACATATTTAAAAAGTATTTTTTTGAGTAATTAAGATATAAGAAATTCACAATAAATGGCTAAAAAACCCAAAAATAAGAGAAGAGATTTCCTACAACTTAGCACTGTAACGCTTGGTGCTGTTGGAACAGCTGCTTTTATATGGCCTTTTTTAAAAAGTATGAGTCCAGCAGAAGATACATTAGCTGCAGGATCAACTGAAGTAGATATTAGTGCTATTGAAGAAGGTCAAAGTATAACAATAAAATGGCGTGGAAAACCAGTCTTCATAAAGAAAAGAACAAAAGAAGAGATAGATGCTGCAAAAATGGTTCAAGCTTCTGACTTAAGAGATCCACAAGATGATGCAGATAGAGTACAAAAAGAAGAATGGTTAGTTTTAGTTGGAGTATGCACACACTTAGGTTGTGTTCCGCTTGGTCAGAAAGTTTCTGATATGAAAGGTGAGTACGATGGTTGGTACTGCCCATGTCATGGCTCACATTATGATACTTCAGGTAGAATAAGAAAAGGGCCAGCTCCCAAAAACTTGGACGTTCCGCCCTATACCTTTTTAAATGATAATACTATAAAGATAGGATAACATGGATAAGAATAGAAAAGTACATCAGTTTAAAAATCCTGTCCTTAATTGGATAGAGTTTCGTTTACCAATTGTTTCTTATTTCAAAAAAGAATACGGCGATTATCCAATGCCTAAAAATTGTAATTATTTTTGGAGTTTTGGTGCATTGGCAACAATTACACTTGTTACAATGATTGTAAGTGGAATTTTTCTTGCAATGAATTACACACCACATACTGATATGGCATTTGATAGTGTTGAAAGAATAATGCGAGATGTCAATTACGGTTGGTTAATGCGATACATCCATTCAAATGGTGCAGCCTTTTTCTTCATCATAGTTTACATTCACATAGTAAGAGCAATGTATTTTGGTTCTTACAAATATCCAAGAGAACTTAATTGGATTTTAGGTGTATTCATATTTTTATTAATGATGGCTACTTCTTTTCTTGGTTACACATTACCGTGGGGACAAATGTCTTATTGGGGAGCAACAGTTATAACAAATTTATTTAGCGCAATTCCATTTATTGGTGAGGGATTAAAAACATGGCTTCTTGGTGATTACAATGTTGGTAATGCTACTTTAAACCGTTTCTTTGCTCTTCATTATGTTTTACCTTTTGTTATTTTTGGTGTTGTAGGATTACATGTTGCTGCAGTTCATGTTCATGGTTCAAATAATCCTGATGGAATTGATATTAAAACTAACAATGACTCAGTAAACTTTTTTCCATATATGTTAATTAAAGATACAGTAGCTATGTGTGCTTTTGGTGTTGCTATTTCTGCAGTAATATTCTTTGGACCAAATCTTATGGCTGAAGTTGATAATTATATTCCAGCAGATCCGCTTGTTACTCCAGCTCACATTGTTCCAAACTGGTATCTTGCACCTTTTTATGCAATTTTAAGAGCAGTACCTGATAAATTAGGAGGAGTTCTCCTAATGTTTGGTGCGATAGTAATTCTCTTTGTGCTACCTTGGTTAGATAGATCAAAGGTAAGAAGCTGTAATTATAGACCAATATATAAGTGGTTTATGATGGGTTTTTTCGTTAACTTCTTTGCATTAGGCTACGTTGGTATGCTTCCTGCTGAAGGTTTATATCTTTTAATTGCTAGAGTAGGTTTACTTTACTACTTTGGTTTTTTCTTTATCATTACACCTTTTGTTGGTTGGATAGAGAAGCCAAGTAAGCTACCGCTCAGTATTAGTGATGTTTATGCTAAAAATATAGCTCCTAATATTGGTGGAGGAGAAAAAGGAATTCCTTCACCAGCAATGCAAAAAGATACAAATCTATAATGCGCCTATTACTTATTATTTTTTTATTATTCTCTTCAAATTTATTTGCTGCAGAAATGAGTACTGAAAAAATGCCAAAACACGATTGGTCTTTTAAAGGTGTAACGGGAACTTTTGATAGAGCTGCAATTCAAAGGGGCTATAAAGTTTATAGAGAAGTATGTGCAGGATGTCATTCAATGAAACTTCTGTATTACAGAGATCTTATTGATGTTGGTTTTTCCGAGGCTCAAGTGAAAGTAATTGCTTCTGAATATACTGTATTAGACGGTCCAAATGATGATGGTGAAATGTTTGAAAGACCGGCTAGACCAGCAGACAGATTTGTCAATCCATATGCTAATGATAACGAGGCAAGAGCAAATAATAATGGAGCTTATCCTCCAGATTTGAGTGTAATTACAAAAGCTAGAAAATATGGGGTTGATTATATTTATAACCTTCTTCTAGGTTATGTTGAACCTCCAAAGGGAATGGAGGTCGGTAATGGAATGTGGTACAATAAATGGATGGCTGGAAATCAAATAGCTATGCCAGCACCTATAGCCGATGGAAGTGTAGATTATGATGATGGCACTGATAATAATGCAGAACAGTTATCGGCTGATGTAACACATTTTCTTCACTGGGCTGCTGAACCAGAAATGGAAGAAAGAAAAAATTTAGGAATCAAAGTAATATTATTCTTTATTATTTTAGGAACAATTGTGTACTTAGCAAAAAACAGACTTTGGCGAGACGTCACTTAGACATTAAATAAAAAGTTCATTACATCACCATCTTTGACGATATAATCTTTACCTTCTTGTCTTAGCTTTCCCGAATCTCTACTTCCAGCATCACCATTATTTTCTATATAGTCGTCATAAGAGACAGTCTCTGCTCTAATAAATCCTTTTTCAAAATCAGTGTGAATTTTTCCAGCAGCTTGTGGTGCAAGTGTTTCTTTTTTTATTGTCCATGATCTTGTTTCCTTTGGACCACAAGTAAAATAGTTAATCAAACCTAAAAGTTCATATCCTGATTTTATAACCTTATTCAATGTTGTTTGATCTAAATTAAGTTCTTTTAGAAATTCAAGTTTTTCTTCCTCATTATCTAATTCCGCTATTTGTGCTTCTATTGATGCAGAGATTAAAACTACAGAATGATTAATTTTTTTGGCTAACTCGATGACTTTTTTTGATAACTCGTTTCCAGTGTGAATAGATTCTTCATCTACATTACATATGTACATAGTAGGCTTAAGACTAATTAAGTTAAGACTATTTACAAAGTCGATTTCATTACTAGCAAACTCATCAATTTTTAATATGCTATTGGTATCTAACATTTGTAAGATTTTATTTATTATCTCAAATTGATGTTTAGCATCTTTATCGTTTGCTTTTAATTTTTTTTCTAAACTAGTTTTTTTATTATTTAAGCTTTCAAGATCAGCCAATTGTAATTCTAAATTTATTGTTTCAATATCATCTAGTGGATCAATTTTTGATGATACATGAGTAATGTTAGTATCTTCAAAGCATCTAACAACATGTGCTATTGCGTCAACTTCCCTAACATGTCCCAAAAATTTATTTCCTAAACCTTCTCCTTGTGATGCGCCTTTTACTAATCCTGCAATATCAACAAAATCCATAAAGGAAGGAATTATTTTTTCACTTTTTCCAATAACTGCTAGTTTATCTAATCTGTCATCGGGCACTGCAACTCTTCCTATATTTGGCTCTATAGTTGCAAATGGATAATTTGCAGCTTCCGCTTTATTTGATTGGGTAAGAGCATTGAATAAAGTGGATTTACCAACATTTGGCAATCCAACTATCCCACACTTAAATCCCATAATTAATTTTGCTCACTTATTTTTGTTAAAAATAGAGGAATATCTGAAAATATTAATTCTATATTTTTAACCATTTTATCAATTTTTTTATTTATTATTTCTTCTTCTGATTTTGAAAATTTATTTAAAACATACCTTGAAACTAAATCTTTATGCCCAGGATGATCAATTCCAATACGGATTCTAAAATAATTTTCACCAATGAATTGGTCAATACTTTCCAATCCATTATGACCTCCGTTTCCACCGCCTTGTTTTATTTTTACTTTCGATAATTCTAAATCAAGGTCATCATGTACAACAAAAGTATGGTCTAATTTTATTTTATAAAAATTTATAATTTCTGAAACAGCTTTTCCAGATAAATTCATGAATGTAAGAGGTTTTAACACAAAGATTTTTTGATTATTTATTACTCCAGAATATAATTCTTTAATCTTATCTTCTTTGATTTTGTCTAAATTAAAATGCAAGATTATATTATCCGCTAAATGGAAACCTACATTATGTCTAGTATTTTTATAATTTACGCCTGGGTTCCCAAGTCCACAAATTAAAAACATATAATGAAATATAAAGTAAAGTTACTTAGATTCTTTATTTTCTTCTTTATTATCAGAAGATTCTTCCTTCTTTTCCTCTGATTTCTCTTCACCACCTTCTGCTGCACCTTCTTCAGTTGCTTCTTCAGTTTTAGTTTCAACTTCTACAGTTGGTGGAACTAAAGTAGCTATTACGAAATCTCTATCTGAAATAGTAGGAGCAACTCCCTCAGGTAGTTGAATGTTGCTAATTTTAACTGCATCACCTATTTCACTTTCAATTAAATCAAATTCTAGTTTGCTAGGTATATTATTTGCATTACATGTTAGTTCAACAAGTCTTCTAACAGTATTTAAAACTCCACCTTTTTTCAAACCAGGACATTTATCTTGATTTAAAAATTCAACAGGTATTTCAACGTTTACTTTTGTATTTTCTTGTACTCTTAGAAAATCAAAATGTATAAGCTGATCACTAACAGGGTGATATTGTAATTGTTTAGGAAGTATTTTTTCTTTCTTTCCGTCTACATCAAGATCGATAATTGTTGAATAAAAAGAACCAGTACCCATTAATTTTTTGAGTATTTTATCTTCTAGAGCAATTTTCTTAGGCTCAGTTCCCTTCCCATAAATAATACCAGGGACTAAACCCTTCATTAAAAGACTATGATTTGAACCAATATCTTTATTTCTTTCTATCGCTTTGAAATCACTCATAAAATAAAAAATTAATCGAAAAGGGCGGACACTGAAGTATCAGTGTTAATCCTTTTAATCGCATCCCCCATTAAAGGAGCAATACTAATATGTCTAATGTTTTTTGTGCTTTTTACCTCCTTAGAAGGCTCAATTGTATCTGTTAACACCAATTCTTTTATATTTGAATTTTCAATCTTTTTTAGCGCATTCCCGGATAGTACACCGTGAACAATATAAGAATAAATTTCTTTAGCTCCATTTTTACTTAGAGCTTCTGCAGCATTACATAACGTGCCTGCAGAGTCAGCTATATCATCTAGTAAGATACAAGTTTTATCTTTTACATCTCCGATAATATTCATGACTTCAGACTCACCAGCCTTTTCTCTTCTTTTATCAGCAATTGCTAGTCCAGCCTCTAACCTCTTAGCAAAAGCTCTAGCTCTAACAACACCGCCAACATCAGGTGAAGCAACAACTAAATCTTTGTTTCCATCAAATCTTTCTTTAACATCATCGATTATCGGTCTTACAGAAAAAATATTATCTAAAGGAATGTCAAAAAAACCTTGAATTTGACCAGCATGTAAATCCATCGTTAGTACCCTATCAGCACCCGCGGATGTAATCAAATTTGCAACAAGTTTTGCAGTGATTGGTGTTCTAGGCCCAGTCTTTCTATCTTGTCTTGCATATCCATAATAAGGGATAACAGCAGTAATCCTTTTTGCTGAACCTCTTCTTGCTGCATCAATTGTAATTAAAAGTTCCATTAAATGGTCATTTGCTGGATGTGATGTAGATTGAATAACAAAAACATCTTCACCTCTAATATTTTCATTTATTTCGACAAATATTTCTCTATCGTTAAAAGTTCTGACAGAGGCATCTGCTAATGGCACATCAATATGTTTAGAAATTTTTTCTGCTAGGGATTTGCTACTATTACAGGCGATTATTTTCATATAATCAAATTAATTTGTATATTAGAATTATAATAGTTCAACCAAAATTAATCATTAAATGCAATGATATTGAGCATTCTTCCAGTGTCTCTAAATTTTTGTGATTCCCTTCGATGGCTAAAAAAAACTCTCTTATTTGAGAAGGTATCTTTGTTAATATTATATATATTTTTAATACCCAATTCCGTAAATTGATAGTTAATCAATCGTCTTAAATTAAATAAATCTTTGTCTTTATTTTTGTATTTGAAGAAAATAGAGTATTTCTTATTTTTACTTATAAACTTACTTTTAAAGTCTTTTGAAACTTCAAAGTTTTTAAAGCTCAAACAAGGACCAATAAGAACCACAATATTTTTTTTCATTATTTTTTGTTTAACAAAATATTCTATACCTTTAGCAGCTATATTTTTTAATGCCCCTTTCCAACCTGAATGAAGAGCACAAATATATTTTTTATTTTTATCAAAAATAAAAATTGGACAGCAATCTGCAGTTAAAACTCCTAACGCTATTTTCTTATTGCTTGTTATTAATCCATCTCCAGAATATTTATTACCTATATTTTTTTTATTAATTTCTACAATTTTGTTGGAGTGTATTTGACTAATAAATTTAATTTTTTTTTTGATCTTTAAATTTTTAAGACAGATATCAATATTTTTATTTACATTTGCTTTAGTATCTTTAAGGTTTAAGCTACAGTTTAATGAATAGTTTTCTTTTTTTGATACTCCGCCATTTCTAGTAAAAAAACCAGCTCTAACAAAAGTCTCAATTTTTGCATGTGTAAAATAATTTTTAGTAATCATAAGTTAGAAACAACAAGACACTTAAATAAGTTTCCCATCCTATCAACATTAATTAATCTATCCACCTCTTCATTTAATAAATTTTTATTTAATCTAGAATTGTTAGTTAATAATTTTTTTTTCCGTTCTAATATTCCATATTTTATTAAAAATTCTCTTTGTGAAATAAACTCGTTGATTTGTAATTTGTTTTGTTTTGCTATTTCAATTAATTCATTGAAATTAACATGACTTGAAATGTCTTGTTGGCCTATATTTTCAAATATACTGGTTTTTTTATGATTATATATTGCCTGTAACGTAAAGTTTTTTATTTTGTTATTATATCCATAATCGATTAAAATACATAAACCTCTATTTTTTTTGAGATATCTACAAATTTGCTCAAAATATTTATTTCTTGAATAAGAAACTTCATAAATTTTTTGTCTTTTGTTTTTATTTAAATATTCTAATATTTTTTTACTAATTACTCTTTTATTTATAGAATAATATTTATTTTCCTTTTCATTGAATTTTACATATCTTTCAAACCAATGATTGTTATCATTTAAAAATTGCCTTACAGGAAAACAGTCAAAAAATTCATTTGAATATATTATTGAAGGCAGTTTAGATCTGAAATTTAAAGCTTTTGACCATCTAATTTTTGATTGCTTAAAATATTTTAAATTTTTTTCTTGTATTTTTCTTAATTCATTATTTATTTCTATTAAATTAACATTAGCGTTTTCAAAAAAGTTAGGAAGTATCTTTGCAGTTCTTTCAATATCTTTAAATAAGGTTCCATTTCCTGGTCCTAATTCAATTAAATTAAATTTTGAGTTAATTTTTTCTTTCCAATTATAAACTAAATACACACCAATAATTTCTCCAAACATTTGTGAAATTTCTGGAGATGTAACAAAGTCAAATTTTCTTCCAATGGGTTTTTTGTTTAAGTAATAACCATTTCTATCATACAGAGCCAAGTCAATAAATTTATCTAAACGCAAATTTTTTTTATTGTTAAGTAGTTTTATTTTATTAATTTTTCTTTTGCTTAACATTTTGAATTATCAATATTCCAAAAATAAAAAAAGGTATACATAGTATTTGACCCATTGAAATAAAATTAAAAAATAATCCTAGGTGCAAATCTGGCTCTCTGACGTATTCAATTAAAAATCTAAATATGGAATAAAATATTAAAAAGAGACCACTAATTGCTCCGTAAATTTTGTATTTTTTTATCTTATAAAAATAAATTAATAATATGAGAAATAAAATAATTCCCTCAAGAAAAGCTTCATATATTTGAGAAGGATGCCTTGGTATATTATCAATTGATGGATAAATAACTGAAATATAAAAATCAGTTGGTCTACCTATTAGCTCTGTATTAATAAAGTTTGCAATTCGACCAAAAAATAATCCAATAGGAGCAACGATTGAAACTAAATCAGATAGGTAGAAAAAACTTTTTCCATTAATTTTTGCAAATATTAAAGTACCTATTATTATACCCATCAACCCACCATGGAAAGACATACCTCCATTCCAAATTTCTAATAGATAAAAAGGATTAGTTAAAAATTCATTAATTTGATAAAAAATAACATAACCTGTTCGTCCTCCGATAATTACACCTAATACTGCCCAAATAAGAAAACTATCTATATTTTTATTACTGTATTGATTTCCATAAATTTTGTTTAATCTTTTAATAATATAAATTCCTAATAGAAATCCGAAGATATATGCTAAACTATACCATCTTATTTCAATGAAACCGATTGATAAGATGACAGGATCTATTGAAGGTTGAATAAAATTCATTTATCTATATTTAATATTATAACATGGTTGATAGAAACAAAATACTTTCCGATCTATCAAAATTTGCAGTTGATGCTATGAGCACTTTTTCGGGTGTTAAGGAGGAGATCGAAACAATTGTATCTTTACGAGTTAACAAAATAATAAAAAAAATGAACCTCGTTAAAAAAGATGAATTTGATGCATTGAAAAAAATGGTGCAAAAAGTTATGATGGAAAATGAAAAATTAAAGAAAACATCTTCAAGATCAGCAAAATCTAAGAAAAAAACACTCAAAAAGAAAAAAACTATTAAAAAGAAATCAAAAAGATAGGAATCCTCAACTAATTCACATTTTTTATAGATTTTACCTTGCAAAATACGAGTCCAATCTAGTAATCAATATATAGTACTAATTATATGTGCCATGACTATATAGTGTATGGAAAATGAGAATATATTGCTAAATCCCATAGATATCATTGAAGATGTTATTCATCAAAAAAAATGGAATTTTAGTAGAGCTGCCGATCATGAATTAGTTGCTGAAATAGCATCCCATTGGTGCGCTTACAGACTATACTTTACATGGTCTGAAAATATTAATGCGTTAAGTTTTTCAATAACTTTTGATATTAAGTTTCCTGAAACTAAACTTAATAAGGCGTATGAACTACTAGGACTTATAAATGAGAACTTATGGATTGGGCATTTTGATATAACAAGTAAAAATGGTATCCCAGCTTTTAGACATACTTTATTATCAAATAATTCAACAGAAACATTGCACAAAAAATTTGAAGATCTTGTTGATATTGGAATTTATGAATGTGAAAAATTTTATCCAAGTTTTCAGCAAGTTCTCTTTGATGATATTCCTCCTAAAGAAGCTATAAAATTTTCTAATTTTGAAGTTATTGGCAGAGCTTAATTTTTATTATAAAACTGCTATATTATAGATAGATGAAAAATATCTTATTAATTGGATGTGGTCATATGGGAGGATCTTTAATGTCCGGATGGTCTAACTCTAAGAATTACACCATCAGTGTTATAGATAAAAGAAAATATTCAATTCTTAAAAAAAAAAATAGAAATAAGAAAATAAATTTTTTTAAATCAATTGATGATATCAATAATCAAAACAATTTTGATTATATAATATTTGCAACTCGACCTCTTGAATTAAAAAATGTCTTTAAAGAATTAAAAAATGTAAATTTAAATAAAAAATCTATAGTAATAAGTGTAATAGCAGGTAAAAAAACAGAAATTTTTAAAAAAAATTTATTAAATATAAGCAAAATTGTAAGAGTAATGCCAAACATGCCTGCTTTAATAGGAGAGGGCGTTCATTGCATTTATACGAATAAATCTATTAATAAAAAAGAAATTAAAGAGATTGATAAATTGTTCTCTTTGAGTGGCAAAACTCTTTTTTTTAATAGTGAAACTTTTATAGACAAAGCAACAGCAGTATCAGGAAGTGGTCCGGGTTTTATATTTCAGTTAATTGATATAATGGAAAAATCTGCAATTAATTTAGGTTTTTCCAAAAACACAGCTAAAATTTTAATTAATGAAACTTTTAGAGGTTCTTTAAATTTATTAAACTCTAATAATATTTCTGCTGAAAAAATGGTTGAAACTGTTGCAACTAGAGGTGGTACAACAGAAGCAGGAATCAAGAAAATGAAAATAAATAAGGTTGATAATATCTTTAATCAAGTTTTTAAGGCAGCATACAAAAGAGCAAAACAACAAGGTGCAGGTAAGTGAATCAAAATAAAATATCTCTAGCAAAAAAAACTTTACAACATTTAGAGAAAAAAAAATTAAGAGACATAAATCTTAAAAATTTTTTATCTAATAGTAAAGTACCAAATATGAATAATAAAATTGATTTAATCATAAATATTAATGAATTCTTTGATTTTCAATTAAAGAAAAATCTTGTTAATATAGAAAAGTCATCACAAAGAGATATGTTATTTGAAATTATGATGGCACGTTACGATATATTGAATGAATATAGAGCTTCTGTAAAAAATATAATTAATCATATTATATCTAGACCACAAGGAGTATTAAAACTTATTCCTAAATTAATTGAGAGCAAAATTCTAATTGCTACTTTTGCAAATGTTAATCCTAGCGGTATTCAGGGTGTGATAAAAATTAAAATTATTTTTGTGCTTTATTATATAACCCTATTTACTTGGTTTAATGATGAAAATGAAAGTTTAGAAAAAACAATGAGTGTTTTAGATAAATATTTAAACAATATTGAAAAATTTATAAAATTTTCATGAGCTCTCACAATTTTATAGATTACAAAGAATTTGAAAATGTAGATATAAGAATTGGAACAGTAATTGAAGCTTATGAATATAATGAACTTAAAAAACCATCTATAATTTTGAAAATAGATTTTGGTGAAAAAATTGGCATAAAAAAAACTTCTGCACAGTTACAAAAATATTATAAAAGTGATGAATTAATAAATAAGCAAGTTATTGCTGTTGTAAATTTTGAACCTAAACAAATTGGTAAAATTATTTCAGAAGTATTAGTTCTTGGTGTTCCAGATTTAGAAAATGAACCAGTTTTATTGTCTCCAGATAAACCGGTAAATAATGGTGGTAAATTATTTTAAAATCAAAGAGGAAGTAAAACTTTAAGCTTAAGACCTCCTAGATTTGAGTCAGATAATTTAACATCACCTCCATGTGATCTAATAATATCCCTAGTAATAGTTAACCCTAAACCGCTTTCTCCTTTAAGTTTGTTCCTTGAGGGATCTAACGTAAAAAATGGTTTAAATACATCTTCATATTTATCTTTTGGAATACCTTCACCATCATCGTTGAATTCAATCACACAATCTTTTTCATTTGTATAAAGAATTATTTCAATTTTTTTTGCATATCTATGTGAATTATCAATTATGTTATTGAAAGCCCTTTTAAGTTGGATCTGTCTACCAGAAGTTTGGATAGTGTTTTTCTCTTTTACAGTTAACTCAACACCATTTTTTTCAACAGTTTTAACAATATCGCCAATTAATTCATTTATTATTATTGTTTCTATTGGTTCAGGTGATTCTGTTTTTACAAAACTAACATAACTATCTAACATTGAAGTCATTTCATTTATATCTACTTCTAATTCAGATTTTGCCTTCTCATCTTTCATCAATGAAATTTGCAATTTCATTCTTGTCAAAGGAGTTCTAAGATCATGGCTAACACCAGCTAACATTTCTGTTCTTTGCTTTAAAAATCTTTTAATTCTAGTCCTCATCTGATTGAAAGCATTAGCCGTTTGCCTTATTTCATATGCGCCCGAAGTCTTAATATCTGGGGCATCTAAACCTCTTCCAAATGTCTCAGCAATTATAGCCAGTCTCTTAAGGGGTCTTAATTGTCTACTCATCAAAAAATAAGACATAAAAAAAAGTATAATAGAAGCAAAAATCATCCAAAGTAGGAAGACAAATGCAGATTCGCTATATAGTCTATCTTTATCAACATTAATTTCTAAAATATCTTCTTCAATTTGAATATATATTAGAACACCTTCTTCAAGATTGGACAAATCGTAATCAAACTTTTTTTTCAAATTTCTTAAGGATTGTTTTAATCTATTAGATAATATTCCAGAATTTAAAGTAAATTTAGAAGATAATAATTCTTTATTATTTATAATATTGATTTTCATTTTAAAATCCTGATTTGCTATATTAACTGCATTATCAGTAAGATCACTATTAATTAATTTTACTAGAACATTAATATCTGCAGCCACTGACTCTGTTAGTCTTTTAGAAATAATACTCCAAGATGTTTGATAGAAAACGAAAGAAGTAAGCAGGACTATAATAATTATAGGTACAAAAATGATAATTATTGATCTACCAATTAGAGTAGTAGGTATTATTTTTTTAATCATTAAATTTCATTACAAATCAATTTATAACCTTTACCTCTAATAGTTTTTATAAATTGAGGTTGTTTTGCATTTGTTTCAATTTTTTGTCTTAAACGGGTAACTTGTACATCAACTTTTCTAAGTTCAGTTTCATCAAATTCCTGGTCTGCTAGTTCTTCTCTTAAAACAATATCATTTCTTTTATTTATCAATTTTAAAAGTAAATTATTTTCTCCTTCTGTTAAATAAATTAATCTATCATTTTTATGTAATTTAAAATTAGATGTATCAAAAGTAAATTCTCCAAACGAAATTTTAATTTTTGTATTTTTAAAGTTTTCAAATAAATCTAATAAATTTTTAATCCTTAAAAATAATTCCTCTGGCTCAAATGGTTTAGATAAATAATCATCAGCGCCAATTTTTAATCCGTCAATTTTATCTTTGTCCTCGCCCATTGCGGTAAGCATAATTATGGGCGTATTAGAAAATTGTTTTATATGCTCAACAAGTTCTATACCATCACCGCTCGGCATCATTCTATCAAGAATGATTAAATCAAATAAAACAAGAGATAAAATTTCTTTCGCTTCATCGTAATCCTCACTTTGATAAACTTTTAAATTTTTTTCTTTCAAATAATCTTTTAGCAGTTCCCGCAATCTTTTATCATCATCAACAATCAAGATATTTTTATTCATTTCTATCTATTTATTTCATCAACCATCTCATACATTATTTTTTTAAAACCATTTATGTCCATCTCATTAAATTTTAATAAAACATTACGTATTCTTTTTATTTGAATTTCAGATAATCTTTTCTCTAATTCTTGTCCTTTTTTTGAAAGTATTAATTTTTTAGTTCGCTTATCCTCACCAACAGATAATATAATATATTTCTCATTTACGAGTTGGTTCAATACTCTAGACAAACTTTGTTTAGTTATTTTCAATATTGAAAGGAGTTCCTTAATTGTAAGGTTTTTTTGCTTTCCAACAAAATATATCACTCGGTGATGCGCTCTGCCAAAATTTATTTTTTCCAAAACTTTATCAGGACCTTCTGTAAAATCTCTATATGAGAAAAATAATAGCTCTATAATTTTTCTTATTTCTCCCTCATTTAAAAAAAGAGGTGTTAACAACTTATTTAGGTCAGCCATATTGACTTAATTATGCATCACTGATACTCAATTGTCATTAAAAATAATTAAGAAAAAATATGCTTAAATCATTTGAAAATAGAGATGGATGGATTTGGATGAATGGTAAAATTATTCCATGGCAGGATGCAAATTCCCATATAATCTCTCAAGGCCTTCACTATGCAAGCGCAGTATTTGAAGGGGAAAGAGCATACAATGGAAAGATTTTTAAATCAGAGGAACATACTAAAAGGTTTTTTAAATCTGCGGAAATAATTGGAATGGAGATTCCTTTCACGCATGATCAAATTAATAAAGCAAAATACGCACTTATTAATAAAATGAATTATAAAAATTGCTATGTAAGACCACTTGCTTGGAGAGGTGGTGATCAAATGGGTTTATCAACAGGTAAATCGAATATCAATGTAGCCATTGCTGTTTGGGATGATTGGGCAACTTATTTTAAAATTGAAGATCAAAAAGCAGGTTTAAGATTAATTACATCTCCGTGGAAAAGACCTGCGCCAGATACCGCTCCATATGAAGCAAAAGCTTCTGGACCCTACATTATTTGTACTCTGTCAAAAGAATTTGCAGAAAAAAAAGGATATCACGATGCCTTAATGTTAGATTATAGAGGTTATGTTGCTGAGGGAACAGGAGCAAACATTTTTTTTATTAAAGATAACAATATCCATACTCCTATTCCAGATTGTTTTCTTAATGGGATTACACGTCAAACAGTTATTGAAATGGCAACTAATCAAGGTTTTGAAATAACAGAAAAACATTTAATGCCTGACGAAATTGGAAATTATGATGAAGCTTTTTTAACTGGAACTGCTGCAGAAATTACTCCTATTAAATCCATTGACGATTTTAAATATAATACCGGCGATAATACTACTACTTTTAAATTTATGAATGATTTTAGCGATATGGTTAAAAACTCTAGCTAGAATTTTCTAACCATTCATTATCTTTATAATAAAATTCATTTTTCCAGAATGGAGCATCTTTTTTTAAATAATTCATAATAAACTCACAAGCTTCAAAACTATTCTTTCTATGGTGTGAAAAACAGCATACTAAAACAATTTTTTCATTAACAATTAATTTTCCATATCTATGAATTATCAAAGTATCAATTAAACTCCATTTTTTAGTCGCGTTATTTTCAATTTTTGATAATTCTTTAAATGCCATTTCTTGATAAACTTCTAAATTTAAATATTTTACATCTTTATTGTTATTTAAATCTCTTACATACCCAACAAAAGAAGTTAGCGCTCCTATGTCTGAATGTTTATTTTTAATTTTCTCTATTTCTTCTTCTAAATTAAAATTTTTTTTTTGTATTTTTATCATTATCCACCACTAACTGGCGGAAAGATTGCAATTTCATCAATTGGTTTTAAATTCAAATTTTCTGAAACATATTCTTGATTAACTGCAAATCTTAAAACATCTTGTAAAAAATGTTTTTTTAGCTCAGGATATAAATTTTCTAAATATTTTTTTAATTCTTGTATGGATTTAGGATGATTTATATCAATTATTTCGTCTTCTTTTTTTGTTATATCCTTAATCCAGGCAAAATATCGAATTCTCATTTTAAAAATGTTTAATTGATCCTTTAATATAATCATAGGCTGTGTATAGAGTTAGAATTCCGGCAATCCATAGAAAAGTCTTACCTAAATAAATAATAAATAACAAATTTAGATTGCTCTCTGATAATATAAGTAATCCAAGTGAAGCTAGTTGAAGGAAGGTTTTTGCTTTTGCAATTCTAGAAACAGGTATACTAATTTTTATTCCCGCTAGGTATTCCCTTAAACCTGATACTGTTATTTCTCTTAATAATATTATTAAGGCTGGAATAGTATCCCAGTCTTTTATTACACCCTTTGAAGTTAAAATAAGAATAACTGCTGCTACTAATAATTTATCTGCAATTGGATCTAAAAATGTACCAAAGTTTGTAACTTCATTTCTTAGTCTTGCTAAATAACCATCAAAGTAATCTGTTATTCCAGCTAAACAAAATAAAATAAAGGCAATCCAGCCAAAGTATGGATTCGTAAGATATATACAAAGCACTATAATTGGGATTATAACTATTCTAATTATTGTCAGAATATTTGATATATTCATTTCTATTCTTTGTAGATGAAGAATTTTTTAAACGCTATGAAAATATTCATAAATTTTTCTTAGAATTGACTCAGGTATAGCCTTTATCTCTTTTAATTCATTTAAACTAGCTAATTTTAATTTCTCCACTGTGCCAAAGTGTTTTTTTAAAATTTTCTTTCTTTCAGGACCTACTCCTTCTATTTCATCAAACACAGATCTGACACTCATCTTCGTTCTTTTTGATCGATGTGTTGTTATTGCGAATCTGTGCACTTCATCTCTAATATTTTGTAAAAAGTGCAGAAGTGGATTATTTTCATTTAATCTATGTGTAAATTTATCATGTATCAGAATTTCTCTACCTGCATCTCTTTCTTCACCTTTTGCCATAGAGATAATAGGTATATCTATTTTTAAGTTATCTAATATTTTTTTTGCTGAATTATATTGTCCTTTGCCTCCATCAATAAGCAATAAACTTGGCAAACCTAATTCGTCTTGAAATTTTGAATTACTAAATCTTCTAGTTAACATTTCTTTCATCATATAATAATCATCAACTTTATTTTTGTTTTCTTCAAGATCAAATCGAATATTAAATTTTCTATAATTTGATTTTATAAATCCATTCTGATTATACGCAACCATCACACCTATAGGATGTTTTCCAAATGTATGACTATTATCGTAAGCTTCTATTTTTATAATTTCATCTTTGAGTTTAAATATTTTTTTAATTTCTGCATTAAAGTTATCAAAAGATTTAAGTTTATTTAATTTGATGTCTAAATTTATTTTAGAATTTCTTTCTGCAAATTTAAGTAAATTTTTTTTAGGTCCTTTTAAAGGTTTAATGAATCTTGTTTTATCAAAATTTTCTCCTAAAATTTGTGAATTATTATTTTTATCAATAACTATGTTAGTAATAATTGTTTCAGGGATATCTTTTTCTGCATAAAATATATTTAAGAAACCTAATATTATTTCCTCATGATCCAATAAGTTGTCATGATCTGGATAGAAAGCTTTACCGCCATAAGAAGTATTATTTCTAAAAAAACTTCCATAAATACATGTTTTGCCTTCACTTGATGTTATTGCAAAAATGTCAGCATTTTTAATATCCTTAATCTTAATTGAATTATTTTGCTCAATATGTTTTAAAGCTTTAAGTCTATCTCTTAAAGATGCTGCTAATTCAAAATTATTTTTTTTTGATGCCTTATACATTTGATCTGTAAAATTTTTTTGTATTTTTTGAGAATTGCCACTACTTAGGAAATCATCAGCTGCCTCTATTAATTTTGAATAGGCTTCTTTTGTTATCTTTCCTCCACAAGGACCAGAACATCTTTTAAGATAATAATTGAAGCACAATTTATTTCCTGCTTTTACTTCTTTATCTGTGCATGACCTTAAAAGAAATATTCGTTGTATTGTATTTATAGTTCTGTTTACAGCATCTGGACTTGCAAATGGTCCATAATATCTACCCTTTTTCTTTTGTGGACCACGATGTTTTTCAATTCTAGGAAAATCATGTTCTGCTGAAATAAATATATAAGGGAATGATTTATCGTCTCTTAATAGAACATTAAATCGTGGTTTATGTTTTTTAATTAAATTACATTCAAGTATGATTGCTTCTAATTCTGTATTTGTTACAAAGAAGTTCATTGATTTAGTTAGACTAACCATTCTTTGAATTCTTCTGGTCAGGTTATTTAAAGATAGATAATTCTTTACTCTATTCGATAATGCTTTTGCTTTTCCAATATATAGAATGTTACCCTTTTCATCTTGCATTTGGTATACACCAGGTTGGTTAGGCAAAGTTTTAGATGTAGCCTTAATAATCTCTTGTCCAAGAAGCGTCATTTTATCAATCGTAAATAATTATTTTTTCATTAAATAGGAATTTTATAAAATTAATAAATAACTAACAAGATTATTGTAGTTCATTTAATAATTAATTTAATGTAGAGAAGTATAATATATTAAGGATTTATTATGGCTAAAATGACAACTGAAGAGGCTTTCGTAAAAGTTTTACAAAAACACGGTATTCAACACGCTTTTGGAATAATTGGATCTGCATTTATGCCAATATCAGATCTTTTTCCTAAAGCTGGAATAACTTTCTGGGATGTTGCTCATGAGTCAAATGGTGGAATTATGGCTGATGGCTATACAAGATCAACTGGTAAAATCGCAATGTGTATTGCGCAAAATGGACCTGGCATAACTGGCTTGGTTACACCTATAAAAACTGCTTTTTGGAATCACACTCCAATGCTTTTAGTCACTCCTCAGGCAGCTAATAAAACCATTGGTCAAGGAGGATTCCAAGAAGTCGAGCAAATGAACTTATTTAAAGATATGGTGTGTTATCAAGAAGAAGTAAGAGATCCCTCCAGAGTTGCAGAAGTTTTAAATAGAGTTATTTCAAAAGCTATTAAAGGATCTGCTCCTGCTCAATTAAATATACCAAGAGATTTTTGGACTCAAGTTGTCGATATTGATCTGCCACCTATAATTAAATTTGAAAGACCTTCTGGTGGAATTGAAGCAATTAAGGAAGCCGCAAATCTTTTATCTAATGCAAAATTTCCAGTTATTTTATCTGGCGCTGGAGTGATTTTAGCTGACGCTATTGATGATTGTAAAAAACTTGCAGAAAAATTAAGTGCTCCAGTTGCATGCGGATATCAACATAATGATAGTTTTCCAGGCAAACATCCTCTTGCTGTTGGTCCTTTAGGATACAATGGATCTAAAGCAGCAATGGAAATAATATCAAAGGCAGATGTAGTTCTTGCACTTGGTACAAGGTTAAATCCTTTCTCAACTTTACCAGGTTATGGAATAGATTATTGGCCAAAAAATGCAGATGTCATTCAAGTTGATATCAATTCTGATCGTATTGGTTTAACCAAAAAAATTAGTGTTGGTATTTGTGGAGATGCAAAACTGGTAGCAGAACAAATTTTAGAAAATCTTGAAACAAATGCAGGTGATCAAGATCGAAAAGAACGAGAAGAGTTAATTCATAAGACAAAGTCAGCTTGGCTACAAACATTAACTGGCCTAGACCATGAAGAAGATGATCCTGGTACATCTTGGAACAAGGACTCACGAGATAGAGAACCTGAGAAAATGTCACCAAGAATGGCATGGAGAGCTATCCAAGCAGGACTTCCCGAAGACGCAATTATATCAAGTGATATAGGAAATAATTGTGCTATCGGTAACGCCTACCCAACATTTGAGAACGGCAGAAAGTATTTAGCACCTGGTTTATTTGGACCATGCGGTTATGGTTTTCCATCAGTAATTGGAGCAAAAATTGGTTGTCCTAATACACCAGTTGTTGGCTTTGCGGGTGATGGCGCATTTGGAATTAGTATGAGTGAAATGACTTCTTGTAATAGAGATGGATGGCCAAATATTACAATGATAATTTTTAGAAATTATCAATGGGGAGCAGAAAAAAGAAACACTACACTTTGGTATAATAATAATTTTGTTGGAACTGAACTTGATCCTAAATTAAGCTATGCAAAGATCGCAGAAGCATGTGGATTTAAAGGTGTTAAGGTTCATACTCAAGAAGAGCTTACTGAAGCTTTACAACAATCTTGCAAAGATCAAATGGAAGGTTTAACTACTTTTATAGAAGTAATGTTAAATCAAGAACTAGGAGAACCTTTTAGACGAGATGCTATGAAGGCGCCAGTTGAAGTTGCTGGAATTGATCCAAAAGATACAGTAGTTCAATAATTATTTCTGATCGTTAATAATTAAGTCTGATGCTTTTTCAGCAATCATCATAGTAGGGGCATTAGTATTGCCTGAAGTTATAGTTGGCATCACAGATGCATCAACAACTCTTAAGTTTTTTATTCCTTTTACTTTAAGTTTATCATTTACAACTGAATTTTCATCATTGCCCATTTTACATGTACTTACTGGATGAAAAATAGTATTTGCAAATTTACCTGCTTCCCTAGCAAGAGATTCATTATCTTTAAATTGTGTTCCAGGTCTATATTCTTCAGGTGTATAATCTTTAAATGCCTTTGATTTTAAAACAACTCTTCTTACAATTTTAATAGACTTACCTGCAATTTCCCTATCTTCATCAGTAGATAAGTAGTTCATTTTAATTTTAGGATAAATTCTTGTATCTGAAGATTTAATTTCTATTGAGCCTCTACTTGTCGGACGAATATTTGTTATTGTAGGAGTGAATGCTGGAAATTTATGTAGGCCTGCTTTTCCTAACAAATCAGTACTAGCTGGCGAGATATGAAATTGTAGATTAGGGTTTTCTAAATACGAATCACTTTTAACAAACCCACACAAATAACTTGCTCCCACTGTTAAGGGTCCTTTTTTATAAATTAAATAATTTAAACCAGTTAAAAATTTTTTTGTAAAACTATGATATATGTCATTTAATGTTTCTAAGTTTTTAATTTTGTACACTGGTCTTAACATTAAATGATCAGTTAAATTTCTCCCAACACCATTAATTTCTTTTACAATACTAATATTATGTTCATTTAATAGTTTACCCGGACCAATACCCGAAGCTTGTAATATGTGAGGAGATCCAATTGTTCCTGCAGACAATAAAACTTCTTTATTTACAGAATATGAAAATTCTTCATTGTGTTTCCATAAATTTACATTTTTTACTTTTAAATTTTCAAAGGTTAAATTTTTAACATGTGCCTCAGTTATAATTTTTAAATTTTTTCTATTTTTGATAGGATTTAAGAAAGCAACTGCAGCACTACATCTATATCCTTTATCAATTGTCATAGGAAAATAACCCATTCCTTCGTTATCACCATCATTGAAGTCATTATTTTTTTTATAACCAAACTCTTGAGACGCTTCCAAAAATAAATCTAATAATTTAAATTTTGATCTTATTTTTTCAACTTTGATTGGCCCACCACTTCCATGAAAGTCACTTTTGGAGATTCTATAATCTTCTGATTTTTTAAAATACGGTAAAACATCTTCCCAAGACCATCCAAAATTACCTAATTGTCTCCAATAATTATAATCATTCGCATGACCTCTTATATAAAGCATGCCATTAATCGATGAACTACCACCTAAAGTTTTCCCTCTTGGGATAAGCATTTTTCTGTTGTTGCAAAATTCCTCTTCTTCGGTTGTAAAACACCAATCAGTTTTTGAATTATGCATAGTTTTAAAATAACCCCCAGGAATATGTATCCAAGGATTAGTATCCTTGCCCCCAGCTTCAATCAAAAGTACTTTGATATTTTGATTCTCTGAAAGTCTATTTGCTAATATGCAACCTGCTGTACCTGCGCCAATAATAATATAGTCAAAACTTTCGTTCATAATTTAGAAAAATTTATTTATTATATACTATTTAATTTTAACATATAACTAACTTAAATAATTAAAAATTTTCAATGGATATTTTATTTTCGATTATTGGATTAGGGCTTTTAGTTTTAGGTGCTGAAATAATTATTAGAGGTTCAGTTAGTTTTGGAAGAAAAATTAATATCTCGTTGTTTGCAATTGGTGTTGTAATTGTAGCTGGGGGAACATCATTACCTGAATTGGCAAGCAGCATTAATGCAGTTCTTAATGATTTTTCGGATCTTGCTTTAGGCGCTGTAGTTGGAAGTAATATTGCAAACTTGATACTTGTAATGGCCACTACAACATTAATTTTTCCAATTGTAAATATAAATAAAAATCAAATTAACCAAGCTTGGATAAATATTATTTTAGGAATTGTATTAATTATTATGACTTTTTTTTATTTTAATTTTATTTTTGGATTAGTTGCAACTACATCATTAATTTTTCTAATGTATGTTCAAATAAAAAAAGGAGAAATTGATAATTTAGAAATAGATAAAAACGATTATTCAATAACAATCTCATTAATATTAATTATAATAGGTATAGCATGTTTAGTGTTTGGTGCAGATTTACTTATTGATTCAGCAATTAACATTGCAAGAACTTATAATGTTCCTGCTTCAGTAATTGGATTATCATTAGTAGCTTTTGGAACTTCCCTTCCAGAACTTGCAGTTGGTATTGTTTCTGCCTTTAGAAAAAAGATTGATTTTGCTCTAGGAAATATTCTGGGGTCTAATATTTATAATGTATTAGGTGTTCTAGGTATTAGTTCATTTTTTGGTAATTTTAAAGTTCCTGCAGTTTTAGCAAATCAAGACTTATACTTCATGTTATCAATTACAGCATTAATTTTAATGTTTATGATTTTTGCAAAAAAAATTGGACGTATTTACGGAATTATCGGATTAACTTTGTATTTTGGATATATGTATTTCATTTACATATAATTTTAATTAATAAAAAAAATTCTATTAAAAGAATCATGAACTTAGAATTACATAAATCAAAAAATTTATTAAAAATATTAAATACTGCTATAGATGCAGGTAAGGAAATTCAAAAAGTATATAAAAAATCTTTTAATGTAAAAATAAAAGATGATAATTCACCTATTACCGAAGCTGATATAAAATCAAATAATTTAATTTTAAATAGATTAAAATCTTTTAGCCCGAATGTTCCTATATTAAGCGAAGAAAGTCTAATAGAATGGAAAGAAAGAAAAACTTGGAATTCATATTGGTTAATAGATCCATTAGATGGAACTAAAGAATTTATAAAAAAAAATGGAGAATTTACAGTTAACATTGCATTAATAAAAAATAATTCACCAATATTTGGTATTATATATGCGCCTGCTAAGTCTTTGCTTTATTATGCTTTAAAAAACAATGGCGCATATAAATTAATTACAGAATCAAATATTGAATCAACTAAAGATTTTATAAAAATAAATTCTGTTAAAGAAAAAAGTAATTTAACAAAGGTTATTGGTAGTCGATCACATTCTAATAAAGATTTTGATAATTGGATAAATGATAATTGCAATAATTTTGAATTAATCAAAATTGGTAGTTCTCTTAAATTTTGTTACTTAGCTGAAAGTAAGGCAAATATCTATCCAAGACTAGGTCCAACTTCAGAATGGGATATTGCTGCTGGACATATTATTCTTGAAGAGGCAGGAGGTTCAGTTAAAGATTTTAATAAAAATATATTACTATACAACACGAAAGAAAGTGTTATTAACCCTAATTTTATCGCTAAAATATAAATTATAATCATATGAAAATACTTATTTGTGGTCTCCCTGGTGCTGGTAAAACTTGGTTAGCTGAAAGACTTATTAAAGTAATTGATAATTGTGCTTGGTATAACGCAGATGTAGTCAGGAAGTCAGCAAACGATTGGGATTTTACGATGGAAGGTAGAATACGACAAGCCAATAGAATGAAAACATTTGCCGATTTCGAAAAACAAAATGGAAGATGGGTAATTTGTGACTTCGTAGCACCAACTGAAAAAGCAAGAGAAGCTTTTGAACCTGATTTTGTTATCTGGCTGGATACTATTAAAGAAGGTAGGTTTGAAGATACAAATAAAATGTTTGAACAACCAAATAAAACTGACATTAAAATAACTAAATTTTTATCAGATGAAGAAATAGAAAATCTAGCAAAGGAGATTAAAAATGTTTGATTGGAAAAAACCAACAGTACAAATGTTAGGTAGATGGCAACCATGGCATGACGGACATACAGAATTATTTAAAAGAGCACTTCAGAAAACAGGTCAGGTATGTATTATGTATCGTGACGTGGGAGGTGTAGATGCAGGTGTAGAGGGTCAAGCTGACAATCCATTTCAATTTGAAGAGGTAAAAGCAAAAATTAATGAAGGTTTAGCTCAACATGGTTTTACTGATGGAAAAGAATATGTAGTTGTTAAGGTTCCAAACATTATTGATATTTCTTATGGAAGAGGAGTTGGCTATTCATTTACAGAACATGATTTAGGAAAAGAAATACATGATATCTCGGCAACAAAAATTAGAAATGAAATGAGAGTTAAAGGGGAATTAAAATAAGCTAAATTTTTTCTCCTGCTGGTTTTCCATATCCAACATTTTTTTTCCCATATCGTCTTACTCTCACATTACATTGTTCTGCATGACCTATAAAACCTTCTAAATGTGAAAGTCTAGATCCATATTCTCCGATGAGAGTTGCAGCTTCATCTGTCATAATCTTTTGATAAGTATGGGTTTTAATAAACTTACCAACCCACAAACCACCAGTATATCTACCAGCTTTTTTAGTAGGAAGAGTATGATTAGTGCCTATGACTTTATCGCCATTAGCAACATTAGTTCTAGCACCCAAAAATAGAGCTCCATAAGATGTCATATTTTCTAAAAACCAATCATCTTTTTTTGTCATAACCTGAACGTGCTCTGATGCTATTTCATTTGCTTTAGATAACATCTCCTCATAAGTATTACATAAAATCATTTCTCCATAATCTCTCCAGCTTGTACTTGCTGTTTCTTTAGTAGGTAAAATTTCTAAAATTCTATCAATTTCTTTAAATGTTTCTTCTGCAAGTTTTCTTGAGTTTGTTATCATGACTGCAGGAGAATTATATCCATGTTCAGCTTGTCCTAATAAGTCTGTTGCACATATTTCACCATCAACAGTTTCATCTGCAATAACCATAGTTTCAGTTGGACCAGCAAATAAATCGATACCAACTTTGCCATACAATTGTCTTTTCGCTTCAGCAACAAATGCATTGCCAGGTCCAACAAGCATATCTACAGGTTTAATAGTTTCTGTACCAATAGCCATAGCACCAACTCCTTGCATTCCTCCCAAAACATAAATTTCGTGAGCACCACCCATTTTCATTGCTGTAACGACAGCTGGATTTGGCTTACCTTTAAAAGGTGGGGTAGTAGCAACAATTCTTGGAACCCCAGCAACAGAGGCAGTAACAACTGACATATGAGCAGAAGCTACCATTGGGAATTTTCCGGCAGGTACATAACATCCTACTGCTTGTACTGGTATATTTTTATGACCAAGAATAACACCTGGATGCGTTTCTACTTCTAATTCACTTAAAGTTTTAAGTTGTGCTTCTGCAAATGATCGCACTTGTTTTTGAGCAAATTTAATATCTTCTTTGTCATCATCAGAGACTTCACTCATTAATTGATTAATTTGATCTTCACTTAATCGAAAACTATCTGGAGAATAGTTATCAAATTTTTGAGATAACTCTCTAATATGTTTATCGCCTTCTGTTTCAATTTTACTTAACGTTTCTTCAACAATTTTTTTTACTTTATCATTATCTTCAATTCTTTGTTTTTCATCTAAACCTTTTTTTAAATATTCAATTGCCATAATTATTTTTTATGAATTAATTTAAAGATATCAACACCTATTTGATCTAGTATATGTGCTATATCGATTGGTACCCAATTTTCTCTAATCAGCCCTTCATGATGTAAATAAAAATCCATAACTCTTATTGTAATTTTTTTATTAGTTGGCTCATAACCTAACCATTCTTTTGAACCATGAATGCATTCTATGCTATGCCAACCCCCAGTCATTGAATAATTACCATCACCAATTTCAATATAATGTCCAATTTTCCAATAATCCCTTTCTTTAAATGTAAGCCTAAATGGAAGTTGATGATATTCTACATATCCTTTTAAACCTCTTGCAGTTCCTATTCCTGCAGGTCCGTGCCACATCATTTTTGGATGCCAATAATTTTTTTGAGGATGATTAAGTAATTTATCTCTTATATAATCTTTGTTTGAGTTTGGATCACTTTCGGGCTTAATATTTAAACTTCGCTGCATGGTTAATGCTTGATTTAAAGATTCTAAAGATAATTCGTTGTCAAAATTTTCATTATTTTCTCCATCTCCAGTAATAGGCGCTGACCACATACCTTCTGCTCCTAAAGATTTATTAATTGGCCAGTGTCCAGCTTGTCTAATAAAATCAACTGTATCAATTAAAACATATGATTTTATAATTTTACCATTAGAGATTTGATGAGCTTCGCAAGTTCTAAGATAAATATTTTTATTTGTGGGTGTAACACCAAGCCAATCGTTGACAAATGTTCCAGTTAGATAGCTAACAAATGATACAAATACTTTGTCTCTATAAGATCCTCCGATTACAATTATATTTCTTCTTTCAAGATCTGGAAAAGCTTCTTTTAGAGGTATCCAAAGTTTATTTTTTATATTTTCTATACCACTTATTTCATTTATTGGATGAAAACCGTTTAGCTCAGCTTCTTCATGGTATAAATTCTTTAAATTACTTCCTAATTCATCTAAAGGAGACTCAGCAACTTTATTTAATAAATATTTAAATTTTTTTTTATTTTCTAAATTTTCTTTTGAGCTTAAATCTACAAAAATTGTATTCTTGTTTTCTTTTTCCCCTGTTTCAAAATCTTTAATTTTATTTATCATAAAAATTTTTTACATACTTAATAAATACTAATTGATTTATTCAATAATTTGAATAATATTCAAAAAAAATGAATAAAATATCATAAGGATATGTCAATTAATATTACTACAAGATTAGCAAAATTTGAGGAACTTATTCCAAGTAATATTCCTTTTGTGGAAGGAAAATTAAAGGGACACCAAGATAGAAAAAATTATTCTGTTATAGGCCCAGGTGTTAGTGAAGATGCCAAACAAAATGTTAAAATAGCAGAGCCACATGGTTTCAATATTGGAGCTGTTAGCGCTGCCCCAATGAACGGTTCTGGATTACACAGTCATACAACTGCAGAAGTTTTTATAATTCACTCTGGTGCTTGGCGTTTCTATTGGGGAGTTGATGGCACAGAAGGAGAGGTAATACTTAAAAAAGGTGATATTGCTTCTTTCCCCACAAATATGTTTAGAGGTTTTCAAAATGTAAGCAAAGAAGAAGCGTTAATGTTTGTAGTTTTAGGTGAAAATGATCCAGGTGTAATCACTTGGACTCCAAATCTTTTAAAAGATGCAAAAGAATCTGGCATGGTATTAATGAATGATAACTCTTTAGTAGATACAGAAAAACAAAAAATTACTGATGAAACTAAAATTATTCAACCTTTAAAAGAAGATGAATTAGAGAGTTTTGATCATTATTCCTCAGAGGATATAGAAAAGTTTGTCATTCGATTTGATGAAAAAGATAAATACTTTGTTGATGATGAACACTATCAATCCAATAAAATTATTAACTATATTGATCAATTTAATATTCATAATAAATCCTTTATTCCAAACATACCTCATAGAACAGGATTTAGCCTTTCACTTCTCCATGGGAAAAAAGCCCATATTCACGAATACAAACTTGAGAAATCAGAAGTATATCATTGTTTATCCGGTGAATGGGAAATAGATTGTGATGGAGACAAAATAGCAATTAAGGAAAAAGATACTTTCTCAGTTCCAAAAAACTCGTTACGATCAATTAAGCAGATAAGTGATGAGGATGGAAATTTATTTATTATAAGACAAACTAATTAAAAATTCGGTTATATGAAAGGTTTTAATAATAAGTTTGAAAATCTTCCAGATTATATTCTGAAAATAACTCATCAGATATGGGAAGAAAAAGATGTTAATTCAATTATGGAATATTATGCTGAAAATATTCCTGTTAGATCACCTATGGGAATCATTTATGGACCTAGTACAGTAGTTGATGCAACTAATGCAACTTTAGACGAATTTCCAGATAGGCAATTATTAGGTGAAGATGTAATTTGGATTGGTAACGAAGATGAAGGGTTTTTATCTTCTCATAGAATTCTTAGTAAAGCCACTCATGTAAAAGATGGTTTATATGGGAAAGCAACAAATAAAAAACTTGTATACAGAGTCATTGCTGACTGCGCTTGTAAGAATAATCAAGTTTATGATGAATGGTTAGTTAGAGATCAAGGAGCAATTGTTAGACAGCTAGAAATAGATCCAAAAAAATATGCAGCAATTTTAATAAAGCAAGAAGGTGGAATAAAGAATTGCATTAAACCATTTGATAAGAATTCATCTCAAGAAACAAGTTATGCACCACCAATTTTATCAAAAAATAATATAGCTGATCAATATGCAGAAAATTTAGAAAACATTCTTAATATTAATTCTAAATCTACAATTGAAAAAAATTATGACAGATCAGTTCAACAATTTCAACCAGGAGGTTTTGTTTGTTATGGTATCGATGATGTAACAAATTTCTGGCTAAATTTAAGACAATCTTTCCCAGATGCTCTTTTTAGAATAGAACATAAAAGTTTTACTGTAGAAGAAAATCAACCAAAAAAAGTTGCTATACGCTGGTCTTTAGTTGGGAAGCACAGTGGGAATGGTATATTTGGGCAAGCTTCTAATTCTGAGATTTATATTATGGGAATTAATCATGCCGAAATAGGACCAAGAGGTATAAAGAACGAATGGGTTTTATTTGATGAAACTGCAATTTGGAAACAAATCTTGATAAAAACAGGTTAATTAAAAAATGTCTAAAATATTAACTACACATGTAGGCAGCTTGCCTAGATCAAAAGCGCTTTCAGAAATTTTATTTTCGAAAGATCGGGGTGAAAAATTTATTAAAGAAGATTTTAACAATATATTGAAAAAAAATGTTGAGACAATTGTAAAAAAACAGATCGAGGTTGGTATTGATTATATAAGTGACGGTGAAATGAGTAAAATAAGTTATGCCACTTATATAAAAGATAGGATTGACGGTTTTTCTGGAGAAAGTGAGAGAAGAGCTCCAGCTGATTTAGATGATTTTCCAGAGTATAAAGAAAAAATAGCTAATAGTGGGGGTACACCAAAATATAGCAGACCGTGTTGTACTAATGCATTAAAAATCAAAGATAAAGATTCATTAAAAATAGATATAGAGAATTTTAAAAATTCACTAGATAAAAACAATCATCAAAAAGCATTTATGAATGCTGCATCACCAGGTGTCATTAATGTATTTATGCCAAATAGGTTTTATAAAACAGATGATGAATATTTACATAAACTTTCAGAAATTATGGCTATTGAGTATGAGACAATTAGTAAATCAAATATACAAGTGCAATTAGATTGTCCTGATCTTGCATTAGCTAGACATATGAATTTTAAGGAATTATCCGAACAAGAATTTTTAAAACGTGCGGAAATTCAAATTGAGTGTTTGAATGAAGCTTTAACTAATGTAGATGTTAATATGACTAGAATGCATATTTGTTGGGGAAACTATGAAGGACCTCATACACATGATATCCCACTAGAAAAAATATTACCAATAATTTTAAAATCTAAAATTAAATATTTTTTAATTGAGTCATCAAATCCCAGACACGCACA
>CACIED010000002.1 GCA_902585605.1 uncultured Alphaproteobacteria bacterium
GTTACAAAAATATTTTACAGCTAAAAATTTTAGTAATTTTTTATTTGAAGTTTCTTTTTTAAAATTTCTTAAAACAAATAGTTTAATATTTTTTTCTTTTATAATTATTTTTCCTTTTTATTTAATGTTTGTATCAAGCTTAAAAAGCCAAATGATTTTGTTACAAAACCCAACTGATTTAAGTATTCCATTTTTTTATTCAATATCAGATTTTTTTTCGAGCTATATTGCTGTTATCACTCAATACAACTTTTTAAATTTTGCTTTAAACAGCACTATTGTCTCATTTGTAACTGTTTTCGTCAGTTTGTTTTTTTCTATTCCAGGTGCATATGCAGTTGCACGCTTAAGATTTGCAGGAAGATCAAAAATATCATCATCTATTTTAATAATATATATGGTTCCGGCAATAGTACTTGTAATTCCACTTTATGTTATATTCAGTCAGCTTGGTTTTAGAAATAGCTTGTTTAGTCTAATGATTGTTTATCCGGCAACAACTATTCCTGTTGCACTTTACATGTTGCAAGGATATTTCAAAGGTATCCCATATGAACTAGAAGAGTCTGCTCTTATTGATGGATGTTCTCGTATTGGGGTCATATTAAGAATTACATTACCGTTAAGTGTACCAGCTATTTTATCTGTTTCATTGTACGTATTTATGATTGCTTGGAATGAATTCTTATTTGCCTTTATGTTTTTAGATAATCAAGAATATTTTACTATACCAAGAGGTCTTTATACTCAACTTGATGATCAAGAAGTGCCAAGACAATATTTGATGGCTGGGTCTGTGATGATAACTGTGCCTGTACTATTATTATTTTTTATTTTTGAAAGATATTTGGTAGGAGGCTTAACGGCAGGAAGCGTTAAAGGCTAATCAAGTAAATTATGAATGATTTGAGTAAATATTTTGCTTATGCTAATATTACATAAGTGCTGATATAGTATAATGGTTATTACAGGCCGTTGGTAACGGTCAGATTCAAGTTCGATTCTCGGTATCAGCACCATAGAAATGAAATATACAATTATAATTATAATTTTATTTATACATTTTGAAATAATGGCCAATCAAATATCGGATTTTAATTGGGAGAAAAGAATAGTTATAGTTTCCTTTGAAAAAAAAGAGGATCAAATATTTCTTTTTACTCAAAAATTTGTTTCTGAAAATAAATGTTCAATAAACGATAGAAATTTAAAATTTATATACTTTGAAAAATTCAAAAATAAGGAATTTGAAACACCAACTTTTCTAAATAAATATGGAATATGGTTAATCGGATACGACGGCTTAATTAAAGATTATAGTAAAAATGAAAAAATTTTTATACGCTTATTTAAATTGATTGATTCTATGCCTATGAGAAAAAATGAAGTGATAAATGATCAATGTTAGATTTTTTTGAAATTTCGAAAAATAAAAAATAAATTTAAAATACTCAATACAGAAAAGAAAATTGCATTAGTTGCAATAATGTTTAGACTTGTTTCGCCAGGACTATTCGTAAAAACATATCTCCAGAAATTTAATGATACTAAAACTTGAAAAATAAATATTAAAAAAATAAATGGTAGTTGTTTTTCTATCCCTCTAAACATAATTATTATGTAAGCTAATACAAAAGTAACAAATATTATTCCTACGATTTCTGATAAACCTGCTACTGCATGATTAAAAAAACCTAAATTGTTCATAGCAAATTCATCAGTAAATATTAAAAGTTGAATAGCGTAGTAAGAAAAGAAAATAATATTTAGAATAATGATCAAATTATCTATATTTTTTTTGAACATATCTGTGTATCATGTAAAAAAATTAAATAATCAATATGCAAATTACATTATACTATTTTAAAATCCCTTTTTGGAGAGCAGAAGTTACAAGATTAGCTTTATTTATAGGGGGCATTCCATTCAATGATTATCGTGTTGAGGGAAAAGAAATAGATGACTTGAAGGCAACAGGATTATTACCAAACAAAAAAATAGCTCCTTTCAAACAATTACCTGTATTGGATGTTGATGGCAAAATAGTTGCGCAGACAGGAGCAATTGCCAGATTTTGTGGAAAGTTAGCAGGTTTATATCCAAAAAATAATGATTTTGAAGCAGCTCAAATTGATCAAATTATTGATACGGCACAAGACATAAACTATCTGGTAACTCTATCTAGTAGAGATAAAGAGAAGGAACGATTAGAATTGGCTAGAAAAATATTAGCAACAAAACATCTGCCAAAATGGTTTCAGTTTCTTGACAATTTACTTGAGAAAAATAATGAATCTAATTTTTTTGTTGGTAAAAAGATTTCTATTGCTGATTTGGCAATATGGAGACTACTTGGCTGGCTAACCTCTGGACTTTTAGATGGTGTACCAACTGATATATTAGAACCTTATGAAAGGTTAAAAAAATTAAGAGAAGAAGTATATAATCATCCTAAAGTTCATGAATGGATGATTAAAACATATGGGAAAGTTATATAATTTATTAACATGACAGCATTAAGTGTTAATGTAAACAAGTTTGCTTTAGTAAGAAATGCTAGAGGAGCTGATTTACCAAACTTAATTGATATTAGTGATAAATGTTTAAACTATGGTGCTGATGGAATTACAGTACATCCGCGTCCTGATGAAAGACACGCAAAATTTTCTGACCTAGAACCTTTAAAAAACTTATTATCAAAATTTGAAAATAAAGAATTTAATGTAGAGGGATACCCATCAGATTTTTTTGTCAAAAAAGTAATTGAAGTTAAACCAGATCAAGTAACTTTAGTTCCAGATCCACCAGGTGCTCTTACCTCTTCTTTTGGTTGGGACTGTGAAACTAACAAAAATTTATTAACAGATATAGTTAGTGAATTTAAGAGTAATAATATTCGCGTTTCAATATTTATTAACCCTTCTATAAAAACACTGGAAAATTTAGAAGTAATAAAAACTGATAGAGTAGAACTTTATACTTTTGATTATGCTCATAACTTTAATGAAAATAAGGAAAAAGCAATTAAAGATTATATTAACGTAACAAACTATTTAGAAAAAGAGTTTCCAAAAATTGAATTAAATGCTGGTCATGATTTAAATTTAGAAAATTTAAAGTTTTTTTTAGATAAAATAAATAATATTAAAGAAGTATCTATTGGTCATGCTCTCATCTGTGATACATTTGAATTTGGCTTACAAGAAACAATCAAAAAATATTTAACCCTAACAAATAATTAAGTGACTTTTATATTTTGGCTTCAGTTTGCTACTGTCTGTGTTGCAGGAGCAATGTCACCTGGACCAAGTTTAGCGTTAATTATAAGAAATAGTATTACAATTAGCCGATTTGCTGGATTTATGACTGCTATTGGTCATGGGATTGGTATGGGTGTGTACGCAGTTTTTGCAGTTACTGGGCTTATAATTATTTTAACTACAAATGAAATACTATTTCAATTTATACAAATTATTGGAATTCTATTTTTATTATTTATTGGATTTCAATTTCTTTTCAAAAAAAATCAAGAAATTGAACATATACACAATCAAAAAAATTTTAATTCATTCTTACAAGGTTTTTCTATAGCAATTTTAAATCCTAAAATTCTAATATGGTTTTCAGCAGTATTTTCACAATTTGTAAAAATTGATGCTTCCTTTTTTTCTCACTCAATTCTTGTCATTACTGCATCTGTAATAGATGGAATTTGGTATATTATAGTTACAGTTGTAGTAACAAGTTATGGAATGGGTGATTTTTTCCAAAGAAGAAAACATATTATTCAAAAAATATCAGGATTAATTTTAGTTTTAATTGGTATACTTCTAATTATAGATTTCTTCCAAAACTCTTAAGATATTTTTACCCATTATTTTTTCAATTTCAGAATTTTTATATCCTCTTTCTTCTAAACTTTCTTGAATTATCATGTGATCTAAACAATCATTCCATTTATTTGGCAAACAATCAAGGCCGTCATAATCACTACCTACTCCAACATAATCAATACCTATTTTATTTATTACATACTCAATATGATCAACAAATACTTCTATACTTGGACATATATCTGATAATTTTTTTTGAAGAAAATGTTGTTTTGCTATCCACTGAGAAGTTTTGTTAGAATATTTTCTTTCAATAGAATTTAATTCATCAAGATATTTTTTTCTTTCTTTAGTTTCTCTTTCTTTAAAAGATTTATCAATAAAAAAAGGATATGGATTAAGACCAATCAAACCTTTTACTTTTTTGATTGCTTCAATTTGATCATCTTTTAAATTACGAAAATGAGGACATAAATTATACACGCTAGAATGTGAGGCTATAAAAGGTTTGGTACTTATTGATGCAATATCCCAAAAACTTTTCTCTCCAATGTGCGAAACATCAATTAGCACATTATTATCTAGGCAAATAGAAATAACTTCTTTTCCAAATTCGTTTAAACCATGACTTTTAAGTTTTGAAGAATTGTATGTCTCATCATAATTTGATGAAACCCATTCCAAAGAATGATTCCAAGTTGGGCCGAAATAGAAAAGACCTCTTTCAATAAAATGATATAAATTATTAATATCATTTTCTAAACCTTCTCCACCTTCCATTGAAATGGGAAGCATTAACTTATTGTTATTAATCGCCTCATTTATGTCTGAGAGTTTTTTTGGAATGACAATTTCTTCGTGTGATGAAAATCTTTCAATCTCATCATACATTTTATCAGCTCTTTTAAAAAAATTTGGTTCTTTAGAATTACTTGAAACCCAAATAATTAAAATTTCTAAATCAATTTCAGATTTTAATAATCTTGGTATGTCCGTATGCCCATGGGAAGTAAGTTTTGTAACATCTTCACCTTCGATAACTCTTTGCACAAGATCATTATGCAAGTCAGCTACAAACATTTAATTATTTAATAATCTCCATTTTAATTATTTTATCTGGATCTGCAGGTGGTTCACCTCTTGTGATATTATCTACATATTCCATACCTTCGGTAACTTGAGCCCAAACAGTATATTGACCATCTAGAAAAGAGCAGTCATTAAAACAAATAAAAAATTGACTGTTAGCACTATTTGGGTTTTGTGCTCTTGCCATTGACACTGCCCCTCTTCCATGATTTTCTGAAGAGAATTCAGCCTCTATATCAGGAAGTTTTGATCCACCTGTACCAGCCCTTGATAAGTTAAAACTATCATTACTTGAATTCCCAAATTCTACATCTCCTGTCTGAGCCATAAACCCATCTATAACTCTATGAAAAACAACCCCATCATACTGTCCTTCTTCTATAAGTTGCTTGATTTGTTTAACATGTTTTGGTGCTACATCTGGTTTTGTCTCTATTACAACAATACCATCTTTAAGTGTCATATGGATAATATCTTTTTTTTCATCAGCCATTAAAATCTCTCCTTTTAAAAATATTGAGAAAATGAAGATGAAAATAAATAGTTTTTTAAATTTAATCATATTTGTTTTCTTTACCTTCACCCAAATTGTTTTATATATATGTAATGCACATGTTTGAAGAAAATATCAAGAAATTAGATTTAAATATTCCTGATATGCCAACACCACTTGCAAATTACGTTCCTTATAAAGTTTCAGATAGTACCGTTTATGTATCAGGTCAAGGACCTGTAATAGATGGTAAAATTTTGTATAGTGGAAAAGTTGGTGTAGATATTTCTGAAGAAGAAGGAATAAAAGCCGCTGAAATTTGCTGCATTAACATTATCGCAGCTCTAAAAACATCAATAAATGGAGATTGGGATAGATTAGACACCTTTTTGAAACTTGGGGGTTTTGTTAATTGCAATGATAACTTTACTGGTCAACCTAAAATCATAAATGGAGCATCAGATTTATTAGTTAGTATATTTGGCGATAAAGGAAGACATGCACGGTTCGCAGTTGGATCAAATGCTCTTCCACTCAATATTTCTGTTGAAATAGACGCAATAATAAAAATTAAATAGCATACTCAAAATGAGTGAACATTTTTTTTGCTCTTCGCTCAGTAACATCAAAAGTGCTGAATGGAATGAATGTGTTGGAAATGATCATCCATTCTTACAATATGAATTTCTTCACGCTTTAGAAAAAAGTAATAGTGCAAATTCCAAAACAGGTTGGCAGCCATATCATTATATTGAACAAGAAAATGATAAAATTATCTCATTATGTCCTCTTTATATAAAGAACCATTCTTTTGGAGAATATATTTTTGATCATTCTTGGGCTGATGCTTATCATCGATATGGAATAAACTATTATCCAAAACTTCAATCTGCAATACCATTTACGCCAGTTACTGGTGATAGAATAGTTTTAAACAAATCAGTAAAAGATAAAAAGGGAAAGCAAGTTCAGGTAATTAATAATATTATAAAAGAGGCAAAAAAAATAAATGTTTCTTCTCTTCATTTTAATTTTATCAATGATGCATCAAATTGGAATGATATTGATAATATTATGGTTAGATCAGGAATACAATTTCATTGGAACAATAATGAATACAAAAATTTTAATGAATTCTTAAATGACTTATCCTCAAGAAAAAGAAAAATTATTAGGCGAGAAAGACAATGTATTGAAAATAATAATTTAACTGTAAAATTACTTAATGGAGATGATATTAAAGAGGAGCATATAAATTTTTTTTACGATTGTTATTTAGATACAACAGGAAGAAAATGGGGTTCTACTTATTTGACCAAAGAATTTTTCTTTGAAATATTACAGAATTTTAGAAATAAAATATTACTTATAATGGCTAATCAAGAAGATAAAATGGTTGCTTCTGCAATTAATTTTCTAAGTAAAACTCATTTGTATGGACGATTATGGGGATCAAAATATGAAGTGCCATTTTTACATTTTGAACTCTGTTATTATCAAGCAATTGAATACGCAATTCAAAATAAGATTCAAATTGTAGAAGCAGGTGCTCAAGGTGAGCATAAATTACAAAGAGGTTATGCGCCTACAAAAACGTGGAGTGCTCACTGGATTAAAGATCAAGAATTTAGCAAAGCTATTCAAAAATTTCTTGATAATGAAAGTCAGCTTATTGATAACCAAAAAGAAAAATTAGAAGATTATCTTCCTTTCAAAAATTAGGCTAATTCTTTTTTTACTTCTTGTTTATTAGAAAATTCAAAATTAATTTTTTTATCTTTACATGTAATTTCAACATGTCCACCTTTTGCTAGTTTACCAAAGATAAGTTCTTCAGCCATCGGTTTTTTAACTTTTTCTTGTATTACTCTACCTAATTCTCTAGCACCGTAAACTTCATCATAACCCTCTTCAGCTAAAAATTCTTTTGCTTCTTTATTAATTGATAATGAAACTCCTTTGTCTTCGAGTTGTGCTTCAATTTCTATAATAAATTTATCTACTATCGAAAGTACAATATTTTTAGATAAATGATTAAAATGAATAATTGAGTCGATACGATTTCTAAATTCTGGTGAAAAAATTCTATTTATTGCATCACTACTATCATCGTTAGATCTTTTTGCATTAAAACCAATTTTGTTTTTAGATACATCAATTGCACCGGCATTAGTTGTCATAATTAATATAACGTTTCTGAAATCTATCGTCTTACCATTATGATCTGTTAGTTTTCCATAATCCATTACTTGTAAAAGAATGTTGAATAAATCATAGTGGGCTTTTTCAATTTCATCCAATAGCAATACACAATGAGGATTTTGATCGACTCCATCAGTTAATAATCCACCTTGGTCGAAACCTACGTAACCAGGAGGGGCTCCAATAAGTCTGCTCACTGTATGACGCTCCATATATTCTGACATATCAAATCTAAGAAGTTTAATACCAAGTGTTTTACTTAATTGTTTAGCTACCTCAGTCTTCCCTACTCCTGTAGGGCCAGAAAATAGATATGAGCCAATTGGCTTTCCATCTTCTCTTAGTCCTGCTCTTGCCAACTTAATGGAAGATGATAATTCTTCGATGGCCTTGTCTTGACCAAAGACGAAATTTTTCAAATCTCTCTCTAAATTTTTTAAACTGTTCTTATCACTTTGATTAACAGACTTTGTTGGAATTCTAGCCATTAAAGCAACTACTGCTTCAATATCTTTAGAAAGAATAATTTTTTTTCTCTTTTCTTCTGGTAATAAATATTGAGAGGCTCCTGCTTCATCGATAACATCAATAGCTTTATCTGGTAGCTTTCTATCACCTATATATTTATTCGATAACTCAACTGCACTAATAATTGCTTCTGGTGAATATTTAATATTATGGTGTTCTTCATAGTATGTTTTTAAACCCTCAAGAATTTTTACAGTCTCATCTTTTGATGGTTCCTTAACATCAATTTTTTGGAACCTTCTTACTAAAGCTCTGTCTTTTTCAAAATAATTTTTAAATTCCTTATACGTTGTTGATCCAATACATTTAAGAGTGCCATTTCCTAGTGATGGTTTTAATAAATTACTTGCATCCATTGAACCTCCACTCGTTGCTCCTGCCCCGATAACTGTGTGTATTTCATCAATAAATAGAACGGCTTTATCTTTCTTTTGTAATTCTTTAAGAACAGCTTTTAATCTTTCTTCAAAATCACCTCTGTATCTTGTGCCTGCTAGTAATGCGCCCATATCTAAAGAATAAATTACGGCGTCCTCCATAATTTTAGGTACTTTTTTTTCTGTAATTCTTTTTGCTAAACCTTCAGCAATCGCTGTTTTTCCAACGCCTGGATCTCCAACGAATAAAGGATTATTTTTTTGTCTTCTACATAAAATTTGAATTGTTCTATCTAATTCTTTGCTTCTACCAATGAGCTTATCAATTTTACCATCTTTTGATTTTTCATTAAGATTTATACAAAATTGACCTAAAGCACTTTTCGGTTTTTGTTGTGTGTTATTATCATTTGTTTGACTATCTACAAATTCTTCATTTTCAAAACTTTCGTTAGCTTTTGAAATGCCATGTGAAATATATTGAACCGCATCTAATCTACTCATATTTTGTTGATGAAGAAAATATACAGCATGACTTTCTTTCTCAGAAAATAAAGCTACAATCATGTTAGCTCCTGTAACACTCTCTCTTCCACTCGATTGCACGTGTATAGCAGCTCTTTGTAAAACTCTTTGAAAACCATTTGTTAATTTTGGCTCACCTGTAAAATTTTCTTTAAGATTTTCTAAATCATTAATAATAAATTTTTCGACATTTTCTCTTAAATTTGAAATATCAACAGCACATGCTTTAAGTACACTAATAGCATCTTGATCTTCCAAAAGAGAATATAAAAGATGCTCTAGAGTGACATACTCATGCTTATAGTTAGTTGCTAATTGATATGCTTCTCTTAATGTTTTTTCTAAATTTTGTGACAGCATTAACTTTTTTCCATTGTACATTGTAAAGGATGTTCATTTTTTTTTGCCATATCCATTACCGATTTGCATTTAGACTCCGCCACCTCATAAGTAAATGTTCCACACACTCCAATACCATTTTTATGAACATGTAGCATAATTTGCGTTGCCTCTTCTTGTTTTTTATTAAATATTTTTTCTAAAACCATTACAACAAATTCCATTGGAGTATAATCATCATTTAATAATAATACATTATACATAGAGGGTTTTTTTGTTTTTGGTTTAGTATCTAATAATAGACCTCTTTGAAAATCTTCGTTATTATTGTTATTTTGATCTTCATTTGCCATATTTATTAAATAATATGTTTTGAAATATTTTAAAGTATTTTTATGTTTGAAAGCATCGAAAATCTTATGTTAATCAAAGAAAAATGAAAAAAAATTTATTATTAATCATTATTTTAAATAGTTTTTTCATATTAAGTTTTTCATCAAATATATTTGCCAAAAAAGCAGCTATAGTAATCGATTTTGATACTGAAGAAGTTTTATTTGAGGTCAATGCTGATACTAGAAATTATCCAGCATCCCTTACAAAAATAATGACTTTATACATTGTATTTGATTACATCAAAAAAGGAAATCTAAGCTACGATAGTCAATTGAGTGTATCAAGCGTTGCAGCATCAAGATCACCAAGCAAGCTATATTTAGAAGAAGGTTCAAGTATTAAAGTAAGAGATGCAGTTAATGCGCTTATAATTAAATCAGCAAATGATGTGGCTACAGTAGTAGCAGAAAATATTTCTGGTAGTGAGAAAGAATTTGCAAAACTTATGACAAGCTATGCAAAAAATCTAGGTATGAAAAACACAACATTTAAAAACGCATCTGGTCTTCCAAATAGAGCTCAATTAACAACTGCAAGAGATATTTCAAAACTATGTCATAAGCTTATTACAAATTTTCCAAATGAATATAAATTGTTCAGTAATACAAAGTTTGCTTACAATGGTAAAACTTACAATACTCATAATAAATTAATGTTAAGTTATGAAGGTGCGGATGGAATTAAAACGGGGTATATAAAGGCATCTGGTTTTCAATTAGCTTTTTCAGCTGTAAGAGACAATAAAAGACTCATTGGTATAATCTTTGGAGGCGACACTGGGAGCCAAAGAAATAAATCTCTTAAAATTATTATGGATAAAGAATTTGCTGAATTAAATATCAAAACAAATGATAATAAAAAAGAAATTGTAAAAAAAGAAGTAAAAGAGGTTAAAAAAAATAATTATTCAATTGTTGTTGGAACATTTAAATATAGAAATAATGCTGAAAAACAAATTAAATTAATAAAAAGTAAATATCCAATTTCTACAAAAGATAAAATTTCAAATGTCGTTCTCATAAGAGTTAGCGGCAAACAACTTTATGAATCTAGATTTGAAAATTTTTCTAAAAAAGAAGCATATACAGCTTGTAAAAGACTAAAAAAATATAACCGAGATTGTTTTGTTAGATTGTAAATTTATAATTTACACCACTTAATGACAATTGATTTTCGATAATTTCAATTAGAGATTTGAGACCTTCTTCAGAAGTTGACTCTGCTCTACATGTTAATTGGTTTTGAGTGTTACTAGCTCTCATTAGAAACCATCCATTATCATTTTCAACTCTTATGCCATCTATGTCAATTAAATTACCCTCAGTATTTTTTATCCTGTCTTTAATTTCTTCAATAATTAAAAATTTTTTTGTTTCATCAACATCGAATCTTGTTTCAGGTGTAGAAAATGTTTTAGGATAAACATTAATTAATTCATTTAAATTTTTTTCTTGATTACATAATATTCTTAATAACCGTAATGCAACGTACATAGCATCATCATATCCATAAAAATCATCAGCATAACAAACATGACCACTCATCTCTCCAGATAATGGAGAATTCAATTTTTTCATTTTTTCTTTAATGGGTGAATGGCCAGTTTTAGACATTATAGGATCACAATTTAATTTTTTTGCTTCATCAAAAAATACTTTACTACATTTAACATCCATAATTATTTTTGGATTATCATATAATTTTGCAATTTCTGTACATAGTAATAACATGTATTGATCTGCCCAAACTAAATTACCTAAATTATCTACAACACCTAAACGATCTCCGTCTCCATCAAAGGCAAGACCTATGTCGCATTGGTTGTCTTTAACTGATTTTTTTAATTGCTCCATATTCTCTGGAACCGTAGGGTCTGGGTGATGATTTGGAAAATTGCCATCAACTTTTTCATTAATCAAAATGTTTTCAGAATTATTTAAATTATCTGTAATTTCTTTAATAACTGATCCCATTGCTCCGTTACCAATATCCCAAGCAATTTTTATTTTCTTATTGAGATTAATGTTTTGTAATAATCTTTTAGCATAATCAAGTTTAATATCTTTATTAATAATCTCACCTTCAGTTAATTTAAAGATATCTTGATCAATTATTTTTTGAAGGCTTTGAATGTCTTCTGCATAAAAAGAATGTTTAGCTAGAACCATTTTGAAACCATTATATTCTGAAGGGTTGTGTGATCCTGTCACCATTATAACAGCATCAGTTTTAAGATGATAATGAGCGAAATAAGTCATAGGAGTTGGCCCCATACCAATATTGATAACTTTTGCACCGGAGTCCTTTAATCCTTCACAAAGAGCTTGGTGTAGATCTGGTGATGTTAATCTTCCATCATAGCCTGTAGCTATTACATTAGATTTTAATCTATTACTTACAGTGTATCCAAAAGTTCTACCTATAGTATAGGCTGTATTTTGATTTATATTATCTCCAACTACTCCTCTGATGTCATACTCTCTTAAGACCTCTTTATCAAAATTTTCAATTTTCAATTTATTTTCCAGTGCCATAGTATTTAAATCCCAATTCTTTTAAATCTTCTGGAAGATAAATATTTCTAAGATCAAAAATTATTTTTTCTTTCAAAATTTTAGATATTTTTTTAAAATTTAATGCCCTAAATTCATTCCATTCTGTTCCAATAATAATTGCTGATGCTCTTTCACAAGCGTCATAAGCAGAATTGAAAAAAATAAGATTTGAATTTTCTTTTTTGGCATTATTCATTGCTTCAGGATCATAACATTGAACATTATATCCCTTTTCAAATAGGATAGATGCAATTTTCATGGAAGTAGAATCCCTAACATCATCAGTATTGGGTTTGAAGCTTAAACCAAGAAAACAAATAGTAGATTTATTCTCAATATTTGAAACTATTTTATCTGAAGTTTTTATTATACGATCTTGGTTAGATTTATTAACGGCATTAATGATTGATAAATCAATATTTTTGTTTTTAGCAGTTGAAGCAAATGCTTTAACATCTTTTGGAAAACATGAACCTCCAAATCCCGGTCCAGCATTCAAAAATTTAGATCCAATTCTTTTATCTATACCCATTGCATACGCTACTTGCTGAACATCAGCACCAACAACTTCGCATAAATCAGCAACCTCATTAATAAAAGCTATTTTTGTTGCTAAAAAACTATTAGATGCATATTTAATTATCTCTGAAGTTTCAATAGATGTAGCTACAATTGGTGTTTCTTTAAGAAATAAAGGTCTGTAAAGTTCCTTCATGATATTTTCTGATTTTTTATTTTCTGTTCCAATAACCACTCTATCTGGTCTTATAAAATCATTGATAGCAGATCCCTCTCGAAGAAATTCTGGGTTGGAAACTACATCAAAAAGTTTTTGATCAATTTTATTTGAAATAATTTTTTTTACTTCCCTTGTAGTTCCAACTGGAACAGTGGACTTAGTTACAACTAAACAATATTGATTAATATTATCAGCAATTTCTTCAGCAACTTGCCAGACAAAACTTAAGTCAGCTTCATCCTCTAATCTTCTTGTTGGAGTTCCTACAGTAATAAAAATTATATTTGTATTTTCTAAATTATTTTTTATTGTTGATGCAAAAGATATTAATTTTGTTCTATTAATATGCTTGTCTAGCAGTTCATCCATACCTGGTTCAAAAAAAGGACACTTCCCTGATTTGAGCATTTCAAGACGTTTATCATCTTTGTCTACACAAGTTACTGAATAACCAAATTCAGCAAAGCACGCGCCAGTAACTAGACCAACATAACCTGTTCCAACTATTGTAAGATTCATTATTATAAAATTGTATCTATTTTTTGCTAAATAAACTAAATATTACTAGATTGTTATAAATAATATTGAGAAAATTACTGGAAAAATATTAATTTTTTATTAATTAAATCTAATATGTTCAAAGAACGTAAGATTCAAACAGGCATTAATAACATTTCAAATGGGTGGTTTAGAGCAAATATAGATCGCAAAAAACTTAAAGACCTCTCGAAAAGAACTGATTACGAGGGTTGGAAACATATTATAATTTTTACTATTACATTAACTGGCCTAGGTATCTTATCAGCTTACTTCTGGCAAACTTGGTGGTTTTTACCATTCTATCTTGCGTATTGTATGTTCTGGGGTGGGGCAGACGCTATTTGGCATGAGTGTGGTCATAGAACAGCTTTTAAAACAAGAAAGTTAAATGATTTCTTTTATCATATTGCAAGCTTTATGAATAACTTTGAACCTGTAAGGTGGAGATGGAGTCATTCCCTACATCATAGTTACACCGCTTCAGTAGATCCTCACGATTATGAAGCTGATGGAAGTATTTTTTCTAAACACACACTTTTAAGTTTTTTAATAAATTTTATTCCTGGGATTGGATTTTTTACTATACACAAATCACTATATGTTGAAATTTTCAAACATGCTCTCGGAATTAAGACAGATGTAATGAAAGATTGCATACCTGAAGATAAAATTAAAGATTGTATAAATAGTTCAAGAATTTTTGTTTTTCTTTGGATATCAATAATTGCTTCTTCAATTTACTTTAGCTCATTACTTCCAATATTATTATTTTTAATTCCAAAATTTTTTGCAACTTTTAATAATATCTGGGGCATTACTCAACATATGGGTCTGCAAGAAAATACAAAAGATCATCGTCTATCTACAAGATCTGTGAGGTTGAATCCTGTATTCAGCTTCATATATTGGAAAATGGAATATCATATTGAGCATCATATGTTTCCAATGGTTCCATCTTACAATCTTCCTCAATTGTATGAAATAATAAAAGAACAATTACCAGAACCACAAAGTTTATACTCTGCATACAAAGATATAATTCCAGCTGTTATTATAAAATCGAGAAATCCAGATTATTATATACCGGTACAAGTTCCAAATAATTAAACTCTACTTGACACGCCTTTACCTTTAGTTTTATTAACTAATTAATATGGAATTAAGAAATTTTATTGATGGTAAATTCATTAATTCATTATCTAAAAAAAATATTCCCGTTTTAAATCCAGCAAATCAAAAAATTGTAGGAAATATTGATGAAGCTTTAGACGAAGAAATAAATTTAGCTTTTAATGCCGCAAAGAGGGCATTCGATCAAAGAATTTTAGTTGGAATGAATGCAAAAGATAAATCGAATATGATGAGAGCAATTGCTCAAAAACTTAGAGAGAAAAAAAATGAAGGTGGCAAAATTCTTAGTCAAGAAAATGGTAAAACAATTAAACAGTGCATTGATGAATTTAAAGGTGCAGCCGATACTTTTGATTTTTATGCTGGATTAACAGATAAAATAGAAAACAAATTGATACCGTCTGATCATGATACTTTAAATTATGTTGTACTGGAGCCATTTGGAGTAGCTTTACAAATTGTTCCTTGGAATTATCCAGTTTCAATTTTTTCAGGAATGGTTGCACAAAACTGGATTGTTGGAAATACTATTGTTATTAAACCTCCTGAGTTGTGCCCAATATCCTCAAACTTTTATGGTCAAATTTTTGAAGAAGTTGGAGTTCCAAAAGGTATAATAAATATTGTTCATGGTTATGGTGAAACTACTGGACGTAAATTAGTCCAACATCCAGGAAGTGATTATATTGTTTTCACAGGTTCACCAGAAGTTGCATCTGAAATTCTCAAAGAAACAGCTGATAGAATTGTACCTACACATTTTGAACTAGGTGGAAAATCTGCAGCAATAATTTATCCTGATGCAGATATAGATAAAGCTGTTGATAGTACTGTCAAAGGAATATTTGAACCCAATGCTGGACAAATATGTGTAGCAATGTCGAGAGTAATAATTCATCCTAAAATAAAAGATGAGTACATGACTAAACTTGTTGCCAAAACTAAAAAATTAAAAATTGGAGCTGGTGATGAAGAAGGGACTCAGGTAACACCACTAATTTCAACTGATCAAATGCAAAGGGTATCAAATTATGTGAAGTCAGGTATACAATCTGGAGCTACTTTAACAATAGGTGGAGATAAAGCTGATAGAGACGATGGAAATTTTTATCAACCAACTATCTTTGATAATGTTAAAGTTGATGCAACAATTGCTCAAGAAGAAATATTTGGTCCTGTTACATCGATTTTTGATTTTGAAGATGAAGAAGAAGCAATAAATATAGCAAATTCAACCAAATATGGTTTAGCTTCTGGAGTATTCACGGCAGATGATCAAAAAGCTAAATGGACAGCTGATAGAATTCAAGCAGGGATAATTTGGCAAAATGATTGGTTTGTAGATGGTAAAAATCTTCCAGGCGGTGGGTATAAAAGATCGGGCTATGGAAGAGATGGTGGGATTGATGGTGTTTATAGCCACGGACAAACTAAAAGAATAAGTAAAAGACTCTACTAGTTGACATTAACAAGTAATTTTAGTTAAACTTTATTAATATTAATTAATATTATTTTTTTATTTAATTCATGGGAGGAATTATGAAAATTATAAAATTATTTGTTATCACTCTTTTTCTTCTTCCAGTTTCAATGCACGCTTATGCTGCTCCAACTGGACAAGATCTAGGTGATAAATGGTGCTCAGACGTAAAAATGCATTTTTACGCTGGTGGTCCTGAAGCTGGTGGCTTTGCTGGAATAGTTGCAGCAGGAGCTATGAATGCTATTAGAGACACAGGTGCAGATGCTGAAATTATATATTCAGAATGGGATTTTGAAAAAATGGTGCGTCAACTTAGAGAATCAGTTGGACTTGGAGTGGATGCTATTGCTATGATGGGACATCCAGGAGATGAAGCTCTTATGCCTTTAGCAAAACAAGCAGCTGAAAAAGGTATCCTAATGACTTATCAAAACGTTGATCCATCAGGTGTAAGAGCAAAATACGGAGGTGGATACGTTGGAGCAAATTTAGCAACTCAAGGAAAAGCATTAGCTAGAGAAGCAATTAGGCAATTTGGTTTCAAAGCTGGGGATCATGCTATAGTAATGGTTCCTATCGGAGATTACGCTAGAGCTCAAAGAGAAGATGGTGCAAGAATCATATTTGAAGAACATGGAATGACAGTTACTGTTCTTGATGGACAACCAAATTATGCTTCAGATCCTAATATGACTATCCCAGTTTTCTCAGCTGCATTAAATGCAAACCCTGAAACAAAAGTAATTGTTCACTCTGGAAGTGATGTAATGAATGTTGCAGAGGGTATTGCAAAAGCTGCTGGTTATGGACCTGGTGAATTACTCCAAATTGGATTTGATACGAGCCCGCAAATTATGTCGGCATTGGAAAAAGGATATGTTCATCTAACATCAGACCAACAACCTTTCCTTCAAGGGTATCTTCCAGTTTTATCACTTTGTCAAACAGCTGTACTTGGTACTGGTGCGATAAACCAAGATACTGGTGCAGGATTTGTTGATACAAATAATTATAAAGCTGTAAAAGCTCTTGCTGATGCAGGTTTAAGATAGAAATATATTTTGCTAACCCATTTTAATGGGTTAGCATTGAAAAATTTATGGAAAATATCATTGAGTTAAATAATGTTACAAAAAGATTTGGCGGCATTACAGCCCTGAACAAAGCTTCATTAAAAGTAACCAAGGGTGAGGTCGTTGGTTTAATTGGTGATAATGGTGCAGGAAAATCCACTTTAATAAAAACATTAGTTGGAGTTTATAGTCCTGATGAAGGTGATATTCTTATAAGGGGAGAAAAAGTAAGTAGTTGGAATGCTCTTAAAGCTAGAGAGTCTGGCATTGAAACCGTTTTTCAAGATAGAGCTTTAACACCACAACAATCAATAGTTAAGAATATTTTTATGGGGAAGGAGCTTAGATATCCATTTGGCTTTATAAAAGAAAAAGAACAAATTTTTGAGGCAAACAGATTAATAAGAGAAATAGGTTTTACATCAAAATTAATAAACGCTGAGTCTCCAGTTGGAAATTTATCTGGAGGTGAAAGACAAGGAGTGGCAATAGCGAGAGCAATTTATAATAAAGCAGAGTTAATTGTTCTTGATGAACCAACAAATAACTTATCTCTAAATGAAACACAGAAAGTATTTGACTTTGTCTTAAATGTAAAAAAAACAAATAGATCAGTTCTATTTATTGGTCATAACATTTATCATGTTTACGATATATCAGATAGATTTGTAATTTTAGATAGAGGAGAAGTTGTTCATAAACTTAACAAGAATGATATATCTACTCCAGAAGAACTTATGAAAATAATGAGAGATACTATAAGGACGCACTAATGAGTAACAATAATTCATATTTAAGTAACTATTTTCACAAAAATGGAAGAGCTTTGGGAAGCATAGGATACTTTGTATTATTAATGGTAATTTTTTTAATTGGTGCACCAGAAGCTTGGATTAGACCCAACCTACATCAATCGGTATTTGTGATGATGCCAACTTTGATATTTTTAACTATTCCATTAGTTTTTTTGGTTGCATCTGGTGAAATCGATCTTTCATTTGCCTCTACTTATGCTGTAGCAGCTTACGTTTTTGCTTTACTCGTTAAAAATGGAGTTGATCCAGCTATTTGCTTTGTACTAGGAGTTTTTACTGGCGCAGCTATTGGTGCGCTTGTTGGAACATTAATTGTTGTATTCAGACTTTCATCTCTTGTTGCATCACTTGGAGTTCTATTTTTACTAAGAGGTGTAATTCTTTTACTGACAAATAGTAGATCCATTACAATTATGGAAATAGAGAACCACTGGATATACCCTCTTTTAGTTGGAAATTTTTACGGCTTTCCAATGCAAATTTTTTGGGCAGCAATATTTGTAATTTTTTGTTACTATTTTTTTAACAAACATGTTTTTGGAATTCATATTCAACATGTTGGGGACAACTCTGTGAGTGCTGAACAGATGGGTATAAATGTTAATGCAGTAAAGATTAAAGCTTTCATGTTTGTTGGGATCGGTGCTGCCATAGGTGGAATATTTACAACAATGATAACTTATACATTTTTTCCCACTCAAGGCTTTGGTTACTTATTGTTAGCTCTTGCAGCAGTTTTTGTTGGTGGCACTCCATATTGGGGAGGTTTAGGTACTATTATTGGAGCAGTTTTTGGTGTTGGAATAATTGCTTATATGGAAATTGGTATTATTGCTATTGGTTGGAGTGGTGAGTGGAGGCAATTTTTTAATGGATTGATTATATTATTAGCATTATTAGGACATCGTTTACATGGAGAAAGAGTAAGATAATACCAAATGACTAATGTTATCATCTGGAATGAAAATATTCATGAAGTAGAAAATAAAGAGGTTGAAAAAATCTATCCTAATGGCATTCATAATTGTATTAAAGATTTTTTATCTAATGATTCTAATTTAAAGATTAAAACCGCCACATTAAAAGAAGATCAAAACGGCTTGAATGAAGAATTACTTAAAAATTGTAGCGTGCTCATATGGTGGGGTCATAAAGCGCATGATGAGGTATTAGATTCAACAGTTGATTTAGTACAAAGACGAGTTCTTGAGGGTATGGGCTTAATTGTATTACATTCTGGTCATCACTCTAAAATATTTAAAAGACTAATGGGTACAAATTGTAATTTAACTTGGAGAGAATTTGGTGAAAAAGAGAGGTTATGGATATGCAATCCAGGACATCCAATTTGTGATGGTTTAGAGCCTTATTTTGAAATAGAGATGGAAGAAATGTATGGAGAACCTTTTCAAGTACCATCGCCCGATGAGACACTTTTTACAAGCTGGTTTGAAGGTGGGGAAACTTTTAGATCAGGATTACTCTATAAAAGAGGAAATGGTCAAATATTCTATTTTCGACCAGGTCACGAAGCGTATCCAACTTATCATAATATAAATATTCAAAAAGTAATAAAAAATGCAATACATTTTGTAAAACAGAAAAATAAAGCTTTGTGGGAAGACATACACTCTCCCACTCCCAAAAGTAATAGATCAAAACCTATTGAAAAAATTAATAAGAAAGGTTTTAGTGTAGGACATCCTACAGAAGAAAAATGAAATGAAAATTGGTATTGTCGGAACAGGAAATATTTCATCAAGGCATTTTGAAGAATTTAACAATATAACAAATGTCAACGTTGAAGCTGTTTGTGATACAAATAAAAAAAATTTAGAAAAATTTTTAACAAATTATAAAAATACAGATATCAGAGGGTATTTAAGCTTAGATGAAATGCTTGAAAAAGAAAAAACATTTGATGGTATTAGTAATACAACACCTGATAAATTTCATAAAGAAACTACACTACAAATTTTAAAAAGTGGATATAATGTTTTTTGTGAAAAACCACTTGCTGAAAATTATAGTGATGCAAAAGATATGGTTTATGCGGCAGTACAATCCAAAAAAATTAATATGGTTAATTTTACTTATAGGGAATCAAGCGCATATCAAAAATTAGTAGAAATATTAAAATCTGGAGAGATCGGAAATCCTAGACACGTAAGCGCTTGTTATTATCAGTCATGGCTTGCAAGTAACAAATGGGGTGATTGGAGAAAAGAGGATAAGTGGTTATGGAGACTTTCTACGAAACATGGAAGTAATGGTGCTTTAGGAGACACGGGTGTTCATATTTTTGATTTTGCTGTGAATGCTGTAGGAGATATCAGAGAAATATGTGCTGATTTAAAAACATATTTCGATAAAGGAAATAAAATAAAAGAATATACCCTAGATGCAAATGATGGATTTAATTCCTTAGTTAGATTTGAAAATGGAGCTATTGGAACAGTAACCAATACAAGATTTGCAACAGGACATGCAAACTCCTTAATTCTAGAAGTATTTTGCACTAAAGGCGCTGTAAAGGTTGAGTTAGATGAGGAAAGAACAAAATGGTCGACGCTTCATATTTGTATAAATGAAAATATTAATAAAATGTCTTGGGATAAAATAGAGTGTCCAAAAACACCTAGCAATTATCAAAATTTTGTACAGTCAATAAAAACAAACTTGAATATGCAGCCAGATTTTTATCAAGGTGCTAAAATTCAAAATATTATTGATAAATGTATAGAAAGTAATGAAATTAATAGCTGGGTTAAAGTTTAATAGAACAAAATAGTTAATTTTTTACCAAAAAAAATTATTATAAATTGACAATATGTAATCATGGGATATTTGTTTTTATAAATTAGGAGGATTAATGAATTACACAATTAAAAGTTTAATAATGTTTATCTCTTCATTATTTCTAAGTTTGTCTGCATTTGCAGGTGGTCATTCTTATTCTGGTCCAGATCTAAGTGGTCAAAAAATTACTGTTTTTGGTCCATGGTTAGCACCACAAGATGATGACTTTAGAGATGTTGTTTCAATTTTTGAAAAAGCTACTGGAGCAACTGTTGAGTACGGTGGTTCAGATAGTTTTGAACAACAAGTAATGATTGACTTGAAAGCTGGAAGTGCTGCAGATGCTGTTATTTTCCCACAACCTGGATTAGCCGCTAATGCAGCAGCAATGGGAGGATTAGTTCCTCTTGGTGATGATATAAAGGAAATGGTTTTAGATGATTATGCTGCTGGACAATCATGGGTAGATCTAACAACTTATGCTGATGAAAATGGTGTTGATCAATTCATGGGAGTATTTTTTAGAGTAAATGTAAAAAGTTTAGTTTGGTATTCTCCAGATAACTTTGAAGATAATGGTTATGAAATTCCAGAAACAATGGAAGAGCTGATTGCATTAACTGATCAAATGGCTTCAGATGGAAATACACCCTGGTGTATTGGTTTGGGTTCTGGTGCAGCTACTGGCTGGCCTGCAACTGACTGGATGGAAGACATTATGCTAAGAACTCATTCACCAGAGGTCTATGACATGTGGGTTTCTAATGAAATGCCATTTAATGATCCACGAGTTATTGAAGCAATGGATACTTTTGGTTCATTTGCCTTAAATGATAGTTATGTAAATGGTGGAAGTAAAGCTGTTGCAACTACAGATTTTAGAGATGCTCCAAATGGATTATTTACATCTCCAGCTGAGTGTATGATGCATAGACAAGCTAGCTTTATCCCAGCTTTCTTTCCTGAAGGATCTGAGGCAGGAGTTGATTATGACTTCTTCTATTTCCCAGCATTTGCGGGTAAAGATCTTGGAAAGCCAGTTTTAGGTGCAGGTACTCTTGTAGCTGCAACCAATGATAATGCTGCAACTATTGAGTTCATGAAATTTTTATTACACCCTGAACCAAATGAAAGATTTATGGAAAAAGGAGGTTTCTTAACTCCTCATAAAGGTGTTGATAAAAATAAATACTCAAGTGAAACATTTAAGGGTCTTCACGATATTCTTTTGGGCGCTACTACATTTAGATTTGATGGATCAGATCTAATGCCTGGTGCTATCGGCGCTGGAACTTTCTGGACTGGTATGGTTGATTATACCAATGGAAAATCAGCAAAAGATGTAGCAGATGCAATCCAAGACAGTTGGGATGCTATTAAGTAATTTAAAATAATTACCAGGCGAACAAATGACTTGTTCGCCTGTTTTTTTTATATATTGACTTTTCAATGACCATCCTAAATTTATTTTTTGTTGTTTTTTTAGGAATATTATTTTTTGTAAGTTATTTTCATATTTCTAACTTAGTTCTAGATACTTATGGTGAGAAAAGTGTAAAAAGATATAATTTTGAAAATTCAATAAGAGTAATAATTTTTATTGCACCTGCTTTTATTGTTTTATTTATATTTATTTTATATCCAGTTTTTGAAACTGTTAGACTTAGTTTTTATGATAAATTTGGAAGAGAATTTGTTGGATTTTACAATTATAAATGGGCAATTAGTGATCCTGAGTTCAGAAGAAGCATATTAAACAATTTAATTTGGTTACTTGTTGTGCCAACATTAAGCACTTTTTTTGGATTGGTTATTGCAAAGCTAGCAGATAATATTTGGTGGGGATCAATTGCAAAATCAATAATATTTATGCCTATGGCAATATCATTTGTTGGTGCTGGTGTTATATGGAAATTTATTTATGAATACAGAGGGCCTGGAGATACCCAAATAGGGCTACTTAATGCAATTATAGTTTCATTTGGCTACGAACCTCAAGCCTGGATAACGATTCCATTTTGGAATAACTTTTTTTTAATGGCTATAATGATTTGGATTCAAACAGGATTGGCGCTGGTAATATTTAGTGCTGCTTTAAGAAGTATACCTAAAGAAATGCTGGAAGCTGCAAGAATTGATGGAGCTAGTGAATTAAAAATATTTTTTTCTATTATTATACCCTATTTAGAACAAACAATTCTTGTCATTTGGACTTTGATAACAATTATTGTTCTAAGAATTTTTGATATTATTTTTGCTATGACAAATGGGGAATGGCAAACTGGAGTATTAGCTAATTTAATGTATGATTGGATGTTTAGGGGTGGAGGAGACTCTGGAAGAGGTAGTGTTCTAGCTATAGTAATTATGATTGGGGTAATACCAATCCTAGCTTGGAATTTATATAAACATAGACAGGAACAAAAAATATAATGAAGAAAATTTCATTATCATCAATCTTATCACAATTATTATTATTATTTTTTGTAATTATATGGATCATTCCGACGTTTGGACTTTTTATAAGTTCTCTAAGAGATAAAGATTTACTAGCTATCAGTGGCTGGTGGACATCTTTGACTACAACTGAAATAAATGAAATTTATAGAATGCCTGGAATGAATGCACAAATTGAAGAAGGGGGATATTTTAAAATTAAAGGAAATTTATTTGAAGAAAATTCTGGAAAAAAAATCCAAAGTTTTGGAATAACTTCAAAAAAAATTAATGAATTCAATGTTAGTGAGGTAGCAGTTTTTAAAGATGAGAGCGAAGTAACTGTAGATGAAGATGGAAATTATGAATGGCTATCAAAGGAGGCATTTAAAAAGAAAAAAGGTAAAAGGTTATTTACAACATCTTTAAGTCCACCTTCATTTACTTTTGAAAATTATAGAGAAGTTTTATTTAAAGAAGGAATTGGAAGAGCATTTATTAATACAATGGCTGTTGCCCTACCATCTACTTTAATTCCATTAATAATATGTTCTTTTTTTGCATATTCATTAACATGGATGAAATTTTATGGAAGGGATACACTTTTAGCAATAATAATTGCATCTCTGGTTGTTCCACTTCAAATGTCTCTAATACCAATACTTACAATTTATAATGATTTTGGTGCATTATTTGGTGTTGCAGCTAAATCATATCCAGGAGTATGGATGGCTCATACTGGTTTTGGATTAGCATCAACTACCTTTTTATTAAGAAATTTTTTAAAAAGTTTACCTAATGAAATGATGGAGGCAGCTAAAGTTGATGGTGCGTCTCATTATGATATTTTTTTACGCATAATTATACCTTTATCAATACCAGCCTTTGCATCAATATTTATATTACAATTTTTATGGTGCTGGAATGATCTATTAGTTGGTCTTGTATTTTTGGATCAAGTTCCAAGTGAAATAATTTTAACTGCTAAGTTAAAAGAGTTACTTGGATCTAGAGGAGAAAATTGGGAAATCTTAACAACTGGGGCTTTTGTGTCAATGACAGTTCCTTTATTTATCTTTTTTGCCTTACAGAGATATTTTATAAGAGGTTTAGTAGCTGGATCAGTTAAGGGTTGAACGTTAAAACATATTGATTTTTGTTTGAATTTATCGTTAAATGAAATGATATTTGTATGATGATGTTTTCATACACTTGAAAGATCGCTCAAAGGAGGATGAAGTGGCAGATATAAATATAAATACTGTTAATAAATATTTTGGAGACGTTCACGTAATTAAAGACGTATCTCTAGATATCAAAAGTCAATCATTCACAGTTCTAGTTGGACCAAGTGGTTGTGGAAAATCGACTATGTTAAGAATGATTGCAGGACTAGAAGATATAAATTCAGGTACAATTTCAATTGATGGTCAAGTAGTTAATGATTTGCCACCAAAACAAAGAAATATTGCAATGGTGTTTCAGTCATATGCATTATACCCTCACATGACTGTATTTGATAACATGGCTTTTGGTTTGAAATTAGAAAAAAGATCAAAAGATGAAATTAATGAAAGAGTTAATGAGGCAGCAAGAATTCTTCAAATAGAAGATTATCTTCAAAGAAAGCCAAAGCAACTTTCAGGTGGTCAAAGACAACGTGTTGCTATTGGAAGAGCAATTACAAGAAAGCCAAAAGTTTTCTTATTTGATGAACCACTTTCAAACCTTGATGCTGCATTAAGAGTTCAAATGAGAGTTGAATTAGCAAAGCTTCATAATGAACTAGAAGCAACAATGATTTACGTTACACACGATCAGACAGAAGCAATGACTTTAGCTGATGATATTGTTGTTCTTGATACAGGTATCGTTTCACAAAAAGGATCTCCACTTGAACTTTATGACAGGCCCAATAATATGTTCGTAGGTGGATTTATTGGATCACCAAAAATGAACTTTATTTCTAGTAAGATATTAAGCAAAAGTTCTGATGCTACAGAAGTTGATATTATGGGAATGTCAAAAATATCAGTTTCAAAAATGTCAGCATCCTCCTCAGAGGGTGATTCAGTAACGCTAGGTATTAGACCTGAACACTTAGTAGTAAATGGTGACTCAGATGGATCTTGGGAAAGTAAAGTATTTGTTGTTGAAAAACTTGGTGACGTTACTTACCTATACCTTGAAAAAGATGGAGAGCCATTAGTAGCTGAAACTGAAGGACATTCAGAAATTAAAGTTGGAGATACTGTAAAAGTTGGTTTTCCTGCTGGAAGATGCCAGTTATTTGACAGTTCAGGACAAGCATTTAAATAATAGAATCGTATTGATTATTGCCTCTAATATAAGGGGCAATACATCCCTTTTTTAAAAATTTTCAATAAATAGCATAAATTTAAACTAAAATAATATCGGGCAGAGGGTTCATATTATTTCCTCCTATAAGAAGTATTCCTCTTATAAAACTTTTCTGCCCACCAAATTTGAAAAGTTATTTAAGAGGGATACCAATTATAGTTTTTGTTTTGCAGTCCAAGAATTTTTCTTATTTATTGGAATATGTTTATTAAGAGTTAAAAGAACATTTTCAGCTAATTTTCTATACGTCGTTAGTTTTCCTCCATAGATGTTTAATAATGGTGCCTTTGAACCATCCTCATTTAAGTCGAATATATAGTCTCTAGTAATCTTTGATGCTTCTTTGAAGTCTTCAATAAGTGGTCTAATTCCAGAATAAGAACTTACTACATCATCACTCGATATTTGTTTAATGAAATACTTATTTACTGAATTTAATAAATAATCAATTTCACTTTCATCAATTTTTGGATTTTCTGGTGAAAAAACTTCTGTTTCGGTGGTGCCAATAAGAGAATATTCATCTTTATAGGGTATAACAAAAATTATTCTGTTATCTTCATTTTGTAAAGTGAAAGCTTTTTTTTGACTGTAAAGACTTTTAGTTATTATGTGACTACCTTTTACAAGTCGAATTGATTTATTTGAATTTAATTTAATGACATTACTTAAAACTTCATTTATCCAAGGCCCAGCAGCATTTATAAGGATTTTAGATTTAAGTATAGTATTATCATCTAAAGTTATATCCCAAATATTTTCATTTCGTTTTGCATCTATTACTTTTCTATTTTGAATAATCGTAGCCCCTTTTTTCTTTGCATCTTCAACATTTAACTGAACAAGTTTTTTATCATCAACTTGTAAATCATAATATTGGAAACCAATTTTAAATTGATCCTTTAAAATATTAGGCATTTCCTTTTTAATGTTTATAGTTGAAGATTTTGGTATAGTCATTTTACCACCAATATTATCGTATAAAAATAATCCTAATTTAATTAACCATTTAGGTCTTAAAGATTTTTGATAAGGTATAATAAAAGGTATTGGTGTTGTTATATTACTGGCAATTTTTTTAATTACCTCTCTTTCCTTGAGAGATTCACGTACAAGTCGAAATTCATAATTTTCAAGATACCTTAATCCGCCATGTATTAATTTTGTAGACCAAGATGAAGTGGCTGAGCCAACTGTGTTTTTTTCAACTAAACAAACTTTTAAATTTCTGCCTGATGCATCTCTAACAATTCCAGCACCATTAATACCTCCACCAATAACTAAAATATCAAAAGTTTCATTCATGCTTAAATTAAATAAATCTATTAATTTCGTGAATTATTATTTCAGGGTCAGTTAAATGTATAGTTAAAAAACCAAGTTTCTTTGCAGCATCAATATTCTCTTTTTTATCATCAATAAATACAGTTTCCTCTGGAATTAGATTAAAACGACTTGTAGCTAATTTATATATTTCAGCATTAGGTTTAACCAATTTTTCTTTTCCAGATATTATTAGTCCATCAAATTTATTTAAGAATGGATATTTTTTATCCATATCTTGAAATGTTTCCCAAGACCAATTTGACAAAACATAACACTCATATTGTTTATTTTTTAAATGATCTAAAACATCTACTGAATACTGAAAGATTTTTCTGAACATTTTATGATGATTTTTATAATATAATTTAATTTTATCTTCATAATCAGGATAAGTTTTGATTAGATCAGTTTCAGCATCTTTTATAAGTCTTCCAGCATCTTGTTGGATATTCCATTCATCATTGCAAATATTATTGAGAAAACTGTCTCTTTCTTCTTTGTCTTTAATTACATCTTTATAAAAATAATGAGGATCCCAATCAAAAAAAACACCACCTAAATCAAAAAGAAATTTCATGTATAAGTATTTTGTTTATAAATAATTATTAAATGAGTGCATTAATAGACTATATTCAAATAGAAATACACAAAACATATAATAAAAAATATTCTAAGAAGTATATAGAAGATAAATTAATTCCAATAATAAATTATATTTGCTCTAGTAAATCAAAAAAATTCCTATTTGGAGGGTCTCAGGGTATTGGAAAATCATCATTTATTAATATTATCTCTAAAACTATTGAAAAATTTTATAATAAGAAAATACTTTTACTTAGTTTAGATAATTATTATTTATCAAGAAAACAACGATCTCAATTATCAAAAAAAATACATCAATTGTTAATAACTCGAGGTGTTCCAGGAACACATGATATTGAAAAATTACTTAAAAATATAAAACAATTCAATAAAGGTAAATACCCTATCACAACTCCTATATTTGATAAGTTGATTGATGATACGACTAAATCAACAAAAATAACTAAAACTAAATGTGATATTCTTTTCTTAGAAGGTTGGTGTTGTGGAAGTTCAGAAATTCCAAAAAAAATTCTTCATAAAAATATAAATAATTTAGAAAAAATTAAAGATCCAAAATATCAATGGAGAAATTTCTATAATAATAAATTAAAATTAGAATATAAAAAATTATTTAAATTATTTGATGAATTTATTTTTTTGAAAACATCCTCTTTTGATAATGTTTTCAAATGGCGGTTAAAGCAGGAAAAAACTAATCAATCAAAAAACAAAAAATCAAAAAGAATGACTTCAAATGAAATTAAATATTTTGTTCAACATTATGAGAAAATAACTAAATGGATGATGAAGGATCTAAATAAAAAAGCTCAGATAGTTATTAAATTTGAAAAGAATCATAAAATTTCTTCAATAAATTTTAACTAGAAAAAAATCCATCTTTTAACCGAATTACAATATCTTTCGAATTCATCACCAAATTTATCTTTTAAATATTTTTCCTCTTCATAAATTACAAAATTATTTAACCAAAAAAATAATCCTATAGAACAAATAAAATACATAATGTTTTCAAAAGTAAGAAACATACCAAAATGAAATAAAACAAAACATAGATAAATTGGATTTCTAGAGTAAGCATAAATTCCAGTTTTTATAATTCTATTTGTTTCAGTTTGAGGAGGTAGTTTTTCTTCATGTGCATTAAATGCATTTCTTGAGGAAAAAAATACAATTGGCATTAAAATTATAATTAATAATCCAAAAAGATTAAGAATATATAGCAGTGGATATTTAGGAAAAATAAATTCACCTAAAATGTAGGAGGCTATCAAAAGATAGACTGAAATATAAAGTGGATTTCCTTTTACATCTGGTCCCATTTAAAGTTCCTCTATTGCCTTACCTAAACTTTCATAATCACTAAATACATTCAAAGCACCATTGTCAAATAATTCATTTTTATCTCTATTTGAATGCCAATGTTTTCCTGCAGTAAGACCAAATACCTTTACTCCTGCTGCAGTTGCTGCTTTAACACCTACGCCACTATCTTCGATAATGACTGTTTCTTCAATATTAAGTGAATTATCATTTACAACTCTCAAGTATATATCAGGATCAGGTTTTGGTCTTTTTACCATATCAAATGAGTAAACCTGATCACTTAAAAAAAATTCATCTAATTCAACAAGCTTTAAACCATCCAGAATTCTATCCTTATTACTATTAGATCCAATAAAATGATTTCTTTCTGATTTACTGATATAGTGTTTTGCTCCTTTGACTAGTTTTAAATCCTTGGAATAAACTTCTGAAACAATATCAAATATTTCGTTTGTAAATTTTTCTTTGTTTTCAACCTTATATTCATCAGATAATAAATCTATTACTTCGACTGTTTTTTTTCCGGCATATTTATAAAATTGCTCCTCTTTAATTGATTGATCAAATTTATTAAAATATTTGGAAAATGCCTTAGAAGCTAAGACCTCACTATCAACTATTACTCCATCAAAATCAAAAATTATATTTTTAATCATTATTTTATATTTCTGTTATTTTATATTCTGATTTATCTAGCCAGTTAGGATTAATCTCAATACCCCAACCAGGGGTATCTTCAATTTTAACCATTCCATTAGATATTTTAAAAGGATCACCTAAAAATAAATTTTGTTGCCATGGATAATAATCTTTACCTTCAATTGAAAATTCAAGATAGGGACCTGAATTATTTATTGCTTTTAAAAAATGCATTGTACAAATTGTTACTAAAGATAAATTAGCTGTATGTGGAGTACATATAAAACCACCCTTTTCAATAATTTTAGCAACCTTCAAAGCTTTTGTTAATCCTCCCATGTACATAACATCTGGCTGAAAAATATTTACAATTTTTCTGTTAACCATATCTCTCCAAATTCGCAGATCACAATCTTGTTCTCCCCCAGTAACATCTATCTTCAAACTATCAGTAACTTTTTTGGTTTCTTCTGGTTTCCAGTAAGGACAAGGTTCTTCAAAATGAGTCACATCATTATCTTCTAAAAGTTTCCCAATTTCTATTGCTTGAACAGAGCTATAACAACTGTTTGCATCGACCATCTTAATTACACTTTTATCTAGAGTAGAATTTATTGTTTTTACTATACTAGGCGTTCTTCCTTCCCATTCATCGATCCCTCTTCCACATTCAGAACCAACTCTAAATTTAAATGCATCAACGCCCTTTTCATCAAAGAGTTTTTTAAATCTATTTGCTTCGTCATTTGGTGTAATATCTCTTTTCATTGATGAACCATAAATTCTTAAATTTCCTGGAGAACCTCCTATCAATGAGACTACAGGTTTACTTTCGATTTTACCTTTCAAATCCCACAAGGCTGTATCTAAACCAGCAATTGCTCGTAAAAGATAAGATCCTGGAAATTTATGCTCTCTTTCAAAGATAAAATCTTCTAAATCATCAAAATCAAAATATTCTTTTCCTATAACCCAGGGTGCTACTTGTTTATGAAAAATTTGAGCTGTGATATCTGCATGATAAGTTGACATTTGTCCATAACCAATTGAACCATCCTCAACTGTTATTTTTACAAAACTTACATATGGTTTTGTGAATGTTTCAAGTTTAACTATTTTCATTAATTAAATCTTATTTAAATCCTCAATAATAAATTTACTTCCAAGATTAGCAAGCATCATTACAGGGGCATTTATATTGCCAGAAGTAATATTTGGAAAAACAGATGCATCAGCAATCCAAAGATTCTCCATTCCATGAACTTTTAATCTTTCAGAAACAACTCCCTTTTTAGGATTTTCATCCATTTTACAAGTACCACAAGGGTGATATATAGAAACTGCATTAGATTTAAAGTGATCAATCATTTCTTCTTCAGTAGCATTTAAAAGATCATGCGTAACACTTTCATTTCTTATTTTTTTTATACTATTTGTATTTGCCAAAACTTGAGAAAAATTAATTGCGCATTTAACATCATATATATCTTCTTCATGTGATAGAAAATTTGGATTAATCAATGGAGCATCTTCAAAATTAGGAGAGTTCAATACAACTCTACCCAAACTTTTTGGTCGACAAGAATTATAACCAATAATAAAACCATTAAATTTGTCAGTTTTTAGAAGAGGTCTTTTATTTTTATGAGTGATAGAATAAGTCAACGGATTGAAATATATCTGCAAGTTGGGATAATGATGTTTTGAATTCCAATTTACATATCCCCCAGACTGATTAATACTTAGTGATAATGGTCCTTTCCTATTATAAATATATTTTAATACAGAAGTAATTCTGCCTGGCCAAGTTCCTAACGATTTATTTAGTGAATGATGATGAGTTTTAAATAAATAATCTAACCCAAGATGATCCTGAAGATTTCTTCCAACATTAGAATTATCAATTATTATTTCTTTATCAAATTTTTTTAAATGTTCTTTATCACCAATACCAGAATGCATTAACAAATGAGGTGTCATTATAGAACCAGAACATAAAATTGCTCCATGAGATAAGTGTATGATTTGTTCTATTGATTTATTTTGAATTTTAATACCTGTAATTTTTTTATCTTTAATTATTAAATTTTTAACTTGAGTATTGTCTAATATTGTTAGTCTTGGATTTTTTAATACAGGCTTTAAAAATACTTTTGATGATGAATGTCTAGTACCGTTGTAAGTATTAATATTATAATGACCTACTTGATTTTCGATTGATGTAGTTAAATTTGTATTTTTTTTAATACCAATTTCATTACTAGCATTAAAAAAATATTCTAAAATTGGATGATGATGCTTACTTACATTATTTACTGGAATCTTTTCTTTTGTAAGAAATTCTTTATCATGATTTATTTGTTGCTCCATAGAACTGTATACTTTTTTTATATTTTCAAAACTCCATTCCTTATTGCTACCCCAATTTTCATAATCTGTTTCTAATCCTCTTGCATAAACCATTGCATTTATTGAGCCAGAGCCACCTAAAACTTTACCTCTCGGATAATATATTTGCCTATTGAATAAATTATCTTGTTTTTCTGAGTAGAAGTTCCAATTAATTTTTTTATTATAAAATGTCATTCCATAACCAAGAGGAACGTCAATAATAGGATTGTTATCTTTAGGCCCAGCCTCAATAAGGGCTATATTAAAATTAGTTTTAGTCAGAAGTTTATTTGCTATTATACTTCCTGCAGAACCTGCTCCAATAATTGCTATATCAATATTATTCAAATTAGAATGTTTGTGTTACTTTAGTTAAATATCTAGGATTGTCTGGATCTAATCCCTTTTCAAAAGAGTAATTAACTATCCATGGATAAAATTTTGATAGAACTATAATTGGATCTAACTCTATCATATCATTAGGGCTATATCTAAGTTTAGTGTTAGAGTTTCTATCATAGGTTATTTCATAGTGAAGATTAGTTAATGAAATAATTTGCCTAGCATCTTTTGTTACTATCTTCCCACTTTTGTCTCTAAGTGAGATTGTAAATAACTTGAATGAGTTTTGTATCAAGCTTTTGGGCCCATGCATTACTTCAGCACTACTGAAAGGTTCTATCATTTCTTGACATAACTCTTTAAACTTTAAAGATATTTCATTAGAAATTGCGTATCCAACACCCCTACTAATTATATATCCATTACTTATAGTTTTATCTAATATATTTGGATTCCATTGATTTTGATTATCTAAAATTAAATAATCACTAAGCTTTTCAATATGCTTATTAATATCTTTTTTATTAAGAGAATTAAAAACAAGCTTTAAAATTATCAATAAAGACAAAACAAAAGTTTTTGTTGCTGCAACACTTTTTTCTTCTCCAGCATTTATATCAAAAAAATAATTGGATGTTTTTATAATAGGGCTATTTAAATTATTACTTATTAATATGGTCTTTGCTCCCATTTTTTGTACCATTTTATGACATTCAACTAAATCTTCACTTTTTCCAGATTGAGAGATAATAAAAACTAATGCTCTTGAAAAATCAAATTTTGATTCTTCTAAAGTTATTATAGATGGAGGCATGCTGTATGTTGGTAAACCAAGATATTTTGCAAACATATAAGACAAATACAGAGCAGCACAATCTGAAGTACCTCTTGCAACAGTAACAACATAATCAATTTTTTTTTCTGATATTAAATTTGATATTTCTTGGTAATTATTTTTATCATTCAAGCTAAAATGATTAATTTTATTTGGAATTGAGAGTGCTTCGGATAAAACTTGAGAACTAGACATTAATTTTTTTTCCTCTTAAATAAACTTCTTTTAGGTTAAATTCTTTATCTAAAATAAGAAAATTACTTAAAAAATTTTTTTGAATTATACCAACATTATCTAGATTCAAATATTTAGAAGCATTATAACTAGTTAAAGCAACTGCTTCTTCTGATGAAAAATCCATTGATATTAAATTTTTAAAAGTTTGATCCATAGTAACAATACTTCCTGCTAAAGTACCATCGGACTTGATTTTTACTGAATTATTTTCTTTTTTTATTTTATTTTTTGCAAAAATATATTCTCCATCATTCAGTCCGCTTGCGTTTATAGAATCTGTTACTGTATACAAACCGGGAATACATTTATTTGCAATTTTTATTGCTTCTTTACTAACATGAATATTATCGCAAATTATTTCAGCATATTTTCCTTTTGAAAGAGCAGCTGATAAAACTCCTGGGGATCTATGATCATTACCAGACATAGCATTATACAGATGTGTAAAACCAATTTCATGATCTTTCATAATTTTTTCACAGCAATCAAAGTCTGCCAAAGTGTGACCAAATTGAATCTTAATATTTAACTCCACTAAATCATTTATAAATTCTTGCATTCCATCAATTTCTGGAGCTAAAGTAATGATTTGTACATCAGAAATTTCAAGAATTTTTTTTATAAAATCTAAAGATGGTTTCTCAGTTAAATTTGGTTGAGCACCAAGTTTATTAGGATTTATAAAAGGTCCCTCTAAATGAACTCCAAGGATATTATTACCATTATCTCTCTTAATTTCCTTAAATCCTTTTAACGCTGAAATAGTATTTTCTAAGGTATTAGTCCAAGTAGTTGGCATTATTGAAGTTGTCCCATGCCGTAAATGATATTTTGACATTTCAATAATTGATTGTGAGCCCTCCATTACATCAAAACCATTACCACCATGACAATGGAGATCAACAAATCCAGGAATTATAATATTATCATAATCTACATAGTCTTTTATTTTCAAGTCGATAATTTTTTCGTTGAAATATACATCTCCAACATAGGAAGAGTTATGATTTATAATTTTCCCACTAATTTTATTTTGATCAGTCATCTAACTTTAATATCTTATATAGCAATTTCTTGATTTTTAAAAAAATTTAAAAAACTTATAAATGAGGATTAATCTTACTAAATTTTTTCTCTAAAATATCATTATTTTTTTTAGCATTTGGCATATTTACACTGATGTAAAATGGGAATAATTTTTCATTTTTTAAGATATTTGCAACTTCAATTAAAATAGAATTTAAAATAAAGGATCCGGTAATTGTTGAAGCTGGCCCAACCATATTATCTTTTACATTTATAATCGCATCACCAGCTGGAATCTTATTATCAATAAATATATCTGTTATTTCAAATAATCTTTTATTTAATTTAGATAGAGGCGCTTGTTTAGAAAATTTAACAGATGTTAGTGAAATAGTTTTTATTTTTTTTTTCTTTGCAATTAAAGCTGCTTCAACTGGCGCATGATTAACTCCAGAATTAGACACAATCATTAATACATCTTTGCTGGTAATTTTATATTTAGCGAGAGCTTTTTTTGCAATATTTGGAGTTCTTTCTAAAGCAGTAGCTTTTCTTGCTCCTTTTTTAAAACTGAGATCATCATCTCTTATTGGACAAGCTGCAGCAAAACCTCCTGCTCTGTGAAATGATTCTTCTCCTAGCAATCTAGAATGTCCAGTTCCAAAAATATATAACTGCCCACCTTTTTTATATGATTTGCTAATTAATTTAGCACACTGTAAGAATTTTTTTTCTTCTTCTTTTAATATCTTTTTTAATATTGAATTAATTTTTGAGGAATAAGACCTTGTTAATTTACTCATTTGAATTTTACATTAGATGCTAGGGCAAGTTTTGCCCTAGCAATATATTAAAATGATTATTTATATTCTTCTAACTCTTCAGCAGCTTCAGCTACTAAATCAGCTGGATCACCTTCACCAAGAATTGCTCCCTGGATCATATTATTCATAACTGATTGAAAAGCTTTATAATCAACAAATAGAGGTTCTGGTCCACCATCTCCAATTGCATCAATAAACATCATCCAATAGTCATCATTGTAAGGTGCTTCACTACCTATTGAATCGTATTGCATAATTGGAGTTAATCCCCACTCAGTATCTAATTTATATTGCCATTTTGGAGAAGTAACCATTGCTGCAAATTTATTAGCAAGCTCTTCATTTCCGGTATTATTAAAAACAGCAATACTGTCAGTAATTAATAATGTTCCTTGCTCACCTTGTGGTCCAGCAGGAATTCTAACAGTTTTCATATTTAGATCTTCATTGTGAGTACCTCGTCCCCATGGGCCGTCTATGTACATTGCAATTTTTTTATCATTAAGAAGATCTCTTAATTGAGATCTTTCATATGCTAAAGGACCCTCTTGAGCTACGTTTGCTAATTTTCCATAAAAAGCAAGAGCTTCAACTGCATTTGAACTATTTAAAGTAATTGTATTGGTATCAGGATCAATAACTTGACCTCCATTACTGTATAAATAATTCAGGAACTGATGCATGGTATTATCAAAATCCTTACCAGTTAATCCAATTCCTGCAACACCAGGTACATTATTTGTAACAGCTTCAGCCATTGTATATAATTCATCCCATGTTTTAGGACCTTCACATGCAACACCCGCTTGCTCTAGTAAATCACAATTCATAAATAAAGCTTTTGTAGAAAAAGCTCTTGGATATCCCCAAACCTTACCCATGTGAGATACAGTATTTAAAATACCAGGTTGATACATGCCAATTTGTGACTGAGGTATGTCAACATTAATGATATGACCATTTTCAGCAAGTCCTTTTAATGTTCTAGAACCAACATATGCTAAATCTACAGGATCTCCCGCAATAGCCAAGTTTATTACTTTGTCCTGACATGTACCCCAGGGAACAGCTTCCCATTTAATAGTAACTCCAGGATTGGCACTTTCGAATTCTGCTGCAACATCCATATCCGCTTGTCTAATTTCACCGCCACATAGAATTCCATGTAATTCCTGTGAATTTGCATTGAAACCAAAAAACAAAAAAAATATGAAAGAAGCGATTGAAGTAGTTTTTAAAAATTTCATGTTTCCTCCAAATTATTTACTACCGTACCACTTTAATATGAATACAATCAAGCAAATTTATTTAATATATTAGTTTTTTACAGCCCCAGCTGTTAAACCTTCTACAATATATTTTTGTAAAAATATAAAGACTATTAAAACTGGGAATACTCCAACAATAGAAGCTGCCATCATTTCATTCCATTTCACAGATTGGTAACCAATGAATTCAGTTAAACCAGATACTATTGGCATATATTCTCTAATTGAATTAAATGTTATAGCAAAGAGGAATTGTTGAGCGTAAGCTTGAATAAAAGCATATATAGCAGTTACAGCAATGCCTGGAGTGCTCAATGGTGCAATAATTCTGAAAAGAATATCCATTCTCGAAGCTCCATCACAATATGCTGCCTCCTCTAGCTCAACCGGAATTTTTTCAAAATATGCTTTCAATAGCCATATTGAAGTTGGAATACAAAATGCTATTCCTGGTACAATCATTGCAAAATATGTATTTAAAAGGTCAAAATATCTTAATAGTTTAAATAGAGGTATTAATAATACCGCTCCAGAAAACATATTTACTGCCAAAAGAACCCATAAACTACCTTGTTTGAATGGGAAATTAAATCTTGCGTATGAGTATGCAGCAGGAATTACAAATAAAAGTGTAAAAAAAGTTACTGTAATAGCCATAAAAAAACTATTAAAAATATATCTTCCTAAAAGAGGAACTGTGTTCCACATTTCTCTATATGCCCAAAAAGATAGGTCATCAGAATAAAATTGATAAGGAGATCTAAATATGTGCTTTAAAGGTCGTAAAGACGCGTAAAACATTTCAACAAAGGGTAATAAGATAAATATAAAAAAAACAGTTATGCTTAGATATAAAAATATTTTTAAAGGTAAGCTATATTTATCCATGAGATACCTTTTTGTTTATTCTTGAAAGTAAATAAAAATATGCAATCGCGAACGTTGATATCATAATTACTATCATTACTGCTCTAGCAGATCCCTTACCAAACTTATAATTACCCAATGCCATTTTGTAAGTATCTATAATCAGAGTTGTTGTTGCTCCTCTTGGTCCGCCTTCTGTTAAAATATAAATTATATCAAAAGAGACAAAAGTAGATACAGCGGAAATTAGAGACATAGTTATAATTACCGGTGTTAATTGAGGTAGTGTTATGTGATACCATCTACTAAATCTACCAGCTCCATCACAATAAGCAGCTTCATATAAATCTCTTGGAATTGCTTGCATACCAGCCAAGAAAAAAAGTGTAACAAATGGTACGCCAACCCAGATATCGGTTACCATTGTTGCAATAAAAGCACTATTTTTATAAGCCAAAAAACTAAATGGTCCATCTAGAATTCCTAATCGAATTCCAATACCGGATAGTATTCCAAAATGACCATTGTAAACCCACATCCAGCCAAGTGCACCAATTGCAATCGGCACAACCCAAGGAGGTAAAACTAAAATTCTAAAGAATGATCTACCTCTCAAACTTGCATTGAGCAAAACAGCCCCTATCATTCCTATTATTAACTTTAGTAAAACTGAGAAAAAGGTCCATACAAATGTTCGTATAGCTATTTTACTAAATTTAGAACTAGATAGAAGTTTTTCATAATTTTCAAAACCAACGTAGTCTTCACCGGCTATACTAGAATTAGTAAATGATAATCTAAATGTTTCTATCAAAGGCCATCCCACTATACACAAAAGGTATATAACTGCTGGAGCTATTAGAATGTATGCTAAAAAATATTGTGAGTTATATGAATTTAATTTATTTTTTTTCATTTAATTAATTATACTATCTAACCTTTCCCAAGTTTCACTAAGATCAATAACTTTTTTATAAATTCTTGCTTCGTCAATTTTCATTGCAATAATGCCAGCTTCCATACATTCAACTATTCCTACAGGTAACTTGTTATTATTATCAAGTAAATAATTATTTATTTCTTTTACCATCAAACTATCTGCGCCATAATGACCTTTAACCTCTTTCCCAAATGCAGCTCCATAATTCTCATCGATTAAAATATTATTATTCTCATCATGAGCTTTCATATAGCCTCTAACAAAATCTCCCTCAATCATTCCTGATGATCCAATAACTGCAAATCTTCTATATTCATCTGGGACCTTCATATTAGTATGAAAGGATAGCACTGCGTTATTTTCATATTCAATTATTGCTACTTGATGATCAACAATATCAGCATCACTATCAAAAACATTTGATTTTGACTCCCAACCTCTTAGTCTATCTTTTGTATATTGTTCATGAGAACCTTCTGGAAGATTATTTGGTATAAAAGATCTTCTTGATCCAAAACTAGCAACTTTCGTAGGCCTGCTTGCCGTTATCATCGAATAGAAATCAATATCATGACAACATTTTTCAAGCATAAAGCCTCCTGAATATTTTTGTTTTCTTCTCCAATTTCTCATGAAAAAAGCACCATGGGATGGCTCAATGTGTTCTGAAGCTTCAATCGATATTATATTTCCAATAGCATTTTGATCTAATAATTTTCTTACAGATCTAGCTTGCTGCGAATATCTTAAAACTAAACCAACTATGATTCTATCCTTACCATATTCTTTAATTAGTTTTGCTAATTCGAAAGTTTGCTGTTCATTTATTACAATAGGTTTTTCAGCAAATATTTTTACTCCAGCTCTTAATCCACACTTAATATGATCTAAATGTAAATGGTTAGGAGACCCAATCATTAACATATCTAGTTTTTCTTGATCTAACATTTTATTTAAATTTGAATAAGTTTTTTTTGGCAAAAAATTATGTTTCTCAGCAAATTCTTTACCTATTGGTTGAGGATCTACATAAGCAACCATTTCAAAATTAGGATTAATTTTTGAAAATTCATTATAAACACTTACCGTTCTATTCCCAAAACCAACTGCACCTATTTTCATATTTATTTTTAGTTTAACATTAAAAATTATGATATCGCCAGCCTAATTTTTTTAAGAAATTCATAGAATTTAATAAAGCTGAACGAAATTCAGTCCAAGTTCTAGAAATTTTTCCTTTCCATGCAATTTCTGATAAAGTTGCTAATCGTGGATTAATCATTTGATCAAAAAATTTTTTATCTGTAATTGTCTCTGACCACAATTGGCCTTGTAACCCTTTTATCAATTCTGACTTATTTATATCTTTTATTGGGTTCCATTCAAAAATATCTTTTACTTCTATAGTTGCGGCCCAACATATTCCTCTTTCTTCAGTTGAATTATTATAAGCCATATCAAAATATGTTTTTTGACCAGGGCAAAGTATTGTTTCAAATCCCTTATTTGTAGTTTCTTTTGCAACATCTGAATGCTCCCATGAAAAGATCAAACATGATTTATCAATTTTTCCAGCACTTCCACCCACACCATGATTGATATGAGGAGACACTGCCGCCTCATTCCATGCAGCTGTTCTTTTATTTTTTGATTTAAGAAAATCTATTAAAAAATTCATATAGTAGTCTTGATATTCTTCTGGTGATTTAATATTATTTTTTTTCATAAACTCAATAATTGCAGGAGAGCCTTCCCACGCATTACTTGGTCTTTCATCCACACCGACATGAATTACATCATATGAGAAAATAGCACTTACTTCACTCAACATATCTTTTAAAAAAGTTACTGTTTTTTCTAAAGAAGGATTTATTGTATTATTCTTATACGAACCAACATCTTCACTAACTATATTTGAAGACTGTTCTCTAAGCTCAGGCATAATTTCTAGTAATGCCCAAGAATGTGCTGGTAAATCAATTTCTGGCATAATCTCAATATTTAATTTTTTTGCATATAAAATTAAATCTTTGATATCTTCCTGTGAATAATATCCGCCATATTTATCATAACCACTTCCATACAATGGGGGTATTTTAAAATTATATCCTCTGTATCCTCCATTTAATGCAAGATCGGGATATTTTTTAATTTCAATTCTCCACGCTTCGTTGTCTGTTAAGTGCCAATGAAATCTATTAAGCTTAAATAATACCATGTAATCAAATAAACGTTTGATTTCATCAATAGTATAGAATTGTCTTGCACAATCAAGATGCATTCCTCTCCATTGATATTTTGGATTATCGTGTATTGTGCAGATTGGAAGCTTTGTTTGATAGAAATCAATCAAATGAACTAAAGATATAAGGCTATAAAGCTTTCCACCATAAGTATTATATTTAATCTCAATATTATCTTTTGTTATCTGAATAAAATATTGGTCGTTTAATAATTGAGAGTCTTTTTGAAATAAAATTGGAAATCCTTTTTGAGAAGTTAAATTAATATCCACTTTTGAAATAATATTTTGCAAACTAGAAATAATTTCAGTTTCCACATTGAGCTTAAATGTTTTATTTTCAATTATTATAAATTTATTTTGTAAATGAATTTTTTTTGGCTCAGGAATAATAGGTATAAAATTTTTTATTTTTAAATCTTCATAAGTTTTCTTTTTAATTGGTTTTTCAAATATCAAATCTGAAACATTTACATTTAATTTACTATTGTTTAATGTATCGATAATGAAAATACCTTCCGGACCACACGAAAGGTTGAAGTTACCAATTCTAGGAATTTGTAGATCTAATAAGATTAGATTTTTTTCTATAGATAACTCATAATAGCGTCCAATTTGCTTAGTTATACGAGCTCCGGTTATAGATTTTATTGAATAAACTAATGAGAAACACAATTTGAAATTTGAATCTACTAATTTATCATCAAGAATAATTTTTAATTTATTTTCTTTTGTAAAAGATATATTAATTTGATGAGTCATAACGAACCATTATATGAGTTTTAAAGATATATTTAATATAGACGGAGAAGTAAAGGAAAGTGCTCATGCAAGAGTAAATTTAATTGGTGAACATACCGATTATACTGGTGGATATGTAATGCCTACACTTTTGTCTTTTAAAAATACAATTGAGATAACTGAAAACAACACTAATGAATTCATAGTTTATTCTCAATATTTTAAAGAAAAAAAAGCATTCAATGATTTCAAAAAATCAACTAACAATGAGTGGGTTGATTATATAAAAGGTTGTTTACATATTTTTTTTGAAGAAAATAAGATTTCATCGCGATATTTAAACATTTATATTTCATCTGATATACCTTTGGAAAGAGGTATTTCATCATCTTCAGCATTGTGTGTTGCTACACTAAAAGCACTTAATACTTTTTTTGAAACAAAGATCAAAGATCCAGAAATTGCAAAATTAGCAAAGAAAGTAGAATTTAATTATATAGGTGTTTCTGGTGGAATAATGGATCAAATGGTTTCTTCTATTGGTATTCATGGCAAAGCATTTTTTATGAATTGTAAGAATTTAGAATACGAGCTTATTAGTTTTCCAAAAAATTGGAAATTTTGTTTAATAGACTCTGAAGTGCAACGAAATTTAAGAAATAGCTCTTATAATGAAAGATTTGCTGAACTCCAAGAAGCTGAAAGAAGCCTTGGTGTAGAATATTTGGGTGGAGTTAAAAAACAAAATTTTCAACCAGATAAATTTGACAATAATACTATTGCAAAAAGAGCAAAGCATGTAGTTTTTGAAAATGATAGAGTGATTAATGCAAAAAAAAATTTAATAGAAAATAATATTTACGAGTTTGGAAATTTAATGAATGAAAGTCACGAATCATATTCTAAAGATTTTGAAGCATCTACTTTGGATGTTGATTTAATTGTTAAAAGATCTGTTGAATGTGGTGCTTTAGGTGCTAGATTGACTGGTGGTGGATTTGGTGGTTTTACAGTTTCGTTAATTGAAAGAAATAATTTTAGTCATTGGTATAGTAAAATATTAAATTTTTACCCAGCTGAAAAGATTTTCGAAGTCAATTAGGATGTAATAACCTTCTAAGTTTACCTTCAGTTACATCATGGTCAATATAACACCCTTGTAAATGTCTAAAACCAGTATTTGGGTTAAATTTTGTTCTTCCGTGTAACAATCTTAAGTTATCAAACATCGCAATCATTCCCTTAGATAATCTATATTTAATTTTGAATTCATCTGAATTACAAAGTTTAAACATATATTTTCTAGCATTGTAAAAAAGATCAAGTTTATTTTCATTTAGTAATTGAACATAATCAAGCCTACCACTAAAACGAATTTGTCTAAAGTCATTGTTATGATCAAGTTCAATTAATTTTGCTTCATCAATGAGAATAGTATCAATATCTGTAAATCTGAAAGTAACATTAGTATTAGTTAGTATTTTATAGAATTCAGGTTGGTTATGTTTTAAAAAATTTGAAACACTAAAACCATCAACCAAACTTGAATCACCTCCTGAAGATTCATTAGCAATACAATGAAGTAATTGGATACCAGGAACAGGTTTTCTATATGGGTTATCTGAATGTGATGTTAATTCTAAAGCAGTGTAAGCAAGATCATTTGGATTAGGTTTAGAAACAACATTAAATAATTTTCCAAAATTTGTTGATCTTACAGGACCTAATTTTTCTGCAAAATTTATAACTTCATTTTCCTCTTCTTTCGTATTTTTGATGATTACATAACCATATTGATAAAATACTTTAAGCATTTTAATTAGCTCATTATTATTCTCAAAAATTTTATTATTATCAAAAATTTGTAGATTATGATTATTTACGTCCCATATCTTTCTTTCTGGTATGACATCAATATTATTGATTTCATTATATAAATCATCAATATTGTAAGATCCTTTTGTTCCATCACTGAACTCAACATTTAATACATTTTCATTTACACTATGAGTATCTATTAATAAATTATCATCTAAAAGGCTTGGTTCATATAAACGTTGTAGATTATTTTGATCTACAAATTTGCTCCCATTTAATCTTTCGCGAAGCCAAATACTATGCAGTTTGAAATCTGATAATTTTCCTTCATTAATACAAATTATTTTTTTTCCCATTTTTGGTTTTTTAATTAATATTTAAATTTGTGTAAATTATAAAATATAGTTAAAAATAAAAAAATGGTTGAGAAATAAATTATTAATTATTCTCCCAATAAAGAGTCATCCAAAACTCTAGTTTCATATGCTGAATATGAATGCCAACCATGTACTGTTTGATCAAAATCAATTACGCTACCTGTCATTAATCCGGACTCTTCTGAGCACATAAAAGCTAATCCTTTTGCTACATCAATAGGCTTAATCAATCTATTAAAAGGAACTTTTTTTTCTTCATCTTGTAACCAATTTGGGTTTTTTTTGTGAACTCTTGTCTGAATATCATGTTCAGCAGGAGTATCGGTCCATCCAATATTTAAGGCATTTACTCTTATTTGATGACTGGCGACAGAATTTGCAATATTTTTTGTCATTGTAGCTAATGCAGCTTTTGAACCACTATAAGCAACAATAAATGGCATGCCGCTATACATTGCCATAGATAATACATTTGCTATTGTTCCTTTATTCTTATCTCTAATCATTATTTTAATTGTCTCTTGCATTAATATGAAAGGTGCGCGGGTATTAATATTATAATTATTTTCATAATTTTCTAGAGTAGCACTTAGAATTGTTCCTCTTTCTGTATATCCGGCAACATTAATTAGAGAATTTATCGTTCCAAATTTTTTATCAGTTTCCGAAACAATTTTTTTGCAATCATCAACATTTTTAAGGTCTGCTTTTATATACAAACACTCAGTACCTAATTTTTCAATTTGATTTTTAATTTCAAGACCTTTATTTTCTTGTCTACCGCAAATTGTAATTCCTTTAGCACCTCTACTAGCTAATAATCTTGCTGTTTCAGCGCCACTACCTTGTGTACTTCCTGTAACTATAATGACCTTATCTTTAAATTGTTCATTCATAAAATTTATCTATAACTAAAATTTTGGTTTTACAACTTTATTTGAATTTACTGATTTAGTAGCTGAATTAGCAAGAATTAAAGCATTTTTTCCATCCTCGAAAGTGACTGATGTATTTTTTTTATTTTTTATTGATTTAATAAATTGATCTAATTGTATTTGATAAGCATCTTTGTATCTTTCGGTAAAAAAATTTTTAATTGATTTTTTTGCAAAGGATAAATTTTGATTATAATAATTGATATCATTATTAGGAACATTATCAGAAATTAACATACCATTACTTCCAAATACTTCGAGTCTTTGATCATAACCATACACAGCTCTTCTTGAATTATTTATATGAACTAAAACCCCTTTTTTTGATTTCATAATACACATAGTTGTATCATAATCATTCGTAACCTTAAAATCATTTGAGACATTTACAGAACCTTGTGCAAAAACTTCTACAATTGGATCGTTACTAAGAATAAATCTTGCTAAATCAAAATCATGAATTGAACAATCTCTAAAAATTCCTCCTGATTGTTTTAAATAATCAATACCAGGTGGAGAGGGATCTCTACTTGTGATTACAATCATTTCAATTTTCCCAATCTTCCCTGATAGAACCTCACTTTGAACTTTATTATGATTAGGATCAAATCTACGATTAAAACCGATTTGGATAGTTGGTTTATATTTTTTAATTTTTTGCCAACATTTATTTACTTTATTTATATCTAAATCAATTGGCTTTTCACATAATATAGCTTTATTGCATTCTGCTCCTAGAGCAATATAATCTGTATGAGTTGGAGTGGCAGATGCAATTAAAATAGCATTAATTTGATCTGATGAAATTGCTTCCTTTGCAGTCTTTGCGACTTCACAATTATATTTTTTTGCAATTTTTTTAGCAGAAGTTGTGTCAATATCATAAACGTATTTAAGGCTCGCTTCTGGATGAGCATTTATGATTGATGCATGTAATTTTCCAATTCTTCCTGTTCCCAATAAGGCAAAATTAATCATTTTAGATTTTTATCCACTTTGAATTTAAATTAGAAGATTTTTTTGCTGCATATATAAATTTAATACCAGCTACGCCATCATCAATACTTGGAAATGAAGATTTTTTATTTTTATTATGAATATGATCAGCGAATTCTGAATAAATATTTGCAAAAGCTTCAAAAAAACCTTCCGGGTGACCAGCAGCAATTCTTGAAGATGATAGTGAAAATTTAGATACTAATTTACTTGCTCTTGTTATAACTTTCATTGGTTTATCGAGTTCTGTAAACTTTAGATTATTTGGATCGTCCTGTAACCACTCTATTGAACCTTTTGTTCCATACACCCTAATTTTTAAACCATTTTCTCCACCGGTAGCAGCAGACGATACCCAGATTATACCTCTTGCCTTATTACGCATTCTTAATAAAACAAAAGCATTATCATCGACTGAAATTTCTGAAGATAATGAATTTACTTCTGCAGATATTTCATTTGCTTCTAATCCAGTTACATATCTCAACAAATGATACGCGTGGGTTCCAATTTCAGATAATATCATTGATGGCCCAGATTGTTTTTTATCTAATCTCCATTTTAATGTTGCTTTTTCGTCTTTCTTTTTTAAGCCGACTGTATAACCTTGGGGGTACTCAACATTTATCAAATTGATTTTTCCTAATTTTTGATTTGAAATAATATTTTTTGCTTCTCTTAGCATAGGATAGCTTGAGTAATTGTGTGTTAATGCAAACACAATTTTATTTTTTAAAATGAGTTTTTTTAATTTAACAGCATCTTCAACTGTTGCAGTTAAAGGTTTGTCACAAATAATATGTATACCTTTTTCAATAAAAGCCTTTGCTATCTTGTAATGATCTCCAGATGGAGTCATTATTCCAAGAGCTTGAATACCGTCATTTCTTTTTGATTCTGCTGATGCCATAGCCTTATAATCACTGTAACAACGATCATCAGCCAATCCCAATGACAAACCAAAAGATTTAGATTTTTTTTTATCTTTTGAAAATATTCCTGCAACAAATTCAAATTTATTATCAAATCTAGCTGATAACCTGTGTGTGTATCCAATAAATGAATTAGGACCTCCACCAATAAAGCCAATTCGAATTTTACTTTTATTATTTAAAGTATCATTTCTGAGTAAATCTAGTCTACCGAAAGCAATTTTGGATTTTTTTTTCATTAATTAACTATACCACCATCAATTACATAATTTTGTGCAGTACAACCAGAACTTTGGTCAGATGCAAAAAACAAAACTGGCTTTGATATATCTTCAGGCATAAGCATTCTCTTAATACATTGTCTCTCAAGTTGAGTTTTTTTAATTTCTGGAGTAAGCCATAATTTTTTTTGCCTTTCCGTAATGATCCAGCCAGGAACAATACAATTTACTCTGATATTATAAACACCTAAATCCCTTGCTAAAGTTCTTGTTAAACCCATAATAGCAGATTTTGCAGTTGTATATCCAGGCATGCCGCCTTGAGAAATCATCCATGAAAAACTTCCAATGTTTACTACAGAACCTTTGCCTAAATCTTTCATGTCTTTATAGACAGCTTGGGTTGCAAAAAAATAATGTCTCAAATTAATATTCATTCTATCATCCCAATATTCAGGGGTGACACTATCTAAATCATGTCTCTCATCATTTGCTGCATTATTTACTAGAATTGAAATTGGCCCAATTTCTTTTTTTACTTTTTCTAATGAACTTTTAAGTTGTTCTATATTTTTTAAATCACATTTTACAAATAGACTATCAATATCATATTTGTTTTTAATTTTTTTTGATAATTCATTACCTAACTCATCATTTATATCTAAAAATGCAACTTTTGATTTTTGAGAAGCAAATTGTTCGACAATACTTTCTCCAATTCCTGAAGCGCCACCTGTAATAAGCACTACTCTATCTTTTAGTGATGGGTAAGTTGCGATTTCGTCCATGATTATTTATGATATATTAATCTAAACTATGTTTAACATAATCAAATTAAATGAAAAAGATAATATTGGAATTGCTCCAATGGATATTCCTCAGAATATTAATATAAATTATGGAATTAAATCTATAAATAATATTCCTTACGGCCATAAAATTTCTTTAAAAAAAATTAAAAGTGGCGATTTTATTTTTAAGTATGGTCAGATAATTGGAATCTCTAATAAAAATATAGAACCTGGTGAACATGTACATTCCCATAATATGGGATATAGTGAATTCAAAAGAGAATATATCCGTAAAGATATTAGAAATGATATTATTAAAAGTGAAAAAACAGAATACTTTAAAGGTTTTAAAAGGAATAATGGATCATCAGGTACTAGGAATTATATAGGTTTAATTAGTACAGTTAATTGTTCAGCAACAGTAGTTAAAAAAATATCTGATAAAATAAATAATTATTTAAAAAATAATAATTTTGATAACATTGATGGAGCAGTTTGTTTAAAACATTCATCAGGTTGTGGGATGAATACTTCTGGATACGCCATGAATGTATTCAACAGAACTATTGAAGGTTTCAAAATTCATCCTAATTTTGGAAAAGTTTTTGTTATCGGACTTGGATGCGAATGTGCTCAAATAAGTTTGTACAAAAATGATCAGGAAAAAAGAAATATTAAATATTTGAATATTCAAGATGAAGGTGGAACAAATGAAATAATAAAGAAAGTAACTTCAAAAATTATTAATCAACTAAATGAAATTAATAGTATTTCTAGAACAAATATACCTATTTCAGAACTAACAGTTGCTTTGCAATGTGGTGGTTCAGATTCGTATTCCGGGATAACTGCAAATCCTGCACTAGGCTTTGCTTCAGATATGATTATTGATCATGGTGGAACAACATTACTATCAGAGACTCCAGAAATATATGGAGCAGAACATTTATTATTTGAAAAATCATTAAACGAAAAAAATATAGAAAAACTAATCAAACAAATTGAATGGTGGAAAAAATATGTTGCTAGCAACGGTAGCACATTAGATAATAATCCTAGTCCTGGTAATAAAAAAGGAGGTTTAACTACAATTCTGGAAAAATCATTAGGTGCAGTATCCAAAGCTGGTAATAGAAATATGGTTGATGTTCTTGATTATGCTGAACAGGTAAAAACCAAAGGTTTTAACTTTATGAATTCTCCAGGTTACGATCCTGTATCTGTAACTGGTCAAGTTGCTTCTGGCGCTAATGTTATTTGTTTTACTACTGGTCGAGGTTCATGCTTTGGATTCAAACCCACTCCAAGTATTAAAATAGCGACAAATACAAATATGTACAATAAACTTACTGAAGATATGGACATCAATGCTGGTACTATTATGGATAATGTTGCAAGTGTTAATGAGGTTGGCAAAGAAATATTTGATAAAATAATTTCAGTTGCATCAGGTGAAAAATCAAAGAGTGAAATAAATGATTATGGTGATGATGAATTTAATCCTTGGATAATTGGAGCAACATTATAAATTTATAAATCACCTTTAAAGGCATTAACATACATTTTTAAAAAATCTTCTGCATTAACTGGTATAGGATTTGTACTTGTGGAAGGATCATTAAAAGCCATAAAGCTCATTTTTTCTAAATTTTTGTCATCATCAATTATTTCACTTAAAGTATGAGGAATATTTAAATTAGATCTAAGCTCTAAAATCCAATCCATAAAATTATTAAATGTTGCTAATTTTAAATTTATATATCTTGAAATATCAATAATTTTTTCTTCAATACCTTTTTTATTATATTGTAAAACATATGGCATGAATACTGCATTGGTTAATCCATGATGTGTATTATAAATTGCACCAACAGGATGACTTAAAGAATGAATAGCACCTAAACCTTTTTGAAAAGCTATTGAACCCATAGATGAAGATGCTAGCATATGCGATCTAGCTTCTAGGTTTGATCCATTATTAAAAGCAAGAACAAGATTATTTTTTACTAATCTAATGCCCTCTAATGCAATACCTTGCGAATAAGGATGGAAAATATTCGACAAATATGCTTCTAAGCAATGAGCTAGTGCATCCATTCCTGTAAAGGCTGTTAGATTTGCAGGAAGTGGAATGGTCAAATTTGGATCAAGAATAACAATTGATGGAAGCATTTTTGGATGGAAAATTATTTTTTTTTCTTGTGTTTGTTCGTTAGTAAAGACTGATGCTCTCCCAGTTTCAGAACCTGTTCCAGCTGTAGTAGGTAAAGCAATTATAGGAAAAATTGAATCTGCATTAGCTCTAGTCCACCAGTCACCAATATCTTCAAAATCCCAGATTGGTCTTTCTTGCTTGGCCATAAATGCAATTGCCTTTCCTGTATCCATACCCGAGCCTCCCCCAACAGCTATTACTCCATCATGTTTATTTTCATTAAATGCCTTAACACCATCTTCAACATTCTTACCTGTAGGATTTGATTTAACATCACTAAAAACAATTACCTGTTTATCTAAACAATCATTTAACTTATTAATAATGTTTGTTTTTAAAATTCCATTATCAGTAACAATTAATGGTTTTTGAATATTTAATTCTTCACAGGCTTTTTGTATTTCTTTTATTCTATCAACACCAAACCAGATTGTAGTAGGATAATTCCAATTTATATTTTCCATAATCTTAAATATTTCTTATATGATAGCTTTTTGCTCTTGTTAAATGATCAAATCCTAGAACAGATAAAGTAACGCCAATTCCAGTATCTTTTACACCGGTCCATGCTAAGCCGGGATCTAAATAATCACATCTATTCATAAAAAAAGTTCCTGTTTCAACATTTTTTCCAAAATTTTCTGCAAAAGACTTATCATTTGTCCAAATACTTGCTGTTAACCCATAAGAACTATCATTCATTAGAGATAAAGCTTCATTTTCATTTTCTACTTTCATTATTCCAACCGAAGGACCAAATATTTCTTCCATCATATATTTCATCGAATGATCGACATTGATGAGTGCACTTGGGCTTACATAACAATTATTACCATCGTCTAAATTAAATTTTTTGTTATCTATAATGTTCTTGCCACCTTGACTAATTGCGTTGTTAACTTCAGTTCTAATATTATTCGCTGCAGATTGCTTCACTACTGGTCCTAAATTTGTCTCCATCTCTAGTGGATTTCCTAAAATGTATTTCTCAGTTACATCTTTAAATTTTTCTACAAATGTATTGTATATTTTTTTATCAACATAAATTCTTTCAATACCACAACAAGATTGACCAGAATTGAAGTATGATCCATCAACTAAATTTTCAACAGCATGATCTAAGTCACAATCAGCTCTAACATAAGCAGGATCTTTTCCACCTAATTCTAAACCAGCACCAATAAATCTTGTACCTATAGATTTTTTAATTTGTTTTCCTCCGCTTACAGAACCTGTAAATAAAACATGATTAATTCTTGAGTCTGAAATTATTCTTGATGTTTGATTATGATCTAAATGTAAATACTGAAAAATATTTTTTGGTAATGAAGATTGATTAGCTGCCTCATATAATTCTTCCGCACAAAGTGGAGTTTGAGAAGAATGTTTTAATATAACTGCATTACCTGCAAGTAAACTTGGTACAATTGAATTAACAGAAGTGTTGAAAGGGTAATTCCAGGGTGCAATTACAAATATAGTTCCTAGTGGTTCTTTTTTTATATAATTATCAAATTCATCATTTTTAATTGAAACAACTCTTGATAATGCTCTATCAGCATTTTCAATCATATAACGAGCTCTTTCTTCAAAACCTCGCATCTCTCCTGGGCACTGTGCTATAGGTCTGCCTATTTGCTTACATAAATTACTAGAAACATCCTTATTTTTTAAAAATATTTCTACAAAATTTAAAACTGACTTTTTTCTTTCTTCTAGAGATATATTTTTCCAATGCTCTCTTTCGGAATAGGAATTGCTGAGACTTGTTTCAATATCTTCTTCTGTTGCATATTCTCTTTTAACTAAGACGGAGTTGTCTATTGGAGTAATAGTTTCAAACATTTAGTAAAATTAGCCTCGTTCGAAATATCTTCGTAATTGCCAATCATTAACTGAACCATCATAATCTTTTTGCTCCCATTCAGCAGCATGGATATAATGATCTAGTACATCTTGTGGAAATATCTCTTTTAAAAATTTTGATTTTTTAGCAAGTTGGATTGCTTCGTTAAGTGTTTTAGGAACTTCATTTACTTTTTTCTCATAAATATTCCCTGAATAAGGTTTATCTAATTTAAGTTTATTTTTAATACCGTGTAAACCAGCACCAACTAAAGCTGCAAAAGAAAGATAAGGATTAACATCCGCTCCTGGGACTCGACATTCAATTCTTATGGATGATCCATGGCCAGCTAATCTAAACCCAGCAGTACGATTATCAATGCCCCAAACAGATTTTGTAGGAGCAAAAGATCCATCTTGAAATCTTTTATAAGAATTAATATTTGGTGCTAAAAAAATTGATATATCGGGCAATAATTTAATTTGTCCAGCGAGATAACTTTTAAAAATATCAGACATTCCATATTTATCTTTAGGGTTATAAAAAATATTTTTCTTTGTTTTCTTATCGAATAAAGAGTTATGAATATGACATGAACTTCCACAAACTTCTTTGTTATATTTAGCCATAAATGTTACAGCTTTGTTATGTTTATAAGCAATTTCTTTTGTCGCATTTTTAATTAAAATATGATTGTCAGCCATGTTTAATGCATCGGAAAAAACAACATTGATTTCTTCTTGTCCTGGAGCAGCTTCACCCTTTGAACATTCTACATAAATTCCACTATCTAAAAGAGAATTTCTTAATTCCTGCATCACATCCTCTTCTTTTGTAGTTTGGAAAATCATATAATCTTCAATGTACCAAGAAGACTCTTTGAGTTTTGTATAATTATTATTATGAATTTCCTCGTAAGTTTGATTAAAAAGAAAAAATTCTAATTCTGAACCAACCATTGATTGAAATCCCATTTTGTTTGCTTTAGCTAAGACATCTTTAAGTATTTGTCTTGTTGAATGAATTAGTGGTTTTTTCCCTGAGTGATCTAAACAATCGCACATTACTAATGCAGTTTTATTTAACCATTTAGCAATTTTTATTGTTTTGAGATCTGGAATTACAGTCATATCTCCATAGCCAGTTTCCCATGAGGAAGATTTATAACCTGGCACAGTAAACATATCCATATCTACAGTATAAAGATAATCGCACATATGAGTTTCTTTATAAACATAATCAATGAATGCTTTACCGGTAACTCTTTTGCCATTCAAACGTCCTTGCATATCAGATACACAGACTAAAACTGTATCAATTTCGTTATTTTTAATTAACGTTTTTAATTTACTAAAACTTATGCTCATCTTTAATTAATCTTTAAATATCCATACCAAATAAACTTAATTAATCAGCAATTATATCGATAATCTATAAATAAGAATGAGTAATAAACAATAAAAATTGTTATTTATAAATTTCTTTTTTCCATCTTTTATTAATATTTAAGAAATTTTGTTCCCAATATTTATGATTTATAAATAATTGATACTTAAAATTATTTTTTTTTATAGGAAAAAATTCGTAAACTTTACTTTCATCTGTATTTGAAGATTTAAAGTACTCATCATAGTAAATAATATTTGTTTTCTTCCAAGAACTATAAGGGATTTCTTTTAAAAAACTTAATTCAATTTTGGGAGAGGAAATAAATTTTAAAAATTCTAAAGCTTCATCAATTTTTTGTGAATTATTATTTATAGCATAAAATTCATAATCTATTATTTGATTATTCCAAACTTGTTGTAAATTATAATTATTATTAATTTGATTTTCATAAAATCTGTTACTCCAACCTGTCGACATTACAACTTTACCTGTTTTTAAAAGTTCTGAGGGCTCACTTCCACTTTTCCAGAATACACACCCTCCTTTAGGATGATTACATAAATTTTTAATTTTTTTGAATGCTCTGTTAATAGCGCCAGTTTGATTTTGTAAAACTTGATAAACACCTTTTTCACTAATTCCATCAGCCATTAAAGCAAATTCAATGTTTGTTTTTGGTAAATAATAAAGTCCTCTTTTTCCTGGAAATTTTTCAACATCAAAAAAATCTTCAGCAGAGCTAGGTTTAGAATTTATAAAACTTGGTGAATTAAACGCAAAGTTCCATGAAAATAATATGTTTCCAGCTAAACAATCACTTAAAACTGGAGCGAGATAATCTTTATTTAAAGGTACAGAGTTAGATTTTGATTTTAAATCTTTGTTTAAATCAAATTTATATAAGGCTCCATTTTCACAATTAGTTTCTATTTCATTAAGAGAAAATCTGCTTCCTATTAATAAATCTAGAATATCTACAGATAAATTTTTAGTATCTTTTTTTATTATATCTTGAATTTTTAATGTTGGATTATCTGACCAGCTTATCCAATTAATTTGAGTCCCACCTTGTTGTGTATATGAATCTCCTAGCGCAGATTTTTGAACACTTTGATATTTTCCACCCCAAGACATAACTGTGACTTCACTTCTCAAATTAAATGAAAAAAAAATTATGAATAATGAGGAAATAAATATTACAATTTTATACATAGTTTAGTAAATTATTTTATACATCTAATTAATTTAAATTATATGAAATTTAATAAAATTTTACTATTCATTATTATTATTATTTCCAATTATTCTATTGCTGATAATATTTTTGAACCAAATCAATTACCTAATATTGAAATAATTGAAAATAAAAATATTGAAATTGACCAGAAATATAAAAATAAATTATCCATACTTCATAAAAATAGATTTTTTGTAATGTATAGTAATCAAAATTTATTACAAAATAATATTAAATGTCAAAGTATTGAAATAAATGAGTACATTGAAAATTTTAAAATATTATTAAATGAATTAGATAGATATAAATTAGAATTTTTTAAACAAATTGATTTTAACTATTTAGTGCTATGTAGTAATCTACAGTTGGAAAATTATTATACTGCCGGAATTCCAAATAATAAAGTCTCAACATTAATTTTTGATATTGCTCTAGATAAGAACATGATTGCTCGTTCTATTCATCATGAAATATTTCATATGATTAAACAAAATAAAAAAAATAAAAAAATTGATAATTTATATGCAAATATAAATGATAAAGGATTCAATTATGAAGATTGTTCTGTTTGTTCAAATAATTTAGATATTACATTTACGAATCAACTAAATGGATTTGTTAGTTCCTATGCCAGTAATACTTTAGAAGAAGATCAAGCTGAATTATATGCTGCAATTATGACAATAGATAATTTTGATGATTTTTATATTAACGACGACAGAATAATTAAAAAGAAAAAATTAGTTGAAAATTATTATCTTAAATTTTTAAAATGAATAAAAAAAAATACTTACCTAATTTATCTGAAGTTATTTTGTATATTTTTTTTTTATTATTTCTTGGATTATGCCTATTATTTTATTTCAATGTTAGTAATAAATGCAGAAATACAAAAGACTTTGATTTTGGTTCAATAAATAAAAATAAAACGTACGCTGTATTAATGATAGATTGTGGTGAAATTGTAATTGAAATAAATAATAATGTTTCTCCAAATAATTCTAAACGTTTTTTAAAATTAATTGCAAGTAAAGAATACGTGGATAGCTATTTTTATAAAGTTAAAGAAAATAAATTAGTTGAAGCAGGTGATTTAAAATATGGGAAAATTGAAAATTTAGATTATTTAAAAATTGGAACAGGAGGATCTGAGTATAATAATCTAAATTCAGAATTAAGTGAAAACTTTGATTTCACAAAAGGATCTGTGGGTATGGTAAGAAGAGGTAAATTTGATACTGAGAATTCACAATTTTTTATTTTAATAGAAAATCAAAAATCATTTAATTTGCAATATACTCCTATTGGAAAAGTAATAAGTGATTTAGAAATTTTAAAAACTATCAAAAGTGGTGATACAACATTTGTTCTAAGACCAGATAAAATATTGGATAGCTATCGAATTAATTAAAACGATTAGGGCTTAAAAATTCAAAATCTTTATTTTTTTTATCTTCAATTATGTTCAAAACAATTTCACCAGAAATAGTTGCTAAGGTTAATCCTAAATGTTGATGACCAAAATTGTAGATAATATTTTCATTATTTTTTGATTTACCAACAACAGGTAATGAATCTGGTAAAGTTGGTCTATAACCTAACCAAACACTATTTGGGTCATTATTTATATTGAAATTTGAAATGGTATTTTTATGCATCCAATTTATTCTTTTTTTATTTATACTATTATCATTGATACCAATTTCTACTGTTCCAGCAGCTCTTAACCCTTCTTCCATAGGAATATAATACATACCTTGGTTGACCACACTAATAGGTCTTGAAATAATATTTTTGCAATTGTTATACATAAGATGATATCCCCTTTCTGAAATCATAGGAAAAGTTTCACCTAACATATTAGTTAATTTGTTTGAAAATGCACCAGTACAAATAATTAATTTATCAAATTTATAGCTATCATTTAAATTATCTTGAATTATAATTTCATTTTTTTCATTTTTTATTTTGATAATTTTCTTATTAAAAAATTTACCATTATTTTTTAAAAACTCTTCATATATTTTATTTACAAATTTTAGAGGATCAGTAGTAAATTTAGAACCTTTAAATAATATTCCGCGATAAAAATTTTTATTTAGATTAGGTTCTATATCTTTAATTTGTCTTGAAGAGATATCAATTAAATCAATATTTTTAGATTTTCTTAAATCATTATTTTTTTTATCTTTCAAAAAATCTTTTTCAGTTTCATATAAATATAATGTTTCATGATTATTAATCAAACTTCCAAAGTTAATTTCATTGAAAAGTTTATTGTTTGCAGTAGAAGCCATTTTCAAAATAATAGATAATTGAGTAATAATATGATTAATTTGTTCTTTGGAACAATTTTGTAAAAATTTAATTAACCAAGGATAAATTGAAAATAAATTTTTCCATTGTATTGATAAAGGTGAACTATTTGAAAAAAGTAAGAATGGTAATTTCTTAAAAATATCTTCACTATTTATGGGTATGCAAGCATAATGTGCGAATGTTCCCGCATTTCCCATTGAAGTTTGGGTACCAGGAAGATTTTCATCAAACAAGCTTACGGAATAATTTTTTTTTTTTAAAGTATAGGCAGTTAATGTTCCTATTACACCTGATCCAATCACTCCTATTGTTAGGGGTGTATTTTTATTCATTATCTAGGCTGTATACCTCTTAATCTTTCAGATCTTCTTCTAAGAATTTCCATCAAAACCAAAATTATAATTGAACCAGCAATTAGACAAGTCGCTACTGAGAGTATAGTTGGGCTCAATTGTTCTCGTAAACCAGTCCACATCTGTATTGGAACAGTTGTTTGATCGGGCCCTGCTAAAAATAACACTACGACAACCTCATCAAATGAAGTTACAAATGCAAATAAAGCTCCAGATATTACTCCTGGTGTAATTAATGGTAAAATGACTTTAAAAAAAGTGTACATTGGTGAACTACCTAAACTTGATGCAGCTCTTGTTAAGCTATGATCAAAACTACTTAGAGTTGCAGTAACGGTTATAACTACAAATGGTGTTCCTAAAATAATATGAGAAATTATAATTCCTAGCATTGATGAAGACAGACCTATTTTTGCTAAAAAGAAGAAAAGTGCTGATCCAGAAATAATTAAAGGCACTACCATTGGAGAAATTAGTATACTCATAATCAGTGCCTTATATGGCATGTACTTAGAGCTTAGACCGAGTGCTGCAAGAGTTCCAAGGGTAGTTGCTCCAATTGTAGCAAATATACCTATCACAAGACTATTTTTAAATGCTAATCCCCATGGATTTTTAGTACCATAAACCATATCTTCATACCAACGAAGAGAAAAAGCTTCAGGTTTTAATGCTAACATATCATCTGAAAAATGAATATATTGCTCAGCGTTAAAAGATAATGGAACAATAACAAACAATGGTGCAATTAAAAAAAAGAACACTAATCCACAAATAGTAAGGTATGTGTAATGCCAAATTTTATATCTTAATTCAGTATGTTTATTTATTGCCATTTATTATCCAAGTTTAATATTATCAATTCCTAATATTTTGTTATACAACCAATAAAGAACTAAAACTGATACTAAAAGCATTGTACCCATTGCTGAAGCCATAGACCAATCTAAAGTTTCTTTCATATGATATGCAATACGATTACTTATTAAAGTACCACTTGCACCTCCAACAAGTGCTGGGGTAATATAATATCCAATAGCTAATATAAAAACTAAAAGAGAACCCGCACCAATACCTGGATAAGTTAAAGGAAAATATATTTTTCTAAATGAATGAAATGGTGTTCCACCCAAAGAACTGCCAGCTCTCATCAATGACGGAGGAATAGTTTTCATCACACTGTAAAGTGGTAAAACCATAAAAGGTAATAAAATTTGTGTCATTGCAACAAATGTACCTGTCATATTGTACATTAACTCGAGACGAGATTTATCTCCCACTATTTTAAAATAAACCAGTATATCATTTAGCACTCCCTGCTGTTGTAATAAAATCATCCAACTTGAAGTTCTGACAAGTAATGATGTCCAAAACGGTAAAAGTACGCAAATCAAAAGTAAATTTGAGTACCTAAGAGGTAAAGTAGATAATAAATGAGCAATTGGATAGGCCAATAACAAACAACAAATTGTTACACCTAATGCTACATAAAATGTTCTATACCATAGAGTTCGATGTATTCTCCTTTTTTCAGGTTTCTGAATTATTTCTCCACTGTAATTTTTCTCAAGATCGACAGATCCTAAATATTTATCAATTGTGTATTTTGGCATAGCTACTTTCATAGCTTGCCAATATTCGATATCTCCCCATTTTTTATTTAAATCAATAAATTGATCCTTATAATTTTCATCTTCAAAGTTTTTTAATTTTCTTCTAGTTTTGTTTATCAAACTTTTAAAACCATTTTTTGCATAATTTAGTCTTGTTGATACTTTACCTGAAAGTTTTTGTTTATGTGCCTCATTCAAATCAAGATAAAATGTTTTGTAAATATCTTCAGAAGGCATTTCGTTACCTTCCCAATTTGAAAGAGCTATTGCAGTTTGAGGTAATAGATCTGAAATTAATCTGTTATCAACACTTCTAGTTAATAAATTTAGTATTGGCCAAACATAAGCAACAATCAAAAATAAAAGTAAGGGTAATACTAATAAAAAAGCTCTGAATTTATTTTTTTGTTCAACTTTTTTCAGGCTTTTTTCAAGAGGTAAGCCTTCTGTTGTTAAAATTATTGACATTTAATTTTAAAATTAAGGGCAAGTCTAACAACTTGCCCTTAAAAAATATATTATATTATAGTGAAGCTTTGAAAGCTTCCCAAGCTTCTCCAACCTCTACTTCATTATCAGCCCAATACTCAGGATTCATTAAAATATAGTTCTTAGTATTGTCTGGAGCTGTAGGCATTTGCGGTAACATTGCTGTTTTACCATCCTTATACCAAGGCTCGTTAGCTTCAATGATATCTAATGACGAAATTCTGAATGGTGCGTAAGCAATATACTTTGCACTTCCAGCTAGACCTTCAGTACCAGTAAAGTACTTCAATGCTTCCATTGCTTCTTCAGGGTTAGGACCGTTAGCAACTAGACCGAAATATTCATAATCTAATACCTGACCATCCCAAACTTGTTCAATTGTAGTACCTTCGCCTACAATTGCGTTGAAGAAACGTCCATTCCAACCAGTAGACATTACAACTTCACCTGAAGCTAAAAATTCTGGTGGCTGAGCACCAGCACTCCAGAAAATACATCCACCACTTGGATCATTACATAGAGTTTCGAATTTTCCAATTGCTCTGTCTAAAGCACCAGTTTGGTTTTCCAAAACATCATAAACACCTCCAGCACTGACACCATCAGCAACTAAAGCTATTTCTAAGTTTGACATAGCTCCAGTGTAAATTGATCTTTTGCCAGGGAATTTTTCAGTGTCAAAGAAATCACCAATTGTGCTTGGCATTGAATCAGCACCTGGAAATGCATTTGGATTGTAAGCATAGTTCCAAGAATAAAGAATATTACCTACTGCACAATCACTTGGCATAGGAGCAAAGAAATCTTCACTTGCTGGTGTTCCATCAGGAGCTGCAGGGAAATCTTTGTCAAAATCGAATTCAACAAGTAATCCTTCGTCACATCCTGTAATAGTATCTTTCGCAAATAAATCTACGATATCATAAGTGATATTTCCAGCTTCAGCTTGAGCTCTAACTTCACTTAAACCTCCAGAATAATCAATCCAATTTAGTTTGATGCCTGTTTTAGCTGTAAAAGGATCACCGTAACCTAATTTTTGACTTTCAGTATAAGCTCCACCCCAAGATACAACATTTACTTCCGCAGTTGCAAAAGGAGCAAAGAATACAGAAACTAATGCCGTAATTAGCATTTTTTTCATAAGTCCTCCATTTTGTTTATTAATTAATAAATGACTCCCAAATAACATGATGGGAGTTGTATGCAAATTAAAAAAAAGAAAAATATGTTAAAAAAGCCTGATTTTCAGTAATTTTTAGTTACCTATAAAATCTAGAGCTCTGCAGTCCTGTGAATCCCAGCCTAGAAGCACTTCTGATCCATTTTCAAAAGAGAATGTGTTTGAAGCATTAGGTACTTTTAATATGAAATCACTTTGATCTAATAAGCTGACCCTAAGTCTTGTGTGATCTCCATGATAGATAACCTCTTCAATTTTTGCTTTAAATTTGTTTGGAATTTCATCTGAAGGATTTATTAAAACCCTCTCAGGTCTAAGAGACATACTAGTGGCGTCACCAATATTATTGGAAATAACTGGATTTGCATGAATTGTTTCGCCATTATTAGTTTTTACTTTACATTGCCTTGAATCACTTTCAATAATTGTTCCGTTAATAATATTATTTTCTCCAATAAATCTTGCTACGAAAGAATTGGTAGGTCTTTCATAAAGTTCATTAGGACTTGATAATTGTTGTATATGTCCATCGTTAAATACAGCAATTCTATTTGACATTGTTAGAGCCTCACCTTGATCATGAGTAACATAAACAATTGTTACACCTAGGGTTTCATGAATGTGTTTTAATTCATATTGCATACTTTCTCTTAAATTTTTATCAAGAGCACCCAAAGGCTCATCCATCAAAACTAATTTTGGTTCAAAAACAAGTGCTCTAGCAACAGCAACTCTTTGTTGTTGACCTCCAGAGAGCTGGTTTGGCATTCTATTTTCAAAGTTTGTAAGAGATACCATATCAAGTGCTTTATTAATCTTATTTTCTATTTCATCATTCTGAATTTTTCTTACTCTCAAGGGAAAGGCTAGATTTTCATAAACTGTCATATGAGGAAATAAAGCATAGTTTTGAAAAACCATACCAATTCCTCTTTTATGAGGTGTAATGCTACTGATTGGTTTTTTATCTAAGTATATTTCACCACTTGTTGGATTTTCAAAACCAGCTAACATCATTAAGGTTGTTGTTTTCCCAGATCCAGATGGTCCTAGTAAAGTTAAGAATTCACCTTCGGCAATATCTAAATTAAGATTTTTAACAACAAGCTCTTTACCATCGTAGCTTTTATCAATTTTTTCAAAGCGAACAAAAGTATTAGAAGATTGAGGCATGTTAGTTTTATTTAAAAAATGAAATAAAGGTGGTAAGAGGAATAGTCAAAACCTTATTTTGTTAAATGTATTTTTTTAAGTATTACTTGAATATAAGATACAAATATATTTCAATTGTAGAAAATTTCTCAATAATAAAGGTAAAAAGTAACTTTTATTTTAACTGTTGTTCTACCAATTCAGTCCAATAAGATGAACCAATAACCAAAAGCTCGTCGTTAAAATCATAATTGTCAGCGTGTAAAGGTCTTGAATACTGCTCTGAAGTACCATTCCCCATTAAAATAAAACATCCAGGTTTTTCACTAGTCATCATAGAAAAATCTTCAGAAAAAAGGCAAGGTTTAATATCTCCATTACATTTATCATTCCCAAGTATTGAAATCGCAGCTTTAGTTGCTGCATCAGCTTGAATTTTTGAATTGAAGGTTACTGGACAGGCTGTTTCATATTTGACACTACCATTAACACCATGTGCATTGCAAATGCCTTCGACAATTTGTAACATTTTTGAAGCAATTTTCTCATTTGTTTCTTTTGATAAAGCTCTTGCATCTCCTTTCATTGTAACATTGCCTGGTAGAACATTTTTTTTACCATCAGATATAAATTCAGTAATAGAAAGTATACCATTATCCGCTGGATTTAATTTTCTAGAAACTATTGATTGAAGAGCTACAGCTATTTGAGAACCAACAGTTATTGCATCAACACCCATATGGGGTAAAGCAGCATGTCCTCCCTTAGCTTTAATTTCAATTTCAAATAAATTTTCACTTGCTGTAATAGCACCTTTTCTAGTTCCAAAAGTTCCTATTTCCATATTAGGAATATTATGCATGGCATAAACTTCGTCTATATTAAATTTATTAAATAAACCCTCGTCAATCATGGTTCTGGCGCCAAAAGTATTCTCTTCATCAGGTTGAAAAATAAAATATACCGTACCGTTAAAGTTACCTTTTTCTGATAAATATTTTGCTGCACCTAATAAAATTGTTGTGTGACCGTCATGTCCACATGCATGCATTCTGTTATCAAACTTGGACTTATAACTAAAATTATTAGTTTCTTGTATAGGAAGAGCATCCATGTCAGCTCTTATACCTATTGATTTTGAACTATTTCCTTTTTTTAAAATTCCAACTACTCCAGTTCTGGCAATACCAGAATGAACTTCTATTCCGAACTCTTTTAAAAGTGTTGACACTTTTGCTGCAGCATACTCTTCTTCAAAACTTAATTGTGGGTGCATGTGAAGATCATGTCGCCATTCTACTAATTGGTTATGTAATGACTGTGTTTTCATAACCTACATATTATTAAATTCATTAATCTTATTATCTAGAGAAAGCATATAATCATAATGTGAATTCCAAAATTTTTGATCTTTTCTTTTTTCAAATTCTTCAAGACTTACACCTTGCTGCTCTACCCAAGTAAAGTACCCTAAATTAAATATTCTTTTCTTATCCATGTAAGAAAGTTCTAGCATATTATCAGTAGATATTCCTGATAAGTGTTGTCCAAACATTTCAGCACAAACTATTTCATCATAATTATTTTTAAAATCAGCAATAGTCTTGTTTAACTCTGACATATATAAATCTGCACCATCTGTAGCAACTGTTATAATTGCGTCATCACTATTTAAATCCATATATTTAGCTAGTTTTATTGATGCCAATATATTTGCTATTGCTGAAAAGCCAAATTCTGGAAGTCGAGAAACAAAATCAGGATCAAAATTTTTTTTCTCAATTAAAAACTTTTTTCCTATTTCAGTATTAAAAATCATATTTAAATTATTAGTAGCTTGATCAGATACATCGACAACAAAATCTGTATTCATTACATTATGAATAAGGGGAACATGTTTGTCACCAATTCCTTGTATGTTATGTTCACCATACCCTCCATGAAGCAATGTTGGACACTCCAAAGCTTCAACAACTGCAATCTTCGTCTGTAATTTATCTTTAAGATAATCTCCTGCTGCTAGAGTACCACTTGATCCTGAAGCACTCACATAAAATCTGGGAACTAAATTACTGTTACCTTTAACTTTAAGAAATGATTTTTCAAACGATGGACCAGTTACAGAACGATGAATACCGTAATTATAATATTCATCAAATTGATTTATTATATCATTTTGATTATCTTTTTTTAATTCATTACAAGCATCGTAGATTTCTTTAACATTACTTTCTGTACCTTTTGTTTTTATGATATTTTTTTTATCTTCAACCCAATTATTTAACCATTCAAATCTCTCATTACTCATTCCTTCAGGAAGTATTGCAATACTATTTAGTCCCATTATACGAGATATTGCCACTCCACCCCTACAATAATTTCCTGTTGAAGGCCAAACTGCTTTATGTTTTTCATAATCAAAAGTGCCATTCAATATTCTTGGAAGCAAACAACCATAAGCTGCCAAAACTTTATGAGCTGTTATTAAAGGAAAATATCGTCCCATATTTACAATTATCTTTGCCTTAACACCTGTAAATTCTGTTGGAAGTACAATATATTCAGGCTCATTTCCAAAACCTGATTGATCTCTTTTATTAAACCAATGAACTCTAAAGAGGTTAAGAGGATTGATATCATTATTATTTATTTTTTTTAGAGAATTTTTAATATCATGATTAATAATTTGAGGATCTTGTAGTTCACTTATATTTGGCAAGACAACTCCTTTTGATTTGAAATAATCAGACGTTTTTTTTATTATTGCTTGACTCATAAATTAAATATTAATGCCCAAATTATTATTTTTACAAAGATTATAAGCAAATCTTGCTATTGCAGTATCTTGTACGCCAGTTCCTGTCAAATCACATATCGTAATATCTTCTTTATTTTTTCTTCCTAAACTTGGATCGTTAATAATATCACCAAGTTCGTTAAATTTTTCTTTAGAAGAAATTATATTTTGTTTTAAAGCATGATGTAATTCACCCAAAACACTTGTTTGTAATTGATTGTCAGGCACATATTGATCACAATGTTTTAACATATGAGGATCTAATTCGTTTTTTTGTTCTGAATCTGATCCCATTGCCGTTATGTGGGTTCCTTTTTTTATCCAATCAAATTCTAATAGAGGTATTTTGCTAGGAGTTGTTGTTACAATTATTTCTGATGATCTTGCCAATTCTGTACAAGAAGATGCTACATGTAAATCTAAATCTAAATCTTTAAAACTTTCAATAAATTGATTTGCTTTTATCTGATCTCTTGACCAGACTATTATTTTATTAATTTTTCTAACTAACATTATTGCTTGAAGTTGTAATCTGGCTTGAATTCCAGCTCCAATAATACCAACAGAATTAGCATTTTGATTTGATAAATATTTTGTAGCTATTGCTCCTGCTATAGCTGTTCTTGTATCAGTCAGATAACCTTCATCTAATAAAACAGATTTTACAACTCCAGTCTTTGAATCTAATAAAACCATGAGTCCATTACTAGATGGCAAACCAAGTTTGGGATTATCAAAAAAACCTGAAGCGATTTTTATTGCAAAACTATCAAGACCCTCAACGTATGCAGCTTTAACATCTGATTCACCATGATATTTTTCAATATCAATTCTCATTATAGGTGGCATCATTACCAATCCCTTTGATAAACTTATGAAAGCCTCCTCTATTATTGGTATGAGATTTTTATTCAAATTTACATGTTGAATAATATCATTTTTATTAAGGATGAGCATAGCTTAAAACTTTGTTAAATAGTTCCGAGTCAATATTTCCACCACAAATTAAACAAATTATATTTTTTCCTAAGTGCGATGTTAGTTTTTCTTTAACAACCATTACACTTGTTGCTGCAGCACCTTCAGATACAATTTTATGTTCTAAAAAATTTATTCTAATCCCTTCAGCTATTTTTTCTTCACTTACTAAAACAAAGTCATCAACATATTTTTGTACAATATTAAATGTAAATTTGTTATCTAAACCAATACTACCCCCTAAACAATCAGCTAAAGTTTCAGTTTCCTCTACATCAACAGGTCTGCCTTCTTTTAGACTTTCATACATTGAAGGGCCTCTTTCCATAGATACGGCAATAATTTTTGTGTCAGGTTTTTGAAGTTTAATAGCCTGAGCAATTCCAGATATAAGACCACCTCCAGATGTTGGTATTATTACAGTATCAACTTCAGGAAACTCATTAAGCATTTCAAGGCCAACTGTACCTTGACCAATAATAATATCTTCATCATCAAAAGGATGAATTAATGGGATATTTTTTTCTTTCGCAATTTGTTTAGCATACAAATCTGCTTCATCACTATTCTTTCCAATAATTTCTACTTTTGCTCCTAATTTTTCAATAGCTTCTTTTCTATATTCTGGAACCATTGAAGACATATATATTGTTGATTGAATGCCCAATACCTTTGAAGCATAAGCAACGCCTTTGCCGTGATTGCCTGTAGAAACTGCAATGACTCCTTTGCTTTTGTCATCTTCATTTAAAGAAAGAAGCTTATTAACCGCACCTCTTAACTTAAATGAACCAGTGATTTGAAAATTTTCTAATTTTAGTTTTACTTTATTACTTTTTGATAAGAAATGAGAATTAATTAATGGTGTATAATTTACATAAGGTAAAATTTTCTTATGTGCATCTTGTATTTGTTGAAGTGTGATCAATTTAAACCCTATTTAATGTAATTTAAATAGGTTACCAAAACCATCAATTTTTTGATTAATATTAGATAATCTCAATGAATCCCAAATAATAGCTTGATTACTTGAAATGATATCTGTGCTTAATTTTGATTCTAAAGTTTCAATAATATCAATTACTTTTAATGCAGTACAAGAAACAAAAATACTATCAACATCTGTTAAATCAATTGAGGAAATTGTTTGCATTAAACTATCATGAGTAACTTTGGCAATTTCCGTATCATAATTTAAATTAAATGAACTAAATGATTTAATTTCAAATCCACTATCAATTAAATATTCGTAAACTTTAACATTAACATCTTTTGGATAAGGGGTAAGAACAGCAATTTTATTATGGTTAAGCAATTTAAGTGCTTTGACAGCTGCCGTAATAGGTGTCGTAATTAGAGCATCAGGTTTAGCTTTGTAAATTTCAGATCTTATTCTTTTTTCACCAATTTCAATAGTACCCGAAGTACATCCATACGCTACAACTTGTATTTTTTCTTTGGGTAATATTTGGTTTGTTGTTTCTGTAAGATGATCTGCCATCCTCATATAATTTTCATGAGTTAAAGGATTTAAAAAAGGTATTCTATTAAAAAATAGATCAACTGGTAAATTATGGCAAATTTTTCTAAAATCCTGCTCAATAGTAAAATCAGTTGATAAAGTAATTATACCAATTCTAGAAAAGTTTGTATCACGTAAATTGGCTTTAAAATTATTTTGATTAAAACTATCCATTATTGATTTGGAAAATAATCCTCACACTCACCTTCTCTATAAACATCAGTAGTGGCACAATGTAGACTGCCCCCAAACGCATAAACATCTCTAAAAGGAACAGGAATAACATCTAATCCAAAACTTTCCATTTGTTTAATCATTTTTTCTTCAGTCGCTTCGACACAAATAGTTTTAGGATCAATTATCAAAACGTTCATTGATAACCAGATTGATGAATAACACATAGGTGGTGGACTATTATGAATAGAAGGAGCTGCTTCATGAATTTCCCATTTATTATCATCAAAAATTTTTCTTTGCTCTGATGATATTTTTCTATTCGGATTAATAATTATAATTCCTGGTTTAATAGGAGTAAAACATGCATCAATGTGAGTTGGAATTAAATCACCTGGTAAATTAATTTGATGAACACGATGATTTGAATAATGTCTTCTGAGCCAATCTAAGCCGCTTAAATTTGATGTAAAATTGTTATGATAGAAAAGATCTTTACCGAAGCGTAAAATTTCGGCAGCATCAAAAAGTGGTTCTTTTTCTGTCAATATCATGTCTCTATTTTCGATTTTTTTATATCGTTCTTCTTCCGTTATGCCTTCAGGAAGATAATTAGACTTATAAGATTGATTTGTTAATCTTGGTTTAGGTGCCGACTCCCATCTCATATTTTTATCTTCTGAATAATATTTTTCAAGTAATGGTCTATAAGCAAGGTACTCAAACCATCTACATCTGTAAGACATGGGTGCCTCTAGCATTTCATTTCCTACAGTGAGAATAACATCTCTTGGAGGCATGCAGCCAAACATACCATCATTAGACCAATCGGGTGTCTCGATACTCTGAGAAAAATCAATAGGTGTTGGTCTATCAACTTTAATATTTAGAGAATTTAAAATTTTAACAAAGTTTTCTAACTGTATATTTGCTTTATCAATTGATTCTTTTGAACGTGGTCCGTGAGATCCTGCCATACCACTATCTTTACTAATTTTAGGTTCAAGCGCAGGTTCCATGGGAGGTATATTGGCATTTTCAACTGCTCCAACTATAACATGCTTTAATGGATCCCATTCATTCCAAGAATTAACTATTGTCATTATATTTTCCTTAATTTAAAACTATGCATTATAATTAAAACATATGGAATTAAATAACAAATCACTCTTTAAACAAAAATGTTTTATAAATGGAGAATGGCTTGAAAGTTCTTCAGGTGAAACACTTGAGGTAAATAATCCAGCTTCTCTTGAAATTATTGGAAACGTTCCAAAATGTTCAATTACTGAAACTAAAAAAGCTATTGACGATGCTAATAAAGCTTTCCAAACCTGGAAAGAAACTACCGCTAAAGAAAGATCAGTTATTTTAAAAAAGTGGGGAGAGCTGATCACAGAAAATGTAGATGATTTAGCTAAAATAATGACAATTGAGCAGGGTAAACCATTAGCTGAAGCAAAGGGTGAAATACTAATGGGTGCAACATATATTGAGTTCTACGCAGAAGAAGCAAAAAGAGTTTATGGTGATATAGTTCCAGATCCTAGACCTGGGAAAAGAATAGTAATTATTAAACAGCCTGTTGGAGTTGTTGGAGCAATTACTCCTTGGAACTTTCCTAACTCTATGATTACTAGAAAATGTGCGGCTGCTCTTGCAGTTGGGTGTACCACAGTTGTCAAACCAGCAAGTCAAACACCATACTCGGCATTAGCTGTAGCAGTGCTAGCTAAAGAAGCTGGTTTTCCAGATGGTGTATTTAATGTAATTACTGGATCAGCAAGTGAAATTGGTAAAGAGTTAACAAGCAACCCTATTGTAAGAAAAATTTCATTTACTGGATCAACAGAAGTTGGAAAAATTCTTTTAGAACAGAGTGCTTCTACAGTAAAAAAAGTCTCTATGGAACTTGGTGGTCATGCTCCTTTTATTGTATTTGAAGATGCTGATATGGATGAAGCTGTTGCAGGTGCGCTACAAAGTAAATTTAGAAATAGTGGACAAACTTGCATTTGTTCCAATCGAATATTTGTTCATGAAAAAATTTATGATGAATTCTTAGATAAATTTACAAATGAAGTTAGTAAAATTAAAGTCGGTAATGGTCTTGAAGATGGAATTACATCTGGTCCATTAATTGATAAGTCATCTTTAGAAAAAGTAATTAATCATGTACAAGATGCAGTAAACACAGGAGCAAAAATAGCAATTGGTGGAGATGTGCACTCTCTTGGTGGCAATTATTACCAACCAACTGTCCTATCTAATGTATCTACAAAGGCAAAAATAACTTTTGAAGAAACATTTGGACCCGTTGCTCCTCTTTATAAATTTTCCAGTGATGATGAAGTGATTAAAATGGCTAATGATACACCATATGGATTAGCTTCATATTTCTATTCTAGAGACATAGGAAGAATTTGGAGAGTTGCTGAGGCACTTGAATATGGCATTGTATCTATTAACAATGGATTACCAACAATTGCAGAAGTTCCTTTTGGAGGCGTAAAAGAATCAGGAATGGGGAGAGAAGGTTCTCGATATGGCCTTGATGACTATTTAACTATAAAATATATTTCAATGGGCGGTATTTAAGAAAGCCAAGCAGCACCTCTTACACCACTTGAGTCCCCATAAAAATTTTTAACAACTTTAGTTTCTAACGTATCAGTAAAAACATATTTTTTTAGAGTATCGTTAATATTTTCATAAATAAAATCTATATTAGACATGCCACCACCCAAAACAATTACATCTGGATCAAGGATATTACAAACAACAGATAAGCCTCTAGCTAAATGATCAATATATTGATTTAGTGCAAAAATACTATCTTCTTCTTTATTGAGAAAGCCCTCTAATATTTGATGTGAGTTATAATTTTTGTTGAAACGCAAATTATAAGCTGACGAAAATCCTGGTCCAGATATGTAAGTTTCTAAACAACCATTTTTGCCACAATAACATTTTTTTACAAACTTTTTTTCTTCTTCAGTCCTACCTGGTAATACAATATGGCCCCACTCCCCACTTATACTATTACGACCTCTTATAACTTTTTGATTAATGCTAATACCGCCGCCAACACCTGTTCCAATAATAACTCCAAAAACAACTTGATAACCTTTACCCGCTCCATCTACTGCTTCAGATAGTGTAAAACAATTAGCATCATTTTCTATATTAATATTCCTATTGAGAATTTTATCTAAATCTTGCTTAAATGGTTTACCATTTAACCATATAGAATTAGCATTTTTAATTAAAGCTGTATCATTTGATATTGCTCCTGGCATTCCCATGCCAACAGATTCTGCTTTACCATGTTTTTCTTCAAAATGATTAATGATGGATAGTATTCCACTAATAGTTCCATCATAGCTTTTTTCAGTATTAATTCTTTTTCTATCTATTTCAGTTCCATTTTGATCTAGAATAATGCCCTCAGTTTTGGTACCCCCTACATCAATACCTATTTTCATTAATTATTATTTTTTAATAATTTTATGTAAAGTCGGGATCAGAGCAACTGCTAATGCTATTTTAAATAACTCACTAGGAATAAATGGTAAAAGACCAGCTGCTAATGCTTTTTCGAAACCAATAATATAACCAAGATACATGATACCAAATGAGAATATAATAATAGAACCGATTAATAGAGATAACGAAGCTTTAAGATATGTTTTGCTAAAACCTAGATTTGCTAAGTAACTTATAACGATGGATGCAAATAACATGCCATATAGGTATCCTGCAGTTGGACCAATTAAATAAGCAATTCCACCACCTGTCGCAAAGACAGGAAGTCCTATAGCACCTTGAAAAAGGTAAAATACAACTGTGGCAAAAGATAATCTAATACTATAAGTCATCCCTATTAAGAAAATGACAAATGTCTGCATTGTCATTGGCACTGGCCAAAATGGTACTTGAATCTTAGCTGAAATCGTTAGTAAAATTGAACCAATTAAAATCAATGTTATTGTTAGAAAATTTGAATTAATATTTTCAAAATTTTTTAATTTGTTAATTAAAATTCTGTCTTCGTGCATATATTTCCCTTTAATTGTTGTAATTAAACTAATTTATATTTTGCTTCAAGCTTATCCCAAAAATCTTTTTCTAAATTTACATTATTTAATGCATTTATTTGCTTCAATCCAGTAGGTGAAGTTACGTTTATTTCCGTTAGATAATTTCCAATTATATCAATTCCAACAAAAAATAGATCATGTTCTTTTAGTTTTGGTCCCAAAATTTCGATAATTTCTTTATCTCTATAAACTAGACCAGTTTTAACTGCCTTGCCGCCAGCATGAAAATTAGCCTTTAAATTACCTTCTTGCGGTATTCTAGCAACTGAACCAAAATATTCACCATCGAAAAAAATGATTCTCCTATCACCATGCTCTATCTCATTGATAAATTTTTGGACCATTATGGGCAAGTGTAAATATTCCTCTAATATTTTAGAATTGAAATTACTTTTATCAAATCTATGTATGCCCTCTCCACCATTACCATAAAGAGGTTTGGTTATAATATCTGCTTCTTTATCTAAAAATTCTTCAATAATTTTTAAATCTTTTGTTACCAAAGTAGGTGGCATGAATTCTTTAAAATTAAATGTAAATAATTTTTCAGTAGAATTTCTAACTGCTGTTGGATCATTTACAACAATTGTTGAAGATGGAAGTAAGTCCAAAATATAAGTCGATGTGATATAATTCATATCAAAAGGAGGATCCTGTCTTAAAAAGACAAATTGAAAATCTTCCAATTTGGCAATTATTTTATTAGATTTAAAATTAAAATAATTTTTTTCATCTAGCAATAACTCTAAATAATACCCGGAAGCTTGAATAGTATTTTCTTTTATGAATAAATCTTTAGGATTGTAATAAAAAATATCATAGCCTCTTTCTTGTGCCTCATAACCTATTAAAAAAGATGTATCGAATTCATAATCAATTTTTTCAATATTATCCATTTGGATTGCTATACTTTTTTTCATTAGAAAATTTCTTCCTCATATAATTTTTTAATATTTTTTTTCCATTCACCATTATATTTACTGACTAATAAATCAGCCGGTGAATAGCCATTTGATAGATTTTGTTCTAAATCTCTTAGATAAAATGTTTCATTATATTTTCCATTTTTTACTAGAATATTTCTTTTCTCTAAACCTGATTTTGAAATTTCAAACAATTTTTGTGCAATATCTAACAGATCACCATTTTTGAATTTTGTTTGTAAACCTTCTATGGGGGCTAAGTTATTTATTAAATTTCTATCATTTGGAGTCCAACCCTCAACAATTTCATTTACTTTATCAATAGCTTCATCATTATATAAAATACCAATCCAAAAAGCAGGCTGAGAACATATTAAATTCCATGAACAAGCGTCCATAGAACGAATTTCTAAGAATTGCTTTAATCTAACTTGAGGAAATAAAGTTGATAAATGGTTTATCCAATCTTCTATAGTAGGTTCAATGTTTAAATTTTTAGAAATATTATTTTTCATAAAATCTCTAAAAGTATAATTAGTCATATCTATATATTTATGGTTTTTAATTACAAAATACATTGGTACATCAAGAGCATACTCTGCATATTTTTCAAAATTAAAATCTTTATCAAAAACAAATGGTAATAAACCTGTTCTATCTTTGTCTGTGTGATGCCAAAAATGAGATCTTAAACTCTTATATTTGGAAACTTTTTTTTGATCAAAAGGTGAGTTAGCAAATATTGCAGTTGCTATACCTTCAAGATTTAACATTAATCGATATTTAGCAATCATATCTTCTTCAGAATGATAATCCAAATTTACTTGGTTTGTACATGTGCGTTTCATCATATGATGTCCTAGAGTACCAACTTTAGGCATATATTTTTTCATTATTGAATATCTTTGTTTTGGCATCCAAGGAAAATCATCAATAGATAAACTTGGCTCAACACCTAATCCCAATAATATGAAACCAAATTCCTCACCAATATCTTTTAATTCTTTTAAATGTCTATTAGTTTCAGTACATGTTTGATGAATATTTTTTAATTGTGCTCCAGATAATTCGATCTGACCACCTGGTTCTAAGGTAATACTTTCACCAAATCTTTCTAGGGCAATTATTGTAGTATTTTTATCATCATACTTTGCTTTCCATCCCTTATTTACAAATTTTGAAAGAATATCTTTTATACCATTGGGCTCTTCATAAGATAATTGATGTAAACTGTCTTTTTTTAGAACAAATTTCTCGTGTTCTACTCCTATCCGTAAATCATTCTTATTTTTGATACCTTTATAAAAGTAATCTATTAAGTCATTTTTTTTAAGCATTGTCTTAACTTAAATAGATCAAATCATATTAAAATTAAAGTTGCTAATCCAAGAAAAGAAAGAAATCCAAATACATCTGTTATTGTAGTCAAAATTACTGCAGATGCTAAAGCAGGATCAATTTTAAACTTATCTAAAACTAGTGGTATTACAATTCCTGAAAAACCGGCAATTAGAAGGTTTAGTATCATAGCAAGACCAATTATTAAACCCAACATCAAATTATCAAACCAATAAATTGAAATTAAAGATATTATAATAGCGAATATGATACCATTTATACCACCAATGAGAGTTTCTTTGGTTATTATTTTTATGGCATTACTAGTTGTTAATTCTTTTACTGCAATAGCTCGCACAGCAACTGTTAAAGTTTGAGTACCAGCATTAGCACCCATAGAAGATACTATTGGCATTAAAATTGCTAAGGCTACTACTTTTTCTATAGCAGCTTCAAAAAAACCAATAACTATTGAAGCTACTACCGCTGTCATTAGATTTACAATTAACCAAGAAATTCTTGATTTTGTTGTAGAAATAACTGACTCATATAAATCTGTATGATCAACACCTCCAAGCTTTAAAATGTCTTCCTCTCTTTCTTCTTCTATAACCTCAACAACATCGTCAACTGTAATTGATCCAATAATTTTTTTTCCATTATTGATAACAGGTGCACTGACCAAACTGTATTTATTAAATAATAAGGCTACATCTTCCTGATCAGTATTTACATCAATTAATCTTAATTCTTTATTTGTTATAGAAATTAATTCTACTTCTCGTTTTGAACCCATTAACCTTCCTAATGGAACAACACCTTTTGCTTCTTGATTATTATTAATTAAATAAATATCATAGAAATCTTCAGGTAGTTTCGCTTTATTGTTTCTCAAATAATCGATTGCTTGACCAACATTCCATGATTGGTTGACGGCAACAAATTTTCTTTGCATTAATCTTCCAGCAGAATCTTCAGGATACTTTAATCCTTCTTCAACCAAAGTACGTTCTTTTTTATCTAAATTTTCTAAGAATATAGTCTGATCTTTTTCTTCTAAATCTTCTGCTAAGTCGACAACATCATCAGTATCTAAACTTTTAGCATTATTAGCTAATTGTTTTATATCCAAAGTTTCTATTATTTCTTCTCTAACACTATCATTTAAATAAGTTAATATTTCAGGATCAAAATCTCTATCAACTATATTCAAAAGACTTAATCGTAAAACTGGATCTAAATTTTGAAGAATATAGGCAATATCAGCATTATGAATATCTTTTAAATAAGATAAAACTTTATCGTATTTATAATTTTCTAAATAATCAGATACTAGTTCAACAGATTTGGATGAAGAATCCTGATCTTTTTTTATAATAATTTCTTCCATACAAATTGGTGCGGCTGAGAAGACTTGAACTTCCACAGGATAAATCCCACAGCGACCTCAACGCTGCGCGTATACCAATTCCGCCACAGCCGCATATATAGTAGAATTAAATATCAGATAGGATATTAACTATCAATAAAGTTAAATACAGATGAAACAGTTGGAAATTAAAATATCAAATAGTGAAGTAAATTATGAAGATGCTGTGATGTATATGGAGTCTAGAGTTGATGGTATAATTAAGAATAAATCCGAAGAATTATTATGGTTTCTATGTCATAATCATATTTTTACTCAAGGAACAAGTGCTTCAAAAGAAGAGATATTAAATTCGGATGTTATTGATGTAATAAAATCTAATCGCGGAGGCAAAACAACCTATCACGGTCCTGGTCAAAGAATTGTTTATTTTATGTTAAATTTAAATAATAAAAATAAAGATATTCGTAAATTTATTAGTGTAATTGAGAATTCTCTAATCTCTTTTTTAGCTAACTATAATATTGAAGCGCAAGCCTTTAAGGACAGAGTTGGTATTTGGGTAACTAGAAGTAACGATATTACATTTGATAAAGAAAGAAAAATAGGTGCGATTGGATTGCGTATCAAAAAATGGATTACATACCATGGTTTAAGTTTTAATATTAATCCTGATCTTAAATATTACAATTATATTCACTCATGTGGTTTAAAAGAATTTCAAAATACTTCGATGGAAGAGTTAGGTATTAAAATAGACCAATCTGAATTTGATAATAAATTTAAAAAAATATTTATAGAAAAATTAAGAACTATTTAAATAATTTTTTAAATCTTTATTAATTTTTAAATTATTTTTTTTTATAAAGTTAAGAAAATAATCTGGTAAATTTGAGATAAATTCAAATTTTTTATTATTTATTGTGAAACTTAAAGCAAATGCATGTAACATTAAGCTTTCTTTTGTATATTTAGAATATACATTATATTTTTTATCTCCTATTATTGGACACCCAAGATTTTTAGATACTATTCTAAGCTGATGAGTTTTACCAGTTTGAGGATTAAACAATATTGTAGAAATACTTTTGTTTTTATTTAATACTTTGTAATTAGTTAGTGTATCTTCAATTTTAAGTTTTTTATTTTTGATTGCTAGTTTAACTTGAGATTTATTATTTTTTGGAATTCCCTCACATAATGCAATATAGAATTTAGTAATTTCTTTTTGTTTGAACAGAAAAGATAGTTTTTTTGCATAGTTAAGATTTTTAGCTATTAAAAGAAGTCCTGATGTTTCTTTGTCAAGTCTATGTACTAATCTGTATTGTATATTAATATTTTTAATAATGTGATCTATTGAATTTTTTATTTTACTTCCACCTTGAGTAGCTATTTGTGACCATTTGTTTAAAACAATAAAATCATTATTTTCAAATATTATTGATCTTTTAAATTCATCTAAAATTTCTTTTGATATTTTAATATTTTTTTTAAAAACAATCTTATTTTTATAGAGCTTTTCATGGTAATTTAATATTTTAAGCTCATCATTATTACTGACAAGATAATTTGCTTTAGTAATTGAGTTATTTATTAATATATTCTTTTTTCTTATATTTTTTTCAATAAATCCTTGTGTCAAAGATGTATATTTTTGTTTTAGATACTTATCCAATCTTTGGTTAAAATTATTTAGAATTTTAATAGTCTTAATCAAATCAAAACTTGCTTAATAATGTCCCTAGGTATGCAGATATTATACATATAAAAATAGAAATAAAAATATAAGTAAAAGAAGAAGCATATTTTTTTGAATTTATTAGATCAAGAACTTCATAGGAAAATGCAGAAAAAGTTGTAAAAGATCCTAAAAGACCAATGATTAAAAAAAACTTAATAAAATTTTCAGATAAGTTGTTTCCAACATCAGAACTTATTAAATATCCTATTAAAAATGAACCTATTATATTCACGGAGATGGTTCCATAAATACTAGATACAAATAAAGATTTGCTAATATTGGTTAATAGATATCTTAAAACCGCTCCTAACGCACCGCCAGTGGCGACTAATATTAAGTTAAACAATATGTTTAGGCTGTAGGTTGTTCTTCTACTTCATCAGTAGATTTTTTTTCAATAACAGGACCACTATCTAAACCTTTAGCATTCTCATCACGATCTACAAATTCAATTACTGCTGTTGGAGCATTGTCTCCAAATCTGTTACCCAATTTAATAATACGTGTATAACCACCGGCTCTTTTTTTATATCTATCAGCTAATACATCAAAAACTTTTTTCGACATTTTATTATCCTGAAGAGTAGAAATAGTTTTTCTTCTAGAAAGTAAATCACCTTTTTTTCCTAATGTTATTATTCTTTCTACAAATTTTCTTAATTCCTTAGCTTTTGCTAGAGTAGTTGTTATTTGTTCATGCTTTATAAGTGCATTAGACATATTCATAAACATCGCTTTTCTATGTGAAGATGTTTTATTAAGTTTTTTATTTTTAATATTATGCTTCATAAATATTTATTTATTAAATGGGTCTTCATATTTTTTAGCTAAATCATCAATATTTTCAGGTGGCCAATCAGGAACAGACATACCAAGATTAAGCTCCATTTGTTGAAGGACTTCTTTTATTTCATTCAGTGATTTTCTTCCAAAATTTGGAGTCCTCAACATTTCTGATTCAGATTTCTGGACTAAATCTCCAATATATATGATGTTATCATTTTTGAGACAATTTGCTGATCTAACAGATAGTTCTAATTCCTCAACTTTTTTAAGTAAATTGGAATTGAAAGACAATGTTTCAATATTTGATTGATCTGGTAATACCTCAGGTTCATCAAAGTTAATAAATGGCTGAAGTTGGTCTTGTAAAATTCTTGCAGCTAACGCAATTGCATCATCTGGAGAAATTGCACCATTAGTTTCAACTTCGAAAACAAGTTTATCAAAATCAGTAACTTGACCAACCCTACTATTTTCAACTTTATAGGTAGCTTTTAAAACTGGACTGAACATAGCATCCAGTTTTATTTCACCAATAATTTTATTTTCATCTTCAGCAACCTCAGCAGAAACATAACCTTTGCCAGTTTCTACGTTAGCCTCAATATCTACATCAGCATTTGAATCAAGAGTCATTATTAATTGATCTGGATTCATTATTTCAGTTTCAGAGTCAGTCTCAAAATTACCAGCTCTTATTTCTCCAGAGCCAGTAGATTTTATATACATTTTTTTAAGACCTGGAGAGTGTACTTTAACAGCAATTGATTTTAAATTTAGCAATATATCTGTCAGATCTTCTTTGACACCCGGAATAGTAGAGAATTCATGAACAACGCCCTTCATTTTCACAGAAGTTATCGCTGCTCCTTGTAATGATGAAAGTAAAATTCTTCTTATTGAATTACCTAAAGTTAATCCAAATCCTCTTTCAAGAGGTTCTGCAGTAAGCTTGCCAATTCTTCCATTACTTTCATCCACATTGACTTCCATCTTAGTGGGTTTTATTAATTCACTCCAGTTTTTTTGTAACACTTAAATGCTCCTTTATTTAAACTCTTCTTCTCTTCCTTGGTCTGCAACCATTATGTGGTATGGGTGTAACATCTTTTATAGATGAGATTACGTAACCTATTGATTGTAAAGACCTAAGAGCTGATTCTCTTCCAGAACCAGGTCCAGAAACTTCAACTCTGAGATTTTTTAATCCATGCTCCTTGGCTTTATTTCCTACATCTTCTGCAGCAATCTGTGCAGCATAAGGGGTAGATTTTCTTGAACCTTTAAAACCTTTGTGACCTGATGATGACCAAGCTAAGGCATTTCCTTTTTCATCTGCAATTGTTATTATTGTGTTATTAAATGAAGAAACAATATGAGCTACACCAGAAGATATTTTCTTTTTAAGCTTAGATTTTTTTTTATCAGACATTTTATCCCTTAGTTACCTTTTTCTTTCCAGCAATTGCAACGGCTTTACCTTTTCTTGTTCTGGCATTAGTATGAGTTCTTTGACCTCTTACTGGTAATTTTTTACGATGTCTTAATCCTCTGTAACAACCTAAATCATTCAATCTTTTAATATCCAATGAAATTTTTCTTCTTAAATCACCTTCAACAGAATGATCTTTATCAATTAAGTCACGTATTTTGTTAATTTCATCTTCATTAAGTTCGCTCACTCTTTTCGATATATCAATTGATGCACCTTTACATATATCAAGAGCTATTTTATTTCCTATCCCAAATATATAAGTCAAAGCAATGTTTACTTTTTTATTAGTGGGAATATTAACACCTGAAATTCTAGCCATAAATAAGTCCAAGAAAAATGAAAGATGGTGAATACATGATAATTATATAATTAGTCAAGAACAGATATGCTAAATTTTGGCTGTTTTTCATGATTTTTTTAAAATTTCTTTGATTTTTTTGGTAATTTCATTAATTTTCAATGAACCATCTATTTCATGAAAAATGTTTGGGTAATTAACTTTGTAGTAGCTTGAAACTTTTTGAGTTGAATTAAGATATTCATTATATCTAGTTTCTATTACTTGTATATTATCATCTTCTCTGCTTTCTTCTGATGATCTTTTTATTATTCTATCTCTTAAGGTTTCAAAATTTATTTGAATATTAAAAATATAATCTATTGAATTGGACATTTGTAAAAGAAACTTGTTCAGAAATTCTGATTGTTTCAAGGTCCTTGGATACCCATCTAGAATAAAACCATTTGTTTCTTCATTTTTTAATCTAGTAGAGACAATTGAGTTTAAAATTTCATCAGAAACTAAATTTCCAGAAGACATTATTTTTTTTAATTCATTTGCTAGATTATCTTTATCAAGTAGTTTTTTTCTTAAAATATCGCCTGTGGAAAGGTGTGGTACATTTAATTGTTCTGATATTATTTTAGCTTGAGTGCCCTTTCCTGCCCCAGGAGGGCCAAAGAAAATAATTCTAGTCAATTTATCTTCTACCTTTAAGCTTGGTCTTTTTTAGTAATCCTTCGTATTGATGTTGAAATAAATGAGACTGAACTTGGGTAATAAAATCAATCATTACAACAACGACTATTAAAAGTGCTGTACCCCCAAGATAAAATGGTATTGATGTTCTAGACAAAAGAAACTCTGGAAGTAGAGCTACGAATGTTAAATATATTGTTCCGATTGTAGTTAGTCTAATTAGTACAAATTCTATATACTTAGCAGTATTTTCACCAGGTCTAATGCCAGGAATAAAGCCACCGTATTTTCTTAAATTTTCCGCTTGTTCGTCTGGATTAAAAACTATTGAAGTATAAAAAAATCCAAAAAATATTATCATAGCCGCATAAAGAGCGAGATATAGTGGTTGACCTCTTCCCAAATAACTTGAAATTAAAATAAAAATATCACTTGATGAGCCAGCACCAAAACCTGACATTGTATTTGGAAGAAGAAGTATTGAAGAAGCAAATATTACTGGTATGACTCCTGCTGTATTAATTTTTAACGGCAAATGGGAGCTTTGACCTCCATAAATTTTATTTCCTACTTGTCTTTTAGGATATTGAACTGGCAATCTTCTTTGTCCTTTTTCAACAAAAACGATAAAAATAATCAATAACAATATAAGTATTAAGATACCTAGAATAAAAGCTATACTTAATTCACCTGTCCTTCCTAATTGAAGAGTGCTGACGAAAGCACTTGGTAAATTTGCTATGATTCCGGCAGTGATAATAAGAGAGATGCCGTTTCCTACTCCTCTTGAAGAAATCTGTTCGCCAAGCCACATCAAGAATATAGTTCCACCCACTAAAGTTATCACAGTAGTCAATCTAAAAAATAGCCCAGGTTCAAATACAATATTTCCGTATGTTGTCTGCATAGACTCTAAACCAATAGAAACTCCATACCCTTGTATAGCCGCTATTAATACAGTTACATATCTAGTATATTGAAGTAGCTGTCTTCTTCCTTTTGTTCCTTGTTCCTTTAAAGATTTCAAAAAAGGTATTGCAGATTGCATCAATGTCATAATAATTGATGATGATATGTAAGGCATAACTCCCAAAGCAAAAATACCCATTCTCCCAAGAGCACCTCCTGAAAATGTATCAAATATTCCTAGTATTCCAGATGATTGCTGCTCAAAAAATTGCTGAAGTGCTATAGGATTGATACCTGGAATTGGTAAAAAAGTTCCTAGTCTAAATACAATTAGAGCACCTAAAGTAAACAAAAGTCTTTGTCTTAGCTCGGTAGCTTTACCTAAAGCACCAAAGTTTAAATTATTTGATAATCTGTCTGTAGCTGTTGCCATTTATTTTTTTATTAATTTAATTTTACCACCTAATTTTTCTAATTCTTCAATTGCCTTTTTTGATGCAAAAGATATTTCTAAATTAGTTTTGGTTTCAAGTTTACCTACATTAAGTAGTTTTAAATTTCCTTTTGATTTTTTAAAAATTTTTTTACTGAAAATCTCATCTTCCTTTATGTCTTCAGAATTAAACTTATACTTCTTTATTAAGTTATTGATCATTGTAAAATTAATATGTTGAATTTTAGTTTTGAAGTAATTTTTAAAACCTCTTTTAGGTAAACGACGATAAAGTGGCATTTGACCACCTTCAAATCCGTTTATTGAAACACCTGATCTTGATTTTTGACCTTTTACGCCTCTACCTGAAGTTTTTCCAAGGCCGGACCCTGAACCTCTACCTCTTCGTTTATTTTTTTTACTAGAAGTCTTTGTAGATTTTAAGTTATTAATTTTCATAATTAGTTATTTTTATTGGTATTTATCTCATTAATTTTTTTTGATCTTTTGGCTGCAACTGATTTTGGTGACTCTGACATTTTAAATGCATTTATTGTAGCCTTTAGCATGTTATGAGGGTTAGATGTGCCTGTAGATTTTGCTACAACATCTTTTATTCCCAGTGATTCAAACAATGATCTCATAGGACCTCCAGCAATAATTCCTGTTCCAGGTGCTGCTGCACGAAGTATAACCTTTCCAGCTCCAAATCTTCCCACAGTATCATGATGAATTGTTCTATTCTCCTTTAGATGAACTCTAATCATCTTACTTTTTGCATTTTCTGTAGCTTTTCTTACAGCTTCTGGAACTTCTTTAGCTTTTCCTGTGCCAATTCCAACTCTACCTTTGTTATCTCCAACAATCATTATAGCGGCAAAACCAAATCTTCTTCCACCTTTGACAACTTTTGCTACCCTATTTATAGTAACTAGATGTTCGCTAAATTCATTTTTTTCATTTTCAAACATATATACCCCTAAAAATTAAGACCTTCAACTCTTGCAGCATCTGCAAGAATTTTAATCAAACCATGATATTTATATTTTCCTCTATCAAAAGAAACTTTCTGTATACCTTTTGAAATTATTTTCTTTGCTATACTTTTTCCAATAACTTCTGCAATTTCTTTTCTAGATAAGCTTTTTTCTTTTATAGATTTTTCAATAGAGGATGAGCTAGCTAGTGTTGTACCATTAGAATCATCAATCAACTGAGCATAGATGTGATTATTAGATCTAAAAACCGATAATCTTTTTCTATCAGAAACTTTTTTATTTTTAAATCTTACTCTCTGTTTTCTATCTTTCATAAGTTATTTCTTTTTCCCCTCTTTTCTAAAAATATATTCATCTATATATTTAATTCCTTTACCTTTAAATGGTTCAGGTTTTCTAAATGATCTAATTTTTGCAGCAGCAGCTCCTAACTTTTCTTTATTAATACTAGTTAACTTAATTAGATTTTGTTTAGGACATTCAATCTTAACATCATCTGGAATATCAAAATTTATATCATGGCTGTAACCAAGCTCTAATTTTAAGTTTGATCCGGAAACACTGGCTCTATATCCCGTTCCATTTAACTCCAAAGTTTTAGTAAATCCTAAAGTAACACCGCTTATGGTATTTGCTATTATAGCTCTAGTTGTACCCCAATTAGGATCATTATTTATTTCTTTAACTGGAATAACTTTTACCTCGTCTTCTTTTATGTTTATTCTGTAATTAGAGTTTACATTAATTTCTAAATGTCCAAGTTTACCTTTAGCTGAGAAAATTCCATTTTCAAAAGAACACTCAACTTCTTTCGAAATTTTAATTGGATTTTTTGCAATTCTGGACACTTTTAAAATACCTCACACAAAATTTCACCACCAACATTATTCTTTTTTGCTTGTTGGTCTGACATTACACCTTTTGGAGTTGAAAGAATTGATATTCCTAAGCCACCATAAGGTTTATTAAGTTCACTTATTTTTGAATATTTGCGAATTCCAGGTTTTGATATTCTTTTAATTTTCTTTATTACAGGATTTCCATTATAATATTTTAAATCAATTTTTATAGAACTAATTCCTTTTCTTTCTTCAATATCTTTAAAATCTCTAATATAGCCCTCATCTTTTAAAACGTTTAACACATTTATATTTAATTTAGATTTAAGACATAATGTGGAAACTTTTTTAGCTTGATGAGCATTTTTTATTCTTGCTAGCATATCTGAAAGTGAATCGTTAAAAGCCATAATATTCTCCTACCAACTTGACTTAACAACTCCTGGCAAATCACCACTCATTGAAAGCTCTCTTAATTTTATTCTTGATAAACCAAATTTCCTATAATTTCCTCTCGGTCTACCAGTAATCTCACATCTATTTCTATGCCTAATTGATGAACCATTTCTTGGAAGATCGTTTAATTTATTTTGATAGTTAATCCTTTCTTCTAAAGAAATATTTTTATTTTTAATTTTAGATTTAAGCAATTCTCTTCTAGACTTATATTTTTGAATTAGTTTTTGTCTAAATAAATTTTTTTGTACTGAGCTAAGTTTTGCCATTTTTAATTAAACTCCTTCTGTTTAAAGGGCATGTTAAAACATTTTAACAATTCAATTGCATCATTATTATTTTTAGCCGAAGTACAAATTGTTATGTCCATGCCTCTAATTTTCTCCACTTTATCAAAATTTATTTCAGGAAAGATTACATGTTCCTTTATACCCATTGAAAAATTACCTTTTCCATCAAAACTTTTCATATTTAATCCTCTAAAATCTCGAATTCTTGGTATTGCAATGTTAACTAATCTATCAAGAAACTCATACATTATCTTATTTCTTAATGTTACTTTAACTCCCAAGGGCATACCTTCTCTAATTTTGAAGCCAGAAATTGCTTTTTTTGAGGTAGTCTTCACAGCTTTTTGACCAGAAATAAGTGTTAAGTCATCTAGAGCTCTATCAATTAATTTAGAGTCATCTTTTCCTTCTCCAACACCCATGTTTAAAATAATTTTTTCAATTTTGGGAACTTGAAATATATTTTTGAAACCAAGCTTAGATTTTAAATCTTGTTTTATATGGCTATTATATTCTATTAGAAGTCTACTCATTTTATTTCCTTACCAGTAGATTTATTAATTCTGATTTTTTTATCATTATTTAATTTGTAACCAATCTTGATACCTTTTTTTACTTCAGGGTCATAAAATGCTAGGTTTGAAATATGTAGTGGCATTTCTTTATCGACTATACCACCAGGTTGATTATTATCAGGTTTCCGATTTTTTTTGACTTTATTAATTTCTGATACTATTGCCTTCATTTGCTTTGGTATCATTCTAATAATTTTTCCTGTTTTACCTTTGTCTTTGCCAGTTAACACCACTACTTCATCACCTTTTTTTAATTTAATTTTGTTATTCATTATATAACCTCTGGAGCAAGACTAATTATTTTCATAAATTTTTTACTTCTAAGCTCTCTTGTAACAGGACCAAAGATCCTAGTTGCAATTGGCTCCTCTTGTTTATCCAAAAGCACTGCTGCATTTTTATCAAATCTAATTGCTGTCCCATCGGGTCTTTTAAAATCTTTAGAAGTTCTAACTACAACTGCTTTGTAAACATCACCTTTTTTCACTTTTGCTCTCGGTAATGCATCTTTTATAGAAACAACGATAATATCACCAATCGAAGCAGATCTTCTTTTGGATCCTCCTAACACTTTTATGCATTGGATTTTTCTAGCACCAGAGTTGTCTGCAACAAAAAGGTTAGATTGCATTTGTATCATGATTTATCTCCTGTAGGTGGTATGGCTATCCATTTTTTAAGTTTAGAAAGGGGTTTTGATTCTATAATCGAAACATTATCACCAAGATTAAATTCATTTTTTTCATCATGTGCATGATATTTTTTTGTTTGTCTTATAATTTTTTTATACAATTTATGCTTTATTCTTCTTGTAACGTTAACAACTATAGTTTTGTTAGAGTTTGAGGAAACTACAACACCAGACAAAATTCTTTTAGGCATTATTATCTCCATTATCTTGTGAAAGTTGAAATTTTAATCTAGCTATTTGTTTCTTGAAATTTTTAATTTGAGATGTTTTTTCAAGTTGACCTGAGGACTTTTGGAAGTTAAGATTTAAAATACTCTTTTTTAGATTAAGTATTTCTTCTTGCATTTTTTTTATATTTTTGTTTGTTTTTATACTCATCTTAAATATTTCTCTCAACAAATTTACATTTTATTGGTAGTTTTGCGGCTGCTAGAGTCATAGCTTTTCTGGCATCGTTTATATTTACACCATCAACCTCAAACATAATCCTACCTGGCTTAACTCTACATGCCCAGTATTCAATAGAACCTTTACCTTTTCCCATTCTTACTTCAGCTGGTTTTTTTGATACCGGAACATCAGGAAAAATTCTAATCCACATTCTTCCAGCTCTTTTAAGGTATCTTGTAATAGCCTTTCTTGCAGCTTCAATTTGCCTAGACGTAACTCTTTCAGGTTCCAATGCCTTTAATCCAAAGCTTCCATAATTAAGAGCGTAATTACCTTTTGATTTACCATGAATTCTTCCTTTAAATTGCTTTCTAAATTTAGTTTTTTTTGGAGATAGCATGTTCATTATCTTACACTTCCTTGATCAATTTGTTTTTTTTCACTTGCATATGGATCTTTTAAAAGTATTTCGCCTTTATTTATCCAAACTTTAATGCCACAAATTCCATACGTAGTTTCAGCTTCAGCTGTAGAGTAATCAATATCTCCTCTTAGAGTATGCAAAGGTACACTGCCCTCATGATATTTTTCTGTTCTAGCTATTTCAGCCCCACCTAATCTACCACTACAAACAACCTTAACACCTTTTGCTCCTAGTCTCATAGCCGATTGAACGGCTTTTTTCATAGCTCTTCTAAATGATATGCGTTTTTCGAGTTGTGCAGCGATATTTTCAGCAACTAATTTTGCTTCCACTTCAGGTTTTCTTACTTCTTTAATGTCTAAAAATACTTCAAGGTTAGACATTTTTGAAAGATCATTTTTAAGAGTTTCAATATCGGCACCTTTCTTTCCAATTATAATCCCAGGTCTTGAACTATATATTGAAAGTCGCAACTTTTTTGCTGCTCTTTCAATGTTTATTTTTGAAATACTTGCATTTTTCAATTTTTTTGAAACATAACTTTTTATTTTTAAGTCTTGATGTAAAAGTTTTGTATATTCATTTTTTGAAAACCATCTTGATGACCAGGTTTTGTTTATACCAAGCCTTATTCCGTAAGGATTTACTTTTTGACCCATTATTTTTTACCTTTTTTTTCTTTTGTTCTCTCTTCAACTACTATTGTTAATTTGCTAAAAGGTTTAATAATTGAAGCTGCTCTACCTTTTGCTCTAGGTCGCCATCTTTTCATTCTTAAACTTTTACCAACAAATGCTTCTTTTACAAAAAGCTTATCTATATCAAGTTGTTTGTTATTTTCTGCATTTGCTATAGCTGCATTTAAAATCTTCAAAATATTTTTAGAGATTCTTTTATGAGAAAATTGAAGCTGATTTATAGCTGAACTTACTTTCATATTAACGATACTATTCACAATATTAGAGAGTTTTATAGGACTAATTCTAACCATGTTATCTTTAGCAAAAGCAGTAAGATTATCACTCATTTTTGTTCCGCTTTCTTATCAGCAGCAGTGTGCCCTTTAAATGTTCTAGTTGGTGAAAATTCACCTAGTTTATGACCAACCATTTGTTCGTTTACTGTCACTGGTACAAATTTTTGTCCATTATAAACTCCAAATGTTAAACCAACAAATTCTGGAAGTATAGTCGATCTTCTAGACCATGTTTTTAAAACTTCTTTTCTTCCGGATTCAGATTGTTTTTGTACTTTTTTCATTAAAGTAATGTCAACAAATGGCCCTTTCCAAATTGATCTTGTCATTATTTTTTCTTCCTCTTGATAATAAATATGTCAGTTTTTTTATTATTCCTGGTTTTTTTTCCTTTAGTAGATACTCCCCATGGTGTTACTGGATTTCTTCCTCCTGATGTTCTTCCTTCACCACCACCGTGAGGATGATCAACAGGATTCATAACCACTCCTCTTACTTTAGGTCTAAATCCTAAATATCTTTTTCTTCCAGCTTTTCCTAATTTAATATTTTTTTGATCAGCATTTGAAACTTCTCCTATAGTAGCTTTACAGTCCTTATTTATATGTCTGATCTCTCCAGAGATTAATTTAATTTGAACATATGGTTGTTCTTTAGAAACAATTTGAGCTGAGGCACCGGCTGATCTAATAAGCTGAGCACCTGCACCTGGCTTAAGTTCTAAATTATGGATACTAGTTCCAACTGGAATATTTTTAATTGGTAGGCAATTTCCATTTTTTATTGCAACGTTATCTCCAGATATTATTTTTTCACCAATTTTAATATTTTTAGGTGAAATAATATATTTTAATTCACCATCATCATATCTGACTAAGGAAATAAAAGCTGACCTATTTGGATCATATTCATTTCTAATAACCTCAGCGTTTATATTTATTTTTGATCTTTTAAAATCAATTAGCCTGTACTTTCTTTTTACACCACCACCCATTCTTCTAGATGTAATTCTACCTTGATTATTTCTACCACCAGTAGATTTAAACTTTGTTGTAAGGGATTTATAAGGCTTTTCTTTTGATAATTCTTTTTTAGATACAAGAACAGTACCTCTTGAACCTGGAGTAGTTGGTTTTAGTTTTGTGAGCATTATTTGATCTCCAATGATGAATCTATAGTATTGCCTTCATCTAAGGTTACTATAGCTTTTTTTGTGTCTTTTCTAAAACCAAATTCACCTTTAAATGTTTTACCCTTACCGCGTAAAATAGAAGTGTTAACTTTGCTAACTTTTACTTTAAAAATCATTTCAATAGCATTTTTTATCTCAAAAGAATTGGAGTCTTTTGATACAATAAACGAATATTGATTATACTGCTGTAGGTTAGTTGACTTTTCAGTTGTTATGGGTTTCTTAATTATATCATAAGCTTTTTCTAAAGAAATATTATGTGCTTTAATTTTCATGAAAGTCTCTTAGTTAATTCATCTATTGATTTTTGCTCAATAAAAATTTTATCATATGTAATTAAATCTTTTACATTTACACCTTTTTGATTCAATATAGATATTTTAGGAATATTGGATGAAGCTAGTTTGAAATTTTTATTTAAACCAGTTTCAGAGTAAATGAAGAGAGCTGTTTCGTAATTAAATTTTTTTAAATCTATGTATAATTCTTTTGTTTTAAAACTTTCAATTTCAAAACTATCTATAAAGATAATTTTATCTTCATTAAGTTTTGTAGACAGGGCTGACTTTAAAGCTAGTTTTTTTTCTTTTTTATTTAAGTTAAATGTATAGTTTCTGTTTACAGGTCCCATAGAAACAGCTCCACCCCTAAAATTTGGTGGCTTATTACTTCCTTGTCTTGCATTACCAGTCCCTTTTTGTGAAAAAGGTTTTTTACTACGACCGCTTACTTCAGATCTCGATTTAGTTTTATGTGAGCCTTGTCTAGATTTAGCATTTTGGTACCTAATATACTGATGTATTATATCTGGCAGCGTAATGACTCCAAATATATCTTTGTTTAGTGAAACATCGCCGACAGTCTTATTTTTTAAATTAAATATAGATTTTTTCATTTTATTTTTTTACCGAATCTTTAACGTAAACAACTGAATTTTTTTTTCCAGGAACTGAGCCTTTAATAATTAAAAGATTTTTTTCAGAATCAATATCAATGATTTTTAAGTTTTGCTTAGTAACCTTTTTATTTCCCATTCGACCAGCCATTTTTTTTCCTTTAAAAACTCTACCAGGGTCTTGATTTTGACCAGTTGAACCATGAGATCGATGAGAAATTGATACACCATGAGATGCTCTAAGACCTCCAAAATTATGTCTCTTCATAACACCTGCAAAACCCTTTCCTATCGAAATACTACTAGCATCAACGAACTGATCTACTTTAAAATGATTAACATTAAGCTTGGTTCCAATCTCTAAAATATTTTTATTATCTACTCTGAATTCTTTTAATATTTTTTTTGGACTTATATTATTTGATGAATAAATTTTTCTTTGAGGTTTTTTGATTTTTGAAATATCTTTTTTTGTATCTATGGTTGCAAGCTGAACAGCATTGTACCCATGTTTATCAGAAGTTTTGATGTTTGAAACAACACACTCTTCAACCTTAAGAACGGTCACTTGGTTATTAGTTCCATCTTGACTGTAGTAAGATGAATTACCAATTTTTGTTGCTATTATTCCTGCTCTTAACATATTAAATTTTTATATCTACTTCTACTCCTGCAGATAAATCTAATTTCATTAGAGCATCAACAGTTTGTGGTGTTGGATCGATTATATCTAAAAGTCGATTATGTGTACGTATCTCAAGTTGATCTCTACTTTTTTTATCAATGTGAGGAGATTTATTTACTGTAAATCTTTCAAAACGGGTTGGAAGAGGTATAGGTCCTTTAACTTTAGCACCAGTTCTTTTCGCAGTATTGATTATATCTTGAGTACTTGTATCTAAAAGAGAGTTATCATAACCTCTTAACCTAATTCTAATATTTTGATTTTCCATTATGCTAGCTTTGCCTTTACTTCTTCGGCTACATTTGATGGTACTTCCTCATAATGATCGAATTGCATTGAGTAGTTAGCTCTACCTTGAGATAAAGATCTGAGGTTATTTACATAACCAAACATATTTGCTAAAGGAACCATAGCGTCAACAACATTAGCATTACCTCTTGTCGACATTTCTTGAACTTGACCTCTTCTACTATTAAGATCGCCTATAACATCTCCCATGTATTCTTCAGGTGTTACTACCTCCACCTTCATCATTGGTTCGAGTAATACAGGACTTGCTTTTGAAATACCTTCTCTAAACGCAGCTCTTGCAGCTATCTCAAATGCAAGAACACTAGAGTCAACATCATGATATGCTCCATCGTATAACGTTGCTTTAAAATCGATACATGGAAAACCTGCAATTACACCCGTCTGTTGTTGTGCAATTAAACCTTTTTCTACCCCAGGAATATGTTCCGTTGGTATATTTCCTCCTTTTATTTGATTTATAAATTTATAACCACTACCAGGTTCACTAGGTTCAAATTTTATTTTAACCCTTGCAAACTGGCCTGCTCCTCCAGATTGTTTTTTATGTGTATAATCAACGTCATAAGAGTTAGATATTGTTTCGCGATATGCTACCTGAGGAGCTCCAACGTTTGCTTCAACTTTAAATTCTCTCTTCATTCTATCAACGAGGATTTCTAAGTGTAGCTCTCCCATCCCTTTGATAATAGTCTGTCCACTTTCATGATCTGTTGTTACTCTAAAACTTGGATCTTCTTGAGCTAACCTTCCAAGAGCTTGACCCATTTTTTCATGATCTACTTTTGTTTTTGGTTCGACAGCAACTTCAATTACAGGATCAGGAAAATCCATTTTTTCAAGAATGATTGGTTTATCTGTGGCGCAAAGAGTTTCGCCAGTTGTTACATCCTTTAATCCTACTAAAGCAACAATATCTCCAGCATTAGCTTTTTTTATTTCTTCTCTATTATTTGCGTGCATTAATAACATTCTTCCTATGTTTTCTTTTTTTCCAGAATTAGAATTCAATACAGTATCTTTTGTATTAATCGATCCAGAATAGATCCTAGCAAATGTTAAACTTCCAACAAAAGGGTCTGTCATAATCTTGAATGCAAGAGCACTAAATGGTTCACTATCTTCACAGCTTCTCGAAAGCTCTTTAGTATCATCATTTATGTCAATTCCCTTCACACTAGCTACATCAGTTGGTGAAGGCATATAATCAATAACTGCGTCTAATAAAGGCTGGACACCTTTGTTTTTAAAAGCTGAACCTGTTAATACTGGCACGAAAGATCCACGAATTGTACCTTTTCGTATACAAGATTTTATTTGATCAACCGTTGGTTCATTACCATCCAAATAACTTTCCATTATTGCATCATCTTCTTCAATAGCTTTTTCTATTAGTTTTTCTCTGTATTCTGATGCTTGTTTTTTTAAATCTTCGGGTATATCAACTATATCATACTTAGCTCCCAAACTTTCATCTTGCCAAATAATTGCGTTGTTGGAAACAAGATCTACAACACCTTTTAGATTACTTTCGATACCAATAGGTAGTTGAGTTACTAGAGGGTAAGATCCTAATCTTTCAGAAATCATATCCACACACATAAAAAAATTAGCTCCAGTTCTATCAAGTTTATTAACAAAACACATTCTTGGGACATTATATTTATCAGCCTGTCTCCAAACAGTTTCTGATTGAGGTTCAACACCCGCTACGCCATCAAAAACTGCGACAGCGCCATCTAATACTTTCAATGATCTTTCAACTTCAATAGTAAAATCAACATGTCCTGGAGTATCTATAATATTTACTCGGTGATCTTTCCAAAAACAGGTAGTTGCAGCAGATGTAATTGTTATACCTCTTTCTTGCTCCTGTTCCATCCAATCCATTGTTGCGGCTCCATCATGAACCTCTCCAATTTTATGGGATTTACCAGTATAATAAAGAATTCTTTCAGTAGTAGTGGTTTTTCCAGCATCAATGTGAGCCATTATGCCAATGTTTCTATATTTAGATAATGAGTGAGATCTTGACATTAGTTTTACCATCTAAAATGAGAAAAGGCTCTATTGGCGTCTGCCATTTTATGAGTTTCTTCTCTCTTTTTTACTGCATTACCCTTATTGTTAAAAGCATCAATTATTTCATTTGCTACTCTTTCTCTCATAGTTTTTTCGTTTCTTTTTACTGCAGAATCAACGATCCACTTCATTGCGAGTGTTTGTGCTCTTTTTGGTCTTACTTCCATAGGAACTTGATACGTAGCACCACCTACTCTTCTTGATCTTACTTCTAGTGATGGTTTTACGTTATTTAGAGCTTCGTGAAAAAATTCTATGGGTGTTTTTTCTGTTTTTTTTGAGACTATTTCGAATGCTCCATAAACTATTTTTTCAGATGTAGATTTTTTACCATCAAGCATAATCCTATTCATAAATTTAGCTAATACCATATCTTTGTACTTGTGATCTGGAAGTATCGTTCTTTTCTCTGCAGCTCTTCTTCGTGACATAATTATTTTGGCCTTTTTGCTCCATAAAGAGATCTTCTTTGTTTTCTTGCTGATACCCCTTGAGTATCTAAAGTACCTCTCAATATGTGATATCTAACACCGGGAAGATCCTTTACTCTTCCACCTCTAATCAAAACAACTGAGTGTTCCTGTAAATTATGACCTTCTCCAGGTATGTATGCAGATACTTCTTGACCGTTAGTAAGTTTTACTCTGGCGACTTTTCGAAGAGCAGAATTTGGTTTTTTTGGAGTAGTTGTGTAAACTCTTGTGCAAACACCTCTTTTTTGAGGACTTTTATCCAAGGCTGGAACCTTATTTCTTTTGCTCACAGCTTTTCTACCTTTTCTAACAAGTTGGTTTATTGTTGGCATTTATTTCCTCTCGTTAAGTGTTTGGAATTTAATCCACGACCTTTAACAAATCGTATGGGTCTTTATAAATTGATTACAATAAAGTCAAGCAGATATGCTAAAAAATTTACTGATTTTCAATGTTTTCCGACTTTTTTTTACTGATAATTTCCTGATCTCTTTCAAAAGCAATGTTTTCGTAATCTGAAGTCATTTTTCCTGTGCCAGCAGGTATTAATCTACCAACAATTACATTTTCTTTAAGGCCATTCAATGTATCAATTTTTCCTAATGTAGCTGCATCAGTTAATACTTTTGTAGTTTCCTGGAATGAAGCAGCAGATATAAATGAGCTAGTTTGTAAACTAGCTTTTGTTATACCTAGTAAAACTGGTTCATAGATAACTTCTTTTTTACCATCTTTATTCAAAATTTTATTAAGCTTTAAAACATCTCTTTTTTGAATTTGTTCTCCAGAAATAAGATTAGAATCTCCAGGATCTTTAATTAGAACTTTTTGAAGCATTTGCCTTGCTATTGTTTCAATATGTTTGTCGTTAATATACACACCTTGCAATTTGTAAACAGATTGAACTTCTCTAACAAGATATCTAGCTAATTCTTCAATGCCTAATATTCTTAGTATATCATGTGGTACGGGAGTACCTTCAACAAGAATGTCACCTCTCTTTACAAAATCATCTTCCTGTACATTTAAGTATTTAGATCTAGGTATCAAAATTTCAAAAGATTCTTTTTCATCTAATGATGTAATTATTACTCTTCTTTTATTTTTATAATCTTTACCAAAAGATATCTTTCCATCAATTTCGCACATAATAGCTGGATCTTTTGGTTTTCTTGCTTCAAAAAGTTCTGCGACTCTTGGTAGTCCTCCTGTTATATCTTTTGTTTTAGATGACTCTTTTGGGATCCTTGCTATTACCTGGCCAGCAGTAACATTCTGACCATCTTCAACACTTAAGATGGAATCGATAGACATTGGATAATTAGAATAATTTTCAACCTCATCAGCATTCTGATCATGATTGTCTGTTATATTGATTGCTGGTTTAAAATTTTTACTTTTTTGATTTTGACTCCAATCAATTACAATTTTACTTGATATTCCAGTTGTATCATCAATTGATTCCCTGAAAGATACACCTTGTTTAAGGTCAACATATTTTACAAAACCATCTTTTTCAGAAATGATTGGCAATGTATATGGGTCCCATTCAGCTAGCGTAGTATTACTTTGTACTTTATCACCATCATTTACGAATAACTTAGAACCAAAAGGTATATTTGAAGAATATTTTTCAATGTTTTCATCTAAGATTTTTATTTTTGCATTTCTGCTGAGCACTATTTTATTCTTAAATCGATCTTCTATAATTTTTATATTTTCTAACTGTACTGTTCCAGATATAGGTGATGATGCATTGGACTGCTCTACAGATGAGCTTGCAGCTCCACCAATGTGAAAAGTTCTCATAGTTAATTGCGTGCCAGGTTCTCCGATTGATTGAGCGGCAATAATTCCAACTGCTTCTCCAATGTTAACAGGAGTACCTCTTGCCAAGTCTCTTCCGTAACAAATTGAGCAAATTCCGTCTTCTGTTTCACAAGTTAGTACTGATCTAATTTTTAATGATCTAAGTCCCAATTTAGAAATCGGATCTAAATGTTTTTCGGAGATGATTTCGCCAGATTTAATTAAAACTTGATTATTTTGATCCAAAATATCTTCTACAGGAGTCCTTCCCAATATTCTTTCAGTGAGCGGGGAGGTTATATTTCCAGATTCCACTATCTCCTCCACCATCACTCCGTTGTTTGTTCCACAATCTTTTTCTCTAATAACTGCGTCTTGAGCAACATCTACTAGTCTTCTTGTTAAGTATCCACTACTTGCTGTTTTTAATGCAGTATCTGCAAGCCCTTTACGAGCACCATGAGTTGATGTAAAATATTCTAAAACTGAGAGACCTTCTTTAAAATTAGACTTTATTGGGTTTTCAATAATTTCACCAGAAGGTTTTGCCATTAAACCCCTCATTCCTGATAACTGTTTTAATTGAGCAGCTGATCCTCTTGCTCCTGAATGTGCCATCATATAAACGGAATTTATTGGCTGTTCATTGGATGGGTTAGAAATAACATCAAGCATTTTATCTGCTACTTTATTTGTACATTCTGACCAAGCATCAACTACTTTATTATATTTTTCTCCTTGAGTAATGAGCCCATCTTGATATTGATTTTCATACTCTTGAACTTTTTTTTGAGTTTCATTTAAAAGACTATCTTTATCTTTTGGAATTATTAAATCATCTTTTCCAAATGATATCCCAGCTATTGCTGCATACTTAAAACCTATTTGCATAATATGATCTGCAAATAATACTGTTTCTTTTTGACCACAGAACCTATAGACAGAATCAATTATGTTACTTACTTCTTTTTTTGTCAAAACTTTATTAATCATTTCATAATTTATATTATTATTTTTAGGTAAAATGTTTCCTAAAATCATTCTGCCTGGAGTTGTTTCCACCTTTATAAAAACTCCGTCATTATTTTTAACTCTGGTATTAATTTTAGAATGAAGACTAACATCACCATTTTCAAGTGCTTTGTCTATTTCATTAAGGTCAATAAAGCTTCTACCTTCTCCAATTTGGTTATCCCTAATTATTGATAAATAATAAATACCAAGAACAATATCTTGAGAAGGAACAATAATTGGTTTACCACTTGATGGAGATAGAATGTTATTTGTGCTCATCATTAAAACTCTTGCTTCTAATTGAGCCTCTAAACTAAGAGGCACATGTACAGCCATTTGATCTCCGTCAAAATCAGCGTTAAAAGCAGTACACACTAATGGATGCAGCTGGATTGATTTACCCTCAATCAATGTTGGTTCAAAAGCTTGAATACCTAATCTGTGTAAAGTCGGAGCTCTATTTAAAAGCACTGGATGCTCTCTAATTACCTCTTCAAGAATATCCCAGACTCTTGGATCTTCTTTTTCTACAAGTTTTTTTGCAGCTTTAATTGTATTAGCCCAGCCGTAAATGTCTAGTTTATGAAAAATAAATGGCTTGAAGAGTTCAAGTGCCATTTTTTTTGGTAAACCACATTGGTGGAGTTTGAGATTAGGCCCAACAACAATCACTGATCTACCGGAGTAATCAACTCTTTTACCTAGTAAGTTTTGCCTAAATCTTCCTTGCTTACCTTTTAACATATCTGATAATGATTTAAGTGGTCTCTTATTTGTGGAAGTAATTACTCTTCCTCTTCTTCCATTATCAAACAATGCGTCAACAGATTCTTGCAGCATTCTTTTTTCATTTCTTATGATTATATCAGGAGCTCTTAGATCAATTAATCTTTTTAACCTATTATTTCTATTAATAACTCTTCTATAAAGATCGTTTAAGTCACTAGTAGCAAATCTACCACCATCTAGTGGAACCAATGGCCTCAATTCTGGAGGTATTACAGGAAGAACCCTCATTATCATCCATTCAGGTCTATTTTTAGAAATAATAAATGATTCTATAAGCTTTAGTCTTTTTGTTATTTTTGTTTTTTTTAATTCAGATTTTGTTTCAGTTAAATCTATCTTTAATTGGTTGTAATCACTATCTAAATCTATGCTTAATAACATTTGCTCGATAGCTTCGGCTCCAATTGCAGCACTAAAAGAATCTTCTCCATATTCATCTTGATATTCGATGTACTGCTCCTCAGAAATAATTTCACCTTTTTTAAGGTCGGTCAAACCTGGTTCAACAACTATGAATTGCTCAAAATACAAAACTTTTTCTAGATTTTTAATTGTCATATCTAGCAAAGTAGCAATTCTGCTTGGTAAAGATTTCATAAACCAAATATGAGATACTGGAGCGGCCAACTCAATGTGTCCCATTCTGTCTCTTCTAACTTTTGATAAAGTAACCTCAACGCCACATTTTTCACAAATTATTCCTCTAAATTTCATTCTTTTATATTTTCCACATAAACACTCATAGTCCTTCACAGGACCAAATATTCTAGAACAAAATAGACCATCTTTTTCAGGTTTAAATGTTCGATAATTTATTGTTTCAGGTTTTTTAATCTCACCAAAAGACCATGATCTTATGTCTTCTGGGCTAGCAATAGAAATTTTTAAGCTGTTAAAGTTTTGAACACCTAAATTTTGATTAAAAATGTTTGTTAGTTCCTTATTCATTTGATCCTATCAAGTTAGTTATATTATTATCTTTTAGATTTTCTTTAAAATCTAAATTTAAACCAAGAGATCTTAGTTCTTTAACCATAACATTAAAAGATTCTGGAGTTCCTGACTCAAAGTTATTATCACCTTTAACAATTGACTCATATACCTTAGTTCTACCAGCAACATCATCTGATTTTATTGTTAAAATTTCTTGCAGAGTATACGCAGCTCCATATGCCTCTAGTGCCCATACCTCCATTTCACCAAATCTTTGTCCGCCAAATTGAGCTTTTCCTCCAAGTGGTTGTTGAGTAACAAGACTATATGGTCCTATTGACCTAGCATGTATTTTTTCATCAACAAGATGATGCAATTTTAGCATGTACATATATCCTACTGTAACAGGTCTCTCAAATTTTTTACCAGTAATGCCATCATAAAGGATTTCTTGTCCTGTATTAGAAGCACCAGATAGAGAAAGTAAATTTGTTATGTCTTTTTCCTTTGCCCCATCAAAAACGGGAGTAGCAAATGGTATTCCTTCTTTTAAGTTATTACCTAATTCTAATATCTCATCATCATTCATATTTTTTATAATTTTTTGATGTTCATCTAAATTGTATATTTCTAGTAGCTTCTCTCTTAAATTTTTAGTTTGACCTTCTGATTGTATCTTTTTTATCATAGCATTAACTTGTTTCCCAAGTAATGCAGAAGCCCAACCCAAATGTGTTTCAAGAATTTGGCCTATGTTCATTCTACTTGGAACACCTAAAGGATTTAGCACTATATCAACAGGAGTTCCGTCTTCAAGATATGGCATATCCTCAACAGGACAAATTTTAGAAATTACACCTTTATTACCATGTCTACCTGCCATTTTATCACCTGGCTGTAACTTTCTTTTTACTGATATAAATACCTTAATTAATTTAAGCACTCCTGGAAGTAATTCATCTCCACTTTGTATTTTATCAATTTTGTTTTCAAATTTTTGATTAATATTGCCAAGTTGATTTTCATAGTTTTTAACCAAAGACTCAATTTCATTACTTTTTTTATCATCTGTGATATTAATTTTGAGTAAATCATTTAATGGTAAATTTTCTATTTGCTCATATTGAATTGTAGAATTTTTCTTTAACAATTCTATTCCAGATAAGAAAGTTTGATTATTTAACAATTCTCTAAGATGATTTCCAAAACTTTTCTCAAGGATTTCTAATTCATCATCTCTGTCGCGTGCAATTACCTCTATTTGATGATTTTCTATACTGATTGCACGTTCATCTTTTTCAATTCCTCTTCTGGAAAAAACTCTTATTTCTACAACTGTACCCTTAACACCTGGGGGAACTCTTAGGCTTGTATCTTTTACATCTGCTGCTTTTTCACCAAATATAGCTCTAAGTAGTTTTTCTTCAGGTGTCATTGGAGATTCTCCTTTTGGAGTTACTTTTCCCACCAGTATATCTCCAGAGTTAACCTCTGCACCAACATAAACTATACCTGTTTCATCTAAATTGACTAACATTTCTTCACTTGCATTAGGGATATCTCTTGTTATTTCTTCAGGGCCAAGTTTCGTGTCTCTAGACATAACTTCAAACTCCTCAACATGTATTGAAGTAAACACATCATCTTGAACTACTTTTTCAGAAATTAAAATTGAATCTTCAAAGTTATATCCATTCCAAGGCATAAAAGCTGCTAATACATTTCTTCCTAATGCCAATTCTCCTAAGTCAGTTGCAGGTCCATCAGCAATAACTTGATTTTTAGAAACTTTATCGCCAACATTAACTAGTGGTCTTTGTGTAATGCATGTGTTTTGATTTGATCTCTGAAATTTAGCAAGATTATAAATATCAATCTTATTGAGAGTTTTATCATTTTTGTCTGTTATTCTAATTACAATTCTATTTGCATCGAGCTGATCTACTATACCTTCTCTTTTAGCAACGATTGTCGATCCACTATCGTTAGCTACTGTATATTCCATTCCGGTTCCTACCAATGGAGCTTTAGGTTTAATAAGAGGTACTGCCTGTCTCATCATATTTGATCCCATCAGTGCTCTGTTTGCATCATCATTTTCCAGGAAAGGAATTAGTGAAGAAGCAACAGAAACTAGTTGTTGAGGGGATACATCCATAAGATCAATGGCATCGACATCGACATTTATAAATTCTCCATTTTTTCTACAACTAACTATTTGATCAGAAAATTTACCTTTTGTATCAACCTCTGCATTTGCTTGTGCAATAACAAAATCTTCTTCATCGATAGCGCTTAAATAAATAACTTTGTCTGATACTTTACCAGAGTTAACAATTCTATATGGAGTTTCTATGAAGCCATATTTATTTATTCTCGAATAAGATGCTAAACTATTAATCAATCCAATATTCGCACCTTCAGGAGTTTCAATTGGACAAATTCTTCCATAATGGGTCTGATGAACATCTCTTACTTCAAAACCTGCTCTTTCTCTATTTAAACCACCTGGGCCTAGAGCGGAGACTCTTCTTTTATGAGTAATTTCACTTAAAGGATTTGTTTGGTCCATAAATTGGCTAAGTTGACTTAAACCAAAAAATTCTTTAATTGATGCAGCTACTGGCTTAGCATTAACAACATCTTGTGGCATTATATTATCAACTTCAAGAGAACTTAGTCTTTCTTTAATTGCTCTATCCATTTTTAGTAAACCAATTCTGTATTGGTTTTCTAATAATTCTCCAACTGATCTAACCCTTCTATTTGCCAGATGATCGATATCATCTATTTCACCTTTACCATCAATAAGATTATGCATATGCTTAACTACATCTAAAATATCACTTTTATCAAGAACACGAAGATCAATAGAGGTATTCTTTTTAAATTTTGCACTAATTTTTAATCTCCCTACAGAAGAAAGATCATATCTGTCTGGATTAAAAAAAAGATTATTAAATAGATTTTCAGCAGTCTCTATAGTAGGAGGTTCACCTGGTCTTAAAATTTTAAATATCTCAAATAGAGCTTCTTCTCTTGATCTAGCTTTATCTAATAAAAGTGTATTTCTAATATATGATCCAATTTCGATATTATCTGCTTTTAAAATATCAATTTTATTAATTTTATTTTCATTTAAAAATTGTAAAAAAATATCATCAATTTCATAACCAGCCTCGAAATATATTTTTCCTGTTTTTTCATTTATAATATCTGATGATAAAAATGAACCAATCAAAGATTCTTCTTGAATTGTAAAGTTTAAAATATTTTTCTTTTTTAGATCATTTATAATCTTTTGATTTACTTTTGTCCCTTTGCTTAAAAGTACCTTGCCATTTTTAGTGTTAAGCAAATCAAAATTTAAAATTTTAGCCTTGAAGAATGATATATCTTCTTTAAATGACCAGCCGTGTTCAGACTTTTTGTAAACAATGTTCTCATAAAATAAGGATAAAATTTCCTCACCTGTCATTCCCAAGATCTTTTTAGGATCAGGTTCAATTTTATTAAGTTCACAATCGCTTATATATTTTTCTGAAAGACCACTTAGGAGACATTTAAATAGGGTTGTAACTGGAAACTTTCTTTTTCTATCAATTCTTGCGTGAATATTATTTTTCGCATCGTGTTCAAAATCTAACCATGATCCTCGGTAAGGAATAATTCTTGCATTAAAAAGATATTTACCACTAGTGTGAGTTTTTCCAAAATCGTGATCGAAGAAAACACCTGGTGAACGATGCATCTGACTAACTACAACTCTTTCAGTTCCATTAACAACAAAAGTTGCATTTTTTGTCATAAGAGGAATATCGCCCATATAAACCTCTTGTTCCTTAATATCTCTTACTGATTTTGTTCCAGCAATCTCGTCGATATCCCAAATGATAAGCCTAAAGTTTACTAAGAGTGGTGTACCATATGTCATTCCTCTTTGAGTGCATTCTTCAACATCATATTTAGGAATACCTAGATTATATGAAACGTAATCTACAGTTGCTCTTTCTGTATAATCATGGATTGGAAATACAGATTTAAAAATTGAGTGTAGACCTATATTTTCTCTTTTTTCGGGATCAGTTCTAAGTTGTAAAAAACTATCAAATGATCTTTTTTGTACTTCAACTAAATTTGGTAGGGAAGTTACTAGAGGAATTTTACCAAAAGATTTTCTTATCTTTTTTGAATTAATATGACCTAGACTCACTTTTTCTCCTTTTAATAATAATATTGTTGTAGGCCTTTAAAAAAGGCCCACAAGTTATTTTAATGTAACTTTGGCACCAGCTGCTTCTAATGCTTTTTTCATTTCTTCAGCTTCCTCTTTTTTAACCCCTTGTTTAAGTGGTTTAGGCGCACCTTCTACAAGGTCTTTTGCCTCTTTTAAGCCTAGACCTGTAATTGTTCTAACTTCTTTAATTACTGCGATCTTATTTGATCCAGCTTCAGATAATTCAATATCGAATTCTGTCTTCTCTTCTGCAGCGGCTTCTCCACCGCCTGCCACAGGAGCTGCAGCAACTGCAACCGGTGCAGCTGCAGATACTCCCCATTTATCCTCAAGCAGTTTACTTAATTCAGCCGCCTCAAGAACAGTCAGTGAAGAGAGATCTTCAACAATCTTATTTAAATCAGCCATTTATTTCTCCTTATATACCTAGTTCGACTCTTGTTTATTGCTACTATTAGAACTAATCAATCTTGCAATTTGTGCTCCAGGTTCAGCTGTAATTGAAGCTATCTTTTGAGCAGGTGCAGAAATTAATCCCAATATTTTTCCTCTTAACTCATCTAAAGAAGGTAATTTTGCAAGAAAATCAATTTTTTCTTTATCAATCTTCTCGCCATTATAACCTCCACCAATAATTTTAAACTTTTCAAATTTTTTTTCAAAACTAACAGCTACTTTTGCTGGAGCTACTGCGTCATCAGAATAAGCGATTGCTGTTGGACCTTTAAAAAGCTCTGAGATGTCTTTAAATTGAGTTTCAGATATAGCAAGTTTAGTGAGTCTGTTCTTAGTTACTTTAAATTTTGCTCCATTATCTCTCATTTCTTTTCTGAGTTGCTCTGTTTCATTAACTGTTAGCCCAGAATATTCAGCCACAATTACAGAAGTAGCATTTGAAAAATCTTCTTTGAGATTACTTACAAAATCTTTTTTTTCAGAACGTTTCACGTCAACCTCGGTTTTAATTAGATCATTAAGATCTAATATTAGCTAAAGTTAGCTTGACCATCAAACTAACTTAAAGCCTGTCAAGAAGCAAATCAATGACTCGCTTCAGTCTATGCAGGGTATTAAGCAAAAAGCTCCTGCAGTCTATGACAGGTGATGATCAAAGATCATCTATTGGATTAATTAACGCAAGCTTGCTTGATTAATATTTAATCCAATTCCCATAGTTGAAGCTATGGTAACCTTCTTTATAAAAGAACCCTTAACGGCATCGGGTTTACTTTTACTAACTGAAGAATAGAATGTTTTAATATTTTCTAACAAATCTTCTTCACTAAAATCTAGTTTGCCAACACCAGCATGAACGATACCAGATTTATCATTTTTAAATTTAACTTGACCTGATTTAGCGTCTTTTACTGATTGAGAAATTTCATTAGTTACAGTTCCAAGTTTAGGGTTTGGCATTAAGCCTTTTGGACCTAATATTTTTGCTACTTTACCTAATTTAGGCATCATATCTGGAGTTGCAATGAGAACATCAAATTCTATTTTTGATTTGGAAATTGTTTCAATCAAATCATCACTTCCTACTAAGTCAGCACCATTACTTTTTGCATCATTTTGTTTGTCCTCATTTGCAATTACTGCAACTTTTACGGATTTACCTGTTCCATTAGGAAGATTTACTATACCTTTAATATTTTGATCAGTTTTGTTACTATCAATTCCAAGATTAATTGAAATATCGATTGTTTCTTTAAAATTAACGTAAGATTTTTCTTTTAAAATTTTGATAGCTTCAAGCGGTTCATAAACCTTTGAAGTGTCGAAATTATTTAACATCAGTTTTCTATTTTTTGTTATTTTCATTAACCCACTACCTCCATACCCATTGAAACAGCAGATCCTTTAACCATATTCATCGCTCCATTTAGATCAATAGCATTTAGATCTTGCATTTTTTCTTTGGCAATTTTTTCAATATCTTGAATTGAGACTTTACCTACTAATGATCTTCCAGGAGTTGAGTTTCCCTTTTTTATTTTAGCTGCTTTTTTAAGATAAAAACTTACTGGTGGTAGTTTTGTAGTAAAGTCGAAACTTCTATCTTTGTATGCTGTAATAATAACTGGAATTGGTGCACCTTTTTCTAAATCTTTTGTTTTATCATTAAATGCTTTACAAAAGTCCATAATGTTTAAACCTCTTTGTCCAAGGGCAGGACCAACAGGAGGGGAAGGGTTAGCACCTCCAGCAGGGATTTGTAATTTAATTAAACCTAAAATTTCTTTTGCCATAGTTTATACCTTTTCTACCTGAGAATATTCTAAATCAACAGGTGTTGATCTTCCAAAAATTGAAACAGCCACTCTTAATCTTGCTTTATCTTCATCTATTTGCTCGATCTCTCCATTAAATGATGCAAAAGGACCATCAATTACTTTTACTTGTTCTCCAACATCATACATTATCGCAGGTCTAGATTTTTCAACACCATCAATAACTTGTTCAGATATTCTTTTTGCTTCAGTATTACTAATTGGAACTGGTTTACCTTTGTTACCTAAAAAACCACTTAACTTTGGAGTTGTTTTAATAATATGCCAAGTATCATCATTTAAACTCATTTTAATAAGTATATAGCCAGGAAATATTTTTCTTTCTGTATTCACCCTTACGCCTCTTTTTACTTCAACAATATTTTGAACTGGAACAGATATTTCTTCGATATGCTCTTTAACACCAAGTTTTGTTGCTTGGTCTAAAATACTTTCAGCAACTTTCTTTTCATAACCTGAATAGGCGTGAAGAACGTACCATCTTGCTTTATTCATTAAAAACCTGAACCTATTTCAATTATTTTTCTTATTGAAAAAGACCATATTTGATCAGTTAAAAGAAAAAATAATGAGAATAATATTATTAATAATATAACTATTGCTGAAGAAATCAAAGTATCTCTTCTTTGAGGCCAAGTTACTTTTTGTAATTCTTGTCTAACTTGTCTTACAAAAAGAGCCGGTGTAGTTTTCTTTTTTTCAATGTTCATATCTTCTTTTCTCTTGGCAGGAGTGGCAGGACTTGAACCCGCAGCCCCCGGTTTTGGAGACCGGTGCTCTACCAGTTGAGCTACACTCCTAATAAGTATTGGCTAACTGATAGAGTTGTCTCTAAAACTATTCAATAATTTCAGCAACAACCCCAGCTCCAACTGTTCTTCCACCTTCTCTAATTGCAAATTTTAGACCTTTATCCATTGCAATGGGAGACAAAAGAGTAACCTCCATAGCAATATTATCGCCAGGCATTACCATTTCGGTTCCTTCTGGTAATTTAATTGTTCCAGTTACATCAGTTGTTCTAAAGTAGAACTGTGGTCTGTAGTTTGAAAAGAATGGGGTATGTCTTCCACCCTCTTCTTTTTTTAATACATATGCTTCTGCTTTAAATTTTGTATGAGGTTTTATTGAACCAGGTTTTGCTAATACTTGACCGCGTTCAACTTCTTCTCTTTTTGTTCCACGAAGAAGGACGCCAACGTTGTCTCCAGCTTCGCCAGAATCAAGAAGTTTTCTAAACATCTCAACTCCAGTACAAGTAGTTTTTTGAGGCTCTCTTATTCCTAAGATTTCGATTTCCTCTCCAACTTTAACTTGACCTTGTTCAATTCTTCCAGTTACAACTGTACCTCTACCTGAAATTGAAAATACATCCTCAACTGGCATTAAGAAAGGCTGATCTACTGGTCGGCTAGGTTGTGGTATGTGTTCATCAACTGCTTTCATTAATTCCATGATTGAATTTTTTCCAATTTCATCGTCTCTACCTTCAAGAGCTGCTAAAGCTGAACCCTTAATGATTGGGATAGTATCACCAGGGAATTCATATGAAGTTAGAAGTTCTCTAATTTCCATTTCAACTAGATCAATAAGTTCTTTGTCATCTACTTGATCAACTTTGTTCATGTATACTACAAGAGCTGGCACTCCTACCTGTCTAGCTAAAAGTATGTGTTCTCTCGTTTGAGGCATTGGCCCATCAGCTGCATTAACAACTAAGATACCGCCATCCATTTGAGCTGCGCCAGTGATCATATTCTTAACATAATCTGCGTGCCCAGGACAATCTACATGAGCATAATGTCTTGCTTCAGTTTCATATTCAACGTGTGCAGTAGATATTGTAATACCACGTTCTCTTTCCTCAGGTGCTTTGTCAATATTTGCATAATCTGTAAATTCTGCTCCACCTGTCTCTGCTAATATTTTTGTTATAGCAGCGGTTAATGTTGTTTTACCATGATCAACGTGACCAACGGTACCTATGTTACAATGCGGTTTGTTTCTTTCGAATTTTGCTTTAGCCATTTTTTTTTACCCCAATAATATTTTGTTATGGAGCGGGTGAAGGGAATCGAACCCTCGTAGCCAGCTTGGAAGGCTGGAGCTTTACCACTAAGCTACACCCGCAACTAAACTGACTGCTTCACACACTCACTTTAATGCTTTCATCCCATTACCTCCATAATGGTGGAGGGGGTAGGATTCGAACCTACGTACGCTCACGCGGGCGGATTTACAGTCCGCTGCCTTTAACCACTCGACCACCCCTCCGTTTGAAGAAATTGGCCAATACTAATAAATTAGTATATATGTCAATCTAAAACAGCAACATCACCTTTGCAAAATACGCATACTCGTAAAAGCAACGGCCTTTTAGACAAAAAATGCTATTTTGTACATATCTAGATTGTATTAATTAGACAAATCTGTGATATTAAATCATGAGTAAGTTTAGAAATAATAAAACTAATAAAAATCAAGGAATTCATACAATTTTTGGGCAACATTCTGTTAAAGCAGCGCTCCAAAATGATAAAAGAGAACATATTGAGCTCTTAATTAGTAAAAATCATATTAATTTTGGCAAAAAATATGAATCAAAAATACAAAAAATCACCATTCTTGCTCAAAATGAATTTACAAGAAGATTTGGAAATGAAAACACAACACAGGGAGTAGTTCTAAAAACAAAAGATTTTGCAAGACCAGGTTTAGAAGAATTTATAAAAGTTGAGAGTAAGAAAGCAAAATCAGTAATATTAATTTTAGATCATGTAACTGACCCTCAAAATATTGGTTCAATAATGAGATCATGTGCATTATTTGATTGTGCAGGAATTATAGTTGGTAAAGATAATTCACCAGAATTGACTCCATCACTTTATAAATCAGCTTCTGGTGCTGCAGAAATTGTAAATTATATTAGAGTGACAAATATAAGAAGGGCTATTTCTTTTCTTAAGAAAAATAATTATTGGATTTATGGCTTTGACAGTTCGAAAAATAAAAATTCAAAGTTACATTTTTCACAAAAATCAGTATTAGTTTTTGGTTCTGAAGGAAAAGGTATCAGAGAATTAGTAAAAAAGGAATGTGATGAAATAATTCAAATAAACATGAAAAATAATTTGAAATTTGAAATTGATAGTTTGAATGTTTCTAATGCAACGTCGATTGCTTTATATCAGTTTTACTCAACTTAAATATTATTAAGATGGTGCCGCGTGTCGGAATCGAACTGACTACCTGATGATTACAAATCAACTGCTCTACCAAATGAGCTAACGCGGCATCAATTTTGCATTTATATTAAATTATAAATTCGACAAGAATTTTATAAATTAAATTCCAGGAATATAAGGAACACCATCACCTTTTACTCTTTCGTTTAATTCACTTAATGTAGAGCATGCTGTGATTGGACTAAATACAAGAAATAAAATTATTAATGTTTTTTTAATCATAAAATATTTATAACTTCTCAATTTTTGCTGCACAATATTTAAATTCAGGAATTTTTCCATATGGATCTAAAGCTGGATTAGTTAAAAGATTAGCGGCAGACTCATTATAACAAAATGGAATAAATATTACTCCATCAGGAATCGCTCTGTCTTGCCTTACTCTAATATCTATTGATCCTCTTCTAGTTGTGACTTTTATTTTATCACCAGCTTTCATATTATTTTTAATTATATCTTTAGGTGATATTGAAACCGTAGGTTCTGGTTCAATAGCATCTAAATTTGATGCCTTTCTGGTCATAGCTCCAGTATGCCAATGTTCTAATTGCCTTCCTGTGGTTAGTATCATCGCAAATTCCTTATCAGGTACTTCATCTGGTGCAGTAACACTAGCTGGAACAAATTTACCTTTACCATTTTCATTTGGAAATTTATCACCAAAAACAATTTCATCTCCTGGTGTAGTTGGAGATTTGCTTGGATAAGTTACAGAGTTTTCATTTTCTAATCTTTCCCAAGATATATTGTTTAATGAAGGCATTGTTAGTAACATTTCTTTATAAATTTCCTTAGGATGTATATATTTCCAATTTAAACCCATTCTTTTTCCAAGTTCGTTCGTTATCCACCAATCTTCTTTCGCTTGACCTGGAGAGTCTAAAGCTTTTCTTCCCATCTGTACTTGTCTATTAGTATTAGTAACTGTTCCATTTTTTTCAGGCCATGCTGAAGCTGGAAAAATAACATCCGCATATGTTGCTGTTTCAGTTAAAAAAATATCTTGAACAACTAAATGCTCTAACATTTGTAGAGCTTCTCTTGCATGATTAAGATCAGGGTCGGACATAGCTGGATTTTCACCAAGTATATACATACCCTTAATTGAATTCTCGTGAATAGCGTCCATAATTTCAACAACAGTTAGGCCTTTTTTATCATCTAAAGGAGTCTTCCAGAGTTTTTCAAAAAAATCTTTATTATTATCTTTGTCAACTAATTGGTAATCAGGGTACATCATTGGTATAAGGCCGGCATCCGACGCTCCTTGAACATTATTTTGTCCTCTTAAAGGATGTAAACCAGATCCTCTTTTTCCAACATTACCTGTCATTAAAGCTAGAGAAATTAAACATCTAGCATTGTCGGTACCATGTGTGTGTTGAGAAATCCCCATCCCCCAAAAAATTATTCCTTTATTTGTGTTGGCGTATAGGCGTGCTACTTCTCTTATAAGTTCTGGATCGATACCTGTTTCGTTTTCCATTATATCAGGTGAATAATTCATTAAATGTTTTCTTAATTTATCAAATCCTTCAGTTTGTTTTTTAATATATTCGGAATTAAATAAATTTTCTTCGACAATAACATTCATTATTGAGTTTAAAAGAGCAACGTCTGATCCTGGTTTAAATTGCAACATGTGAGTTGCATGTTTTTTTAAAGAATGACCTCTAGGATCCATCACAATTAATTTAGAACCTTTTTTAGCAGCATTCTTAAAAAAAGTTGCCGCAACAGGATGGTTTTCAGTAGGATTTGCTCCAATGACTATTATCACATCAGAATGTTCAACTTCATAAAATGGAGCGGTAACAGCTCCTGAACCAATAGTTTCCAATAACGCAGCTACAGAAGACGCATGACAAAGTCTTGTACAATGATCAACATTATTTGTATTAAAACCAGTTCTGATTAATTTTTGAAATAAATAAGCTTCTTCATTAGAACATTTTGCTGATCCAAAACCTGCAAGATTACTCTTACCATTTCTTTGTTTATTAAGTTTTAAAAATCCCTGCGCAGCATAATCTAGAGCTTCTTCCCAAGATGCTTCTCTAAAATATTCATGAATATTCGAAAAATTAATACTTGGATGTAAGTCTTTTGGTTTATCTTTAATTCTAATCAGTGGCTTTGTTAGTCTTTCTGGATTATTTACATAATCAAAACCAAACCTTCCTTTTACACATAATCTATTCTTGTTTGCAGGACCATCAACACCATTAACATATTTAATTTTGTTATCTTTTACATTGTATTCTATCTGACAACCCACACCACAATAAGGACAAACGCTATCAATTTTTTTATCAACCTTACTATGGCCAACACCATCTTTATCTACAATGGATGCTGGCATTAATGCTCCAGTTGGACAAGCCTGTACACATTCACCACATGCCACACATGTGCTATCACCCATTGGATCATCAAAATCGAAAACAATTTTAGAATTTTCTCCTCTATATGCCATTCCGATGACATCGTTGACCTGAACTTCTCTACATGCTCTTACACAAAGATTACATTGGATGCATGCATCTAGATTTACAGCCATACTAGGATGAGAAACATCTGCTTGACATGAAGTTTTTTTTGGAAATCTACTTTTTTTAACTTCAACTTTGTCTATCCATTTCCAAAAGTCAGAATTATTATCATGAGCAATTTCTTTTTTTGGCTGGTCTGCTAGAAGTAATTCAAAAACTAGCTCTCTAGATTTTTTAGCCTTTTCTGAAGAAGTTTTTACTTTCATACTATCAGTTGGCTTTCTAATACAAGACGCTGCCAACACACGTTCTCCTTCAATTTCAACCATACATGCTCTACAATTTCCATCTGCTCTATAGCCAGGTTTATCGGAATAACATAAGTGTGGGATTTCTGTTCCAAGTCTATTTGCAACTTGCCAAATAGTTTCATTAGCATTTGCTTCAACTAACTTTTCGTTTAAATAAAATTTTGTTTTCTCTTTAGTCATAAGTTATTTCATTGCTAAAATATTTTAAAACAGAATTTAATGGGTTTGTTGCAGCTTGTCCTAAACCACATATCGATGCTTGAGCCATAACTTCACTTAAATCTTTTAATTTTTCCTTGTTCCAATTTTTTTCTTGCATTAATTTTACAGTTTTCTCGGTACCTGAACGACATGGTGTACATTGGCCACAACTTTCCTCTTCAAAAAATTTTAGTAAATTAAGTGCAACATCTTTCATATTATCATGATCGGATAATACAACTACTGCCGCTGACCCTAAGAAACATCCGGCATCCATTAATTCTTTCGATCCATAATCAAGTGGAATATCATTCATAGTAGCTGGTAGAATACCACCAGATGCACCTCCCGGAAGATATCCTTTAAAAGTATGTCCATCTGCCATACCATCACAATACTCATCAATTAATTGTTGAATAGTTATACCGGCTGGAGCAACTTTTACTCCTGGGTTCTTTACTCTTCCAGATACTGAAAAACTATGAAAACCCTTATTTCCATTAGACCCCTTTTCAGCAAACCACTTTGCTCCTTTTTCAATTATATCTCTTACCCAAAAAAGAGTTTCTAAATTATTTGTTAAAGTAGGACATCCAAATAAACCAATTTCAGCCACATAAGGCGGTCTATGTCTTGGCAATCCTCTCTTGCCTTCAATACTTTCTATCATTGCTGACTCTTCTCCACAAATATAGGCTCCTGCCCCTCTTCTTACTATGAAAAAGTCTTTTGGAATTATTTCTTCATCTTCCATTTTATTTATTTCATCAAGTAAAATTTTTATAACTGTAGGATATTCATCTCTCATATAAATATAAACTTTTTGAGCATTTATAAAATAGGAGGCAATTAAAGCTCCTTCTAAAAATCTATGTGGATCACTTTCTAGATATGACCTATCTTTAAATGTTCCTGGCTCACCTTCATCACCATTTACAGCAACATATTTTTTACCATTGTAATTTGAAACAATTTCCCATTTTTTTCCTGTAGGAAATCCAGCACCACCCTTACCTTTCAATCCACTTTCATTTAATGAATCCAAAATTTGTTTTTTTGAGATCAAACCATTTTTTATTTTGCTCGCAATTTCATAACCGCCATTTTTTTTATAAGAATATAAATTTATATAATCTGGAATGAAGGGGTCAAAGGTTTTTTCATCGATTGTTTTTTTAACTTTATCAAAATTAGCCTCATCAACATAATTTTTTCCTACACAGACAGTAGGAGCAACATTGCATCTTCCCATGCATGGCCCAGGTACGACTTTTATATTTTTATTTTCTAATTTCTTTATATCTTTAAGTAATTTGTGTGCGCCAAATAATTCACAAGTTAAACTTTCACATACCCTTACAACATTTACTGGATTATAATCTTTACTATCTTTGACAATATTAAAGTGAGCATAAAAAGTCGCAACTTCATAAATTTCAGAAAGTGGTAGATTAATAATAGTTGATAAAGCTACCAGATGCTTATCATACAAAACACCAAATTTATCCTGTAATATATGCAAATATTCTATTAATTCATCTCGCTTAAATATTAATCCTGAAAACAATTTAGAAACTTCATCTAAATATTTATCTTCGACTTGTCTTCCTTTTGGAGTCCAACGTCTTTTCTTCTTTTTTAAAGAAGTTTCTGTTTGAGAAACAAATTTATCCATTCCAATTAATATTATACTATATATTAAGTATCAGAAAACTATGAAAGTTTCAGTTGAAAATGAAGAATTAGTTCTTGATACTAGTGGTACAGAATGTCCTATACCAGTGCTTAAAGCTAGGAAACTTGCTTCAGAATTAGACAAAGATACAGTTATTAAAATTATTGCAACTGATCCTTTAGCTGAAGCAGACTTTGAACATTATTGTGATCAGTCTAATTATGAATATTTAAGTTGTGAAAAAATAAAAGATAAAATTGTAATTCGTTATAGATTTAAAATTAAAAATTAAAATAGACTTTCATAGTTATAAAAATCAAATATATCTCCTTTGTTTACTTGAGAAACATTTTCATCAATTTCAATTATACCATCTGAATAGGATATAGAGCTAATCATACCAGAACCTTGTTTAGGAAATTTATTTGCAATATTTTTATTATTTATAGTTTCTTTGTTTACACGTAACCACTCCATTCTTTTTGTTTTTTTCTTCATAGAAAAATTTGCTGTAATTTTGCTTGAAGATGGAAGCTTAAAATTTCCACCAGATAGTTTTTCTATTAATGGTTTTACTAACATTGAATACAGTAATTGAACAGAAACTGGATTACCTGGTAAGCAAATTATGTAGCACTTATTTATTTTTCCAACTGCAATTGGTCTTCCTGGTTTTATTGCTGCTCTCCAAAAATATACCTTACCTAATTCAGATAAAACTCTAATTAAATGATCTTCATCACCAACAGATGCACCACCAGCAGTTATTATTACATTAAATTTTTTTGAAGTATTAAAAATTTTGTTTTTTATAGATTTAAAATTATCTTTGAGATTTCCGCAAAAATTTTTTTCTATAAAATTCTTATCAAGTAAATTATTTAAACTATAATAATTTGAATTATTAATTTCAGAATTTTTTAAATTTTTAGTTGGTTTTCGTAATTCATTGCCACTTGTAAAGAAACCAATTTTAATTTTTTTAAACACTTTTATTTTACTAATACCAGTAGCAGCAATCAAATTTATATTTTGTTGATTTAATTTAGACCCCTTTTTTAATATTATTTGGTTTTTTTTTATATCTTCACCCTTTAATCTATAATTATCTCCAAATTTTGGAATTTTAATTAAATGAATTTTATTTCCTTTCTTGTATGTATTTTCCTGCATAACTACAGTTGATGAATTCGAAGGCATTTTTGCGCCAGTAAAAATTCTAATTGCTTCACCAGGTTTTACTTTTATTTTTTTGTTATCTCCAGCTGCTATTCGTCTATTACAAAAAAAAACTTTTTTTGTTTTTAAATCTGTTTTTAAAATAGCATAACCGTCTACAGCAGAATTATTAAAAGGAGGTAAATTAATTTTACTTTTTATATTTTTATAAAGAAATCTATCCTCTGAATTTTCTAAATTAACTTTTTCAGAGTTAAAAATTACAATCTTTTGTTTTTTAAATAAATTTACAATTTGTTTTTTGGTTAGAGGTGATTTATTCATTAAAATTCTCTAAAATAAAATCGACAATATTATCAATTTCGTCATTCTTAAAAATTCTCAAGTCAGTTTCAAGTTTATTATCTGAAATAATAGCTTTTATATTTTTAATTTTGGTAAATAAGTAATTATTATTATCATTTTTAATTATTTCAATTTTTGGGTGATTTTCATTTTTAAACCCTTCCACTATTACAATATCAATTTCTGAAAGTTGATTAATTAATTCATCTAATGTTTTTTCTTTTGAATTGTTTAGCTCTGATATTTTAACCCATCGCTTCGATGAACTAACTATTACTTGAGAAGATCCCGCTAATCTATGCTTAAAGCTATCTGTGTTCTCATGATCTATATCAAATTCGTGATGTGCATGTTTAATTGAAGCAACACGAAAATTTTTAGAGCTCAGTTTATTAATAATTTTAGTTGCAATAGTCGTTTTCCCTGAGTCCTTCCAGCCAACAATTCCTACTATTTTCATTTAATTGATCTATTATTTAATAAATATACAAGAGAGTAAATGATTATTGTTATTGATATTAAAACTAAACCTAATGCCATAGCGTATTCTAAATTTCCCATTCTAGTTTCTAAAGATATAGCAGTAGTCATTACTCGTGTATAATGATCAATATTACCACCCACGATCATAACTGCACCAACTTCTGAAATTGCTCTTCCAAAAGCAGATAATAAAGTTGTTATTAATAAAAAATAACTATGGTTAAATAAAAGTTTTACAGAACCCCAAAAAGGAATATTTAAGGATCTTATCTGATCTTTAAATTCAAACCAATTTTTAGAAAATATCTCATGAGATAATGAAGCAATTATTGGAAAAATTATTATAGTTTGAGCAATAATCATCGCAGAGGGTGTGTATAGAAGCTGTAAGATACCTAAAGGTCCACCTGATGCAAAAATAAAATAAACAATTAAACCAACTACAACTGGAGGAATTCCCATCAATGAGTTTATAATTATTAAAATAATTTTTTTGAAATAAAAATTATAAATTGCAAAATAATACCCTACTATAAATCCTAATAAAGATGCAATAATTAGGGCAGTAAAACTTACAAACAATGATAAAAGTATAATGTCCCATAGTTCATTATCTAAAGTAATAATTAATAGTATGGAATTTGTGAAAATTTCTAATATGTTCATTTAAATTATTAGTTTAATTACAACATATGGTAAAAAAAGAGAAATATTTAGTCTCACCTGATATTAATAATAAATCCTTAATTACAAAACTAAATGGTTTTGATGAGAAAGGGAATAAAATAATTTCTAAAGTTATTAATGAAAAAGCTCTTACAATTTTTCTTAATAATCAAGAGATAGTAACGCTAATGTCTATTGGTGATCATCCAAAATATCTTGCAGTTGGGTATTTATTAAATCAAAATATGCTTAAGAAAAATGACATAATTGCAAAAGTTGAAATTGATAAAGATTTAGGTGTGGTTGTTGTACGAACAAAACGTAAAACAAATTATGAAAATAAATTAAGAAAGAAAATAACAACTAGTG
>CACIED010000003.1 GCA_902585605.1 uncultured Alphaproteobacteria bacterium
AAGTGGTTGATCTTAATATTAAAGCATCATTTGATATTGCTCAATTAGCAACAAAAATTATGCTAAAATCAACAAATAGAAAAAAAAGTGGTGGATCAATTATAAATATTTCATCTCAGTTAGGTAAAGTTGGAGCTCCTCTTAGAAGTGTTTACAATATGACCAAGTTTGGCGTTGAAGGTCTAACTAAAGGAATGGCTATCGATTTAGCAAAACACAACATTAGAGTTAATTCAGTTTGCCCTACATTTGTTGAAACTCCTATGGTTAAAAAATTTTTCAAAGATAAAAATTTTAAAAAATCTGTTATTGAAAATATACCTTTAGGAAAAGTAGCAACAGAAAGTGATATTGCTAGTGCAGTAGTGTATCTTGCTTCTGATGCTGCATCGATGATAACTGGCTCTTCATTAGTAATTGATGGAGGATGGACTGCTAAATAATGATTTCTAGAGAATTAAAAAATTTTTTTGCCAACTATCAGATTGCAACTCAAACATTTAACAAAAAGACAATTGAAAAATCATTAAGCAATTATTTTACAAAAGAATCTTTATTTAATTTTTGCCATCCTTTTGGAACTTTTAAAGGTTTAAATAATTTTCTTTCTAAATGTATTTTGCCATTATTGGATAGTATCCCTGATCTAGAAAGAAGAGATATGATTATTATGGCGGGAAAAACCCCTGAAGGGCAAAAATGGATAGGTACAATGGGTAATTATATGGGAACTTTTATAAAACCATACTTAGATATTCCACCAACAGGCAATTTAATTCATATGCGCTATCATGAGTTTTTTAAAATAGAGGAAAATAAAATTACTGAAGTACAATCTATTTGGGACTTACCTGAAATTATGATGCAAGCAAATGCATGGCCAATGTCTCCTCAACTTGGTGCATTTCTGTGTACCCCAGCTCCTATGACTGGAGATGGCTTGTCAATAAATGGAGAAAAGAAAGAAAATTTTGATCATGTTATAGATATGTTAAATGATTTATCCTTACATCCTAAAAATCCAGATCCAAAAATTATGAATCTAGAAAAATATTGGCACCCAAATCTTAATTGGTACGGACCAGCCGGAATTGGAACAGGTAGAGGTATAGCAGGTTTCAGACATTGGCATCAAATCCCATTTTTAAGAGCAATGCCAGATAGAAAAGGTGGTTCATCAAATGAAAAATTAGCCACCGATGGCATGGAAGATTTGCAAACACACTGGATACATGAAGGAAATTATGTGTGTGAAACAGGTTGGCCTAATATGAGATTAACAATAACCAATGATGGCTGGATGGGTATTGCTCCATCAAATCAAGCACTAGAAATGAGAAGTCTTGATTTCTGGAGGCTAGAAAATGGTTTGATTAGAGAAAATTGGGTCTTAATTGATTTACTTGATATTTATAGACAAATTGGAATCAATATATTTGACAGAATTAAAGAGTTTAATAAAGCTCGTCAAACAGGACATATCAATTTATCTGATGGATTAGATGTTTTAAAGTAGCTAATTTTCCTTATTAATAAAATAAGTTGCTACGATTACAATTATACCACCAATAAAAGTAATTAAAGTTGGTATTTCATAAAAAATTATAAACGTTAACAACACACCAAATACAGGAAATAAAGCATAAAATGGAAAAACTCTATTAACAGGGTACATCCTATATAAATAAAACATCGACATGTGAGCAGCAATAGAAACAAAGATACCTGAATGTAATATTAATAACCATGACTGAAAACTAATATTTTTTATTTCATTTAATGTTTGTCCTTCAAATATTGATGATGAGACAATTAATAATATAAATCCAATTAATCCCATTACTGCATTTGTGAGTGTGACTTCTAAATCTTTTAGGTATCTGGAAAATACCTGCGCACTTGCATAAAAAAAGGCCATTAACGTTATTAAGATTAATGCAAAAATTTCATTTCTTATCAATGGATCAAAGCCTAACAAAATAATACCAAAAAAAGAAATAAATATAAGTATCCATTTTTTAATACTTACTTTTTCTTTTAAAAAAAATGAGCTTAATAATATTGCAAATGGTACAGCCAGTTGAGAACCAATAATTATTGGAGAAACTATGTTTGCTTCATTTAAAGATAATGTCATAAAAACATTTGCCAAAAACCCCATAGAAATTGAAAAAAAGAGAAGTGGTAACCAGTATTTTTTTTCAGGAATTCTAAATCGCCAAAAAGGCAAAAGGCATATGAAAACCACTAACATTCTTAAACTTCCCATTAATAATGGGGGCACATTTTCATTAAAAATAACTTTCTGAACAGGGTAGGCACTTCCAAATAAAAAAGTGATAATTAAAATTAAAAAGTAATGTCTTAAAAGCATTCGAGCTAAAATTTATTTTCTAATTAGTTATTTGCAGCAACTACAGCTGCCATAATTGATGCAAGTTTAGAATTTTTACTATCTGCTCTGCTAGGGACTACAACTGGTACTTTACCACCAATTACTATTCCTGCCGCACAAGCATTCATAAAATAAACCATTATTTTGGACAAAGAATTTCCAGTTTCTAAATTAGGTACTAATAATACATCAGCATCACCAGCAACATCATTATTGATTCCTTTTATTTTAGCTGCTTCCTCAGAAACAGCATTATCAAAAGCAAGTGGTCCATGAATAAAAGCATTAATTTTTTCTTCTAACGCAAGTTCCATAACTTTTTTGGCATCAACTGAACTTGGCATACTGTCAATTGGATCTTCTGTACCTGATAAAATTGCAACTTTTGGTTTACTAATATTTAATTTATTACAAAACTGAACAGCATTTTTAAGAATTTGTAATTTTATATCAACTCTTGGTAAAACATTTAAGGCGCCATCAGTGATAAACAGGGGTTTTTTAAGCTGCGGTGAAGTCATATGCCAAATATGACTTAATCTTCTCCCATCAAGTAAATTAAATTCTTTTTTTAAATAAGAGCGCATTAAAATATCAGTATGAAGATTCCCTTTAATTATGATTTTACTTTTATTTTCATTAGAAATTTGACAAGCAATTGAAGCACTATCCTCTTCATCTTTAGCCTCTACAATATTAAAATTAGAAATATCCAAATTTAATTTTTTCGCGGTCTCAGCAATTAAACTTTTATTTCCAATTAAAGTTGGATCGATAAGGTTCATATTCTTACCTTCAATTACAGCTGATAATATGCTTTCTTGATTGGGGCACACAACTGCTGCTGGTATGTCGGGAGTCTCTAAAGCTTTACTTTTAAGATCTTCTGGTAATGTGCTCATATTTGGTATTCTCTCTATACCACTGCTACAATTTTTCCTATGATATTTCTTTGTTGTGTAAGAAATATTCTTTGATTTATCGATAATTTCATATACTCAATCTTTAATAAGGAAAAAAATGGACTTAGAAAAAAGAACTGAAATACCTAATTCATTAGAAGAACATTGGATGCCATTTACATCTAATAGAGACTATAAAAATAGTCCAAGATTAATGGTTAAGGCAGAAGGTGTTTATTATACTGATCATTATGGAAATAAATTAATTGATGCTAGCTCAGGATTATTTTGTAGTCCAGCGGGTCATTCAAGACCAGAAATAAGAGAAGCAGTATCTAAACAATTAGAGCAATTAGATTATGTTCAACCATTTCAACAAGGTTTTGGTGGTTCATTTGATTTAGCTAGAAAAGTTTCAAAACATACGCCCGAAGATTTAAATAAAATATTTTTTACTATTTGTGGTTCATCAGCTGTAGAAACAGCAATTAAGACAGCCATAGCATATTTTAAAGCAAAAGGAGAAGGTCATAGATCTCACATAGTAGGAAGAGAAAGAGGTTATCATGGAATGAATATTGGAGGAATTTCTGTTGGCGGAATGATTGCTAATAGAAAAACTTTCTCAAATATTCTCATGCCAAATGTACATCATCTAAGACATACTCATTTACCTGAAAATTTATTCGTAAAGGGCGAACCTGAAACAGGTGCTGATCTAGCAGATGATCTTGAAAGGATTGCTGGTAACATAGGTGCTGAAAATATTGCTGCATGTATTGTTGAGCCAGTGGCAGGATCAACAGGAACTTTAGTTCCGCCAAAAGGATATTTAAAAAAACTAAGAGAAATTTGTGACAAACACGGAATTCTTTTAATTTTTGATGAAGTTATTACTGGCTGGGGAAGAATGGGCGCCCCATTTGCAGCCCAAGCTTTTGATGTTTGTCCAGATATCATGACAATGGCTAAAGCAATTACTAATGGTGTTGTACCTTTAGGCGCAGTAGCTTCACGTGATCATATCTATGACACTATTGTTGATGCTTCACCTACAGGAGCTATAGAATTTTTTCATGGTTATACTTATTCTGCTATACCTGTTTCAATGGCAGCAGGTTTAGCAATGCAAGATATAATCGAGAAAGAAGATTTATTTAATAGAGCAAAAGATATGTCTCCATATTTCTTAGATGGTTTATTTACTTTGAAAGACTTAGATATCATTACTGATATAAGAGGATATGGAATGATGGGAGGAATTGATATTAAAATGGATGAGCGTTTAGGCAAAGCTGGATATGCTTGTTTTAAAAAATTATTTGAAGCAGGCTTAAGCTTGAAAGCAACAGGTGATTGTTTAATTGTTGCACCTCCATTTACTTGTGAAAAAAAACATATTGATGAGATAATTGAAAAATTAAGAACAGGTATCTCAAACTATATGCATGACAGATAATGAAAATAGGTGTTCCCTCTGAGATTAAAGCTCAGGAGTCTAGGGTTGGGCTTACTCCACAAAGTGTTAAAGAATTAGTAAAGAATAAACATACAGTACTAATTCAAAAAGATGCAGGAATTGGTGCTGGATTTTCAAATAGTGATTATGAATTATCAGGTGCAAAAATTGTAAATTCAGCTGAGGATATTTTCAATGATTCTGAAATGATTGTAAAAGTAAAAGAACCTCTAATGAATGAAGTATCAATGATAAGAGAAAACCAAATTTTGTTTACTTACTTACATCTTTCAGCAGCTCCAGAATTGACAAAGGCTTTAATTGATTCAAATTCAATTTGTATAGCTTATGAAACAGTAAGTGATCATAATAATAAATTACCACTTCTTGCACCTATGAGTGCTGTAGCCGGCAGAATGTCGATTCAAGCTGGTGCGTATTCACTTGAAAAACATAAGGGGGGAAGTGGTTTACTCTTAGGGGGTGCGCCTGGGGTTCAACCTGGAAATGTCTTAATTTTAGGTGGAGGTGTTGTAGGTGAAAATGCAGCAATAATTGCTACCGGTATGCAAGCAAAAGTTTTCATCGTTGATAAATCAGAAAAAAGATTAGAAGAATTACAAGAAAAATTTGGTGATAAAATAGAACCACTACACAGTGATAAAATAAATCTTAAAGATTATATTTCTGAGTGTGATTTACTAATTGGTGGTGTGCTTGTTCCAGGCTCTAATGCTCCAAAGATTATAACTAAGGACATGATAAAAGAGATGAAAAGTGGATCTGTAATTGTTGATGTTGCAATTGATCAAGGTGGTTGTGTTGAAACTAGTAAACCAACAACTCATGCAAACCCTACATATGTTGTTGATGATGTAGTTCATTATTGTGTTGCAAATATGCCAGGGGGAGTTCCTAGAACTTCCACACTTGCTTTAAATGCAGTCACTTTACCATTTATTCAAAACTTAGCTTCTAATGGTTTTAAAGATGCGTTAAAAAATGATAAAAATTTTATGAATGGTTTAAATATTTTTAAAGGTGCCGTTACATATAAAGCTATTGCTGATGATTTAAATTATGATTATGCTAATCCAGAAACTTTAGTACACTAAAAACTATTAGAAGCTTCTACCATTATCTTTAATTTTACTTTTGCCAAATCTCGAGGTAAGTGACCAAGGCCACAATCAGGAGCGACAATTAATTGTTCCTTATCAATAAACCTTAATGCATCATTTATTCTTGAGACAATTTCTTCTTTAGACTCTACTTGAGAGCTTGCTATTTTTACTAAACCAAAAATAACTTTTGTTTGTTTAAAATCTTTTAAAAAATTTAAATCATTATATCGATGAGCATCTTCAATAGAAACTGTATCTATAATTGACTCATCTAAAGCTTTACTAATTTTACTGTAAGAATCTAAAGGCGCTTTTGGATAATCTACTGCATCTAATTTATCAGGATAGCCGCAACAAATATGAGTAATTTTTTCAATACTTTGATTGTTAATATCCTTAAAACATCTTTCTAGGTTTTTGATTCCAAAATTAAGAGCATTTTCTGGTTTTCTAGCAAACAATGGTTCATCGACTTGAATATATTTACATCCTGCATCAACCAATCTTTTAATTTCTACATTAATAGCATCAGCTAAGTCTTCACCCATATGTTCATCTGAATCATAAAATGTATTTGCTATGGTGTCTGTTATAGTCATTGGTCCAGGTATAGTAATTTTTAAATCTTTATTCGTTAAACTCTGATTTTTTTTCCACTCTTCAACCAAAAAAGATTCTTTTGCTCTAACTTTTGAAGTTATTGTTGGTAACCAGCATTTATAATTCCCTGTTCTAGCAACTTTTTCTGTGAGATTCTCAAAGTCAATTCCTTCTAAATATCTACAATGATAGTGAATGTAATTTTCTCTTCTAACTTCACCATCGGTTAGGATATCAATACCACATTCTTCCTGATCACTAATTATTTCTTTGCTAGCTTTATTAAATAACTCTTCAACATTATCGCCCATTTTTTTTATTTCATCTTCGTAAAATTTAGTTGGATATTCTGTATCTGTACCACCAGAAGCATTAAACCAATCAGTTATTTTTAAGTAGCTTGGTTTTGGATAGGCGCCTATAACAGTCGTTAACATATTTTTATTATTCCATTTTTCTGCTAAATGGTCCAGAATTTGTATTAACACCTGAACTGGAAAGTTTAGTGTTTGATAATTGTCGCTCCTGATGAATCATGCGGTGACTTAACAATTTTGATACTAGTTCATGTTTTATATCTTGAAATTCTCTTAAGTCTGATAGATCATTTATTTCCTCAGGATCTTTTTCTAAATCAAATAATAAACATGGCAATGAAGGAAAATGAACATATTTCCATTTATTATTTCTAATGACCGATAGATTACATTGTTCGGGTGCTAATTTTTTATCTTTAACAAATGAAGTACTTTCTCTAAAATCATAATCAAAAACAACATATTCTTTATTAGGTGATTTTTTGTATTTATGATTGATATTGTGCATCAGTGATTGACCATTCCAATCAATGGGAATGTCACCACCAAGCCATTCTAAAATTGTAGGAGCAACATCTACAGATTCTGTTAAATGGTTAATTTCTTTTGGATTGTTTTGAGGCAGATAAATAAATAATGGAATTCTATAAGAAGAGTCCCACCAACCTAATTTCCCCCATAAATTATTTTCATTTAACATTTCTCCATGATCACTAGTAAAAATTATCATTGTATTTTCTTCTTGCCCTGTTTCTTTAAGAGCATTCAAAATTTTACCAATATTAAAATCAACTTCTGCGCACATAGCAAAATAGACACTCATAATATTTTTGATATCTTGATCTTTTAAAAGATCATAATTAATTTCAGAGAAATTTTCTTTAAGTAAAAATTTTTTACATAACTCTTCAAGTAGAGGATGTTTCTTTGATAATTCTTTAAGTGAAATATCATTTTTAGATAATTTAATATTATCTGGATTAAATTTACTAAACCATGGATCAGCTACATGAAAGGGTGGGTGTGGTTTTAAAAAAGATACATGCATAAAAAATGGATCTTTGACTTTTTTTAAATCGTTTACAACTTTGTCTGCTAAAAATGCGGTGTCTGAAAATTCAGTTGGAATATAATATGGTTCATAAATATATGCTTGATCATCTTTAGGCTTTCTTCCTTTGTACAAGTCTTCTGCTTTATTAATTTCAAAACCATTTTGATTAAGATGGTTAGCCCAAGGCTCCGGTTTTCCTCCTGGTAAAACACAACCATCATCAAACCCCTCCATTGGTGATTCATAAGTAAAATTTTTTTTATCTTTTGGATCCAAATATCTTGGATCCCAAGAGGTATCAGTATATCCGTAAAGTCTTGGATTATAATTTAGTTTACGAACTTCTTTAGCGATATTTGTAAATCTTTTATCAAGAGGAGCACCATTATATACTGAACGATGTATAAATGGATATAAACCTGTAAGCATAGTAGTTCTAGATGGACCACAAGGGACAATTCCAGCAAAATGTGATTTAAAAATTACACTTTGTTTTGCAAGTTGGTCTAAGTTTGGTGTTAGAGCATATGGATGATTTAGGAAGCTAAAGCAGTCAAAACGCCATTGATCAGCACATATAAAAAGAACAGATTTTTCGAATTTTTCCATATTTACTAATGATTATTAAAGTAATTAATTAAGAAGAAATACACAATTTTTTTAAAAAAATTGTAATAAAAACATCAAATATTTTTGCTAAAAAGTCAAAATTGTTTACAAACAAAATCATACGATAAATTTATCTTATAGGAGAAAATATATGTTAAAAAAAATATTCATAGCGTTAGTATTTTCTTCCGCAACCTTTGTCTGGAGTGGAAGCTCTTTTGCAGGTGGTCATTGCGTAGGCTCAACTATGAGCGATGCATATACAGGCGGAAAATATCCTCAGCAATATGAGTTATCAGAATATGAAAGTGCAGCCGGTTGCACTATGAAGTTTTCAGATAATCCTAATATTGCTAGCATAAACGCTACAATACAAGGTAACCCAGGAAGTCTACCTCCAGTCGAGGATAGATTACCTGATGAACCGCTTGTTGTAGTACCATATGAGTCTATTGGTAAATATGGCAATACAATAAACTTCTTATCAAACGCAACTGAAGCTGGAACTTCTGATATGTTGTCTACAAGACACGTAAACTTATTACGTTTTGCTGATGACTTAAGTACAATTGTTCCAAACGTTGCCAAAGATTATGAGTGGAATGATGATTTTACTACTCTAACATTCATGTTACGTAAAGGTCACAAGTGGTCAAATGGTGAACCTTTTGTTGCTAGAGATGTTGAGTTTTGGTACGAAGATTTGATGATGAATCCAAAGATTCGTGAAAAACCATATCCATATCTATTAGTTGGTGGCGAGCCAATGACTGTTGATGTAATTGATGATCAAACAGTAAGATTTAATTTGCCATCTCCATTCCCTGGTTTAACTGCAACTATTGCATGGTCGTATAACCAGTTCTTTATGCCTTCACATTTCCTAGAACAATTCCATCCGGAAATTGATTCAAATGCTGATGCAAATGCACAAGCTTTAGGATTTGCAGATGGATATGATGCTTTAGCAGCATATTATGGAAACTCAGGTTGGACTGATACTCCAACTCCTTTGCTAGCTAAACCAGATCTAGTTGCTGGATTACCTTATGCAGCTTATCCTTCTTTAGAAGCTTATATGACTATTGAAGATACTACTGAAGGAAGAGTCTATGCAGCAAACCCATACTTTTTCCAAGTTGATACAGCTGGAAATCAATTACCATATATTGATTATCAAAATGAAAGATACATCAATGAAAATGAAATAAGATTGTTAAAACTTGTTAATGGTGAAGTTGATTATAAATCCCAGTCTGTTCAATTAGAGTCTGCTCCTCAATTACTTGATGGTGCTGAGTCTGGAGGATATCAAGTGCAAATCAACCCAGGTTGTGGTGCTGCATTATTTAGCTTTAATGTAAATCATCCAGATGCTGAAAAACAAAAAGTATATGGAGATATTCGTTTCCGTCAGGCAATGTCAATTGCAATCAACAGAGATGAAATCAATGACGTTGCATATTATGGTTTAGGTAAAGTTGAGCAGTTTGTAGGTTTTTCTCCTGCACCTGACTTCGTTCCTGAAAGTATAAAAATGCACATGACCCAATATGATCCAGATGGAGCTATGGCTCTTCTAGACCAAGTAGGGTTAAAAGATACTGATGGAGATGGATTTAGAGAATTACCAAATGGTGAGGCTCTAGCTATTAACATTGACTACGCTACTCAAGGTATTGGCGGTGTTGAAGTTGAACTTGTCGCAAGATACTTTAATGAAGTAGGTATCAAAACTACTTTTAAAGAAGTAACTCCAGATGAATATCGTGGTTCGCAAGCTGCAAACCAACTTGATGTTCATGTTTGGGATAAAGGTCAACCATTAGCAATTGTTGCAGGTGACCCTGAAACGTTTAAACCTCCTTTTGGAAATTACTTTAATCATACGCAAGGCTTACAATGGGCAGCTTATATTGATAGTAATGGCGATGAAGGCATTGAACCTCCTCAGTGGGTATATGACTTAAGTGACGGAATTGATAAATTCCAATCATATGCACTTGGTACTGCTGAGTCTAATGAGTGGGGAGCAAAAATTGCAACAATGTTAACAGAACAAAGTTTATTGATTGGTACGGTGAAAGCACCTTTCCCAACTTATCATAGAAATGCTTTGAAAAACTTTACGCAGTTTAAAACTACTTCGTATGAGTATTATAGAACATACCCATACCTAGCTACGCAATGGTGGTTAGACGAGTAATTTAACTCAATAAATAATAAAAAAAGCGGCAATTATATATTGCCGCTTTTCTTTTTTTAATTATTCTTGTTTCCTAATTATTTTATATGATTAATTTTATACAATTCACTCTCACAAGAGCAGGACTTGCAGTTATAACTTTGCTTCTTGTATGTTTTATTGTTTTTTCATTAATGGAATTAGTTCCTGGAACTTGTGCTGAAAGATATCTTGCTTTTAAAAATACTCAGGGATCTCAAATAACTTATGAAGATATAGAAAAAGAAAAAATTCGTTTAGGTTTAGACAAACCTTTTTTATATCGTTATGGAAAGTGGGTATCTAATATAGTTTTAAATGGAGATTTTGGTGATAGTTGTATTCTGAGAATGAATATTAACGAACTTTTAAGTGGAAGATTTATGCTGTCACTAACTATTTGTTTGGTAGCTCTTATATTTTCTTATTTAATAGCAATTCCAGTAGGTATCATTTCAGCCACAACAAAATATGCTACATTAGATAATACTCTCAAGTTTATAAGTTATCTTGGAATAGCACTTCCCAATTTTTTAGTAGCACTCTGTATTATGCTTTTTATGACTGTTTACTATGGAGATACGATGACAGGCTTGTTCTCTCAAGAATATGAAAACGAACCCTGGTCATCAGCAAAACTATTTGATTTTTTAAGTAGAGCTTGGCTTCCAATATTTGTTTTAGGTTGGAATGCAACTGCCTTTGCTCTTCAAACAGTTAGAGCACTGATGCTAGATGAAAATGATAAATTGTATGTTATGGCAGCAAGAGCAAGAGGGATTTCTGGTATGAGTCTGCTTTGGAGATATCCTGCCAAACATTCTTTGGGACCAGTAATTAACTCTATTGGCTTCGATTTAAATAGAATTTTTAGTGCTTTGCCAATTGTAGCATTAATACTTATTCTTACCGAAGCTGGTGCGCTTTTAATTGAAGCTTTGGCTAGATCTAATGATCAACAATTAGCTGGTGCAATTATTTTTCTTTTGACGGCAACAATTGTTTTTGTGAATTTTATAACCGATATTATTTTAGCTATAATTGATCCAAGGATTAGAAAAGGAGTAATGGGTGGAGGTTAATAATCAAAAAAAAGAAGCTTATTATACAGCAACGCAGATGCAGTTAGTAAGAACACGTTTTTTTGGAAATAGATCTGCAATGATTGCAGGATCTATTTTATTATTTATGATAATTTGTAGTTTATTCTCTGATTTTCTATCTCCTTATGATCCAACTATAGCAGGAAGAGACAAAGAGTATGAAAATGGTGCACCTCAAATTCCAATGTTTTGGGATGAAAATGGATTTTCAGCTAGGCCTTTTTTACATACATTAGAAAAATATAGAGGAGCAGATACAAATTTTCGATGGGTATATAAAGTTGATACTGAAAAAAGAAGATACGTTTATTTTTTTGTTGAAGGTTGGGAATATAAAGTTTTTGATTTTAATATAAATCTTCCAGGAAAAATTTTAGATTTTAAAATTCCAGGTTTTACATTTAATACTCATTTATTTGGCGTCGAAGAGGGTGGTATTCATATATTTGGAACAGATAAGGCTGGAAAAGATTTATTTAGCAGAACCTTAAGTGCAATTTACATTTCGCTAGCTGTAGGAACACTTGGTGTGTTTATATCTTTTGTTCTATCACTAATTATAGGCGGGATTTCAGGTTACTATGGTGGATGGATTGATAGTGTATTACAAATGTTTACTGATGCAATTCGAACGGTACCGCCAATACCTTTATTTATGTGTCTTGCTGCCTTTGCTCCATTAGAATGGAGTTCTGAATTACGGTTCTTTTTTATTTCCTGTTTGCTTGGATTAATTTCATGGCCAACACTTGCTAGAAGAGTAAGAACACATCTACTTAGTGAAAGAAGCCAAGAATATATTCTTGCTGCAAAGCTTTGTGGAGCATCATCTACTCATATTATTGTAAGACACTTATTACCAAGTTTTACGAGTTATATTATTGTCGATCTAGTCATTAGTTTTCCGTACATGTTATTATCTGAAACTGCTTTAAGTTTTATAGGACTTGGTTTGAGAGAGCCAGTAAACTCTCTAGGTGTACTTTTGCAAAATGCAACAAAGGCCGACGTACTTTTAAACTATCAATGGTATTTTATCCCTGTATTTTTCTTAGTCGTATTAATTTTAACATTTGTCTATGTGGGAGATGGATTACGTGATGCAGCAGATCCTCATAAGGTAAAATAATATGAGTCATTTATTAGAAGTAAAAAATTTAGATGTAAAATTTGATACTGATGAAGGTAGAATTACAGCAGTTGAAAATATCTCTCTTTCTGTAGATCAAGGTGAAGTACTTGGTATAGTTGGTGAATCCGGATCAGGTAAATCTGTGACTGCTAAATCGATTATGCAATTAAATCCAGGCAATACTTCTTACAACGAAGACGCAGAAATAATTTTAGACAACGAAAATGTTCTTCAATTTACCTCTAAGCAAGACTTAAAAAAAATTAGAGGTGGTAAAGTATCAATGATTTTTCAAGAGCCTATGGCAAGTTTTGCTCCAGCAATAAAAATTGGCGCACAAATGGTTGAGCAATTACTAATTCATAAAAATATTAATAAAGAGGAGGCAAAATCAATATCTATAAACATGCTTAAAAGAGTAGGTATAGCAGATGCAGAAAAAAGGTTTAATCAATATGCATTTGAATTGTCTGGGGGAATGCGTCAAAGAGCAATGATAGCTATGGCACTATCCACTATGCCTAAACTTTTATTAGCAGATGAGCCAACAACTGCTTTAGACGTAACAATTCAAGCTCAAGTAATTAATCTAATTAAAGATATTATTAAAGAATATCAAATGGGAGTAATATTTATTACTCACGATCTAGGTGTTATTGCGCAGGTAGCTGATCATGTAGCAGTAATGTATTTAGGAAGTGTAGTGGAAAAAGGTCCAGTAAATGAGATCCTTAAAAATCCAAAACATCCTTATACAAAAGGGCTATTACAAGCTTTACCTGACATAAATAACTTAGACGCACCATTATCTCCAATACCTGGAAATATTCCAAGTCCATTAGATAGACCAACAGGATGTGTATTTAGAACTAGATGCCCCCATCATAATCCAGAAGGAAAAGATGGTAAAATAGAAATGAAATTAATTGAAGTTGAACCAGGTCACTGGGTTGATCAGTGCGGAATTAAGTGTGGTCAAAATGGGTGATAATTTAATTTCAGTAAATAATGTTTCAGTAAATTTTGATTATCAAGAAAATTTTATTTCAAAAAAACAAAAAATACATGCTGTAAATAATATTAATATAAAAATTAAAAAAGGATCTTTTTTTGGTTTAGTGGGTGAATCTGGTTCAGGCAAAACTACTCTTGGCAGAGCAATACTTGGAGCTAATAAAATCAGTTCTGGAAATGTTATTTTTCATGACGAAGAAAGAGATTATGATTTAACAGATATGAACAAACAAGATTTAAAAGAATATAGAAAAAAAGCTCAATTAATTTTTCAAGATCCTTATGCTGCTTTAAGCCCAAGAATGACCGTGAGGGATATTATTGCAGAGCCTTTAGAAGTGATGAGAATAACAAACTCAAGACAAGAAACTGATGAAAGAGTAAGAGATATTGCTGCTAAATGTAGATTAAATATTGAGCATTTAAGAAGATTTCCTCATGCATTTTCTGGAGGACAAAGACAAAGAATATCAATTGCAAGAGCCTTAGTAAGTAATCCAAAATTTATAGTAGCAGATGAAAGTGTTGCTGCTTTAGATGTATCAATACAAGCAGATATATTAAATCTTTTAAAACAACTTCAAACCGAACTTAACCTAACTTACTTATTTATAAGTCATGATTTAAGTGTAGTAGCTCATGTATGTGATGTTGTTGCAGTTATGTATTTGGGGCACATAGTTGAAATGGGACCTTCAAGAGAATTATTTAAGAACCCAAAACATTCTTACACAAAGGCACTATTATCTTCTATTCCATCAATTGATCCAGAGAAAAGATCTGAAGCTATAGAGCTAAAGGGAGAAATTCCTAGCGCATTAAATCCACCTCCAGGTTGTGTGTTTAGAACAAGATGTCCTAATCCTGGAGTAGATTGCAAAGGTGGAGAAATAAAAATGGGTCTTATTGAAGTTGAACCAGGTCACTGGGTAGATCAGTGTTGTGCTATATAAGTAGTTTTTATAACTGTAATGAAAAATATAGCATTTATTGGAACCTCTCATATTCATACACCAAATTTTATTTCTAAGGTACTTTCAAACATTAAAATTAATTGTATTGGTGTTTGGGACAAAGACAAGAATAGGTCAAAAAGTGACTCTGAAAAACTAAAATGTAAAAATTATGATAACTATATTGATTTATTGAAAGAACCTAATTTAGATGGTGTTATTGTATGTTCAGAAACTAATTTGCACTATGAATTAGTTAAAAAAATTACTGAGAATAAAAAACACTGTTTTATAGAAAAACCTTTGGGGATAGGAAAAAAAGATTCCTTTGAAATGGCAAATTTAATTGAGTCATCAAAAATTATTTTCCAAACAGGCTATTTCATGAGAAGTAATCCTGTTTACATAAAGCTTAAAGAATTAATTACTGCCAATTATTTTGGTGATGTTTCAAGAATTCGACTGGTTAATTGTCACGATGGTATTATGAGGGATATTTTCAAAAACTATCAGTGGATGACAGATCTCAAAGCTGCAGGCGTTGGGGCTTTTGGTGATTTAGGAACACATGTTTTAGATCTTCTCTTGTGGTTTTTTTCTGATGTTGAGTCAGTAAGTGCAACCTTCACAAAAGTATATAATCAATATCCAGGTTGTGAAGAGAGTGGAGAAGCATTAATAAAATTTAAAAGTGGGTTGATAGCTAGTATTGCTGCGGGATGGATAGATGTAGCGCAGCCATACACTATTTTTGTAAGTGGCACAAAAGCTCACGCAAGAACAACGAATGAGCAATTAATTATAAACGAAAATAAGGAAGGTAAAAAAATAGAAAGAATAGAAGAAAATTTACCAGAAACATTACCACATGCATTTGATTTGTTTCTCAATTCATTAATTGATAACAATACTAAAAACCTAGTTACTCCTAAAGAAGCAGCATTGAGAAGTAGTATAATGGCATCAATTTACCAATCAGAAAAAGAAAAAAAATGGATAAATATCTAAATTAAAAAATATAAATATGAGTAAAATAAAAGTTGGTATTATTGGCGTTGGGGGTATTGCGAAGTTACATGTACCTGGTTGGCGCATGTCAGAACATGCAGAATTAATAGCAGGTTCCGATATAAATAATTCTATTCTTGAAGATTGGGGCAATATAAATCAAATAAAAAAATTATATCTTGATCCCCTAGATATGATTAATGATCCAGATATAGATGTGATAGATATTTGTGCACCTAATAACTATCACTGTGATTTAGCAATTAAAGCAATGCAAGCTGGCAAAGATGTTTTATGTGAAAAACCCTTAGCTCCAAATGTCTCACAAATAAAAAAAATGATTGAAGTAAGAGATCAAACGAATAAAAAATTAATGTGTGCTCAACACTTTAGATTCAGAAAAGATTCTCAATTAATAAAAGAAGAATCCAATTCAATTGGTTCGATATATCATGCACGTTCTTGGATGCTTAGAAGAAATTTTTTACCAGTCTCACTTGGTTTTTTAAAAAAAGAAAATTCAGGAGGAGGGCCTTGTATTGATATAGGGGTGCACGTATTAGATTTAACTCTTTGGTTTATGAACAATCCAGAACCACTTTCTGTGACGGGTGTGTCAAAAACAGAATTAGCAAAGCAATCAAATTCTTTTAGTTACAATGGAGAGTACGATAAGGAAGCAATGAACGTTGAAGATTTTGCAGCTGCGTTTGTTAGGTTTAAAAATGGTGCAACCTTGATGCTTGAAGTATCATGGATGCTTCATCATAAACTACCTGAAGATAAAATAGAAGATATGCAGGTATGGTTATACGGAAGAGAAGCTGGTTTGCATTGGCCTAATTGTGAGATTATAAAAAATGATATCAATTCTCAAACTCACATAACTAAAAAAATTGAAGGAAATTTAAAAGACACTATTGAACCTCATGCCAAAGAATGTATCGAGTTTGCAGAGTTTGTTGCAAACGATCAACCAGTTACTATTCCTGCTGAACACTCTCTACAAGTAATGAAAATTTTAGATGGAATTTATAAAAGTCAAGAAGCAGGAAAAGAAATTATTTTAGAATAATAGATTATGGTTAATGAAAAATAATTTATTTTTAGCTGTTATATTATCACTTTCAGGTTTGTTTTTATTAGATTGTATGGGGATTGCGATAAAGTTTTTACGAAACGAATATCCAGCAGCTCAACTTTCTGTTTTTAGAAATTTATTTGGAATGATCCCATGTTTTATTGCTTTATATTTTTCACATGATTGGCATCAAAACGGTAGACAAATAAAAATAAAGCAATGGAAGTTAGGATTATTCCGTGGAGTATTTGTAGCATTGGCTCAATTATGTCTCTATACTTCTTATGCTTACTTACCTTTTGCTTTAGTCGCTACCATGGAATACACTGGGCCCATGATGGTCACCCTTCTTGCTATTCCTTTATTAGGTGAAAAATTTGGTTGGTATAAAATGAGTGCAGTAATTTCTGGTTTTGTAGGTATCGTTTTAATTATGCAACCTTGGTCATCAGACTTTAATTATATGTTATTACTTCCTATACTTGCTGCTTTTGGATATTCATTAGCAAGGGTAACATCCTTAAGTTTTGAAGATCATGTTCCTTCACCACTTATCAACTTGTATGGTCAAACAGGGACAATCATAGTTGCATGTATGTTAGTAGTGTTTTTTGATATGTGGGAAAATTTCAAAAGTATAAATGATTTCTTAGTAGTTTGTGTAATGGGGATTGCAGGAGGATCTGGAACTTTACTTTTAATATATGGTGCTAGAAAAGCAGAACTTAGTAAAATTATGCCATTTGATTACATTGAAATATTTTTTGCACTTATTTTAGGTTGGATATTTTTTGCAGAATGGCCAGTTGATCAACTCTTTCCAGGTACTTTTTTTATAGTTTTAGGTGGATTAATCATTTATCTTCAACAAAGAAAAAATAATTTTCAAAGATTGAGAAAAACATAATGGAATACAAAATTACCAAACTCCAAAATGATAAAGGTTTAGATATTGACATAGTTAATATTATTAATTCAAACAATTATAGTTTTAGTTTTTATACATATGGTGGTTATATGAGCGAGGTTTGTATCCCAACTTCTTCAAATGTCTCTGAAACAGAGGATGTATTATTAGGTTATGGTAATTTAGATGATTGTCTGGAAGCCCATGGATATTTTAATTCAATTATTGGAAGAGTTTGTAATAGAATAGGAAACAGTAAATTTACTCTTAATGGGGAAGAATATAATTTATATTCTAATACCAAACCTGATCATCTACATGGTGGAGAGGTAGGTTTTAATAAAAAGATTTGGAAAATAGCTGATATTAAAAAAACAAGTGAAAGTATAAAAGTAGAGCTCACATACCAATCTAAACATTTAGAAGAAAATTATCCAGGCAATTTAAATTGTAAAACTATTTACGAGCTTAATAACAATAACGAAATTCTAATTTCCTTTAATGCTACTTCTGACCAAGATACTATTGTTAATATGACTAATCATAATTATTGGAATTTCCATGGTCATAAAGATAATTACAAAAATATTACTGAGCATGTTGTCAGAATATTATCTAATCAAATTTGTGAAACTGATGAGGGGTCAATTCCTACTGGTAAATTATTAGATGTTGTTAATACAAAATATGATCTTAATAATTCATTTGAAATAAATAATACTTTTTTAGAAAGCGGGGGTATCGATCACAATTATGTTCTCAAAGATCATTATATTGATAAATCTATAGCTTCCATCTATAGTAACATTACTGGTATGGGAGTTGAATACTCGACTGATCAACCTGGAATACAATTTTATACTGGGAATATGATGAAAGACTCATACGCTGGCAAACATAATCGAAAATATGGCTTACAATACGGTATGTGTCTAGAGACTCAAATTTTTCCTGATGCTATTAATCAACCAAATTTTCCATCAACTATTTTAAAAGAAGGTGAAAAATATAATTCAAATACAAAAATAAAATTAAGAAATGATTTTAAATAAATTAATTTATTGTTTTATAATTTTATATCTATAGACATCTGCATAAATGAAAATCAGTAAAAAAATTATTGATAACTTAAAAAAAGGTGGAGTAGATTTTTATTTAAGTGTCCCGTGTAAGTTACTAGCTAACATGATTGACATTCTTGAAAATGATAAGGATGTTTATTATTCGGCTGTACCACGAGAGGAAGAAGGTATGGGTATATGTGCCGGAGCTTACTTAGGAAATAAATTTCCATGTATAATGATGCAGAATACAGGAATTGGGAATTCAGTTAATGCAATTGTTTCTTTATTACAATTATACCAAATGCCCGTTGTTTTCCTAATTAGTTATAGAGGCACACCAGGTGAGCCAGTAGGAGCACAAGGTGGAATGGCTAAAATAACTGAAAATATTTTACAAACTTTAAGAATTCCAATGTTGCATTGTTCTTCTGAAAAAGATTTAGATAGAATTACAACATTTAGCAAACATGCCAAAGTTGTTGAATCACCAGTTGCTATTTTATGTGATTTTAATTTAATGAAAGATGATAAATGAACCGTTTTGAATTGTTAAATAAGATACAAAATATTCTTAAAGATAACTTAGTAATATGTAATATAGGCCTTCCATCTCAAGAATTGTATAAAATTAATGATCAGCCAAATTTTTTTTATATGTTGGGTAGTATGGGCTTGTCGTCTTCAATAGGCCTAGGTTTGTCATTGTCTCAAACAAAACAAGTTATTAGTATTGATGGTGATGGATCAGTATTAATGAATATGAATACTCTAGCAACTATTGGAAATAGAGCGCCTTCAAATTATACTTTATTAATAATTGATAATGGATCATATGGTTCAACTGGAGATCAAAGAACATTCACAGATGAAAATACCTCTTTAAAAGACATTGCACTTGGTGCTGGCTGTAAAAAAGTAATCGAATGCTCAGGGGAAGAAACTTTAAATGAATTATCAAAAGCTATTGAAGACAAAAATAATTCTTATGTAATTATTTCAAAGATTAATTCAGGCAATGTTAAAATTGATCCTATACCTCTCAATCCCATAACCATAAGAGATAGGTTTAGAAAATTTATTGGTATAGTTAAATATCTATAAAAGCCTTTTATGATCATTTGTGCAGGATCTATATTTGCAGACTACATAAGCAAAATAGACAAGTTTCCAAAAAAACCAATTAAGGTTTTATCAAGTGGTATTGATAGAAGACTAGGTGGATCAGCGGCGGTATCAGCATTTACTGCTAAAAAATTAGGATTTAACTCAAAGTTTATTGGTAAATTTGGTGATGACGATTCATCAATTTTCTTAAGAAATGAATTTAAAAAATTTTCTATAAATATTGATAAATCAATTATTATAAAAAATTGTCAATCATCTCAAAGTTTTGTAATTGAAGATACTAAAGGTGAAAGATTGCTGGCAGCTTATAATGATCCGAAGTTACTTAAATATAAAAAATTGCCGACTTTAGAGTTTAGAAAAAAGGATATTTATTCAATAGATATGAGATGGATTAATTTAGCTACTAAAATTGCTATCAACTCTAAGGAAAAAAATATTAAATGTGTTGCTGATTTGGATAACTTTAAAAACTCTTCAAGTATTTCAAAGATCATAAAAAATGCTTCCCATCCTATATTCTCTGAAGAGGGTTTGAAAACATATAAAAAAAATAAGAATTTTGAATCAGCTCTTTTTCAAATATTTAATGAAACAAAAAAATTCGTAGCTGTTACTATGGGATCAAGAGGCGTTTATTGGGTAGAAAATAATTCATTATATCACTGTAAAGTTCCTAAAGTAAAAACCGTTGAAACAAATTGTGCAGGAGATGTTTTTCATGGTGCTTTTGCATCAGCTTTATCACAAAACAACTCAAATTCTGAAAGTATTTTATTTGCTGCTGCAACAGCAACATTAAAGTGTATGAAAACGGGTGGAATATACTCAATACCTAAAATGAGTATAGTAAAAAAATTTATAAAAAAATTAAAAATTACAAAAATTAAATGATAAAAATATTAATTACAGAATTTTTAAATCAAGAGGCTTTAAAAAATTTACATCAAGATTTTAACATTACATACAGATCTGAAGCCTGGTCAGATAAAGATTATTTAGAAAAAGAAATACCTAACTTTGATGGAATTATTGTAAGAAATAAAACAAAACTAGATAAGTTTCTTTTAGAAAAAGCTCTTAAATTAAAATTTATTGGAAGACTTGGTGTTGGCCTTGATAATATAGATACTGAATATTGCAAAAATAATAATATATTCGTGCAACCTGCAACAGGTATGAATGCTGATTCTGTTGCTGAATATGTAATTAATTCATCACTAACGCTTTTAAAAAAAACTACAATTGTAAATGTACAAACTCAAAATGGAAAATGGCCAAGGACTACAATTAATACAATGGAAATAAGTGGTAAAACATTAGGACTTATAGGATTTGGAAATATATCAAAAAAAGTTCTAAAGCTTGCTAACGCTTTTGACGTTTCAACAATTACATTTGATCCATATGTGTCTCTAGAAGAAACAAATTCACATAATGTCAGAAAGGTATCTTTTGAAGAAATTCTTAATTTTGCAGATATCATATCTATTCATGTTCCTCTTAATAATGAAACAAAATACATGTTTAATAATGAGTCATTTATTAAAATGAAAAAAAAACCAATAATTATTAATTCTTCAAGAGGAGGTATAATAAACGAAACAGACTTACTTAATGCTTATTTTAATAATAATATTTCTGGTTTTGCCTTAGATGTTTTTGAAAGCGAGCCTGTTAATGAAACATTTTTATCAAAGATAACAAACGAAATGAATTGTATTCTAACACCACATAATGCAGGAGTAACTGAAGAATCTAATGAAAGGGTTAGTAAATTTATTATAAAAAAAACAAATGAATTTCTTCAAAATTTTAAAGATTAAATTCACTCATTTTAATTACACGATTTTCTTTTATCGATAGTTCTGCTGCTTGACCTATAGCAACGGACATTAAACCATCTTCGAGTGAAACATCAGGTAGTGTATTATTTTTAATAGCATCATAAAATGCCAAATGTTCAAAATATGTTGATCCATGATGGTGTCCTGCCATTAATATTTTTTTATCAACTTCCATATCATCAGTCATTATAGTAGAACTATTCCTCATTCCCATTTTTACTTGAGAGATATTTTTACCAGAATCGTGAGATGGAACAAATGCTTCAATTTTCCCTTTGTCTCCAACAGCTACTACTTCTTCCTGGTATTCAGAATTTTCTGCAAACATACATAAATCTAATAATCCTCTAACACCACTTTGAAAATCAATTATTACGTATCCATTATCAATAATATCTGGTACTTTACCACTGTATTTTTCATCAAGATGATTCACATCTTGACTGCCGCTTGCAAAAACTTGTTTAACTTCACTTTGAGTTATAAATCTCATCAAATCAAAAAAATGACAACATTTTTCAACCATTGTACCACCAGTGTTTGAATCAAATCTATTCCAATTATCAACTTTTTTAAGAAATGGAAAACGATGTTCACGAATAGATATCATTTTTAATTTACCTAAAGTTTTATTATGAACTCTTTCAATTAATTTTTTAACAGGTGGCATATATCTGTATTCCATACCTACCCAAATCACTTTTGAATAATCTTTTGAAATTAATTGAAATTTTTTACAATCATCAATGGTTGTGCAAAGTGGCTTTTCTATTAAAAGATGTTTATTGGTTTTCAAAATTTTTTCTAAAACTTCAATATGAGTAAAATTTGGAGTGGCAATTATATATGCATCTGCATCATCGTTATTTATTAATTCATCTAAGTCCCTATATGAGTTAAAATCATTCGTAATAAGCGATGAAGATTGGTTTAATGAACCCTCGTTAGGATCACATATTGATGTGACTTTAGCGTTATCTAATAAATTAACATTTTTAATATGTTCCTGACCCATAGTTCCTGCGCCAATGATTCCATACTTTATATAACTACTCATATTGTATATGTTGGTATTTGTAATTTAGTTCCTAAATTTTGTATATCTTTAAAAATATTTCCGTAAGTAAAAGCTAAATGATGTTCCAATCCACTTAAGAATATTTTTTTTATTTTTTTATTTGTATCTTTTCCTAAACTCACTACTCCAGAAGTACCGGAGAAAGATTTTTTTCTCTTAATAATTTCCCCTCTTGCTATAAAAAATTTTAATTTGTTTTCAGATTTTGAAACTCTGAAGATAGTTATTTTACCTGGTTTTAAAGCAAAGTCATGCAGCAAGGGTTTTCTTCGATTTGAATGTACAGTCACATTAGCCTTATTTTTTTCTGCCATACTTATAGGTGCAAGTCCACAATGCCAGAATACTGCAGTGTTGTCTTTTATATCTAAATCAACAATATCTACCAGAAGTGAGGGCTTATTATTTAATTGATTTAAAATATTACAACTTAAACTTCCAAGAACATCTGCTTCACATGCAGAACTTATTTTTTTTTCGTTCATCATCGCCATTGGAGCACACGAAGCACAACCATATTCAGTAAACATTTCCGGCCAACATCTCACTGCAAAAGCATCAAACTTTTCTTTTTTTTGAATTTTTTCTAGTCCATGAAATAATGAAATACTTTTTTCAACTTCAATTTGATTAAGATTTTTTAAATCTTTGAAATTTTTTCCAATATTTTTTTTAGTATTTATAATTTCATTTTTCTCAATTTTACTAGAAATTTTAAATAATTTTTTTAAACTAATTTTAGAAACATTTGTATGAAGTTTATTTTTTAATTCACTCACTTCATAGTCACATGTATCAAAACCATCTGGTCTTTTACCAACTAAAGCTATTTTAGGATTTGAGTAGGTAATCTGTTTAAAATTCTTTCCAGAGTTTTCAATTTTTTTTAAATAGCTTTTATCTAAATTGTCTTTATTATTAATAAACTCAACTATTTTTTTGTTGAAGTAATTAACTTCTTTATCAAAGATAACAAAATCAGAATAAATTTTGTTTTTTATTAATGAATGTAATCCTAAATTAACTCCACAAAGAGAATTTAGTCTTAATCTGCCCCCCGTTCTTTTTTCTTTAAAAGATATAAAAAAAATTGGTTTTTTAAAAACTTTAGTGAATTTTTTAATAAATTTTGAGTCAGTAAATGTTGACTGAATAATTAAGTATTTCTTACATTTTTTTTGCTTAAAAAAAGACAATGCTTCTTCACTAATTACATCATTTGTAATTAATTTTTCAAAAAAAATAATGTTATAACTTAATTTTTTTAATCTTTGTTCTACTAAGCCTATTTTTTCATTTGCAAAATTTACATCAAATGTTTCCCTACCAAGACTAAGACAACCAATCATTTAAAGCTTCCTTATACGAAAATATCTTCTTTTTTTTATGATTATAACACTACCAAGTAAAAAACAAAAAAACAGAATATTTTTCCTTTTTATAATGGCTTTTATTATCAATTTCTCTTGTATAAATATTTACTATATGTTTATGTTTAAACATTAAATTGGAGGAATAATGATAAAATTAATTCTTAAAAAACTTTCAATTACTTTTATTGCAATCTCTTTTACTGTAATTTCTTCTGTAGCTTCTGCAGAAATAACAATAACTTGGCCGTCTATTTGGGTTGGAAAAGACTCAAAGACTACAGTTATTGGTGAGCTAATAGATGAATTTAATGCAGCAAATGCAGGTTCAATAAAAGTAGTGGTTGAAGAACAAACTGACTACGACATTTATGCTCAAAAACTAACTGCTCAGATAGCGACAGGTGAATTACCTGACATAATGACAGTTGGTGCTCAGCTTTTAGATGTTTTACATAGAAGTGGGAAAGCAATGGATCTTGCTCCTCATATAAATTCAGATCCACATTGGAATAATGTATATCCAGAAAATGCACTTCAATCTGCTATGACTGATGGAGTTCTTTCTGCATTGCCATACGAACTTTTCGTAACTCCTGTTACTTATAATAAAAAAATATTAAAGGAAGCAGGTTATGATGAGTTCCCTGACAATTATGATGATTTTTTCAAAATGTGTGAAGCAGTTACTGCTAATGGCAAAGTTTGTACATCTCAAATGACTGGTAAAAATGGTTGGACATCAATGTTATGGTATTCACAAGCATTAGCTTCTGCTGGTGGACCAGATATTTATGAAAAAGGTCTCGATCACCCAGCCTATGTCAAAGCTTTTGAAGTTATGGAAAAAATGTATCAATACACCACTAGTGATGCCATTGGTGCAGATGCAGGTGTTTCAGGAGGTCATTTCCTAAATGAAAGAACTGCAGTATTTATGAATGGTCCTTGGTTTATTGCTCGATACACTTCTGACGGTATACCTGGTCTACATGAAAATATAGGTGTCGCTGCTGCTCCCATGTTAATGGGTGGTGAAGGTTCACCTGGAGGTTATGTAGGTGGTAGACAATCATCATTAGCTGCAGGCAAACAATCTGATCCTGCAAAAGAAGAAGCAATAGTTAAGTTTTTAAAGTGGTTAACTATTCCTGAAAATGTTGCAAGGCTATCTTATAGTTCAGGTGCGATGTTCATTGTTAATGCTGATCTACCTAATGATATGGATAGACTGTTCATAGAAATGAAACAGGGAATAAGTGACGCTCCTTATGTTGCTCCTATCTTTCAAAATGGAATTGGCTCTTTAGCGGTAGCTAGTGAATTTCCACAAGCATTGTCTGCTTTGGCTTTAGGTGATGTTACACCTGAAGGTGCAGTAGAAATGTTACAAGACGCTGAATAATAACTTAATAACTATGAGGTATTTTTATACCTCATAGTTTATTTACCTATGAAAATAAAAAAAGATGAGGTTGGTTGGTTATTATTATTTATTGCACCTACCTTAATTCTTTTCACACTTTTTTTTATTTTACCAATTTTATTTCTTTTAGCGAGTAGCTTTACAAATTGGGATGGTATTGATGCAGAATTTGTTGGGTTTGAAAACTACATTAAATTATTTAATAAAAAAAGCTTTGTAAGGGCAATTACAAATAACCTATATTGGTGCATCACTGCAGCACTTATTACCGTTCCGTTAGGTCTTATTATAGCATTACTCTTATCTCATCGATCAAGGGGATGGAAAGTTTTTAGAACAGTCCTATTTGTGCCACAAGTTGTATCATCAGCAGCCATAGCGATGCTTTGGGCAGCTGTTTTTAATGCTGAATATGGACTATTAAATTATATTTTAGATAACATAGGTTTATCTGATTATAAAAACCATAATTGGTTAGGAAATGTAAGAACTGCAAATGCTGCATTAATTGGGTTTTCTTTGTGCTACGTTGGTTATTTTATGGTTATCATGTTAGCAAAAACAGCAAGCATATCAGAAGATTATTACGACGCCGCAAAGATAGATGGAGCAAGTCAAATTCAAAAAGATTTTTATATTACAGCTCCTTTAATTAAGAGCACATTTTTTCTTTGCATCATTTTAGCTGTAATCTTTAATTTAAGACAATTTGAATATGTTTATCTTATGACTGCTGGCGGTCCAGCAAATAAAACTCAAGTACTTGTAGTTTACATTTGGAATGAGTTAACTGTTCAAAGACTTGGAAGAGGAAGTGCCGCAGGAGTTATAATGATTGCATTGGGAGCTATGTTACTTCTTTTACTTCGTAGAATATTAAAAAGTGAGACTTATAACTAATATGACTAAGGATAATTCTTTAAATTTTTATTCTATTTTTAAGTGGGTAATAATAATTTCTTTTGTTGTATATGCAGTATTCCCATTTCTTTGGTTGGTCCTTGCTTCCTTAAAAACAAATGCAGAGTTACTTGATAATCCATTTAAGTTACCAAAAGTTTTCCAATTTCAAAACTATTCAAATGCAATTCAAGAAGCAGGTTTAATTCAACTAATAATTAATTCTTTAGTTATTAGCACCTGCGCTACTTTTTTAAATATCCTTTTTGCTTCCATGTGTGCTTTTGCTATAGCCCGACATATTTTTTGGTGGAAAAATGTATTATTTTTAATGATAACAGCTGGTATTTTAGTTCCTTTAAATGCATTAATTATCCCATACTACGCAATTATCAATTTTTTAAATCTTTATGACACAAGGCTTGGTCTAATATTAGTTTACTGTGCAGTTGGATTACCAGTATCTACATTTATTTTAACAGAATTTTTTAAAGGAATTCCAAAAGAAATAGAAGAAGCATCATATTTAGATGGTTGTAATTTTGTAGCTCGATATTTTAGAATTATGTTGCCATTAGCTCTTCCTGGGTTAGCTACTGCAGGAACGTTTCAGTTCATTTTATGTTGGAATGAATTTATCTACGCAATGCTTTTAACTTCTTCAACTGAAATAAGAACAATCCAGTTTGGTATAAGTTATTTTACAAATGAATTTTTCTCTGATTACGTTGGAATGTTTGCAGCAGTAGTAGTTAGTATTTTGCCAAGCATTACGGTGTTTATACTTTTCCAAGAGAGAGTGATAACTGGCTTAACAGCTGGGTCAGTTAAGGGATAGATATTTCTTGAAACATCCAAATATTATAAAGATTATTTGCCACGATATTGGAAGACACTTGGGTTGTTATGGAGTAAAATCTATCAATTCAAATGCTATAGATACACTAGCCAAAAACGGTATCTTATTTAAAAACTCATTTTCAACAAGCCCTGGTTGTAGCCCAAGTAGAGCTGCGATAGCTACTGGGATGTATCCTCACAATACAGGTGTATTGGGATTAGCACATGCACATTTTGGTTGGAGTCTTGATAAAAAAATTAATCACATCGCAAAATATTTTTCAAAAAATGGTTATAACTCAATACTTTTTGGATTACAGCATGTCACCTATCATGAGAAAACACTTGGTTTTAATAAAATTTTTCCAGAGAGACCGGCTGATGAAGTGTTAAAAAATATTACAAAGATTATTGATAGTAAAATTTTCAAAAAACCTTTTTATGCTGAAGTTAATTTCTTTGAACCCCATCGTCCTTTTGATTATGGAGGTGTTAAACCAGATAAATCTAAAGGTGTGTATATTCCAAAATATATACCAAAAAATATTTATAGCCGAAGAGAGTTTGCAGAAATGCAAGGAGCAATTAAAAAAATAGATGATACAGTTTTTAAAATAATAAACCTTCTAAAGAAGAAAAATCTTTATGAAAATACTATTATAGTTTTTACAACAGATCACGGGATCCCATTCCCCAGAGCAAAAGGAACTCTATATGACTCTGGCATTGAAACTTGTCTTATAATTTCTTATCCAAAATTAAACATAAAAAATAAAAAATTTAGCGAATTAATTACTAATATTGATATTCTACCAACACTTTTAGATTTCGCAAAAATTAAAATTCCAAAAGAAATACAAGGTAAAAGTTTTTATCCACTAATATTAAATAAAAAATATTCTGAGAATAATGAAATTTTTGCAGAAAAAACTTATCATGATCTATTTGATCCAATGCGGTGTGTTCGAAATAAAAATTTCAAATTAATTATAAATTTTGATTCTGATAGAATTGTAAGAGTGCCAGGAGATATAATGATGGGAGATACATATAAAACTATGCTAGGGCAAATTATTAATATTCGAGAACGCTATGAATTATATGATATAAATAGAGATAAATTTGAAATAAAAAATTTAGCTAATAGCAAAAAATATAAAAGTATTAAAAGTGAACTATTGAGAAAAATTGTAAGATGGATGAAAAAAACTAAAGATCCTTTATTGAAAAAGCAAATACAATCACCTTTTTTTCATGATACACTAAAGCAACTAAAATAGATTTTTAAAGTATGAAATCATTTGTAAATAAAAAAATATTTATAGAATCAAATGAATATACTTATAGAGTTGAGCATTTAACACTTGAGGGTACATGCTCAACTGATCATGGTCCAAGAAATGTTAAAATTAAAAATTTGTTAGTTGATAAATATCCAGTAACTAATCAACAATATTCCTTTTTTTTAAAAAAAACTGGTTATCAGCCAAAAGATTCACAAAGATTTTTAGAACACAAACCAAATAAAAAAATATTTAATCTTCCTGTTGTGTTTGTTTCTCAAAATGATGCAATTGCATATGCTAAATGGGTTGGCGGACGGCTTCCAACTGATGAAGAATGGCAATATATTGCAGCTGGTCCAAAATATCTAGACTGGCCGTGGGGTAACAAGTTTAATCCTTCATTATGTAATCATGATGGCAATAAACTGGAATCTGTTAATGCATATAGAAAAGGAGAAAGTTGGTGTGGTTGTGTAGATATGAGTGGGAATTGTTGGGAGTGGACTGCCGGCATTCATGACGATGGTAATCACCAATTTGCTTTATTAAGAGGAGGAAGTTATTTCTATGCACATGATCATTGGCACGTTGGAGGAGGTGCGAGAAAAAATAATTATCATTGGAAATTACAAATATTAAATGAAGGAATGAACAGGGCTGCTACCCTTGGTTTTAGATGTGTTTATGATGCAAAATAAATTTAAAGATAAAAAAAAGTTTACAGATTTTTCATTAGGTAGTTTGAACTTATCCTTAGCTGTAGATAAAAACATTTTCTTAAAAGAATTAAGTTTTATAAAAAATATTAATAACGAACTATTTAGTATTCGAGTTGAAAATAAATTAATTCCAAGAAATAAGTATAAAATAGAAAAAGTCTTTGAAAAAACCGATGTTAACTTCACCATCATTTCAATAGATTTTTCACAAAATTTTGGAAATGATTTCTTTAAAGGAAGAATATCTTTTGTTCAGAAGAAAAAAAATATTACTGACTTTATTTTTCAACTATCTGCTAGATGGCATAAAGATATTCCTAAGAAAGTACTTTTAAAATTTCCATTTCTAATTAACATTCATAAAAATAAAAATTTCTTAAAGCCAGGCGATATTTTTGATGGAAAAAAAAGAATAAATAAAGGCGTTTGGAATTTACACGAATATCCACCCTCAATAATATCTGATAATTTAGGAAATCAATGTTTAGGTTTTGAATTTTACGATCAATTCCCTTGGCAGGCGAACTATAATCTTGGGATTAGTGAAGCTATATCAAATGAAAATTTTGAAAAGCTTGAAACTGAAGTTCAATTAACACGTGAATTAACAGATATCATTTTAATGAAAATTTATACAAGCTCTCAAGGAAGAGAAAAAATTTTCAGTCTTTGGAAAGAAAATACCAGAGAAAGATATGATCTGAGAAAATACCATGATAGTAAAAATAGATGGATAAAAAAAAATTATCTACAACACTTTATGTTTGCTTATGGAGAAGAGGCTTTTGATTATAAAAAAATGGAATTTAAAATTATTCAAATCATTAAAGAAGGGAAAGAATTTGGTGGTTATGATTCAATTTTATTTTGGCACCAGTATCCGAGATTGGGTTTAGACGAAAGTAATCAATGGCAATTATATAAATATTTACCAAAAAATTATGAAACTATAAAAAAAATTGTTGATATTTGTCATTCACATAATATTAAATTTTTTATTCCTTTTAAACCATGGGATATTAGATCTAATGAAAGCTTAGACAGTCACGCCAAATCTTTAGAAAGATTTATTAAAGCAACAAGTATCGATGGTTTTTTTCTTGATACAATGTCTTCTTTACCTGATTCATTTTTAAAAATTCAAAAAAAATTTCCCTCATTTGAATTTTGTTCAGAAGGTACACCTAGAGAGCAAAGGCAAATTGAAACCTTAACAAGTTCATGGGATCAAATTGGTGATATTAGAAGGAATTTTAAAGTGGAGATAAATTCAAATTTTTTTCGTTTTCTTTTTCCAGAACATCCGCTTAATCTTGTTTCTCGATGGAGTGTTGGATCAGACAAGGACTTATTAATTAAAAGAGCAGCTTTTAATGGAATGGGAATGGTTATTTGGCAAGATATTTTTGGTTGCTGGCTTCCATTTAGTATTGAACAAAAAAAGAAGATAAAATCATTAAAATATATTCTTAAAAAATATCATAAAATTTTTTTTGGGGATAATTCAATTCCATTAATACAAACTTTATCTAAAAAGATTATTTGTAATGAGTTTTCAAATTCAGTTTCAAAACAAAAAATCTATTCTATTTATAATTTTGGGTCAAATAAAATAAAAGGAAGAATTTTAAAACTTCCTTCAGCGGTAAAAGAGTTTAAACAAATTTATGGAAAAGATGTAAATATTAAAATTGAAAAAAAACAAAATATTTTTTATTTGTTAGCAAATCTAGATGTAGATGATGTAATTCTAATTAATATTAAATTTGATATTTGATAAAAATTTAGCTTACTGCTTTTATGATACCTCTCAATTCTGATAGCCCCATCATTCTTCCAATTGCTGTATAACCAGGATTTATAGATTTTTTAAATTTATCATCTAGCAAACAATGTCCATGATCTGGTCTCATTGGAATTTCAACTTTTTTATTTTTACTTCTTCTTTTTTCTTCTTTTAAAATTAGTTTTATTAATTTGACAAAATCAACATCTCCACTCAGATGATTTGTCTCATAGAAACTTTTTCTATCTTTATCAATTTTTACATTTCTTAAATGAATAAAGTTTATTTTCTTTTTAAAAGTATCAAAAATTTCGTAAATATTATTATTAATGTTCGATGCTAGTGAACCTGAACAAAATGCCATACCATTTGATAACGAATCATATGAATCTAAAATATACTTATAGTCTTTTAAATTAGAAGCAATTTTGGGTATTCCAAAAAGTGCTACTGGTGGATCATCTGGATGAAGAGTCATATTTACTTTACATTCCTCAGCAACGGGTATGATTTCTCTTACAAAATCAATTAAATTTTCTTGTAATTCTTTTTTTTGGTAATTTTTATATGCATCAATCATATTTTTAAATTCATTTATAGAATATTTTTTTTCAGATGCTGGTAGTCCACCCATTACTGCAATCTTCAAATTTTGAATGTCTTTTTTACTCATTTTCTTAAACATCATTTCAGCTTCTTTAATTTCTTTATAAGAAAATCTAGATTCAACATCATTCAATTTTAAAATAAAAACTTCAAATATAATGATGTGTTGATAATTAAATTTTAAAGCTAAACCTTCTGTTGGAAGTTTAAAGTCTAATTGTGTTCTTGTCCAATCAACTATTGGCATAAAATTATAACAAATTGTTCTAATATTGTTTTTAGAGACATTTGATATAGAATCTTTATAGTTATTAATTAGTTTTCTAAAATTTTTATGTCTTAATTTAATGTCATTATGAACTGGAATACTTTCAACTACATTCCATTTTAGATTAATATTATTTGCATTATTATATTTATTTATAAAATCAATTCTCTTTCTAACATCATTTTTAGACCATTTTTCTCCATATGGAATTTGATGTAACGATGTTACAATATATTCAGCATTTGATTGCCTAATATCTGAAAGACTAACAGGGTCATCAGGTCCGTACCATCTAAAAGAATTTTGCATAAGACTTTTATATCTGATAAATTTACATTTAAAATAACTTCTTTGAAAATATGCAAAAAAGAAATTTAGGTAATACAGATATTCAGCTTACATCAATTGGATTTGGTGGAGCACCTCTTGGAAATTTATTTGAAGAACTTAACGAGCCTGAATGTTTTAATATTGTTAAAAAATCCTATGAAATGAATATAAATCTTTTCGATACTTCACCTTTATATGGTTATGGTCTCAGTGAACATAGACTTGGAAATTTTCTAAAAAGTATTGATCCAGATAAATACTATCTTTCTACAAAGGTAGGTAGATATCTCAGTCCAAAAAGAAATTATTTTAAGGAAGGAAAATTTAAAGGTCATATAAATTTTGAACCCAATCTTGATTATTCATATGATGGAGTGATGAGATCATTTGATCAATCAATTCACCGCTTAGCAGTTTCTAAAATTGATATTTGTTTAATTCATGATGTAGATAGATATAATTTTGGTAAAGATGTAGATATATATTTCAAGCAAGCAATGGAAGGAGCATACAAAGCTTTAAACTCACTTAAAGAACAAAAAGTTATTAAAGCTATTGGAGTTGGATTAAACGATGCAGATATCTGTACAAAATTTGCTAATGAAGGAGATTTTGATTGTATGTTACTTGCAGGAAGATACACGCTCATAGATCAAAGTGCTCTTGATGAATTTTTTCCAATAGCAAAAAAAAATAATATTGGAATAATTCTTGGAGGTGTATTTAATTCAGGCATATTAGCAAAGGGTATTGGAGATAATGTAACGTATTGGTATGATAAAATACCACCTGAAATTAAAGAAAAATACAAAAAAATTTCTCTCGTTTGTCAAAACCATGATGTCCCTGTACCTGCCGCAGCACTTCAATTTTCCTACTCTAATAAATTAATTTCATCTATGATATTAGGTATAGATAGAGTAGAACAATTAGAACAGAATTATAAGTATTTAAATTATCCAATTCCAAAGAAACTATGGAGTGATTTGATTAAAGAAAATCTTATTGATGAAAGATGTATGATTTAATTATTAACTTTTGTCATTGTACACAACATTTCAAAAGCAACTGAAGCTGCAACTAAAGAAGTCATATTATTTACATCAAATGGTGGTGATACTTCTACAACATCCCCACCTACAAAATTGATTTTATTTAGTGCTCTTATGATAGTCTGTGCCTCTCTCACATTAAAGCCTCCAACTTCGGGAGTTCCAGTACCAGGAGCAAAAGTTGGATCTATTCCATCTATATCAAATGTAAAGTAAGTATCTGTTGTGGCTAGAACTTCATATATTTTTTTAATACATTTATTAAATCCCATTTCATAATAATCATCTATAGTAATTATAGTTACCCCCTGTTCTTTAGCCCATTTCATATCATCTGGATCATACAAAGATCCTCGAAGACCAAGGATTACATATTTTTTGGGATCTATAAGATTTTCTTCAATAGCTCTTCTAAAAGGTGTTCCATGCGTATATTTGAAGCCTCCAAAGTAAGTGTCCCATGTATCAGAATGAGAATCAAACTGAAATAAACCAATCGGTTTTTCTTTTGCAATACCTCTAAGAATTGGTAGGCTAATTAAATGATCACCTCCAATTGATAATGGTATTGTTTTGGAATTATAAATATTTGAGTAAAATTTTTCTATTTTATCTAAACTATCATTTAAGTCAGCTGGATTTACTGGGCAATCACCAATATCCGCAATATTAAATTTATCATAAGGACTTTTAAGTGATACGGGATGATAAAGCCTTACAAGCGATGATGCATTTCTAATTTCTCTTGGCCCATGTCTTGCTCCAGGTCTATTAGTAGTTCCTCCATCCCATGGAACACCTGCAATACAGTATTCTAATTTACTTAAATCTTTAAATATAGGTAACCTAAAAAAAGTAGCAACATCAGCAAAGCGAGGAGTTTGCATACTAGATAAAGGTTTAATTTGAGTCATAAAAGTATCTTATGATATATAGAGTTAGATTATACAAGACAAATTAATATGGATTATAGCAAATTTCCTAAACCGCAAAATGATGGAAAAGCTGATCATCTTTTACATAAGTTTTTGCCAGATATTTCTCTTAAAAATCAACAGGGAAATCTATTAAAAATAAAAAGATCTGACACTTTTCGTTTAATTTTATATTTTTATCCTATGACAGGTAATCCAAATGAAAGTTTGCCTAAAAATTGGAATCAAACACCAGGAGCTATTGGCTGTACTGTGGAGACCTGTAGTTTTAGAGATAACTATGAAGAATTAATTAAACTAAATGCGCTGCCTATAGGAATATCGACTCAAACAATAGATTACATTAAGGAAATGACAGATAGATTACTAATCCCGTATGATGTTTTAAGCGATTCAGAAAATATTTTGCTCAATTCATTAAAAATGCCGCATTTTGAAATTGAAAACAAAATTTATTTTAAAAGATTAACTCTTATTGTGGAAAAAAATATTGTTAAAAAAGTATTCTACCCTATTTTTCCTCCTAACAAACATATAAATGAAATTCTACAATGGCTAAAAGTAAACTAACTATTTTTTTATTTTCTGTATTTTTGTTTTTTTCTAACCTATCAATAGCTAATCCAAATATAGATCAATGGTTAGAGTCAGAAAAATCTTATAAAGATCTTATTAATGAGGGATTTGAAGTAAAGAGTTACGCTATAAGTGACATAGAGGTTGGAAATGATTTAACAATAATCTTATTTGTTACAGTTCTCCAAAAAGATAACGAATTATATGAGTGTCAGGAATATCAAACTATAGATAAAAATGTTGAGACTTTAGATATGAGCTTAATATGTAAAGAATTAGTTCAACCATATGAAAGAGGTATAGGAACTTAGGTTCGTTCAATGTTTAAAAAAAACCATTGTAATGCTATTAGTGTAAGCCCATTTAAAATTTCTTTTTTATTCATTTTTGTTTTTACTTCGTCAAAACTATAACTTTTAACTAATATATCTTCATTTTCATTCTCTAGACCTCTTATATTTTCTTTATCTGGAGCAATTACTTCACCTAAAAAAAGATTATAAAAAGATTCGGATGATCCTGGGGCAGGAAAGTAACCTTGTATAGATGTAAGATTGCTTACTTCACATCCAGTTTCTTCCAAGCATTCTCTCTTTGCGGTATCTTCTGGAGTTTCACCAGGGTCAATTATTCCAGCAACTATTTCATCTAAATAATTTTCACTATCCTTAGAAATTGTTCCTGGTCTGAACTGTTGAATTAAAACAATTTTTTTATTTACAGGGTCATATGGTAAGACCGCAGATACTTGTGCACCACCAAATAATTCTCTTTTTATTTCATTACTCCAATTTCCATCATATTTTTTGTATTTAAGAGTAACTTCATTCATTTTAAAGAAACCGTCGTGAATATTCTTTTTATCTAAAATTTTAAATTTTGGACTCATAAAAATTGATATATTTTATATTACATATATATTTATAACTATGGAAAAAGCATTATTTGGTGCAGGTTGTTTCTGGGGTGTGGAAGAAACATTTTCTAAAACTCCAGGTGTAATAAATACCTTAGTTGGTTATTCTGGAGGCGATACTATTAACCCTTCGTATGAAAGTGTTTGCCAAGGAAATACGAATCATACTGAGGTTGTTTTAGTTGAATTTGATAATTCTAAAATATCTTATGAAGATCTTTTGAGGGTTTTCTGGAAGTGTCATGATCCTACCACTTTAAATAGACAAGGTCCCGATATTGGAACACAATATAGGTCAGCGATATATTATTATAACGAAGATCAAAAAAATAAATCTATTCATTCTAAAAATGAACACGCCAAAAGTTCAGGATTAAATATCGTTACTGAAATAACAGAAGCTAAGGAATTCTATAAAGCTGAAGAATATCATCAAAAATATATCCAAAAAACAGGTTTACACTGCAATATATAGATTAATCCTTTGAGGAATCACCCATGTCTGTAGATTTTTATTACGCATTTTTAACAGGCTGGGTAATACTTTTATTATTTTGGAGTACTATTGTTTTCTTTATATATTTAAGAAAACCTCCTAAATCTAAATTAACCAAAAGTTTTATAATCAAATCCTATCTGTTTTTTTTGGCACTATTGTTTATAATCTTATTTTTTCGTTAAACCGATTCGTTTTTCTTAGAAATTTTGTATCAACATATAGTAGGTCAAAAAGATTAAGATACTAACATATTGATAATTAACATTTTTTTTATATTTAATGTTGAATACTGGTTTTTTCATAAATATAAACTACCTCGAAATTAATAAAATTATTATGTCTATATTAAAAAACTATTTTAAACAAAACAGTGTGATGCACAGTTTCTCAAGTTGCCAATGGCCAATTGGAGATCCACAAGAGAAAGATTTTCATTTTTGTGAAGCTGATACCGTTGCTGGGAAGCCCTATTGTCAGAGTCACTGTGATGTTGCGTATATTGACGAAAAAGAGCTTAAAAAAGAAAAAGAAGCTCAAAAAAATCGTCGCATTGCTGCTTAAGTCAATCTCTACAAATTATTTTCTCATCAAATGTTAATAATTTAGAGTTATTGACATAAGTGATGTTTTTCTTAAAATAATAAAAACCATGTTATTCAGTGTACTGAAAAAACTAAATTTTGATGGAACATTAGAAATAATAGATTCTAATGACAAGATTTATAAATTTGGAAATTCAAATCCTCATGTTCGTATAAGATTAAAAAACAAATCTATTGAAAGAAAACTATTCTTAAACCCTAATCTTCATATAGGTGAAGCTTATATGAATGAGGATTTAGTAATAGAAAAAGGAACCATAGAAGAGTTTCTTAATTTAATAACTAATTGTTATGATGATTTTATTTCAAATAATAAATTTTATAAATTTTATGAGTATTTATCTTCTATTTTTATGCCTCTTCAACAAATTAATCAGCTTGTAAATTCAAAAAAAAATGTTGCGCACCACTACGATATAAATGAGGATTTATATAAGTTATTTCTCGATCAGGATATGCAATATTCTTGCGCATATTTTCACAATCCCAATATTAGTTTGGACCAAGCACAGAAAGATAAAAAACAACATATTATTAAAAAACTACAAATTACAGAAAATATGGATGTTCTTGATATTGGATGTGGTTGGGGTGGAATGGCAATTGAAATAGCAAAATCTACCGGAGCTAAAGTAAAGGGAATTACACTTTCAGAAAATCAATTTAAGACTGCTTCTCAAAGAGCACAAAAAGAGGGTTTGAGTGACAAAGTTTCTTTTGCATTACAAGATTATAGAAATGAGATTGAAAAATATGACCGTATAGTATCAGTTGGAATGTTTGAGCATGTTGGTGTCAAATATTTTAAAACTTATTTAAGTAAAGCTCATGATATTTTGAAAGAGAACGGAGTTTTCCTTTTACACACAATTGGTCAAAGAGGTAAACCAACTGCTACAAGTCCATGGATAAGAAAATATATTTTTCCTGGTGGTTATATTCCATCTCTATCTGAAGTAATGAAAGAAACACAAAAACTTAATATAAATGTCACTGATGTTGAAGTACTTAGACTACATTATGCTCACACACTTTCTAAATGGTATCAAAATGTTTTGGAAAATAAGGATAAAATTATAAAGATGTTTGATCAACGTTTCTTTAGAATGTGGGAGTTTTATCTTTTGGCAAGTAAGTATTCCTTTGTTAATATGGGTAATGTTGTTTTTCAAATACAAATAGCAAAGAATATTGACAATTTGCCTCTCACGAGAAATTATATCTACAATTAACCTCTTTATATTTATTGAATTTCTAATACAGGTGATATAATCCTCTAATTATGGCACAATCACTTAACAATTATATTATTAGAGCATCAATATTTTTAGTCGCTACTTTTGTTATTGTTGTTTTATTATACCCAGTTTTACAAAATGCTTTTTTATCAAATATCTTTATTAATATTATAATTTTATTAGCTTTATTAACTGGAATTGTATTTAATTTTTTTCATCTTATTAATTTAAATTATAAGTATATAGCTTATTCCAACTTCAATATTACTAACTCTATAGAAGCATTTTCAACATTAAGTGGTCAGGACAAAAATATTTCTCTTGAATTAAAAAATATTGATGGAAAATTTCTTTTTAAAAGTTCATCAATAAATAGATTGATAGAAAATTCAGACATGACTTTAATTAGTATAAGAGAAACTTCTCGTTACTTAGTTGGACTGTTAGTCTTTTTAGGACTTCTTGGAACCTTTTGGGGTCTTCTTAAAACTATTGGATCTGTTGGTAATGTTATTAGTGGTTTAGGAATAGACGATACAAATGTTGCAGGTTTTTTTAATTCTCTTAAAGATGGTTTAAATGCTCCACTAGAAGGAATGAGTATTGCCTTTAGTAGTTCATTGTTAGGTTTGGCTGGCTCTTTAATATTAGGATTGCTTGACCTAAATCTTGGTCAAGCACAAAATAAATTTAGTCAATACTTTGAGAAAATACTAAATTCTAACTCATCGCCAGATTTTTCCAAAGTTGAAGATAAACCAACTGGTGAAGCAATTCAAAAAATTTATGATAATTTAGAAAATCTTTTAAATGCTTTTAAAAAATCATCTGAAAATCAAACTAAAATTTCGAAAAATTTAGATAAATTTAATGAAACACTTAATAAAATAAATTCGAACTCATCCAATGTCGATAAACAATTATCAAATTTTTTATCTTCCCAGTTAAACACACAGTCTTCTCTTATGAACTTAACAGAAGCGTTAAGTAAAAATGGAATATTAGAAGCAAAAAAAATTAAAGAGTATTTTCAGAATATTGAAAAAGAATTAAAGAAAATTAAAAAATAATAATGTCTACTAGGTCTTTAAGAAATAGACTTGCTGATACAACAAATATTTGGCCAGGTTTTGTAGATGTTTTAGCTACATTATTAATTGTAATTATCTTTGTGTTAATGGTTTTTACAGTTTCACAAATATACTTAAGTGATGCTATATCAGGAAGAGATAAAGCACTCCAAGATTTAAGATCACAAATTAATGAACTTTCAAAAATATTAGTTATTGAAACTAAAGACAAAGAAGAAGCCCTTTCAGCTCTCTCAGAAACGGAGAAACAACTTGAAGATACGCAATCAAATTTACAAAGTGAACAGTTATTAAGTGAACAATTACAAACAGATGTAGCAAAAAAACGATCAGAAATATTTGTTCAAGAGCAGAATATCATTGCCTTATCAGAGCAAATTAGCAGTCTTCTAAAAGAGTTAAGGATAGTTGCAAATGCTTTAGAAACGTATGAAGGACAAGAAATTGCTTTACTCGAAACCGAAGGCTTAGGTCAAAGGATTAATAGAGCACTAGCAACAAGGATTGATCAGCTTAAAATACTTAATCAAGAATTAGATAAAGCTAATTTTAAACTAATAGAAAGTGAAAAATCTCTTAAAGCAACAATTTCAGAATTAAATGAAAAGAATAATAATTTAATGGCAATCAACGAAAGTTTGGGTTTGGAGGATGGAGGAATTGAAGAGCAATTGTTAGCAATAAAAAACAAAAATGAGGAACTACTAAATTTAAATAACGAGTTAGAGAAAACAAATATTGAATTATCTTTAAGAGATGAAGAATTACAAAATCAAATATCTCAATATCAACAATTAATGAATGATTTATTAGAAATTAATGATTCTCTTGGCTTAAAAGATGCATCACTTAATGAACAACTTGATGCAATTAGATTTAAAAATGAAGAACTAGCAAGATTAAATAAAGACTTATTACAGAAAGATAATACTATTTTTAATCTTCGTGGAAAAATCTCTGAATTAAATAATGTACTTTCTTTGTCTGAAGAAAAACAAAAACAGCAACTTGAAAAACTTGAACTCCTCCAAAATGAAATTGTTTCATTAGAAGAAGAGAATCAAGCACAAAAAGAAACGTCACTTGAGGAAATTGCAAAAATGGAAATACAGGCTTCAAAAACATTAGAACAGGTAGAAATTCTTTCGGATCAAATTGATACTTTGCAAAAAGAAATAGCTTTACTTAATAGTGCTCTAGAAGCGAGTGAAAGTCAGGCTTTTATTAAGGATTTAGAAATTGAAGTACTAGGTGAAAAATTAAACAAAGCCCTTACATCTAAAGTATTTGAGCTCCAAAAATATAGATCTGAGTTTTTTGGAAAATTACAATCTATTTTAGGTGAGAGAAAAGATATTAAAATTGTAGGAGATAGATTTATTTTTGAATCAGAGCTATTATTTGATTCTGCTTCAGCAGATTTACAACTATCTGGTAAAGAAAAGTTAAGTGAAATTGGCCTTACTTTAAAAGAGACTACTAATGATATCCCATCAGATATTGACTGGATTATAATGGTAGAAGGACATACTGACAAACGACCTATACAGACAATAAGATATCCATCTAACTGGGAACTATCTTCAGCTAGAGCTAATACAGTTCTAAAACTTCTTCTTGATCTTGGTTTTCCACCAAATAGATTAGCATCGGCAGGATATGGAGAGTTTTACCCTATAAGTGAAGGAGAAACTGAGAGTGATCTGCAGCAAAATAGAAGGATTGAATTAAAACTCACTTCTCGCTAATTTGCCTTAAATTTAACATAAACTGATCATAAAAAATTGATATGAGATTATTAATTTTTTTTATTTTTAGTTTCTTCAGCTCATTATCTGTATTTGCTGCTTGTAGTGACCAGCCAGCAAATGAGGTCGATTGGACAAATTGTAATTTTGTAGAAAATCTAGATCTTTCTGGTACTGGTTTGGCAAACTCTCAAATGTCAGGAGTTAATTTATCTTTATCTAATTTTGAAAAATCACAGCTTAACAACTCAAATCTATCTATTGGTAATTTTATCTTCTCAAATTTTAGTAACTCCAATTTATATGCTTCAAATTTACAAGGAGCAAATTGCAATAATGCTAATTTTGACAATGCAAATCTTGCGAAAGTAAACTTTGAAGGATCTAACCTTTTTGGAGCAACTTTTAAAGGTGCAAATCTCTATGAGGCAAACCTACTCGGTGCTAATATTTCAGGTGCAATGTTTGATGAAGCAAATTTGTCAAATACAGTTTGGGTAGATGGTAAAAAATGTGCTCTTGGATCTATAGGCAGTTGCCAATAATTTTTCTGTTTCTTTTTTTAGCAAGTTGTAAAATGTCAACTGTGTCAGGAATTCAAAAAAATGATGATAATAAAGTTAACTTTAAAATCTCAGGTAGCAAAGAAACAGGAATCCAAATAAATAACTAAAATATTAATTTACTTTTATTGTATTTAATGATTTGACCTTTTAATAATGAGTCAAAATACTTATTTGTATGCTTTTTGTGTAGTTTTTCTTGCTGGAATTTTTTGGAGTTTTGGAGCGTTGACTGTAAGATATATGGTTGATGGTCATCAATATGTTTTTCAATATTTATTTTATAGAGGCTTAACTATTTCAATTATACTTCTTATATATTTATTTTTTCGGGAAGGATTTGCTTTTTATAAAAATTTTCTCAAAATAGGAATACCATCTATACTTGGAGGGTTATTCCTAGCAACAGCTTTTACTGGATTCATTTTTTCTATTACTATGACGACCGCTGCTGTTACATTATTTATGTTAGCAGCCATGCCTTTCATTGCAGCCATTGTTGGTTATTTTGTCCTTGGCGAAATACTAAAAAGATCAACATTAATTGCAATGGTTGTAGCATTTATAGGTGTGTGCGTAATGATTATAAATGACAGTATTTCTGGAACTGCTTTAGGTGCAATAATAGGATTTATTTCTGCAACTGGTTTTGCGTTATACACGGTAACAATAAGATGGAAACCTGAAACACCAAAATTCACAACAGTTGTTTTAGCAGGAATATTTTGTACTATATTTGCGTTCTTTATTTTAGGTTTCTCTTTTGAACCTTTTATTTTGATGCCTGAAATAAATAGTTATTTGAGTATACTTCATGGAATAATTGTTGCAGCAGGCTTAATACTTTACAGTCTTGGAGCAAAATATTTACCCTCAGCTGAGCTAGCACTTTTATCTTTAATGGAAGTTGTTGGAGGAGTTCTGTGGGTTTGGCTTCCTATTTTTGGAATAAATGAAGTACCAAGTACAACTGTAATAATTGGAGGTTTCATAATAACTTTAGCTGTAATTTATTATGGTTTTGCTGCTAGGCAGATTGATATAAATATTAAAACTTAAATATTTGCCGTAACTTTATTAATATTTTTTCTTGGTAAATTATTTTTAGACCAAACTCTATCAAGAGCCTTAATCATTTTTTCGATATGCTCTTTTCTATGTTTTGGGGTAACAGTTATTCTTAGTCTTTCTAAACCTTTTGGTACGGTTGGGTAAAAAATTGGTTGTGCATAAATACCATAATCATCAATTAAATCTTTAGACACTTTTTTGCATAAAAAAGGATCATTAATTAATACTGCTACAATATGAGAATTTGTATCCAAATAAGGGATTGCTAAGGAGTCTAAATTTTCTCTTATTAAAGATGCATTTTCTTTTATTCTTATTCTTAATTGTTCTGCCAGAGAAACAATATCTATTGCTTTAGCTGCTCCTGCGGCAATTGATGGGCAGATTGAAGTTGTAAAAATAAAACCTGGAGCGAAACTTCTAATATAATCAATTATTTCTGAACTAGCTGCAATATAACCACCCATTTGACCATATGCTTTTGCTAAAGTTCCATTAATAATATCTATTTTATCTTCAACTCCCATTTCTACTGCAATACCTTTACCTTCTTCACCGTAAAGTCCAACTGAATGAACTTCATCTAGATATGTCATACAGTTATATTTTTTTGCTAACTCTACAATTTTAACTATAGGCGATCTTATACCTTCCATAGAGTATAAACTTTCAAAAACGATTAACTTAGGATTATCTATATTTGACTCTTTTAGTAACTGTTCTAAATGATCAATGTCATTGTGTTTAAATATATGACACTTAGCTCCACTATTCTTAATACCTTGTATTAAAGAGGCGTGATTTAATTCATCAGAAAATATCTCAATATCTTTAATTTTTTTTCCTAAAGTCCATAAAGTAGATTGGTTTGCTGTATAAGCAGAAGCAAAAACTAATGCCGACTCTTTATTATGAACATTTGCCAGTTTTTTTTCAAGTTCAGTATGATAGGTTGATGTACCAGAAATATTTCTTGTTCCACCCGAACCAGATCCATATTCAAGTAGTGTTTTTACAATTTCATTTACGACTTCTGGGTGCTGACTCATATTAAGATAGTCATTAGAGCACCAAACCTCAACTTCTCTTTCTTTGTTTTTAAAACTTTCATCTGCATTTGGAAAACTTTTTATAGGTCTATCTATGTTTCTAAAGTCCCTATATAGACCTTGTTCTTTAAGATTTTTTAATTCAGATTTAAAGAATTTTTTATATTGCATATTTATTAGATATCTTAGACAATGTTTAATTGTAAGTGTTTAATTGAATGAATTGTCACACCTTATTTCTACTAAAAGACATTCGCTTCCAAACACCATATTTATCTTTAATTATGAATCGATGATACAACGCTGCTGCAATATGAAGTAAAAAAAGAGCTGTTAATATAAGTGCTGAGTAATAGTGTATAGCTAGAGCTTGAGGGTATAGAAAAAAATTCTCTTCGATTAAAGGTGGTATTTTAATTAATCCCAAGAGATAAACATCCTCTCCTCCAAGCCATGTCATAAAGGTACCTTGAATAGGAATAAGAATAACTAAACCATAAAGAACAAAATGGACTAAATTCGAAACCAATTTATGAAATAAAGGTATATTTTCATATTTAGGATGAGTGTTAAATATGTATTTCCAGATTAATCTAAGCACAACTAAACTAAAAACTATGGTGCCAAAAAATTTATGAGTAATAATAAAACCCATTTTAAGTGGAGAAAATTCCATATTATGAAGGCTAATCCCTGTTGCAACTTGCCAAAAAAGCAGAAGTGCCAATGACCAATGAAAAAGTTTTGCAACTAAGCCCCAAGAAGATTTTGTACCTTTAAATTCAATCATTACTAATTTTATCATATAGTGCTATTTAAAATAATATAATCCATGAAAATTAGAGTTTTATCGAGAAAAAGTGACTTGGCAATAATTCAAGCACGTGAATTTTCCGATTATATGCAATCAAAACATCCTTTTGTAGAAATAGAATTTTTAACAAGAAGTACTTCAGGAGATAAAGATCTAAAAACACCTCTATCTGAAATGCCAACTGAGGGAGTTTTTACCAATGATTTAAGGGATGAATTAATAAATAATAAATGTGATTTAATTGTTCACTCGTGGAAGGATCTTCCAATTGAAGTTGGTGATAAAACTAAAATAGCTGCAACATTAAAACGAGCCGACAAAAGAGATATATTATTTTTAAAAAAAAATAAAAAAATGGATAGTAAGAAAATTACTATTCTTTGTTCATCACCAAGAAGACAATATAATTTAAAAAATTTTATTGAAAATTATCTTCCACAAAAGTTTGATAAAGTTTGCTTTGAAAATATAAGAGGTAACATACCTACTAGATTTAAAAAATTTTTGGAAAACCCTGACAGTGATGGTTTTATTGTTGCTAAAGCAGCAATTGATAGATTACTTTTGAATAATTATTCTGAATTCAATGAATTAAAAATAACTCTAACAAAATATATTAACGAATGTCTATGGTCTGTTTTACCATTGTCTATAAACCCTTGTTCTCCTGGACAAGGAGCTCTAGCGATTGAAACAAGAATTAAAGATAATAAACTTAACGAAATTTTAAATGAAATTAATATTTCCAAAGATTATTCCAATGTTATTCAAGAAAGGAATATTCTAAAAAATTATGGAGGAGGATGTCACCAAAAAATAGGAGTATCTTATATATCACATAAATTAGGATTAGTCGTATCTAAAAGAGGTGAAGATGAAAAAGGCAATCATTTTGAGAGCTGGGATTTTATCGATCCAAAAGATATAAGTTTTTCTAGTAATACAACAGATGAAATTTATCCTGAAAATTTAAAAAATTATAAAATATTTTCTAGAAAACAATTAAATGAAAATGTTGATGATATAAATAATTTACAAAATAAATGTATTTATGTTTCACGAATTAGCTCAATCCCGGAAAATTCAAATATCCAATCAAATAATGTTATTTGGACTAGTGGTTTAAGAACATGGAAAAATTTATCTGAAAGAGGTATTTGGGTTAATGGAACTTCAGATGGTTTGGGTGAGGATTTTGATAAAGAAATTAATTCACTTACAAATAATCCTTGGGTTAAGTTAACTCATTCTCAATCTCCTGAAAGTTCGATAAAAAATAAAATTGAAACGTATCAATTGGAGTCTATTGATTTTGAAATAGATATAGAAAAGAAAAAGTACTTTTATTGGATGAGCAGTTCAGCTTTTAAGGCGAGTATTGATAAATATCCTAAAATTATAGAAAAATATCATTTTTGTGGCCCAGGAAATACTTACAACGAGATTAGTAAAATATTAGGTAATGATAAAAATCTTTTTGTTGAGCTATCTTATGATAGTTGGAAGAAAAAATTACTAAAAGCCTAAAAATGACAAATATTTTATTCAAAAATGCACTCAAAAGAAATATTCAAAAAACACCACCCATTTGGTTCATGAGACAGGCTGGAAGGTACCATTCGCATTATCGCAAGCTCAAAGAAAAATATACTTTTGAACAACTTTGTAAAACTCCTGATCTAGCCGCAGAAGTCGCTTTTGGTCCAATACAAGAGTTTGATTACGATATTGCAATTTTATTTAGTGATATTTTATTTATCTTGGAGGGACTTGGTTTAGATTTAAAGTTTGACCCAGGGCCTAAATTTAATTCTTTTATAAATTCAAAAAACATTAATGATTATAGTAATATTGATCGTGGAATTGAGCATATGCAATTTCAATTTGAAGCAATAAAAATAACAAAAGAGAAATTGCCAAATAATAAAAGTTTAATTGGATTTGTTGGTGGACCTTGGACATTATCAAAATATGCATTTGGAAATAATAACTCTGATTTAATCGACACTAAAATGAATTTAGAATTTATTTCAAAAATTCTTTTACCCCTTCTAAAGAAAAATATTCAATTACAATTAGATGCAGGTGTTGAACTAGTCATGGTTTTCGATAGCTCCTTGTATGATTTAGATAAAATAAATTTTCATGAAATTTATTCCAAATTTTTGGAAGAGATTGCGATTTCTTTTCCAAACAAAGTTGGCTATTATTCAAGAGGTAAGAGTTTAACTGATCTAAATTCTACCATCAATTATCCCTTTGCTGGTTTTGGTTACGATCACACAATAGATCTTAAATTTATGTTTGAAAATCAAAAACAAGGATTTATTCAAGGAAATTTCAATGAAAAATTAATGTTAGGTGAAACAGATACATTTCTTAAAGATTTAAAAGATTTTATTGAAAAAATGAAATCCATTGAAAATCTTAATGGCTGGATTTGCGGCCTTGGACATGGAATTAACAAAAATACTCCAGAAAAAAATGTTCATTTATTTATAGAAAATATCAGAAAAGAATTTAGCTAATAGATATGGTTAAATATATAGGTGAAAAAGATTATGAGCACGGGAGTAAAGAAAAAATTGGTGTTTTAATTACTAACCTAGGCACTCCAGATGCTCCAAACAAAAAAGAACTAAAAGTTTATCTTAATCAATTTTTGTCAGACCCTAGAGTAATCGAATTACCTAAAATCTTATGGCAAATTATATTGAAGCTAGTAATTTTACAAATAAGACCATCAAAGTCAGCAGAAGCATACAAACAAATTTGGACTGATAAGGGTTCTCCACTTTTAGATATCGCAAAAAGACAACTAAATAAAATCCAATCATCTTTTTCTTCAAAAAATGAAAATATAGTATTTGAAGTTGGGATGCGTTATGGCAATCCATCTATTCCAGATGCTTTGTTAAAACTTCAAAAAAAACAAGTAAGAAGATTATTAGTTCTGCCTTTGTATCCGCAATATTGTGCTGCAACAACAGGGAGTACATTTGATGAAGTAACAAATGTATTGCAAAAATGGCGTTGGATACCTGAAATGCGTTTTATCAATCAGTACTTTGAAGAAAAAAATTATATTGAAGCTTTGTCAAATTCAATAAAGTCATTTTGGAAAAAAACTTCAAAACCACAAAAAATTATTTTTAGTTATCATGGTATACCAAAACGGTATTTGACTAATGGTGATCCGTATCATTGCTTTTGTCTTAAAACCACAAGACTGGTCAAAGAACATATGGGATTATCCGATGATGAGATAATGACTACTTTCCAAAGTAGATTTGGAAGAGAGGAATGGTTAAAGCCATATACAAGTGAAACATTAAAAGAATTACCAAAACAAGGGATTAAAAATATACATATAATATCTCCTGGTTTCAGTAGTGATTGTCTTGAAACACTTGAAGAACTTGAAGAAGAAAATAAAGAATATTTTATGGAGTCAGGTGGAGAAAATTATCATTATATACCTTGCTTGAATGATCACGATGATCATATAGCCGTTTTTGTAAATCTGATAAAAAAACATACTCAAGGCTGGCCATTATGATTGCTGATCCCAAATTTAATACTGCAAAAGAATGGTTTGAAAAATTACGAGATAACTTAGTTGAAACTATTCAAAACATTGATGAAAATCAATTTGAAATAAGTAACTGGGATCACAAAGGTGATGGTGGTGGTAAAATGAGTAAAATTAAGGGTAATATTATTGAAAAAGGTGGAGTAAATATTTCTACCGTCTCTGGGACATTTAACGAAAATATGAGAGATGCTATTCCGGGTGCTAAAGAAGATCCAAATTATAATGCAACCGGCATCAGTGTTGTATTACATCCAGTTTCACCTAAAATTCCTTCTATGCATTTTAATACAAGATTTATTAAAACCGCTCAGGAATGGTTTGGTGGAGGCATGGATATTACACCTTGTGTAATATTTGAGGATGAGAAAAAATATCATCGTGGTTTAGAAGTTTTGTGTAATAAATATGATAAATCATATTATCCTAAATTTAAAAAAATGGTGTGATGACTATTTTTTTCTTAAACATAGAAACGAACCAAGAGGTGTTGGAGGAATATTTTTTGATTACCTTCAAACTGGCGATTGGGGAAAAGATTTTGAATTTGTCCAAGGCGTAGGTACTTATTTTCATCAGTTTATCAAAAATACTTTAATTGCACTTAAGGATGAGGAGTGGAATGAAGAGGAAAAAAAATTACAATTAGTTAAGCGTAGTCGCTATGCTGAATTTAACTTATTATATGATAGAGGTACAAAATTTGGTCTAGAGACTGGTGGGAATGTTGATGCTATATTAATGTCAATGCCTCCTCACGCGGTTTGGGAATAAATAATGTTATTTAATACTCTGAAAGTTATTCATATTTTTAGTATCATAGCTTGGATGGCTGGACTTTTATATCTGCCACGTTTGTTTGTAAATCATGCTAATCCTGAAATTACAAAAGAAACCTCAGAAACATTCAAACTAATGGAAGGAAAATTGTACAGAATAATTATGTTTCCAGCTTTTATAGTGACGTGGATATCAGGTTTTACACTTACACATTATGTAGGTATTGATACTTGGTTGGTTTTAAAAATTTTATTTGTAATTTTATTATCTGTCTATCATTTTTTTTGTTTAAAATGTCTTAATGATTTTAAAAATGATAAAAATAAATATTCAACTAAGTTTTTTAGAATTACAAATGAAGTGCCAGCAGTAATATTGATTTTTATACTTATACTTGTTGTATTTCAGCCTTTTTAATTACTACTTTTTTGTTTTAATAGGTGTTTTTCTCTTTGGATTACAAACCTTGCATATTTCACACTCCAAACCATAACAACTTCTTGCCTGACAAAACTCTCTTCCATAAAATATTATTTGTAAATGAAGTTTGTTCCAAGATTTTTTTGGAAAAAGATATTTTAAATCTTTTTCTGTTTGGACAACATTTTTACCATTTGTTAAACCCCAACGTTGAGCTAAACGATGAATGTGCGTATCAACCGGAAATGCTGGATGACCAAATCCTTGAGACATAACAACACTAGCTGTTTTGTGACCAACACCTGGTAACTTTTCTAATTCCTCAAAACTTTCTGGAACATTGCCTTTAAATTTTTTTACAAGAATTCTTGATAGTTCAAAAATTGCTTTTGATTTTTGAGGTGCTAAACCACAAGGACGAATAATATTATAAATTGTTTTTTTTGGTACTTTTGTCATTTTTATAGCTGTGTTTGCTTTTTTAAATAGTATTGGTGTAACTTGATTAACCCTTTCATCTGTACATTGAGCACTAAGAAGTACAGCTACAACTAATTCAAATTTATTTTTGTGGTTAAGAGGAATAGGTACTTTTCTGTATATACGGTTTAGTATTCTAGAGATCTCTTGTGCCTTCTCTATCTTTTTCACTATATCGAGTCTCCTCCAAGGTTTATGTCTAAATTAATACTAATAATTATGACAAAATATAGCACTTATTAATACTAATAATATTGAATATTTCCATTGAAGTAGTATGGATCTACCATCAAATTTCTATGGAGGAAATAATATGAAAAAAACTTTAAGCATTGTTTTGTCTTTGCTTTTCATGGGTATTTTCTCACCGGCATTCGCAAACACTATTAAATGGTCAATGCCTGGTGACTCTTTAACTCTTGATCCGCACGCACAAAACGAAGGACCAACTCACATGGTTTCGCGTCAAGTATATGAAGGTTTAGTAACTCCAGGTATTAATATGGAAATACTACCTCAGCTTGCTGAGTCATGGAAAACAACTGCTGATGACACTTGGATATTTACAATTCGTAAGGGTGTAAAATTTCATGATGGATCAGATTTAACAGCTAGTGATATTGCTTTTAGTATCAATAGAGCAAAAACCGCTCCGTCTGATATGGTAGATTTAATTAAAAGTATTAAATCAGCATCAGCATTAACTGATCACACAGTTCAGATTGTAACAGATGGACCAAATCCAATTCTTTTAAATCAATTAACTCAGATATTTGTTATGTCTGAAGATTGGGCAAAAGCAAATGGTTGTGAAGTTTCATACAACTGGGATGCAGGTGAAACATCTTATTGTGCTTCTAATGCAAACGGAACTGGACCTTTCAAAATCACTTTTAGAGAACAGGACGTAAGAACTGTTTTTGAAAAAAATAATGATTGGTGGGGTGATGATAGTACTTTTAATGTAGATACTATTGAACTACTTCCAATTGCAAATGATGCAACAAGAGTTGCTGCACTTCTATCAGGAGAAATTGACTACACAAACGTTGTTCCAGTACAAGATATTGAGAGAATCAAATCTTCTGCTGCACATGGTGTAAAAATGACTCCTCAAAATAGAACAATATTTTTTGGAATGGATCAAGGTTCTGCTGAATTAAATTCATCTAATATAAAAGGTAAAAATCCTTTTGCAGATAAAAGAGTTCGTTTAGCTATGTACCATGCGTTAGATATGGAAGCTATTAAGGATAAGGTAATGAGAGGACAAAGTGTTCCTGCAGGAATTATCACTGCTCCTGGTGTAAACGGTCATACAGCTGCACGTGACGAAAGATTACCTTATGATCCAGAGCTTTCAAAAAAACTATTAGCAGAAGCTGGTTATCCAGATGGATTTGAGGTTACGCTAGATTGTCCAAATGATCGTTATATCAACGATGAAGCAATCTGTGTTGCTGCTATTGGTATGTTTGCTAAAATTGGAGTTGATGTAACTCTTGATGCAAAAACTAAAAGTCAACACTTCTCAGAAGTTAAAGAAGGTGACGCAAATGGTATGACAAGTGACATGTACATGTTAGGTTGGGGAGTTCCAACTTTTGACAGTCATTACGTATACTCATACTTATTTGATAGTGCTGGTAGCTGGAATAAAGTTAATTTCAGCAATGCTAGAGTTGATGAGTTAGTAGCAGCAATGGGTGTTGAAACTGATCAAGATAAAAGAAATGCTATGATTGCTGAAGCTTGGGATATTACTCAAGATGACGTAACATATCTTCCTTTACATCACCAAGTTGTTAACCAAGCATCAAAAAGTAATGTCGATGTTCCAATTAGAATGAACAACGAACCATTATTTAGATTTGCAAACGTAAACTAATAAATTTTGTATTTTCTGGCCAGTAATCTGGCCAGAAATTAAACCATGTTTAGCTATTTCTTTAAAAGACTCTTTCAATCTATTCTTGTAATGATTGTTGTCGCCTTTGTTTCATTTTCCTTATTTAATTTTGTTGGTGATCCGGTAAATAGTATGACTGGAGAAGATGCTTCAGATGAAAGACGTGCTGAGGTTAGAGAAGTATTGGGTTTAAATGATCCTGTTTACATCCAATTTTCACGTTTTATTGGCAATGTAATTCAAGGTGATTTTGGAATATCATACCAATTAAAAAGAGAAGTTTCAGACTTAATTGCAGAAAGAATGCCTGCTACTTTAGAGTTAGTATTTGTATCTGCTTTAATTGCAATTATCAGTGGTGTGATCTTGGGTGTATATACTGGTATTCATAGAGACAGTTATATTTCTAATATTATTCTTGTGATTTCTCTAGCAGGGGTTTCCTTACCAACATTCATTATAGGAATAATGTTAATTTATTTGTTCTCAGTAATTTTAGGAGTTCTACCATCTTTTGGAAGAGGTGAAGTTACACAATTAGGTTTTTGGACTACAGGATTTTTAACTACTTCAGGATTAAAAGCACTAATACTTCCATCTGTTACGTTAAGTTTATTTCAAATGACTTATGTTATTAGATTAGTTCGCGCAGAAATGATGGAAATTTTACAAACAGATTATATTAAATTTGCAAAAGCAAGAGGGATAAAAAGGAGTGCTATTAACTATAAGCATGCCTTAAAAAATGGATTAATTCCAGTTATTACTATTACAGGTATAAACATTGGAACTTTAATTGCTTTTTCAATTATTACGGAAACAGTTTTTCAATGGCCAGGCATGGGGTCATTGTTTATCAAAGCAGTATACTTTGTCGATATTCCAATTATGTCAGCATACATGATTATGGTAGCCTTTATATTTGTTATGATAAATTTTATTGTAGATATCACATACTATTTTATTGATCCTAGAATTAGGCTTAAGGAAGAGGGTAGTTAGAAATGCTACTTAAAACATATAATAAAATATATGATACTGATATTGGATACAGTTTCTTTAATTCTAAATTAGCAGTAATTTCTTCAACAATATTTTTTATTATACTTTTTTGTTCTGTTTTTGCCGGGTTAGTTGCTCCTTATAACCCTTTTGACCCAGCATCAGTTTCTTTAATGGATGCCTTTACCCCACCAGTATGGTCGGAGGGAGGAAGTTTTAGCTTTATTTTAGGTACTGATCAGCAGGGAAGAGATATGTTTTCAACAATGATTTATGGTTCAAGAATTTCTCTTATTGTTGGTTTTGCATCTATAATTTTTGCTATGATACTTGGAGTATTCCTTGGAATAACAGCTGGATATATTGGTGGTAGATACGAGATTGTTGTAATGCGCCTTACAGATGTACAGTTAACTATTCCTAGTATTTTAATGGCTTTACTTGTTGATGGAATTGCAAGGGCAATTATCTCACAATCAATGCATGATGAAATGGCAATTTATGTTTTGATTTTTGCAATTGGTATTTCTGAATGGCCTCAGTTTGCAAGAGTATCAAGAGCATCAACTCTAGTAGAAAAAAATAAAGAGTATGTTTCAGCTTCAAGAATTATTGGACTATCAAATATTCTAATTATGTTTAAACACATATTACCAAATATTCTTAGACCTATATTAGTGATTGCTACAATTGGATTAGCACTTGCAATTATTACAGAGTCTACTCTAAGTTTTTTAGGCGTTGGCGTTCCACCAACAACACCCTCACTTGGTACTCTAATAAGATTCGGAAATAATTTTTTATTTTCAGGAGAATGGTGGATTACTTTTTTTCCAGCAATTTTCTTAATTGTTCTGGCTTTATCAATTAACTTGTTAGGGGATTGGATGAGAGATGCTCTAAATCCAAAATTAAAAAAGAGATGAGTTTTTTAGCAGTTAAAGATTTAAACATTAGTTATCCAACACGAAAGGAAACTATAGTTGCAAGTAAAAATGTAGAGTTTTATCTGGAGAGAGGGCAAATATTAGGAATTGTTGGTGAATCAGGATCTGGAAAATCTACAATTGCAAATGCGATAATTAACTTGATTGATCCTCCAGGTGAAATAACAGATGGCTCAATAAAAATAGACAATATTGAATTGAGAGGTAACGAAGAGATAATTCAAAACATTAGAGGAAAAAAAATAGGATTTGTTTTTCAAGACCCTCAAACTTCATTAAACCCTCTATTTAAAATAAAAGATCAATTAATCGAAACTATTCAGGCACATTTGAATTTAAGTTATCAAGATTCACTTACAAAATCAATTCAATTACTTAAAGAGGTTGGAATAGAGAATGCTGAAAAAAGAATTGAGGACTATCCACACCAATTTAGTGGAGGTATGCGTCAAAGAGTTGTGATAGCTTTAGCAATAAGTTGTGAACCTGACTTAATTATTGCAGATGAACCAACAACAGCTTTAGATGTAAGTATTCAATACCAAATATTAGAACTTCTTAAGGATCTCACAAAGAAAAGAAATCTTGGTGTTATAATAATAACACATGACATGGGAGTAATAGCAGAAACTACTGATAAAGTTATTGTAATGCGATATGGACATATTGTAGAGCAAGGTGAAACTAAAGAATTGCTAACAAATCCAAAATCTACTGAAGCAAAAAGTTTAGTAATTTCAGTACCTCCTACTAATAAAAAAATTGATAGATTTAAATTGATTAGCCCTGATGGAAAAGAAATTAAATCAAATTCTATAAATCTCACAAAAAATATTATTAAAACTTGGGGTGTAAGAGAAAATAAAAACCAAAAACTATTAGAACTTAAAGATGTTACTAAAATATTTGATGATCAATCTTTAGGAAGTATTTTTCCATTTGGTTCTAGAAAAAAAATTGATGATCAAATTGTCAAAGCAGTGGATAATGTATCTTTTGATCTTATTGAAGGCGAAACACTTGGATTGGTAGGTGAATCCGGCTCTGGTAAATCAACTATCGCAAAAATCATTACAGGATTAGTTAATCCAAATAATGGATATATTAAATACAATAACGAGTCATTGTATAACTCGAATAACAAATATCAAATTCACAAAAGCAGAGGACAAATTCAAATGATTTTTCAAGACCCTTATTCTTCTTTAAACCCAAGATTTAAGGTTAGAGATATAATTTCTGAACCAATAAAATTTTTTCAAAAAAATATTAATAATAATGAACTAACAGAAAATATTCATGATTTAATTGATATTGTTGGCATGACACGACAATCTCTAGATCGATATCCACACGAGTTTTCTGGCGGACAGAGACAAAGAATATCAATAGCTAGAGCTCTGGCGACAAGACCTCGTTTATTAATTTGTGATGAGCCCACTTCAGCTTTAGATGTTAGTATTCAAGCTCAAATTTTGAATTTATTGAAAGATATTCAAGATGAACTCCATCTAACAATGTTGTTTATAAGTCACGATCTTCCAGTAATACGTCAAATGTGTAATAGAATTGTTGTTCTTAAAAATGGGTTAGTATGTGAAAGTAATGAAACTGAAAGTTTGTTTAATAATCCTCAACACGATTATACAAAACAATTAATTAAGTTAATGCCAAAAATAGAATCACTTATTTAGTCGAGTCTAATGAATTATCAAATTCATTTTTTACTAAATTTATAAAGTCTTCAGTAAACTTCTTTAACTTTTGTTTCTTTGAAACAATAATTCCAACTTTATTATCTAAAAATATTTTGTGATTAACTTTTTTAAATACTAATTTTTTACTTTCTATTTCTTTTACTGACCCCGCACTTGTAAAAAAAGTTAAATAATTGCTATCTTCAATTAGATAGTTTTTTATAAAAGAAAAAGAGTTTGAAATCAGATTTGGATTGATGGAGTATAATTTTTCTCCTACATCTCTTTGTATAGAATTCCAAAAGGTAGCTGTTCCTGGATGAAAAATTAGAGGAAATTTTAAACAATCCTCTAAAAGAATTTCTGACTTACTTGATAAAATATGCTTAGAAGAACATAAAACCCCCATAGGAAAATTATACAAGTAAAGTACCTTTAATGTTTTAGGTAAGTCTTTTGTAAACGTAATTCCAAAATCTGTTTTATTTGTAATCAGATTGTCTAAAATTGTATCAGGCTGCCTTGAAGATATCTTTATTTTTATATCTGGATATTCTTTTCTAAATTTTGAAATAATAGGTGACAAAAATTGAACAGCAAATGTTTCACCAGTAGAAATATTTATTTCTCCAGATGTAGAAGTTTTATTTTGTTTTAAATTTGATAAGAAATTATGATTAGTCTCATTTTGAACTTTTAGATGATCAAATAATAATTTTCCTTCATTTGTTAATTCTAATCCTCTAGCATTTCTTATAAATAATTTTGTTTGAAGTCTGTCTTCTAATTTTTGGATCTGTCTTACTATAGCTGATGAATTAATATTTAAATTTTGAGAAGCTTTTCTAATAGAGCTATCAAGCGCAGATTGATAAAAATATCTGTACTCAATTGACAACATATGAATATTATAAATAAGCGTTGAGAAATTGTCATCACAAAATTGATTATATTCTACTTTTGGCATGCAAATTTCTCTGTTAAAAAATCATTATGGACTACAGAGAAAGAGCTAGATTAAATCAGGACAAATCAATTCGTATAAAACATATGGCATTTGCAGTAAAAAGTGTAGATGAGGCTCTTGTAAATTATCAATCTTTATTATCTGTTTCTGAAAAAACTGAAAAGGTTATATGGGAGAAAGCAGAAACAAAAGTAGCAATTTTTTATATTAACGATATCGAGTACCAACTATGTGAGTCTTTAAATAAAAATGGAAGATTCACAGAATGGATAGAGAAATATGGAGAGGGTCTCCATCATATTTGCTATGAAGTAGATAATATTGATAAAGCACTTGAACATGCTCAAAAACATAATGCTAAATTAAGAATTTGTGAGGCATGTAATGTTTATGGAAGTCATGCCCATCCAGAGGGTTTTGTGGCTTTTCTTGATGATGAAGCCGCAGGAACTGAAATTGAATTTATGCAAGTATACACAGAAGAAGAATTAAAAAAATACAAAGTAACGGGAGTATAAAAATGTCTAAAAAAATTGAAATTGGATCAGCAATTGCTGAACCTGGAAGAATAGCAGAGGGAAATATTTTTGTAGAAAAATTAGCTGGTGGAAGCGAACTAACAATTCCAGTTACTATTATCAATGGTTCAAAACCTGGACCTTGTTTTTGGATAAACGGAGGTATTCATGGAGATGAACCTGAAGGTATTCTCACGTGCACACTATTAAAAGAAAAAATTAATCCAGATGATCTTTCAGGTTCAATTGTTATGATACCTGTTATGAATGTACCCGCGATGGAAGCAGCAGAACGCGGCAATCCATTAGATACCTTCTCATACGATATGAATAGAATTTATCCTGGAAAAAAAGATGGATACTTGAGTGAAAGGATTGCACATGTTCATAAAGAATGGATGATTAAATATGCTGATATGGAAATCTCTATTCATTCAGGAGGCGCTCATTCTTATCTTGCAGAGGCTATGTTTGCAGCTAAAGATGATAAAACGCAAGAACTTGCAAGAGCAATGGGCGAAGATTGGAAAGTATGTCTGTATTCTAATATAACATCGAAAAGTCCAATGGCAGTAATGGCTGAAAATGGTAAACCAGCACTTACTGTTGAGCTAGGTGGACGATCTTCCACTGCTCCTGGAGCATTTCTCAAAGTAGGACAAACATTATTAAAAGCATGTATAAATATTTTAACTCATTATAAAATGATTGAAGGCACACCGCATTATCCTGAAATAAGACATAAAGGCTTTCAGCAAGCTCTTTTAGCTCCTAAGAGTGGTGTATTTCTTCCTAATCCAAATATTAAATTTTTAACTATGATGAAAAAAAATGATGAGATAGCAAAAATCATTGATTATCAAGGTAAAGAATTATGTACATTAAAGGCACCAGAAGATGGAATGTTTTTTGGTTTGCGAGCTTTACCAAATGTTACAATAGGGGATTGGTGTTGTTTTTATGCTATAATCGAAGGCGAATGGTAAAAAAAATTAATGAAATCTTTTGACAGAGACTTAGTAGGGTATGGTCAATCAAGTCCAAATCCTAGATGGCCAAAAAAATCAAAACTAGCTATCAATTTTATAGTAAATGTAGAAGAAGGATCAGAGTATTCTCCTTTACTTGGAGATAAAAAATCTGAATCAGGTCTTTCAGAAGTTCCAGGCGGAAGACACAAAGAAAATCAAAGAGATTTAGGAATTGAGTCAATTTATGAATATGGTTCAAGAGTAGGTTTTTGGAGATTAACCAGTCTTTTTGATAAATACAGGATTCCACACACCTATTTTGTGTGTGCATTAACTTTACTTCAAAATAAAGAAATATGTAATTATATTAAAAAATCTCAAAATGATATTTGTTGTCATGGTTACCGGTGGGAAGAGCATTATAAATTAACTAAAAAAAAAGAAAAAAATCAAATTAGCAAAGCTTTTAATTTAATACAAAAATTGACAAATAAAGCTCCAAGAGGCTGGTATTGTAGATATGCCCCAAGTGAAAACACTCGAGAACTAATAGTGCAAAATGGAAACTTCTTATACGATAGCGATGCTTACAATGATGATTTGCCCTATTGGGTCAATGTGAATAAGAAAAAACACTTAGTTGTACCTTATTCACTTGATACAAATGATGTTCATTTCAAACTTCCTTCTGGTTTTAGTGGATCAAATCAATTTTATGAATATGTTTGTGATACTATAAATTATTTATACAAAGAAGGCGCTCATAAACCAAAAATGTTAAATATTGGCCTTCATCCAAGACTAATAGGACGACCTGGAAGAATTGTTGCAGTTGAAAAAATAATAAATCATATTAAAAAACTAGATAAGGTCTGGATTTGTAACAGAGAAGAAATAGCATCTCACTGGATTAAAAACTTCAATGAATGATACTCAGTACACAAAATATCTTTTTGATTCTGTAAAAAAAATCTCTTTTGCTAATCCTGGTGTAATAAGAGATACTTATGGAAAGGGCGAAAATTTAACACATGATTTTTTAATAAAAGAAGCAAATAAATTTACCAAAGATATTATTATTGATTATGGAGGTAACTTTCTAGCCACCTACCCTGGAAAATTGAAAAAAAAAATTGTCATTGGATCACATCTAGATAGTCAAAAACATGGTGGAAACTTTGATGGACTTACTGGTGTGATAATGGGTCTAGTATTAATAAAATTCTTTTTTGAGAATAACATAAGACCAAAATATTCAATATCAGTGATGGGTATTAGAGGAGAGGAAAGTTGTTGGTTTCCATACAGTTATATCGGAAGTAAAATTGCAGTTGGAAAATTTGACAAGAAACTATTAGATTCTTTAAAAAGATCAGATACTAAAAAATCTCTTTCATATCATATAAACAAATCAGGTTTTAATGCTAAGAAAGTATCTAAAAAACAAATAAAATTCGATATTAAAAATTTTAAATTTTTTATTGAGCCTCATATAGAACAAGGTCCAGTGCTTGAAAAAAAGAAAATACCCCTAGGCATAGTTACAGGAATAAGAGGAAGTTTTAGATTCAGAGATGCTTTTTGTAAAGGTGAATATTTACATTCTGGAGCAACTCCTTATGATTATAGGAAAGATTCCGTTGTTGCAGTATCCAATTTAGTAAATGAAATGAATATTTTTTGGAAAGCACAACTAAAAAAAAATAAAGATTTAGTTATAACCTTTGGTCAATTTTTTACTGATAATGAGGAGCATTCTTTTGCAAAAAGCTCTGGTCTTGTTAATTTTTGTATAGATGTAAGAAGCAATTCAAAAAATACACTTGAATATACCAAAAAAAATTTAATCAAAAAAATTAAATTAATTGAAAAACAAACAAAGACAAAATTTTTTTTAGGTAAGGAAACAAATTCAGAACCAGCATTAATGGATAAAAAATTAATAAAAAAGTTTCAAATCTATTCCAAAATGATTTCGATGAAATTTGAAACTATGGCAAGTGGAGCAGGGCATGATGCTAGTGTTTTTGCAAATCATGGTATACCTTCTTTAATGTTATTTATAAGAAATAAGAATGGGAGTCACAATCCAAAAGAATATATGAGTATTAAAAATTTTGAAAAAGTTTTTAAAGTCTTAAAAGGTATTATTAAGGATAATTATATCTAATTACAATTAACACAACACTGGTCGACCCAATGTCCAGGTTCTATTTCAATCAAGCCCATTTCAATATTACCTCCTTTACAATCTATACCAGGGTTTGGACATCGTGTTCGAAAAACACAACCTGAAGGAGGATTAATAGGACTGGGAATATCACCTTTAATTAATATTTTTTCTTTATCTTTTCCTTTTACTTTTGGTACTGCAGATAAAAGTGCTCGAGTGTAAGAATGTTTAGGACTGTTAAATAACTTTGATACTGGTGCTATCTCTACGATATGACCCAAATACATAACTGCAACTTTATCACAAAAAAATTCAATTACGCTTAAATCATGTGAAATAAAAATCATTGTTAGATTATAAGTTTTTTTTAATTTTTCTAATAAATTTAAAACCTGTGCCTGAATAGAAACATCTAAAGCAGAGACAGGCTCATCAGCTACAATAAATTCTGGCTTAAGTACTAAAGCCCTTGCAATACCAATTCTCTGTCTTTGTCCCCCAGAAAATTCATGAGGAAATCTTCTTAGACTTTCTATAGGCAATCCTACGTCGTTAATTATTTCTTTAATATAATTAATAGCTTCATTTTTTTTCATTAAATTATGTACAAGTATGGGTTCAATCAATGTATCTAAAATATTTTTTCTTGGATTTAAACTTGCAAAAGGATCTTGAAAAATCATTTGCATTTTTTGTCTTATTTTAATCATTTGTTTATTTGAATATTCTGAAATATTTTCATTATTAAAATAAATTTGACCTCTAGAGGGTTGTAATAATTTAATTATAGATTTACCTAAAGTTGATTTACCTGAACCTGATTCTCCAACTAAACCTAAAACTTCATTTTTCTTTACATTCAATGAAATATTCTGAACAGCTTTTACAGTTTCATTTGATTCTTTAAAAAAAACCTTTTTCTACAGGGAACTCTTTAAATAAATTTTCTATTTTTAGTATTATTTCATTATCATCAACTTTAGTTTGTTTATTATCATCTTTTTTATTTAATTTGCGTTCTTCCAATTTAAATTCAGGTAATGATTGAATAAGATTTCTAGTGTACGAATGTTTAGGATTATCAAATACTTCTTTAACTTGACCCTCTTCCACAATTTCACCATGATACATAACAATAACTCTATCAGCTAATTCCCGAACGATACCAAGGTCATGTGTAATAAATAAAATACTAGTTTTAGATACAATTGAATTTTTTAACTTCATTAATAATTGTAATAATTGAGCTTGAATGGTGACATCTAATGCAGATGTAGGCTCATCAGCAATTATCAGTTTAGGAGTACATGCTAGAGCAATTGAAATCATTACTCTTTGTCTCATTCCACCAGAGAGTTGATGTGGATACTCCCTAGCTCTTTGAGTTGGATCAGGTATTTCAACTAGACCCAATAAATCAATCATTTCTTTAACTGCTTTGGTTTTAGAGATTTTTTTGTGATTTAAAATAACTTCAATTATTTGATCACCAATAGTCATAGTTGGATTAAGACATGTCATTGGTTCTTGGAAAACCATTGAAATATCATTTCCTCTTATCAAGTTATGTTTATCATCAGTAAGTTTTAAAATATTTACTTGATTATTTTTTTTATCAATTAAATTTATATTACCTTCTTGAATATAGGCATTGTTGGGTAGAAGGCCCATAATGGAGAGGCTGGTAACAGTTTTGCCTGAACCTGATTCTCCAACTAAAGCAAGAACTTCTCCTTCATTAATCTTAAAGGAAATATTTTTTAAAGCTTGTTTTGATCCATAATCGGACTGAAAGGCAGTACTTAAATTTGAAACATTCAAAATTTCTACCATAACTACACTTTACCTTTATCTACTGATTGTCTCGCATCAAGTGCAATACTTAGCCTATCACCTAGTAAGTTAACCGACATAACAGTTAAAAATAAAAAAAGTCCTGGATAAATCATAGTCCAGGGCGCATATCGCATATACTCTCTTCCTGAACTCAACATGGCACCCCATTCGGGTTCAGGAGGTTGTGCACCTAATCCAAGAAAACTTAAGGATGCTATAGAAATTATAGCACCACCTAAATCCATAGTTGCAATAACTATGATTATTGGAAATATATTTGGGAGAATATGATTAAACATTATTCGTATTTTTCCAAAACCCATATTTACACATGCTTCAATATAAGGTTGCTCTTTAACTTGTAGTGCCGCTGAACGAATAATTCTTGCAAAATGTGGAATACTTGCCAATCCTACTGCGAACACGACATTCCATAAACCAACACCAATTATTGCAACAACTAAAAGAGACAAAAGGAAGGATGGGAAACCAAACATAACATCAATTATTCTTGACCCAATAATATCCACTCTACCACCGATATATGCTATTGTTATTCCAAAAATACTACCAGCAATTATACCAAATAAAACTGAAATAACACCCACGCTTAAAGAATATCGCGCTCCATAAACAATTCTAGAAAATACATCTCTGCCATGAATATCTGTGCCAAATAAAAAATCCCAACTAGGTGGGGCTAATCTTGGCCCAGTATCAACTTCATTCCAATTATATGGGGCAATCAATGGTGCAAAAATAGCTCCAATAATTATAATTAAAAGAAATATTCCACCAAAAGCTGATCCTTTATTTAATAAAAATCTTTTTAAAATAATTGAAAAATTTTTCATTACCCTCTATTTCTTTCTAGTCTGATTCTTGGATCAATAATTCCATAAGTAAAATCTACTACCAAATTTAAAAAAATATACACAGCTGTCATATAAACAACTAGCGCTTGAACTAATGGTATATCTTTTGCCAAAATAGCTTGAAGCAATAATTGACCAAGTCCTGGTCTTGCAAATACTTCTTCTGTAATTACAGCTCCCGTAATAAGTAACCCAAATTGTATACCAAGTAATGTTACTGGAGGTATCATTGCATTTCTTAATGAATGTCTTAATACTATTCTATATTTGGATATTCCTTTTGAACGTGCTGTTCTTATATAATCTTGATTTAATACATCTACTAAACTTGATCTTGTTAATCTTGCCATTCCTCCAGCAAAAAATAAGCCGACTGTAATAGATGGTAAAATTAAAGAAACAAAGCCCTCACCTACAATTGGTACCCATCCCAAAGTTGTACCAAATATATAAATCAGCATCATCCCTATCCAAAAACTAGGAAGAGAAATGCCACAAAGAGCAATAATCATTGAAAAAGTATCACGCATTGAATTAGGTTTGGTTCCAGCAAATATTCCAAAAAAGACACCAAAAAAAACTCCAAATATTAAACCTCCTATAGAAAGTTCTATTGTAGGCATCATGTTTTCTTTAATCATTGTTGTTACAGGTTGCCTAGTGAGATATGATTTTCCTAAATCACCCTTAGTTGCATTAATTAAGAATGAGGTATATCTCTCAAAAACAGGTTTATCTAAACCTAAATTCTTCCTAACATTTTCTCTTACTTCATCTGATGCGGGTCGTCCGCCAAGCATTAAATTTACTGGATCTCCAGGAATAATATTTAGTGTTACAAAAACTACTGTCCAAGCAATGTACAGAGTGGGTATTACAATAAGGAGTTTTTTTATAAAAAAATTCATAATTTTTTAGCCACCTTTAAAGGTGGCTAAATTTAATCAATTAATTATTTTTTTCGTACATCATACATACGCATTTGCCAATTACCATTGGCAAATCTCACACCCTCTAAATCAGGATTGTATGCAACTGTTTGTACTTGATCGTGAATTGCAAGAAAAATTGCTTGATCCATTATATGTTTTTGAATTTGCATATATAGATCATCTTTAACTTCCTGTGTTTCTGCACTTTCAGCATCTTCAAGAAGTTGATCAAGTTCTGCATTAGCATATCTAGCCCAGTTAAATTTGAATTTACCTGGTTGTGGAATATTTCTAGAGTGGAAAGGAATAATTAATACTCCTGGATCTAGAGAAACCCATCTAATAACTAGCATATCGTAACCGTTAGCAAAGATTAATTCATCTTGTCTTGCTTTCATTACTACTTCAACATTAACATCAAATCCTACCTTGTTTGCATAGCCTTGTATTGCAACACAAGTGTCAGGTTCTAGTAAACATGGAAAAAATACAGTAAGTTTTTCACCATTTTTTTCTCTAACACCATCAGAACCCATTTTCCAACCTGCTTCATCTAATAAAGCAGCTGCACCTTCAGGGTTATAAGGATAATAATCTTCATTACCACTCCAATAACTTGGTGTTGAGCTACTAATTGGACCAAATGCTGCTTCAGCATATCCAAAAAATAAATCACTTGTCATTTTTACTCTATCAAGTGAATGGAAAAATGCTTTTCTGACATTAACATCTTGGAAGACACCAGTAGTTGTGTTCAAGAAAGCTGAGTAAGGTAAACCAGATACCGTTCCTGTAACAGTACTTAGATCTCCACTGGAATCAAATCTACGCATATCAAGCGGAGGTACTAATTCTGCGATATCAACTTCACCAGCCTCTAGAGCAGCAACTCTAGTACTAGTATCTTTAATCAATCTATATGTTAAATTTGCAACTTGAGAAGGGCCACTCCCATCCATATATTCAGGAGCCCAGTTATAATCAGGATTTCTAACTAACTCGACTTTTTTGTTAGCCTCCCAATTTTTAAACATAAATGGTCCAGTACCTACAGGAGCCATTCCAAATCCTTCATTACCTAGTTTGTCTAGCGCTGTTGGACTAACAATTGATAACTCAGTTTCTGTAAATGCAGTTATTGCAGATCCATAACGTCTTTCAAAAACTACTTTTGCAGTAAAATCGTCTATAACAATTGTTTCCTTATAAGGCCCTAAAATATCTACTGCACCTTGTGATCCAGTTTCTGGATCTACAATGCTATCAAATGTTGCCTTAACAGCTGCAGCATTAAATTTTGTTCCATCATGGAAACTTACATCATCTCTTAAGCTGAATGTATATTCTAATCCATCACTAGAGACATCCCATGATGTTGCAAGACCAGGATATATATTTCCTTCTGAGTCAGCTGATATTAATTGATCAAACATATTTACAATTAACATCTCTTCATGTCTTGACTGTGTTATTCTTGGATCTAGTGTTCTCAAATCTGGTCTATCCTCTGCAAAAACAATATCCAATGCGTTTGCAGAATTAATAAAAGAAAGACTTGAGAATATAAAAGTTATACCAAGAGCAATTTTTAATAATATTCTCATATTATCTCCTTTGTTAAGAAAATTAGAAATAGTTTAAATCATTTAGAAATTACAAAAAGTTTAAAATTAGCATTTTTGTAATGCTTTTTAGACATCACTCAAAAAACCCTATTTTACAAGGTTTTTGAAAAAATTTATTAGAATTAAATACTATTTTCTAATAGCTTACCGTCTTTAAAAACTTTTATATTTTTTCTATCGCTTAAAATTTTTATATTTTTTGAAGGATCACCTTTTATAACAAGGATATCTGCTTTTTGACCTTCTTCAATAGTACCCACATTTATTCCTAAAAGTTCACCACCAATTCTAGTTGCAGATATTATTGCTTCCATATTTGTCATACCTCCTTGAACCAAGTATTCTAATTCTCTGTAGTTCATTTCTCCATGCGGCAGCATAAAACCTGCATCTGTTCCAGTTGCTATTTTAATATTAGATTTAATCGCTTTTTTTAACGAAACCCATTTTGCCTCTCTAGATAATTCTAACCATTTCCAATTTTTAGAAGATTTAAATTTTTCGTTTTCTTTAAAATCAAAGTTTCTTTCATTGACTAAAAGTGTAGGAACATAAAAAGTATTATTTTTTTTCATCAAATCAACAGTTTTATTATCAAGCCAATGCCCATGTTCAACTGAATGCAATCCACATTCAACTGCTTTTGTAATAGCAGAACCACCAGAAGTATGAGATGCTACTTTAATATTTAACATTTTTGTAATTTTTGCGACTGCTTCAATTTCTTCGTTACTCATCTCTTGTTTATAAGGTTTTTTTAGATCATAAGTTGAACTTACACATAGATTTGTTTTAATAAAATCAGCACCTGCTTTTAATTGAGTTCTAACACCTTTAATAAATTCATCAGGTCCATCACATGGATAAGTCATATCTTTAAAATTTACATGACTCCCCCATCCTGGTTGATCCATATGGCCACCGGTTACTGACAATCCTAGTCCACAGGCTAAAATATTAGGTCCTTTTAATTTATTATTTTTAATCATGTTTCTAATATTAATTGCAACATTTCCTGGAGCATTCATATCTCTAATACTTGTGAATCCATAATTTAGATGATCTAATGCAAATGCATAACCTCTTAAAGCTTGAGCTCCATAATCAAGATCAGCAGACTCTGCTCTAAATGATCTATTATTTGTTATTCCTGAGAATGCCAAATGAACATGGACATCAACCATGCCAGGCATAACCACTTCTTTGTTAAAATTATAAACCTTGTCACCTTTTTTATCTTTAAAATTTTTTAAATCTAAAACTTTTGTAATTTTTCCATTTTCAATTATGATACATTTGTTTTCTAAAATTTTTTTACTTACACCATTTATTAGTTTTTTGGTTTTAATTATTTTCCTCATATGTATGTTAAATCAATTTATATTTATGCTTAATTTTTTTTGTTAATTGCCAAGCATCAATATATTCATTATTTATAACACTTTTTGTTTGTACTCCCAAATGAAGAAACGCTGGTGAAATTAAATATGGATCTTTCCATATTTTTCTCTTTTCATCCGAATAAGTTTTTTTACTCATAGAAGTTTTAATAGGAGTTCCAGGAGTTATTGTATTTACAAATACATTATATTTTTTGCATTCTTCATATAGAGACCTACTTAATCCTTCAACCCCAAATTTTGAGGCACAGTATGCAGTTTCATCTAGTCCACCAAACTTAGCAGCTCTGCTAGATACATTTATAATGGAACCTTTTTTATTTTTTTTCATAGAAGGGGTAATGAGTTTACAGCTTATAAAAGTACCAGTTAAATTTACATCGATAATTTTTTTCCAAAAATCAATTGTACTTTTTTCAATACTTTTAAAATCAATAATACCTGCACAATTAATAAGGACATCAATACTTTTAGATTTTTTTAATATTTTTTTTACAATCAAACTCATTTTTTTGTAGTTCTGAACATTACAATTATGAAATTCAAAATTTTTAAATTGTAAATTTAAACTTTTATTATTTTTATTATCAATACCATATACAATCGAACCTCTCTCTAAATATGCTTTGGATACTGCATTTCCAATCCCACTGGAAGTGCCTGTAATAAAAACTTTTAAATTTTTAAAAGTATTATGTTGCAGCTCTACCACCATCCACTAAAAGACCTACGCCTGTTATAAAAGATGACATATCAGATGAAAGAAAAAGAACAGTTTGGGCTAATTCATATGGACTCGCAACTCTTCCTAATGGTGTAATCGTTTTCCATTTACTAATAAGCTCTTTTTTATTTTTTGTTTTTTTTAAATTTCTTTCATTCATAGGAGTATCTATTACTCCAGGACAAACAGCATTTACTCTTATATTATTTTTTGCATACTCAATAGCCAAGACTCTTGTCAGTGACATCACTCCTCCTTTTGAAGCTGCATAACTAAGATTGCCACCTACATTCGCAAAAGCACTTATTGAACTATTATTCACAATTGAACCTTTTTTATTTTTTAACAAAATAGGTAAGGCATGCTTACAGGATAAAAATATTCCCTTAAGATTTATATCAATAATTTTTTCAAATATTTTTGTATTTAATTTATGTGATGGAGTAACTGCTTGTTCTATACCAGCATTATTAAAAACAGTATCTAAAGTTTTAAAATTTTTAGTTACATATTTGTATAAATTAATAATATCTTTTTCCTTTGATACATCAGCTTTTACAAAATAAGTTTTCAGACCTTTTTTATGAAGCTCCTTTTGAGTTTTTTCACCCTCATTTTTGTTTACATCACAAAAAATAACTTTTGCACCCTGTAATGCAAATGTCTCTACTGTAGCTTTTCCAATACCAGTTGCTCCACCAGTTATTACTGATACTTTATCTTTTAAAATCATATTAGTAAGTTAATTAAAATTCAAAAATAAATAAATAAACAAATTGTATAGTTGTTGTTGACATTTTGTATACACTTTAAATCTATTAATATTATCTAATACTTTAAAAATATGTAAAAATAGTATTTAATTATTTTATATGTATGACCTTAAAAAAACATTTTTTAGCTGATAAAAAAACTATCCTATCAAAGATTGAAAAAGTTCTAAGTAAAGGTATTTTGGAGATGGGTGAGGAAGTTGAAAAATTTGAAGAGAATTTTAAGCAATATTGTAATGTACAGTATTGTGTAACTGTATCTTCTGGATCTATGGGGTTACTTTTAGCCCTTAAATCTCTAGATTTAAAAAAAAATGATGAAGTAATAACTGTATCTAATTCTGATATTCCAACAAGTCATGCAATAACTCTTATTGGAGCAAAGATTAAGTGGGTTGATATTAATGAAAATACATTAAATATTGATGAAAACAAAATTGAAAAAAATATTACAAAGAATACTAAAGCAATTTTACCTGTACATTTATTTGGAAATCCATGCAATATGGCGAAAATACTATCTATTGCAAAAAAATATAAATTAAAAATTATAGAAGATGCCTGTTTGGCAACTGGGGCTGAGTTTAAAAATAAAAAAATTGGCTCGTTAAGTGATTTGACTGTTTTTAGCACTAATCCCGGCAAAATATTAGATGGAATTGGTCCTGGCGGTATAATAACAACTAATAATAAAAATTTGTATCTCAAATTACTTCAGCTTCGAGATTATGGAAGAAAAGAAAGACCTAAAAAATGGCCAGTAAAATCATATACAATAGGTTATAATTCTAAATTAAGTACAATTAGTGCTGCAATTTTAAATATTAGATTAAAAAATTTAGATGAATATATACAAATAAGAAATCATAATGCAACTTTATATAAAGAATATTTATTTTCAAAAAAAATAAAATTTCAATACACACTTAAAGATTCAAAATCTTCATGGAGAAATTTTCCTATCAGAATTAAAAATAGAAATAATATATATGATAAATTAAATTCTATTAACCCATTCGTTAAACTTAATTATTTACCACCAAATCATAAAGATGAATGTTATAAAAATTTCAAACATAATTTTGATTTAAAAATTACTGAAAAAGTCAATTCGGAGATTCTTAATCTTCCATGCCATCAATATATGACAAAGAATGAAATTAAAACTTTATCAAATCAATTATTAAAGCTAATTAACTAATATTTTATTTTAATTACTTTATTTTTCTTTATCGAGTTATAAATAGCATCTACTACTAAGACAGAATTTATTCCATCTTGTATACTAATGAAAGGTTGGGTTTTTTTCTTAAGTGTATCAACATATGACTTAGCCTGTGTATAAAAATTATAGTTTAGACCATTTTTTTGGTAATAATTTGAATAATCATATATTGCTATTTTATTTTTTGATCTTAGCTCTAATCCTTTTCTAATATTAATATCTATTTGTCCAGAAGTGCCAAATATTTTTGTTTCCCATTTTGGAGTAGTCTCATATGGCACAAAAGTTGCTATTAACTGAGCAGTTATTTCATTTTTAAACTTTATTGAAATTGAAATTATATCTTCAACATCTATTTTGTTATTTATATTTATTTTTTTTGCATAAACCTCATGTATTTTAGATTTAGCTAAGTATGAAATCTTATCTAAACTATGAATTGCATTGTATAGTAAAACACCTCCACCAGAAAATTTCTTAATATCTATCCATTTTGGTAAAGATTGGTTTTTTTGAGAAATCATTGTTTCAGAAATAAATTTTATTTTCCCAATTTTTGAATTCTGTATCAGTTTGTAAGCAGTAAAGACTTCTTTTCTGTATCGATGAACAAAACTAATTGTATGGGTAATATTTTTTTTTGATATATAGTTTTTTATAGTACTTAGCTCATTACTATTCAAAACTAATGGTTTTTCTATCAAAAGATTTATATTATTTTTACAACACTCTAATATTGGTTCTATTCTCAAAAAATGTGGTAATGCGATAACTATAAAATCAGGTTTTAACTTTATAAGTTCATTAATATTATTGAAATGCTCTATATTATTTAATTTTTTAAATTTATTAGCTTTTTTCAAATCATATTCTGTAAATCCAATTAATTTTAAATTTCTAATTTTTTTAAAAGCCTCAAAATGCCTTAAACCTGCTTGACCAATTCCTAGTAAACCATATTTCATCAATAATTTGAGATTAGTTTATCAACTTTTTTAGTTTTAAGTAAGCTATTATTATTAATCGCTTCTCTATAAGCTATAAAGAGAATTGATGAGAATATTATAGAAGCTCCTATCCATGTCCAAATATCAGGCACTTCCATAAAAAAGAAATATCCAATTAAAGACAGCCAAATTAGTTTTGTAAATTGTATTGGCATTATAAAAGTTGTTTCAGCCATTTTTAAACATTGAGCAAAACTGAACTGTGTTATAAATCCCGCGATAGCAACAAATATAAGTAATAAAATTTGATTTATATTAATGCTTTCCCAAAAGAACAATGCAATAAAAAATGTCGGAGGAACCATGAAAGCCATTTGGTAAAATGCAGTCGTTAAACTTGAATCCTTTTCAGTAAGTTTTTTTACAATTATTATTACTATTGAAAAAGTAATTGCTGCTGTTAGAAGCCATAAAGCTCCACTCTCAAAAGGTATATACCCAGGCCTTATAACAACCAAAATTCCTATAAAGCCAACAATTAATGCAGTAATTCTTTGAATTCTAACTACTTCACCTAAAAAAATAATTGCAAGGATGGTAGTAAATAGTGGAGTAGTAAAACCTATAGCTGCTGCTTTTTCTAGTTGTAATGTTCCTATAGCTGTAAACCAGCTTATCATTGAATAAACATTAATCGCAGATCTTACAAACTGTAGTTTTATGTTATGTGTTTTCCAAGCTTCGGGGTAATTATAAATCATAAAAGGTAACATAACAATAACCCCAAATAGACATCTGTAAAATGCAATCATGAAAGGATTTAAATCTTGCGAAAGAAGTTTTATTCCTGAAACCATAATTGCTGCTGTTCCAGTACCGATTAAAGATAAAAAAATTACAAATAGTTTTTTATTCATTTTTAAAAATTTAATGAAGCTAAATGTTTTTAGCACAACATTGGTCAACCCAATGTCCAGGTTCTATTTCAACTAATGCCATTTCTACATCTCCTCCTTTACAATCTATACCAGGGTTTGGGCATCGTGTTCGAAAAACACAACCTGAAGGAGGATTAATAGGACTAGGAATATCACCTTTAAGTATAGTTTTCTTTTTATTTTTTCTAAATATTTGTGGAGCTGTTTCAATAAGAGATTTTGTATACGGATGTTGAGGATTAGAAAATAATTTACTAGTATTTGCAACCTCTACTAAATGACCTAAGTACATCACCATAACTCTATCTGCTATTTGATTTATTACTGAAAGGTCATGAGAAATAAAAAGAATAGTTAAAGAATATTTTTTTTTAAGCTCTAAAATTAAATTTAAAATTTGAGCTTGAATAGTTACATCTAAAGCTGACACTGGTTCATCAGCTATTATGAATTTTGGATTAAGAACCAACGCTCTAGCTATACCTATGCGCTGTCTTTGCCCCCCTGAAAATTCATGAGGATACCTATTTAAATGTTCTTTTTGCAAACCAACATCTTGAATTATTTCCTCTACTTTTAGATTAATTGAATTTTTATCTATTTTTTCATGCACTTTGAGACCTTGAGAGATAATATCAAATACTTTCTTTCTTGGATCTAAACTGGCATAAGGGTCTTGAAAAATTATTTGAAAATCTTTTCGCAATTTTCTCATTTCGCCATCTGAAAATTCTATAATATTTTTATTTTTGTAATAAATTTTTCCTTCAGTAGGTTCTATTAATCTAATTATTGCTCTTCCGAGCGTACTTTTTCCAGATCCAGATTCTCCGACAAGACCAAGAATTTCACCTTCAGGAATTTCAAAACTAACATTTTCAACTGCTTTTACATCACCTGTTTTATTGTTAAAAAAATCCATCTTTTATTGGGAAATATTTTTTTAAATTTTCAACTTTAATCATACTTATTATTTAAAACAGCATTGATCTACCCAGTGTCCAGGTTTTGCTTCAATCAATCCCATTTCAATATCTCCTCCTTTACAATCTATTCCCGGGTTGGGACACCTAGTCCGGAAAACACAGCCAGAAGGTGGATTTGTCGGACTTGGAATTTCACCTCTTAATAACTTAATCTCTCTTTTCTGATTTGTAATTTGAGGAGCTATATCAATTAAAGACTTCGTATAAGAATGTAATGGATTATTAAATAATTCTGATGTTTCTGCAATTTCCATAACATTACCTAAATACATTACCATTACGTGATCCGATATTTCAGAAACAACTCCAAGATCATGAGTAATAAATATAATCGACATTCCAAGTTTTTTTTGCAGTTCTTGCATTAGATCTATGATTTGAGCTTGTATAGTAACGTCAAGAGCTGTTGTAGGTTCATCAGCAATTAAAATTTTTGGATTGCAACTCAAAGCCATAGCGATCATTGCCCTTTGTCTCATTCCACCAGATAATTCATGAGGGTAGGAGTCAATTCTTTTTTGAGGTTCAGGTATGCCTACAAGATCTAGCATTTCAATAGCAATTTTTCTTGCTTGTTCTTTGCTTTTCTTTTGGTGAAGAATAATTGTCTCTGAAATCTGATAAGATAAATCATAAACTGGATTTAGACTTGTCATAGGTTCTTGAAAAATCATAGAGATTCTATTTCCTCTAATTTTTCTCATTTCATTTTCTTCAAGATCAATTAAGTTTTTATTATCAAATAATATTTCACCTCGTTCGGTTTGAGCTAAGTTATTCGGTAACAAGCCCATAATAGATAAAGCTGTAATTGATTTACCTGAACCTGATTCCCCAACTATCGCAAAAGTTTTTCCTGCCTCTAAATTAAAAGAAACACCATCAACAGCTTTAACAACTGATTCACCAACACTAAAATGAGTTCTTAAATTTTTTATAGTTAATAAGTTTTCACTATCCATATTAATTTTTTTTTATTGGAGATACAAAATTATTCATATTTCTATTCTTGTAAAATTTTTTTCCATCATAAACCACATTTCCATTAACTATAGTTTTATTTATACTTCCTTTTATTTTTTCCCCAAAATATAGATGAGCACAGTTTTTTCCTTTGGAAACAAGGGTATTTCTATCCACAGTCCATTTCTTATTCATATCTAAAATAACTATATCTGCATCAGATCCTCTTTTGATCAAACCTTTATTTGGAAAAATATTAAATCTTTTCGCTGGATTAATACACATTAGTTCAATCACTTTTTCTAATTTGATTTTTTTTTCTGAAACAGCTTTTAGCATAAGTGGTAACATTAATTCACCACTGGGAGCACCTGGAGGTGCTTCAAGAAAATTTGTTTTACCTTTTATTTTTTCCTTGAATGAAAAAGAAGCATGATCAGAGGCTATAATATCAAGAGTTTTATTTTTAAGAGCTGACCATAATTTTTTTTGATCTTTTTGTTTCCTTATTGGTGGATTAATTTTTCCAAATGGACCTGATTTAATTACATCTCTTTCATTTTTAAATAAATAGTGTGGACATGTTTCTGCAGTTATACTCTGACCTTTACTTTTAAATTTAGAAATTACTTCTAAAGATAATTCTGAAGTCACATGAGCAATATGAATTTTAGTTTTAACAATTGAATTCAACCTTAGTATCTTTTCAATTGCACTTGCTTCTACAACAGCAGGTCTCATAGCATTATGCATTGCTGGATTATTTTTCTTAAAATTTTTTTGATTTTTCTCAAAATGATCAAGTAAATTCTGATCTTCAGCATGAAAAATTGTCGTTAAATTTGATTTTTTTGCATGTATTAATGCTTTGAGAATATTTTTTTCTTCAGTAAAACACAATCCTTCAAATTCACTTTTTCTATCAAGTGGAGGAGCAATTGTAAAAACTTTAAAAGCAATAGCCCCACTATTTATTAATCCATTTAGATTTTTATCATTGAATTTTCCTAAAGCAGGAATCATAGCAAAATTAATGTAAGTATTTTCATCAAAATGTTTTTTTCTATGGTTAAGCACTTTAGCATTTGACATGCACGGATTACTTATAGGCATTTCAAAAAGTGTAGTTATTCCACCCTTTGCGGCAGCTTTAGTTTCACTTTGAACTGTACCTCTTTGAGGAAATGATGGTGCTCTAACATGAAAATGAATATCAATTATTCCAGGAATAACAATTTTTTTATCAGCATTGATAATTTTTTTGGACTTAAATGATTTTATATTATTTGTTAGCTTAAAAATTTTACCATCTTTGATTACAATATGGTTTTTTTTAAATCTATTTTTCTCAAAAACTTTTCCATTTTTTATAATCAAGTCACAATTAATAATCATCACTCAAAAATTTTCAGTTCTTTTAAAGCTTTTGCAACTCCATCAAGATTTGAAAGTTTCATAGATGCATAATTTGGTGACAACACTATCCCTTCTCCTCCAGCTTTATAAGTTGCTAAAACCGATCTATATGCAATATCTGGTGTACAGATTGCTTGTTCTTTTGATGATCTTGGTGCATCGATACCAATGCCCATATATACTTTGGAGCCACCATCAACACCCCTGACTGCATCTGCACATTGAGTATAAATATATGTATCTGGATCTAATCCTCTTTCTATAAGATTGTCTAAGCTAGTTTCATTAATTCCTAAAATTTTAGAAAAAGATGAAACCAACTCAGAATTAGATAATTCATTTAAGATTGTTTTTCCAAATATATTTATTTCTCTATGAAATATTTCACCTGATTGATGCTGATAAGTTATAGGTTTTACCCAATCAGAATAACCTACCTGTTCTTTCCAAGGCCACTGCACTTTTCTAATAAAATTAAAATGATTTCTATTCCATACATTTAACCCAAAAGATAAATTAGGTTTTATCCATTTTACTAAACCATAAATTTCTTTGTCTAAATCTTTGTTCCTTTTAAGCCAAAATTTTTCCCACTCTAAAATTTCTGGTTTATCAAATAAAATTCTAAAAAATTCAATTAAGTTTCCATCAACAAAGTTCTTTCCATTTAAAGTTTCTTGAAAGAATTCATATAATTTCAAAAGTGAGGATCTAATTTTTTCAATATTTAAATTATGAGTTTTAGCTTCTATTAAAAAATCTTCAGAAAAGTCTCCAGGCTCATTTCCTTGAAATAATTGATCAAGAGGTGAATATCTTTCATTGCACCACATAACACCATCAATATCATAATTTGCAACTTGATCTTCGATCATTGATAAGATCCAATTTCTATAATTTTTATTACTTGTGGAAGGTGATTTACCAATTTTTCCAAAAACATCTATTTCCATACATTGAACTAAATTTGGAATATCTACTCCAGTGGCAGATCCATGACCTGCATAATTGAAGAAGGGTTCCATTAATTCAATAAAAATTTTCATTCCTTTTTCCCTTGCTTTAGGAATAACCATTTTTAAAATATCTTTATTTTTCATTTCTTTGTCTTGGGCTTTAAAATTTTTTATGAAAGTTTTATTATAAAATTTAGGATCTGGATCAAAATATGCACCACCTTTCATTGAAAATGGTTCAGGAATTCCATGATCTGGCCAACCATCTATTTCCCAAGACACTGATCTTCCCGATTTTAATCCTAGCCATGAAACAGTCCCAATTAGTAGAACATTTACACCAACACGTTTTTGTAATGTATCTAATACATTATCAATTCCTTCATCAATAAATGAAATCGGACTTATTTGAATTCCAACAAATTTATCTTTTCCATTTTTGATCATTTTAAAAAATTATTTATCCTTGTCATCGACTCTTCTATTTTTTCAATAGGTTGTAAATAAGATAAGCGTATATACTTATCATCTTCATCACCGAACAAAATACCAGGAAACATAAGAACACCAGTATTAACAAGTAATTCTCTGCAAAAATTTGAAGCAGTCATATTTGAATTTGATACATTTGTATAAATATAAAAAGCACCTCCTGGATCACCATAAGTAAAACCAATATCACTTAAGGCTTTCATGCTAAACTTTCTTCTTTCATTATATTCATTTTTCATTTTATTAATCTCTTCTTGAGGACCATCTAAAGCAGCTAAAGCTCCATATTGAGAAAATGTACATGAATTTATTGATAAGGCATGTCTTATTTCTGTCATTTTATTTATAATATCTTTCGGACCTGCAATATATCCAACTCTCCAACCAGTCATAGCATAAGTTTTAGAAAAACCATTTAGTGTTAATGTTCTTTCCTTCATTTTTTCAAGTGAACCAATTGATAGATGTTCATGCGAATCATAAATTAAGTCAGCATAAATCTCATCTGATATTATAATTAAATTATTATCTATTGCTATCTGAGCTATTTTTTTAATATTATTTGGAGGTGTTACAGCACCTGTAGGATTATTTGGTGAAACAAGAACAAGCAACTTAGTTTTTTTAGTAATTTTTTGCTCAATTAATTCTGGCATTAATGCAAAATTATCTTTTTCGTATGTGTGAACAGGTACAGGTTTAGCATTACACATCCTTACTGTTAAATCATATGTAGTAAATCTTGGTGAGGTAATTAAGACTTCATCATCTGCTTTTAATAATGAAATCATTGCGAGAGCAATACTTTCTTGAACACCAGCTGTGATAATTATTTCATCTTCAGAATAATCTAAATTATATTTTAGCTCAAAATTTTTAGATATAGATTTTCTCAATTCTGGCAGTCCAGTTGGAGGTGTGTAATGATGTTTGTTTTCATCAAGGGCTTTTTTTGCAGCCTCAACTATATGTCGTGGTGTGTGAAAATCTGGATCTCCTCTTCCTAAAGCTATTACATTATCCATACCCGAAGCTATTTTTAAAAGATCTGATCTTAATGTCTCATCGTCTAGTGATATTTCTTTAGATTTATTAAAAACTATGCTCACTATATTAATCTACTTCCATGAATATAAACTTGTTTTACATTAGATAAGTCATCTATATTTTCATCAGGTTTGCCTTGTACAATAATAAGATCTGCATCTTTACCAATTTCAATTGATCCTAATTTGTCTTCAATTTTATTTACTTTTGCTGCTCTATAAGTAGCAGATTGAATAGCATCTAAATTATCTTTAACTACACCAAGATCAATCATAAACTTCATTTCAGGAACTATAGCATCATGTGGTACAACTGGTGAACCTGCATCTGTTCCAAAAATTATGTCAATGCCTGCTTTACTTGCTTTAACAAGTGAATCAAATCTCGATTTATCTTTAACAATTTTTTGTCGTTCTTTTATTTTCCATTCAGGAATATTATACTGTCTTGCAATTTCTTCCTTACTTTGCATTACTACTGGAGAAAAAGTTGTACATATTGGAATATTTTTTTTTGCAACTTTTTCAATTGTTGCATCTGTCATAGGCCCCCCATGTTCAATACAATCTATTCCAAAATCAGTAACTCTATTAATTGCTGCATCAAAAGTAGCATGTGCGGTAATATATAATCCATTTCGATGAGTCTCATCGATAACTGCCTCTAATTCTTCATCAGTAAATTCAAGAGTATCATGGCACGCCATAATTTTAATTAGATCTGCACCACTTCCAACTTGTTCTCGTACTGCTCTTCGCATTTCATCAGCTCCAGAAGCTTCACGACAACACCAATATGTATGTCCTGCAGTTTGTACTATAGCTTCTCCACATATTTTTAATCTTGGACCTGGATATATACCTTGTTCTATTGCTTGCTTAGCAAAAATATTAGACTTGTTCATTCCTAAATCTCTTACAAGAGTTACACCTGCCCTCAATGATTTCAACATATTTGCACAAGATTTATAAGCTGAAATTTCAGATGGATCATCAAGTGACTGCTGAGCTAAATCATGTGTTCCATCCCAAGCAAGATGGGCATGCGAATTCATTAGTCCAGGTAAAATTGTATGATCCTTAAGTTCTAAAACTTTTTTGGAATTTGCACTACTGTCTAAATCAGATTGAGAACCTGCTTTTATTATTTTACCATTATCTATTTCGACAAATCCATTTTCGATTACTTTAAGAGATTTTGTTTCAATTACCCTGCATTTAAATAATATGTTCTCTTTTTGTAAATCAAAAAGTGGTTTAATTATTTTTCTAAATTTCCAAGGTGCTGCTTCTGGCATAAATTTTATCCTTTAGTTTAAGTTTATAATTCTATGATCAATACTTTTATCTAAAAAGCTTGATATTTGTTTTCCATTATTTACGTCCACAATCATTGAGCTAATAGTTCTATATCCATCAATATTAGGTCTATAAATACCTGGCTCATTTGAAAAAATCATATTTTTTTTTAATATGGTTTTATCTCCAGGCGATAACCAAGGAGCTTCATGTCCTTCAAATCCCATACCATGCCCTATACGATGTCTCACAAATTCGAAATAACCACTTTGCTTGTATATTGCTGTTGCAATTTCATTAATATTTTCACATTCAGTTCCTTCTTTAAGGTTTTTAATTACCTCATCATTAACTTCTTTCATTGTTTTCATAATATCCATTTGATCATGACTTGGCTCACCAAGAATAAAAGTTACTCCAGATTCAGCGTATAAACCACCAACACAAGCTCCAACACCACAAATTAATGTTTCATTTCTTTTTGGTACTCTGCTTAATGATTTGCCATGAGGAAACGCTCCTCTTGGTCCTGAATGAATAGTGGCTACTACATTGCATGGTGTTTCATCAAAATCAGCCGGTAAGTTTTTTAACATTTCTTTTTTTGCTTCTTCAGTACAAATTTTCACTAATTCTCTTTCATTTGTTTCACTATTGATCAATTCCTTCCCATTTTCTTTTAAATATTCAAGGGTTAAATCAGCATACTTTGCTGCTTCAGTAATTATATCGATCTCTTCTTTTAGTTTTTGATATCTGAAATAATTTATATTGACTTTATAATCTAGTATTTCAAATCTGTTTTTGATTAATTCTATAATATCTATTTTATTTATGTCTGTACCAATTTTTTTTTCATTAATATTTTGAGCCATAAATGAATAAGGATTTATCTTTCCTGGATATTCTTCATAGATTAATATTTCATCTATAACTGTGTTTTCTGAATTTTCTTTTTCTAATAGAGGAATAAATAATTTACTTTTATTTTCTTTACTTAAAAAAAAACCTGATGGTCTTTCGTTAGTTACATAAAAGAAACCTGTAAAATAAAAAATATTTGCAGGGTTAGTAATAAGAAATCCATCTAGATCTTTTTCTTCTATTAGTCTAAGCAACATTTTTCTTGTCTGATTATAAAAATTATTACTTAATGGTTTTATTTTTTTAAACTCATTCATTTTATTAAATTTTAAGTTTATCAATATTTAAATCTTTTGCTAAAATGTTAAAAGAATCTATTACTTCACTATCAATTAGTATTCCTTTTTCTAATTTTTCTTTAACTCTTTTATTCTCAAGATCGCCAGGAACTAAAATTTCATCAAAACCAGGTCTAAGTGGCAATTTTTTAAGCGTATCAACAAAATCATTTATGCGTGAATAGAAATCAGAAATTTCCATAAACCACTCTATATTTATCGCTGTTAATGAATGGGAAACATCTAGTTTTTTTGGATCGGAGTAAGGTATTAATCCATATCCGCCACCGCTTATAACTCCTGTTAAGATATCAGTCATAAACGATAAACCATAACCTTTATATTTTCCAATACCTAATAAAAAACCATCCATAGCATCAGAAGGATTGGTTGTTTCTTCACCTTCTTTAGTTAGAGCCCAATCGTTTGGCATTGGTATTTGCTCTCTTTCATGCCATCTCATCATTCCTTTGCCAGCTGTTGTTAATGCTATATCTAAAATTAAAGGATAACCTCTATTAGTAGGACAAGAAATGCCCCATGGATTTGTTCCAACGCCTCCACTTCTAGATCCCCATGGAGCCATTTCGGGTCCTGCATTTGTATACGCAATTCCAATACAATTTTTTTTTGTTGCTCTTACTGCATGAACTGAACTAGAACCAAAGTGAGTTGAATTTTTTATAATTACTTGACCTATGCCTTCATTCTTTGCTTTTGTAATCGCAATATCCATACATTTAGATGCTTGTACTGTTCCAATTCCATTTTTTGCATCTACCAAAGCTAAGGAAGAACTTTCTTTTACAATATCTAAATCAATATTTATGTTTACTTCTTTATTTTTAATTCTTTTGTAATATGTTGTTATTCTTTGAACTCCTTGACCTTGACCGCTATGAAATCTCAGTTCTGAAAACATCAAAGCGCCAGTAAAAATTTTTGCATCTTCATTTCTTAATCCCATTGCTAAAAAAGAATTAAGTACAAAATTTTCTAAATTTTTAAAGTTGACCAATGTCATATCTATATTTTGCATAAAATTATTTTTTAAATTTTAAATAATTTACAATATTTGCGTTACTGTTTAATTTTGGAATTCCATCATTTGTTTTTGATGACATTAATATAGTAAGACCCGGTCCATAACCGGCTCTTGGACCATTAGTTTGACCTACAATACCTATTGACCAAGCTTTTCTTAAGAAACCATGTTGATAACTGCTATCATAATTTTCTACGTATACAAAGTCACCCAAACGCAAATTATTAAGTTTATACTTTTTCATTTCATTTAGATCTGTTGTTTGAATGTGTAAAGAACCTGATTCACTTGTTAATCCTGATCCAGCTCCAACTAAGTGCTCTGGTATAATGTGTGTAACTGGTATGTTTAATTTTTTATTTTTAATCTTGATATTCATTTTATTAAAAATTTGAGGTGATAAACTTTTGCAGAAAATATTTTCAAAATTTTTTATTTTTAAACCTACGCCCAATGACTTTATTAAAATTTTATCATTAATTGAAATCCTCTCCCTTACTTTCTTTTCGAAATGTATAATTATTTGTTCAGAGAATCTACCAGACTTGCCAGATACAAATCCAACTGAATTTTTAGCTTCACCATTCATTATAATTGCTTCATTACCAACACATGATAAAATATTTAAACCTCTGTTACCTCCTTCACTAGGATATTTAATAGAAACACCTGGATGAATACAATCAGCTTCCCAACCAAATGCAGAATCGCCAACAGATACATTATGAACTATGGATCCCCATGTAGGTAAAAGAAAAGGAATACCGTCAGAGTCTAAGCGGTACGGTTCAGCAGGCAACCCTTGGAAATTTGGTTGACACACAGATCCCATTACACTGACATTAATTAATAAATTTTCGTTAGTTTCTATCTTCATATTTTTATTTTTAATAAATTTTTAATGTTTGCCTTTTTATTAATTTTCCAACTTAAATCTTTTTTTTTGCCTGTCATTATAGTCATAATTCCAGGACCGTGACCTGACATTACAGAATCTCCATGAATGCAAATTGCTATACTAACATAATCTTTTTTATATGATCTGCCCCACCTGTGATCTGCATGATTTATAGCGATTAAATCACCAAGTTTCATTTGGTCAATTTTTAATTTTTTCATTAAGGCTCGATCACCAGACATCAGATCTTGATCTACGTATTCAGAATTCAACTCTGCTCCAGATCCCATAATACGTATTGGTAATTCGATTGCGACATCGACTATTAATGTTTTTTTAACAATTTTTAAAAATAAAGATTTTAAAAGTTTTGGGTCAATTTTTTTAATTTCAATATTTGGAAAATCTAATAATTTTAATCCTCTACCATGAGTTATGATATCAATTTGATCACCTATGCAAATCTTATCAAGAATTTTATTTTCGAAATGGATTAAATTTCTTGCATGTTCCCCAGTCACTATGCCAATTGCACCTTTAGCTTCACCCGATCTAACTATAGCCTTATTTCCAGTGCATACCAAATAATGCAAAGCAAAATGCTCATTAGGATTTTCAGAGTCTATTGAAACACCTGGTTCAACGTGGTCTCCAGCCCAACCAAATGCATTATCTCCTACTTTAATATTATTTACTACACCAAACATTCCTGGATAAATCACAGCCTGTCCATCATTATTTGGAATATATCCAGGATTTTTAAAAGAGGGTTGCGTTGCAAAACCCCCAATTGACATTTTTATTAAATTTTTCTCATTAGTTTTTAAATTTGAAATCACATTGAGAGAAATATCTTGTTTAATTTAAATAAAGAATAACAAAATTGTCATTACAGTGTTGATAAAATGTAATCTAAAAAATACTCGTATATTGCAAAATAATCACCACCAAAATGATAAATTATCTATTTCTTAAATTATAAAAACAATTTAGATACGATTTTTATGGGAACTTCATTTGAAAATTTAAATAATGAAATTAAAAAATTTAATGATGTCTTAAACACCATGAATATTTTGATTTGGGATTCTAGAACTAAAATGCCAAAAAAGGGGGCATCTGGAAGAGGTTCACAGATAGGAAGTCTTACATCTGTAGCTAGAGAAATATTACTATCTTCAAAAATGAGAAAATTATTTGATGAATCTGATAATGAAACTCATAATTTAAATGATGATACTTTTGAAAGAAAAACACTTAAACATTTAGGTGAGGCTATTGAGTATCATGATAAAATACCAGAAAAAATTCAAGTTAGAAAAGCTGAAATTGAACCTTTAGCCCATAATGCTTGGGCTGAAGCAAGAGAAAAAAAAGATTTTAGCATTTTTAAACCACTCTTACAGGAGCAAGTTGATATAGCAATTGAGCAAGCTCACTGTATCGGTTTTAAAGAGCATCCATACGATGCATTGATGCAAAGATTTGAACCAGGTGAGTCTGTAAAATCACTTAAAAAATTATTTGATGTATTAAAGTCAGGCCTTGGAGAAATACTTAAAGAAACCTCAAAAGTAGAAAAACCAAATAAAAGTTTTTTATATAAAAATTATCCTGTAGAAAAACAAATTGAGTTCTCTACAAAAATTGCAAGTAAGTTTGGATATGATTTTGACAGGGGAAGATTAGATAGCACTGTTCATCCTTTCGAAATTTCTTTTACTAGAGACGATGTAAGAATTACCACAAGATATTATGAAGATTTTATAAATCCATCTTTATTTGGTACTTTACATGAAGCAGGTCACGGAATTTATGAACAAAATATTAATGAAAAATACACTCGCTCAGCAATGACAACAGATTTTTTAAGCTTTTATGCTGTTGGTGGAGTTAGTTTTGGAGCTCACGAGTCTCAGTCAAGATTATATGAAAATCATATTGGTAGAAGTAAAATTTTTTGGGAAAACCACTTTGGTGATTTAAAAGATTGCTTTCCGGAAGCATTAAAAAATGTTTCTGCTGAAGACTTTTTTAGAGCAGTAAATGTAGTTGAACCAAGTCTTATAAGAGTAGAGTCTGATGAATCTACGTACGATTTTCATATCATGTTAAGAGTTGATATAGAAAGTATGCTAATTGATAAAAGTTTAAAAGTAGCAGATTTACCAACTGTTTGGAATGAACAAATAAAACAATATTTAGATCTCGAAGTACCTGATGACAGTCAAGGTGTCTTACAAGATATTCATTGGTCAGGTGGTCAATTTGGAACTTTTTGTAATTATACAATTGGAAATGTAATGGCTGCTCAGCTAATGGAAACAATGAAAAAAACAAACCCAGAAATACAAAATGATATTAATCAAGCTAATTATGAGCCACTACTCAATTGGTTAACATCAAACATTCATACTCATGGAAGACGATACACAAGAAACGAATTATTAGAAAGGTCTACTGGAGAAACTCTAAATCCTTTACCTTATATAAATTATCTTAAAGGCAAGGCCAGCCAAGTTTATGGAGTAAAATTTAATGATTAAGAAAAATTTTGTCGCTTCAAGAATTAAAGATCATAAATCTAATATTGTAACAAAAATGTGGAATATTCAACAAAAATTAGATGATGTAATTGCAATGGGAAGAGGTGATACTGATTTAGATACACCAAGACATATCATAGATGCAGGTATAAATGCTCTAAACAATGGAGCAACACATTATACACATCCTATGGGTATGCCAGAATTAAGAAATGAAATTTGTAACGATATATTAAAGAACGGCGGAGCAAAATATAACGATGACGAAATAGTTGTTACAGCTGGAGGTCAGGAAGCAATGTTTGCAATTGCTTTAGGTATATTAAATGCTGGTGATGAAATGATTGCTGTAGCTCCTGGCTACAATCCATATTTTCAGGCAGCTGAATTAGCAGAAGCGAAGCCAGTTATGGTTAAGACTTATATTGATAATAATTTTGCAATGACTGCTGAAGCTGTTGAACCTTTAATAACTGATAAAACAAAAATTATGGTTATTATCAATCCTTGCAATCCAACTGGTGCAGTTACACCTTATGAAGAAGTACTTAAATTATCACAATTAGCAATAAAACATGATCTTATAGTAATATCTGATGAGATTTATTCTCGTCTTACTTTTGGAAATCATACAGCACAACCTGTTGCAGCCTTACCAGAAATGTTTGAAAGAACTATAACTTTAAATGGATTTTCAAAATCATATTGTATGACCGGATGGAGAGTAGGATATTTTGCTGCACCAAAAAATTTGATAACTCATTTAGGTGAGATTCATCATGGATTTGCAATATGCGCTCCTGCAGTTAGTCAACATGCAGCTCTTGCAGCTCTACAGGGTTCTCAGGATTGCGTAAAAGAAATGCAGCAAATCATGCAGGAAAGATGTGAAATATTATGCAATGGACTTGATGAAATTAATATACCTTATTCAGAACCACAAGGAGGATATTACGTATATGCCAATGTTTCAAAAACAGGCATGAATGCTACAGATTTTTGTCTGAAATTATTGGAAGAGGGAAAAGTTATAATATACCCTGGAGGTTTATATGGTGATCACTGTGATGATTTTGTAAGATTTTCTCTAACTCAACCAGCAAATAAAATTAAAGAAGCAGTATCCAGAATAAAAAAAGTTGTATCAACAATATGAATGCCAAATTAAAAAATGAGGTTTTAGAAATAAAACACATGGCATTTGCTGTAGAAGATATTGAACAATCACTAAAGTATTATAAAAAATTTATGGGTGTATCAAATGATATAGAAATTCAAGATATGCCAAAATCACGTACAAGAGTTGCTGTTTTTAATATTGGAGATATAGAATATCAACTCTGTCAATCACAAGATCCTGATGGAAGATTTAATAAATGGATAAAAGAAAGAGGAAGAGGTGGCTTGCACCATATTTGTTACGTAGTTAAAAATTTAGATGAGTCCATAAAGGTAATGACAGACGAAGGTGCTACTCTTAGGGAATGTAAGGCATGTAAAGTAGTTGGAAATCATCCTCACCCTGAAGGTTTTATTGCATTTTTAGATAATGAGGTTGATAATATTGAAGTAGAATTAATGCAAGTTTACACAGACCAAGAATTAGAAAAATATAAATCTTATCAAGGAATATAAATATTAAATCAATTTATATCACGGGCGCTGGAGGCTTTTTAGGATCTGAATTAGTAAATGGACTTTCATTATTAAATTATCATATTTATGCAAATGATATAAATTTCTCTTATAAAATAAATAAAAATAAAAAAATAATTCTTCTTAAAGAAAACTTATTATCTAACAAACACAAGATTAATATTAACAATTGTGACATTTTTATTCATGCATGTGCGTTGACTAAAACATATAAAGATAAAAATAAAAACTTATTTAAAGTTAATACGAAATTGACTAGGAAAGCATTAATTTTAGCTAAGCAACTTAATTGTAAAAATTTTTTTTTTATAAGCTCAACTTCTGTTTATAGAAAATTCTCAAAATACAAATATAATGAAAAATCAAAAACTTCTGCACAAGATAGTTATTCAAAATCAAAATTAAAAGGTGAAAAAATATCAAAAGATTTTTGTAACAAACATAAGATTAAACTTACTATATTGAGAATAGGTAATATTTATAGTGGTCATGAGAAAATAAAATGGAGTAGATTAAATGTATCACAAATTCAGAAATGGATTAATGATAACAAAAAAAATAAAATCTTAAAAACAAGTAATTTTGATACCTTAAGAGATTGGACATATGTTAAAGATATACCCAAAGCTTTAAATAGCATAATTATAAATAATCAAAATTTTAAGTTACTCAATTTAGTATCTCCTTATTGTTATAAAGATATCTATTTAATGAAAAAAATATCTAAAAATAATAAACTAATTAATTCATTAGAAAATAATAATAATAATGCGAGTTATTCAATTTATATTGATAAAATATTATTTAAAAAATGGACTACTTTTCAAAGAGCATTTAACTTAATTAAAAATTATGAAAACTTATAAGGTGGTATTAGTTGGCTACGGCCCAAGAGGTAAAATTTGGTCTAAAATTTTAAAAAAAAACAAAAATGTGAAGTTGGTTGCAATATGTGACATCAATTTAAAAACCAAAAATAAAGACTCAAAGAAAATTCCTTTTTACTTAAAGATTGAAAATGCCATTTTTGAAAATAATCCAGATTTTATTGTATTATCAACACCTCCAGCATCAAGAATGAAAGATTTAAAAGTTTGCGCAAAATATAAATTGCCTGTTTTAGTTGAAAAGCCACTTGCTGTTAATATTAATGAGGCAAAAAAATTAGTGAGATTTATGAACCGAAATAAATTATTAATGATGGTCGGTTTAAATTTTCGATATCTTCCTTCAACAATTGAAAAAATAAAATTAATTAAATTAAATAAAGTCGGAAAACCAAATTTTGCAAGATTTGTTTATGAGAGATGGCGAGATGGAAAGCTTATGCGATTAAATAAATACCCTCTTTTAATGGATCAACCAATGCTTTGGGAGCAATCAATTCATCATTTTGATTTAATACGATATGTATACAATTCAGAAATAAAAAGCGTATATGCTACGACGTCAAATCCACCTTGGTCAATGTATAAAGATGATACAAATGTTAATGCAATACTCGAATTAAAAAATAAAATAATAATAAATTACGTAGGTAATTGGCAGAGTAATTCTAAGTCATTAAATTTTGAGTGGAGAACTGATTGTGAAAATGGAATAATAATTCAAAAAAAACAATTTGAAGACTTATATTACAGACATTTCAAATCTAAAGTAGAAAAAAAAATCAAACTTAAAAAAATAAAAATGTGGTTCGACGATGCTAATCTATTATTAAATGATTTTTTAGACTCTCTTCGAAAGAAAAAGGATATTTACAAAATAAACTCTGATCATTTAAAATCATTAGCTGTAGTAGATGCTTGTATAAAATCTTCTAAAACTGGAAAAAAAGTAAGGATACTAAGCTAATAATTATTAATAATTTTTTGCAATACTATTAAATAATACATGACATATAGTCATCACTGATATGACTTATTTACTATTTCAAATATTCTAAATTTCTTTTATTCCTTCATTAATCATATTTTCTAATGGAGGTTGTATGAAAAAATTAATAACTGGGGTAGCAGTTGTATTTGGTTTGATATTCCCATCAACTTTTACAATAGCCGCTCCACCAGACGATACTTTCGTTGTTGGATTGCCGACAGATACAATCGGTTTGGAACCTGCCCAAATTAGTTCAAGACATACTGCGAATATAATGAAGCATATTTTTGGACAACTATATTCAGTTTCTGAAACAGGTTCAATCGATCCTAACTTAGCTGAGAGTTATAAAATTTCTGATGATGGAAAAGAATATACATTTACATTAAAGGAAGGTTTAACTTGTCACGATGGTGAGGCGCTAACAGCAGAAGATGCTGCATATTCATTTAATAGAGTAGCAGATGAAGATCTTGCGTTTACTGGTAACTCAGCAGGTTTCGTTTATAAATCTATAGACTTTAAAGAAGCTAGAGCAGATAGTGAAAGAGAAGTTACTATTGTTCTGGGTGGACCTAATCATATTGCTTTAGGTTTAATTGCAGAAGTTTATGTACACTGTAAAGATTCTTATGAAAAAATGTCTAAAGATGAAGCAGCGTCAAACCCAATTGGTTCCGGACCTTATGAATTTGTTAAATGGGATAAAGGTAGTCAGATTGTTTTAAAGAAAGCAGCTAATCCACCTATACCAACAAATTTTGAAAATGTTATTTGGAGAGTTATTCCTGAAGCATCTACAAGAACTGCAGAATTAATTGCAGGAAATGTAGATATGATAACTAATGCATCACCTGATCAGGTAGAAGCAATTGATGCTTCTAGCACAGCAAAAGTTGCTAAGGTACAGGGAACTAGAAGAATGTATGTTGGTTTTCATCAGGGACCAGAATTTGCAGTTACTCCTGGAGGAGCAGCAATTCAAAAACCAGAAGTTAGAAGAGCTTTACAATATGCTGTCAACGTTCCAGCAATTTGTGAAAATCTTTTAAATGCTCCTTGTACAAGAATGACTGGTATTGTTAATCCTAACAATGCACATCCAAATCTAGAACCTTATCCGTATGATCCAGAAATAGCTGAGTATCTATTAGATCAAGCTGGATATCCTAGAGATGCAAATGGAGTAAGATTTGAAATTACTTTACAAGCAGGTGAGGGAAGATACTTAAATGACAAAAATGTTGTTTTAGCTATTTGCCAATACTTGGATGATGTTGGAGTAAAAACAAATTGTGAAATATTAGACTGGTCAGCTGTTTACATACCTCTTATTAAAGAGAAAAAAGCCGGTCCTATGTATTTCATTGGTTCAGGTGGAGCAACTTGGAGTCCGCTATATGATATGGCAGATTTATCAGCTCCTGACTCAGGTCCAAACTATACGAAATGGATGAATGAGGAATGGTTTAAAGGATGGAAAGTTATCAATAATACTAATGACGAATATATTATTCGTAGAGAAATTGATAGAATGCTTGAAGTCTTTTACAATGAAGGACCATGGTTACATCTATATTTCCAACCTGACTTCTATGGTGTGAGTAACAGAGTAAACTGGAATCCACGTAGAGATGAAAAGGTTGATCTATTTAACGCTACTTTAAAGTAGTTTATAATTAATGTTGGCTCCAATTTGGAGCCAACATCATTTTTTAAATAAAAAAATGTTTTTTTATATCTTAAGAAGAATTCCTCAAACAGTCTTAGTTATTTTTGGTGTAACTCTAGTTACATTTATTGCACTCCAAATAGGAGGTGACCCTACATATTTATTTGTAAGCGAAAGAGCATCACCTGAAGAAATAGAAGAGACCAGAAAAATGCTTGGATTTGATAAACCTCTTCATATTCAATATTTAATTTATTTATCAAATTTAGTTCAATTAGATTTTGGTGATTCACTTTATTATAGACAGCCTGCACTAACAGTCATTCTTGAAACATTACCAGCAACAATTGAGCTAACAATTTTTTCAATGTTGATTGCAATTTTTGGATCAATTCCATTTGGAATTTTAGCAGCAATTTATCGAGGAAAATGGATTGATGGATCATTAATGGCTATTGCTATGCTTGGACAATCAATACCTAGTTTTTGGCTGGGTATAATGTGTATTCTTTATATTTCATTAAATGTTAGTTGGCTCCCTATATCGGGACATGTTCCTTTTTTAATGTTAATTTTTCAAGGTGAATTTATTCAAGCATTTAAAAATCTACCTACTACAATAACATATTTAATTCTGCCAAGCTTTGCTGTTGCTTTCTACTCAGTTTCTAGAAATGCAAGATTAATTCGGTCTTCAATGTTAGAAGTTTTATCTCAAGATTATGTTAGGACTGCAAGATCAAAAGGATTATCAGAATACATAGTCATTATGAAACATGCTATGAGAAATGCCTGGCTGCCAGTTGTAACAATTATTGGTTTAGAATTTGGCTTTGTAATAAGTGGGGTAGTAGTTGTAGAAGTAATTTTTGCATGGCCCGGATTAGGTAGAACAGTTTTTGATGCAATTTCAAATAGAGATATTCCACTTGTGCAGGCAGCTGTGGTAGTAATATCCTTATTCGTAATAGTAATAAATTTAATCACAGATTTAGTTTATGCAAAACTAGATCCAAGAATAAAATTATGAACAGTAAAAAAACAAATAATCAAAATATAAAAGATTTTTTATTTGCACTTATAAAAAATAAGTGGGCTTTAACATCTATAATTTGGTTATTTATAATTATAGCAATCGCAATATTTGCATCACAACTTGCACCTTTTGATCCAAATAAAAATAATATTATGGAAAGGGTAGCTCCTCCACTAACCCTAGACAAACAAGGAAACATGAAATACTTAATTGGATCTGATGCTTTAGGAAGAGATTCATTTTCAAGACTCATTTTTGGTGCTCAAGTATCTTTAATTGTTGGTTTTTCAGCCGTACTTGTTGGTGGAATTTTAGGCACAGCTTTAGGTGTTTATGCAGGATATTATGGAAAATGGATAGATGATATAATAATGCGTTTAGCTGATATACAACTTGCCTTTCCATTTATACTTTTAGCTATTTTATTTCTTGTTGTTTTAGGTGAAGGGTTAATAAATTTAATTATAGTTCTGGGTATAGGTCAATGGGTTACATATGCAAGAATTGCAAGAGCTCAGACAATTTCTCAAAAGGAAAAAGAGTATGTAGAAGCTGCAAAAGCACTAGGAGTAAATAATTTTAGCATCATGTTTGGTTCAATACTTCCTAATATTTTTGCTCCTTTAATTGTTATTGCTTCATTTAATGTAGCAAGTGTTATTTTAGCAGAAGCAGCTCTTTCCTTTTTAGGTCTCGGTGTTCCACCTCAAATTCCAACATGGGGAGCTATGTTGGCAGAGAGTAGAGATCATATATTTGCTAAAAGATGGTGGATGCCTTTCTTTCCAGGAATGGCAATTTTACTGACTGTTTTAGCATTTAACATTGTTGGGGATTGGTTAAGAGATTACTTAGATCCAAGATTAAAGGAGGTAGAATAATGACACTTAAAATTGGAATAGTAGGAGCAAGTTTTGCAAAAGCTGCATATTTACCTGCTTTAAATCACATAGAAGGAGTTGAAGTAACATGTCTATCCTCAAATAGATTAGAAAGCGCTAAATCCTGTGCGGAAAAATTTAATATAAAAAATTTTTACGATAATTGGGAAAAAATGATTGAAGAAAATGAGCTTGATTTAGTTTGTATAGCCACTCCTACGGATTTGCATGCACCAATTACTTTAAAATCTCTTCAAAAAGGAGCGCATGTTTTATGTGAAAAGCCTACTGCTATGAATGCTGAAGAGGCGACCCAAATGTTAGAAACTGCAAAAAAGTATAATAAAATTCATATGATTGATCATGAATTAAGATTTAATCCCAATAGAAAAAAAATTAGAGAATGGATTTCAAGTGGAGAAATTGGCAAAATTCAACACATAAATATTTTAAATGTATCTAATAGTTGGTTGGATCCATCATCAAGACCAAAAGATGATTGGTGGAGTCTAAGTAGCAGAGGTGGTGGAAGAATGGGAGCAAATGGATCACATCAAGTAGACCTGATAAGATGGTGGTGTGGTGAAATAAAATCAGTATTTGGACAAGCTTTAACAATAGTAAAAGATAGAATAGATAAAAATAGTAAAGAAAAATGGCAAGCTACAGCCGATGACTTATCTTACTTTTCTTTAGAGTTGTTAAATGGTGGTCTCGCTAATGTTTTTATGAGCGGTGTTGTTAGTCATTCTTTAGGCAATAAAACTCAAATTTTTGGATCAGAGGGTACCATTATTCTAGAAGACAAGACAGAAGAAATTTTATTTGCAAAAAAAGGAGAAGATTTTAAAAAATTATCTTTTGAAGATCCTAACGCATCACTTGACGGTGTTAATAAAGGTATTTGGAATGTTTCAGTAGTTAGTTTGTTAGAAGAATTAACTTCAGCTATTAAGGAAAACCGATCTTTGAACGAAGGTTCAACATTTGAAGATGGATTAAAAAATCAACTTGTTGTTGATGCAGTTTTCCAATCTACAAAAGAAAGAAAATGGATTGATTTATAAAAATGGATTTTTCAAACAAAAATATCCTTATTACTGGAGCAGCAGATGGTTTAGGTTTCGCAGTCTCAAAAGCTTTTTCAGAAAAAAAAGCTAATTTATTTTTATTAGATATTGATCATAAAAAACTTATAAAAAATAATATTCCTAATGCAAAAAATATTGAGTGCGATTTAAGCATAATAGATAATTTAGAAAAATTATTTCTTAATTTATCTAAAGAACAAAAATCAATTGATATTTTAATACATAATGCTGCAATTCTTATCCCAAAATCATTTGAAAATACTGACAAAAAATATTGGAATGATGTACTTAATATTTCCTTAAATAGTGGATTTCATTTATCTAAATTTGTCTGGGATAATATGAAAAAAAATGGAAGAGGCATAATAATTTTTGTTTCATCTCGTGCTGGCGTAGAAGGTTTTGATAATGAAAGTGCCTATTGTGCAGCAAAACATGGTTTAGAAGGTTTAATGAAAAGTTTATCTATTGAAGGCTCTAGTATTGGTATTCAAGTATTTACTATTACTCCTGGAATGTTTATGAATACTCCCATGTCAGAACAAAACTATACTGATGAATATAAAAAGAAATGGGTAGATCCAATTGAATTGACTCCAGCTTTTTTGAAATTAGCTTCTGGAAAATATAAACATCTTATAGGAAAGCATGTAAATGCATGGGATTTATCTAATGAGGATAAAAAATGAAAGATATATATAAATATATAGATGATAATGTTGACGAATATATAAAGGATTTGCAAGAATTTATAAGAAAGCCTTCAGTATCTGCTCAAAAATTAGGTTTAGAAGAATGTGCAAATTATGTTGTTGAGAAAATGCACAAGGATGGCTTACCCGCTGAATTACATGAAATACCAGATGGTCCTCCTTTAGTCTTTGGACATTTAAAATCTTCAAATTCAAAAAAAACAATGTTTTGTTATTCTCATTATGATGTTCAGCCACCAGAACCTATTGAAGCGTGGTCACACGGAGGTCCATGGTCTGGCGCCTTAGTTGATAATGTAATTTATGGAAGAGGTGCTACAGATAACAAAGGTGGTTTATTAGCTTTTAATAAAGCAGCAAAAGCATTTTTAAAAGTAAGAAGTGAAGTTCCTTTAAATTTAAAATTTTTCTATGAAGGTGAAGAAGAGATAGGTTCCGTTCATCTTGGTCCGTGGGTTGAAAAAAATAAAAAACTGTTAGAGGCTGATGGAATGCACTGTCTAGATGGAACAGTTGATGAATTTGCTAAAGTGCCGGAGGTAGAGCTTGGTTTAAAATCAGTTTTATTTGTGGAATTAATCGCAAGAGGAGGAAAAAAAGATATTCACTCTCTTAATTTTCCACTTGTACCTAGCCCTCCATGGGAATTGGTTCATGCCTTATCAACTATTATGACAAGAGATAGAAAAATATTAATTAAGGATTGGTACGAAGGATTATACGAATTAGGAGAGGAAGAAATAAATTTACTAAATGAAAAAAATGAAAGGGTAGATTTATCAGCATTAAAATCAGAATTTGGTATTGAGAATTTTGTTTTAAATAGAGATGGAGTTGAGGCTATTAAAGCTAGAACATATGAGCCAACTGCAAATATTCAAGGAATGATTTCAGGATACACAGGTCCTGGACACAAAACAATCGTACCAAGCGAAGCGAAAGTTCGGATAGATTTTCGTTTACTTCCAAATATGAATCCACAAAAATGTATAAAAAAACTAAAAAATCATTTAATTGAACATGGGTTTGGTCATCTTGAGGTAAAAGCTTTCGATGCAGCAGAGCCTCCTTACAAAATTTCTGTTAAAGAGGATATATCTCAAGCTATCATTAAAGCTGCAGAGGAAGTATTTGGTGAAAAACCTGTTGTAAATGGTGTTTCAGCAGAAGGAACTATATTGAAACATGTTTGGATGCCATGTGTATTAACCGGTTTTGCTAATCCTGGTGCAAATCTTCATGCGCCAGATGAAAATATTAAAGTTGAAAATTATATAAAAGGTATAAAATATGCTGCTGCAATAATGGAAAATTTTTCCAAATACTAATATCTTTTTAGTTAAAATAATAATTAAACATTAATTACAGGCAATTCATTAGGAGTTCTTGAGGTCAATAATCTATTACCATTTTGAGTAATTAAAATATTTTCTTCATGAACCAACATCAAATCATTTTCAATTTCGATTGAAGGTTCTAAGGCTAAGATCATATTTTTTTCTAAAATTGTATTATCATCAATCATAATACTTGGCGGTTCTGTCAATTGAAGACCAAAACCATGCCCCATTCTTCCAACATTACTTTTAACATTACTTGAAAACAAATTTTTACTTAGTGATTCATAAACTTCTTTACAACTGATACCTGGCTTAATTATTTCTAAAGTTTTTTCTGTAGCATCCCATAATTTGTTATAAGCATCTAAAGATTTTTGATTGATATTTCCAAATCCAAAATTTCTATCAAAATCACAGTAATATCCATTTAGGGTAGAACCAGTATCAATAATCAAAATATCACCGTCACCTATTTTTTTTTCACTTGGATTACAAATTATTTGATTATAACCATTTATTCCTGATGCACATGAAAGATACATTATGTAATCAACCCCATTATTAATAAGATCTTTTTTAAATATTGTTGCAATTTCTCTTTCACTCATACCTAAACTTATTTTATTAATTAAATTATTAAAAACCTTACTTGTAATAGAACAAATTTTTTCAATATTTTTGATTTCGAGATCAGATTTAATTTTTCTAAGACTCCAAATAATATTAGTAGAATCAATAAAATTATATTCTTGTAAATCTTTTTTAATTTTTAAAAATTCTTTAAAACTCATTCTTAAGTATGTTTCCATACCTAATTCAAAACCAATATTTGAATTTTTTGGAAATGTTTTAATAATTTTCTTTAATAATGACGTGCCTTCATCTTTTGGATTAGGTGATTGCCATACTTCTATATCTTTAATAAACGTACTTTCAATTGCTGATAAACCTATAGATGGTATCAAGGCTTTGATTTTCCCATTTTTTGAAATTATTAAAAACCAAGGCCTTGTAGGGCTTTCCCAAAAGTTACTATCTAATCCAGAAAAGTATCTAAAATTTGCAGGAGAAGTAATAACAATTGCATCTATATTTTCATTTTCTAATTTTTTATGGATATTATCTAGTCTCTTGAGATATTCTTCTTTTGGAAAACTCATCATAAACTGATAGATATCATAATATTAATAAGAATTAATAATTACTTTGATATACCTATCGTTATTTATTTTTTGTCTTAGTTTAGGTACTTTTTTTCCATTTGCTTCAGAAACATATTTATCAACATTATTTTTATCTGAAAAATACAATAATTTTGTATTATTAATCTTTGCTTCATTAGGTAATATTTTAGGATCTTTAATTAGTTGGATATTTGGTTACTTTGTAAATTATTTTATGAATAAATCCTGGTTTCCAGTTAATAAATTTTTACTTCAAAAAGCTACTAGTATTTTTAAAAAATATGGAAAATGGTCATTATTATTATCTTGGGTTCCATTTATTGGTGATCCTATAGCATTTGCTGCAGGTACTTTTAGATACAACGTTTTATTTTTTTTAATATTTGTATCTATTGGGAAAGTTGCTAGGTACTTATTTATATATATTTATTTTCTAATTTATTGATTATGTTTGAGAATTTTTACTTTATTTTTATAATTGGTTTCTTTGTTGGTATAGGTTTTCTATCTTTAATAATTTTTTTACGTAAAGACAAAACTGACACTAAGGAAAATACAGATCTCATTTCCTTAAAAAATCATATGCAATCTATTCAACAGTCTCTTCAAAATTTTAATCTTGCTCAAGATAGAATTGAAAATACATTAATAAGAGGTGGAGCACTTCAACAAGGGCCTTGGGGTGAATTTGTATTAAAAAATATTTTGGATAGTGTTGGTTTGAGAGAAGGTGAAGAATATTCAATTCAAAAAACTTTTAGAAATGAAGATGGTAATTTACAAAAACCAGATGTTGTCGTGCATATGCCTGGTAATCGTCATATCATTATCGACTCAAAGGTTTCTTTAGAATTTTGGCACGATTATTCTAATACTAATGATGAAGATAAAAAAAAAATTTTTTTAAAAAAATTTCTTGATTCAACAAAATCTTCTATTCGTAATTTAAGTCAAGATAACTACTCTAAAGTATATGGAATAAATACTATTGATAATGTGCTAATGTTTATACCTATCGAACCAGCTTTGTTAACACTTTATAATGAAGCAAATAAATTAATTGAAGAGTCTTGGAATAAAAAAATTATTATAGTTGGTCCATCAACACTTCCATTTCTCTTGAAGGCTGTAGAAAATATGTGGAGAGTTGATAAGCAGTCTAAAACAATAAAGGATATTGCATCGGCAGCCTCTGATATTTATGACAAAACTGTAAGTGTTTATGAGTCATTCATTAAAGCAAATCAGTCTTTAGACTTAGCTAAAACAAAAATGGATGAAGCGCGACAAAGATTACAAGAAGGATCAGGCAGTTTGACTAAAAAAGTTGAAAAAATGAAAAAGCTTGGAAGATTAAGTACTAAAAAACAGTTGCCAGACTCTGATGACGATGTCATAGGATAAATTACTATGCCAAGTTTTGATGTTGTAAGTAGACTAGATCATCAAGAGATTGATAATGCGATAGGGAATGCTACAAGAGAAATAACTACACGATATGATTTTAAAGGATCCAATACATCTATAGAAAAAAAAGAAAATTCAATTGTAGTATTAACAGATGATGAAATGAAGGCAGGCCAGGTTAATGATATGCTAGTTACGCATTTTGTCAGAAGAAAAGTTGATCCCCTTTGCTTAAAGAAAAAGGAATTAGAAAAAGCTGGTGGAAATAAAATTAAGCAAATTTACGATTTAATTGAAGGTATTGACCAATCCATATGCAAGAAATTAATTGCTGATGTGAAAAGCTCAAAGATTAAAGTTCAGGTCAAAATTAATGGTAATGAGCTACGTGTTGATGGAAAAAAAAAAGATGACTTACAATCAGTTATTCAATTAATTGAGAGTTCAAATATTGGAATACCTATACAATTTATTAATTTTAGAGATTAAAAATTGTGATAACTTGGGAACTAATTTTAGCTGTAAGCGTATATAATTTTGTAATGTACGTTACACCCGGCCCTAACAATACAATCTTAACCACTTCAGGAATAAAGTTTGGTTTTTTTAAAACTATACCTAACTTGTTTGGTATTCCTTCCGGTCATGGTTTGCAATTATGTCTTGTGTGTCTAGGTTTGGGTACTTTGTTTGTAAAGTTCCCAGTTATATTAGATGTATTAAGATATGTTGGTGCTGCGTATATACTGTATTTATCTTATAAAATGTTTGGATCGCTAAATATAAAAAACTCGACTGACTCAGCTAAACCACTTACGTATTTTGAGGCAATTATTTTTCAATTTGTTAATCCTAAAGCATGGGTTATTTGTACAACAGCTGTTTCATCCTTCTATCCTGAACAAGAAAATATTTTAGTTGGAACTTTATTTATGGTTTTTATGTCAACAATTATAAATCTACCATCAATTAGTATTTGGGCTATCGGTGGCAGTATTATTAGAAATTACTTAAAAAATGAAAATTTAAAAAAAATAATTGAAATATCATTGGCAATATTGCTAGTATTAACTGCAATTTATATTTTATTCGATAATTAGTATAATTGTGATATTTTTTATTTATGACCAATAGTCTAAGCGAAAACATAAAAAACGTTATAGAATTTCTATCTATTGAAGGTGTTACTGGATATGAAAAAAATATTGCTTTAAGTGTGAAAGATAAATTAATTAAATATGGAATACCTGAAGACTATATTTTTTTTGATGAGGCTAATAAAAAAATTCCTTTATTTACTGAAACAGGAAATTTAATAGTTAAACTTCCCGGCACTAAGCCAGGTAAGAGGAAACTTTTTTCAACACATCTTGATACAGTATCTCTATGTAAGGGAGCTGAACCAATAATTAATAATGGAAAAATTATTGCTAAAAATGATACGGCTTTAGGAGCTGATAATAGAGGTGGTGTTTCTTGTTTAGTTAATCTTTTAAAATTTTTGTTTCAGAATAATGTAGAGTATACACCCTTAACATGCTTATTTACTGTTAGAGAAGAAAGCGGACTTTGGGGTGCTAGAAATGTCGATAAAAAAGATCTTGGATCACCTGAAATTGGCTTCAATACTGATGGATCATCGCCATATGAAATTATCACATCTGCAGTTGGAGCTGAAAGATGGTCAGTAGAAATTATTGGGAAAGGATCACATGCAGGTGTCGCACCTAATAAAGGTATTTCATCCTCAATAGTTGCTTCTATTGCTCTTAGTAAAACGTATGAAGATGGATGGTTTGGATTAGTAGAAAAAAATGGATTAAAAGGGACTTCTAATATTGGTTATTATGGTGATCAAGATGGAAATTGCGCTGGTTCTTCAACTAATCAAGTTACTGATTATGTGAAGATTAACGGTGAGTCTAGAAGCATGGATCAAGATTTTATTAGTGAAATTACAAATCAATATGAAAAGAATTTTATTGCTGCTTCTGAAATGGTCAAAAACTCTAAAAATGAAAAAGCTCAAATTAAATTTAAAAAAAGCTTAGATTACTTTCCTTTTAAACTGGATGATAATTTAGAAGTTATTAAAATCGCAAAAGAATCAGCAAATAAAATCGGTATAAATTCTAAAACTGTAGCTGTAAACGGTGGTCTTGATGCAAATTGGCTGATCAGAAATGGTATTCCAACTATAACTTTTGGAAATGGTCATTACAATCCTCACAGTTTAGATGAATACCTAGATATTAAAGAGTATGAAGATTCATGTGAATTAGCAATTTCAATTGCAACTCAGTGATATGATTCTTTTACAAAACGCCAAAATTTTTGATGGTGAAAAAATAATAAACCAAAATTCTATACTGATTAAGAATAACAAATTTAAAAATATAGGCGTTAATTTAAAATCATCAAAAGATACAAATAAAATTAATCTTAAAAATTATTTTGTAATGCCTGGATTGATTGATGCACATTTTCATGCAAACACACCAAATTACGATTTCTACTCTTCAGATAAATATCCAAAAAATTATATTGCGTTTCATGCTCATAATATTTTGAACGATACTCTTTTTAGAGGTTTTACGACTGTAAGAGATGCAGGAGGAGGAGACATTGGAATAAAGATGGCTTTAGATGAAAGGTTATTTCAGGGACCAAGATTTTTCTATCCTGGAAAAGCAATTACACAAACTGGTGGACATGGTGATATGCGAAAAAATAATTTTATAGATAATTGTGTTTGTGAATATGATGGAAACATTACTCAAGTTGTCGATAGTCCTGATAAAATGCGAAAAGTAGTCAGAGAAGAATTTAGAAAAGGAGCAACTCATATCAAATTAATTATAACAGGCGGAGTATCAACAAACCTAGCTCCGATTAATATGAATCATTTTAGTGATAAAGAAATAAAAATTTGTGTTGAAGAAGCAAATAGAAGAGATAGCTATGTAATGGCACATTGTCATACCGATGAAGGGGCAAAAAGATGTTTAAAGCTTGGTATAAGATCAATTGAACATGGTAGTTTAATAACTTTTGAGACAGCTAAACAGATTGCTAAAACAAATAGTTATGTTGTACCAACTTTATCAGCAGGACATCTTATTGAAAAAAATTCTAAAAGATTAGGCTTGTCCTCTGCTTCTTTACAGAAAGTAAAAAAAGTAAATAAACTTAGATCAAAAGCTATTCAGAATTGTTTTAAAGCTGGCGTTAAATTAGGTTTGGGGTCTGATCTTCATGGTAGAGAATACTTAAAAAAACAAAGTAACGAATTGGTTTTAAGAAGTTATTATCAAAAAAATATTGACGTATTAAGATCAGCAACTTCAATTAATGCTGAAATTTTAAATATGAGAAACAAAATTGGAACAATAAAGAAAGAGGCATTTGCTGATTTAATTGTTCTCAAAAAAAATCCCATAAACGATATAAATGTCTTTAACAATATTGATAAAAATTTAATGTTAATAATTAAGGATGGAGAAATAATCAAAAACTCTATGTCTTAACCCCATAATTTCTTATCTGGAGCATAAATTAGTTGATCGTGACACTCAATTTTAAATTTTCTGTCATCTAACATTATTTTTGGTACTTCAATATTATTATATGTAGCTCCATCTAATGCCAAAACATATGCAGGAGCCACCGCAAGAGAAGAACCAAACATACACACAATCATAGTTTTTAGGTTATGTTTTTTTGCTATTTTATTTACTTTCAATGCTTCTGTTAAACCTCCTGATTTACCCGGTTTAATAATAATGAAGTCGTATTTGTTTTTTATCTTAAGAACATCTTCACTTGTATGACATGACTCATCAGCTCCTATTGGAATTTCATGTTTAAATGTAGATAAAATTTCATCTTGTTTTTCATGTAATGGTTGTTCTAGTAATACTACATTATTTTTTTTTAATTTTTTACTTAACGGTATTATGTCACTTGGTCTTAAACTTTCATTAAAGTCGATTATTAATTTAGAGTTTTTTGATGTATGGTTTACAGTTTTGACTATATCTAATACGTTATTTCTATTGGCTTTAACTTTTATAAATTCAGGATAATTATCATCTATTATATTTTTTTTAAGTATGTTTAATGGCCTAATTCCATAACTTTCTAGAGTTTTTAGAGGTAAAGGCTTTCTTTTTATTTTTAGTATATCCCAGATTCTTTTATTTTTTTCTTTTGCTTCTATATCCCAAAGCGCACAATCAATTGCACATCTAGCACTAGAAGGTTTCATAAAGTCTTGTAATTTTTTTCTTGTAATTCCATTTTCAATAAATGTCTTAATTTTTGATAATTCATACAAAGAATTATTGATATCTTCTCCATATCGATAGTAAGGAGTACTTTCTCCTCTACCAATAATATTGTTTTTTTTTATAATTGCTTCAATCGTTACAACTTGGTTGGTGTCATTTCTTCTATTTGAAGTTTTAAACTCTTCTTTTAATCTCCATATTTTTTTTCTAAAATTAAATTTAATTTTTGATTTCATAATTTAAAACTATTTGAAATTTTTTTTATATTAATATTGATAATTAAAATTCCTACAAAAATAATTAAAGAGCCAATATAAGTAGAGATTTCAGGAAATTCACTAAAAAATAGAATTCCAAAAATTGTAATAAATATAAATCGTAGATATTCGAAAGGAGAGATAAAACTTATATCTTTATATTTCAATGCTTGGAAATAAGAAATTTGAGATATATTACCAAATAAAGCCATAAGTAATATTAAAACAAAATTAAATGTATTTGGTATTACTATGTAACTAAAAAAAACTGTGCCAAAAAAAACAAATAAAAATAACTGAAAATAAAAAATAACTGAGAAATAATTTTCAGTTTTGCTTAAGCTTTTTAGATAAATCACGAGGAAACCCCACAAAATAGCAGACATTAATGCATAGTAGTGACCTTTTTCAATATTATTAAAGCTTGGATCTAAAATTATAATTACTCCAATAAAACCTAAAAAAATTGCAATAATTCTTGAAAGTATTACTTTTTCTTTCATAAATAATGTTGCTAAAAAAGTAGCAAAGATTGGAGCTGAATTACCAATTGCTGAAACATCTGCCAGAGAAGATAATGTTAGGGATGTAAACCAAAAATATAAAGCAAGCGCATTAATTATTGATCGAATCAAATGAATATGAATTTTTTTTGTTTTTAATTCTCTAAAGTCAATTTTTATAAAAAAAAATAATGATAAAATGAATCCAAAAAAACCTCTGTAGAATAGTATACTAAAAATATTCATATCCTCAGATAACAATTTAATTAAAATGATCATTAAAGAGGCAAAAAAAATTGAAATTAAAATAAATGCCAATCCAATGAATCTTGATGGCATTAAAAGAAAAATTATTCTAGTAAATTACCAGCTTCGTTTAAAGCGTCTACAACTCTATTTCTACCTCTAACAAGTTGATTTTTTATAAATCCATATTTATCTTTAGGAGCTTCAGCAAACTCATCACATAGAGATAAGACAGGTAATTGAGGAATTGGTACTGCAGGGTCATGAGAAAATCTTGGATTTCTAGCGTAATTAAGAGGAACTAAAATTCGTGCTAGTTTCATAATTATAGCATTAGCTTTTCCAGGATCTAGACTGTCATTATTAATTTTTTCATAAAAACTTTTAATCTTATTTTTAAAATCATCTGCAGCAGAAATGGCTTCACTTAAATCAAAATTGTCACCACAATTTTTTTGATAATTATTTAAAACTTTTTCAAATTCATTGGCTGAAGCCTGCCAATTGAAAGGTAAATATTTGCATGTGCTTAGTTCAATTATACTTGCTGCATAAACTTTAATATCTCTTTCTAAATTCTTTTTATCAGCAATTTCTAATATATCATTTTCCGTATGCCATGCTATGTTACCTCCACAACCTCCTACAGCATAATAACCCTTTTCTTTTCTAAGTTCAGGAGTCATTGTAGAGCTCAACATAAAAAAGCTACTAATTCCAATATTATTAAATGAATAATCACCAGCTCTGTGAGGTCTTTCACATACAGGTGTGATATTAGCTACACCTTTAATAATTTTGTGAACATAGTCCTCAGCTTCAGTCATTACTGATAAATGATTAAATGTATCAGCCCACCTACATCCAGGTGAATCACAATTAATTTGTGCTACACAATTATTGCTTAGTTCAATTCCAAAATTATCTGCATACCATGTACTGCCCGCATATCTTCCTGTAGAATGTCCAGGCCACCAAACTATTTTTACTGATCTATTAAGCTTACTTTTATTCTCTTGAAGCAATCTAGCTATTTCTAGCATTGTTGCATCTCCAGTTGCATTATCTCCAACACCTACGTCCCAAGAATCATAGTGTCCATGTAATAAAATGAAATCTTTGCTGTTGTTATCACTTTTAATAGTTACCTCAGGTATTTTTTGATTAAACCATCCTTCCTCAAGCTTGGTAAATAGAGTAGCCTCTTCATTATTTTTTGATAATTCTATCAGCTTTTTTCCATCATCTAAATTTACTGCAACAACAGGAATATTAGGTTTGTTTTCTAGATTATCGTATTCCGGCATTCCCCATATAGATGTGCAAATTCCCCAATGTATATCAACTCCAGGGTTTACAGCTATTACGCCAACAGCACCTGCTTTTTCAAAATCTTGAATTTTACCTGGAAAAGCAAAACCTTCAGAAATAATTATTTTTCCTCTTACTTTATCTGGTGTTGATGCTTCTTTATCTTGAGATTTATCAAATAGATTTTCTATATCTTTTTTAAAATGGGCTGGAACATAATGCAATTTAGCAGTTATACCTTCTTCACAATTTATACTATAAGCTGGTGGTTTAGCATGAAGCGTATCTCCGCTACTTAATTTAACACTTGCTGTATAAGGTATGCTTAAGTAGAGCTCAGGATTATATACTTTATATTCA
>CACIED010000004.1 GCA_902585605.1 uncultured Alphaproteobacteria bacterium
GTAATGAAGAAAACCAAAAGAATTATATGAAATAATTTTTAATTTTAGTTGTGAATATAATTTTTGTCAAATTATGAAAATATATAAAAATAGAGATAAGTTTTTTTAAATAAAATTATTTTTCTAATTTTTCCCATTCAGATATACCACCGATAATATTCTTAACATTCTTAATACCCATTTCTTTCATTGTTTTAGTTGATAAAGTTCCTTGACCACCAACACCACAAAATACAATATATTCTTTATCTGGGTTCTCTTTGAAAAACTTATTTTCTAATGGACTATTTTCTGCTAGATAAAATTCAAGAAATGCTCTATCCAAATGAATTGCGTTTCCTATTGTTCCTTTAGAAAAACTTTCTTTATCCCTTACATCTACAAATTGTACATTTGGATCATTTAGTTTTTGCTTTGCTTCTGATGCAGAAATATTTTCAATTTCATTTTTTACACTCATCAAATCTTCAAATTTTTTCATATCTTCCTCAACTCATTAATATGGTATTTTTTTATTATAATATTAATATTATAATATACAAAAAAATAAATTTTGGAAATTCCTTAATAAATTGTCGTTAATTATTGAATTTTTTTAATGTATTTAACTAGTAAATAAATGATATTTAAAGAATACATATTTTTAGTAAAACTTTCACCAATTCAAATTAAAGCAATAAATCATTATAATAATAATATTATTTTTCAAAAATTGTGAAATTTGCAATTCAAAAAAAATTTCTATCTTATTCAATAATGATCGTTATGGAATTAAGCAAAAAACGTGTTTTTGTAATAATTGTGGTTTCATGTTTTCCAATCCGAGAATGACAAAAAAATCATCTGAAATATTTTATAATTCTGATTTATACAGACTAATATATGATGCAAATAAAAAGAATAATAATAGAAAAGCAATATTAAAAAATTATTTGAATGAAATTAGAAAATATAAACCATCTCTTCCGAAAAAACCTGATTTTAGTAATTATTATCCAAATTTATATTTTGATTTTATTAATTATCAAATTAAAGATTTTGATACAGTTTTAGATATTGGTTGTGGAATTGGAAAAAAATTATTGGATTTTAAATTACTTGGTAAAAAAACTTATGGAATTGAACCATCTGGTATTTTTAAAATAGTTCATAGTGAAGTAGGCTTAAATACTAAAAAAGGTTTTATCAAAGACGTTGAATTTAAGTACGATTTAGTAATCTTAACACATGTTTTTGAGCATTTGTATGATTTAAAAAAACAAGTCAAAAATTTACATAATATTACAAATAAATATCTTTTTATTGAAGTTCCTGGTCATATCAAAAAATTGCAAAAAATTCAAAATGCTCATAATTATTATTTTAGTTTAAATACTTTGAATTATTTTTTTTTAAACAACAAATTTGAGTTAGTTCAAATCGATTATGCTAGAGACAATGAATTCATTTACGCACTTTATAAAAAAACTGATCAAAAAATAGATATCATATTTGATAAAGCATTAGAATTAAAGATTGTGAGCAGAATTATAAGAAAATACAATTTTGAATATATTATTATTAAAATATTAAAACTTTTAAAAATTGAAGAAACTATTAGAAAATTTTACTCAAAATTAATGACACGTATACGGCGCGTGAAGATCAGGTATTTTTATTGAAGGATTTATCCTAAAAATATATTTTGTAAGTTACTTATGAAAACAATTAGTGCCATCTTAATAATTTTATTAACCTTCAGTTTTGTAATGCCCTCTAATGCCAAAGATTTATACAAGAAAAATCTAGGCATAAAAAAAAGTGATACTACACTTCAAGGTTGGGAAGCATGGAGAGTGACAGGAAAAAAACAATTAAAAAAATATGAGAAAAAAAACAAGATAAAACTTTTTTCTATTGTCGATAACCCTACTCGTTTAGGGAAAACAGCATTTTTTATTCAGGCACCAGGAGATGAATGTTTCCAAAGAGAAGAAGACTGTGATCGTAATGAGGGTTCTTACAAAAGAGTAGAAGCTAAGCAAATAGATGATGGTGGAATATTGGGTGAGGTTTGGGTAACATATAGTTTTAATGCTCCTGAAGGGTCTCAATGGCAAAAATATGATCCCCATATTTTGCAATTCCATAGTGGTGTTGCTGAATTTCCTCCTTTGTTTCTTTTAGGTATTAGTTCTAAATATGGTTTAAAATTAAGAGTTGAGCCGTTGAAAGGATTGGTCAATTGTGATGGAACTATAGACGAAAGACAAGATAATGATGATGCTAATTATTGTGGTAGGGAATTAAATACTTACTCCCTCATACCAATATCAAAACTAAAGAGTAATGTATGGTATGATTTATTATTTAACATTAACTTTGATAGTGATCCGAATATAGGTTTTTTCAAAGTTTGGTTAAATGGTGATTTAATTATAGATGAAAAAGGACAAACTCTTTGGGAAGAAAAACCAATAGAAGAAATAGAGTTTAATCATGCTAATTTTAATTTTGGTATTTATGCTCAATTTATAGAAAATTATTCGCAATCAATTTATGCCGATGAGATTCGCAAAGCTGGATCATGTGAAGAGCTTAAATTAAATGACCTTGGTTACAAATGTGATGATTTGATAAATCAAAATGGAGGTATGTTACCAAAAGAAATCGAAGATATTGTAACAGGAGAGTTTACATACAACTAAAAATTATAACTATTTACGCGTATAGGACGCGTGAACTGAGAGCATTCTAAAAAAAACAAGAGAAAAAAAATAAAAATAACAATTATAGTGGGGCGTTCTGTATAACGACTACTAAATCATTATTAACAGAAAATAAGGACTTTTGGAAACTTCTTCGTAGAAACTTCGTAGTAAGTTTTCTTTATTTGTCAGATTTCTTGTTTTAGTTCTTCGTAGTCTTTTTTATTCTTTAATTAAGGATAATAATTTCTTTGCTAGTCTAGAAACTGCCTTTCTTCTATCTTTTGAAAGTTTTTTAATAATTTTTATATTTTCTTTTATTGTTTTATTATCAATTTTATTGAAAGTTATTAGAGCATTCATTGATTGACACAAAACAATCCAATCACTGGAATTATTAAGATAATCAGATACAATTTTTTTTGCTTTTTTTTGTTCTTTATTTTCTAATTGATTAACTAATTCTGAAAATAATTGAGCGCAGGTCCATTGTGTGGAAGATTGTTTTATTTTTGAAATTTTGTTTAAGAAAATATGTTTAAAATCTAAAAACCATTCTGGTTTTTGTCTAAATATTCTTTTAAAGGCATTTGATGTTCTTAATCTTACTATTTGGTCTGTGCTTGAATAACACTTAATTAATGGATTAATTCTATTTTTTTTAACAATAACATGTTCAACAACTTTTATTGTATTACCTAGTGAATTTGGATGACCTCCAGTTAGTTCAGACTCATAATTCATTATCAATTAATTTGTTTAAATAAATCTGACAATTAACATTACCTAATAATAAATTATATATTTTCCTTAGTAGTAAACTTCGTAGAGAGGTTTTTAAAAGAAATTGTTGATTTGATTAGATAATATTTAAAAAATGGGGCGTTCTGTTGCTCGGTGCCCCTGACCGCGCTCACCTAGAATCTAGGCAGCAAGTGCTAATCTATTATCGTTAGCGTTTATAAAATAGCCCGATAACGGTGGTACAATACCGGATAAAGTCTTTGTCTTTGAATTACCGTCAAACCTATTTCGTCCCCATATTTGGTGGAGACGCCGGGTACCGCCCCCGGGTCCGAATAACTTATTGCACAAAGCATTTATTATCTTAGTTGCAAGCAACGATATTATTATACCTTAAACTAATTATACTTGAAAGTTTTGTCTTGAAACCTAGCAATTAAAAAAAAAAATTGCTACTAATAAAGTGATAAAACAAATAAAATATGATCAAAGCAATCATGGCAATTGATGAAATGGGAGGCATAAGTAAGGGCCAAAGTATGCCGTGGCCTAAAAATTCAATTGACTTAAAATGGTTTAAAGAAAATACTATAAATAATGTAGTTGTAATGGGAAGGAAGACCTGGGAAGATCCACTTATGCCCACACCTCTAAAATCAAGAATAAATGTTCTTATTACAAACAAAGATAAAGAATTAATAGAAGGAGCAGATTATTACTTTAGTGGGAACATAGATAATCAAATTCAGAATCTTCAATCAGAATATATGGAGAAAGATATTTTTATAATTGGTGGTTCAGAAATAATAAATTTAACTTTTAAATCCATAGAACAATTTTATCTCACTAGAATCTACGGTAATTATAATTGTGAAAAATTTATAGATATCACTTCTATAGAAAATAATATGAAAATGATTAAAAAAATAAATGGTGACTCAACTTGCCATTTTGAGATTTGGGAAAGATGAAACAATACCTAGATGCTTTAAGATATTGTTATGATAATGGCTCTGATGTTGAAAGTAGAGCGGGTGGTGTTAGAAAGTCTTTTGGATATCAAATGCATTATGATCTATCAAAAGGTTTTCCTGCTATAACGACTAAAAAACTAGCATGGAAATCTGTAGTTTCAGAGTTATTGTGGTTCATCGAAGGTTCAGACGATGAGAGAAGACTTGCTGAAATTTTATACAATGATTCAAGAGAAAATTTAAAAGATAAAAAAACTATTTGGACGCAAAATGCTCAAGCTGATTACTGGAAATCACACGCTAGGTTTGAAGGAGATGTTGGTAAGATTTATGGAGTTCAATGGAGAAATTTTAATGGAGAAGATCAAGTATTAAATCTAATTAGAGGATTAAAAGAAGATCCAAATGGAAGGCGTCATATAATTTCTGCTTGGAACCCACCTGAGATTAAAAATATGTCATTGCCAGCATGTCATGCTTTTTCACAATTTTTTATTTCAAATAACAAACTAAGCTGCCAATTATATCAAAGATCATGCGATATGTTTTTGGGAGTTCCATTTAATATAGCCAGTTATAGTCTTTTGACTCATATGTTAGCTAGAGAGTGTAAATTAGAAGTTGGAAATTTTATTCATTCTTTAGGAGATTTTCACATTTATAATGAACATTTTGAGCTGGTTAAAATCCAATTAGAAAGAGAGCCTAAAAAATTACCTGAGCTTCAATTTGAAACAAAAGACTTTTTTAAATACAACGTAAATGATTTTAAATTAATAAACTATCAGCATCATGAAAAAATTGATGCTTTAATGAATGTTTAATCTAAAGATTTTTTTAAATTTTTTGCAATTGATATAAATTTTTTTGAAATTTCACCATCTGGATTGTCTATCAAAGCAGGTATTCCATTATCTGATTGAATTCTTAAATTTGTATCAATAGGAATTTCTCCTAAAAAAGGTATTTTAGATTCTTCAGCTTCTTTTTTTACACCATCTTTTGAAAATATATAATGTTTCTGATTACAATTATTACATATGAAATAACTCATATTTTCAACAATACCAAGAATATCAACATTTACTTTTTTAAACATATTTATTCCTTTTCTAGCATCAGTAAGAGCTACATCTTGAGGTGTAGAAATTACAATTGATCCAGAAAGTTTTGAACTTTGAGCCAAAGTAAGCTGAGCATCTCCAGTGCCTGGTGGCAGATCTATTAAAAGGTAATCTAATTCACCCCATTCAACTCCATTAAACATTTGCTCTAAAGCTTTCATAACCATTGGTCCTCTCCAAATTGTTGGAGCTTCAGAGTCTAGAATAAATCCAATAGACATTAATTTTATTCCATAATTTTCTAAAGGTATAAGTTTTTTGTTTTCATTCATTATAGGTTTTTTTGAAATACCCATCATTCTAGGAATGCTAGGACCATAAATATCTGCATCAAGTAAGCCAATTTTAAGATCTAGCAAGCTTAATGCTGTGGCAAGATTTACCGAAAATGTTGATTTGCCAACCCCCCCCTTACCACTAGCAATTGCTACTATATTTTTTGCATCAATTTTAAATCTTCTATTATCCCTGTTATTTGTTTTAGTACTCTCTACATCTGAGTTTATAATTACATTCACAGAAAGTATTCCAGAAATTTGTTCAACATTATTTTTAAGCAATCTTACAATATTTAGATAAAGATCTTCTTTTTGACCTTTTACAAGTAAGGAAATGTTTACATTTCCATCTTTTACAACTGCTGAAATATTTTGATTTTTAGGATCAAAACTAAGATTTGTTTCAGGATCACTAAATTTCTTAGAAAATGTATAAATTAAAGATAAAATTTCATCAGACATACTTGATTTTTCCAGATTTACTCAAATATTAGTTATTAAATTATATAATTAGTGTTAGTAGATAGAGCCAATATTATCAATAATATATGAACTGGAATAAAAATAACAACGACAATAATCCTTGGGGATCAGGTGGAAATAACAACCCTTGGGGTTCAGGAGGTTCTGGAGACGGTCCAAATAGAAGAGATTTTGAAGATTCCATTAGAAAAGCAAAAGATAGATTTGGCAATTTTAAGTTTGGTGGCAGACGTAACCTTTCAATATTTATAATAGTAGCTATTTTACTTTGGTTAGCTACTGGTTTTTATAGAGTCGAGCCTGATGAACAAGGTGTAGAGCTTTTATTTGGAAGATGGAATGGTCAAACAACTGAGCCTGGATTACATTACTTTTTTCCAACTCCAATTGGTAAAACTGTTACACCTAAAGTTGAAGTAATTAGAAAAATCAACGTTGGATTTAGAAGCGCAAGTGATCTTGGTTTCGGCTCAAATTCAAATGCAGAAAGAAAAGTTATTGAAGAAAGTTTAATGCTTACGGGTGATCAAAATATAGCAGATGTTGCATTTACAGTACTATTCAAAATAAAAGATGCTGGAAATTTTCTGTTCAAGCTCAGAAATCCAGAACTTACTGTTAAAGATATGTCTGAAAGTGTTGTACGTGAAGTTGTTGGTCAAAGAGATCTTCAATTCTTACTTACAGAAGGTCGTCAGGAGGTTGAACAAGTTGTAAGAAATGAATTACAATTAGTTTTAGATTCCTATGAAAGTGGTGTTTTAATTCAATCAGTGCAGCTTCAAAGTGTTGATCCGCCCGATCAAGTTATTGATGCTTTTGATGAAGTTCAAAGAGCAAGACAAGATAAAGAAAGATTAGTTAATGAAGCAAACACTTATTTAAATAGAATTGTACCTAATGCTCGTGGTGAAGCAGCCAAACTTGTTGAAGCTGCTACAGCATATAAAGAGCAGGTAGTTAAACAAGCAGAAGGTGTGGCACAAAATTTCATCGATGTTTACAATAGTTATAAAGATGCAAAAGAAGTAACTAAGAGAAGAATTTATTTAGAAACTTTAAGAGAAGTTTTAGAAGGTAAGAACAAAATAATTTTAGATGATACTGGAAATGGACAGGGTGTGGTTCCTTACCTTCCATTAAATGAACTTAAAAAGTCAGGAAATAATTAAGATGAGATTTAGTGCAAGAAATTTACTTATAGTTCTAGTTTTATTTGTTATTTTCCTTACTTTCACGGGAGCTTTTTTTATTGTAAATGAAACTAAGCAAGCTTTAGTGCTCCAATTTGGTGACCCAAGAAAAGTTGTTACAAAACCTGGCCTTCAATTTAAAATTCCATTTATTCAAGATGCTGTTTTTTTAGATTCTAGATTACTTAATCTCGACCCCCAACCTGAAGAAATGATACTTTCAGATCAAAAAAGGATTATTGTTGATTCATTTGCTAGATACAACATTGTTGATCCTCTAAAGTTTTATCAGACAGTTAGAAATGAAACTACATTTTCAGATAGATTTGGAAGAATTATAAATGCGGCAGTTAGAGGTGTTATTGCACAATACTCATTAACATCACTACTAAGTGATGAGCGTATTAATATTATGAATGAAATTGAAAAACAAATTAAGGTTAATGAGAATTCTTTTGGCGTTAAAATTGTAGATATTAGAATTGGAAGAACAGATTTAACCGAACAAGTATCTAATAACGTTTATCAAAGAATGCGTTCTGAACGTGAAAAAGAAGCAAATTTATTAAGAGCAGAAGGTGAAGAACTTTCTAAAGAAATTGTTGCTTCAGCAGATAGACAACAAACAGTAATTCTAGCCGAAGCCGAAAGAACTTCATCAATATTAAGAGGTGAAGGAGATGCTGCTAAAAATAGAATATTAGGTGATGCTTATAGTCGTGATGAGGAATTTTTTGATTTTTTAAGAACAATGCAAGCTTGTAAAGATACTTTTGGAGATACAGAGATGTCCATGGTAATTGCCCCTGGGGAAGTCTGTGAAAAATTTTTTGGTGAAATAGATATCCAAAATTAATGTTTGAAATATTACTAATAAGCATAGGTCTAGTGCTGATCATTGAAGGCATACTGTATTTTTTCCTAGCGAACAATTTAAAGAAATATTTCGATATGCTTTCTATTATTAATCCACAAACTGTAAAAAATATTAGTTTATTTTTTGCTCTTCTAGGACTGTGCCTTATTTATTTCACGTTCAAATACTATGAAAATTAATATGAGAATTAAATTTTTATTCTTAATTTCTATTTTATTTTCGAAACCATTACTTGCTGTACCTGAGAGTTTTGCTGATTTAGTAGAACAATTATCTCCTGCAGTAGTTAGTATTGCATCTACTACTATTGTTGAAAATAATAACCAAAATCAAATACCACAATTTCCAGAAGGATCTCCTTTCGATGATTTTTTTAAAGAATATTTTGATCGTGATCAAAGACGATCACAACGACCAATGACAGGACTTGGGTCAGGTTTTATAATAAGTGAAGATGGTATAGTTGTTACTAATAATCATGTAATTGAAGGAGCCGACGAAATAACTGTTATCCTAAATGACGAAACAGAGTTTACAGCTGAATTACTTGGAAGAGACCCCAAAGCAGACATAGCTGTATTGAAAATTGATCCAAAAAATAAAAAACTTACATATGTTGGTTGGGGAGACTCGGATAAGATGAGAGTTGGAGATTGGTCAATTGCAATTGGAAACCCTCTTGGTTTGGGAGGAACTGTTACAGCAGGAATTATATCTGCAATCTCAAGAGATTTAGGTAGTGGGCCATATGTTAAATTTTTACAAACAGATGCATCTATTAATCGTGGTAATTCCGGTGGACCATTATTTAATTTAGATGGAGAGGTAATAGGAATTAATACGGCAATTGTTTCGCAAACAGGTGGAAGTATTGGTTTAGGATTTGCAATACCTGCGAACAGTGCCAAAAAAATAGTACAACAATTAAAAGATTTTGGAAAAACTAAGAGAGGTTGGCTAGGTGTACAAATTCAACCTGTTACAAATGATTTTGCGGAAAGTCTTGGATTGCCTGATCAAAAAGGTGCATTTATATCTAATGTCAATCCAAATGGTCCCTCAAAAACTGCTGGATTAGAACCAGGCGATGTAATTTTAAAATTTAATAATATAGAAATCAAAAAGATGCCTGATTTACCAAGAGTTGTTGCAGAGTCAGATGTAGGTTCTACTGCAATATTAGAAGTGTGGAGAAAAAATAAAAAAATTCGTATTGAGGTAATATTAGGAGAATTACCTGGAGAGGTAGTTACGGAAAGAAAAACAACTACAAATATTGAAAAAAATTTAAAAATTGAATCTTTAGGAATTACTATTGAAGATCATAAAAGTGGGGTTAAAGTAATTTCAATTGATGACATTGATAGTAGTTTGCAAAATGGAGATATAATCACAGAAGTTAATAGAGAAAGTATTAACAATATGAGTTCATTTGAAGAATTAGTAAATTCTTTAGAAAAAACAGGTAGATCCTCATTATTACTAAAAATAATTAGAGATGATGAGCAAAATTGGGTAACAATTAAATTTAAGAATAATTGAAAACTCAAATCTATTTTGTATTAGGGCCTACAGCATCAGGAAAATCAAAATTTGCTTTAAGTCTAGCTAACAAACTAAATGGTGAGATTATAAATGCTGATAGTATGCAAATTTATCATGAGTTAAATATCTTAACTGCTAGACCAACTATAAATGATCAAAAAAAAATTAATCATCATCTTTATGGATTTGTAAAAGGTGATGTTAGATTTAATGTTCAAAAATGGTGTGAGGAAGCATCAAAAAAAATTAATTATTTGATTAATAAAAATATAACACCTATTTTAGTTGGAGGTACAGGTCTTTACGTAGAATCTTTAATTAATGGAATAGTTTCAATTCCATCTATTCCAGAAAAAGTAAAAATAGAAGCAGATAAAATGATTTTAAAAATTGGTAAGGAAAATTTTTTTAATTTAGTTAAAGAGCTTGACAGTGATGCAATGATTAATATTGCACAGAACGATATTCAAAGAACAAAAAGAATATGGGAAGTTAATCTTTTTACTAAGAAAAAATTTAGTGACTGGAAAAAAAGTAAAAATAAAAATTTTATTAATTTAGAAAATTATAAAATATTATTATTTCTTCCAAATAGAAAAGAAAACTATAGAAGAGTAGATCATAGAACACATTTAATGATCCAAGATGGCGCTATAGAGGAAGTTAAAAATTTACTTAAATTAAATTACAAAAATAGTTTACCAATAATGAAAGCTCATGGGGTTCCTGAAATTCAATCTTATCTTAACAACGAAATATCAATTCAAGAATGTATTTCTAAAATTCAGCAGGTCACAAGAAATTATGTAAAGAGACAACACACTTGGTGGAGATCTTCAAATCTTAATATTTTTAAAAAATTTGATCAATTTCCAGACAAAATTGACATTAAATCCATTAATTTAGACCAAAATTGAACTAATTTATTGATTTTATTTTATCCACAGCCTAAGAGCTAAAATCAATGAACAATGAAATAACAGGTGCTGAAATTGTCTTAAAAAGCTTGGCTGAACAAGGTGTAGAAGTTGTATTTGGATATCCTGGCGGTGCAGTATTACCCATATATGATACTTTATTTAAACAGAATTCAATTAAACATGTTTTAGTAAGACAGGAAGGTGGCGCGATACATGCAGCTGAAGGTTATGCCAGGTCTACTGGTAAAACAGGAGTAGTCCTCGTAACATCAGGACCGGGGGCAACAAATGTTGTAACTGGTTTAACTGACGCAATGATGGATAGTGTTCCTATTGTATGTATCACTGGACAAGTTCCACAGCACTTAATTGGCAGTGATGCATTTCAAGAATGCGACACAACAGGTATTACAAGACCTTGTACGAAACATAATTATTTAGTTAAGGATGTAAATAAATTATCTTCAGTTTTTCATGAAGCATTTACTATTGCTCAAAATGGAAGACCAGGACCTGTATTAATTGATATACCAAAAGATGTTCAATTTGCTTCTGGAACTTATGAAGAAAAAAGTAAAATAATTATACCTTCACATAGATTATTTGAACCAAGTCCTGATTTTGAAAAAAATAAAATTGAAGAAGCAGTAGAATTAATTTCAAAATCTAAAAAACCAATTTTTTATATTGGCGGTGGATGTATTAATTCTGGTCCAAAAGCTTCAAAATTAGTTAGAGAATTTATAAATATGGTTGGATCACCTGTAACAATGACTTTAATGGGTCTTGGTGTAGTAGCTTCATCAGATAAAAACTCACTTGGCATGCTTGGTATGCACGGAATGTATGAAGCTAATATGGCAATGCATGAATGTGATGTTATGATTAATATTGGAGCAAGATTTGATGATCGTGTTACAGGAAGACTTGATGCTTTTTCACCAAATTCAAAAAAAATCCATATTGATATTGATGAAAGTAATATTAATAAAACTATAAATGTTGATGTTCCAATAATAGGTGATGTAAAACAAGTTGTTGAAAAGATGATTGAAGTTTGGAAAGAAAAGAAACTTCAGATTGATGATAAGGCACTTAAATTATGGTGGGATAAAATAACTAAATGGAAAAAAGTAGATTGTTTAAACTACAATAACGAAGGTAAACAGATTAAACCTCAATATGCAGTTCAAAGACTCTACGAGTTAACAAAAAATACAAAAACTTTTATTACTACTGAAGTTGGTCAGCATCAAATGTGGGCTGCTCAATTTTATAAATTTGAGCAACCAAATAGATGGCTGACGTCAGGTGGTTTAGGAACTATGGGATATGGATTTCCTGCCGCAATTGGAGCTCAAATTGGACATCCAGATGCCTTAGTGGTCGATATAGCAGGAGATGCTTCTATTCTTATGAATATTCAAGAAATGAGTACAGCAGTTCAATATAGACTACCAGTGAAAATATTTATCCTAAATAATGAATACATGGGTATGGTAAGACAATGGCAGGAACTCTTACATGGTGGAAGATATTCCGAAAGTTATACTGATAGTTTACCTGACTTTGTAAAATTAGCTGAAAGTTATAAAGCTGTAGGTTTAAGAGCGAAGACTACTGATGATCTTGATGATGTTATAACGGAAATGATTGAAACAAAAAATACAGTTATTGCAGATATTTGGGTTACTAAAGAAGAGAATTGTTTTCCAATGATACAAAGTGGTTCTGCTCATAATGAAATGATGTTAAGTAAAGATCAAAAACAAGATAAAAAATCAGCCGAAAAAGGAAAAATTTTAGTTTAATGAATAAATCTGTTTATGATTCTCCTGATCAAGTATCAGAGACTAAGAGACATATATTAACTGTATTAGTTGATAATGAGCCAGGTGTTTTAGCTAGAGTAATAGGAATGTTTTCTGGCAGAGGATATAATATTGATAGTTTAAATGTAGCTGAAGTAAGTAATGATGAAAATATTTCAAGAATTACTATCGTAACGCACGGTACCTCAGAGGTTGTGAACCAAATTGAGAAACAATTACTTAGAATTGTTCCTGTTCATAGTGTTACAAATTTAGATCAAGAAGGTAGTTCTGTAGAAGCTGAAGTTGCTCTAGTTTATATTTATATTTCAGAAACAAACAAAAAGAAAGTCTATCAGCTTTGTGATTTATATAGAGCTAGAAAAATAGAAAATGAAAATAATACCACAATTTTTGAAATTGCTGGTGCTTCTGAAAGAGTAAATAGATTTATAAAAGAAATCAATGAAATAACGAAAGTTGAAATTGTTAGAAGTGGTCCAGTTGCAATATCATCAATTCAAAAAAATGAGGAGGAATAATGAGAGTATATTACGATAGAGATGCAGATTTAAACTTAATTAAAGATAAAAAAATATCAATTGTAGGATATGGAAGTCAAGGTCATGCACATGCAATGAACTTGAGAGATTCAGGAATTGAAAATGTTTCAATTGCTTTAAGAGAAGGTTCAAATTCAAGAATTAAAGCAGAACAAGCTAATTTTAAAGTAATGACACCTGCAGAGGCTGCTAGTTGGGCTGATGTTATTATGATGTTGACACCTGATGAACTTCAATCTGAAATCTACAAAAATGATATTGCTGAAAATATTAAAGAAGGTACAACTATTGCATTCGCTCATGGATTAAATATTCACTTTGATTTAATTAAACCTAAAGAAGGTATAGATGTTATAATGGTTGCTCCTAAGGGTCCTGGCCATACAGTAAGAGCTGAATATGTCAGAGGTGCAGGTGTTCCTTGTCTTGTAGCCGTAGATAAAAATCCTTCAGGTAATGCTCTAGAAATAGGAATTGCCTATGCATCAGCAATTGGTGGTGGTCGAGCAGGCATTATAGAAACTACTTTTAAAGAAGAATGTGAGACAGATCTTTTCGGAGAACAATCTGTTTTATGTGGAGGCTTAACTCATTTAATCTTAGCAGGTTATGAAACTCTCGTTGAAGCAGGATATGCTCCTGAAATGGCATATTTTGAATGTCTTCATGAAGTTAAACTTATCGTTGATCTTTTATATGAGGGTGGAATGGCAAACATGAGATACTCAATTTCAAATACTGCAGAGTATGGAGATTATTCAAGAGGTCCAAGACTTATTACTGATGAAACAAAAAAGGAAATGAAAAAAATTCTTTCAGAGATTCAATCTGGTCAATTTGCCAAGGAGTGGATGCAAGAGCATCAGAGCGGTCAAACTAAATTTAAAGTAATGAGAAAAGAACAAGCTGAACATCCAATTGAAGCAGTCGGTGAGAAGTTGCGAACTTTGATGCCATGGATTGCTGAAGGAAAAATGGTTGATAAATCTAAAAACTAGATGAAAGTTTAATAAAATTTTTATTAGTGTATAATCATTGTAATGACTGAAAAAATTTATATTTTTGACACAACTCTTCGTGACGGAGAGCAGTCTCCGGGAGCATCAATGAATTTAGATGAAAAACTTCAAATTGCTGAAGTACTTGACTCTATGAAGGTTGATATCATTGAAGCAGGATTTCCAATTGCTTCTAATGGAGATTTTGAGGCAGTTTCTGAAGTTAGTAAGCATGTAAAACACTCAACTATAGCTGGTTTAGCAAGAGCAAGTTTTAGAGATATTGACCGTGCTTGGGAAGCAGTACAATATGCTAAATCTCCAAGAATTCATACTTTTATTGCAACCAGCCCTCTACATATGAAATATAAATTAAAGAAAACTGAAGAAGAAGTTTTAGAAGCTATTAAAAAGACTGTCTCTCACGCAAGAAATCTTTGTGATAATATTGAATGGAGCTGTGAAGATGGTGGAAGATCAGAGTTAGAATTTTTATATCAATGTATTGAGCTTGCTATTAACTCTGGCGCTTCAACAATAAATATTCCTGATACGGTTGGTTATACACTACCAGAAGAGTTCGGTAAAATTTTTAAAAATGTAAAAAATAATGTTCCTAACATTGATAAGGCAATTCTTTCTACTCACACACATAATGACTTAGGTTTAGCCACAGCAAATAATGTTGCTGCAATTAAACAAGGTGCAAGACAAGTAGAGTGCACAATTAATGGTATGGGTGAAAGGGCTGGAAATTCTTCACTAGAAGAAATTGTTATGACTTTAAAAGTAAAAAAAGATCTAATGCCTTTTCATACAGATATTAAAACTGAATCTATTATGAAAGCTTCTAGATTAGTATCATCAATAACAGGCTTTCCAGTTCAGCCAAATAAAGCGATAGTTGGTGCAAATGCTTTTGCTCATGAAGCAGGAATACATCAAGATGGTATGCTTAAACATGCTGGAACTTATGAAATTATGACGCCTGAATCAATAGGGTTGAACAAATCTTCACTAGTTCTTGGCAAACATTCAGGCAAACATGCATTTTCAGAAAAATTAAAAGAACTTGGTTATGAAGTGGGTGATAATGCCTTAATGGAATTATTTGGAAGATTTAAGGATTTAGCAGATAAGAAAAAAGAAATATTTGAAGAAGATTTAATCGCATTAGCAGAAGATAGAACATCGACTTATGATGAACACATTAAGTTTGTATCCTTAGAGGTAAATGCTGGATCTGTCGAAAAAGCTGAAGCTAAATTAAAGATAGAAATTAACGATAATTTGGAAAATATTAAAATTAACGGTAATGGCCCTGTTGATGCAACATTTAATGCTATAAAAAAACTTACAAATACTGAATTTAAGCTTAAGCTTTATCAGGTAAATGCAATTACAGCAGGAACTGATGCGCAAGGAGAGGTCACTGTTAGACTTGAAGATAAAGATTTATCATCTCAAGCAAAAGGAAGTGATCCTGATATTATTGTTGCTTCAGCAAAAGCTTATATAAATGCATTAAACAGATTGATCTTTAAAAAAACTAAATCTATTAAAGAGAATACAGCAAGTTTAAAAATAGAAGGGGTTTAATTAATGGTAATTGATCGTTTTTTTAGTCTATTTTCTAAAGATATGGCTATTGATTTAGGTACTGCGAATACTTTGGTATACGTAAAGGGAGAAGGTGTTATTCTTAACGAACCTTCTGTTGTAGCAACAATTGAAAATGATGGAAGAACTCAAGTTTTAGCTGTTGGAAATGAAGCTAAACAAATGCTTGGAAGAACACCAGGAAAAATTAAAGCCATACGTCCTATGAAGGATGGAGTAATAGCTGATTTTGATGTTGCTGAACAGATGATAAAAAGTTTTATTAAAAAAGTTCACAAAGGTAGATCTCTATCAAACCCTCAGATAGTTATATGTGTTCCTTCAGGTGCTACAAATGTTGAAAGAAGAGCAATTAGAGAGTCAGCTGACGCAGCTGGTGCTAGAAGAGTGTATCTAATAGAGGAGCCAGTTGCGGCAGCGATTGGAGCAGGCTTACCAGTTGCTGAACCAACAGGCTCGATGGTCGTAGATATTGGTGGAGGAACATCAGAGGTAGCAGTTCTTTCTCTTGGCGGTGTTGTGAACTCAACATCTGTGAAAGCAGCAGGAGATAGATTTGACGAAGCAATAATGGAATATATGAGAACAACTCACAAATTAGCAATTGGAGAAACCACAGCTGAAAGAATGAAAAAAGATATTGGCTCTGCTAGCCCACCAGATGACGGAGATGGTAGAACTATGAGTGTTAAAGGCAGAGATTTAATTACAGGATTACCTAAAGAAATAACTATTTCACAAAGACAAATTGCAGAAGCTCTTGCTGAACCAGTTGCTCAAATAATTGATACAATTAAAAGAGCCTTAGAACAAACTCCAGCAGAATTATCTGCTGATATTGTTGAAAGAGGTATAATGTTAACTGGAGGAGGATCTCTTTTACATAATCTTGATAAAGTATTAAGAAGATCAACAAGTTTACCAGTTTCAATTGCAGAGGATCCACTTTTGTGCGTTGTTATGGGTACTGGCCAAGCACTAGAGGAAAAATCTCGATTAAGTGACGTATTTGCAACTGATTAATAATTATAATGGCACCAAAGTTCCAAATAAAGATTTTTCAATTATCAAGATTTATAAAAAACTTTACAATTATTTCTGTAGTCACGATTTCATTTCTTTTAGTCTTTTTTTCAAAAACTGATTATTATCTTGTATATGGGATAAAAAATATATCGAGTGCTGTAGTCGTTCCAGTTACAAGATTTATTTCAGCACCTGTAAATGCTTTTTCAAATTTTGTTGACGAATATAATGAATTTAGAAGTTTAAAATTTGAAAACAAAATTCTTCAAGAAGAAATAATACGTTTAAAAAAATGGCAAACATTAGCAATACAAAATTCAAGAGAGAATAAAGTTTTAAAAAAACTGCTAAATGCAACTGATAATAATTTAATTTTAATTAAAACTGCATCTCTTGTTAATAGAAATGATACTATTTATAGTAAACTTATAAACTTGAATGCTGGTTATGAAGATAAAATTAAGAAAAATATGTCAGTTATCAATGAAAGAGGATTAGTCGGTAAGGTAATTGATACAACTGCTAAAAATTCAAGAGTTATACTTTTAACTGATCCAAATTTATCTATTTCAGTAAAATCTATATCGGATGGTATTTTTTCGTTACTAACTGGCAATGGAGATGGCAAATATCTAGTGAGCTCTTTTGTGAAAGAAAATAAAATGCCAAGATTAGGAGATATTGTAGTGACAAGTGGCACAGCGCAAATTTTCCCCGTAGATTTATTAGTTGGTAAAGTAGCTAAAGTTGAAAAAAATAGATTTTTCGTTCTACCATTTGTTGATTTTGAAAATATTGATTATCTTCAAATAGTTACTTCAAAATAATGGAGTTTTCCAAATTATTTAATTCCTCTATAAAACTAAATATTATTCTAATTATAAGCTTTTCAATTTCTGTAAATTCTTTTATTTTATTTCCAAATATTAATAATGCATTTTACGTACTTTTCCACTTAACTTTTATCTATCTAATTTTTTATCATTATCATTATTATCTTTATGTCGTTGCTATGGTATATGGAATTTTATTTGATATATTATTATTAAATTATATAGGTGCGCATTTAATAACTTTTTTATCTGTTTTAATCTTTTTTGTTTTACTTAAAAAATATTTAATTAGATTATCTTCTTATCAAATAATTTTTATTTATTTTATAACTTTAATAGTTTTACTTTTATTTGAACAATTATTAGCAAATCTCATAAATGACTATAAATTTAATGTATTTTTAATTTTCAATTTCTTTTTAATTTCTTTAATTATTTTTATTCCTACTGTATTTTTATTTAATAAGTTAGATAAGTGACATGTTCTATTCAGATGATAAAAAACAATATTCAGTACTTAATAGAAGAACGTTTTTTTTATATTTATTAAAGGTATCATTTTTTGGAATTGTAGGATGGAGACTATATGATATTCAAATCAAAAATTCTGAAAAATATAAGACTCTTTCTAAAAATAATCAGATAGATGTGGAAATTATATACCCTCTTAGAGGAAAGATTTATGATATTAATAATAAGATCTTAGCATCTAATACTAAAGTATTTGACGTATACATAATTCCTGAAAATACCAAAAATATAAATAAATCTCTTAACGAATTAAATCAAATTATAAAAATAGATTTTAGTGATAGAAGAAAAATAATAGAATTATCTAAAAAAGTTAAAAAATTTGAAAAAATAAAAGTATTAGAAAACATTAATTGGTCTGAACTTGAAAAAATTGAATCAAATAAGTTTAATATTGAGGGAATATTTATTTCTCAAGATTATATGAGAATTTACCAGTATAATAATACTGTTTCACATTTAATTGGTTATACAAATAAACCTAATCGAGAAGAAGTAGAATTACCTTTTATTGCAAATATGCCTAATTTAGAAATAGGAAAAGATGGTATTGAAAAAAGTTTTAATCCTAATCTCATTGGTAAATCAGGACAAAGAGAGATTGAAGTAAACTCTTATGGAAGAGTAATACGTGAAATATCTAGGCAAGATAGTCAAAAGGGAAATGATATTTATATTACTATAGATCTAAGAATTCAAAAATATGCTTTAAATTTATTAAAAGAACATAAGGCAGGATCAGCGGTACTTATGGATATTAACAATGGAAACATCCTATGTATGGCTTCTACTCCATCTTATAATCCTAATAAAATTATACAAAAACCAAATAAAGAATATTGGGACTCAATTTTAGAGAATGAACTCTCACCACTTACTTATAGATGTATTCAAGGTTTGTATGCCCCAGGATCAACTTTTAAAATGGTTGTTGCGATTGCTGGAATTGTACACGGGGTAATAGATACTAATACAAAACATTTTTGTAGTGGAAAAATTGGTTTGGGAGATAGACTTTATCACTGTTGGAAAAATAATGGTCATGGATTAATGAATGTAAGTGATGCAATTAAAGAATCATGTGATGTTTATTTTTATGAAATCTCAAAAAAGATAGGCATAGATAAAATTGCTGAAGTTGCTGAAGATTTTGGTTTAGGAAAAATTTATGATGTCCCCTTACCTAATCAAAAAAAAGGCATAATTCCTTCTCGTGATTGGAAAAAGAAAAAATATGATGAAAGTTGGTATCCTGGAGAGACTTTAATTTCAGCAATTGGACAAGGGTTTGTATTAACTAATCCACTTCAACTTGCTGTAATGACTTCAATAATTGCTTCTAATGGAAAAAATGTAAGACCAAATATAATTAAAAAAAATAATGATTTTGAATTTGAAAAATTAGAAAAATATCAGAATGCAATTAAAATTATCAAAAGTTCAATGTTTAAAGCTGTTAATGAAAGTAAAGGCACAGCATATAATTCAAGATCAGAGTCTACACCTTTTGCAGGTAAAACAGGTACTTCACAAGTTAGAAGAATAACTGTAGCTGAAAGAGAAAGTGAAGATTTTAGGAAAAAAGATGTAGAATGGAAAAAAAGAGATCACGCTTTATTTGTAGGATACATGCCAGTTGAAAACCCTAGATATGCTGTTTCGGTTGTTATTGAGCATGGAGGCTCAGGTGCATCAACTGCTGCACCTATAGCAAAAGAAATTTTTCAATTTATAAAAAAATTAGAAACTTAATGTTAAATAAAATTCAAAACTTAAATTATTTATTGATTTTTTTAGTAATATTAATTTCATTTATTGGAGCAGCAGGTTTATATTCTGCTGCAGGAGGATCATATAATCCTTGGGCATCAAGACATTTAATTAGATTAGTTTTATTTATTTTTTTAGCAGTTATTCTAGCCTTATTAAATATCAAGTATATTTATCAATTTGCGTATGTTTTTTTTATCTTATCTTTGTTACTGTTGCTTTCTGTAGAATTAATTGGTGTTTTTGGCAAAGGTGCAACTAGATGGATAAATTTATTTGGCTTTAGCATTCAACCTTCGGAATTAATAAAAATAACTATTATACTTGCACTGGCGAGATTTTATCATGATTTAAAATTTGATGAAATTAAAAGAATAAAAAATTTATTTTTTCCAATTTTAATTTTGTTTTTACCTTTTGCTTTGGTAGTAGTTCAACCAGATCTTGGAACTGCTTTAAGCATAGCAATGCTTGGAATTCTCGTTCTATTTGCAAGTGGAATAAGAATTTGGAAGTTTGTATTAGGATTTTTTGTTCTAATTTTATCAATTCCTTTGTCATTAAATTACTTACAACCATATCAAAAAGATAGAATTTTCTCTTTTTTAAATCCTGAAGCAGATGCGCTTGGCAGAGGATATCAACTCATACAATCAAAAATTGCTTTAGGATCGGGAGGTTTAACAGGTAAAGGATTTTTGGAAGGCTCTCAATCTTATCTACAATATTTACCTGAAAAACAAACTGATTTTATATTTACGTTAATTGGAGAAGAATTTGGTTTTATTGGTACTATATTTATAATTTTACTATTTTTTTTATTAATTTCAGTTTGTTTTTATGTAAGCATTAAATCAAATCATATCTTTGGTAGGATTCTTTCTATCGGAGTTGGCAGCAATTTATTTATATATGTGATAATGAACATATCTATGGTATCTGGATTAATGCCTGTTGTTGGAATTCCATTACCTTTAGTTTCTTATGGGGGATCAGCAATGCTTGCTATAATTATATCTCTGGGATTAGTTCTTAACGCAGAATTGAATGCAAATTTAAAGAAATTACATAATGCTTGAAATAAATAAGGTTCATAAATTTTTTGGAGGATTAAAAGCAGTTCATAACGCATCAATGAAAGTTGAAATGGGTTCCATTACAGGTTTAATAGGTCCAAATGGAGCAGGAAAAACAACATTATTTAATACTATTGCAGGATTATATGATCCAGATAAGGGAAATATAATTCTTAATAATGAAGATATTTCTTTTTTAAAACCACATGAGTTATTTGCTAAAGGAGTTCTAAGAACCTTTCAAATTGCCCATGAATTTTCAACTTTAACTGTCCTTGAAAATTTAATGATGGTACCACCAAATCAATTTGGTGAAAAATTATCATATGCTTTATTAAGTAATGCTAAAGTAAAACAACAAGAAGAAGAAATAAGACAAAAAGCTATAGAAGTAATAAATTTTTTAAATTTAAGTCACTTAACTCAAGAACTTGCTGGCAACTTATCTGGTGGTCAAAAAAAACTACTTGAGTTAGGGAGAACCATGATGGTTGATCCTCAAATCGTTTTACTTGATGAAGTAGGAGCCGGAGTTAATAGAACACTTCTAAATGAAATTACAGATGCAATATTAAGATTAAATAAAGAAAAGAATTATACTTTTTTCGTAATTGAACATGATATGGGCCTTATTGAAAAAATTTGTGATCCTGTAATCGTGATGGCGGAAGGTTCAGTTTTATTTAAAGGAAATTTTAATGAAGTAAAAAATAACGATACAGTTATAGAAGCTTATTTAGGAAAAGGTATTAATAATAAGAATTAGAATTTTATGAATAATTTAATTGGTAAAAATTTAACAGCTGGATATGGAGGGGTTGATATAATTAAAGATATTAATCTAGAAGTAAACGAGAGTGAAATTGTTGTCATCGTTGGTCCAAATGGAGCAGGGAAATCAACAGCAATGAAAGCATTACTAGGCATGTTAAGTTTAACTTCAGGTTCTGTCGAATATTCAAATGAAGAAATTTCTTCAATGCTTCCTCAAAATAGAATTAATTTAGGATTGGCTTTCGTTCCTCAAACAAACAATGTGTTTACTGGTATGACAGTAGAAGAAAATTTAGAAATGGGAGGGTTTTTAAGAGAGGATGACATTATTCATACAATTAATGATGTTTATGACCTTTTTCCTATTTTAAAAGAAAAAAGAAATCAAAGTGCAGGAGAATTATCTGGAGGTCAAAGACAACAAGTAGCTTTTGGAAGAGCTCTTATGACTCAACCAAAAATTTTAATGTTAGATGAACCAACTGCAGGAGTATCACCAATAGTAATGGATGAGTTATTTTCAAGAATCATAGAAGTTCGTAAAACTGGTGTTGGGATACTAATGGTTGAACAAAATGCAAAACAAGCACTTGGTATTGCTGATAGAGGATACGTATTAGTAAATGGAAAAAATAGTAGAGAAGGTACAGGTGAAGAGTTACTAAATAATCCAGAAGTTAGAAAGTCTTTCTTAGGAGGTTAAAATGATTGATTTTCTGCATTCTATAATTGTACTTCTGAATTTTATTATTATTCCTGGTATTTCTTATGGATCTCAACTAGCACTTGGAGCACTTGGAGTTACATTCGTTTATGCCATACTTCGTTTTGCAAATTTTGCACACGGAGAAATAATGTCATTTGGAGCGATGATAACAATTTTATTTACATGGTTTTTTCAATCACAAAATATTGGTTTAGGAATTCTGCCAACTGCCTTGTTAGCTTTACCTGTAGGAATAATAGCAACAATTATCTTATGTATTATTTCTGATAAATTTGTTTTTCAATATTACAGATATCAAAAAAGTGTTCCTGTTGTTTTAGCGATGGTTTCAATAGGGGTTATGTTCGTAATAAATGCAATAATAAGAATTGTTATTGGAACAGAAACTATAAAATTTTCTGATGGACAGAAATTTATAATGAAAGCGAAACAGTTTAAAGTAATGACGGGTTTAAATGAAGGATTAGCATTAAAATCTTCTCAAGTAATTACAATATTAATTACTATTTTACTTTTAACTTTTACTTTTTGGTTTTTGCAAAAAACAAAAACTGGAAAATCAATGAGAGCATTTTCTGATAATGAAGATTTAGCATTATTATCAGGTATTAATCCTGATAGAGTAGTATCCACTACTTGGATTATTGTAGGAGTTCTAGCTTGTGTTGCAGGAACACTTTATGGTTTAGATAAAAGTTATAAACCTATTATTTATCTCAATTTAGTCTTGCCAATATTTGCCTCAGCAATTGTTGGAGGCATTGGCAGTCCTTTTGGAGCTGTGGTAGGTGGCTATGTAATAGCATTTTCAGAAATTATGGTTACCTATGCTTACAAGAAGTTTTTTGTGTATCTACTCCCAAGCTCTTTAGAGCCAAGTGGTTTAGTACAATTACTTTCAACAGATTATAAATTTGCTGTATCATTTTCAATTTTAGTCATCGTTTTACTAATAAGGCCATCGGGAATATTTAAAGGAAGAGTTTTATGATGAAGTTTGAAAGATATGAATGGGTAGCCATTACAATCATGATCTCCCTTTTTATTTTTGTAGGTTTTATTCAAGGATGGTCTGTAAGTTTAGTAATTTTAAATATGTGTATTATTTCAGCAATAATGACAATGGGGGTCAATATTTCTTGGGGTTATGCAGGAGTAATTAATTTTGGTGTAATGGGTTTTTTGGCAATGGGTGGATTAGCGGCAGTCCTTGTATCTTACCCTCCCATAACCGAGTCATGGCAGGTTGGAGGTAGAGGGCTAGGAATTAGTTTTGCTTTACTTGTCGTATTGGTAATTGCTGTAATGTATATTAATAAAACAATAATCCAAAAAAGAAATAGATATATTTTAAATTCTCTCATTATTTTTTTTGGAATTTTAATTATCAGACACTTTTATTTAAATGCCACACATAATATTGAAGACGTTAATCCGGCAATTGCAGGGTTTTTAGGTGGTCTTGGATTACCAATAATTTTCTCTTGGATAGTAGGAGGTTTTTTTGCTGCAGGTGTCGCATTTGTAATAGGTAAAGTTGCTTTAGGATTACGATCAGATTATCTTGCTATTGTTACACTTGGTATATCAGAAATAGTTGTAAGTGTTTTAAAACATGAAGAATGGTTGTCTCGAGGAGTAAAAAATGTAATCGGTTTAAAGAGACCAGTGCCATATGAAATAAATTTACAAAATACCGATTGGTTTATTGAATTAGTTACATACCTCAATGCATCTAAGTTAAATAATATTATTGATGTAAGTGAGAGGCAACAAGTTTTAAATAATCTTATTATTGATGCCTCAGGAATATTTGTAAAATTATCATACGCAATTTTATTTTTGATTGTAATGTTTATAATTTTTTATTTTGCTAACAAGGCTCAATTATCTCCATGGGGAAGAATGATGAGAGCAATTAGAGATAATGAAACAGCTGCTAATGCAATGGGTAAGGATGTAGTTAAACAACATTTAATTATTTTTGTTATTGGAGCTGCAATTGTAGGTGTTGCTGGTGCAATGTTAGTGACATTAGATGGCTTATTTACCCCATCTGGATATAGACCCTTACGTTTCACATTCATCATCTGGATCATGGTTATTGTTGGCGGTAGCGGAAATAATTTAGGTGCTATATTTGGTGGATTTGTTATTTGGTTTTCTTGGATCGAAGCAGCACCACTTACAACATTTATTATAAATCAATTAACCATAGGATTAGAACCAGATAATGCTTTAAAATTACATTTACTAGATAGCGTACCTTATTTTAGATACTTATTAATGGGATTAATTTTATTATTAATTTTACGATATAGACCTAAAGGAATAATTCCTGAGAAAGTTAGACATTCATAAAAAAAACCCCAGCACATATGCTGGGGTTAGTATAAAAATTGTTATTAAATATTAAAGAGCACCAACAGTAACGAAACCGCCACCACTAACTTCTAACTCTTTAAAAGCACCAGCTGCATCACCTAATGCATTAAACTCTACGTCTGTTGCACCTTGGTAATTTATATCTTTTCCTTCAGCTAACATTTGTAAGCCGTAAGATAATTGACCAGGATTAATGATAATACCTGGCGCATTAGATACTTTTCCAATATTTTTTAGAATTGATTGCTTATCAGCAGAACCTCCAGCTTGAATTGCAAGAGCAATAATTGCTGCCGCATCATAAGATTCACCAACATAAGGTGCGCTTCCATCCATGCCATTAGCAGCTGCTAATTCGCCAAATTTAGCTGAACCTTTTGAAATTGCGCCTGGCATCGAACCAAATGATCCTTCTAAGTCTGCACCAATATTATCTACAATTGATTGACCAATCATACCATCAGACAGAACAAAAGTGTCAAATGCACCTGAATCTAAAGATGCTTCGATCATTCCTTTTCCACCATCATCAATATAACCAATTACTAATAGAGCATCACCACCAGCTGATGCAAGAACACCAACTTCTGATGAATAATCAGCTTTACCATCTTCGTGTGCAGCAGATGCAGTGATAGTTCCTCCACCCTTAGCAAATGCAGCTTCAAACACTTCAGCTAACCCTTTTCCATAGTCATTATTAGTATATGTTACAGCAATACTACTAATTCCTCTGTCTAGTGCTAGTTTAGCAAGTACTTGTCCACCTTTTGCATCTGATGGAGCTGTACGCCAAAATGTACCAGCATCAGCAACTTTACTTAAACCAGGTGAAGTTGCAGATGGAGATACCATTAAAATACCATTTGGTACTGCAACGTTAGCATTGATTGCACCTGTTACACCTGAACAGTCAGCACCCATGATAGCTGTTACACCTTGTGCAACTAGATCCTCAGCAGCAGCCGTAGCAGCAGCAGAGTCTACACAAGTTGAATCAGCTTCTAAGATAGTAATAGTTTCACCACCTAAAAGATTTCCAGAGTTTGATGCTTCATCAAATGCCATTCTCGCACCATCTCTCATAGCAGGAGTTAAAGATTCAATTGGTCCTGTAAAACCAAGAATAATTCCTACTTTAATTTCTGCTAATGCAGCAGTCGTTACAGTCGACAAACTTACAATAACAGCTAGAAGTAATTTTTTCATATTTCCTCCAAAAAAGTATACTTTTTTATATACGGTACCTCATATACTAGTTCCAAAAATCAATCATGCAGTTTTTTCATAAAAATACCCAAGATTTTAGCCAAAAACCATAAATTGACTTCATTTGCCTCACCGGATAAAGATCAAACGTATGACAATTGGAATTTTAGGTGGGGGAGTTTGGGGGAGTGCACTTGCCCGAGTATTAAGTAATAATAAAGTTATCATTTATGCTCGAGATGAAAAAATTGTTAAATCAATAAATGAACATAAAATTAATCCAAAATTAAAATACAGTTCATTTAATGAAAATGTAACCGCTACTACTTCTTTAAAAGAAATTAGAAATGTTAAATTTTTATTTATAACTTTACCTGCACAAAACATTAGGGAGGTAATTAAACATTCATCATTACATAATAAAAATCATCATATCGTTATATGTTCTAAAGGTATTGAAATATCGTCGTCAAAATTTTTAACAGATGTATTTCAAGAAATGATGCCTTTTAAATCAATTAGTATTTTATCAGGCCCATCTTTTTCAAATGAAGTATCTCAAAGTTTACCAACTGCAGTAACGCTTGCAACAAAAGATAAAAAAGATTTTGAGAAAATTTCTAAACTAATACCTAACAAAGAGTTTAGAATTTATTATTCAAATGATTTAATTGGAACACAGATAGGCGGTGCGTTAAAGAATATATATGCAATAGCTGCTGGTGTTGCAGAAGGATTAAATTTAGGAGAAAATGCTAAAAGTGCACTCATATCTAGATCTTTTGCAGAAATGACAAGATACGCAAAAAAATTTAAAGCTGATAAAAACACATTATTTGGTTTATCAGGGCTTGGCGATCTAATTTTAACATGTAGCTCTATAAATTCTCGTAATACACAGTTTGGTATTAAATTAGCTTCTTCAAAATATGATAATTTTTTAGATCTTTTACAATCGCAAGAAGTAACAGAGGGTTATTATACAGTTAAAGCAGTCTATAATATTTCACAGAAAAAAAATATTGATATGCCACTTATGGAGTCTGTATACAATATACTTTATAACCAACATGATTTAAAAGAAGAACTAAAAAATTTACTGAGTAGACCAATAACAGAAGAGAAAATTTAAATTGATGACAAAGAAAACATTTTATAACTTAGATACAAGCTGGGTTAACAATACGCAAATTAATTCGAGTGCTGTAGAGCGTCGAACATCTACCTTAACTAAAAGAAGAACTGTAAAAAAGGAATTTCAAGTTGCTTGGTTGTTAAAAGCTATTACTTTGATTGATCTTACTACACTAAGTGGTGACGACACTTTTGGAAAAGTTGAAAGACTCTGTAATAAAGCTCTTAATCCCATTGATGATTATATTCTTCAGGATTTAGGACTAGAAAATAATGCAGTAAGAGTAGGAGCTGTGTGTGTCTATCACCATCTAATAAAAGATTGTACAAAACTAATTCAAAACAAAATCCCAATTGCAGCGGTTTCTACTGGTTTTCCTGCAGGTTTATCATCTTACACGACTAGAAAAAAAGAAATTTCTGACTCTATTAAAGATGGTGCTGATGAAATCGATATTGTTATTAATAGAGGATACGTTCTCCAAAATAATTGGAAAAAATTATATGATGAGGTTCGTAGTTTTAAAGAAACTGCAGGTAAAACAAAAATTAAAGCTATTCTTGGTGTTGGTGATCTTGAAACTCTTCGAAATGTAGCTAAAGCATCTTTAGTTTGTATGATGGCTGGTGCTGATTTTATTAAAACATCAACAGGAAAAGAAAGTATAAATGCTAATTTAAATAATAGTCTTGTCATGTTGAGAATGATTAGAGATTTTTATACAAAAACTGGAAAAAAGATTGGTTTTAAACCTGCAGGTGGAATATCAACGGCTAAATCTGTCTTAGAATTTTTAATATTGGTTGCTGAAGAATTAGGATTTGAATGGGTTAATCCTAAATTATTGCGAATTGGTGCTTCTAGTTTATTAATTGATATAGAAAGACAACTCTATCACTACACTAGTGGCAGGTATGCAAATCAAGAGAAACTTGCAATAGGATAATATGGATAAAGTTATTAAAAATTTTCAAAATATATCTTATGGGCCAGCACCAGAAGACAGCAAAGAAGTTAATAGTTGGATAAAAAATTTAAAAAATCCAAATAATCATTTTATTAATGGTAAATTTGTAAAATCGTCTAGCTCAAAAAAATTAAATATAATTAACCCTTCTACAAATAAAAAAATAGCAACATTGTCTGTTGCTTCTAAAAAAGATGTAAATGCTGCTGTTAGTGCTGCCAAAAAAGCTCATGTCAAATGGTCAAACCTTTCATCGTTTGATCGATCAAAATATTTATACGCCCTTGCACGTCTCATACAAAAAAATTCAAGGTTTATTTCTGTTTTAGAGACCATTGATAATGGTAAGCCTATAAGAGAAACAAGAGATATAGATATTCCGCTTGTTGCAAGACATTTTTATTATCATGCTGGCTGGGCTGCGAGGAATACAAATAACTCTGATAATTCTATTGGTGTCGTAGGGCAAATTATACCATGGAACTTTCCCTTATTAATGTTAGCGTGGAAAATTGCACCTGCAATTGCTCTTGGAAATACAGTAGTATTAAAGCCGGCAGAGTATACTTCTTTAACAGCGATTTATTTTGCTGAACTTTGTCAGAAAGCTAAAATTCCACAAGGTGTAATTAATATTATTACGGGAGATGGCTCTACTGGTGAACATATAACATTACATAAAGATGTTAAAAAAATTGCATTTACTGGGTCAACTGAAGTTGGAAAAAAAATAATTCAAACAAATACTAATCCAGATAAAAAAATGACAATGGAACTTGGGGGCAAATCACCTTTTATTGTTTTTGAAGATGCTGATTTAGATAGCGCTGTAGAAGGTGTTGTTGATGCGATTTGGTTTAACCAAGGTCAAGTATGTTGTGCTGGATCAAGACTCTTAGTACAAGAAAGTATTGAGAAAAAATTTATCCAAAAACTTAAGAAAAGAATGGAAAAACTTCGTGTTGGTGATCCACTAGATAAGTCTATTGATATTGGCGCTATAGTTGCACCTGTCCAACTTAAAAAAATTAATTCTTTAGTAAATAAAGCACAAAAGGATGGAAATAAATTATGGCAACCTTCATGGTCATGTCCAACAAATGGTTTATTTTATCCTCCATCTTTATTTACAAATGTAACACCGTCATCTTTTATTGCTCAAGTAGAAATATTTGGTCCAGTTTTAACAACAATGACATTTAGAACACCTAGTGAAGCTGTATCCATTGCCAATAATACTCCATACGGACTTGCTGCGAGTATTTGGTCCGAAAATATTAATTTAGCTTTAGATATTGCTCCAAAAGTAAAAGCTGGAGTCATTTGGATAAATTCTACAAACTTATTTGATGCTGCCTGTGGTTTTGGAGGATACAAAGAAAGTGGTTTTGGAAGGGAAGGCGGATCAGAAGGTATCAGAGCATATTCAAAATTACCACTTCCTCTCTCTAAGTCAAAAAGAGGAAAAAAATCATCTAAAGGTCAATCATCTAATGCTATCGATAGAACACCGAAATTATATATTGGAGGAAAGCAAAAAAGACCTGATAGCGGTTACTCATTTTCTTCTTATGATGCTCATAATAATTTTATTTGTGATGTTCCAAACGCAAATCGCAAAGATGTAAGAGATACAGTAGAGGTTGCATCTAAAGCAGTTAGCAAATCTTCCACTAATTTTAATAGAGCTCAAATTCTTTATTACTTAGCTGAAAATTTACAAGATCGAAAAAATACCTTTTCTAGTTTGCTGTCTTCTTTAATTGGTATTTCGCAAAAAGATGCTGAAAAAGAATTTGATCAATCAATAGAAAGATTATTTTATTATGGCGCTATGGCTGATAAGTTTGAAGGCTCTATACATAATCCTCCTATAAGAGGTTTAACACTAGCTGTTAAAGAACCGATAGGCGTTGTTGCAAATATTTTAAATGATGATTATCCACTATTAAGTTTAATAACTACATTAGGATCAAATTTTGCAGCAGGAAATGCTAGTATTATTGTTCCAGGACAAAAGACATCTCTTTTAGCAACGGAAATATATCAACTACTTGAAACTTCTGATGTTCCAGCTGGGTATATTAATATCCTTACAACTAAACAAAATAGTTTGAATAAAATCTTATCTGAACATGAAAATATTGATGGTATTTGGTTTTTTAGTGAAAATAATAATGAGCGTTTAAAAGTTATTCAAAGTACAACATCAAATTTGAAAAGAAGTTGGTGTCCACAATCAAAAAATCTTGATTGGTCTTCGAAAGAAGAATATTTCTTAGAAGAGTTTTTATATCAAAGTACACAAGTAAAAAATATTTGGATCCCATACGGAGAGTGATATACTAAAAATATGTTAATTAATGTCGATCCTATTTTAAGTCCTGATATATTAAAAACATTACGTGAAATGGGTCATGGTGATAGACTCGTTATATCCGATATTAATTATCCTGCTCATTCGAACCACAATAGAGTTCACCGATTAGACGGCCTTGATATGACAACTGTCATGAGAGCTGTTTTATCTGTTTTTCCATTGGATAGTTTCGTAGAGTCAGCTGTTCACCGTATGGAAGTCGATAATCAACCAGATGAAATTAATGATGCGAATAAAGAAGTAATTGATGCAATTAAAGATGTATCAGGAGATCATTGGAATATTGGTTCATACGAAAGACAAGAATTTTATAAGCAATCAAGATCAACCTATGCATATATTACGACAAGTGAAAGACGACCTTACTGTAATTTTATTTTAACAAAAGGTGTTATTAAACCAGATGGAACCGTTTGGATAATCGATAAATAATTATGTCGATTAGTATTCTTGGTATTTTTGTTGCTGATCTCGTTTTTTTTGGAGAAAAAATTCCAGTAGAGGGTGAAACTATTCTTGGTAAAAATTTTGTTATTGGCCCTGGTGGAAAAGGATCAAACCAAGCTGTAGCTGCAGCTAAAGCTGGTGCAAAAACTTTTTTTATATCTAAGATTGGTGATGATCAATTTGGCTCAATGGCAACAGAAATTTACAAAAATTCTGGTGTTGATTATAGTAATGTCATTATTTCAAAAGATCATTCAACCGGTGCAGCTGGCATACTTGTAAATGAAGAAACTGGAGCCAATGCCATTAATGTTTTCCCAGGTGCAGCAGGTGCAATTACTATTAAAGATATAGATAAAGCAGAAGAGGCAATTAAAAATTCAAGTATATTTCTTACACAACTAGAGGCACCAAAGGATGTTGTTACCTATGCATTAAAAAAAGCACATAGTTTAAATGTAAAAACAATTTTAAATCCTGCTCCAGCTGCTGAAATAGATGAATCTTTATTTTCTATGATTGATTATTTTACACCAAATGAAACGGAAGCTAGTTTTTATGTCGATCACGATGTTGAAACACACGAGGATGCTGAGAAAGCTGCTATGCAATTATTAGATAAAGGTATTAAAAATGTCGTTATAACTCTTGGAGAAAAGGGAGCTTTCTTTGCTAATAGTGAAGAAAAATTCTCTTTACCTATAGCTAATCTTTCAAATCCAGTAGTGGATACCACTGGTGCCGGCGATGCTTTTAATGCAGGTTTTGCTGCGGCACTTACCGAAGGTCAAAATATTAAAGATGCTCTAAAATTTGCTACTGCTACAGCTGGCTTATCAACGACGAAAATTGGGACGGCAAATTCTATGCCTTCTCGAGAGGAAATTGATAAACTTCTATAATTATTGTATAATAGAGGCATTATGCAATTATTTTTAGAAAGACTGATCTATTTTTGGGCTGGGATTACAGCTATCGGTCTTTTAATAGCTGTAGCTTACTGGGCAATCGCAACTATAATTTATGTAGCCTTTATCTCTCTTTTTGTTGCTATCGTAGCTACTCTTTTCTATCATTTTTATTGGTCCAAAAGAGATAATTAATAGTCTATAAATACCAATAAGGTTATTTATCAGTGTCAAAATATATATTTTATGATCTAGAAACTTCAGGAAGAGGTAAGAAAGAATATCCAACTGCTTTTGGTACAACTCCAAAATGGGAGCAGATAATGCAAATTGCTGCAATAGTTACTGACTCAAAGTTTAATCAAACAAATCAAAATATGAATGAGTTCTGCAGACCTCGAACATCAGTGATTTCTCAACCTGGTGCATTAATAACAACACTTAAAGGTATGCGTGAAGCACTTGATGCTCCTCAGTCATCTTATGAATTAATGAAAAAAATTAATGAAACTTTTGATGAATGGAAAAAAGATGATCCAAGTTCTACTTTTATTGGTCATAATATAATTGAATTTGATGAATCTGTGCTCGAATACAATTTGTTTAGTCATATGTTTTATCCTTATGTAACAAGAAAAAGTAGGGGCGATACATTAAATTTAGCCAGAGGTTTATATGCCATCAACCCATCAAGTATAAAAACACCTTTAACAGAAAGAGGTAATCCTAGTTTTAAATTAGAAAAAATTGCAGAGATGAACAACTTACCTGTCGAATTTGCTCACGATGCATTTTCAGATGTTAAGACATCAATTGCCCTGACAAAATATGTTAACGAAGCAGACACAACTAATTGGAATCAGCTTCAAATGACTATGAATAAAGAAGATGCCATTGAATATATAAATAAAAATAAAGGTTTTTGTTTTATGACTAGTTTTGGGGGAAGAATTAAACTTCAAGCATTGTCGATGGTATGTGAGTCACAATATAATGGTTGGTTTCACTCAATTGATTTAGCTCATGATCCGACACCATTACTAGAAGCTAATTCTGAGGAATTTAAAAAACTGATTAAAAGAAAAAATAGATACGTTATTACTAATCAGCACCCTATTATTCTACCAGGTAGGATTGCTTCTAATTATGAACCATACGATGAGATTGGTTCAGATGTACTAAATGAAAGAGCTAAAATAGTATTCAAAAATAAAGATTTAGCAGACAAGTTTAAACTTATGGAAATTGATAGACGTATTGAAAAAGAAGATGAAAAATCGCAAGATAATGTTTTTCCTGAAAGTGCAGCAAATGCCTTTCTTGATTTTAAACAATCAACGGAAATAACAAAATTTCATGAAAAGAATGACTGGAATGAAAAATATAAAATTGCTCTTTCAATTAAAGAGCCAAGAGCAAACTTTATTTTAAAAAGACTTATATTTGATGAAAGTCCAAAAACTCTATCCAAAGAAGATTTTAAAATGGTTCACCGAGAGTTACATGAAAGGTTAGTTATTAACCAAGAAAGACCTTTTACAACGATACCAGAAGCAATGTCTCAAACAGATACAGAATTAGTTAAAATGGAAGACAGTGATGATGAAAATAAAGCTCAAAAAATGCAAATTTTAAAAGATTACAATGTTTATCTAAATTTTATGGAGAAATATTTTTCTAATAAAAATGCTGAACCTCTTCCAAGTGGTAAAGAGCTCAGCAAAATAATCTTTGGTTAATGTTTGAGTTTCAATATTTTATCATTGGTATTGTCCAAGGATTTACTGAATTTTTGCCAATTAGTTCTTCTGGTCATTTAGTTCTTGTATCAGAACTTATGGTTTGGCAAGATCAAGGTATTTTCACTGATGTCGCTGTTCATATTGGAACATTAATAGCAGTTATAATTTATCTAAGATCACATATAATAGTATTATTTTATAATTTTCTTTCTTTTAAATTTGCTGCAAATGATAATTTAATTAAAATTATTATTGCAACAATACCTGCTGTTATAGTTGGTTTTTTTATTTTTGATTTAGTTCAATTATATTTTCGAGATATCAAAGTTGTTGCAGTATCAAGTGTTGTTTTTGCTGCTTTATTATTTGTAGCAGATCATTTTAAGATGAAAATATCATCTTGGGAGAATATGAGTTATTTGCAAGCCTTTATCATTGGTTTATTTCAAGTTTTAGCATTTATACCTGGGGCAAGTAGAGCAGGTGTTACAATTACTGGAGCACGTTTTTTGGGTTTTGATAGATCATCATCAGCAATATTTTCTATGCTTTTATCCATTCCAATTATTTTAGCATCTTTAGTCTTAACAAGCTTAGATTTAGTAATTAGTGATGAAACAAATGTTAATTTATATAAATCTTTATTTGCTGGAGTTGTAGCATGTATTACTGCACTATTATCAATAAATATTATGATGCTAATAATACAAAGATCAACCTATAATATATTTATTATTTATAGAGTTATTTTAGGTTTTATATTATTATACTTCTATGCTTAAGATAAGTGGAGTTTTCAGTGCAGCTTTAACTCCAGTTAAATCTGATCTTACAATTAATCAGGATCTTTATTTACGTCATTGTCAGCATCTTATGAGACAAGGCCATGATGGTCTTGCAATTTTTGGCACGACAGGTGAGGCAAATTCATTTAGTCTTGTTGAAAAAAAAAGTAATATAGAGTTCTTAATAGAAAATAGAATTGATTCAAAAGTTTTGATACCAGGTACTGGATCATCTTCTTTAAATGATGCCATTGCAATGACAAAGCATGCTTCAAAAATGAATGTTAGGGCGGTTTTGCTTTTGCCCCCATTCTTTTATAAAAATGTAACAGATGAAGGTGTTATAAATTATTATAGAAATATTATTGAAAGTGTTGAAAACAGTAATTTTCAATATTTACTTTATCACATTCCTCAGAATACTTATGTTCCAATTAATTTTAAAATAATTGAAACATTGTTAAAACTATATCCAAACAACGTTGTTGGATTGAAAGACTCAAGTGGAAATTATGATAATATGTTAAAATTAATTAAATATTTTAATGATTTTGCTGTTTTTTGTGGAGATGACTCTATTGCTTTAAATGTAGTTAAAAGGGGAGGGGCTGGAGCAATAACTGCAGGTACAAATGTATCTGGTAAATTATTGTGTCATATTTTAAAAAATTTCAATAATGAAAACAATTTAAAAAATTTTAATGAATTACAAGATCTTCAAATTAAAATTAGGAAAACTGTTACTTCAGTAGAGTTAATAAGTTTAATGAAAGCTTTTTTTTCTATAGAAGATAATATACCTGAGTGGAACAATGTGCTACCGCCTTTAAAAAAAATTGAAGATCCCAAAAATCATAAAACTGTTTTGCTACTAAAAGAATTAGTAAATAAGATAGATCCGCTAATATCGAATTCTTGAATTAAAAAATTTTTTAGCTAGACCTGAAATTAAATTTTGAACAGGTTTAAGAAAAACTGCAAACCCAATACAGTCAGTAAAAAATCCAGGAGTAATTAATAGTAAACCTGATACTAATAGAAATATACCACCCTTTATTTCTTCAGTGGGCATTACACCTTGAGATAAATTTCTTTGTGCATCAAACAATAATTTAACTCCTTGTCTTCGTACAAGAAATATTCCAACTAAAGCAGTAGTAAGTATAATTGCAATAGTATTTAAAATTCCTATACTAGAGCCAATTGTAATAAAAATACTTATTTCAATAATCGGAATTATTATAAAGGCTAGAAAAATCACTAGCGTACTATACCAGTTTTTTCATCCTCAATGTTTTTTTCTATTTTATTCTCAAATTCTCTTAATCTTTTATAGACACTAGCTAATTCAATAATTGTAGGCCATGCTCTAAATAAGTATTGAAGTGAACCTTCTACTCTTCCGAAAGCTCTTATAATTTGTTGCATAACACCGAGTGTCATTACTCCAGCTACAATTGCTGGCGCTAAAAAAATGTAAGCAGCAAGAACGTTAGCTTGTAGATAGGCTAATCTACCTATACTAAAATAGAGATAGTACAAATAACTTTTGAAGTGAATTTGCCTTACACCATCAAAAAGTTCTTCTAAAGATTTAGGTCTAATACTTCCATCATCCTCAGCAATAACCAAAATTTTTCTGTAAGCCGCTTCTTTCTTTTGAAGATCATATTCAATCCCTACTAATCTTAATAACCATGCTAGTACAATCATTAAAATTGTACCACCTACTGCCCATATAAACGCTCCAGATACTAAACCATACTGCCAGTCACCAAACCACAAGATCGGTATACCAACTGAAAGAGTCATTAAAAGAGGGAAAAACTCTACTAGAACCAAAACTGACTCAATTAAGCTTGTTCCAAGACCTTCCATAATTCTACTAAACTTTATGGTATCTTCTTGAACCCTTTGACTTGCACCTTCAATAGTTCTCGCTTGATCATAAACACTATGGTACCACTCAACCATTGCAGTTCTCCATCTAAAAAGAAAATGTGAAGTTAGAAATGAAATTGCTAGTCCTAATGCAATTGAAATAGCAGCTAATTGAGCAAAGCTAAAAAGAGCTCCCATATATTCTTGCATGGTTATAGCATTTGGCGTTCCAAGTGCTTTTTGAATCATGTCGTAAAATTCACCAAACCATTCATTTATTTGTACATCGATTTGAACTTGAACCCATATAGAAGTAAGAATAACTACAGATCCTACATAAGCCCACACGTACCATTTTGGTTCAGTGAAAAATTTAAACATTTAATATATATAGATTTAATTGTTATTAAAAAAAGAAGCTGAAAGTATTAGTTATTTCTTCTTTTGACGTTTCTTGTTTCTTCTATATTTAGAGCCTCTTTTACGTCTACCTCTATGTTTTTTTGGATATCCCATAATATAGATACGGTATACAAAAATAAAAAATTAAGTCAAAGACTAATAGTGCCAATCTTTAGCTTCATTAAATAAAAAATCCCTAAAAACTTCAAGTCTTCTATCATTTTTAAAAGATTCAGAATAAACAAAGTATGTTTGATATGATGGGCCTTCTAAGTTTGGTAGAACGCGTACAAGTTGAGGTTTGTCTGAAACCATATAATCGGGCAAAGATGCTAAACCACCACCTTTTTCAACAGCAAGTGACATCGCATAAATACTATTTACTCTAAATTTAGGTCTTCTTTTTACACCTTCTTTACCGATTTTTAATATCCAGTCAATATTTGAGATAGGAGAAGGTAAGCCAGCTCCAAAGCAGATTAAATCATGTTTATCTAAATCATTAACATTTCTTGGTATGCCACTTTTCTGCAAATAATCTGAAGAACCATAAATATGGTTGTGAAAGTTAACAAATTTTTTAAAAATTAAATTTGCTTGTGTTGGTTTTTTTACTCTAACTGCAACATCAGCTACTCTTGCTGCTAGATCAACTTCTTCGTCGCTCATTACAAGACTTACATCAATTTCAGGATACTGATTAGCAAATTTATTTATTCTTGGAGTTAACCAAGTTGAACCAAAACCAACTGTTGTACTTACAGTTAATTTTCCAACTGGTTTAGTTTTTTTATCTAATAATTTTTTTTCAAAATCGGAAATAGAAAAATTAATTTGATTTACAGTATTAAATAAATTTTCACCTTGCTCTGTTAATCTTACGCCTTTTTGATGTCTTATAAATAAAGGTGTTTTTAAGTCATATTCGAGATCTTGTATTTGTCTGCTAAGTGCGGATTGACTGATATTAAGTTTAGCACTTGCTTTAGAAATACTTCTTGATATTGCAATTTCGTAAAATGATTTTAATTTATCCCAGTCCATTATCTTAAGGAATTTATAATTTCGCTATATTTTTTTTGATTATGAGATAATAAATAAGATCCTACTGCTAACACATTAGCACCATTATCTTTACATATTTTTGCATTTTCATTATTTACTCCACCATCAACAGCTATGTCGTAGTTATAATTATTATTTTTTCTAATTTCATCTAAATCTTTAATTTTTTTCACTTGCTCATGCATAAATTTTTGACCACCAAAACCAGGTGTGACTGTCATAACTATTATTTGTTGCACTTTACTTAATAAATGATCAATATCTGCAATATTTACCTTAGGGTGAATGGCTATTCCTGCTTTAATTTCAGTATCACTTATCATTTTAATAATTTCTTCTGGGTTATCATCAGCCTCAGGATGAAAAGTAATGATATCTGAGCCAGCTTCTACAAATTCATTGATATATTTCTTTACCGGTTTAATCATGAGATGCACATCTAAAATTTTAGAGGTAACCTTTCTTAATGATTTAACTATATTTGGTCCAAAAGTAATATTGGGGACATAGTGACCATCCATGATGTCTATATGAATATAATCAGCGCCATTTAGATCTAAAGATCTAACTTCTTCTTCTAATTTAAGAATATCTGCTGATAATATTGATGGTGATATTTTTATCATTTATAAATAGATATATAATATATAAATAAACATTCATAATGAATTCTATCACAGAAAAACCTTGGGGATCATTTGAGATACTAAAGTCAGGTAAAAAATTCCTAGTAAAAAAAATTTTTGTAAAACCAGGAGGAGTTTTATCTCTTCAAAGTCATGAACATAGATCTGAGCATTGGATTGTAGCTGAAGGAGAAGCTGAAGTCACAATTGACAAAAAAGTAATTAATTTAAAAGAAAATGAAAACATTTTTATTCCTAAAGGGGCAATTCATAGAATGGCTAATAGAAAAGATCTCGATTTAGTTATTATAGAAATGTGGTACGGTGATAATCTTAATGAAAATGATATTACAAGGTACGAAGATATTTATGAAAGAATTTAATGCTTATTAATACTCCTATATCGCTTGGCGAACTTGTAGATAAAATTTCTATATTAATTATTAAACAGAAAAATATAACTGATGAAACTAAGCTTGATCATGTCAAAAAAGAATTAGATTTTCTCCAAAAGACATTGATGAATTATGTTCAACAAGAAGAAATAAATAATTATTTAGAAAATTTGATAAACATTAATTCTAAACTCTGGAATATAGAAGATGATATTAGGGAGTGCGAAAGAAAAAAATTATTTGATCAATCATTTATTGATTTAGCTAGAAGTGTCTATTTTACAAATGATGAAAGAGCAAAAGTAAAAAATGATATTAATAAAACCTTTGGCTCTGAATTAGTAGAGGTAAAATCTTACGAGGAATATTAATTAATAAATTCTTGAAACACTTTTTGTAACAAGAGATACTAATTTTTCTTTGTAAATGTTATCTTTAAATATATCAACTGAATCTACAGCTACATTTGAAAAGTGATTAGCTCTTGTTAGAGTATCCTCAATACATTGGTATTTATTTATTATTTCTAAAGCCATTTCAAAATCACCATCATTTTGGTTAAGATCAGATATTACTCTTTCCCAAAACTTTTTTTCTTTATCATTTGATCTTCCATAAGCTAAAATTATTGGAAGAGTAATTTTACCTTCTTTAAAATCATCTCCAGTATTTTTTCCTAATATTTTTTTGTTTGAAGAATAATCAATAGCATCGTCAATTAATTGAAAAGTCATGCCAAAGTTTGTTCCAAATGATTTCAATGCATTAACCTCGGCTTCTGTTCCAAGACCACTAATTGATCCAACTTGACATGCTGCACTAAATAAAGAGGCAGTCTTTGCATTTACAACTTCAAAATAAATATTTTCATTTATTTCTAAATTTTTATCATTAACAAGTTCTAAAACTTCTCCTTCAGAAATTACAACACTAGTATCTGCTAATATTTTTAACGTTTCAGTATTTCCATATTTTGTCATTAGTTGAAAAGCTCTACTGAATAAAAAATCACCAACTAATACACTTGTTTTATTTTTCCATTTCTCATTTGCTGTAGGTTTTCCTCGTCTTTGTTTACTCTCATCTATTACATCATCATGTAATAGTGTTGCTGTGTGAATAAATTCTACTGCTGCAGATAGACCGATATGATTCATTTTATTTTCAATTTCACTAGTTCCATTTCTTGTCATATGAAAACTTGAAACAGTTAAAAGAGGTCGTAATCTTTTACCACCTGATAAGATAAGGTATTTTCCAACTTCATGAACTAAGGGTACATTACTATCTAATTTATCAAGAATTATGGTGTTTACGGATACTAAATCTTCTTTACATAAATCTGTTAATTCTCTGATTTCATCTTCAAATGAAAAATCTTTTTTTCTAAGTGGAAGAACATTATCCATATTGTTTAACTATTAGAATATTATGCTAATTCATTAACTTAATTGACGCACTTAAACTCAAATTACCAAAATTACAAACAAATGCTACATAACGCTTTAAGAAAAGATTAACATTTGTTATTAGATATTATGTTTAAAAGGTTATTTTCAAAGAGTACTACAATACCAGTTTTACGTTTATCTGGCATTATATCATCACAGTCAGGCTTAACAGGCTCTGGTTTAGCAATCAATAATTTAGAAAAGTTAATTGATAAGTTATTTGCTGATAAAAAATCTCCTGTTGTAGGTTTGGTCATTAATTCACCTGGAGGTTCTCCTACACAATCCTCTTTAATAGCAAAAAAGATCATTGATCTGGCTAAGGAAAAAAACAAAAAAGTTTTAGCATTCGTTGAAGATGTTGCAGCTTCTGGTGGTTATTGGTTAGCATGTGCTGCTGATGAAATATATATTGATCAAAACTCTGTTATTGGATCAATAGGTGTTATTTCACCAGGTTTTGGTTTTGTTGATCTTCTAAAAAAAGTTGGAATTGAAAGAAGAGTGTATACATCTGGAAAAAGTAAAAGTTTTCTTGATCCTTTCAAAGAAGAAAAACAGGAAGACATTGATAGATTAAAAAATATTCAAGAACAAATTCATGATAATTTTATTAATTATGTGAAAGAGAGAAGAGGTTCAAAACTCGATCAGAATAAATTGGATGACATCTTCTCTGGTTTATTTTGGGTTGGTAATAAAGCTATCGATTTAGGTTTAGCAGATGGTATTGGTGCAATAAAACCAATTTTAGAAGAGAAGTTAGGAAAAAAAATTAAAATTAAAATAATCAGTCAAAAAAAATCATTTTTACAACGTAGATTTTCTTCTTCAATATTTAATTCTGATGAAATTGTAAATAAAATTGAAGAACGAATTATGTTTTCTAGGTTTGGCTTGTAATGAAATTTCTAGTTTTAGTTGTAATTTTAGCTTCTATTTTGTTATTTTTAAGATTTAAGAAAAAAAAACAAGACAAATTCACTAATAATAAAGTAAATAATGACTCAGTAATCGATTTAGAGAAAGATCCAAAAACGAAAGAATATAAACCAAAAGATTAAGAGTTATATGACTGCACAAACAATGGAAGAGTTAGTTTCTCTTTGTAAAAGAAGAGGTTTTCTATTTCAATCAAATGATATCTATGGTGGTATTAAGGGGTTATATGATTATGGACCAATGGGCGTCGAGTTCAAAAATAATCTTAAACAAGCTTGGTGGAAATCAATGGTATATGAAAGAGATGATACCGAAGGTTTGGATGCCTCAATTTTAAGTTCTCCAGTAGTTCTAAAACATTCAGGCCATGAAGATACTTTTACCGATCCTCTGGTTGATTGTCGGGCATGTAAGTCAAGGTGGAGAGCAGATCAATTATTTGAAAATAATAAATGCCCAAATTGTAAATCGGAAGATCTTACTGAGCCAAGACCTTTTAATTTAATGTTTAAAACTGCAATTGGACCAGTAGATGATGGTTCGTCATTCGCATATTTAAGACCAGAAACGTGTCAGCAAATTTTTACTAATTTTAAAAATATATTAGATTCAACTTCTAGAACTGTTCCTTTTGGTATCGCACAAATGGGAAAAGCATTTAGAAATGAAATAACACCTCGTAATTTTATCTTTAGAGTTAGAGAGTTTGAACAAATGGAATTAGAGTTTTTTGTTAAACCAGGTACTGATGATAAATGGCATGAATATTGGATAAATAAGAGAATAGAATGGTGGGTTAATCAAGGCATAAAAAAAGAAAATTTAAAAAAAATTGAAGTAGAAAAAAATGAACTAGCTCACTACTCAAAAAGAACTGTAGATATCAATTATGTGTTTCCTCACGGTGAAGAGGAACTAGAAGGGGTAGCCAATAGAACTGACTTTGACTTAGGCTCTCATACTAAAAATCAAAACGATTTCAAAATTACTTCAGAAGTTATGAAAAATTCCTCTTCAACTTCAAAATTAGCTGTTCAAGATTTAGAAGAAAAAAAATGGTATATTCCTTACGTAATTGAGCCATCAGCTGGTGTTGATAGAGGAGTTCTTGCTTTGTTAAATGAAGCTTATCGTGAAGAAAATGTAGATAAAGATAATAAAAGAATTCTTTTATCTCTAAAACCTCATCTTTCACCTATTAAAGCTGCAGTTATTCCTCTCAAAAAGAATAATGAGGAATTAGTTAATTTATCTAAAGAAATAAAATCTAATCTACAGAAATTGGGATTGGGTAGAGTTGTTTTAGAAAATTCAGGAAACATTGGTAAGAATTATAGAAGACATGATGAAATAGGAACACCAATTTGTTTAACTGTAGATTTTGAAACTCTAGAAGATAAAAGTGTTACTGTTAGAGATAGAGATACTATGAAACAGGAAAGAGTTTCTATTGAAAATTTATCTGAATATTACAAAAAATATTTTAATTAATAAAATTGTATGAAAAAAGTTAGTGATATTCATGCAATAAAAATTATTTTTTTTATAACCGCTTGTTATGTAGGTTTATGGGCTATTAGGATACCCACCATAAAGGATCAACTTCAAACAGATTATGTTGGTGTTGGATATATTATGTTATCATTTGCAATTGGTTCAATTTTTGCGATGATTTTTGCAAATGCTCTTATTCTGAAAACTTCTACAAAATCTATTTTAACATGTACCTTAATTGCCGAAGGTTGTTTGTGGTTGCCAGTACCTTTCATTCAAGAGTTATGGCTTTTTATGATTTTCTCATTTGTTTTTGGTATGAGTTATGGTGCATTCGAAATAGCATGCAATGTTTATGCATCAAATTTAGAAGTTAGAGAAAAAAAATCAATGATGTCAGGGTTTCATGCATTTTGGAGTCTTGGAGTTTTATTTGGTTCTCTAATTACAAGCTTTTTGCTAGAGTGGAATTATTCTTTTATTTTTAATATACTTTTGTATGTCATTATTCTTCTTCCTCTGAGTTTGTATTTTGTACTTTGTTTAGAGTCACAAGTTGAAACAAAACCACAAAACTCCAGTAAAAAAAATATATTTTTTATTTGGCCCTTACTTATTTTTTTATTAGCATTAATTGCAATGGCAAACGCTCTAACGGAAGGAAGTGTAGATGCATGGGGAGCTCTCTATATGAGAGATTTTATTCAAGTTGATGGTTTCTATATCGGCTTAGCAACTCTAAGTTTTAATATTTTTATGGTTATCGGAAGATTTAGTGGTGATTGGGTAAGAGATAAAATCGGAGTTTTTCTTTTGATTTTCTTTTTATTTTTATCGACGATTATAAGTTTAATAATTTTATCTAATTTCAGCAGTATTTATGCAGCTATTATTGGTTTTTCATTATTAGGTATCGGAGCATCCTCAATTGTTCCTATCGCATATAGTTTAGCTGGAAAAATTGAAGGAATTGATAGTGGAGTAGGGATAACAATCATTTCAATTGCAGTTTACGGAACATTTATAGGGGCTCCAGCTTCATTAGGATTTATTGCAAACAACTATGGAATTAATAATATATTTGTTCCAATGCTAATAATTTTTATAATTTTAATAATTCCAGTAAGTTTTTATAGAAAAAAATTTTTAGTTTAAAAAATTAAAAGATAATGAATCATTAATTACTAAATTTTGATCTTTATTTTTTATTTCATTAACAAAATTAATATTTAATGCTGCAAAAATATTTGAATTTGCTTTTGATACAATTGTACCTATTTTTTTATTATCTACTATCAACTCATCTCCCACTAGCACATTTCCACGTTTTATTTTTAAAGCGTAAAGTTTTTTCTTGAGTAATCCACGGTATTTCATTCTTGCAGTAATTTCTTGACCCACATAGCATCCTTTATCCCAATCAATAGCATTTAAATTATCAAAATTATTTTCTAATAATAAAGATTTATTTTCTAAAATATCAAATGGTGAATAGGGTGTTGTATTTTTAATTAAAATTTCATGATATTCTGTTTCATTAATTTCTTTCAATCTCTCTTTTTCAATTAATATTTTTTTATTCGTTATAAGTTTTTTACCTAAGTTTATATTTCTAGGATCATTTAAATAAACATTATAATCGCCTTTATAATCTATATTAAATAATGAATAAGAATTAAGATTATTAATTTCTTTAATTTCTATATCAGAGCGAAGTTTATAAATCTTTAATCGTGATAATAAATTATTAAAAAATTTATCATTAGTTTCAAAAATATAGTTTCCATTTATATTGAATATAAAAAAATCTGCTAAAAATTTACCCTGAGGTGTTAATAGACATGAATAAATAATTGATCCATCGTTACACTTTTGAATGTCATTAGTAATTAAATTTTGAATAAATGATTTACTATCTTTTCCAGAAATCTCAAAAAATCTTGAATTCAGATGCTGAAAAAAGTATTTATTTTTCATAATTATCTAAATATATATTGAATATATTAAAAGTGTAATATTTCTGTGAAAATTCTTGTTATTTCGTCAAATCTTATTGGAGATACAATTCTATCAACTGGAGTAATAAATTATTTTAGTAATAAATATCCTGAAACTAAATTTACATTTGTAATTGGTCCATCTGCTAAATCAATTTTCAAAAACTTTAAATCTGTAGAAAACATAATCACTGTTTCAAAAAAAAAATACAATATGCATTGGCTAGATATAATTTCTAATTGTTATGGAAAGAAATGGGATATAATTATTGATTTTAGAAGTTCGTTGTTATCATATTTTTTAAAACATAAGCAAAAATTTATTTTTAAAAAAAAATCTAATCTAAACCATGTACAGCAATTATCTAATTACTTTAAATTTGATTGTTCAGATTTGTTTATTGAGACAAATACAGAAGAAGAAGAAATAGTTACAAAACATTTGTCCGATGATTTTAAATATTTTGTTATATTTCCAGGTGGAAATTGGAAACCAAAAATTTGGAGTATTAAAAATTATAATTCACTATTAATCAAAATTTTATCTCAAAATAAAAATATTAAATTTATTTTAGTTGGTTCAAAGTCAGAAGCAGAACATTATTTAAATGAAATAACAAAAAATATTGATAGTAATAAGATAATTAATTTATTTGGTGCATCATTGACTCAAACTGCTGCTTATATGAAGAAATCTAAATTATTTATTGGAAATGATTCAGGATTATCACATATGGCTTCAGCCACAAAATTAAAGTCTATAGTACTATTTGGGCCAACAAATGATGTGATTTACGGTCCGTTTATGAAAGATTCACAAGTTATAAGAACAAATGAAAGCTATGACTATTTTAAAAGTATAAATATTGATAAAACAAAGTCCTATATGGACTCTATAAGCGTAGAAAAGATTTATTCTACATTACAAAAAAATAATTATTGTGAATAAAAATATTGAAATAATTCAGCCTGATGATTGGCATGTACATTTTAGAGAAGGTGACATGTTAGAAATGGTTACCGATTTCTCCTCAAGAATAAATAACAGATGTGTGGCAATGCCAAATACAGAAATTCCCATAACAGATACTAATAAAGCCACCGTTTATAAAAAACTTTTAAATAAAGCATCTAGTAATAATTTTGAACCACTTATACCTTGTTATTTAAATGAAAATTTAGATCTAGAAGATTTTAGAAAAGGTATTCAAAATAAAGTTTTCTTTGGATCTAAACTTTATCCCTCAAATGCAACTACAAACTCAAGTCATGGAGTAAACGACGTTTCAAAAATTTTTAAATTTTTGGAGATTTTAGAAGAAGAAAAAAGCCCATTACTAATACACGGTGAAAAAGTTGCTGAGAATATTGATATTTTTGATAGAGAAAAATACTTTATAGATGATGAATTAAGCATTATTAGAAAAAAATTTCCTCTTTTAAAAATTACTCTAGAGCATGTATCAACTTCATATGGAGTAAACTATGTAAAAGAAAATCAAAATATCGCAGGAACAATTACACCACACCATATGCTTTTAACAAAAAAAGATGTATTTCATGAAGATTCTATTAATCCCCATCATTTTTGTATGCCAGTCGTCAAAAACGAAACAGATTTAATAGAATTAAGAAAAGCAGCATGTCACAATAATTCTAAATTTTTTTTAGGTACTGATTCAGCTCCACATCCAATTCAAGAAAAAAAACCAGATATGTCATCTAAACCAGGAATATTTTCCTCTCCTTGCTCACTAGAATTATATGCAGAAATTTTTGATCAAGAAAATGCAATTGATAAGTTAGAGATATTTTGTTCAATTAATGGTGCAAAACATTACAATTTTCCAATCAATGATAAAAAAATTAAATTAGAAAAAGAGGAATGGATTATGACAGAATTATCTAGTTATAAAGATGTTCAGGTTAAGAATTTTTATGCTAATAAAAAAATTAATTGGAAAGTAGTTCATTAATCTTTATAGAAATATTAATGTCATTAGGAACAAAAATTTATACTTGGCTTAAGGGAAACTTAGTTGGTAGTGATGAATTAGGAAATAAATACTACTGCAGTTCTAAAAATTTTAAAAATTTAAAAGCAAAAAGATGGGTAATTTTTAATGGTGAAATAGAAGCATCAAATATTCCACCGCACTGGCATGCTTGGCTTCACAAATCGATTGATAAGCCTCCACTTGACTATTCACATAAATATAAATGGCAAAAAAATCATAAACCAAATATGACTGGTACTAGTGATGCATATTTCCCATCATCTCATCCTCTTTCAAAAAATTATGACCCAGAAAAAAAAGAAGAAGAATATAAATCTTGGACTCCTAATTAGAGTAACAATTTTTTTTTTCCTACCACTAACTGTTTCTGCTGAGACTATTAAAAAAAAATATGCTTCTTTTAAGTTATTAAATAAAACTACTAATAAAGTTTCTACAAAAGATATTTTGGTAAGTTCTAAAATATCATGGGAAACTTTAAATATTGAAGTTTTGTATTGCGGTAGTACTCCTCCAACTGAAATTCCTGAAGATTATGTTTTGATAGATGTCTACGATACTATCAATAATGAAAATATTAATATTTATAAAGGCTGGATGATTTCTTCTTCTCCTGATGTTACTCCATTAGAAAATCCTATTTATGATCTTTGGTTAGTTGATTGTAGTAATGATAAGACTTCTTGAAAATTATTAACTTCCTTAAAATAATTTTCAATCTCTAAACTTTCTTTTAGTTTATTTTCATAAATTTCAGTTTCTATTTCATACGCCCCAAACTGAACTAAATGAGGATTGAAAAACTGTGAATCTAAAATAGAAAAATTATTTTTTTTCAATATTGCCAATAAATAAAGTAGACAAAATTTACTTGTATTGGTCTTTAAACTAAACATGCTTTCACCAAAAAAACATGATCCTATATGTAAACCATATAAACCACCAATTAGATTATCATCTTCATAACATTCTACACTGTGACATTTACCTATTTTATGTAATTCAATAAATGTATCTAAAATAATTTTATTAATCCAAGTATCTTGATCTTTTCTTTTAATTTCTTTGCATAACGTAATAACTTTTGCAAAATTTTGATTAATTTTAAAACTATATTTTGTTTTTTTAAACTCACTAAAAAGTTTCTTTGGATAATGAAAATTTGAAATTGGAATGATAAATCTTAATTTGGGTTTATAAAATTTTATTTCTTCAGAATACTTACTATCAGCCATCGGAAAGTAAGCTTTTTTATAAAATTCTATTAAGCTGTTTAAATCAATTATTTTACTCAATTAAATTTGACATAAAATTAATGTTGTAACTTCCTCTTTTAAACTCATCAGTTTGAATAATTTTTTGATGTAGTTGAATATTAGTATTTATTCCCATAATTACATATTCTTCTAGAGCTCTATTCATTTTATTTAGAGCTTCTGATCTTGTTGCACCGTAGGTAATTAGCTTCCCAATCATACTATCATAGTGGGATGGAATTGAGTATCCATCGTAAACAGCTGAGTCAACTCGAATACCTAGTCCTCCAGGTTGATGATATTGTGTTATCTTACCAGGTGACGGTATAAAACTCTCTGGATGTTCGGCATTAATTCGACACTCAATTGAGTTACCTTTTAATTTTATATCTTCTTGTTTTATCGATAGTTTTTCACCATTCGCGACAAGAATTTGTTCTTTAACAAGGTCAATGCCAGTAACCATTTCTGTAACTGGGTGCTCAACTTGTAATCGTGTATTCATTTCCATAAAATAAAATTCATTATTTTCATATAAAAATTCTAATGTTCCAACACCTTCATATCCGATTTCTTTCATAGATTTTCTACAAAGATCAGAAATTTTTTCTCTATTTTCATTTGTTAGAACTGAACTTGGACTTTCTTCAATAAGTTTTTGATGCTTCCTTTGAATTGAGCAATCTCTTTCTCCAAGAGTAACAACATTTCCAAATGAATCACAAAGAACTTGAATTTCAATATGTTTAGGAGATGTTAAAAATTTTTCTAAATAAACATTTTCATCATTAAATGATTTTTTTGCTTCAATTTTTGCTTCATTTATAGCTTTATTTAAATCATCTTCTTCTGTAACAATTCTCATACCTTTTCCACCACCACCACTCGCTGCTTTTACTATAATTGGGTATTTTACTTTTTTTATAAAATCTTCAATTTTATTTTTATCGCTTAAGTCATTTATACCTTTTACTGTTGGCACCCCAGTTTGATCCATTATTTTTTTCGCGTCAATTTTGTTACCCATCATTTTGATATGTTCCGATTTAGGCCCAATAAACTTAATATTGTGTTCTTCAATAATTTCGGCAAACCTTTGATTTTCACTTAAAAAACCATATCCAGGATGAATGGCATCTACATCAGTTAATGTTGCAGCAGTTATAATTGCAGGTATGTTTAAATAACTAGATTGTGCAGAGGCTGGTCCAACGCAAATACTTTCATCTGCCATTCTTACATGCATTGCATTTTCATCAACATCAGAGTGAATGGCTACAGTTTTTATTCCCAGTTCTCTGCAGGCTCTAAGAACACGTAAAGCAATTTCGCCTCTATTAGCAATCAGTATTTTTTTGAACATTATTCAAAAATTATAAGAGTATCACCATATTCAACGGGCTGGCTATTCAATGTAACTATTTTTTTGATAATACCAGATCTAGGAGCTTTGATTTCATTAAAGGTTTTCATTGCTTCAATTAACAATAAAGTATCACCGGCTTTAACATGTTGACCAACTTTTACATAAGGTTGCGAATTTGGATCAGCAGAAAGATAAGCAACTCCTACCATAGGAGACTTAACAATATTATCTTCGTTTACAACATCATTTGTATTTTCAACATCTTTAACTTCAGTATTTTTTTCTATTTTTTGAACGGAAACATTGTTTTCAACAAAGTTATTTGAGGTAATCTCAATTTCATAATCATTTTTTTTTATTTTTATTTTAGTAACACTATTAATTTTGGATTCTTTAACGATTAACTTAATATTCTCCAAATCTGTTTTATCTATTTTAGTCATACTTATTTATAAATTAATTTGTGTATTGCTTCAATTCCTAGAAGATAACTATTTCCACCAAATCCACAAATTAAACCATGCACTCCTTCAGAAGTAATACTTTTTTTTCTATACTCTTCTCTTGAATAAATATTTGAAAGATGAATTTCTATCTTGGGCTTATTTATTGCTCTTAATGAATCTAGAATTGCTATGGATGAATGAGTAAATGCTGCTGGATTAATAATTAGACCATCAAATTTATCTTTTACTTCATGAATTTTATCAATTATTTCGCCTTCATTATTAGATTGGAAAAAAATAATTTCTAATTTTTTCTCTATACCTTTTTTTTCACAATTAGATTTAATTTTATCTAAACTGTCTTTACCATAAATATCATCTTCTCTATTACCTAATAGATTTAGGTTAGGGCCATTAATAATTAATATTTTTTTCATTCTATTTAAAATGCTTACTTAATTTTAAACCTTGATTTTGATAATTTGATTTAATATCTTTTCCGTATACAATATTACTATTTTTGTTCAACTTTTCATATTTAATTCTAGCTATAGTTTGACCATCTTCTAATAAAAAAGGGACTTCATTTGTTTTTACTTCCAAAACAGCATATGATCCTTTACCAAGACCAAAACCAGGATCAAAAAAACCTGCATAATGTGCTCTGAAGTCTCCAATCCCTGTATCATATGGTATCATTTCTCCAGCTAAATTTGATGGTATCACAACCTTCTCTTTTGATCTCAAAATATAAAACTTGTTTTTTTCAATTACTAATTTTTTTTTGTTTTTTCTAATTACATTCCAAAAATCATTTATTTTATGAGATTTAATTTTAGAAAAATTAAGAACTGGAGTATGTTTTTTGGCTACGTAAGCTACTATATTTGACCCAGCTAGATCAACTGATAACTTTAATCCGTTATCAATTTTAATATTGTCTCTAGTTAGATTTGAAATTTTTTGTTTTTTATTCAGGTTAATTAGTTGTTTATCAGTCAAATAATTATGATTTTTATTTACAAGTCTCAATTGATTTAAAGAATTATTTTTTTTAAAAGATACATCAAATGATCTTGATGTTATTTCTAAAAATATCTCACCTTTATAATTTTTAGGAATTTTTTCGTATTCTTCTGCATAATCAACAAGTGTTCTGCAAAAAATATCTAATCTTCCAGTGCTGCTTTTAGGGTTGCAGTGACCAAATATATTATTTTTTAAGTTAAGACTTTCATTAAGTTTAACAATGTAAGTCTTGTTTTTTTTAAATATAAATTCTTTACTTAGATTTATTTTTTTAATAGCTAAATCTTTTAATTTATCTCTAACTTTTGAATTATAGGATAAGAAGCTATTCTTAATTTCATAGCATTCCTCACTTAATGACAAGTCCATGCTTGATGGTTGTATTTGGTTATTTCTTATATTTTTGGTTATAACGAAATTTTTATTAACTAAATTTATGTAATCTTGATATACTAGAGAACCGTTCATTAATTTACATTCTGAATTATATTAATAAGTTTTAATAAATCACTATCTTTAGTACTTTTAAAATTTTTTATTTCAATATCAAAAACTTCTTTTTCAATATCATTAATTGATAAAAGAAAATTAAAGAATTGTAACCATTCTTTTTTATTTAATTTTTTTACTAGTTCAAAATATTTAAAGAGAACATTTTTATTATTATAAAATTTATATAAAAGATCTTTATTACTATCAAAAATTATCTCTGTATCACTATTAGATAAATTTTTTATTTCTAAATTTTCAAAGATTCTAATTTGAGAATAATAATTTGTAGGATATTTTTCTAAATTTTTTTTATAAAATTTTTTAGCTTCTTTAGTATATCCATAAGAGAATAATATATCTGCTTTAGTTTCTAGAAGAAAATTATTTTTACTCATTTTAATTATTTCATTTAAATTTTGTAAGGATTTTTGTAGATTTCCACTTTTAGCTAATTTAATTGATTCTGCATAAGTTTTAAAAGGTTCATTTAATTCACTTAACCTTTCCTCATTATCACTATAACCTATAAATTTTGCTCTAATGTAGTTAAATCTTTGATTGTAACTTTCATTAAAATTTTTTTCTTTATTTTTTTCGAAATTTTTTATTAATAAAATTCTATCCTCAAAATATGGATGTGTACTAACTCTTTGTTTATCTTTTGAAAAACCTTGATTTAATAATTTTTGTTCTATTGTTTCTAATAATGTTTGAATGGATTTAGAATTTGTTTTTAGTAAATTTAGTGTTTTTAAAGCATATAAATCTGCTTCCATTTCTTGATCTTTACTAAGAACAATATATTGATTTGATAAAGTAGCTGAAGTCAGAATACTGCCTTGTAACAATTGAGGGTTTTGAGTTAATGCTGATCCAGCTATTACAGATAAAAGTCCTAAGGTATTATATTTTTTAGTATTTTCTATTTTTTTTTTTTCTAAGTGTAATATGATTGAGATCTATATGTCCAACTTCATGAGCTAATACTGACAATAAAGCAACATAATCTGAGCAATGAACAATTAAACCAGAATTAATATGTATTATATTATTAATATCTACAAATGCATTTATTTCATCACTATTATTTAATTTAAAATTAATTTTTTTATTTATTTTATTTACTTCAGTAATATCTTTAATAATTTCTTTTACAAATTCTTCTGTTTCATAATCTAATATTTGTGAACTATAACTAATGTTTGAAGAAAAAATAAAAAATAACAAATAAATTAATATTTTTTTAAGACCACCATCCAGTTTTTTCTTCATCTTCATTTATTTCACTCTCTATTAAATTTATATCTTTTTGTTGATCATTTTTATCATCTTTAGTTATTTCATTTTCATCTAAATTGTTTTCCTTAATACTTTTTTTTGATTTTTTAGTTTTTATTATCTTCTTTTTTTTAATTACTTTGGTAGTTTTATTTTTTTTCTTCTGTTTATTTATTTTTTCTTCATCCTTAGACTGTTTATCTTCATCAATTTCAATTAAAGGATCATGTAAAGAATATTGCGGATTAAAATAAAAATTAATCTTAGATTCAAATTTATTTTCCAATGAATGAATCTCACTCTTTTTATTATTTAATAAATTTTCTGCTAAACCACTATTACACTTTACATTTATTATTGAATTTTTGTTTTCAGAGATTTTTTCTTTAATCACTTTTATTATTTGATCTATAATTGATGAAGAATTTAATATTAATCCCGAACCTTTACAATAATTACATTTTTCAAATGATTTATCTATCAAGCTTGATCTTAATCTTTGTCTAGATAGTTCCATTAATCCAAACATACTTATTCTACCAACTTGGACTCTCGCTCTATCTCTTACAAGAGCAGTTTTTAAACTTTTTTCAACTTTAAAATTATTGCGATAATCATCCATATCGATAAAATCTATAACTACCAAACCCCCAAGATCTCTTAATCTAAGCTGTCTAGCTACCTCTACTGCAGCTTCTAAATTTGTTTTTAGAGCGGTATTTTCAATATTTCTTTCTGATGTATTTTTTCCAGAGTTTACATCTACTGCAACCAATGCTTCAGTTGTATTAATTACAATTGAGCCACCAGATTTTAGTTTTACATTTAGACTAAAAAGATCATTAATTTGTGTTTCAATATTATTGGAGGCAAATAATGAGTTCTCATCAGATTTATATTGCTTTACTTTTCGAACAAATGTTGGTGCTAAATTTTTTGTAATCTTTTTAACTTTGTCGTATCCATCTTTACCTTCAACTAAAATTTTTTCTACATCTTCACTTAGCATATCTCTAATAGCTCTTTTTAGAACATTGCCTTCTTCATGTATCATCTCTGGTGCTTCAGATTTTAAAGTAAGTTCTCTAATTTTATTCCATTGGCTTACAAGGAATGAAAGATCTTTTGATATTTCTTTTTTTGTTCTACCAATACCTGCTGTTCTTACAATTACTGACATTTTTTCTGGTATCTCAACTGATGACAATATTTTTTTTAATTTTTTTCTCTCTTCAATATCCCCTATCTTTCTAGATATTCCATCACTATTCATACTATTGGGCATTAGAACACAATACCTTCCGGCAAATGATAAGTAAGTCGTCAAAGCAGCTCCCTTTAAACCTCTTTCTTCTTTGTTGATTTGAACAAGTAAAACTTGTTTTGGTCTAATTACATCTTGAATTTTATATTTCCTAAAAAAATTAAAATACTCTTTTTTTGGAGTTAATTTTTTACCTTTTCTTTTTTTAATTGAAATGATTTTATCTTCATTGATATCCTCACTTTCTTCAAGTTTATTTTCAATATTGTTTTCTTCTAAATTTTCTAATTCGTTTTCATTATCTGTAGGAGTTATTTCTTCATCTTCATTGTTGTTATTTATTTTTTCATTTAACTCTTTTATTTTTGCTTCATCCGCAGCAGGAATTTTGAAATAATCAGGGTGAATTTCTGTTAGAGGAAGGAAACCATTTCTATTTTTTCCAAAATCAACAAATGCAGCTTGAAGTGAAGGCTCAATCCTTGTTATTTTAGCTAAATAAACATCGCCTTTAACTGCATTTTTTTTATTTGTTTCAATTTCAAAATCATCAAGTTTCCCATCTTCTGTAACTGCGATCCTTGTTTCAATGTTATTTGTAGTATCAATAAGTATATTTTTTGACATAATGCCGAAACTCCGTAAAAATTTTTATATGTTAAAATCATATCTGAATATTTGTATAATATTTGCCTATTGTCATATTTTTAACTATTTCTCAATGTAGATTATCTAATATGTATAATTTTTTTAACTATATAAAATTATTACTAATTTTTCTATTTATATTTGGATTTATTTCAATATTTTCAATTTTTTATATACTCTGGCAATATTCATCAGAATTACCGTCTTATGAAAGTATTTTAAAATATAAACCAAATCTATCTTCAAGAATTTATAGTTCAGATGGTTTTCTTTTAAAAAGTTTTTATCTAGAAGAGAGGATATTCATACCTGAAAATAGAATACCTAAAGATATCAAAAATGCTTTTCTAGCATCTGAGGATAAAAATTTCTATGATCATTATGGTATAGATGTAATTGCAATTTTTAGAGCTTTATTAACAAACGTTTTAAATATAAATTCTAACAGAAGGGTAGTTGGAGCTTCTACGATTACTCAACAAGTTGTAAAAAATTTATTGTTAAGTAATGAATTAAGTTATTCAAGAAAAATAAAAGAAATTATTTTAGCCATAAGAATTGAAAATATTTTAAATAAGCATGAAATTTTAGAATTATATTTAAATGATATTTATTTAGGTTTTGGTTCTTATGGAATTGGATCTGCGAGTTTAAATTATTTTAATAAATCAATTTATGATCTTGAACTTCATGAGATAGCTTTTTTAGCAGCATTGCCTAAGGCACCAAATAATTACAATCCCAATTCAAATTATGTAAAAGCTGTAGATAGAAGAAATTGGGTAATCGATAGAATGTATGCAAATAAATTTATTGATAAGGAAGATCTTGACTATAAAAATCAACCTCTAGAAGTATACAATCGAGCAGATATTGAATTTTCCGATGCTGATTATTATTATGAAGAAATTAGAAAGGAACTTTTTAAAAAATATGGCAAAGAAAAACTTTACTCTGAAGGACTCATAATTAAAACCGCACTTGATTCAAGTATTCAACAAAGTGCTAATTTGAGTCTTGTTGAAGGATTAATTGAATATGAAAAAAAACAAGGATGGAATGGTCTTATTGAAAATACAACATTAGATGAATTTTTGAATAAGAAAGCTTTTTATAACGATAAAAATCCCTTTATTGCAAATTGGGAAACTGTAATTATTGATTCTGTAAATAAAAAAAAATTAGAAGTAATAAATCTCAATAAAAATAAATTTAACATCAATTTAGAAAATGAGTTCAATAACTGGTTACTAAATATAACTTTTAATAAAGGAGACGTTATCTATGTAGAAAAAAGGAACAGTACTTATATCATTAATCAAGAGCCAAGTGTAAATGGGGCCATAATTGTTATTGATCCACATTCTGGAGATATTTTAGCTTTATCTGGCGGTTATAGCTTTAAAAAAAGTGAATTTAATCGTGCTACACAGGCAAAAAGACAACCTGGTTCAGCTTTTAAACCAATTGTTTATTTAGCTGCTTTAAATGAGGGTTATTCTCCTGCTACTTTAATACTAGATGCTCCTTATGTTGTTGATCAAGGTCCAGGACTTCCAAAATGGAAACCTTCAAATTATACAGACGAATTTTATGGTCTTACAACAATGAGAACAGGTATAGAAAAATCAAGAAATCTTATGACTGTAAGACTTGCTAATAGAATAGGAATGAAAAAAATTTTAGATATGGCAAATAATTTTAATATTAATGAAGGATTAGATAAAAACCTTTCAATGTCTTTGGGTTCTGGTGTTGTAACTTTAAAAGAATTAACAAATGCATATGCAATAATTGCAAACGGTGGAAAAAAAATACAACCTAAATTAATAACAAGTATTTACTCAAAAGATGGAGAAAAAATTTATGACACAAGATTAAAAAAATGTTTTGGGTGTAGAATTGATAAAATATTATCAAAAAATAAAATCCCTGAATTAAATGAAACTAAAAATATCATTGTTGATCCTAGATTAACTTATCAAATAACTTCAATGATGGAAGGTGTTATTAAAAGAGGGACAGCAAAAAAATTAAAAGATTTAAATATTCCTATAGCAGGCAAGACTGGAACAACAAATCAGAACAAAGACGCTTGGTTTATAGGATATACTCCTGATTTGGTAATAGGCGTTTATGTAGGATATGATCAACCAAAATCTCTTGGATATAAACAAACTGGATCTAGTGTTGCAGTTCCAATATTCAAAAATTTTGCTAAAAAAATAAAAATTAATAAAAACAAAAAACCATTTAGAATTCCATCAGGTATCAGTTTTGTAAGAATTGATCCTAGCAGCGGCATAATATCGAATAATGAAGGGGGTATTAATGAACCTTTCATTTTAGGTTCTGAGCCATATTCAGGAAATATTAATGTCATAGATGGATTAGAAAATTTTAATAATAATTCCATTTCAGGGACAGGTGGTTTATTATAGATTAAATTTATGGAAAATATTGAAATAATTGAAACTAGTTTAAAAAAAATAAGATCAAATTTAGATCTTATAAGGAGGGGGGTTTGACTATAAATCCCTAGAGGATAAATTAACTGATTTAAAACTTAAAAGTTCAGATCCTAATATATGGGTGACTAATGAAGCTAAAAATATATTTCAAAAAATAAAAAAAATTGAAAATAAAATTAATGATTTTAGTAAATTAAATAAATTATTAAATGAAAATGAGGAAATATATAATTTTATTCAAAAAAACAAAGATGATTCTCTCTTAAATGAACTGCAAAAAGAAGTAGAAATTACATTAAAATTATCTGAAAAAATCCGTTATTTGAATTTATTAAATGACGAAGCTGATCACCTTAATGCATTTATAGAAATCCATGCAGGTGCTGGGGGCACTGAGAGCCAGGATTGGGCAGAAATTTTACAAAGAATGTATCTCCGATGGGCTGATGATCAAGAAAATTGCAAAGCAATTTTATTAGGGGAAATGAGGGGAGAGGAAGCAGGTATTAAATCATGTACGTTAAAAATTTTAATGGATTACTCATATGGATGGCTTAAAAATGAAAGTGGTATACATAGATTAGTCAGAATTTCTCCTTTTGATAGTAATAAAAGAAGACACACTAGTTTTGCAAGTATTTGGGTTTATCCAGAAATTGATGATAAAATTGAAGTTGAAATCAAAGACAGTGATTTAAGGATAGATACATACCGTGCATCTGGAGCAGGAGGTCAGCATGTAAATAAAACTGATAGCGCCGTTAGAATTACACATTTGCCTACAAACATAGTTGTTCAATGCCAAAGTGATAGATCTCAGCATAAAAATAGATCAAATGCCATGAAAATGATAAAATCAAGAATTTATGAGAAAGAACTTCAAAAAAGAAAAGAAGATGACAATATAAAAAATAAAGAAAAAAAAGATATTGGTTGGGGAAATCAGATAAGATCTTATGTTTTGCACCCTTACAAGCTAATAAAAGATTTAAGAAGTGGATATGAGACTTCAAATGTAAAAGATATTTTAGATGGCAAAATTAATGACTTTTTAGAAAACTCTCTTACTTTATAAAAATTATATTATTTTTAAGATTCCAACTTTCTTTTTCCCAATCATTATTTTAATTTCATTCTTTTCTGAGAAATCATTTAAAGATAGGTCACTATTCTTATACAAAACATCATTTACTTTTATTCCATCAGATTTTATTAATCTTTTAATTTCACTTCTACTATTAACTAGCTTTAAACCTTCAATAGCGTCTAAAATTGTAAATTTTCCATTTTTTATATTTAATCTTTGTTCTGAAATATTCGGCAATCTTTTATCTACAATGTTAGAATCAAAAATGTTATTTGTTATTTGTATTGCTTCATCAGCATCTTCTTTTCCTCTTACAAGTTTAGTTATTTCATATGCGAGAGTTTTTTTAGCTTCATTTATTTCTTGGCCTTTAAGTTTTGACAATTTTTTTATTTCTTCTATTGAAATTTTCGTAAATAAATTTAGAAATCTTGGAACATCTTCATCATTTACATTTCTCCAATATTGAAAAAAATCTAAACTAGATATCTTATCTTTATTAAGCCAAATTGCTCCGTCTGCTGTTTTACCCATTTTAGAGCCATCATTATTTGTTATTAGTGGAGAAGTAATGCCAAATGCATCTCTTTTATTTATTCTTCTTATGAAATCTACTCCACTTAATATATTGCCCCACTGGTCAGACCCACCCATCTGTAATATACAATTAAACTCCTTATTTAAGTGATAAAAATCATATGCTTGAAGAAGCATGTAATTAAATTCAAGAATTGATAAGGGTTGTTCACGGTCTAATCTGTTTTTAATTGAATCAAAAGTTAGCATGCGATTAAGTGTAATTTTTGATCCAAATTCTCTTAGAAAGTCAATATAGTTTATATTGGAAAGCCATTCATAATTATTAATTATTAGTGAATTTTTCTTTATATTTATAAATCTATCAAATGTTTTTTCAATGTTTTCTATATTTTTATCTATTTCTTTTTTGCTTAAAATTTTCCTAGTTTGATCTTTGCCAGATGGATCACCAATTAATGTTGTTCCTCCACCAACTAAGGCAATTGATTGATGATTATAAAAATCAAGCCAGTGAAGCAACATTAATTGGATCAAACTTCCTACGTGCAAACTATCACTTGTTATATCAAAACCAATATAGCCTGATATTTTATTTTTAGACATAATATTATCTAAATTTTCAATTTCTATATCTTGATATATGAATCCTCTTTGTTTAATTTCTTGCAGAAATTCTGATTTAAATCTCATTATTAGTTATTTTTTATAGTTTGATTAATATATTCATTTATTGATTCATCAAATTCATTAGAATAACTTTCATAAAAATGATCTGCGCCCTTTATTGGTTTAAATTTAATATCAACTTTTTTTTGTTGCTGAAGTTTTTCTACAAGTATCTTTGTGGAATCAAATGAAGCAATATTATCTTTATCTCCATGAACTATTAATCCAGATGATGGACATGGTGCCAAAAAACTAAAGTCTCTTAAATTTGCTGGTGGAGAAATACTAACAAATCCATTTATCTCAGGTCTTCTCATTAATAATTGCATTGCTATCCATGCTCCAAATGAGAATCCAGCTACCCAACATATTTTAGAATTTGTATTATACTGTTGTAACCAATCTAAAACACAAGCTGCATCACTGAGCTCTCCCTCACCATCATCGAAAACACCTTCACTTTTCCCAACTCCTCTAAAATTAAATCTTATTGTTGAAAATCCTGCTTTTATAAAAATTTTGTACATTTTGTATACTATTTTAGTATGCATAGTCCCACCTTTTGATGGATCTGGATGTAAAAGTATTACTGTTGGAGAATCATCTCTGTTGTTGTGCGAATACTTAGCTTCTATTTTTCCCTCTGGACCTGGAATTAATATGTCTACCATTTGATAAAGCTATTATTGAAGTTATATGATTTTGTAAATATAGATGTTTGAAATATATGAATTCTCTTGGTTTTGACAAGTTAGAAAAAGATACAAAAGTTGTCGTTGCGATGTCTGGAGGTGTAGATAGCTCAGTTGCAGCCGTAATGCTAAAAAAACAAGGTTATGATGTAATAGGCATTACACTTAAATTATACAATAACTCCAATGTGTCAAATAGTAAATCATGTTGTGCTGGTATTGATATTGCAGATGCTAAAAAAGTTGCTCTAAACAATGATTTCAAACATTTAGTTTTAGATTATCAAGATAAATTTTTTGATGGAGTCATCAATAATTTTGTTGATTCATACGCTAATGGAGAAACTCCTTTGCCTTGTGTAAAGTGTAATCAAACAGTTAAATTTTCAGATTTACTTAATGAAGCAAAAAAAATGGGAGCAGACGCATTAGCCACAGGACATTATGCAATTAGAAAAGGATCTTTAAACAATGCAAGTTTGCATAAAGCAAAAGATTTTTCAAAAGATCAAAGTTTTTTTCTATTTTCAACACTTCAAGAGCAATTAAATTATGTTAGGTTCCCATTAGGTGATTTCAAAAAATCTGAAATTAGAGAATTAGCTAAAGAATATAAACTAAGTGTCAGTGATAAGCCTGATAGCCAAGATATCTGTTTTGTAACATCTGATTCCTATAGAGATTTTGTTAAAAATCTAAATCCAAGTGTGAACAAAAAAGGTATAATCTATGATACTAATAAAAATATTCTTGGAACTCATGAAGGAATTAGTAATTATACAATTGGTCAAAGAAAAGGTATTGGTATAAGTGGTTTAAATGAAGCTTTATACGTTATAGACATAAATAAAAATCAAAATTCAATTACTTTAGGCACAAAAGAAAAATTGAAAAAAAATGTTATTAATTTCAAAAATATCAATTGGTTGGGTGGTAATATTTTACCTAAAAAACTTGATTGTTCAGCAAAAATAAGATCTACACAAGTAGATTTACCAGGAATACTTGATATTGACAGTGATCATGGAACTTTTACATTTGAAACAGAATTAGATAAAACTTCTCCTGGACAAGCTTGTGTTTTTTATAAAAATGACCAATTACTTGGCGGTGGCTGGATTACTTCATAAATTTAAAATCAGTTCTAAATTTGCTTAATTTTTGTTGAATTAACTAGATTTTTTCAATTAATGAATTAGATGATGTATTGTGAACTCAGAAACTCTAAATACATTAGATTCTTATAGTAAAAATAAGTACAAGTATGGCTTCGTTACAGAAATAGATGAAGAAAAGCCAAAAAAAGGATTAAACGAAGATATCATAAAATTTATTTCGCTAAAAAAGAATGAGCCAGAATGGATGCTTGAGTGGAGATTAAAAGCATTTTCAAAATGGAAAAAAATGAAAGAGCCAAAATGGGCAAACCTTAATTTTCCTGAAATTGATTATCAAGATATCTACTATTACTCTGCCCCAAAAGGCTTTGACAAGAAGCCAAAAGATTTAAGCGAAGTAGATCCAAAGCTTATAGAGACATATAATAAACTAGGTATTCCTCTAGAGGAGCAAAAAGTATTAGCGGGTGTTGCTGTTGATGTTGTGTTTGATAGTGTTTCAGTTGCAACCACCTATAAAGGTGAATTAGAAAAGCTTGGTATAATTTTTTGTTCCATCGGAGAGGCAATTCAGAAACATCCTGAAAAAATAAAAAAATACTTAGGATCAGTTATACCAGCTGGAGACCATTCATTTTCTGCATTAAATTCAGCTGTGTTTACTGATGGATCATTTGTATACATTCCAGAAGGTGTAAAATGTCCAATGGAGCTATCAACTTATTTTAGAATTAATGCAGAAAATACCGGTCAATTTGAGAGAACTCTAATTATTGCAGACAAAGGTAGTTATGTTAGTTATCTAGAAGGTTGCACAGCTCCAAAAAGAGATGATAACCAATTACACGCAGCTAATGTAGAATTAATTGCTCTAGAGGATGCTGAAATTAAATATTCAACTGTTCAAAATTGGTATCCAGGAGATGAAGATGGAAAAGGTGGAATATACAATTTTGTTACTAAAAGAGGTCTTTGTGCAGGTAAAAATAGTAAGATCTCTTGGACTCAAGTAGAAACTGGTTCTGCTATTACATGGAAATATCCTAGTTGTATTTTAAAAGGGGATAATTCAATTGGTGAATTTTACTCTGTAGCAATAACAAATAATTTTCAACAAGCTGATACGGGAACAAAGATGACTCACATTGGTAAAAATACCAAAAGTAAAATAATATCAAAAGGTATTTCTCTTGGTAAATCTCAAAATACTTACAGAGGTGAAGTTTCTTTTTTAAGAAAAGCAGATAAGGCAAGAAACTATACTCAATGTGATTCTTTGTTAGTAGGAAATAAATGTGGAGCACACACAGTTCCTTACATTGACTCAAAAAACAATACAGCAGTTATTGAGCACGAAGCTTCGACTTCTAAAATAAACGAAGACCAACTTTATTACTGCAGACAAAGAGGTTTAAGCCATGAAGAAGCAGTTTCATTAATAGTTAATGGTTTCTGCAAGCAAGTTTTACAAGAACTTCCAATGGAATTTGCTGTTGAAGCACAAAAACTTGTATCTATTTCTCTTGAGGGAAGTGTTGGGTAATATGTTTTTAGAAATTAAAGATCTATCTGTAAAAATTGAAAATAAAAATATTCTTAAAAAGCTTAATTTGAATATTAATAAAGGTGAAGTGCATGCAATTATGGGTCCGAATGGATGTGGTAAAAGCACATTAGCAAACGTTCTAGCAGGTAAAGAGGATTACGAAATCTTAAATGGTAAAATTAATTTTAAAGATAACGATTTATTTGATTTAAATATTGAAGAAAGAGCTCAAGAAGGAATGTTTTTGGCTTTTCAATATCCAGTTGAAATACCTGGAGTAAATATCACTCCATTTTTACATTCTGCAATTAATTCAAAAAGAAAACGTATGAACGAAGAAGAAATTGATAATTTATCATTTGCTAAGCTTTTAAAATCTAAAGCTAGTGATTTAGGTATAAACATTGATATGCTTAAACGATCAGTTAATACAGGATTTTCTGGAGGAGAAAAAAAACGTTACGAAATTTTACAAATGAGCATTCTTAATCCAGATCTAGCTATTTTAGATGAAACTGATTCAGGACTTGATATTGATGCTCTTAAAATTGTTACTGATGGGGTTAACAAACTTAAATCAAAAGATAATTCATTTTTAATAATTACTCATTATCAAAAACTTTTAGATTATATTAAGCCAGATTATGTGCATGTTATGGTAGATGGCTCTATTGTCAAATCAGGAGGTTCCGAAATTGCTGCCGAAATAGAAAAAGATGGATTTCAAAAATTTCAGTAATGAATATCAAAGATAATTATTTAAAAAATAGAAAAAATATTTTTTTTTCACTAAACAAAGACATTCAAAATCATAGAGAAAAATTGATAAACATTTTTGAAAACGATAGTTTTGATAGAAAAAATAATGAAAGTCTAAAAAATATAAATCTAAAAAACTTTATTGATTTTAATTACAAATATCTTATCCCGGAAGAAACAACAGTAATAAATAATAATCAGGAAAATAACTACTCAATAGTTTCTGTAAATGGTCAATGTTCGAGTTTCAAAGATGATAAAATTGAAATTACTAAAATTTCAGATGAAGATTATAATGATTTTTCTGAAAATAATACAATTGAAAAAAATGATCATTTTGTAAATTTAAATTCATTATTTTTAAATAGTGGTTTTAAGATTATTATAAAAAAAAATAATAACATTAAAATAAAAATTTCAAACATTGTAACAGATGATGATTTAACTATTTTCCAAAAAAATAATATTATTTGTGAAGAGGGATCCTCCTTAAATTTAATTGAAGAATATGAAAATAAAAATAATGCTACATCAAATATATTAAATGTAATTAAATTAGAAAAAAATTCTCAGTTATATCATTATTTAATACAAGACAATTCTCCCAATTTTAATTTAATAATTACAAGTCATTCTTCATGTAAAAAAAATTCTACTTACAATCAAAAAGTGTATAATTTTTCTGAAGGTTATGTAAGAAATTTTCATTATTCTGAGCTGATAGAAACCAACTCAGAAACTAATTTACAGGGAATATTTTTTCTAAAAAATAATAACACATCTAACAACAAAACTTTTGTTAAGCATTTAGCTGAGGATTGTAAAAGTAACCAAGTTTATAAAGGTATTTTGAACGATCGTTCTAAAGCAACATACTTTAGTAACACTCAGGTCGATCAAGTTGCTCAAAAAACAGAGGGATATCAACTCAGCAAAGGGATACTTTTATCTGATAATGCATCGTATTTTTCTAAACCTGAATTAAAAATATATGCTGATGACGTAAAATGTAATCATGGCTCTACCATTGGACCAATAGACGAAAATGCTATTTTTTACCTTCGATCTAGAGGTATGAGCAAAATTGCGGCAACTAAAATATTGATATCATCATTTATTAATGAAGAATTAAGTAGTATTGATAATGAACAAATGTCCGAAATAATACAAAAGAAACTAGTAAGATATTTAAGTAAAGTGAAATGAATATCTCAAATTTAAAATCTAAATTTCCTGTATTTAAAAAAAATCCTAATCTAGTTTTTTTAGACACTGCAGCTTCAGCATTAAAAGTTGATGAAATGATTGAAACCACCAATAACTGTTACACAAATGAATATGCAAATATTCATAGAGGTAATTATGAATTAAGTTCAAAGTTAACAAAAAAATTCGAAGATGCTCGAAAAAAAATTGCAGATTATTTAAATACATCTGAAAATAATATTATTTTTGTTAAAAGTGCTACAGAAGGTATTAATTTAGTTGCTTCTTGTATGTCCAAAAAATTGATTAAAGATGGTGATGAAATAATCTTAAGTTACCTTGAACATCATGCTAATTTGATCCCTTGGCATTTAATTGAAAAAAAGATAAAAATTATCCCCCTAGGACTAAACAAAAATAGTGAAATCTACTATGATGAATTAAATGATAAAATTAACTCTAAAACCAAATTAATTACATTAACTCACATGTCAAATGTTACTGGATCAATAACTAATTTCGATAGAGTAAAAGAAATTGCAAAAAAAGAAAATATTCCACTACTATTGGATGGCTGTCAATTTGCTCCACATAAAAAAGTTGATCTAAAAGATTTAGATCCTGATTTTTATGTTTTTTCTGCTCACAAAATGTATGGCCCTTCAGGTCTTGGTGTATTGTATATGAAAGATAAGTGGATAGATGAATTTACTCCTTACCAAGGAGGAGGGCAAATGATAAACGATGTAGATATCGACAAGAGTACATATGCAAATGGTTATGAAAAATTTGAGGCAGGTACCCCTCCTATTGCTCCAGTTATTGCATTCTCTTCTTCATTAAATTTTATGAATGAAGTTGATCCAAATGTTATTTATGATCATGAAATGCAACTTCATGATTATGCTTATGAAAAACTCTCAAAATTCAATAATTTAAAAATATATGGATCAAATAAAAACAAAGGTGCAATTATTTCTTTTAATATTGAGGGAGTGCATAATTCTGATCTAGGCGCAATGTTAGATAAAAAAAACATAGCGATAAGAACAGGTCATCATTGCTGCCAACCACTTATGAAATATTTTAATGTTTCCGGAACTTCAAGAATTTCATTTGGAGTATATAATACAAAAGATGATGTTGATTACTTAGTAGATAGTATACATGAAATAACAAAAATATTATTATAATTTATGGAAGAAAAACAACTAGAAGATTTTTTACCAGATAAAAATTCAAGTTATATAAAAAAATTTAACAATTCAGATATCACAACTAAGATTAATCAAGAACAAGTCATAGGGTGTATTAGGACCGTTGTTGATCCTGAAATACCAGTCAACTTGTATGATTTAGGTTTAATATACGAAATTAAGATTAATGATAAAAACGACATTAAAATTAAAATGACTTTAACTAACCCAAATTGTCCTGTCGCAGGAACCATGCCTGAAAGTGTAGGAAAATCAGTTGAAAAATTATCAAATCTAAATTCTATAGAAGTTTCTTTAGTTTGGGATCCAAAGTGGCATAAAGATTTAATGTCTGAAGAAGCAAAACTTGCTTTAGATATTTTTTAATTAATTTATAATAAATGTATGAATAATGTATTAGCTATAACTACAAACGCTGCTAAACAGATAAAAGAAATTTTGTCTAAAGCCCCTCAGGGTATAGACTCTATTATAGTAGGTATCGATAAATCAGGATGCAGTGGATATTCTTATAAAATAGATTTTGCAAAATCATCTGATTTAAAAAATTTTGAAACTATACATAAAGATGGTGTAAAAGTTTATATTGAACCAAAAGCCACTTTATTTCTTCTAGGCTCAACTATGGATTATAGAACTGATAAGTTATCCTCTAGATTTGTTTTTGATAACCCAAATGAAAAAGGAACATGTGGTTGTGGTGAATCATTTAACATCTAATTTTCAATGAAAATATTATGTTTTGATATCGATGGCGTAATTTGCAATAATACTTGGGGCAAATACGAAAATGCAGTACCAAATAAAAAAGCTATTAATAAAATCAATAAACTCTATGAGCAAAATTTTTTTATCAAGCTATATACTGCAAGATTTATGGGAAGAAACAATGAAAATATTTCTAAAACATACCAGGCTGGTTTTGAATTTACAAAAAAACAATTAGAGAATTGGAATTTAAAATATCATGAACTAATAATGGGAAAACCAAGTTATGATATAATAATAGATGATAAATCTATCAACTATTCAGATGATTGGATAAACAAAGATTTTAGTCTTTTATAAATATGCAAGTTAAGTATACACAATCTGATGGTTCAAAAATATTAAAATTTAAATATGAATTTAATATTTATAAAATTTTGAATTTATTTAATTTTCTAATACCAAAAAAATTTGTTTTAAGTATTTTAGAAAGAAATTTTACAGATTTTGGTTTAGAATTAACTAATGCTTGTAATGCAAATTGCTCATTCTGCGCATATAGATTTATGCAAAGAGGTGTTAAAATAACTTCATTTGAAGATTTTAAAAAAATTGTAAACAATTATAATATAATTGGAGGAGGTGATTTGAATTTTACACCAGTTGTAGGTGATCCATTAGTTGATAAAAACATTATAAAGAAAATACAATATTCCAGATCAAAAAAGAATATAAAGAATATATGGCTATATACTAATGGTATTTATTTTGATCGATTTGATATAAATTCATTTTTAAATAGTGGTATTAATAGAATTTCTATCTCAACATTTTTTGGCAATGAAGAAAAATATTTTAAATACTATGGTGTAAAAAAATACAAAGAGGTAGTAAGTAATATAAAAAATTTATCGAAAACTAACAATAATTTAGGAAAAAAAGTAAAAATATACATTCATTTGAGAGTTGAATTACCAAAAGAAAAATGGATAAAAAATAAAGATTACCTTGAAATTGAAAAATTAGTAGGTAAAGAAAATATTTCTTGGCTGGAAGATTATGAAAATTGGTCAGGCATGATATCTCAAAAAGATATTCCAGACGGATGTAAAATGACCAAATTAACAACAAAGCAGGATAAAATCAAATCCCCTTGTTTTGAAATGTATAGACGTATGCAAATATTATCAAATGGAGATGTTGGTGTTTGTTCTTGCAAAGATATTGATGCTGAGATTAATATTGGAAATATCAATGAAAATGATCTTAAAAGTATATGGAAGGGAGAAAAAATAAAAAAATATAGAGATGATTGGAAAATGGGAATAATTCCTAAAGTTTGTGAGGATTGTGACAGATACAATTCTATTGATAAATATATTTCTAATAATGCATTCAGTGTTTTAATTAAGCATACTAAAAGATTTACAAGAAAATTATTAAATTAAAAAATAAAAATTTATCTATTATTTTAAATAATTTATTTTTTTATACATAAATTGTTTACATAAAACTTATAATGAATAGAAATAACAAATTATTTTATTGGCGGAGTAGCTCAGTTGGTCAGAGCGCACGGCTCATATTCGTGATGTCGGGGGTTCAAATCCCTCCTCCGCTACCACTATTTCAAAAATATTTTTTTATCCCTATTTTTTTGAATTTTCTTAAAAATATAATCATTTATTGGATCTTTAATAAAGGGATTAAAAATATGAAAAATTAATCTAGTTTTTTCATTTTGAATTTTCAATTTTGGAATACTCGCACTATGTAATGATCTGAAGCCATTAAATATAATTATTTGATTATAATTAATAATTAAAGTTTCACTCTTAAAAAAATACGTAAAAATATTTGTATTTGAAAATTTTCTAAATATTTTATTTTGAAATATTGTTTTATATATTAAGTTTATAAACATTGAATTAGTTATTTTTCTAAAGTTAGGAATTATTTCTAAACTCATTGCCTTATTACTATTTTGTTTCGAATTAGTATTGATTGGAATTATCATTGTTAATAAATAGGCATCAAAATGATAACTTAATTTTGATTTGTACTCATTAGTCTTTGGAGAGTAATTTAATAAGAAATGGTAATTATAACCTCCTTTATATTTTTGATGATCAATATTAATAGATTTAAAAAAATTTATTATTTCTTTAGAATTAATTAATTCTTCAAAAAAAGATTTACTAAAATGCTTTTCATGTAAAGAGAATTTTTTATTATTAAATTTTGTAATATTTTCTGAAGCTATACTTTTTATTTGCGAGTTTATTTTATCTTCAAAAATATTATTAATTATGCTATAGCCTTTTTTGTTAAGATCTTTTTTAATTTGATTTAAATTATAGTTATTTTTTAAAATCATTATTATATTTATTATATAGAATGTTTCTTAGAAAACTAAATTTTCTTTTATAATTTAATAAAATTTAGTATTTTAAAACTTTATGTCGCTAAGTAAATATAATACAGATTATAATAATGATATTACTAATCTAAGAGGAATATCTGTCATTTTAGTAATATTATTTCATCTCAATGAAAACTTATTTTTTTTAGGCTACTTAGGTGTTGATATTTTTTTTATTATAAGCGGTTATGTAATCACTTTAACTCTACATAAAGAATATATTAAGAATAAAAAAATAAATATTGTTGATTTTTATCTTCGAAGAATAAAGAGATTACTGCCTTCAATAATTGTATGTGTATTTTCTACATATTTTTTGTATCTCATATTAAATGATTTGATATATTTTAAGGAAATTTCAAAAAGTGCTTTTTCATCAATTTTTGGATTTTCTAATATTTATTTTTTACTTAGTAATCAGGATTATTTTATCAACAATCTTGATAATCCTTTTATTCATACTTGGTCTTTAGGAATTGAGGAGCAATTTTATTTCTTTTATCCATTTATATTATTTTTATTTTATAAAATTTACAAAATTTACAAAATTAATTTATTTGTTCTAATTTTAATATTAAGTTTATTTTTATTTATTATAAATTATTTAGATAACCCATTATTTAATAATTTTTATTTTCCATTAACAAGATTTTGGGAAATTTTATTAGGTTGCCTTTTATTTTTTACTCCAAAAATAAAGTTAGATTTTTACAAATCGAGCATATTTATAATATGCTTTTTTTTCTTAAGTTTTTATTTAATTTTATTTATTGACCCTATTAATATTAAAAAAAATATAATTATAATTAGTTCACTTACGTTCTTAAATATTTATCTGAATAATAATATTTTTTTAAAGTTGATAAATATAAAATTAATTAATTATATAGGTAAAATTTCTTATTCTTTATATCTTTTTCATTTTCCAACAATATTCTTTTTAACTTATATTTCAAATGAATATCTTTTTTATGTATCTTCAATATTTCTAATGTCATTAATTGCCATCCTTAACTACAATTTTGTGGAAATATTTTTTAGAAGATTTAATTTTAATTACTACAAGAAATATATTTTTTATTTTTTTATAGCATTGATTATATTTTTATTAATTAATATTGATTTTACAAATATCAAGAAATTTAAATCTTCTTTAAACTCAAGTCTGAATCAAATTGAAAAAATAGCTTATAGATTTAATTTTGAAAGTTCTAAAAGTTATAAGTTTCTTATAAATACTACTAATTTAGAAAATTTTAAGCTTAATAAGGAAGATTTAAGATTTTGCACATCTCAAAGTATAAAACCAGAAAATTATTATTATAATAATTGTTATATTGATAATCAAAAAGAAAAATTAATACATTTAATTGGTGATAGTGAAGCTGAACATCTAGTTCCAATGATATTAGAAGGAGATAATAATTACAATTATTTAATTACTCCTATGTTAGGAGCTACATTTTTTCCAAACTCCATTTATAATTATAACAATCCAAAAGTAGAACATAAAACTAAAATTAATAGTTGGTATATAAACTCTATGGAAGGCATTATAAAGGATGATAAATTGAATTATGAACAAAGAATTATTATAATTGCTGGCCGTTTTTCTTTTGCTTTAAATAATTTTAATTTTTTTGATAAAAATATGAATCAAATTTATAAAAATGATTTACCTCTCTTTATTTATAATAAATATAATGATTTTATTAAAAAAAATTCTAAAAATACTATATTTATTTTTGTACCAGACATACCAATTGCTAATTTTTCACTGAATGATTGTATCAAATCTTTTGATCAAAATATTAGTCATATTAAACAATGTAATTTTAAAATAGATAAATTTATTGAAAAAAGATCATCATTTGATGAAATAATTCAAAAGTTACTTCTAAGAAATAAGAATGTTTATATTTTTGATTTTGTAAAAAATAACTGTACTGATTTATCTTGTAAATTTTTTTATGAAAAATATAAGCCTATTTATTCAAGAAAAAATCACTTTAGTATTGAATTTAGTAAATTCGTCTCGAAAGATTTTTATAATTTTTTAAATAAATTAAAATAATTTGATTTTTTTTTAATAGATTTCTCTTGTATTTTTTGATGCATAGTAATATCAGTATCTGTTATCGCGGGATGGAGCAGCCCGGTAGCTCGTCAGGCTCATAACCTGAAGGTCGTAGGTTCAAATCCTACTCCCGCAACCAATTTTAACAAGATTCTCTATTTTTTATTATTAATTACGTTATTATATATAAATATCCCCAGAAAATATGGATTTTTTTTTATTTTTTATGATTTGACAAGGAATTTTTATACTATTATAGGCACATACTCTTTTCTTTGAGAAAAGAACAAAACACTATCATTTTAACAAAATTGTAGTTTTTTGTATGCTCTTTGATTTGTTAATAAGATAATAAAGAGATACGTAGACAACAATTCGTAATTTAAATTTTACGAATGTTAATGGAATACGTATCAACAAATACTTTTGTTTATACAAGAAGTATTCCGCTTTAACGGACGTTCCGTAATTTTTGACTTCGGTCAAATTTACTTAACTTAAGAGTTTGATTATGGCTCAGAACGAACGCTGGCGGCATGCCTCATACATGCAAGTCGAACGAAGTCTTCGGACTTAGTGGCGCACGGGTGAGTAACATGTGGGAATCTACCTGAAGGTTCGGAATAACTGCGGGAAACTGTAGCTAATACCGGATGTGTCTGCAAAGAGAAAGATTTATCGCCTTCAGATGAGCCCGCACTAGATTAGCTAGTTGGTGAGGTAATTGCTCCACCAAGGCTACGATCTATAGCTGATTTGAGAGGATGATCAGCCACACTGGGACTGAGACACGGCCCAGACTCCTACGGGAGGCAGCAGTAGGGAATATTGGACAATGGGGGCAACCCTGATCCAGCAATGCCGCGTGAGTGAAGAAGGCCCTCGGGTTGTAAAACTCTTTCATCAATGATGATAATGACATTAGTTGAAGAAGAAGCTCCGGCTAACTTCGTGCCAGCAGCCGCGGTAATACGAAGGGGGCTAGCGTTGTTCGGAATCACTGGGCGTAAAGCGTATGTAGGCGGATCAAAAAGTTAGATGTGAAATCCCTGGGCTCAACCCAGGAACTGCATTTAAAACTAGTGATCTAGAAATTGGTAAAGGTTAGTAGAATTTCCAGTGTAGAGGTGAAATTCGTAGATATTGGAAAGAATACCAGAAGCGAAGGCGACTAACTAGGCCATTTTTGACGCTGAGATACGAAAGCGTGGGTAGCAAACAGGATTAGATACCCTGGTAGTCCACGCAGTAAACGATGAGTGCTAGTCGCTGGGACATTAGTTTCAGTGTCGAAGCTAACGCATTAAGCACTCCGCCTGGGAAGTACGGTCGCAAGATTAAAACTCAAATAAATTGACGGGGGCCCGCACAAGCGGTGGAGCATGTGGTTTAATTCGAAGCAACGCGAAGAACCTTACCAGACCTTGACATGGTGTGTTTGAATTACAGAATCGTAATTCTTCAGTTCGGCTGGCACACACACAGGTGCTGCATGGCTGTCGTCAGCTCGTGTCGTGAGATGTTGGGTTAAGTCCCGCAACGAGCGCAACCCTCATTTTTAGTTGCCATCAGGTTATGCTGGGCACTCTAGAAAAACTGCCGGTGATAAGCTGGAGGAAGGCGGGGATGACGTCAAGTCCTCATGGCCCTTACGGTCTGGGCTACACACGTGCTACAATGGTGGTGACAGAGGGCAGCAATATCGCAAGATAAAGCTAATCCCAAAAAACCATCTCAGTTCGGATTGGACTCTGCAACTCGAGTCCATGAAGTTGGAATCGCTAGTAATCGTAGATCAGCGTGCTACGGTGAATACGTTCTCGGGCCTTGTACACACCGCCCGTCACGCCATGGGAGTTGGTTTTACCTTAAGCCGGTGCGCTAACCGCAAGGAAGCAGCCGTCCACGGTAGGGTCAGCGACTGGGGCGAAGTCGTAACAAGGTAACCGTAGGGGAACCTGCGGTTGGATCACCTCCTTTCTAAGGATATTGATATC
>CACIED010000005.1 GCA_902585605.1 uncultured Alphaproteobacteria bacterium
TTTTAAACTTTATATTTTTTTGAATAGGTTCAATTTCTTTTTTCATTCCAAATATTAAAATGATCAGAATATAAATAAAGAAAACTGAACCCACTAAAATAAAAGTAATTCTTGGGTCTGAGATATTTTGAATAAAAAAAGCTGCACATAGTGCTCCAAAAAGTGATCCAGCACTGAAACATGCTTGAAATAAAGGTGTAACTATTTTCGATGTTTTTTCTTCAATTATAGAAATTTGTGTTTGCATTGTTGGAAATAAAAGACCAATAGAAATTCCAAAAGGTATCCATGAAATTAGAAATGTATTATAATTTGGTACGCTTACTAAAAGAAGTGGGCAGAATGAAAAAATAATGATACCTAAAATTATAGTTCTAGTAGTGCCAATTCTAGGAACTACCATTCTTCCTGACATTTGATTAGAAAAGAAATTGAATATCCCAAATATAAAAATACCAAAACCTAATTGAGATTCAGAAATATTTAATCTGTCAATATTCCAAGGAATATGTACAAAATATATTCCTATCATAAACATTAATAAAAAGGCTACACCAAAACATGCATTTCTTTCTTTATTAAAACTATTCATATAATCTAAATTAATTTGACTTTATAATAATCAAAAATAAAACGAACTAAAAAGTCCGCATTATTTTTATGAGATGGTCTTTGTTTTAGCTCCTGCTATTATCGACGGTCCATCAATTACACCATGTTCTTTAGTAGTAAAGTTATCAAAGTTTTCATGAGTGGATAAAAATTCAAATATTGGACCATTTTTATATTTTTCCAGACTATCTTCATCTTTAAAAATATAAACTCCTCCATAAACATTATCATTTTCATCACCGATGAAGTATTTAGATATTAAACCTTCAACACTACGGAAATCCATCGCATCGATGTGGGCTTGAGCTTTAAAAGCATCTACCTCAAGTCCTTTTAAATTAAAGTTTATTATTAAAATTTTCATTAATTACCTCTTTCTAATCCCAGTTAGATTCTAGAACTCTAGACAAATTAAAGCCATGCCATGTAATACCATCAAAAAAATTTTTATGATTTGCCCACACACCATCTTGATCAAGTTTATCTTGAGCCTTACCATAATCTTTCATGCTTTGAAAACGTATACCAAATCCCCAATTGTTCTGTGATCCTCTAAGTTGACCAACAGTGCCTCCATTAGCTCCTGCATCCATCCAATATTTAAAAAATGTTTCTGAATCTTTTAGTATTAAATCTTCATCTTCATGACTAAAATTCCAGAATGCAAAACAATTTTTGACACCAGGATCTGGTTCCATATTATGTAATCTGGGAGTATAAAAATTCATTTTTTCCCATGATGTAATTTCAAAATACGGTTCCATTTCTTTTTGGAAGTCTTCATCATAACTAATTTTGTCATCAATTTCTCCAAAATGTTCATTATTATTAAAACCTGCAAAAAAAGTATAAAGACCAGTATCTCTGCCTATATGATTTTGTAATGCGGTTCCTATAGATCCGTATTTTTCAAAATACTTTGTTGCCGTTTTATATGCATCAACAGCTTTAGATGCTGTAATTTTATAATCCCAATTTGCTACAATCATATTTTCCTCCTTTGAAGATTAATATTTTAAGGTATTATGAAAATATTAATGAAATATTAAAAATATTTAATTTTAATAATAACTTGCTATGACTGTGGATAAAATTATACTTGGTTACTGGAGCACTAAAGGTTTAGGATCCACTTCTAGGCAAATGATTATTTATGCTGGAGTTCCACTTGTTTCAAAGATTTATAGACTGATACCAAAATTAGAAAATAATTCCCTAACTTATGATGGTAGTGAATGGCACGAAAAAGATAAAATTATTTTAAAGAAAAAAAATAGTTTAATCAATTTACCTTATTTACAATTTCGTGAAGGGGGAAAAGAAATAATAATTGCTCAATCTATTACTTGCCTATCTTTTCTTGGTAAAAAATTTAATATGTTTGGAGAAAATTCTAAAGAAGAATTAGCATGTAATCAATTACTTCAAGAAACAGTTGATTTAAGGAATATAGTTACAAGATTTGCTTATACGCATTTTGAAAATGAAAATGATGAGTTAACTGAAGCATCAACTGTTTTTAATCAAGCATTTGAACATTCAAATGTAGGGAAGTTACAAAAATTTGAACATTGGCTTAGTTCAAAAAGTAACGAAGAAACTAAACTATTTTTAATAGGTAATAATATTTCTTCACCTGATTTTAATTTGTTTGACACACTAGAACTTTATTATGAATTTTTGAAACATTATAAATTTGCAAAAAATATAAACTCTGATAATTTTTTTGAACAATTAGGATTTCCTTTAGTTTCTAAATTTTTTATAAATTTTAAAACACTTCCTAAGATGCAAAAATATTTTAATTCAATGTTATATCAGTTTCCTTTCACAAATAAATCCGCTAAGTTTGGATCTGGTAAAAATGGAATAACGTGGGATCATAAAAAAGAAATAGATTCAACACCTGATGAGATTGTTATTGATTGATAAAATTAAGTTGATAAAACTATATTTATGAAAGAAATAAATTTTTGGTTTTCAATTGGCAGTACTTATACTTATTTAACAGTCAATAGGTTGCATGAGGTTGCAGAAAAAGAAAATATTAAATTTAATTGGCACCCCTTTAGTGTAAGAAAAATTATGATGGATATGGATAACATTCCATTTACTCCACCAGCTAAAAAAATAAAATCAGATTACATGTGGAGAGATATTGAAAGACGAGCAAAATTTTATGGCTTTGAAGCTAAAGTACCAGCACCATACCCATTAAAAGAATTTGATTTAGCAAATCAAATTGCAATTCTTGGAATGAATGAAGGGTGGGGAGTTGATTATGTTTACAAAACATATCAAAGATGGTTTCAGCAAGGGAAAGAACCTGCAACAGAACCTAACTTAACAGAAATTTTTAAAGAACTTAACTTAGATCATGAAGAAACTATAAATAAAGCCAATGAACAGGAAATAAAGGATAAATACTTAAGTAATACAGAATATGCTTATAAAAAAGGAGTTTTTGGAAGTCCATCATTTATCTTTGAGGAAGAAGTATTTTGGGGAGATGATAGATTAGAAGATTGTATTAAGTGGATACGATTAAATTAAAAGTAATTTATTTTAATATTTTACATTATATAAAATTTTTTTGCAGAATCTTTATCTTTAATATTTAAATAAACTAATTCAAAGGAGTAAAAATGAATCTTAGTTTACTTTTTAAAATTCAAGGCGTCGTCTTAATAATTAATGGTTTAGGATCATTATTTTTAGGATCTATTTGGATTGCACTTGGAACTGGTTGGGAAGCTACACCAGATTTAATTACATTTGGTCAATTTACAGGTGTTGTTCTTTTCGTTATTGGTATTTGGAGTTGGCGTTTCCCTGACATTGCAGCTGAAAATCTTAAATCAATTGGAATGTTGTTCGCCCTTGGAAGTCTTTTATTTACTGGAATAATTTTATTCCATATTGTTACAGGAGTAATCGCTGGAGCAACACCCTATGTAAATGTAGTTTTAACTGCATTATTTACATTAGCTTTTTACGTATACAGTAGAGCTTAAATATGCGGGCATTTGCCCGCTAAATTAATTTTTAATAAAATAAAAATTCTATTATAATATATCTAATGAAATTTTTTGAATACATCTTTCCTAAAGGTCGATGGTCTCTTACCAGAGTTGCTATCTTGTTTATTATATTCATGATATTAGATTTTATAGTTGTTTATTATAAAATTATATAAATTTAAATAAGTGGTTAGTGATTTATTATTTTCTCTTAGAGATGTAGAAATTAAATTTGGAAAAAAAATAATTTTTCAAGATTTAAATCTAAATTTACACAAAGGTGATATGATTGCACTTGTTGGTAAGAATGGTGTCGGAAAAACAACACTAATGAAAACTATAAATGGTGATCAAGATTTAGATTCTGGAGAATTATGGAGTTATCCAAATTTAAATGTTGGTTACTTCAATCAAAAATTTGAAAAATTAAATAACAAAACCATTCAAGAGAATTTTTCAGACTTACTTAATGAACAAAATAAACATTTTGTTGATATATTTTGTAATAAACTCAATTTAGATAAACTTGCTAATGTTGAAAATCTTTCAGGAGGTCAAAAAAGAAAAGTTTACTTAATTAGATCTTTATTAAAAGACTCAGATGTTTTGTTATTAGATGAGCCTACCAATCATCTAGATTTGCAATGTATCGAATGGTTAGAAAGTTATTTACGAAATTTAAATAAGACAATTATGTGTGTGAGCCATGATAGAACTTTTCTAAGTAATTTTACGAATAAAGTTTTTTGGATAGATAGAGGAAAATTACGAGTAAGTCCAAGAGGATTTAAGGATTTTGACAAATGGTCAGAGGAGTTACTCGATCAAGAATATAGAGAATTAAGAAATAGAAAGCAATTTGTCAACATTGAGCTCGAGTGGGCAAACAAAGGAGTAAAGGCGCGAGTTAAGCGAAATGAAAAAAGATTAAAAAGAGCGAAAGAATTAAAAGCAAAATTAGAAAAAGATGAAGCATCTTATAGAAGTGCAATAAAATCTTTAAGACCTCAAGTATCTAAAAAATCTACCGATCAATCTAAATTTATTGCTGAGCTCCAAGAAGTATTCGTAAAATATCCTAATCAAAGTGAATTTGTTTTTAAAAATCTATCTATCAAAATTTCAAAAAATGATCGTATTGGGCTTTTAGGTAATAATGGGAGTGGTAAATCAACTTTTCTCCGGACCATTCTTAATGAAATTAAAATTACTAAAGGTAAAATTAAGTTGAAAAAAAATTTAGAATTTTCTTATTTTGATCAGATGCGTAATGATCTTAATGGCAGAAAATCTATTAAAGATATCTTAGTACCCTCTGGAGGAGATTATTTAAAAGTTCAAGGAAGAGATAGGCATGTTTGTAGTTATGTGAAAGATTTTCAGTTTGATCCTAAAAATGTCAATCATACGATACAAACATTATCTGGAGGAGAGCAAAACAGATTACTTTTAGCAAAAGTATTAGCAAATCCCAAAACTGGACTTATTTTAGATGAGCCAACAAATGATCTAGATTTAGAAACATTAGATCTATTAACTGAAATGTTATCCAATTATAATGGAACGTTATTAATAGTATCGCATGATCGAGATTTTTTAGATCAAACTGTAAATAAAATTCTACATTTTAAAGAGGATGGAAATGTATCATTGTTCTTTGGTGGATACAGTGATTTTTTGAAATCTGAAAATCAACAAGTTACTAAAAATAAAGAAACTAAAAAATCATATTCAGAAAACAACAAAGTAAAGAATTCTAAAGCTAAACTATCATATAAGTTTCAATATGAATTAGAGCAATTACCAAACCAAATAAAAAATATTCAACAAGAATTAGAAGATATTAAAAATGAATTAAAGGATACAAACCTATATTTGGAAAATTATGAACGCTATCAAGAAATAACTTCCAAAATGGAAGTTCTTAATAGTGATCTCAATACAAAAGAGAATAGATGGTTTGAATTAATTAAAATGGAAGAGGATCTAGTTAGTAATTAAGCGACTATTAATATGCGCTAGTATTATCAGATTTAGTATCTACATCTTTCAATTCTTTTAATAAACTTTCAGCATGTGATGTCATCATTCTAAAATCAGAAAGTAAGGTGGTAAATTGAAAGCCATATTCCATCATTTCTTTCATATACTTAACTGATCCATTATGAATTCCAGCAATCTTTCCTTTTTCTTTTGCTTTTTTTGCAATCATTTTTATGTTTGAAAATACCGGATCTTCACGAACATCAAATTTAGGTGGCAAACCATAAGAAGAACTCATATCTGCAGGCCCAATATAAATACCAGTTAAGTTTGGAACTGAAAGAATGGCATCTAAATTTTCTACTGCCTCTTTTGTTTCAACCATTGCTAAACTCACTATGTTGTTATTCGCATGCTTATGGTAATCTGATCCATATGCAACCTGAGCTCTCATTGGACCAAAACTTCTTTGTCCAATAGGGGGGTAATAACAATATGAAACAAACTTTTCGCAGTCCTCTTTTGTATTAATCATTGGTGCAATAATACCCTGAACTCCAAGATCTAACATTTTCATAATAATTCCAGGCTCATTCCAAGGAACTCTTGTCATCGGAACAGTGTTACTATTTGATAATCCCTGAACCATCGCAATAGCAGTTGAATAGTCATTTTGACCATGTTGCATATCAATTGTAACAGAATCCCATCCCATTTTTCCAAATGCTTCAGCTGTAAAAGAATTAGGAATTGATAGCCATGCATTTATAGATGCTTCATTTTTTCTCCATATGTCAAAGAGTGAGTTTTTCATAAAATTTATTATTATTATTATTATATTTAAATATAATTACTATTAAAATTAACTCGTAAATATATAATTCTCAAACTTTAGAGGTATTTTGCCCTACTAAATACAATCAACTTGCAGTGATTTTAAAATTCTTTAATGTAATATTATTAAATGGAGGAATTATGATTAAAACAGTAATAAGTTTTGTATCTGTAATTATTTTATCTACTTCTTTTTCTGCAATATCAAAAACCAAGGTAACTTGGTCGATGGAGTCTAATGCAGATAGAGACCCAATAATGATTGAAAAATTACAAAATGCTTACAACAATTCTCAAGGCAATTATGAACTCGTTATCGAATTTGAAGATAATGAAACAAGATTAACTTCAATGAGAACTGCTATGATTGGTGGTATGGGTCCTGATATCGTCGAGACTCCTGGTCCATCTTATGTAAAAGAGTATCATGCAGCTGGTATGTTAGAAAATTTAGATTCATACGCTGCAGAATTTGGCTGGAAAGATAAGATGATACCTTGGGCTTATAGTTCAGGAGTTTTCGAAGGAAGTTTATACGCAATTCCAAAAACTCATGAATCAATGGTTATGCTTTATAATAAAACTTTATTTGAAGAAAATAATTGGAAAGTACCAACAACATTAGAAGAATTAGAAGATGTTGCTGGCAAAATTAAAGCAAAAGGTATGAATGTATTTTCATATGGATCAGATGGATGGCAACCTACTCATGAACACCTTGTAGGAATTTATTTAAATAACTATGCAGGTCCTCAAGCTGTATATGAAGCAATAATTGGTGAAAGAGAATGGACAGATCCTGTTTTTGTTGAAGCTCTTGAGTTACTTAAAAAACATATGGTTGACGAGGGATATTGGTCTGGAAGCCTAGAAAATTATTATGCTATTGGATGGGATGATTTCCATGCTCAATTTGCTAATAGAGGGGCAGCTATGATGACAATTGGTACTTGGACTTTTCAAGCAACACAATTAGGTATTGGTGCGAGCGGTGATGAATGGGGTTGGGCTCCACTTCCATCTCTATCTTCGCAATCTCCAGATCCTAATTTTATGATTGCAATTGGTACAACTATGTCAGTTAATGCAAATGGTAAAAATAAAGATGGTGCGATAGATGTTTTAAACTGGATAATGAGTAACAAAGACAAAGTTCTTGATATTGCTAAAGACTTTGAATTTGGAGAAATGGTAGTTCCATTAACTTTATCTAGCAGTGATATTCCAACTGATATTGCTCCTCAAGTTCAAGATTATCTAAGCGAATATGCAAGAATTACCGGCGAAGGTAATTATGGATATTGTACTTGGACTTTTTGGCCTGCTGACCCTGGTGTTCATATTTGGAAAGATATGGAAGTTGTATGGGCTGGCGATATATCAGTTGAAGATTTCTTATATGATCATCAAAAGATGTGGGATAAAGCTAGAAAGAATGGCGACACTTTACCAGTTCCATTAAGGAACTAAAATAAATATTAAACAGTGAAGCTTCAAAGCTTCACTGTATCTAAAAATGAAAATATTTTCTAATAAAAATTTTGTTGCTTGGTATTTTGTCTTTCCTGTTGCATTCATTCATTTATTTGTAATAGGTATTCCATCACTTGCAAGTTTAGCGTTATGTTTAACTGACTGGAGAGGGCTTGGTGAAATAAATTATATTGGTTTTGAAAATTTTATAGAACTATTTGATGATAGATATCTTAAAAAGGCAATTATTAATAATGTAATCTGGACTATTGCTTTCCTAACTGTTCCAGTTGGAATCGCATTAACTTGTGCTTATCTACTTACAGGAATTAAAAGAGGCCAAATGTTTTTTCGACTTGCTTTCTTCTTTCCTTATATGCTCGCAAGTGTAATTAATTGTCAAATTTGGAAATATTTATTTCACCCAATTCATGGTCTCGGTGGTTTTTTTGAAAGGATCGGATGGGAATTTTTAGCAGTATCTCCGTTTACAACAAAATCTACATCTTTATTTGCAGTAGCATTTGTTGATGGTTGGCATTTCTGGGGATTCCTTGTTGTTATATATTTAACAGGTATGTATCAAGTAGATAATCATCTCTATGAAGCTGCAGATATTGAGGGAGCAACAAAATTTCAAAAATTTAGATACATAACTTTACCAATGATAAGACCAGTATTTATTTTTAGTATAATGATAATAATTATTTGGTCTGTTCCAGTATTTGATTATGTTTATATTTTAACGGGAGGTGGTCCCGCATACAGCTCAGAAGTAATAGCAAACTATATGTATTCTCAAGCATTTGAGAGATTTGATGTCGGATACTCTTCAGCAATAGGAACATTAATGTTTTTTTATGTTATGATTATAGTTGCAATGTTTGGTCTTTTTAGAAGAGCCGGTTGGGATATCTAATGATAGTTGCAAAATATAGAAGAAGAGAAGTAATCTCCAATTATATAATACTAATTATATTTGCTTTGATAGCTATACTGCCTCTAGCAGTTCTTTTATTTAATTCAATTAAGCCTCAAATGGAGTTTGGAGTAAATCCACTTGGTCCTCCAAATGAAATTAGATTTGAAAATTTTAGTGAAGCTTGGGTTAAAGGAGAGTATGCTAAAGTTTTTTTTAATTCTTTAAAGTTAGTAGTTGGATCAGTATTTTTGTGCCTTGCAGTTTCACTTGCAGCGGGATTTAGTCTTGCAAAATTAAATCCAAAAGGATCTGCAATAATCGCTGTTTACCTTTTAGTTGGTATAAGTATTCCTGCCCAGCTTTATATAGTACCATTGTTTTTATTATGGAAGGAGATACATCTTTTAAACACTCATACAGGTCTTATTATAATTTATACTGCTTTAAACGCCCCTTTTGCAACTTTTTTAATTAGATCTTATATGATAAGATTACCAGATGAGTTATTTGAAGCTGCAAGATTAGATGGAGCTAATACTTTTCAACTTTTTTTTAGGGTTGCCTTACCTCTTTCTTGGCCAGTTATTTTGACTGCAGGATTAATTATAGCTCTGGCAGTCTGGAATGAATTTTTATTTGCTTTAACTTTTATTAGCGAAGAAGGTTTTAAACCTATGGCTACTATATTATTTGCATTTCAGTGGAGGTTTGAAAATAATTACGCACTGCAAAGTGCATCAGCAATAATGATGGTTGCGCCTGTAGCAATTCTTTTTATGCTATTTCAAAGGAGATTTATTTCTGGGTTAACTAGTGGAGGTTTAAAAGGTTAAATGAATTACAAGTTAGACAAAAATTATGAAGAAAAAGTTTATGCAGGTGTTTTGGGAAAAATTATAGGTGTTTTTCTTGGAAGACCATTTGAAAATTGGTCATATGAAAGAATAATGAAAGAGTTAGGACCTATTAATTATTATGTGAATGATAAATTAGATTTTCCACTACCAGTCTCTGATGATGATATTACTGGTACCTTTACTTTTTTACGTGCTTTTAGAGAATGTAACTATAATAAAAATATAACTGCAAAAGATATAGGCAAAACATGGTTGAATAATATTATTGAAGATAAAACAATATTGTGGTGGGGTGGAAAAGGGCATTCGGCAGAAGATACTGCCTTCCAGAATTTAAAACAAGGGATAAACGCACCACAAAGTGGATCTATTGAAACTAATGGCAAAGTTATAGCCGAACAAATAGGAGCTCAAATATTTATTGATGGTTGGGCAATGGTCTCACCAGGTGATCCAGAAAAAGCAGCACATTATGCGAAACTAGCTGCAAGTGTCAGTCATGATGGAGAAGCGATATATGGTGCTCAAATAGTAGCTGCTTTAGAGTCAATGGCATTTATAGAACATGATTTAAAAAAGTTAGTTGAGCAAGCTAAAAAATTTATCCCAAAAACATCAGTAATATTTAAATTAATATCTGACATCCAAGAGTGGAGTTCTGGAAATTTAGGATGGGAGCAGGCAAGGGAAAAAATTGTCGAGAATTATGGTTATGATAAATACTTAGGTAATTGTCATATGGTACCTAATCATGCATTAATAATTATGGCTTTACTATTTGGTGATGATGATTTTCAAAAAACAATGATGATTGTTAATACTTCTGGTTGGGATACAGATTGTAATTCTGGAAATGTAGGATGTATTTTAGGAATAAAAAATGGAATTGATGGTCTTAAAAAAGGACCTGATTATTTGTCTCCTATTAATGATATATTATATTGCCCTTCTGCTTCAGGCGGGGAAACTCTAACTGACGCTTTATCAGAAACTTATAAAATAATAAACACAACAAGAAAAATCAACGGACTTCCAGAAATATTACCTAAGAATGGAGCTAAATTTCATTTTGATATTAAGGATTCAACACAAGGATGGAGAATTGGGAATGGTGATCAATTTTGTGAAACAAAAATAAGCAACATTGAGTATAAATCTTATATAGGTGAAAGAGCTCTTGAGATTTCTTATAACAACCTTTCAGTAGATAAAATTTCAGAGGTTTATGTCGAGACTTTTTTTCCTGAAATTATTCTTGGATTAGAGGGAAAAAAGAGAGAAGACTTTTTCCATTATGATTATATTTCTTGTCCCACAATTTTCTCTGGACAAAAATTAAAAGTTGAAATTGAAAACAATTCACCTCATAAAGTTTCAATTGCATTGTTTTCTAAGCATTGGGCTGAAGATGACAAACTTAAAAAAATTACTTCAAATATTTTTGAATTTAATAGTAATGAAAAAAAAGAAATATCTTGGGAAATCCCAAATACTGATTCGAACCCTATAGGTCAAATTGGAATAGATATAATGTCAAACACAAATCAATCTGGTGAAGTTATTCTTAATTATGCCACCTTTGAAGGAGAACCAAAACAAATCTTTAAAAGACCTCAGCACATTGAAAGTTATAAAAGAGGTATAGAAAAAAAAGAGGGTTACTATGGTCAAATTTGGAGAAATGCTTGGGTACAAACTTTAGATAAATGGGAAGAAAGAGGAAAGAATTTTAGAATTTGTCAGAACATTGGTAGAGAAATTCTGTTTACAGGAACTGATTTATGGAAAGATTATTCAGTTTCGTCAAATATTCTTTTACAGTCATGTAACTCCGGTGGACTAGTCTCAAGAGCTCAGGGAGTTAAAAAATACTACACTCTAGAAATTTGTAGAAATAATAAATTGAGAATAGGCAAGATGAATAATGATTATACAACACTTAAAGAAGTAGATTTTGAAGTAGAATTTTTTAAGGAGTATAATATGAAAATGACTGTTAAAAAAAATAAAATAATAGGACAAATAAATGATAAAACTATTATTGAAATTGAAGATAATGATAATCCATTACTTAATGGAGGTTCTGGTTTAGTTGTTGAAAATGGAACTTTAGTTACAGATCAAATAACGCTAAGTTAAATATGAAATTTAGAAAATTTGGCTCTCTAGATTGGAATGTGTCTGAAATAGGTTTAGGCTGTTGGCAGATTGGCGCCGATTGGGGTAATGTAAGTGAAGAGAAAGCTAATGAGGTATTACAATCATCATTTGAAAATGGAGTAAATTTTTTTGATACAGCTGATGTTTATGGTGATGGCAGAAGTGAAAAATTTGTCGGAAATTTCATAAATTCTATTTCTGAGAGAATTTATGTAGCAACAAAAGCTGGTAGGCGTATTAATCCACATGTTGCAAATGGTTATTATGATAAAGATTTAATGGAATCTTTTGTAGATCGATCTTTATTAAATCTAAATATTGAAACAATTGACCTTTTACAAATGCACTGTCCACCAACAGAAGTTTATTCATCAGATCATACTTTTGAAATGTTAGATTATTTAGTAGATAAAGGGAAAATACAAAATTATGGTTTTAGTGTTGAAACAGTTGATCAAGCTTTAGAATGCATTAAAAACCCTAATACAAAATCAATTCAAGTCATCTTTAATATTTTTAGACAAAAACCTGCAGAAGAATTATTTAAGATTGCAAAAGAAAAAAAAGTAGCAATCATAATTAGAGTTCCTCTTGCTAGTGGCTTGTTGTCAGGAAAATTTAATAAAGATTCTACCTTTTCTTCAGATGATCATCGAAACTATAATATTAATGGTGATGCATTTGATGTTGGTGAAACATTCTCTGGAGTCAATTACTCAAAAGCTCTGGAAGCAGTAGAAGAACTCAAAAATATTATTCCAAGTGAAGTAACTCTTTCTCAATTATCTCTTAAATGGATATTAATGTATGAAGCTGTGAGTGTTGTAATTCCAGGTGCAAAAAATAGAGACCATGTAAATCTAAATACTGCCTCTAGCGAAGTTAATGAAATTTCTTCTTTAATGAATGAGATAAATAATATCTATACAAAATATTTCTATGATGATGTACATCATCGTTGGTAATAAATTTTGTTAGAAGAAACTAAGATATTTAGAAGTGCAACTCTTGCATCAATAATAACATCAACTTATCCTATGATTGTTGTGGGATGTTACTTTGGCATAACACCGTGGAATATGAATAGGTTGTCAATTGATGAAACAGATTTGAGTTTTTCAATATTAATTTTTGGAATTTTTTTTGTATTATCAAATCAAATTGCTGGAAGAATACTAGTTCCAAAATATGGAACAAGACGAGTAATGTCATTAGCTTTTCCTCTAATTACCTTTTCTTCATTGTTATCGATAACATCTTCATCATATTTATTATTTTTATTAACTTTCATTCCAGCTGGGATAGGATGGGGCGCTTCTGGACCAATTGGAGGCATTCATAGTCAACTAATTGAAAAACATTTTAAGAAAATTATTACCCCTTATTATGCTATGGGTTTCAATATTGGTATTCTTGTAGGTGGAGGTTTAGCTGGTATAATAATGCGCTATAACTTTGAGCCTTATATTATTTTTCTTGTTTTATCTTTTTCTTCAATTTTAGTTGCATTTATAGTTCTTCATTTGGGGCTACCTAGTAACTTAGATTTCAAAGGTAAAGGTGAAAAATTTAAAATTCCCGAGTCAAATGTTCTTATATTTGGTTTCTTGTTATTTTTTGTTTTTGGTTCTGGTGGTATAATTATGGATTGGTCAACATTGTGGTTATCCAAGGATTTGAATACCCCTCTTTATCTTGCAAGTACGGGATTAATTTTTTTTAGTATTGGTGGTATTTTAGCTAATTTATTCTCTAACACCTTAATAAATATATTTACTGAAAAAGTTGTTGGATGTTATTTTGTGATGATTGGTTCTTCAATATTGCTTTTGTCCTTATTAACAAATAATTTTTACATTATACTAGGTGTTTTATCTATCTATGGATTTGCAATAGCAAACTTAGTTCCTATAGTAATTCGCCAAGCTGTTAAGCAATCTAATGAGAGCATTCCTATGACTGTAACTAATTTAATAACTATTGGATTATCATCCACAATGATTATGCCAGCAGCAATTGGTTTTCTTGCAGAGACATTTTCCCTAACTTTAAATATGTATTTACTATGCATTATAGTATTTACTTCTGGACTAGTTTTTTTACTTAAGTTTAAATAAAAATTATGAATAAATTAAAAATTTCTCAAGTACAATTTCAGGCAAGTCATATCCCAGCTTTAAATGCAGAAACTCTTAAAAAAAGTTTTAATAATGCATTAAAATATAAACCTCACTTAATTTGTACACCGGAATGTTCAAACATTATTACTAATGATAAAAAATATTTAATATTAAATGCACCTTATCAAAACACCTGTCCAGTTTTGAAGATGGCAAAAGATTTCGCCAAAAAAAATAAAGTTACTATAAATCTTGGCTCCTTACTTTTAAAAGTTAAAAATCAGAGAAAACTTGTTAATAGATCTTATTTTATAAATATTAATGGAGATATAAAAAAAACATATGATAAGATTCATATGTTTGATGTTAAAATCAATAACAAAGAAAAACATCAAGAATCATTTTTATTTCGAGCTGGTAATAAGATAACTTATACAAAAATTAATAATATTAAAATAGGAATGACTATTTGTTATGATTTACGATTTCCTTCTTTATACAGGCAACTTGCCAAAAAAGATTGTTCAATTATTTTAGTTCCTGCTGCTTTTACTAGACCGACTGGGAAAGATCATTGGGAAATTTTAAATCGATCAAGGGCAATAGAAAATAGTGTATTTATTGTAGCAACAGGTATGTGTGGAAATCATCATAAGAAAAGGAATACTTATGGGTATTCCCTTTTAGTTGATCCTTGGGGGAAGATTGTAAATAACACTAAAAATAAACCTTCAATACTTAATTCAACTATTGAACTTTCCCATGTAATAAAAATAAGAAAAAAAATTCCTTCTTTAAAATATGAGTAATTTTAAATCTTTAGTTTCAGGTGTTGGTAATTTAAGTAAAACAAAGAAATACTATGATGATTGGTCAGAAAATTATGATGAAACACTAAAGTTATGGAATTATCAAGCGCCCAAAAAAAGTATAAAATTTTTAACGGAAACACTTACCATCAAACCAAAAAATATATTAGACTTAGCATGTGGAACTGGTTTATTTGGTATTGAGTTAAAAAAAATTTATCCAAAAAGTAATATCTATGGTTCTGATATTTCGAAAAAAAGCTTGAAAATTTCATCAGAAAAAAAAATTTATATAAAATTAAAATATAAAAATTTTGAAAAATTACATAATTATAATACAAAATTTGATTTAATTTCTTTAATCGGTTCTATGACATATTGTAAAAACTTTAAAAAACTTTTTGCTAACATTAATAAAAATATTAAAAAAAAAGGCTTTGTGTTATTTACACATAGAGTTGATTTATGGAAGCAGCAGGATTTTTTCAATGTTTTAAAAAAACATCAAATGACATTCAAAATCACTAAAATTTCTAGACCACTAAATTATTTACCTTTGAATAGAGATTTTAAAAACAAAATAAAAATCAAGATTGTTTTGTTACAAAAATATTAAAAATTACAAATTTTTTGATTAAAAATTTGAGCCCCAGCCTAGAATCGGGTATTTGTTAGAAAGGTTTATATTCTATCCATAAACCAAGAATGAAAAGAAGGGATATTCGCCGTGTCCCTTCTTTTTTATACACTAGTTAAAATTGATTTGGCAATAGGTTAGACTTATTTTTTTGAATTAAAACGGTCCATTTTTCTAAGAGTTTTTTTGCTTACATGATGTTCAATACCTTCAGCGTCTTCATATGCCGTATTCTTATCCAATCCGAGATTTATTAAAAAATTATATACTATATTATGTCTCTTTTTTGATTCACTGGCAATTTTTTGACCTTTCAAAGTTAAGAAAATTGAGCGATAAGGTTCTCTTTTAATATAACCCTGTGATTGTAACCTTTGTATTGTTTTATTGGCTGTAGCTTGTGCAATACCCAAGCTTTCAGCAATATCAACGATACGAGCTTCCCCTTTAGAATTTAGAAGTTCTGCAATAAGCTCTAAATAATCTTCAGTATTTTCTGTTTTATGAGCATTTCTAACTTTACTGAACGACATTCCCATATTTAACATAAAAAATGAAAAAAATTAATAGAAAATATAGCCATAGCTATATTTATTAGCTATATATACATTACATGAATGCTCTAATTAATGCCATTAATGAAAAAACTAAAATAATTCTTGAGAATGATGGAAGATTATTAAAGAAATCATTTTTTGGTCTATTATTACTTTCTCTTGTTTTTCAAGGAGGAGAGTTTGGAGAAGTTATACGATCATCAATGGTAGATGCTTATATCCAGGTATCTGTTTTTGTAGGATTTACTCTGTTTGTTTTTATTGGATTAGATAGTTTAACAAAGTTTGATGTAAAGAATTTTTTATCTAAGACACAAAAGTTCCATGTCGGTATAGCTGCTTTTTTAGGTGCCATACCTGGATGTGGTGGAGCTATAATAGTTGTGACGCAGTATATACAGGGACGTATTTCTTTTGGCTCCTTAGTAGCTGTATTAACAGCAACAATGGGAGATGCTGCTTTCTTAATACTTGCTATTGAGCCTTCAACTGGTTTTTTAATATTTGGAATTGGAATAGTTGTTGGATCAATTTCTGGATATGTAATCGATTTTATCCATGGCACAAACTTTATGCAAGCAAAAACAAAAATAAAAGTTGAATTTGAAAAAATAAATAAAACTTTTGTATCTAATTTTAACTTCTTTTGGCTTTTTTTATTTATTCCTGGTTTTGTTTTAGGAATTTTAGTTGCGTTTCAAATTGAATTTGTATCTTCAATTTATAATTCATTATTAGTGTTGATTGCTTCTGCTGGAGCAATACTTTCAATATTTATGTGGTCATTAAATCCTTTAAGTGATTTTCAATGTTCAACTGACAAAAGTAGAGGATTACTATCAAGAGTAGTAGATACAACTAATTTTGTAACTACTTGGGTAATTAGTGGTTTCCTTGTTTTTGAAATCTTTATGTACTTTACAAGTTTAGATTTAAAAATATTTTTTGATTTATGGCTTCCATTTATTCCATTGATAGCAATTTTATTTGGTTTCTTACCAGGATGTGGGCCTCAAGTTGTGGTGGCAACGTTTTATCTAAATGGTTATATTCCACTTTCTGCAGAATTAGGTAATGCAATCTCAAATGATGGTGATGCTTTATTTCCAGCAATAGCTCTTGCACCAAAAGCTGCAATTTTAGCGACACTTTATAGCGGAATACCTGCATTAGTGGTTGCCTATGGGTATTTTTTCATATTCGAGTAAAAATTGAAGAAAAATTTACCTTCTAAAATTTGTATTGTTTGCAATAAATCATTCACTTGGCGCAAAAAATGGGAGAGAGATTGGAAAAATGTTTTATATTGTTCTAAGAAATGTTCAAAAAATGCTTTAAATAAAAAAACAAATAAATAAATCTTATTTGTGACAGATAAACCTAATAAAGAAAAAAATATAAATCATTCAAAAGATGATACAAAAAAAGATTTGCGCTTAACAAGATTAAAAAGATTAGAAAAAAAACTCAAATCAAATATTTTAAAAAGAAAAAAAGCAGTAAGCAGGAATGGATAAATTAATAATAAAGGGCAATGCTAAAATCTCAGGCGCAGTTAATGTTCATGGGTCAAAAAATTCTGCACTTCCTATAATAGTATCCTCTCTTTTATCCGAAAATACTCTAAAACTTTCAAATGTACCTAATGTAGTTGATGTATTAAATTTAATAAAATTACTAAAAAATTATGGTGTTAAAATTGAATATAAAAAAGATAAACTAAAAATAAACCCAAAAAAAATAAAAAATTTATCAGCAGATTATGATGTTGTAAGAAAAATGAGAGCCTCTATTTTAATACTAGGACCTTTACTTTCTCGATTTGGTGATGCCAGAATATCTCTACCAGGAGGGTGTGCAATTGGAACTAGACCAATAGATATACACCTCCAAGGTTTAACAAAGCTAGGAGCTAATTTTGAAATTCAAAGTGGTTTTGTTGTTGGTACTGTGAAATCGCAATTAGTTGGAAATAAAATTAAATTACCTTTTCCAAGTGTTGGTGCAACTGAAAATATACTTATGGCTTCTGTGTTAGCAAAAGGTGAGACTAAGATTTCAAATGCTGCCAGAGAACCAGAAATAGAAGATTTATCAAACTGTCTTAATAAAATGGGAGCAAAGATTACAGGACATGGATCAAAAACTATTTATGTGCAAGGAGTTACAAATTTAAAAAAAGCAGAGCATGAGATAATCTCTGATAGAATTGTAGCTGGTACATATATAATTGCAGCCTTAATGTTAAATTCAAGTTTAGAAATCAAAAACTTTAATACCATTTATTTAAAATCTTTAATTAATATTTTAAAAAAAATGGGTGCAAAATTAAAAGTAAGCAAAAATTCAATAAAAGTTCTTAAAGGATCAAAACTAAAATCAACTAGTCTTTCAACTAGTCCTTATCCTGGTTTCCCCTCTGATTTACAAGCTCAGTTAATGTCACTCATGTGCCTCTCAGATGGAAAATCAAAAATTAAAGAAACAATTTTTGAAAATAGATTTATGCATGTTCCTGAATTGAATCGATTAGGTGCAAAAATTACAGTAGAAAAAGACACAGCTACAATAATAGGTAATCAAACATTTAAAGGAGCGCAGGTAATGGCTAGTGATTTACGAGCTAGTGTAAGTTTAGTGCTAGCCGCTATGAATGCAAGTGGTCAAACAACATTAAATCGCGTTTATCATCTTGATAGAGGATACGAAAATATAGAAAAAACATTAGGTAGTTTGGGTGTAAAAATAAAAAGGCAGAAAAACTAACTTTTTCTAGTCTTTTCTTTGTTCACAATATAAAAGCCCGCATTTTATGAGCAAGATAGTCATTGCAGTACCTAGAGGCAGAATTACGAAAGAATGTAAAAACTTGTTACTTAAAACAAGTTTTGCTCCTGATCCTTTACTATTCGATAAAGATACAAGAAAATTAACTTTTAAATCTAAAAAAAGAAATGTTGAATATATAAAAGTAAGAGCCTTTGATGCGTGTACTTTTGTTGCATTTGGAGCAGCACAAATTGGTATAGCTGGTGAAGATGTAATTAATGAATTTAATTATTCTGAAATATATGCTCCACTTGATTTAAATATTGGTCATTGTCGAATTTCTGTAGCTGCTCTTAAATCATTATTAAAAAAAGAGGATCCAGAAACATGGAGTAATATAAGAATTGCTTCTAAATACCCAAATATTACTAAAAAATTTTTCTATAATAAGGGTATCCAGGTTGAAATTATAAAATTAAGTGGCTCTATGGAATTAGCTCCGTCTTTAAACATGTGTAGAAGAATTGTAGATTTGGTTTCTACCGGAAAAACATTGAAAGAGAATGGTTTGGTAGAAATTGAAGAAATAATGAAAATTCAATCTAAATTAATTGTAAATAGATCTGCATATAAGACAAATATGAATGAGGTTTCAAAAATTATTTCTGAAATAGGTACTTTTGTTAAATGAAAATAATAAAATTTAATAAAAATTTTTATAATCAATTTCAGACAAAGATTGAAAAAAGAAATTCATTATCAAGTAAGTTAATTCAAGAAGATGTAAAAAAAATTATTTATGATGTAAAAAAAAATGGAGATAAATCTTTAATTAAATTCGCCGCAAAATTTGATAAAGTTAAAATTAGTAAACAAGATCTTAGTTTAGATTTATCTAAAATAAAAATACAATCTAAAGTTGAGCCACAAATATTTAATAGTTTTAAAAAAGCTATAAAAAATATTTCATCATTTCACAAAAAACAATTACCTAAAAATATTATCTACACTAATAATGGTGCAACATTGAAATCCTTATGGAAACCTATTGATTCAGTTGGCTTGTACGTACCTGGAGGAAGAGCATTTTATCCCTCATCTTTAATTATGAATGCAATACCTGCAATCATAGCTGGAGTAAAAAGAATTGTTTGTATAACACCACCAACTAAATCAATTAATCCATATTTTATAAAATTAATCAAAGAATTAGGTATTAAAGAAACATATTTTGTAGGAGGAGCCCAAGCTATAAGTGCGCTAACGTTTGGCACTCAAACTATTAAGCCAGTAAATAAAATATTTGGACCTGGTAATGCTTATGTAGCAGAAGCAAAAAAACAATTGTATGGAAAAGTAGGTATAGATTTACTAGCAGGACCATCTGAAATAATAGTGGTTGCAAACAATAATAATAATCCAGATTGGGTAGCTTCAGATCTAATAGCTCAAGCAGAACATGATGAAAATGCACAATCAATTTTAATTACGGATAATAAAGATTTTGCAACTAAAGTCTTAAGTTCAATTAAAAAAATTAAAAATGATTTATCAAAAAAGAAAATAATTGAAAAAAGTTTATTTAATAATGGAATTATTGTTTTAGTCGATAATATAGAACTAGCTTCACAAATCATAAATTTTGTTGCACCAGAACATTTACATATTCATATTTCTAATAATAAAAAATTATTATCGAACATCAATAATGCTGGCGGTATATTTTTAGGTGAATATTCTGTCGAAGCTTTTGGCGATTATATTGTAGGCACTAACCATGTATTGCCTACATCAGGAGCAGCAAAATTTTCATCAGGTCTAGGTGTTTTAGATTTTATGAAAAGAAGTTCTGTAGTTGAGATGAATAAAAAATCTTTTAATACTCTTTCAGAGGATACACAAAAAATGTCCAGACTTGAAGGTCTAGATGGTCATAAATTGTCAGTTAAAATTAGACAAAAGAAATAAATTTTACTATAAGTTTATAAAAATATGCCAAAAGAAGGATCGATTGAATTTCAAGGAGTAGTATTAGAACTTCTTCCAAATGCAATGTTTAAAGTAAAATTAGAAAATGATCATGAAATTCTAGCACACTCGTCAGGAAAAATGAGAAAAAATAGAATCAGAGTATTAGCTGGTGATAAAGTGACAGTAGAAATGACACCTTATGATTTAACAAAAGGTAGAATTACTTTTAGATGGAAGTAAAAAAATCCAAAAAAAATAATATTATTTCATTAAAAAAAAATTCTAAATGCCCTACATGTAAAAAGATTTCTAGAGAACCTTTTATACCTTTTTGTTCAAAAAAATGTGCCAATCTTGATTTAATGAAATGGCTTACAGATGAACATGGATTGCAAATAAAATCTGATTAAATTTCCTATTTTTAATTGAATTTAATTATAAATACTTTATCTGATGTTTTGTGCCCAGGTAGCTCAGTTGGTAGAGCAGAGGACTGAAAATCCTCGTGTCGGTGGTTCGATTCCGCCCTTGGGCACCACTTTTTTTTACTTTTTTTTGAGGGTAACTTTTTTGCTTTTGCAAAGATAAACTACACAGCTTTTATTAGAGAAAAGTCTAAGTTTTGATAATTTTTGGTTAGTTAACTAGGTCTTCAATGTTACCTTTTATTACCCTCGAAATGTTTTGTTTTATTTACGCTATTTAATCCTACAATTCTTCAAAATTAGACTCTTAAAAAATTTGTGTTAAAGTGTTCTAATATGACTAAAAAAATTTTAGTTTTTTCAAATGGTGAAAAAATTGGAGATGGAATAATCAAATTACAACTTCTTCACGAAATTAAAACAAGACTTCCAGACTATAAATTATATTGGCTTACAAATAAGGGTAAAACTGTTTATTCAAATACCCTTAAATTCTTTGCAAGTAATTATATTGATGAGATTCTTGATCAAGCAAATCTTAGTCCATTTTTTTGGAATAAAATATCAAAAAAATATAATTTAGAGAGTGATTTTTTTGATTATATATTAGATACACAAAAATCAGTAATAAGAACCATAGCATTAAAACGAATCAAGCATAAAAATTTTATTTCTGGATCAGCTAATGGTTTTTTTTCTTCTAAAAAAATTAAAAATAATAAGAATAGAAAGTATTATTTAAACTACATTTTAGATTTATTAGATTTAATAGTTTCTAAAAAAAATAGAAGTGATTTTAAAATTCCAATAAGTGAAAATCTCGAAAGAAAAATAAGTAATATTTTATTAAAACAAAAAAGCTATGTAGGAATTGCACCTGGTGCAGGTGAAATAAATAAGATTTGGTCTTTAGAAAAATACATCGAGTTATGTAACTATCTTCAAGGAAATAATAAGACTATAGTTTTTTTTATTGGACCTGACGAATTATATTTAAAAGAAAAATTAAAAAATCTTTATCCTTCCTCAATATTTATTGAGGATCATATTACTGGATATCAAAATATAGAAATTATTATGGCAACAACTAAATATTTACAATTGGCTATTTCAAATGATAGTGGTGTTAGTCATATGTTATCAACTGGATATTGCCCATTAATTAAACTCTTTGGTCCAAAAGATTCTACAAAATTTACTCCGGAAAATCCAAATCTATTTTCTATATCTTCAAGTGATTTTAACTCAAAAAATATCAATAAAATACCTGTCTCTAGAGTGATTGAAGAAATAGAAAAAGTTCTGATTTAAAATTTCATACATTAGAAGGTAGACAAGTATATTTTTCATCATTACTTGTTTAGTTTTTTATGTTTAAATTTGATAAGCTTGTATTTGGAGATGCAGGGTGGGGCGATGAATTTCTTATTGCAACACTCATGACTCTACTAGTAAGCATTTTATCAATGGGGTTGGGTCTTTTTTTAGCAATTATTACAGTTTGGGCAAAGATAATACAAAACAGAATAACAAGATTTATTGCAAATTTTTATACGACAGTAATAAGAGGTGTTCCTGAATTATTAGTTATTTATCTAATTTTCTTTGGCGGCAATGCTGTTGTTATGAGTATAGCTAAAGTATTTGGATATAATAAATATATAGAACTAAACGCACTTACAATTGCGACAATTGCCATTGCAGTAATATCAGCTACATATTCGAGTGAAGTTTTAAGAGCTTCTTATTTGGCTATATCTAAGGGTCAAATAGAAGCTGCAAGAGCACTGGGTATGAATAAATTTAGTATTTTTTTTAAAGTTATTTCACCTCAAGTTATTAGACATGCCTTACCGGGAATAGGGAATGTATGGCAAATAACTCTTAAAGATACTTCGCTCATTTCCGTAACTGGTCTTGTTGAAATTATGCGTCAATCTAGAATATCTTCTAACGTTGAGCATTCACCTTTAACTTTCTTAATAACAGCCGCAATATTATATTTATGTTTAACAACAATCTCTGGCAGGGTTTTTAAAACGTTAGAAGTAAATTATTCAAAAGGATTTTCGACATGATTGAATTTTTAAATAGTATTCAAAATTCTCTAATTTATAAAAATTTCTTTTTGGTCCTATCTGGCTTAGATAATACAATTTTATTATTATTAATTTCATTACCAGTTGGTTTTGTTTTAGCATTATTATTTGCTCTAGGAAGAGTTTCTAAAATTGCATTATTATCAAGAACAATTGCTAGTTATATTTTTGTCATTAGAGGAACCCCTTTACTTGTTCAAATATATTTAATTTATTTTGGTTTAGGTTCAGTAAAATTTATTCGAGAAAGTTTTTTATGGTACGCATTGAAAGAACCATTTTGGTGCGGAGTAATAGCACTTACAATTAATACTGTTGCATATGGAGCAGAAATTTTTCGAGGTGGTATTCAATCAATTGAGAAAAGTCAGGTTGAATCAGGCCTATCTCTTGGGTTTGGAAAATTTTTACTTTTAAGAAAAATTATTCTACCTATAGCTATACGAAAAGTTCTACCGTCTTACGGTAATGAATTAATACTAATGGTTAAAGCAACCTCTTTAGTTAGTTTGACAACCTACATGGAAATGACAGGTATTGCTAGAAAGATAATGGCTAAAACATTTGCACCTGTTGAAGCATTTATTGCTGCAGGAATTCTTTATCTTTTTTTAAATTTTCTAATGGTTCAATTTGTTAAATATTTAGAATGGAAATATAATCCACACTTAAGATTAAATAATTAATTTCTAAATTTTTTATGACAAGTGCTGCAATTTGCAGCCATTGCTTTAATAGCATCACTTATCATCTCTTTATCTTCTAATTCTATACTTAAAGATATCATTTCGATATCATCTACAAAGTTTTGGTTATATTCATTAAATGTCTCACGATCACTCCAAATATTATCACTAGCTCCTTCTGCTTGACTATTTTCAGGATAAAAATCTTTAAATTCAGATGCTGAGTGAAGAAGAGTTTCATTAAGCTCTAACATTTCCTCATATTGATCTGAATTTATTAATCTGTAAAGTTTCGATGATGTGCTTTTTATTTTTTGCATTATTGCCATTCTTTCGTTAACAATCTTTTCTAACGATTTGTCCTCTAAAGTTACTTTGTGAGCTAGAACATATAAAGGAATGAATGAAATTAAAGTACTTATTGTTATTTTAAAGAATATACCCATTTTTTGTTATTATATTATGCAAGTAGTTATGTCCTAATTTTGCATATTCAAGAGGGTTTGCTTTTTTAGGATCCTGCTCAGCTTCAATAATTAACCATTCCTGATATTTTGCCTCATATAGTATCTTAATTAATGGATCGTAATCGATGCAACCATCTCCTGGAACAGTGAAAACACCATCTAAAAAAGACTCTCTAAAACTTAAGTCATCTTTAATAGATTTTAAAAAAACATCTTTTCTAATATCTTTACAATGAACATGGTTAATTCGAGAAATATAATTTTTTAATACTCTTTCGTAATTTGCTTCGGCAAACATTAAGTGTCCACTATCGTAAAGCAAAAATGTATTTTGATTTGTCATATCCATAAATCGATCTACATCTTCCTCGGACTGTATAATAGTTCCCATATGCTCATGATACGACATTGGCATTCCTTCATCCATCAGCATATCAGATAATTCACTGATTTTTTTGCAATAACTATCCCATTCATCTTTTTCAAGTATTGGTCTTTTACTAAGAGCTTTTGATTGATCGCCTTGGATTGAACCAGATACATCAGCAAAAACAAAAACATCTGCATTAATTAACTTTAATAAATTTAAATGATCTTGAAGAGCTATCCATTCTTCTTTTACACTTCTTTCTCTAAGCATTGCGCCATACCAACCACCTGGCATTTTTAAATTAAATTTTTCTAAAAGAAATTTTGTTATTCCAGGGTTTCTTGGAAATTTTCCACCTAATTCAATACCTGTAAATCCAGATGTGCTTGCATCCTCTAAACATTTTTCAATAGGAGTGTCACCCCCTAGTTCTGGCATATCATCATTGCTCCAGGCAATAGGCGCGATACCTAGTTTAATTTTCATGAAGTTTTACATATTTCATGATAGATGAAAAATAAAGATAAATATGAACATATTATTAGTCGATGGAAATGAAAAAGAAGCTTCTGATCGATATACAAAATTGGGTATGGATACTCAATTTCAAGTATATGAAAAAATTTTAAAAAAATATTCTAGTTCAACTATCAATATTACAACAATTCATCCTGCTGTTCATAATAACTACCTTCCTTTAGGCATAAGTCTTGACGATTTCGAAGCGGTTGCTTGGACAGGAAGCCTACTTAATATATATAACATGACAAAATCCATAACTAATCAAATAGATTTAGCTAAAGAATTATTTAAAAAAAAGAATAAAATATTTGGTAGTTGTTGGGGGCTTCAGGTTTTAGTAACTGCCGCAGGAGGTAAAGTAAGAAAAAATCCAAAAGGCCTTGAAGCAGTTTTAGCTAAAAATATTACATTAAATCAAGATGGTGAAATTCATCCCATGTATAAAAACAAAAAAAAATCATTTAATGCACTCTGTTGGCATTATGATGAAGCAGAAAAGCTTCCAAAAGAAACTAAGGTACTAGCCTCAAATAAGATCAGTCAATTCCAATCTATAAGCTTTGAAGTAAATCAATCAAGTGTTTGGGCAGTGCAATACCATCCAGAATTTAATTCAAAATGGATGGCCAGACTTATGGAAATGAGAAAAGATATTTTGTTGGAACAAAAAGTATATGAAAATTTATCAGAATATGAAAACGAAAAAATGATTTTACAAAACCCTGATAATCTTGAGAAAAAAGAATTACATATATATGATGATGTAGTTGATGAAGAAATCCATTCTTTAGAACTTTCAAATTGGTTAAATCTTAATAAAAATTATTGACTACATTTATAATTGATTTCCACTTACTAATACTAGAAGTTGAAATGGATTTGTTAATATTTGCTTTTACTGTTTTATCTTTTTTCCAAAGTTTACTTATTTGGCTTGTATTTTTTAAATATCCAGATTGAATTGCTGCAAGATATGCTACGCCAAGTGAAGTAGTCTCAACATTACTTGGTCTAATAATTTTAATTTGAGAAATATTTGCTAAACTTTGTAGAAAGCTATTATTTTTAACCATACCTCCATCAACTCTTATTTCACTAATCTTTGTCTTAGAATCTTTTTCCATACACTCAATTAATTCATAAGTTTGAAAAGATAGGCTGTCCAAAGTTGCTTTGATGATATCTCCTTTAGAAGTATTTCTAGTGATACCAAAAAATGTTCCTCTTGCATTAGGGTTCCAATATGGGGCGCCAAGTCCAGTTAAGGCTGGGACAAAAAATAAACTTTCATCTTTATTAGCTTTTTTATACAATTTATCAGTTTCACTAGAATCTTTTATAAATTTTAAATTATCGCGAAGCCATTGTATGGCAGAGCCTGCTACAAAAATACTTCCTTCATAGCAAAACATTTTTTTACCATTTATTTTAAAAGCAACAGTTGTTAGTAATCTATTTTTAGATAATTTAAATTTTTCTCCAATATTCATAAGAAGAAAACAGCCTGTACCATATGTACTTTTTGATTGCCCTTTTTGAAAACAAGCTTGACCAATTGTTGCTGACTGTTGATCTCCAGCCATACCTCCAATTGGTATTAAATCACCAAATAATTTAGTAGAGCCAAAATCATATGCATTTTCAACTACAGTTGGTAAGATATTTTTTGGAATATTAAATATTTTTAAAATTTTGTCAGACCACTGCTCTTTTTGAGAATCAAAAATCATGGTTCTTGAGGCATTTGATATATCTGTTAGGTGAGATTTTCCCTTGGTTAATTTCCATAATAGCCAGGTGTCTATTGTTCCAAAAAGTAAATTATTATTTTTTAAATTCTTATTTACTTCCTCAACATTATCAATAATCCATTTAATTTTAGTAGCTGAAAAATATGGATCAAGCTCTAGACCAGTTATTTTTTGAATTTTTTTATCAATGCCTTTTCTTTTTAAATTTTCACAAAGATTAGATGTTCTTCTATCTTGCCAGACTATTGCTCTGTAAACTGGTTTCCCAGTTTTCTTATTCCACAAAACTGTTGTTTCTCTTTGATTGGTAATTCCAATTGAAATTATATTTTTTGAATTTAACTTATTTTTTCTTAATATTTTTGAAATTAAATTTCTAACATCATCCCAAATTTCCATTGCATTATGTTCTACCCATCCTTCATTGGGAAAATATTGTTTAAATTCTTTTTGGACAATATCGAATATTTCAAATTTTTTATTATACAGTACAATTCTTGAACTTGTTGTTCCTTGATCTATTACCAAAAAATATTTTTTCATAAATTAGACGTCTAAATTTTTAATGAAGTTAGCATTATTTTGAATAAATTTAAAACGTAACTCTGCTTGTTTTCCCATTAAGGTTTCGAATAAACTTTCGGTATTCTTCATATCTTTCTTCGCTTTTTCAGAGTTAATCAATATTAGATTTCTTTTGTTTTGATCCATTGTAGTCTCTTTCAATTGATCAGCTGGCATTTCACCCAAACCTTTAAATCTTGTAATGTTATAATTGTCAGACTTAAATTCTTTTTCAATTAATTTATCTTTCTCTTTTTCATCATATGCATAAAAAGATTTATTTTTGTTATAAATTTTAAATAAAGGAGGCATTGCTAGATATAGTTTATTTTCATCAATTAAACTTTTCATATATTTATAAAAAAAAGTAATAAGTAGAGTTGCAATATGTGAACCATCTACGTCCGCATCAGTCATTAAAATTATTTTCTCATATCGAAGTTTTGAAATTTCAAAGTTTTTTCCAATACCACAACCTAAAGATTGAATAAGATTTTGTATTTCATTGTTATCAGCAATTTTAGATAGCCCAACATTATAAACATTTAATATTTTACCCCTTAAAGGAAGTATTGCTTGAAATTCTCTATTTCTTGCTTGCTTAGCAGAACCTCCAGCACTGTCGCCTTCGACAATAAATATTTCAGAATCTTTTATTGATTTACTCGAACAATCTACTAATTTACCTGGAAGACGATTTCTTTCTTTAATACTTTTTCTATCTAACTCTTTAATTTTTGATAAATCAGTTCTTTGAAGAGCTCTTTCAATTAAATTATCTAAAAGTATTTTTGAATTTTTCTTATTAGCATTTAACCATAATAAAAATTCTTGTTGTGTTTTTGTTTCAATTTCTCTTTGTAAATTTGGCATTATTATTCTCTTTTTAGTTTGACCTTCAAAACTTGGATCATTTATAAATATTGAAATAATAACGTTAGAGTAATCAAAAATATCACTGTGATTGATATTACTGATTTTTGAGAATTGATTTTTTTGGCCATAAAGTTTTATAGCTCTTAGAATTCCATTACGAATACCATTTTCATGAGAGCCGCCATCTGGTGTTTCAATAGTATTACAATATGACATTAAACTTGAATTTTCATTTGTATTAAATGAAATTAAAGTTTCAAAATTTTCATTATCTTTAATTTTTGATTTTAATAGAAAATTTTTTTCAAATAATTTAGAGTTGTTTGCGTATTCTAATTGAAAATAATCTTCAATTCCTTTTTTATAAAAAAAACTTTTTTTGTTAGGGATTTTATCTTTTATTAATTCTTTATCAATTTCAAAGTTGATAGTTGTCCCTCCAACTAATACTGATTTCATATTTATAAAATTATATAATTTTTTTGGAACAAATTGTGTTTCTTCAAATATGCTTTCATCTGGAATAAAAGAAATTTCTGTACCTTTTAATTTTTTGCTACATTTTTCAATTTTTATTTTTGTCTTAACCTTTCCTTTTGAGTAATCTTGTCTATACACTTTTCCATCTTTGAATACCTGAACTTGTAATAAAGAACTTAATGCATTTACAACAGAAATCCCAACCCCGTGTAATCCACCAGAAGTTTTGTAAGCATTACTGTTAAATTTACCACCTGCGTGAAGTGTAGTTAAAACTACTTCAAGTGCTCTTTTATTTTTATATTTTGGATGAAAATCAATAGGAATACCTCTTCCATTATCTTTTATTTTTATCGAACCATCTTTTTTATATTGAAAACTTATATCGGTCGCATGACCAGCTAAAACTTCATCTATACTATTATCTAGTACTTCGTTAACTAAATGATGAAGACCATCTTGATTTGTGCTTCCAATATACATACCCGGTCTTTTACGAACTGGCTCAAGACCCTCAAGTACTTCAATATCTTTGGCATTATAAGTAGATTTTTTAGCCACAAATATTTCTTATCAAAAGTGTTGTTCTAAAAACATAAAAAAAACCGCCCTAAGGCGGTTTTCTTTATAGAGACAAGTATAATTCTACACGTCGTAGTATAGTTTAAACTCGTGTGGATGAGGTCTAATATTAATCGGGTCAACCTCACTCTCTTTTTTATAGCTAATATAAGTTTCAATTACATCTTTGGTGAATACATCACCCTCTAATAAAAATGCATGATCTTTTTCAAGAGCTTCAAGAGATTCAGCTAAAGATCCAGGCGTAGATTGAATTTTAGACAAAACTTCATCGCTAGCAGCATAGAGATTTATATCTGTTGGATCACCAGGATTAATTTTATTTTTAATTCCATCTAATCCTGCCATTAACATTGCTGAGAATGCTAAGTATGGATTTGCACTTGGATCTGGACATCTAAACTCCATTCTTTTTGCTTTAGGGCTTTGAGAATAAGCAGGAATTCTAACAGATGCAGTTCTATTTCTTTGAGAGTAAACAATGTTCACCGGAGCCTCAAAGCCTGGGACCAATCTTTTATAAGAATTAGTAGTAGGAGCACAAAAAGCTAAAAGAGCAGGTGCATGTTTAAGTATACCGCCAATATAATTTAGAGCTAAATCACTTAGGTTAGCATAGTTACCCTCTTTATACATTAATGTGTCACCGTCTTTCCAAACACTTTGATGAACGTGCATACCTGAACCATTATCTTCGAATAAAGGTTTAGGCATAAATGTAGCTGTCATTCCATGTTGTCTAGCAACATTTTTAACAACGTACTTATATTTCATCATGTCATCAGCCATTTTTAGTAAAGGCGAAAATTCTAAATCAATTTCACATTGTCCACCTGTTGCAACTTCATGGTGATGTGCTTCAACTGTAAGACCAATGTCTTGCATTGTCATTACCATTTCAGTTCTTACATCTTGAAGTGTATCAACTGGCGGTAAAGGAAAATAACCTTCTTTATGTCTAGGCTTATGACCTAAGTTTGGATTTTCATCAGCACCACTATTCCAAGTACCTTCAACAGAATCAACTTCATGAAATGCAAAATTTGATCCTGAGTCAAACTGAACGTTATTAAACACAAAAAATTCTGCTTCTGGACCAAAAAATGCTGTGTCACCGATACCAGATGATTTCAAATAAGCTTCAGCTTTTTTAGCAATATTTCTTGGATCACGACTATAGTCAACCAAAGTTACAGGATCTTTAATATTACAATGTAATGCCAAAGTTTTTTCTGAAAAAAATGGATCAATATAGGCTGTTGTTGCATCTGGCAAAACAATCATATCACTGTCTTGAATTTCTTGGAAACCTCTTACTGAAGATCCATCAAAACCAAGTCCATCAGAAAATATATCTTCGTCTAAAAATTTAATTGGTATTGTAAAATGTTGAGTTGTTCCTGGTATATCAGTAAAGCGCATATCAACCATCTTAATGTCCATATCTTTAATTTCAGACATTAAATCTTTTGGAGTCGAGCTTTTTAATTTCATATCTATCTCCTTACTTCAACAAAAGGGTATGCTATCCAGCGTTACCCGGTTAAATCATGCTCTAGTTATGAAATCTGCTTTTGATGCGCGTTCCTTCAGCTTATAGCCTACTTCCGACCTATATATAATAGGTTGAACGATTTATAACTTTTGCATGCGTTCCTTCGGCACAATGCCTACTTCCGACTCTAAAAGAGTTGAACGATTATTGGTTAATTACTAGGTTTTATATAAAAGTAAAGAAAAATTAGACAGCATCACTGTCTTTTTCACCAGTCCTTATTCTAATTACCTGCTCAATATTCGATACAAAAATCTTACCATCGCCGATTTTTCCAGAATAAGCGCTAGTTTTTATTGATTCAATAACATCATCTACTTGATTGTCTTCAACGATTACTTCAAGTTTCATTTTTGCTAAAAATTCATCATCATACCCATCATTAGGATCAATTCCACCAGTTGACCCTCTTTGTCTACCGAAACCTTTTACATCTACTAATGTCATCCCGGATATTCCAAGTTCATGTAAAGCTTCTTTAACTTGAGAAAGTTTAAATGGTTTAATGATTGCTTCTATTTTTTTCATATTGTTGATAACCTATTAATTGCTTCTTTAATGTTTTCTAGAGAATTAGCAAAACTTATTCTAACAAATTCTCCAGCATTATCTCCAAAGCTAGAGCCTGGAACTAATGCAACACCTTTTTCTTCAAGTGCGATTTCTGAAAATTTATTTCCACTCAATCCAGTTTTTGAAATATTGGGAAATGCATAAAAAGCACCACCCGGTTCAAAACAAGAGATTTTTTCTAATTTATTCAATTCGTTAAAAACGTATTCTTTTCTTTTTTTAAATTCACTAACAATTTTTGTTATTTCTTTCTGAGAACCTTTTATTGCTTCTAATCCTGCATATTGCGAAATTGAGGTAGCGCAGGAATTATAATTGATACATATTTTATTAGCATGTTCAATTAAATTTTCTGGCCATATACTCCAGCCTAACCTCCATCCAGTCATACAATATGTTTTGCTCCATCCTTCAAGAACTATCAATCTATCTTTTATACTTTCGTATTCTAATAATGATGGCATTTGTTCATTATTAAAAATAATGTTACTATAAATTTCATCACTTAAAATGGAGACGTTTGGATATTGCTCTAATAAATTAACAAGATCAGTAATTTTTTTCTTATTCATATATGATCCTGTTGGATTGTTTGGATTATTTATTATTATCAAACTTGTTTTATCAGAAATTAATTCTTTTAATTGTTCAGTATTAATTTCGAAATTATCTTTTTCTGAAAGCTTTAATGGTACAGCTTTTGCACCGCTGTATTTAATCATAGATCTATAAATTGGAAATCCTGGATCAGGAAAAATTATTTCTCTATCCTCACTACCTAACAATAATGCTGAAATAAAAATTACAGGCTTACCTCCTGGAGTAATTAAAACATTTTCTGACTTAATATTTGTTTTGTATTTGTTGAGTACTAACTCTGAGATTGCTTCTCGTAATTCAGGTATACCATTTGATGGAGTATATCCATGATAACCATCTTTGATTGCCTTAATAGCAGCTTCTTGTATATTGATTGGAGTAGGAAAATCAGGTTGTCCAATTCCCAAATTGATAATATCTTTACCTTTGGCTGCTAGATCATTGGCTTTAGCAAGAATAGAGAATGCCGTTTCTGTTTCTAAATTAAATATTCTTTTTGAAACTTCCATATTTTTGATATAGCGATTTAATATAAAAATTAAACTTTTAATTATGTTATATGGCGAACGTAGCTCAGTTGGTTAGAGCGCAGGCTTGTGGTGCCTGATGCCGTGGGTTCGAATCCCATCGTTCGCCCCAATTTGTATTAAGTTAATTTTCTCTATTGTTTTTTAATTTATTGTACATAAAAGGCTAATAATAATAGGGCCGGTGGTGGAATTGGTAGACACGCTAGATTTAGGTTCTAGTGCCGCGAGGTGTGAAGGTTCAAGTCCTTTCCGGCCTACCATTAGGTTTGATGAATTATGAATACAAAAGAATTAAAATCTACGAAACTTTATAAGGAATACTTATTAGAAATTCCTTATGAAGAAATTGATGTTGAAGTAGATAATAAAATAAATCAAATACTGCCCACTGTAAATATTCCTGGTTTTCGAAAAGGTAAAGCCCCACTAAATATTGTTAAAAAAAAATATGAAGATAATGTCTTAAATGAAGTAATTCAAAAAGTAATTGATACAAATACAAAAAGATTAATTGATGAAAAAAAGTTTTCTCTTTTTAGGGCTCCTAAAGTTGAGCTTAGTAACTATGAAAAAAATAAACCAATAACTATAAATTTAAAATTTGATTTAAAACCTGAAATTGAACTTAAAGATTTTAAAGATCTTAAAATAAATAAATATGAAATTGTATTAGGTAAAAGAGCAGAAGAAAATCAATTTAAGAGTTTTATTGACTCACAAAAAAATTTTAAAAAAATTGAAAGTTTGAGACAAGTTAAAAATTCCGACAAGGTTATTGTTAATTTTGAATCCTCTCAAGAAGACCTTCCAGAATATTTAAAATCTCAAAAAAATTTTCCCATTGATTTGGGTTTTGATGATGGGATACTTCCAGGTTTAAATAAAGAATTAATAGAAAGAAAAGTAAAACCTGGAGATAAAATTGAATTAAAAATCAATTTATCAAAAATTCTTAAAGATGATAAATTTAAAAAAACTACTTTTCATTTTGAAATAATTTCAATTGAAGAAAAAATCAAATTTGAGCTAACAAAAGAGTTTTTAGATAAGAATGGTTTTAAAACAGAAAAAGATCTTAAAAACTTTTTATTGAGTAATATGAAAACTCAATATGAGCAAGGAATAAAACAAATAGAAAAAAAAGAATTGATGGATCTTTTAGATAATAATTACAAATTTGAATTGCCTGATGGAGTACTAGAAGACGATTTTAAACAAATATGGAACCGTTTAGAGCAAGCTAAAAAAGAAGGCAGTTTAGATGAAGATGATAAGATATTAAAAGATGATGACCTTAAAAAAAGATATAAAAAAATCTCAGAAAGAAGGGTTAAGCTTGGTTTATTAATGCAACATATCGCTTCTGAAGAAAAAGTTGTTGTATCTGAAGAAGAAATTAACAAAGGGATACTAGAATATACTAGGCAATATCCTGGTCAAGAAAAGCAGATTATAGAATATTTTGAAAAAAATCCATCATCACTGGATACGATTCGAGCACCTCTTATTGAACAAAAAGTAATTGATTCAATCATTTCCAAATCTAAAACAAATGTTATAAAATTAAACGAAGATGAATATAAAAAACTTGAAGTTAAAACATTTGATATTAAGGATGCAAAAAAATGATTGATCCAATAGATAATATTACCAATAATCTTATTCCAATGGTTGTTGAACAATCCTCAAGGGGTGAAAGATCTTATGATATCTATTCAAGATTGTTAAAAGAAAGAATAATTTTCCTTACTGGACCGATTGATGATAATGTTGCAAGTCTAATTTGTGCTCAAATATTGTTTCTAGAGTCTGAAAATCCAAAAAAGGAAATTTCTTTTTATATTAATTCACCAGGAGGTATCGTTTGGTCAGGATTGGCTATTTACGATACTATGCAATATGTTTCGTCAAAAATTATGACTATATGTATAGGTCAAGCTGCTTCTGCTGGCTCTCTTCTTCTGACAGCTGGAGAAAAAGGGATGAGATTCTCACTTCCTAACTCTCGAATTATGGTTCATCAACCAAGCGGAGGCTATCAAGGTCAGGTAACTGATATTGAAATTCAAACAAATGAAATAAAGAGAGCAAAGTTAAAATTAAATGAAATTTATTCAAAACATACAGGAAAAAAAATATCAGAAATATCAAGTATCATGGAAAGAGATAAATATTTCTCTGCCGATGAAGCTATTAAATTTGGTCTTATAGACAAAGTAGTAAAGGGTAGGAAATAATGAACAAAAAAAATGATAAAGATTCTTTATTTTGTTCTTTTTGTGGAAAAAATCAAAAAGAAGTTAAAAAGTTAATAGCTGGTCCAACTGTTTTTGTATGTGATGAATGCGTTGAACTATGCATGGATATTATAAAAGAAGATAATAAGAATAATAAATTTAAAATTAAAAAAGATATACCTAAACCTTCAGAAATAAATAAATTTTTAAATGATTATGTAATTGGTCAAAAAGATTCAAAAAAAATACTTTCTGTAGCTGTTTATAATCACTATAAGAGATTATCTTCTAATTTAGAAAACGACAACATTGAAATCTCAAAATCAAATATTCTTTTAGTTGGCCCAACTGGAACGGGTAAAACATTATTAGCTCAAACTTTAGCAAAGATATTAGATGTTCCTTTTACAGTAGCTGATGCAACTAGTTTAACAGAAGCAGGTTATGTTGGGGAAGATGTAGAAAATATAATTCTTAAATTATTACAAGCTTCTGATTACAATGTTGAACGTGCACAAAAAGGAATAGTTTATATTGATGAAATTGACAAAATTGGAAGAAAAAGCGACAACCCATCTATAACAAGAGATGTTTCAGGAGAAGGTGTTCAACAAGCTTTGCTTAAAATTATGGAAGGCACTGTAGCTAGTGTACCACCCCAAGGTGGAAGAAAACATCCTCAGCAAGAATTTTTACAAGTGGATACATCTAACATACTTTTTATATGTGGAGGTGCATTTTCAGGTTTAGAAGAAATAATAAATTATCGTTTAAAAGGTACAGCTATTGGATTTAATTCTAAACTAGATTTAGAACCTAAAAAGACTATTGGTGCTTCACTCAAAAATTTAGAAAATCAAGATCTATTAAAATTTGGAATGATACCAGAATTTATAGGAAGACTCCCAGTAATAACTACTTTGAGCGAACTTGATGAAGATATGCTAATTCGAATAATGACTCAACCAAAAAACGCGATTGTCAAGCAATTCGAATCTCTTATGAAAATGGATGGAGTTAAATTAGAAATAAAGGAAGATGCTTTAAAAGAAATTGCTAAGTTAGCTGTTTCACAAAATACTGGTGCTAGAGGTTTAAGATCTATAATTGAGGATTCCTTGATGGATCTCATGTATAAAGTACCTGAAGAGAAAGATTTATATAAGGTAGTAATAAATAAAGATGTTATTGCAAAAAAATCCGATCCAATTTTAATTTATTCAAATAAAGAAAATAATCAAAAATTAATGTCAAATAACTCTTGAATTTGATTAATATATAAACATTTATATAAAATGGTAAAAAATTTACTTCCTGTTCTTCCTCTAAGAGATATAGTTGTATTTCCAAACATGGTAGCTCCGTTATTTGTTGGTAGACAACAATCAGTAAATGCTCTTAATCATGTAATGACAAATGATAAAAAAATTTTTTTACTTTCTCAAAAGAATTCAAAAGTTGACAATCCTGATAAAGAAAACCTATATTCTTTTGGCACTGTTGCAAAAGTTATTCAGTTATTAAAACTTCCAGATGGTACTCTTAAGGTTTTGGTTGAAGGAATACAAAGAGCAAAAGTAAATAAAATTAATTTTAATAAAGAATTTATCACTGCATCTATTATTGAAATCAACAATAAAACTAAAAAGAATACAAACATACGAGCTTTACAAAAACTTATTATTGAGCAGTTTGTTGAGTTTCAAAAAATTAACAAAAAAGTTTCCTTGGATGTAATTAACAATGTCAAAGCAATAAATGATCCTGATAAAATTGTTGATATTATTGCATCGAATATATCAATTTCATTATCTCAAAAACAAGAAATTTTAGAAATTATTAAAACAGAAGAAAGACTTAACAAAGTCTATGGTTATTTGGTTTCAGAAATTGATTCCTTTCAAGTTGAGAAAAAAATAAAAGGTCGAGTAAAGAGACAAATGGAAAAAACACAGAAAGAATATTATTTAAATGAACAAATGAAAGCAATTCAAAAAGAATTAGGGGATAATGAAGATTTGGATGAAATTGCTGAGCTTGAGAAAAAATTAAATCAATACAATTTGTCTAAAGAAGCTAAAGAGAAATGTACCTCAGAAATTAAAAAATTAAAAAATATGAGTCCTATGTCAGCTGAGGCAACTGTAATTAGAAACTATCTAGATTGGGTAATGTCAATACCATGGAATAACCCAAATCAAATTTCTAAAAACATTAATAAAGCATCTTCAATATTAGAGAATGATCACTATGGACTAATCAAGGTTAAGGAGAGAATTCTTGAATATTTAGCAGTTCAAAAAAGAACCGATAAACTCAAAGGTCCTATATTGTGTTTAGTTGGTCCCCCTGGTGTTGGAAAGACATCTCTTGGTAAATCCATTGCGAATTCAACAGGAAGAAGTTTTGTTAGAATGTCCTTAGGAGGTGTAAGGGATGAAGCTGAAATAAGAGGCCATAGAAAAACCTATATCGGTTCAATGCCTGGAAGATTTATTCAAGCAATGAAAAAGTCAAAATCTTCTAATCCACTTATATTACTTGATGAAATTGATAAACTTGGATCTGATTGGAGAGGAGATCCATCTTCTGCACTTTTAGAAGTCCTTGATCCTGAACAAAATAGTAAATTTAATGATCATTACTTGGAACTTGACTATGATCTTTCTGATGTAATGTTTGTTTGCACAGCTAATACACTTAACATACCACCAGCTCTTCTTGATAGAATGGAAGTTATAAGAATTCCTGGGTATACTGAAAAAGAAAAAAATCAAATTGCAAAAAGATATTTAGTTCCTAAACAAATTAAAAATCATGGAATAAAAAAATCTGAAGTTTTTTTTAGTTCAAAAGTTTTAAACTCTATTATTAGAAATTATACCAGAGAGGCTGGAGTAAGAAATCTTGAAAAAGAAATCTCTAAAGTTTGTAGAAAAGCTGTAAAAAAATTAGAAACTACTAAAATGAAAAAAATAAACCTAAATGATAAATCTTTACAAGATCTCCTTGGTATTGCAAAATTTAGATCAAGTGAAATTGAAAAAAAGAATTTGGTCGGCGTCACTAATGGTTTGGCTTGGACTGAGGTAGGAGGAGAAATTCTATCAGTCGAGGTAATTTTATCTATAGGCAAAGGAAAACTAACAATAACAGGTAAATTAGGTGAAGTGATGAAAGAATCAATTCAAGCTGCTACTTCATACGTTAAATCAAAATCGTTAAGTTTAGGAATAAACCCCAAAGATTTTGAAAACTATGACATTCACATTCATGTTCCTGAGGGAGCTACACCAAAAGATGGTCCAAGTGCAGGCATAGCAATTTTTAATTCTCTAGTTTCTTCACTTACAAATAATAAAATTAGAAAAGATGTTGCAATGACTGGGGAAATCACCCTTAGAGGCAGAGTACTTCCAATTGGAGGTTTAAAAGAAAAAATATATGCAGCTAGTAGAGCTGGTATAAAAAAAGTCCTTATACCGCTTGAAAATTTTAGAGAAGTTTCTGAGTTTGATAAAGATCTAATAAAAGGAATAAAAATTATTCCTGTTTCTGAAGCTTTTTCAATTCTTGAGCACACTTTAACAAAATCAATAATTCCACTAAATTTAAGCGAATCTCAGCTAAAAAACTCTCAAAATACAAGCAGCACTCATTAATTTTCGACTATAAATAACTTAGTTATTAAGCCGTTTTATTGATAAATTCCCTCTTTTCTGGGAAAATTTAAATAATAATATTGACTTGTTTGAAAAACAGACAATTATTGACCAAATTTATTAAAGGAGATTAAAAGTGAACAAAAATGATCTTATCGCTTCTGTAGCATCTTCCGCTGGACTATCAAAATCGGATGCAACTAGAGCAATTGAAAGCTTTCTAGATGCAATTACTAATTCTTTAAAGAGAGATGAAAAGGTTAGTATTGTTGGATTTGGTAATTTTAGCGTTAGCCATAGAAAAGCAACTACCGGTAGAAACCCTAGAACAGGTGAATCAATTCAAATCCCTGCATCTAAAAGACCTAAATTTACTGTAGGAAAAGCTTTAAAAGACTCAGTAAACAATTAATTATCTTTTTTTCTTGCACCGGCTGTTAAATAAATTTAACAGCCGCTTTTATTTGGGTGTTTAGCTCAGTTGGTAGAGCATCTCGTTTACACCGAGAGGGCCGGGAGTTCAAGTCTCTCAACACCCACCATGCGCGGGAGTAGTTCAGCTGGTTAGAACGCTGCCCTGTCACGGCAGAGGCCGCGGGTTCGAATCCCGTCTCTCGCGCCATTCATTTCTGTTTTTTTGTGTACTAAAGTCGCAACGAGACACGTTGTTATTGTTGAATAAATCGTTAAATACATTACTAATTTAATTGTGAGATTATAGTGTCTGAGTTTCTATTTGAATATTTGCCTATTTTGATTTTTATTTTTATTGCTCTAGCATTAGCTATTGGCATGACATTACTATCTTTTGTAGTGGGAGACTCCCAACCAGATAAAGAAAAACTATCAGCTTATGAATGCGGGTTTGAAGCTTTTGATGATGCTCGCGGAAGATTTGATGTAAGATTTTATTTAGTAGCAATTCTTTTTATAATTTTTGATTTAGAGGTTGCCTTTTTATTTCCTTGGGCAATAACATTAGGCAAAATTGGATTATTTGGCTTTTGGTCGATGATGATATTTTTAACAGTTTTAACAATTGGTTTTATTTATGAATGGAAAAAAGGAGCTTTAGAATGGGAGTAGATGAAGCTAAAAAATATGTTGATGATACTTTAAGCACAGAACTTTCTTCTAAGGGTTTCTTAGTCGCCAGTTATGACAAAATACTAACTTGGGCTAGAACAGGTTCTTTATGGCCTATGACTTTTGGATTGGCATGTTGTGGAGTTGAAATGATACATTCTTACATGGCAAGATATGATCTAGATCGTTATGGAGTTATACCAAGAGGTAGCCCCAGACAATCTGATGTAATGATTGTTGCTGGTACACTAACAAATAAAATGGCACCAGCTTTAAGAAAAGTTTATGATCAAATGCCTGAACCAAGATGGGTTATATCAATGGGCTCATGTGCAAATGGTGGTGGATATTATCACTATTCATATTCAGTAGTAAGAGGTTGCGATAGAATAGTTCCCGTTGATGTTTACGTACCAGGATGCCCCCCAACAGCAGAAGCATTAGTTTACGGTATATTGCAATTACAGAAAAAAATTAGAAGAGAAAATAAATTTAAAAGATAATTTATATGATTAAATTTCTTACTAAAATAGATGGCATAAATAATATTTTAGAGAATAATAATTTGTTAGAAATAGAATTTGAAAAAAATAATATTATAAAAATTTTTAACGAATTAAGAGATAATATTGAGCTTAATTTCAATCAATTATTAGATATTACAGCTGTAGACTATCCTTCAAGAGAATTTAGATTTGATTTGATTTATATTTTGCAAAGTTTAACTAAAAATAAAAAAATTATTTTAAAAACTTTTATTAAAGAAAATGAAAACATAGAATCAATTACCAATATTCACAAATCTGCGGATTGGTATGAAAGAGAATGTTATGATTTATTTGGAATTGAATTTATTAACCATCCTGATTTAAGAAGGATAATGACGGATTACAATTTTGAAGGTTATCCGTTGCGCAAAGATTTTCCTTTAACAGGACATACAGAAGTTCGTTACGATGACCTTGAAAAAAAAGTAATATATGAGCCTGTTAAGTTAACTCAAGAATTTAGAAATTTCGATAGTGAATCTCCTTGGGAAGGAATGGAAAACAAACTTTTTGGTGATGAGAAATCTAGTGGTGAAAATTAAATGAAAGAAGTAGAGCTTAATACAACTACAATTAACTTTGGCCCTCAACATCCAGCTGCGCATGGTGTTTTACGTCTAGTAGTTGAGCTTGAAGGTGAAGTAGTTCAAAGAGCAGAACCACACATCGGATTGTTACATAGGGGGACAGAAAAATTAATTGAATATAAAACTTATCTTCAGGCTGTCCCTTATTTTGATAGACTTGATTACGTTTCACCAATGTGTCAAGAACATGCTTTTGCATTGGCAACCGAAAATCTCCTAGGTATCAATGTTCCTGAAAGAGCTAAATATATTCGGGTTATTTTTGCAGAAATTACTAGAATACTAAACCATTTATTAAATATACCTGCCTATGCTGCTGACATTGGTGCAGTGACACCTTTTTTATGGTGTTTTGAAGAAAGGGAAAAGCTTTTGGAGTTTCATGAAGCCGTATCTGGGGCAAGATTTCATGCAGCCTATTTTAGACCTGGCGGCGTTCATCAGGATATGCCAGAAGGAATGGAAGTAAAATTATTTGAACATTTTAAAACTCTTCCAAAATTTATTGATGATCTTGAAAGCTTGCTTACTAATAACAGAATTTTAAGACAAAGATCAGTTGATATAGGAATAATTTCAAAGTCTGAAGCAATTGAATGGGGGTGTTCTGGTCCCGTATTAAGAAGTGCAGGTGTAGCATGGGATTTAAGAAGATCTCAACCGTATGACGCCTATGATCAAGTTGATTTTGAAGTTCCTGTTGGAAAAAAGGGTGATTGTTTTGATCGATATTTGGTTCGCATAGAGGAAATGAGACAAAGCATTAGTATTATTAACCAATGTTTAAATAAAATCAAACCAGGTCCAATATCAATTGAGGATAATAAAATTACACCTCCTAAAAGAAATCAAATGAAAAAATCAATGGAAGCTTTAATTCATCATTTTAAACTTTTCACTGAAGGTTACCGTGTTCCCGCTGGTCAAGTTTATAGTGCAGTAGAAGCTCCAAAGGGTGAATTTGGCGTTTACCTTGTCTCTGATGGATCTAGTAAACCATATAGATGTAAAATAAGAGCACCAGGTTTTGCACACCTTCAAACATTGGATCATTTATCTAAAGGTCACTTAATGGCTGACATAGCCGCTATACTAGGTAGCTTAGATATTGTTTTTGGAGAGATAGATAGATAATGCATCATCCTGGTACAAATAATAAAGTATATAAAAAAATTAATGATAATTTTGAATGGTCATCAGAAAATTTTAAAAAAATTTCTGAAATAATTAAAAAATATCCATCAAACCGTATTCAAAGCGCAGTTATTCCTTTACTTGATTTAGCACAAAGACAAAATAATGGATGGCTAAGTAAAAACTCAATGGAAAAAGTAGCTGAAACTCTAAGTATGTCTTATATAAGAGTGTTGGAAGTTGCCACTTTTTATTCCATGTTTAATTTAGAACCTATTGGTAAAAATTTTGTACAAATTTGTAGAACGACACCTTGTTGGTTAAGAGGGAGTGATAAACTGTCAAAAGTTGCACAAGAAGTTTGCGAAACTAATATTGGCGAGACAAGTGATAATGAAATATTTACAGTTGTTGAAGTTGAATGCTTAGGTGCATGTTGCAATGCTCCTATGGTCCAGATCAATGATGATTATTATGAAGATTTAGATGAAGAGAGTTTTAAAAAAATACTTCAAGATTTAAAAGATAATAAATCAATAAAAGTAGGTTCACAAATTGGTAGAAAATCATCACAACCTGAAAGAAAATTTGATGCTTAAAGAAAAAGATAAAATTTTTAAAAATTTATACGGTTTTGATGATTGGAAATTAGAAGGTGCCAAAAAAAGAGGTATTTGGTCAAATACTAAAGAACTTATTAAAATGGGTAGTGAAAAAATTGTTGAGGAAATTAAAAATAGTCAATTAAGAGGAAGGGGAGGAGCAGGTTTCCCTGCGGGACTTAAGTGGTCATTTATGCCAAAAGACTCTGGAAAAGATCATTACCTAGTTGTTAATGCAGATGAGTCAGAGCCAGGCACATGTAAAGATCGAGAGATTATGAGAAACGACCCACATCTTCTTTTAGAAGGTTGTTTAGTTGCTGCCTTTGCTATGCATGCACATACTTGTTATATATATATAAGGGGTGAATATTATTCTGAATCTTCTAATTTACAAAAAGCAATAGATGAAGCCTACGCAAATAATTTAATTGGTAAAAATGCATGTGGTACAGGGTGGGATTTTGATATTTATCTTCATAGAGGAGCAGGAGCATATATTTGTGGTGAAGAAACTGCTTTACTTGAAAGTTTAGAGGGTAAAAAAGGCCAACCTCGATTAAAACCTCCGTTTCCCGCTGGTGCAGGTTTATATGGATGCCCAACAACAGTTACAAATGTTGAAACAGTTGCCGTTTCACCAACTATTTTAAGACGTGGTTCAAAATGGTTCGCTGATTTAGGAAGTGCCAACAATACAGGTACAAAAATTTTTAGTATTTCAGGACACGTTAATAATCCATGCAATGTAGAAGAGGAAATGGGGATACCATTAAAAGAACTGATTGAAAAACATGCAGGTGGTGTAATTGGTGGTTGGGAAAATTTATTAGCTGTAATTCCTGGAGGTGCAAGTGTGCCTTTATTACCTAAGTCTATTTGCGATACTGTTAAAATGGATTTTGATAGCCTAAAAGAAGTTCAAAGTGGATTAGGAACTGCTGCTGTTATTGTAATGAATAAATCAACAGATATTGTTGAAGCGATAGCTAGATTATCACATTTTTATAAACATGAAAGCTGCGGTCAATGTACACCTTGCAGAGAAGGTACTGGATGGATGTACAGAATGATGGAAAAAATGGTTCATGGAAATGTTGAACATCAAGATATTGATAAAATTTTAGATGTGACTAAGCAAATTGAAGGTCATACTATTTGTGCCTTAGGTGATGCTGCTGCTTGGCCTATTCAAGGTTTGTTTAGACACTTTAGACCTGAAATTGAAAAAAGAATTCAAGAAAGAAATAAAAGAGTAGCCTAGTGCCAAAGATAACTATTGATAATAAAGAATACGAATTTGAAAACGGCATGACCGTAATGCAAGCTTGTGAACAAGCAGGAACTGAAATTCCAAGATTTTGTTATCATGAAAAACTCTCAATAGCAGGAAACTGTAGAATGTGTTTAGTAGAAATGGAAAAAGCTCCAAAACCTATTGCATCATGTGCCATGCCAGCTGCAGATGGAATGGTTATAAAAACAAAAACAGAAACAGTTAAAAAAGCTCGAAAAGGTGTAATGGAGTTTCTTCTCATTAATCATCCATTGGATTGCCCTATTTGTGATCAAGGAGGAGAATGTGATCTTCAAGATCAAGCGATGTATTATGGTTTTGATAAAACTAGATATGAAGAAAACAAAAGAGCAGTTCAAAATAAAAATATGGGACCACTTGTCAAAACAATTATGACAAGATGTATACATTGTACAAGATGCGTAAGGTTTTCTACAGAAGTTGCGGGTGTTGATGATATAGGATTACTTGGCAGAGGTGAAAATGCTGAGATCACGACGTACTTAGAAAAAACTATTGAGTCAGAATTATCTGGAAATGTAATTGATTTATGCCCCGTAGGTGCTTTAACAAGCAAACCATATGCATTTAAATCTAGACCATGGGAGTTAACCAAGACAGAAACATTTGATGTGTTTGATGGTATAGGTTCAAGTATAAGGATTGATACAAGAGGAAAAAAAGTTTTAAGAGCTCTTCCTAGAATAAATGAAGAAACCAATGAAGAATGGATAAGCGATAAATCTAGATTTGCAGTTGATGGACTCTCAAGTCAAAGATTGGATAATGTATATTCTAAATCAAATAATAAACTCCAAAAATCTTCATGGGATAATGCATTTGAATTAATAAAAAAAGAAATTACAAAAAGACGTAAAGAAAATACTGTATTCCTATCTGGTAAGTTTACCGATATTGAAACTTTATATTCCGCACAAAAATTTAGCAATTCACTAAAATCAAAAAACTATGATTGTAGATTTGATAATACACAAATTATCGATAATTCATCTTCAAGTTATAAATTTAATTCAACAATTCAAGAAATTGAAAAGGCTGATGCTATTCTTTTAATCGGATCAAACCCTAGATGGGAAGCAGCGGTACTAAACGCTAGAATTAGAAAGGCATATATTGAAAATAACTGCAAAATTGGCCTTATAGGTCCTAAATTAGATCTTACTTACGATTATCATCATTTATCTGATTCTTTAGATTACCTTAATAAATTATCTAATAATAAATCTGAATTCAATAAAGTTTTAAAATCTGCAAAAAACCCACTTATAATATTAGGTACTTCAGCAATAAATAATGATCATGGAAAAAAAATATTAGAAACTGCAGGATTAATTGCGAAAAAAATTCAAAAAAATAAAAATATAAATCCATTAAATATTCTTAACCAAGATATTTCTAGAGTAGGAGCATTAGATTTGAAATTTTATAATAAAAAATTTGATAATGATTACAATAAACAATTAAAAAAACATATTGATAAAACAAAGCCTGTAGTTTTCTTAATGGGGTTAGATGAGATAAATTTTTCAACATTTGAAAATGCTTTTGTTGTTTATCTTGGTCATCATGGAGATGTTTCAGCATCTATAGCTGATATAATTTTACCAACCCCTGCATATACTGAGAAAAGTTCTACTTATATGAATATAGAAGGTAGAGTTATTCAAACAACTAAGTGTCATAATCCAATAGGTGAAGCAAAAGAGGAGTGGAAAATTTTTAGAGTTTTAAGTGACTTATTTGAAAAAAATTTAAATTTCAATAATCTTGGGGAGCTTCGAAATGAGCTTACAAGTACCTATGGTCAATTTGCTCTCTTAAATGAAGTTAATTCTATTGGCGAAATAACTTTTGCTAAAAATAATAAAATTGAGAATATTAAAATTAAATATAACATTGAAAATTTTTATATGAATGATTCTATTTCTAGATCTTCTGAAACAATGGCAAAATGCACTAAAGATATTTTAAATAAGGCAGCATAATAATTAGATGACTTATGATATATTAATTACAGGGTTAATAATCATTGCCCAAATACTTGCTGTTGTTGTGCCAGTTTTAATATCTGTAGCTTTTTTAGTTTATGCTGAAAGAAAAGTATTAGCATTAATTCAATTAAGAAGAGGTCCAAATATAGTAGGGCCTTTTGGTATATTACAAAGTTTTGCTGATGCATTAAAACTTATTACTAAAGAAAATATTATACCTAGTGGATCAAATAAAATTGTTTTTATTTTAGCACCCATAATAACAATGGTACTTAGCTTAGCAGGTTGGGCAGTAATACCTTTTGCTCCAGGATGGGTAGTCTCTGATATTAACGTAGGTATCATGTATCTCTTTGCAGTATCATCTCTTGGGGTATACGGAATAATAATGGCTGGATGGGCTAGTAACTCTCAATATCCTTTTCTAGGAGCATTAAGATCAGCTGCTCAAATGGTTTCATATGAAGTATCTATTGGATTTGTAATAATTACTGTATTATTATGTGTAGGTTCTTTAAATTTATCAAAGATAGTTTTAGCTCAGCAGACTGTATGGTTTGCAATTCCATTATTACCTATGTTCATTATTTTTTTTATTTCTGCGTTAGCTGAAACAAATAGATTACCTTTTGATCTTCCTGAAGATGAATCAACACTTGTTGCAGGATTTTTTACTGAATATTCATCTGCTTCATTTGTATTATTTTTTTTAGGTGAATACGCGAGTATGATTTTAATGTCTTCTATGACTGTCATTCTTTTTTTAGGCGGATGGCTTCCTCCATTTGATGTATACCCATTAAATGTTGTTCCTGGAGTAATCTGGTTTACTGTGAAAGTTATATTTATATTATTTTTATTTATTTGGGTTAGAGGAACTTTCCCAAGATATAGATATGATCAGTTAATGAGACTTGGATGGAAAGTTTTTTTACCGTTTTCTATGTTTTGGGTTGTGGCAACTTCTGGTTTTTTAGTATATTTTGACATGCTGCCAAATTAATATGTATAAATTAATTAAATCTTTTACTTTATTTGAATTATTTCAAGGACTATTTTTAACTTTCAAATACATATTTAAATCTAAAGTTACAATAAATTATCCTCACGAAAAAGGTCCATTAAGTCCACGTTTTAGAGGCGAGCATGCTTTGAGAAGATATCCAAGTGGGGAAGAGAGATGTATCGCATGTAAACTTTGTGAAGCAGTATGTCCTGCTCAGGCAATTACAATTGAAGCAGAGCCAAGAGAGGACGGAAGCAGAAGAACAACAAGATATGATATAGATATGACTAAATGTATTTACTGTGGTTTATGTCAAGAATCTTGCCCAGTTGATGCGATAGTAGAAGGACCAAATTTTGAATTTGCCACTGAAACAAGAGAAGAATTAATTTATAATAAAGATAAACTTTTAGAAAATGGAGATAGATGGGAGCAAGAAATTGCTCAAAATATTCATCTCGATAGAAAATATAGATAAGAATGGTTCTTTATTCATTAACATTTTATCTTTTTTCATCTGTTGCAGTTCTTTCTGCTCTAATGGTTATAAGTGCAAAAAATCCAGTTCATTCAGTTTTGTTCTTAATTTTAAGCTTTGTTAACGCATCAGGACTCTTTGTTTTATTAGGTGCTGAATTTTTGGCAATGATCCTTGTTGTTGTATATGTTGGAGCTGTTGCCGTCCTTTTTCTATTCGTTGTAATGATGCTTGATATAAATTTTGTAAAGTTGAGAGAGGGTTTTTTGCAATATTTACCTTTTGGAGCATTATTAGGGATAGTTCTAGTAATTGAACTTGGAATACTTTTTTTAACAGATAGATCGTCTAATATTTATAACAATCAAACACCACTACAACCTATAGTTAATGAAGTGGAAAATACAAAAATGATTGGGCAAATACTCTACACTGAATATTTTTATTTATTTCAAATATGTGGGATAATTTTATTAGTCGCAATGATTGGCTCTATTACACTTACATTAAGAGATAAAGGTGGTGTTAAAAGGCAAAATATAGATTCTCAAAATACAGTTGATGCATCAACAGCTATAGAAAAGAAAAAAGTAAAAATAGGCGAAGGAATTTAATTCATGATTACTCTTGAACACTATCTTTTTCTCGGTGCAATTATTTTTACCTTAGGTGTTTTAGGAATATTTTTAAATAAGAAAAATTTAATTATAATTTTAATGTCTATAGAACTCATCTTGTTGTCGGTAAATATTAATTTTATTGCTTTCTCAGCTTATATTAATGATATCTCAGGGCAAATTTTTGCAATGCTTACACTTACTGTTGCAGCAGCTGAAGCAGCAATTGGACTTGCCATACTTGTAGTATTTTTTAGAAATTTAGGATCAATAGAAGTAAATAAAATTAATCAGCTTAAGGGATAGTAGATGGCAACCTCAATTATATTTTTACCTCTACTTGGTTTTCTTTTTTGTTTTTTGCTAGGTAAACTGTTTCACTATAAGATTTATCAAATATCAACAACTTCAATTCTTTTTCTTTGTGCATTATTTTCTTGGATAATATTCATTCAATTTATTAATAATAAGGAAACTGAAACAATCTTTATTCTTAACTGGATTACTTCTGGAAACTTTATTGTTGATTGGTCAATAAGATTAGACACGTTAACTGCCGTAATGTTCATTGTGGTTACAACTGTTTCCGCTTGTGTTCACTTATATTCAATAGGTTATATGGAAGAAGATCCATCAAAAATAAGATTTATGGGCTATCTAAGCTTATTTACTTTTTTTATGCTTGTGCTTGTATCAAGTAATAACTTGTTGCAAATGTTTTTTGGTTGGGAGGGTGTTGGACTAGCCTCATATTTATTAATTGGTTTTTGGCACCATAAAGATTCAGCCAACAAAGCTGCTATAAAAGCATTTGTCGTAAATAGAGTTGGAGATTTTGGATACGCAATTGGAATTGCAGGAATTTTTTACATTTTTGGTACGATAAGTTTCGACAGTATATTTGAGCAAGTGGATCAATTTAGTGAGCATCAAATTCAATTCCTTTCATTTAGTTTTCCAACTTTAGATTTTTTATGTTTTCTTTTATTTATAGGAGCAATGGGTAAATCTGCCCAATTAGGTTTACACACATGGCTGCCAGATGCTATGGAAGGACCTACTCCTGTTTCTGCGCTAATACATGCTGCAACAATGGTAACAGCTGGCGTATTTTTAGTTGCAAGAATGAGTCCTCTTTATGAGTTTGCTGCATTTACTAATTTATTCATTACTTTTGTAGGCGCGGCTACAGCTATTTTTGCCGCCTCTATAGCCTTAACACAAAATGATATTAAACGAGTGATTGCATATTCAACATGTAGTCAATTAGGATATATGTTTTTCGCAGCAGGTGTAGGTGCTTATAATGCATCAATATTTCACTTAACAACCCATGCCTTTTTTAAAGCTCTTCTATTTCTTTCTGCAGGTTCTGTAATTCACGCAATGCATCATGAACAGGATATGAGAAAAATGGGCGGACTTTTCAAAAAAATACCTTTTACCGCTACAATGATGTGGATTGGATCTCTTGCAATTATTGGTTTCCCGTATCTATCTGGCTACTATTCAAAAGAAAGTATTTTAGAAAATGCTTTCTATGCATCAAATGGAATAGCATATTTTGCATATTTAGTAGGTATTTTAACTGCTCTACTTACAGCTTTTTATTCATGGAGATTATTATTTCTAACATTTCATGGTGAAAATAGATCAGAAAATAAAACATATGATCACGCCCATGAATCACCTTTAGTTATGACAGCTCCATTATTTATTCTTGCAATTGGTTCTATTTTTTCAGGAATATTCTTTGCTGATTATTTTATTGGATATTACAAAAAAGAATTTTGGGATAATGCAGTATTATTAACAGAGAGCTCTCATAAATATCTTCCTCTTACACAATCCTTAATATCAAAATCAGCTGTTGCAATTGGAATTCTTATATGTGTGTTGATATATTCAAATAATTTAAATAGAGCAAAAAATCTTTCTCATAACTTAGATCCCCTATATTCTCTTTCTAAAAATAAATGGTATGTGGATGAACTATATCATAAAGTATTTGTTTTAACTTTTTTCAAATTAGCAAACTTTTTTTGGAAAAGAGGAGATGAAAAAACTATCGATGGATTAGGGCCAAACGGAGTGTCTTGGATTATTTCAAAATCTTCATCTTATGTAAGTTTATTTCAATCAGGGTATTTGTTTCATTATGCTTTTGCTATGCTTGGCGGCTTAGTAATAATTTTAACATGGTTTTTATATTACTAAATGATTGACTGGCCACTAGTATCAGTAATAATTTTTTTACCTTTAATTGGCGCTTTAATTATTCTTTTTATTAAAGAAGATGAATTAACATCAATTAATATTAAATGGGCTGCTTTACTAACAACGTTAGGAACATTTATTTTAAGTTTAATACTTTGGTTACAATTTGATTACTCCAATCCATCTTATCAATATGAAGAAAAATTTAGATGGTTCGATGATTTTAATTTCTTCTACCATGTTGGTGTTGACGGTATCTCACTTTTTATGATTTTATTAAGTACATTTTTAACCCCACTTTGTATTTTAGCTAGTTGGAATAATATAAAAAAAAGAGTCAAGGAATATATGCTTTCTTTTCTATTTTTAGAGACTGTAATGATTGGAATGTTTGCTTCTATAGATATACTTTTATTTTATATTTTTTTTGAAGCCGTATTAATACCAATGTATCTAATCATAGGTATTTGGGGAGGAAATAGAAGAATCTATGCTTCTTTTAAATTCTTTCTCTATACTCTTTTGGGGTCAGTACTCATGTTGATTGCTATTATTGTGATGTATAGAAATACAAGCTCAATGAGTATAGAGTTTTTACAAGGTAATTATTTTTCCTATAATACTCAATTGTTTCTATGGCTTGCCTTCTTTGCTTCCTTTGCAGTTAAAATTCCTATGTGGCCTTTTCATACATGGTTGCCTGATGCACATGTTGAAGCTCCAACGGCTGGATCTGTTATTTTAGCTGGAGTACTTTTAAAAATGGGTGGATATGGTTTTATCCGTTTCTCTTTAGGCATGCTTCCAGAAGCAACAGAGTTTTTTATTCCTTTAATTATGACATTAAGTATAGTTGCCATAGTATACACTTCCTTAGTAGCACTAGCACAAACTGATATTAAAAAACTAATTGCATATTCATCTGTTGCTCATATGGGCATTGTAACAATTGGAATTTTCTTAGTTAATCAACAAGGTTTAGAAGGGGCAATGATGCAAATGATTAGTCATGGACTAGTTTCAGCAGCATTATTTTTATGTGTTGGTGTTATTTATGATCGAATGCATACTAGAGAAATTGAATTTTATGGAGGATTAGTTCAAAGAATGCCACTTTATGCAACAGTATTTATGATTTTTATGCTGGGATCAGTTGGATTACCTGGGACTAGTGGTTTTGTTGGAGAATTTTTAGTTATTATTGGAGCATTTAAATTTTCAAGTTACGTTGTTATTGGCGCGGCTTTTGGAATAATATTATCCGCTGTTTACATGCTATATCTTTATAAAAGAATTATTTTTGGCACCATAACTAATAATAAACTTGCAGATATTTTAGATATAAACACAAGAGAGAAAATCATATTAATTCCTTTAGCAATTTCAGTAATATTACTAGGTATATTTCCAAATCTATTTTTAGATCCTATGAGATTATCACTTGAACTAATTATAACAAACTATGAAATAGCTAATGCTAAATAATATTTACAATATTTTTTTTATACCTGAAATTTTTTTAGCATGCTCTTCTTTTGTATGCTTACTTTTTGGTCTTTTTTTAAAAAAGAATGCCTTTAGGCAAACTTCTAATTTAGCAGTTTTCGTTTTATTGTTAACCATTTTGCTTGTTTACTATGATAGTGAATCCAATTTTGCAAATTATAAAAGTTTATTTAGCCATTCTTCTTTTATAAATTTTTTTAAAATTTTAGCTCTATTAGGATCAATAGCTAGTATCATTATTTCTAAAGATTATTTCTTAGGCATTAAGCTTAAAAATTTTGAAATTCCTGTTTTATTTTTATTTTCAACACTTGGGATGATGTTAATGATTGCTTCAAATAATCTTATGTCCATGTATTTAGCAATAGAACTGCAAAGTTTATCTTTGTATGTTGCTGCAGCAATAAAAAGAGATTCAATTTCATCAGCTGAGTCAGGAGTAAAATACTTTATTTTAGGAGCATTATCGTCTGGTATACTATTGTATGGCTTCTCCTTAATTTATGGATTCACTGGTTCAATGAATTTTGATGATATAAGTTTCTATTTATCAAAATATGATAATTTAAATTTAGGTCTAATATTTGGTCTTGTATTTGTGATGGTAGGCTTGGCTTTTAAGGTTTCAGCCGTACCTTTCCATATGTGGACTCCCGATGTTTATGAAGGAGCGCCAAACTCAATTACAGGTTTTTTTGCTATTGTCCCTAAGATTGCTGCAGTAGCTTTAATTTATCGTTTTTGCTTAGTTCCATTTGAAAATTTTTACTTAGAATGGAGTCAAATAATTTTATTTTTATCAATAGCCTCAATGTTTCTTGGGGCTATCGCGGCTATAGCACAGTCAAATATTAAAAGATTATTAGCTTATAGTTCTATCGGACATATAGGCTATATATTAATAGCTTTAGTTGCCGCAAATGATGATGGAATTAAAGCAGCATCTATTTATATGTTTTCATACATGATAATGAATGTTGCTATTTTTGCTATTTTACTTTCATTAAAAGTTAAAAATGAATATTTAATTAACATAAGTGATTTGAAAGGGTTAAGTAAAAGTAATCCAATCGTTAGTCTTTCTATTTCAATAATAATGCTATCTATGGCTGGTATTCCACCTTTTATAGGATTTTTTGGAAAGTTTTATGTTTTCATTGCTGCAATTGAACAGGAATTATATGTACTTTCAGTTCTTGGTGTCCTAGCTAGTGTTATTTCTGCTTTTTATTATTTAAGAATTATTAAGATAATGTATTTTGATGAAAGTATTAGTGAAGGAATAATCAATTTTAAAATTTCCTTTCAATCAAAAATTATTCTATCCTTAAGTTTGTTTTTAATTATTTGTTTTATATTTTACCCGTCTTTATTGATTAATATATCAGCAAATTTGACCATTTAATTAATGTCATTATATAAAATTAAAAATCTATTAGATAAAAACAATTTTGATTTTCATTTTATTGAATCTGTAGATTCTACAATGTCAGAGATTAAAAAACTTATTTATAATAGAAATATATGTTTGATGGCAAATGAACAAAAAAAAGGATTTGGAAGAAGAGGTACAACTTGGGAAAGTCCAAAAAATAATGTCTATATTTCTATTTTATCTAAAAATATATTGCCAATAGAAAATCATTTTTTAAATAATGCTTTTATTACTAATATGATCTGTTCTGTAATTGAAAATATTTGTAATGTAAAAACTCAAATTAAATGGCCGAATGATATTTTAATTAATAACGAAAAAATTTCTGGAATAATTTCTGAAATATTTAGTATCAAAAGTGATAAATATATAAATACTGGTTTTGGAGTTAATATAGTATCTTCTCCAAAAATAGAAAATTATCCTACAACTAATATTTATAAATACAATAAAGAAATTAATAACTTTTATTTTGTATATGAAATTATGGAAGAGTATTTTAACAATTTTAAACAACTGCTAAATGATCACGAAAAAATTATGACTGAATATAAAAGTAGATTATTATATTTAGGAGGCAATATTAATTTAAAAATCGATGAACAAAATGTAAAACAAGGAATATTTCATAATCTTAACCCAGATGGGTCAATTACTTTAAAAAATAATATTAATTTTGAAAATATATATAACGCTAGAATAATTTAATGATTGTTATAGATGCAGGTAATACTAATATAGTTATAGGTTTTTATACAAAAAACAAATTAAATAAAATTATTAGATTAAAAACAAAAAACAAAATCAATATTACTCAAAAAGAAATAAATAAATTTTTTAAATCTAACAAAAAGTTGATTAATAATCTTAAAGATAGATTTTGCATCTTGTGCTCTGTTGTACCTTCTTTAAATTTAATTTTTAAAAATATCTTTCAAAAAAATAAATTTAAATTTTATGTAATTAATCCAATAAAAATACCATTTAAAAATAGTATCAATTATAATTTAAATCAAATTGGAAGTGATCGCATAGCAAACTATGCCTATGTATATAGTAAGAAAATAAAAGACTGTATAATTGTTGACTTTGGTACAGCTACTACTTTTGATGTCATTAAAAATAATCAATATTTAGGTGGATTAATTTTTCCAGGTATAAATCTTTCAATGGAGACACTTTTAAAAAATGCTGAGTTAATAAAAACTTCAAAAATATCAAAATCAAAAAAAATTGTTAATAATAATACATTTGCTTCTATTCAATCAGGTTTCTATTTTGGTTATTTGCATGCAGTTAATGGGATATTAAAGCAAATTATCAAGGAGAATAATTTTAAGCCCAAAGTCTATATTACGGGTGGTCTAGGTAAAATATTTAGGGATAAAATTATTTATAAACCTATATATAAGGAACATTTAACATTAGAAGGAATAAAAGAAATCGGTAACAAACATTTTTATGAGTAATAATTTACAACTAAATGATTTTAATGAAGGACTACACTTTTTATCTCTTGGGGGTATAGGAGAAATAGGTGCAAATTGTTATCTTTATGGATGTGATGGAAAATGGATAATGATAGATTTAGGTCTTTCATTTGCAGATGAAAAGTTTCCTGGTGTAGATTTATTGGTACCAAAAATAGATCATATAGAAAGTTTAGAAGATAATCTTGAGGCTATTATTATCAGCCATGGTCATGAAGATCATGCAGGAGCTGTTGCGTTCTTAGCAAATAAAATTAAATGTCCTGTATATGCAAGTAAATTTGCAAAATTCCTTATCGAAAATCGGCTAAAAGAATTCAATAAAGTAGAAGGATTTACTTTAGAAGAGATAAATCTAGACAAAAAATTAATATTCAATAATTTTGATATAAGTTTTATTCCAACTACGCACTCAATTCCAGAACCAAGTGCAATAGTAATTAACACAACATATGGATCATTACTTCATACTGCTGATTGGAAAATAGATCATTCACCTACTTTAGGAGACTCATTTTCAAAAGAAAAATTTAAAAAATTAGGAAATGATGGATTACTTGCCTTAATAGGTGACTCTACTAACGCAAATGTGCCTGGCAAATCAGAATCTGAAAGTGAAGTTAGGGATGAACTGACAAGTATATTTTCAAGATTTTCTAATAGAATTGTTGTTACCTGTTTTTCTTCAAATATTGCAAGAATGAAAAATATTATTCATGCAGCAAAAAAAAATAAAAGAAAGGTCGCTCTTGTTGGTAGGAGTATGAAAAAAAATATCGAAGTAGCAAGAAAATGTGGTTATGTTGCTGATGATGAAATTTTTATAAGTGAAGATGAAGCTTCTTATATACCAAGAGAAAATTTAGTCATAATTTGTACTGGAAGTCAGGGTGAAAAAAGATCTGCGCTTTTCAGAATAGCTTATAATTCTCATCAACATTTACATTTAGAGCCTGAAGATGTAGTAATTTTTAGCTCTAGAGATATTCCTGGTAATGAAAAATCAATAAATAATTTAAAGAACTTACTTATTAGACAAAGAGTTGAGATAGTAACAGCTGATGATGATTTAGTACATGTTTCAGGTCATGGTTATGCAGATGAAATAAAACAAATGTATAATTGGACAAAACCCTACCTATCTATTCCTGTGCATGGTGAACCCATGCATCTAGAAGCGCATAAACAATTATCTTACTCATCTCAAGTGCCATTTACTAAAATTTTAGAAAATGGAAAATGTCTCAAAATTGCACCAGGTGAACCTAAAATTGTAGAAAAATTTGAAACTGGAAAGTTAATTGTCGAGGGTAAAAATCTTTATGACTCTGAATCTGCATTTATTAAAGAGAGAAGGAAATATTCATTTGAAGGGCTAGTTTTAATTTCTTTAATTATCAATGATGATGACTCTTCAATTAATAAAAATATATTACTTACCTTAAAAGGATTGCCGGGAATTGATGAAGAAAATATTAAAAGTGATTTTAAAATACTTTTTATAGAAAACTTTACAAAACTTAACAAAGATCAAAAATCATCAGATCTTATAGTATCTGACTTAGTTAAAAGTAGTTTTAGAAAAATTATAAAAAATTCAATTCAAAAAAAACCAGAAATTGAAGTTCATTTGATACGATCTTAATGGCACTATTTACCCATGTTCTAATTTTTATCCTTGTTTGGTGGATTTTATTTTTCATACTCCTACCGATTAAGATAAAAGTACCCCAAAAAGTAGAATCTGGACATGCAAAAAGTGCTCCGAGTAAGCCATATCTTCTAATAAAATTTATAGCAACTTCATTAATATCAGCTTTAATTTTATTTTTTTTGATTTTATTTGGATTTGATTTATCAAATATATTTAATAAATGAAATATTCTAATTTTTTTCTTCCCACTATTAAAGATGCACCATCAGATGCTGAAATAATTTCACATAAATTAATGATCAGAGCAGGTATGATTAAGCAATCTAGTGCAGGTATTTATTCTTGGTTGCCATTAGGTTTACTTGTATTAAAAAAAATTGAACAGATTGTCCGAGAAGAACAAAATAATGCAGGAGCAATAGAACTCCTTATGCCTACGATTCAATCTTCTGATTTATGGATTAAATCAGGAAGATATGATGATTATGGAAAAGAAATGTTGAGGATTACAGATCGAAGTGGAAGAGATATGCTATACGGCCCAACAAATGAAGAATTAATTACTGATATATTTCAATCACATATTAATTCTTACAAAGATCTTCCAAAAAACCTTTATCATATTCAATGGAAATTCCGAGATGAAGTTAGGCCTAGGTTTGGAGTAATGCGAGGAAGAGAATTCTTAATGAAGGATAATTATTCATTTGATCTTGATGAAAACGAAGCAAAAAAATCTTATGACAATATGTTTAAAGCATACATAAAAACTTTTATTAGAATGGGTTTAACACCAATTTCCTTAAGAGCGGAAACTGGACCAATTGGCGGTAACTTAAGTCATGAATTTCAAATACTAGCTAAGACTGGTGAAAGTACACTTTATTATGATAAAAAATTAGAAACTCTAAACCCTGAAACTATAGATCCAAATGAGTTGCAGTCATTTTATGCTGCAGTTGATGATCAACATGATGAAAAAAATTGCCCAATTTCAAATGAAGATTTAAAAATTTCTAAGGGTATTGAAGTCGGTCATATATTTTATTTTGGAACAAAATATTCTGAGAAATTAAACGCATTTGTTCAAGATAAAAGTGGGAAAAATGTTCCAGTACATATGGGATCATATGGCATTGGTGTTTCAAGACTTGTGGGTGCAATTATAGAAGCTTATCATGATGAAAAAGGAATTAGATGGCCTATAGAAGTTGCTCCATTTAAGGTTTCCATAGTTAATTTAATGCCAGATGATCAAGATTGTGCCACAAAATCATCAGAATATTATGAATATTTTATGAAAAATAATATTGAAGTCATTTTAGATGATAGAATCTGCAGTATAGGAAAAAAATTATCTGATAATGAGTTAATTGGGACACCATATCAAATTATTATTGGCAAAAGAGATTTAAAAGATAATTTAGTAGAAATAAAAAATCGCCAAAATAATGAAAGTGAAAAAATTTCGTCCAGTAGTGTAATTGATTTTATTATTAATAAGTTAAAAAAATAGATGATTTCTAAATCAGAACGATTACTGATTTTTAGGTTTTTATTTTCTAAGAAATCCGATGGCTATGTGTCTATTTTTGCTTGGTTTTCAATAATAGGTATTAGTTTAGGAGTAGCAGCAATTATTATAGTAATGTCTGTTATGAATGGTTTTAGAATTGATCTAACTAACAGAATAATTGGACTTAATTCGCACCTTAATATTTATAGTTTTGATAATGAGATAACAAATAAGCAAGCTGATGAACTTATATTGAATATTGATAATTCTTTTTTTTACCAACACTACAAATCTATTGAAACAAATGGATTAATTATAAAATCAAATAACTCAAAAGGTGTGATGATCAAAGGCTATGATGCATATGATAAAAATCATTATTTGTTTAATTCAATTAATATGGGTGCATTAATTCAAAATCCAAAAAGTGAAATATTAATTGGAGATTCCTTAGCGAACGAAATGAATCTAAGCGTGGGAGATAAGGTTAAAATTGCAATTCCAAAGACTGATAAAACAATATTAGGAAATATTCCAAGATTTAAAACATTGGAGGTAGTAGGTGTATTTGATCTAGGTTTATATGAATATGATTCAAATTTAATTTTTTTATCTTCAGAACTTGTTAGAAAATTACTCTTATATGATGAAGATATATATAACAAAATTGAATTCTTTACATCATCTCCTAATGAAATTGAATTATTTAAAAATAAAGTAGAATTAGAAACATCTAATCTATTATTAAATTTTTATTCAATATCTTGGAAGGATCAAAACAAAACTTTAATAAATGCACTTAAAGTAGAAAAGAATGTTATGTTTATTATCCTTTCTTTAATCATCTTAGTTGCATCATTAAATATTATTTCAGGTTTAATTATTTTTGTAAAAGAAAAAAATAAGGATATTGGCATTTTAAAAACTATTGGAATGAGTAATAAAAGTATTATAAAAATATTTTTTATTATTGGAACCTCAATTGGCTTGATTGGCTCGTTAATAGGATTAATAATTGGAATACTTTTCACAATAAATATTAAATCAATTCAAAGTTTTTTAGAATATTTACTTGGGACAAAGCTCTTTTCTGAAGAAGTCTATTATTTATCATCTTTACCTTCAAAGATTAGTATAAATGAAGTTGTTTACGTACTTTGTGTGGCTATAATCATATCAATTATCTCAACTATTTTTCCAGCTTTAAGTTCAGCCAGAATAGATCCTATTAAGAGTTTAAGAAGTGAATAACAAATATTTATTAGAGATATCTAGTTTAGGTAAACATTATTCTAATGAAAATAATTTAAAAATTGAGATAATTAAAAATCTGAATTTTAAATTAATGCAAAACACTAAAGTTGCGATTGTTGGGCCTTCAGGTTCAGGCAAAACTACTTTTCTTAATATTATTGGTTTACTTGACTCTGAATATGATGGAAAAGTTTATTTTAAGAATAAAGATATTTCTTTATGTTCTAAAGATGAAACAAATAAAATTAGAGGATTATCAATTGGTTTTATTCATCAATTTTTTCATTTGATTCCTGAACTCACTGTTATCGAGAATGTTATGCTTCCATTATTAATAAATAAAAATGAAAAGAAAAGTCATGAAATATCTAAAAAACTACTTTTTGAATTTGGTTTAAATGAAAGGATTAATTATAAACCTTTAAAGTTATCAGGAGGAGAACAACAAAGAGTTGCTATTGCAAGATCTTTAGTAAATAATCCAGATTTAATTTTAGCTGATGAGATGACTGGAAATCTTGATGAAGATACTGCTAACAACATTTTTAAATTTTTTATAAATTATATCGAACAAAATAAAAAAACTTTAGTATATGTTACTCATAACAAAACTTATTCATTACTAGCTGATGAAATTTATTATTTTAAAAACAAGAATATACAATTAAAGAATGAATAATCCTTTTATTCATTTACGATCTTTATCTTCATATTCTTTATCTGAAAGTACTTTAAAAATTACTAATTTAGTAGATCTTGCAAAAAAAAATGAAATGCCTGCAATTGCCATTACAGATAATAATAATATGTTTGGAGTCTTTGAGTTTTCAAAAGAATGCGTAAAAAATAATATTCAACCTATAATAGGAACTTCAATAAATTTACTAGATGTTGTTGTAAATAATCAAATTTCCCAAGTTACATTTTTAGTCAAAAATGAAATCGGGTATAGAAATCTATTAGAATTAAGCTCACTTTCTCATCTTAAGGAAGGAAATAATGTTGGTATATACTTTTCACAATTAGAGAAATTTTCTGAAGGTTTATTTTGTTATATAGGTGGTGAATTTAATCCTTTACTTTTATTAAACAAAGAAAACAAAAAAAAAGATATCATTCAATTAATTGATAATTTTAAAAAAGTTTTTAAGCAAAATTTTCTTTTTGAAATTCAAAGAATAAATGATCAAAATATCGATTTTTTTGAAAAAGAATTTATTAATTTATCAAAAGAATATGACATACCCCTTATTGGTTCAAATAATATTAAGTACGCTACTAAAGATGATTATTCAGCTCATGATGCATTACTATGTATTGCTCAAAAATCTACAATTAACAATTCTCAAAGAAATACTTCAAATGAAAACATTTATTTCAAGTCAAATGAAGAAATGTATTCAAATTTTGAAGATATTCCTGAGATAATTCAAAATAATTTAAATATTTCTCTATCTTGTAATTATTTTCCTGAATCAACAAAACCAAAATTACCGGAATTTAAAAATGATTTAAATCTATCTGCAGAAAATTATTTATTAAAAACCTCAGAATTGGGACTTGGAAAAAAAATAAAAGAAAAGAATATTAAGAATATAGAAATTTACACAGATAGATTGAAATATGAAAACGAAATCATCATTAGAATGGGGTTTGCTGGATATTTTTTAATAGTAGCAGATTTTGTTAATTGGGCTAAAAAGGAATCCATCCCTGTTGGTCCTGGAAGAGGATCGGGCGCCGGCAGTTTAGTAGCGTGGTGTTTAGGGATAACAGATTTAGATCCATTAGAATATGAATTATTATTTGAAAGATTCTTAAATCCAGAAAGAGTGTCAATGCCAGATTTTGACATAGATTTTTGTCAAACTAGAAGAGATGAAGTTATCGAATACGTAAATAATAAATATGGAAGTGAATGTGTAGCTCATATTATTACATTTGGTACTCTAGCATCAAGAGCTGCAGTAAGAGACATTGGTAGGGTTTTAGAAGTTCCGTATGGAGAGGTAGACTCTTTTGCTAAACTAATACCTTTTAATCCATCAAATCCACTTTCTTTAAGTGAGTCAATTAAATCTGAAAGAAGTTTGCAAGAAAGGATAAGCAGTGATGAAAGAATTTCAAATATTATTGATGTGAGTCTTAAAATTGAAGGAACTCACAGACATGCTTCAACACATGCTGCAGGAGTTGTTATTGGTCATGAAAAATTATCTAAAGTAGTTCCTTTATACAAAGATCAAAATACCAATACAAATGCAACACAATTTTCTATGAAATACGTTGAAGAAGTAGGTTTAATAAAATTTGATTTTCTTGGATTAACCACATTATCAATCATTGATGACTGCATAGAATTGATAATTAAAGAGAATAAGAATTTTTTAATAAATAACATACCCCTAAATGACAAAAAAACATATGATCAGTTAAGTAAAGGTGACACTGTTGGAATCTTCCAATTGGAAAGCAATGGTATGGGAAGTGTTCTTCGTCAATTACAACCAGATAGATTTGAAGAAATAATTGCAGTAGTTGCTTTGTTTAGACCTGGACCAATGGATAATATTCCTTCTTTTTGTAATAGAAAACATGGACGTGAAGAAATCAAATATCTTCATTCTATGTTAGAAGACGTCTTAAAAGAAACTTATGGAATTATTGTTTATCAAGAACAAGTAATGCAGATTGCACAAGTTTTATCAAATTATTCTTTAGGTGAAGCAGACTTACTAAGAAGAGCAATGGGAAAAAAAATTCAAAAAGAAATGGATATGCAAAAATCAAGATTTATAGAAGGTGCTGTTCAAAATAATATTGATAAAAAAGAAGCTGCAAAAATATTTGATTTAGTTGATAAATTTGCAGGGTACGGTTTTAATAAAAGTCATGCAGCAGCATATGCTTTAATATCTTACCAAACTGCTTATCTAAAAGCAAACTTTCCTCACGAATTTCTTACAGCAACTTTAAATTATTCTATAGATAGAACAGAAAAAATTATTTTACTTAAACAAGAAATAGAAAGATTAAATATTAATTTTTTAAAACCAGATATAAATTTTTCTGACCCATTATTTTCAATTGAAATAAATGACAACTTAAAATCAATAAGATTTGGATTAGCAGCAATTAAAGGTGTTGGTTTAAAATCAATTTCTAACATGGTTGATGAAAGAAATAAAAATGGCAAATTTAAGAGTATAATTGATTTTATGAATAGAGTTTCTAAAGAGGTAATAAACAAAAGACAACTTGAAAAGCTTATTCAGGCAGGAGCTTTTGATAGTATTGAAGCTAACAGATCTAAATTATTTAATAATGTACCAAAATTTGTTGAACTCTTTGGAGGAGAAAAAAATATCAATCAAGATATGCTCTTTGAAGAAAATGAGATTTCTTTTGAAGATAAAAATCTTTTTAATCAAAATTATGAAAAGTGGAAGAATTCTGAAATTTTATCTAACGAGTTAGAGGTTATTGGATTTTATTTCTCTGATCACCCATTAAATCATTATCCAAAAAAGTTTTTTGAATTAGAGAATATTATGTCTTTTAAAAACTATTCTGAAAGCTATGAATCAAATGTCGTTAAAGTTTGTGGCGCTATTCTAGATATTAAAGAAAGGTCAAATAAGGATGGAAAAAAGTATGCATTTATAACAGTATCAGAAACTAGTTTTCAATTTGAATTAACAATATTTAGTGAAAATTTATATAAATACCGACCATTATTGAAAGAGGGTAATTTGTTAATATTTAATGTTGATATTGTAAAAAGTAACACTGATACTCGTTTTATAATAAGATCATTAGAGTCTTTAGAAAAAATTTTTAATAATAATAATTATAAATTTAATATTTATACAAATATTAAAAACATTGATAAATTAAAAGATAATATTTTTGCACCAAAAGAAAGCGACAATTTTGATAAATTTATTGATGTCTTCATTACAGTGGATCAAAAATTAGTAAATTTTGATTTTAATAAATATTCTATTAAATCTTACAAAAAACTTGATGATTTGAATAAATCAAAAATATTAGATTATTCTTTAGAAATATCTTGAAAAAATAACCTATTATAATATTAGATCATTCAAATTAAATCTAACACACAGAAAAAACCGGTGTTTTTTATTTCTGTGGAGGTTAAACCGGGAGTAAATATGAATTTACCAGAAGTTAAAATAGAAGATCTTCTAGAATCAGGAGTTCATTTTGGTCACAATGTAAGAAGATGGAATCCTAAAATGAAAGAATATATATATGGTGTTAGAAATAACATTCATATTTTTGATCTAAGAATTACATTAGAATTAATAAATAGTGCACTCACTAAGATACACGAAACTGTTTCTAAGTCAGGTAAAATACTTTTTGTTGGTACAAAAAAACAGTGCAGTGATGTTGTTAAAGAGTTAGCACTGTCTAATAATAATTTCTATGTTAACAAAAGATGGCTAGGTGGCACTTTAACAAATTGGAAAACAATTTCTAATTCTATAAAGAGATTAGATGAAATTGAGTTATTTCTAAAAGATAATGAACTATCAAAGAATTTATCCAAAAAAGAATTATTAGATATTTCAAGAGAAAAACAAAAACTAGAATTAAATATTGGTGGAATAAGAACACTAAATGGAAAACCAGATTTATTAGTTGTATTTGATGTAATCAAAGATAAAATTGCTATTCGCGAAGCAACTAAATTGAATATTCCAATTGTTGCTATTGTTGATTCAAATGCTGACCCAGAAAATATTGACTATTTAATTCCTGGTAACGATGATGCACTTAGGTCAATAAACCTGTATAAAACATATTTTATGGAAACTATTGAAGATGCTAAAAACTTTCAAAATGAAAATGAAATTAAAGATGATGAGGAAGTTGAAAAAAAAATTAAAGAGGAAAAATAACAATGAAATCATTAACTGATCTTATAAAGGAATTAAGAGAGAAAACAGGTGCAGGTTTTTTAGATTGTAAAAAATCATTAGAAGAAAATAATAATGATATAGAAAAGTCTATAGATGCTCTTAGAAAAAAAGGATTAGCTAAAGCTTCAAAAAAAAGTGATCGTGAAGCAAATGAAGGAGCTATTGGTATTTATTCAAATGAAAATATCACAGCCTTAATAAAAGTTAATAGTGAAACTGATTTTGCTGCAAAAAGTGATACATTTTTAAATTTTCTAGATAGTTTAGGAGATCTAGTGCTTCAAAACAATTTAAATATAAATAAAGATCAATTTTTAGATTTAAAATATGAACAGGGCACAGTTAAAGATTATTTTAATTCAATGATTGCAAAAATTGGTGAAAATTTAGTACTAAGTGATTTGCTCATTAAAAATAATAATGAAACAAATTTTAATTATTATATACATAATAGTTATAGAGATAATATAGGTAAAATAATCTCTTTATTAGAATACACTTCAAAAAAGAACGATAATGATACTAAAATTTTATCTAAAAACTTATGCATGCATATAGCTGCTATGAAACCAGAGTCTTTAGATGTGCAGGATTTAGATAAGTCAATTATAACTAATGAAGAAAAAATTCAAAAAGAATTAATTATAAACTCAGGAAAACCATCAAACATTGTTGATAA
>CACIED010000006.1 GCA_902585605.1 uncultured Alphaproteobacteria bacterium
TACTGAAACAAGTATTAAGGGAGTCTTTGCAGCAGGTGATGTAAAAGATAAAATTTATAGGCAGGCTGTAACTGCTGCTGGTATGGGCTGTATGGCTGCTTTAGAGGCTGAAAAATATATAGCAGAGAATTAATTATCCCTGTCTAGCTTTCATTCTGGGATTTTTCTTATTAATTACATAAATCCTACCTTTTCTACGGACGATTTTACAATCCTTATCTCTAGTTTTGGCAGTTTTTAATGAACATTTAACTTTCATAAAATGCGCTTTAAATTCTGGGATTTGTTTTGTCAAACATATATTGTCTGAATTAATATGAGAAAGTTATCTTACCCAGGAAGATCTAATGTTTTAGCTCAAAATGGCATGGTGGCAACATCAAATCCATTAAGCTCTATGGCTGGTATCAATGTACTTCAAAAAGGTGGAAATGCTGTTGATGCTGCGATCGCGGCTTCAGCTGTTCAAGCTGTAGTATGTCCTAGCGCAACAGGAATTGGTGGAGATTGTTTTGCAATTATTTCGATGAATGGGAAAAAACCAATTGCTGTAAATGGTTCTGGAATTGCTCCAAAAAAAGCAAATCTTCAATTTTATAGAGATAATAAAATAAAAAGTATTGGCTTAACAAGTCCACATTCAGTTACTATTCCTGGAGCAGTTCATGCATGGTGTGCTATGCATGAAAAATTTGGAAGGATTGATTTTAAAGAAGTTTTATCCAGTGCAGAAAACTTTGCTAGAAATGGATTTCCTGTTCATGAAGTTGAAGCTATTGCATGGAAAGAGAATGAAAAAAAACTTAAAAAAAACCCTAATTCAAAAAAATTATTTTTAAATAGAAATATTAGTTATGATTATGGTGAAGTTTTTAAAAATATTCCTTTAGCAAATACTTTAAGAGTTATCTCAAAAAATAAAATTAAAGGATTTTATAAAAGTGAAATAACAAAGGACATGGTCAAGACACTAAATAAACTTGGTGGACTACATACAGAAGAAGATTTCTATAATCAAAAAACATTATTTTCAAAAACAATTACAAATTCATATAGAAATTTAAAGATTCATCAATGTCCGCTAAATAGTCCTGGATTAGTTGTTTTGATGATGATGGCAATGATTGAGAAGTTAAATATCAAAAAATACAATCATTCAAGTTTTGAAAGGTATCATCTTCAAGCTGAAATTTCAAAAATATGTTTTGAAGTTAAAGAAAAAATATTTGGTGATCCTAATTTTAATAATATAAATATTAAATATTATTTAAGTGATAAATATATAAGCTCTTTATGTTCGAGAATAAATAAAAATAAAATTTACTCTTCAAAAAAAAGCTATGTAACTTCTCATCCTGAAACAATATATTTAAGTGTTGTAGATAGAGATTTGAATTCAGTATCTTTTATTAATTCAATATGTCATGGTTTTGGAAGCGGAATTACAAGTAATAAAACAGGAATTCTTTTTCAAAATAGAGGTGTAAATTTCAGATTAGAAGACAATCACCCAAACTCGATTGATAGTCAAAAAAGACCACTTCATACAATAATCCCTGGTCTAATAACTAATAAGAATGATGAGACCTTGTATTCTTATGGGGTAATGGGAGGGCAATATCAACCAATTGGTCAATCCCATTTTATTCAAAATATAATTGACTACAACATGTCAGTGCAAGAAGGTTTAGATTTGCCTAGGGCATTTGCTCTTGATGGCATCTTAAATGTAGAAAATTCATTAAATGATAAAATTGTAAAAAAATTAGGTAAAATTGGTCATAAAATTAAAATAAACAAAAATGCTATTGGTGGTGGTCAATGTATAAAAATAGATAGAAAAAATGGTGTACTTATCGGGGGATCAGATCCACGAAAGGATGGTATGGCAATAGGCTATTAGTCTATACTTTCCCAAAAGTGTCATTATACTGATTATTTACTCTTACAAATGTCGTACACTTACTAAGCTGTTTTAATGATGCGGCACCAACATATGTACAACTACTTCTTACTCCTCCTAAAATATCTCTGATTGTACTATCTAACGAATTCTTCATTCGTATTTTAACTTTCTTTCCTTCGGATGATCTATAATTTGCTAGACCGCCATAATGTTTCTCGTTAGCTTCTTCAGAGCTCGATCCATAAAATTCAATGTATTTAATTCCTTTCTCTTCAATTATGTCACCTCCACCTTCTTTATGTCCTGCTAACATTCCACCAAGCATAACAAAATCTGCGCCAGCACCAAATCCCTTTGCAACATCTCCAGGACAAGTACATCCACCGTCAGCAATAATATGTGCTCCTAATCCATGTGCTGCATCAGCACATTCCATTACGGCACTTAATTGTGGATAACCTACTCCTGTTTGTATTCTAGTGGTACAGACACTTCCAGGACCGATACCAACTTTAACAATATCCGCGCCACTTAGTACTAATTCCTGAGTCATATCTGCAGTAACAACATTACCGGCAATAATAGTTTTTTTTGGATATTTTTTTCTTACTTCGGATACAAAATTACTAAAGTTTTCTGAATATCCATTTGCTACATCAATACAGATAAATTTAAATTTTGGATATTTTTTTAAAATTGAATTTAACCTATTGTAACTATCTTTACTTGTACCACAACTTAAAGCAATTGAATCAAAGAAAGTATTTTTTTTATAAATAGTTCCTATTTGATTAATATCATGCTGTTTTGTTAGGGCAGTCATTAGTTTGTGAGAAGTAAGTTTTTTTGCAACATCTATTTCACCAACACCATCCATATTAGAAGCTATTATTGGAATTCCTTTCCATAATGATCTTGAGTGTTTGAAAGTATATTTTCTATTCAAATCAACATCTTTCCTACTTTTTAAAGTACTTCTCTTTGGTCTAAAAAGGACATCTGAGTAGTCAAGTTTTATTTCTTCTTCTATTCTCATAAATACATTCGCATATTTGTATTAAATAATTTAGAAATTAAAACAAATATAAATTGTTATCTATGAACTTAAATACGTTAATAAATGCAAATAAAAGAAAGTTTGATATTAAATTTAAAAAACTTTTAAAAAATAAACTAGATAAATCAAGTTTATCAAATGCAATCTTTTATGGCTCTATGAATGGAGGAAAAAGAATAAGGCCATTTTTAGTAATGGAGTCTGCAAAAATAGCAAAAATTTCATCAAATGATGCCTTTATTATAGCCTCATGTATAGAATGTATACATTCGTATTCCTTAATTCACGATGATTTACCATCAATGGATGATGATGATTACAGAAGAGGTAAATTAAGTACTCATAAAAAATTTAATGAAGCTACTGCAATTTTAGCAGGAGATGCTTTACATGATTTAGCATTTGAATTGATCTCAGGAAATTTTAAAAATAAAAATGTTATTTCTAGATTAAGTTTAATAAATTATCTTTCTTTGTGTATTGGATATAAAGGATTAGCTCTTGGTCAAGCTTTAGATTTAGAATACGAAAATAAAAAATTATCTAAAAATAAAATTTTAGATATGTATTCTAAAAAAACTGGCAAGTTATTCGAATTCTCTTTTTCTGCGCCTTTTATATTAAAAGATAAAAGTAAAATAGATATTCAATTTGCAAAAGATTATGGAATGTTATTTGGTTTAATATTTCAAATTATAGATGACTTAATCGATGAAATTGGAACTTTTAAGAAAATTGGAAAAACACCAGGTAAAGATGTTGAACAAGGCAAAAGTACGTTACTAAAATTAATTGGTGAAAAACAAGTTACTGATTTATGTAATAATAAAATAAATACTTTTGTAAAAAAATATAAAAATAAAATAAGTCAAAACCCGATACTAATAAAAATGCTAGAATTTGGAATGGATCGACTAAATTAAAAGTGTACTATTTTTTTTGCTAAATATAATCCGGATGTAGCTGATACAGCTGTCAATGAACCACCCCAGAACATATCTACGAAAGTAACAGTTGGTGACCATCCTTTGAGTACTGCCATATTTGTTAAATTATATGTACCATATGCAACCAAACCAAATATGAAGCCAGTATACAATGTTTTCATTAAGTTACCAGAATCAACACAAGGTTGAATTACAACCAAGGCCATACCAAAGACATATAGTATGTAAAAAAGAGCGGCAGCCCACATTACAGGTTTATCAGCTAATAAATTACCAATTAATGGTCTATAAAAAGACTTTGTAGCAAAGCTTAACCAAATTACATCTATTATTAGGAAAATCAATGAAGCAATTAGAGTGGCTACTATTAAACATTTAAACATATTATATAGATATATCATATTATTAAATTTCAAGAATATTTATTTAAATTTCTACAGTGATATTGCGAGGATTGAATTTATAAATTCTACGTATAGAGTTTATCACCACTAGGCTAGGCAATCTGAAAAAAGATTTTTTTAATATTTCATATATTGTCAAATGTGTCAAACTCACTAGTAAGTATGCATAGTTATGATTCCTGAGTATATTTTTATTTGAAACTTGCATTTTCTGATAAATTTTATTTGATTTAATCATTAACTGTTTATCAAAAGTAGAAGATATAGTTTTATTATTTGAAATAAAGTAAGGTCGATCTAATTTAGTATTTAATTAGTTTTTTTTAAATATATTGATGTTGCATCATTGAATAAATCTTTATACGATAATAAAATTAATTTATCAAATTTAGAAAATTTTTTTAGTACTGTATTGTTTCTATAAGATAGATAAAAAAAATAAATACGATTATTTGATTACTCAATTTTTTTTATTTTCTTTTTCTTATTTATCATTCTTTTTATTGGATAGTAAATAACACCAAAAAGTGCTAAGAATAACGCTACAAATATCCCTAAGACAGCTACAATAAAACCACCACTCATACCGGGCCCAACATAAGCTAGAGCGAAATTGGGTAAAATAATTAAAAACAAAATGATTTTTATATTTATTAAATTTAGCATTTATTATTTTTTTTTATTTTTTTTATGTAATTAATTAATTCAAAATCGTCAATAATTGATGACCAATTTAATATATATACCTTTCCATTTTTAGCTCTATTAATATATTCCCACTCCAAATCTCCTTTATTATTTAACAATAAAATTCTTCCATAATTTTGTTCTTCTAAAAATAAAGATGAGTCATTTAGAATATGATGCAAACCTTCAGTTTCTGTTTTAAAACTCAATTTAATTAATTGATCATTAAACTTTTTTGTGAATTTATTTGTTTCAAAATTATAAATTAAAATTTCACTATTTTTTTTTATTATTTCACCCTTTGGGGTCCAAATTGTATTATTATTAAATATAGAAATTTCTTTTTCACTTAAAATATCAACATCATGTTGCTGAAAAAATGGGCCTGATATAATTCTAATTATTTTATTTGTATTAGGTCTGAACAAAATAATTATTGATTGATGTCTTAAACTAAGAAAAACATCACCTTTTTTCCAAAATGGACCATCTTTAAGAACTGGCTCAATATCATTAAGATGAATAGGGTCATTTGAAAATGTGTTAAGCTTACCAATAATCATATTTTCTAAATTATGTTCAAAAAGAATTTCTGTAACTGATTTATTATACAAAATTCTATTTTCTTTTGAAATTTTAGTTATTGCATCATCTGTAAATGAATTAATATCTATTCCATCTATATATTTTGCTAATTTGCTTGGATAGTTCTGAGTTGGAGTCCAAAAATTACCATCATAGTCCTTTGCTATTGAATGATGAAAAATATCTTCATCATTTATCCAAAGAATATTACTACAGAAATCAATCTTGACCAAAGGTGAAAAGCCTTGAAAAATTATGTCACCATTATCTGTAAGTAATGGATTAAATAATCTAAAAGATTTTGAATTTTTCTCTATTTTAAATTTTTCAAACTCTTTTTTATTTTCAGTTAATTTAAGAATTTTATTTACATCTGTTTTCCAACTATGAATAATTGAAAAGTTTTCAAGATCAATTAATTCAATAACACTTTGTTTTAAATCTCCATCATATCTTGAAAGAAGTAACAGCTCATTTCTAGGTTTAAAATTGTGCCTAATAAAACCTTTTTTTTCTGCATAACGATCTATTTCAACGGATAAATCTACACCAGACCAATTTTTAATTAAAAAACTAAAATTAGAAGGTAGGTCAGAGATAAAATTTAATACCTTGTAAGCTATTCTATCTTTTTGACCTTTTATTAGTTCCTCTTTTAAAAGACTACCATAAGCAATCAACAATATAGTAAACAAAATAATTACTAAATATAAAATCCAAATTTCAATTTTCTTAAACATAATGTTTATATTAATTATTATACAGATCTCTTACTTATGTTTAATCATTTGTAATATATTTTTATAATGTCTAATATAATTAATTTAAAGAAAACAAGATAAATTAAATCAAATAATAGATAAAAAGAAGTAAGGGAGAATCTAAAATCAAAATTCTTCAAAAAATAGTTAGATAATTTTTTAAAAAAACTCTCAAAATACAAAACATTTGTGAAAATAATGTCAAAATGAAATTGTAGAATTAAACATAAAATAAAAGTATAACTGACATAACACTAATAAAAAGATATGGAAATATCTGTTAAGATGGTGGGTGCGACAGGGATTGAACCTGTGACCCCTGCCGTGTCGAGGCAGTGCTCTACCGCTGAGCTACGCACCCAAAAAGTCTTTTTTTTTAAAAAGCTTGTTATAGGAATATAATGACTTTGAAAGCTAAAGCAATAATTGAAAGCTTTTTTGAAATCTTTAAATTTTACTTAATTTAACCTTTTTTAATCATTATTAAGTAAATAATTTATAAAAATATTGATCAATTTTTTATTAAATAATATTCAGAGTTTAGAATTATTCACATAATATAATATTGAAATTAGGAGATAAATGAAGGTAAAAAGAAATAATTTTACAGAAAATGAAATCTCTAAAGCTCTAAAAATTTACAATTATTTTATTGAAAATTCATTATCTAATTTTGAGGAAAAAAAATTATCTAAATCAACATTTAATTTATTATTGAAAAAAATAAAAAAAAATAAATTACCATTTATTTTAGCAACTAAAGATAATGAAGTTATTGGATTAGCCTTTGTAAATAATTTTAGAGAAAAAAGTGGGTATAGATTTTCATATGAACATTCAATCTATATTGATCCAGCTTTTATTAATAAAGGTTATGGTAATAAAGTACTAAAAGAACTTGTTAAAATATGTAAAAAAATTGCAAAGATTAAAAATTTGATAGCAGTAATTGGTGGAAAAAATAATTTTGCTTCAATAAACATTCATAAAAAAAATGGTTTTGATTATATTGGAACTATAAAGAAAGCTGGTTTTAAAAAAAATAGGTGGGTTGACTCAATTTATATGCAAAAAAGATTATGAAAAAAGTAAGCACTAAGAATTTTAAAAAAACACTTAGTAAGTTTTCGACTGGAATTACTGTTGTATGTGTTAAAAATAATAATTCAATATATGGGAAAACTGTTAATTCATTTAACTCTTTATCTCTCAACCCTCCTATGGTTTTGTTTTCTTTAGGTAATTACTCATCTTCTATAAAGAAGTTTTTAAGAACTAAATTTTTATCAATAAATATTTTATCTAGTAAGCAAAAAAAAATATCTGAAAATTTTGCCTCAACTACACCTAATTTGGCAAATATAAAATTTATTGAAGGGAGAAATAAAACAGCAATTATACCCAATTGCATAGCAAATCTTGAATGTAAACTAATTGATAAAATCAAAAAAGGCGATCACATAATTTTTATATGTAAGATATTAGAACTAAAATCTAACGATAAATTGAAGCCACTTGTATATTTTAATTCAAAATATTTCTAGGTGTTTAAAATTTTAAGATATCTATTTTTAGTTTCTTTAATATCATTAGGATATTATTTATTTGTTTCTGAATACTTTAATTTATCAAAGAAAAATTTTTTAGAGAGAGAGATCGTTAAAAAAAAATTAGTAGAAGATAAAAATGAAATTATTCAACAAAAAAAAGAGAAGGTGGTTTCAACTAATATAAAAAAGAGTGTTGATAAAGTACAATATGTTCAGAAAAAAATTGAAATTTTACAGGGTGATACTTTTGTCTCTATTTTAGAGAGTTTGAACTTTAAAAAAGAAAATATTTACGCAATTATAAGCGAGATAGAAAACTTTTTTGATTTAAAGAAAATGAAAACTGGAGAAATTATAAGTGTGTTTGAAAATAATTTTGGAGAAATAAAAAAAATTGAATTTTTTAAGAACAATGAGACAATTATATCTGTTAATTTAGATAAAGAAATCAATTTAAACATAAGAGAATTAACCAAGGTTTCATTTATTGAATCTAAAGAATATACAATTACAGAATCATTATTTTCAGATGGTATTAAAAATGGTATTTCACCAGATATATTAGTTAAAATTATAAGTCTTTTTAGTTTTGATCTCGATTTTCAAAGAGATATTAGAGTCGATACTGTTGTATCAATATCCTATGAGTTTGATGAAATAATTGAAACTGGTAGATTAGAATATAACGATATTAAATATGCTTCGATAATAATTGATGGAAAACAATTAGAATATTTTAAGTTTGTTACAGCTGATGGTTATGTTGATTATTTTAACAGAGAGGGAAAAAATGTTAAAAAATCAATATTAAAAACTCCTTTAGATGGAGCAAGAATTTCATCAAATTTTGGTATGCGTAAACATCCAATCTCAGGATTCAATAAAATGCATAAAGGTGTGGATTTTGCTGCACCAACTGGAACGCCTATCTATGCTGGAGGGAATGGCATTGTTGAATACGTTGGAAGAAATGGAGGGTATGGAAAATATATTCGTATAAGGCATAATAATGGATATAAAACGGCGTATGCACATTTGTCAAATTACAAGAAAGGGATATCTAAAGGTCTAAGAGTTAACCAAGGTGAAGTTATAGGATATGTAGGTAGTACAGGAAATTCTACAGGGCCGCATCTTCATTATGAAATCATTTATCAAAATAAACATATAAATCCTTTAAAACTAAAACTACCTTCTGGAAAAATACTAGAGGGCAAGGAATTGGAAAAATTTAAAAATGCATATAAAATAATATATGCAGATCATCTGAGTATGTTATACGAATAACTACTTTGTTGATCTTACTCTCTTTTCTTTAGATGGTTCAGCTATAAATGGAATAGATTCAATAGTATCATCTTCTGCTTTATCATTATCATTTACTTCAACAGTTTCATTATCATTATCAGAAGTTTGTTCATTCGAAGTACTTTGTTTTTGATCATCAAAATTTGTATTTTCTTCAACATTAATACCCAGCTCAACCATTATTCTATAATAATGATCAGTAAATTGATAATAATATTCAGATTGTATCCTATCTCCTGATCTAAAGGCTTCTTTAGCAAGTTTTAAATATTTATTGTATTGTTGAGATACATTTCCTCTATTTCTATTATTAAAGTTTTTGTATCCACCAGTTTTTTTAAAACCAATTCTTTTATTACTTTTATATGCGGTTCTACCGTTTTTTTTATACATATTGTTTGGAAATTAAAAATTTTTATAAATTATTAATCACTTTTTTTATACAGTTCATTTAATTTATTTCAACTTATATCTTTGAAAAACTAAGAATTCTCTCGATTCCTTGTAAATCATGAACAATTTTATTTAAATGTAATCCAGAATTTTGAAATATTTCTTCACAATTTTGTCTTTGATTATTACCAATTTCGCATACAAAATAACCTTGTTTATTCATTAAATTTTTAAGATTATTTGAATATTCTTTGTAAAATTTCAAACCATCATCACCTCCAACTAAAGCTAATTTAGGTTCAAAATTTTTAACTTCTGGATCTGTATTATTATACTGGTTGGTTGTTAAGTATGGCGGATTGGATACAATCAAATCAAACTTGCAATTAATATTTTTAAAATCAATCAACTTTAGTTTAATTTGATCATCACAGTTATGTATCTTTAAGTTTTTTTCTGCAACTTCTAATGCTTTTTTAGAGATATCAATAGCTGTAATAAATGCATTTTTATATTCCTTTGCAATTGATATGGCAATACAACCTGATCCAGTACCAATATCTAATATTTTTAATTTACTATTTTTATTCTTATAAATATTTAATACTTCCTCAATTATTAATTCTGTTTCAGGGCGTGGATCTAAAACAAAACTGTTTACATAAAAATTATTTTTCCAGAAAGATTTATTGTTAATTATTTTAGCTATTGGTTCTCTATTAAGTCTTTTTTGAAGATAAAATTTAAATTTAACAATATCAATATTGTCTACATTAAGATTGCTTAAAATAATTTCATTATTTTTTTTTGAAGCATGCTTTAGTAAAATTCTTAGATCTAGTTCTGGATTACTTATATTTTTTTGTTTTAATTTAGTTAAACTCTCTTTAATTAAATTATTCATTCTTCATATTTGCTAACTTTGTACTCTCTTCTTCAGCAATTAAAGGATTTATCAATTCATCTATTTTACCCTCAAGTATTTCTGAAAGATTATACAATGTAAGATTTATTCTATGATCAGAAACCCTTCCTTGAGGAAAATTATAGGTTCTTATTCTCTCAGATCTATCTCCAGAGCCTACTTGATTTTTTCTTTGCTCAGATCTTTCTTTGTTTTTTTCTTGTATTTGATTGTCTAGTAATCTTGATCTTAAAATTTTTAAAGCTTTTGCTTTATTTTTGTGTTGAGATTTTTCATCTTGTTGAGAAACTACTATACCAGTTGGAATATGTGTTATTCTTACTGCACTATCAGTAGTGTTGACAGATTGTCCTCCTGGTCCACTTGATCTAAAAACATCAATTCTTAGATCTTTATCAAGAACTTCAATATCAACCTCTTCAGCTTCTGGTAGAACTGCTACAGTAGCAGCGGATGTATGTACTCTTCCACTACTTTCAGTCGTTGGAACCCTTTGCACTCTATGAACACCGGATTCGAATTTTAGTTTTGAAAAAACATTTAATCCTGAAATATTGCAAATAGCCTCCTTTACTCCTTTTAAACCTGTTTCTGATATTGATAAAATATCAAATTTCCATGAATTTAAATCAGCATATCTCTGATACATATTTAATAAATCAGAAGCAAAAAGTGATGCTTCATCACCACCAGTACCAGCTCTGATTTCTAAAATTGAATTTTTAGAGTCATTTTTATCTTTTGGTATTAGTAACTTCAATAATTCCTGTTCAAGATCTTTGATTTGATTTTTTTTTTCAATGAGTTCCGACTCAGCTATATTACTAATTTCTAAATCATTATCTTTTACTAACTCATTAAGATTTAATATATCTTTTTGTAAATTGTTATATTCTTTAATTTTTTCTACAATTGGTCGGAGCTCTGAATATTCTCTGTTTAATTTAATTAATTCATTTGAGTCAATGTCATTCATATTGTTTAATGAATTTTCAATTAATTTAAATTTTTCTAAAATTATTGAAAATTGTTTATCTAGATTTATCATTCAAATGATTAAATATTTGATTAAGCTTTAATTCTTTTTGTTCGCCAGTCATTAAATTTTTAATAGTAAAAAAATCACCATTAAACTCATTTTCTCCAATAATAATTATATATGATGCTGAAGATATATTTGCTTTTGTAAATGATTTTTTTAAATTGTATTTATAGTTCCAGTAATATGAAATTCTATATTCAGATAAATATTTTTGTAGATAAAGAAAATAATCTGTAAATTTTTCATTTGTTACTGCAATATGAACAGTTGAGCTTATTTTTTTTTCGTACTCCATTAATAATGCAATTCTTTCAATACCTGCGGCCCATCCAATACCGGGTATATCAGGCCCGCCTAATACTTTTATTAAACCATCATATCTCCCGCCACCAAGTAATGTATCTTGACTTCCTAAATTATCTGATTTGTATTCGAATACTGTATTACAATAATAATCAAGACCTCTAACGAGATTAGCGTTTTCTTCAAAATCAATTTCTAGTATATTTAATGATCTTTTAAGATCCTCATAATGTTTTTTAGCTTCGTCTGTTAAGTATTCATATATTTTAGGGGAAGATAGTGAAATTTCAACATCTGCCTGATTTTTTGAATCTAATATTCTTAATGGGTTACTTTCAATTTTTTTAACGCTTTCTTCTGATAGTTTTTTTTTATAGGTATTAAAATACTTTGTAAGACTTTTTTTAAAATCAATTAATGTTTTTTTATCTCCTAAAGAATTAATATGAAGTTTTATTTTAGATTTAGGTAACAGTTCGTTTAAAATATTATTTGACAGAGAAATTAATTCAACATCAGCAAGAAAATCTCTAGTTCCAAGTATTTCAAAATTAATTTGATTAAATTGTCTATATCTACCCTTTTGCGGCCTTTCCCTTCTAAACATTGGTCCAATTCCAAAGATTTTTAATGGTAGATCATTTAAGAGATTATTAGTAATGGCCGCTCTAATCATAGGCGTTGTATACTCAGGGCGTAGTGTTAAATATTCATTATTTCTATCTTCAAATGAATACATTTCTTTTAAAACAACATCAGAAAGTTCACCAAGAGGTTTTGCAAATAAATCACTAAATTCAAAAATTGGTGTCTGGATTTCTTTATATTCTTTTAAATTAGCGTTTTTAGAAACAATATTAGAAATAAAGTTAAATTTATCTATTTCTTCCCCAAATATATCATGTGTACCTCTTACTGATCTTAATTTCATATTAATTACTAAGTTCTATTTCTTTAGTTTTTTTTCTAATTAGATCTTCAAGATAATTTTCTAAATCAACATTTTTTACAACATTATTTTTTTTACCATCAAGATAAATCATATGTGTATCATTTCCACCACCAGTTATTCCAATATTTGTCATTGTAGCTTCACCTGGACCATTAACAACACATCCAATTATTGACACTGTTATAGGTGTGGAAATATCATCTAATTTTTTTTCTAAGTTTTTTACAGTTTTTATTACTTCAAATTGTTGTCTAGCACATGAAGGACATGATATGATTTTCACACCTCTATTCCTTAATCCTAAGCTTTTTAAGATTTCAAAACCAACTCTTACCTCTTCTTCTGGCTCATCTGACAAAGATATTCTAATTGTATCTCCTATTCCTCTCAAAAGTAAATTTCCAACTCCAATTGAAGATTTAATTGAGCCTGTTCTTTTTCCTCCCGCCTCCGTAATACCTAAATGCAATGGATAATCACATAATTCAGCTAATTGCTCATATGCTTTTATAGACATAAATATATCTGAAGATTTCACACTGATTTTGAAATTAGTAAAATCATTATCTTCAAGTATCTTTATATTCAATTTAGCACTTTCCACTAAAGCTTCTGGATTAGGTTCCGAAAATTTTTCTAAAATTTGTTTTTCTAAACTTCCTGCATTAACACCTACTCTAATTGAACAATTATTATCCTTTGCAGCTTTTATAACTTCTTTTATTCTTTCAATATTGCCAATGTTACCGGGATTAATTCTAATACAAGAAGCGCCATTGTTTGCTGCTTCAATACCTCTTTTGTAATGAAAATGTATATCAGCAATTATAGGTACAGGGCTATGTTTCACAATTTCTTTTAAAGAATGTGAAGATTCTTTATCTGGAACAGAAACGCGAACTAAATCAACTCCAAGTTTTGCAGATCTTTCTATTTGAGCAATAGTATCTTTGGCATTAGAAGTCAGAGTATTTGTCATTGTTTGAACTGCAATTTGATTATTGCCTCCAATGCTAACATTTCCAACTTTAATAACGCGCGACTTTCTTCTATTAATTTGTTGATACGGTCTAAGCATCTATTTAGTTTGTAAAATCTTTATATAAAACAAAAGAGTCTAAAATATCACCGTATTTACCTATCTTTCCTCTTACTTCATCATCTATAAGAACTAAAATGTTCCCTGCATTTCCTGCAGTAATATTGTAATTCAATTTTAATTCATATGAAAATTCTTCATCTTTATCCATTAACTTACTTAAAACAATATTATTCTCTTCATCTCTTAATTGAAGCCAAGTTGGATTTAATATTTTTAATGTAGCAACTGTAGTCAAATTTTCATCAAATTCTATTGATGCTATAGCACTAGAATTATTTATCAAATCACTTTTTTTAATATCACTATTTTTTGATAAATTATTAAAAGTATTAGCTTTTTCAACTATAGGTTCTAAACTTTCAGGTATATCTGGAATTAAAGCAAAGTTAATTTCATTGTTATTTTGATCAACGAATAAAAAGTAAAATGAAGTAAATACAACTAAAATTATAGAAGCAGCAAAAAATTTTTCTATTTTAAAAAAATTGTTTTCTACTATTGGGGTAATATTTTTTTTCTCTTCCTTAATATTAAATGATACTTGATCTTTAAATTTTTTGATAATTGTTTCAGTATCTAACTCAAGAAAGTTTGAGTAAGATCTTAAATGTCCAATATTAAAAATAATATCTGGATTATTTTTTATATTATCATTTTCAAGATCAATAATGATACTTTTAGAAATTTTTAACTCAATTGATATATCACTAATAGAAAGATTTTTGGAGTTTCTTGCAATTAATAAAATTTGACCTACTGTATTCATTTAATTTCCAAGATTATATGCCTCATGAAGAGATTTTACAGCAATTTTTGTAAATTTTTTATTAATTAAGACACTTATCTTTATTTCTGATGTCGAGATAGCTAATATATTAATGGAATTATCAGCCAAAGTTGTAAACATTTTCTTTGCTACTCCAGATTGAGACATCATCCCCATACCAATTACTGAAATTTTAGAAATATTATTATCGGTTTCAATAGATTTAAAATTAATTAAATTTTGATTTTGTTCTAATATTTTTTTAGCATTATGAATTTCACTATTTGGAACAGTAAAGGTGATATTTGCAGTTACACCATCTTGTGATGTATTTTGAACAATCATATCTACGTTAATATTATTATTGGCTAACAATCCAAAAATTGTTGCTGATATACCAGGTTTATCAGCAATACCAGATAAAGTTAGTTTTGATTCATTATTACTAAAGCTAACTCCGCTTACAATTTCTTTTTCAATTAATTTATTTTCATCTACAACAAGAGTACCACTTTGTTTTGTTATTGAAGAAAGCACTTGCAATGTAAGATTATTTTTCATCGCTAATTCAACGGAGCGAGTATGAAGTACTTTTGCTCCAGTAGATGACATTTCTAACATTTCTTCGAATGCTAATTTATTAATTTTTTTAGCTTTGGGTTCTAGATTCGGATCAGTTGAATAAACACCATCAACATCTGTGTAAATATCGCATCTATCAGCATCTACAGCAGCGGCAACAGCAACTGCAGTTGTATCAGAACCACCCCTTCCTAATGATGTAATGTTTCCATCTATATCGATACCTTGGAATCCAGCAACTACTAAAACATCATAATCATTTAAATATTTATCAATTCTTACTTTATCTATGTTTAAGATTTTAGCTTTTTGATGATTACTGTCTGTTATAATTGGGATTTGCCATCCAAGTAATGGAATAGATTTAATATTTCTTTTTTTTAAAATAGCCGAAAGGAGTCCAACTGAAACAGCTTCGCCAGATGTTAAAATTAAATCATTTTCAATAATCTCATTAGACTCAATTTCATCTATATATTCTTGCATTTTATTTGTAACGCCTGACATTGCGGATAAAACAACAATTAGCTTTTTGTCATTTAGTTGCTTTTCAACAATATTTGCAACATTATTGATTTTATCGATACTACCAACTGAAGTACCACCAAATTTCATTACTATAAGTTCCATTGACTTAAATATTTTTTAAATTATTTCAGCTATTATAATTATTGTATCTAACAAACAAGTTTTATGATGAATATTAAATCAAAAAATGAAGAATTTACCTTGTTTAATCAACTTTCAGATGAATGGTGGAATGAAAACGGAAAATTTAAGATTCTTCATCAAATCAAGAGTCATAGAATGACTTATATACTAGATCAAATTGAAAATAGGGATATTAAAAATTTAAAAATACTGGACGTAGGTTGTGGTGGAGGAATTATTTGTGAGCCACTGGCAAGATTAGGTGCTAAAGTTACGGGAATAGATTTTGCTCCAAATAATATCAGTGCTGCTAAAATACATTCCAAAAAAAATAAACTTAAAATCAATTATGTTCATAAAGATGTTGAAAAATCTAAATTAGATGGAAAATTTGATTTAATACTAATGTTTGAGGTTTTAGAACATTTAGATGATTGGAAAAAAACTATTAAAAAAATAAAAAAAAATTTGAATAAAAATGGTATAATTATAATTTCCACAATTAATAGAAACTCACTTTCTAAATTATTTGCAATTAGTATTGCTGAAAATATTCTGAAATGGATACCAAAAGGCACACATGATTATTATAAATTAATTAAACCTGAAGAATTAAAAAAAACTTTAACTAAAGAAAATTTTCATTTTAAAAATATTAAAGGTCTTGTTTATGATCCATTAAGCAGGGAATGGAAATTGTCAAAAAACTTTATGGTTAATTATTTTTGTACTGCATATTTAATTAATTAGTTTTTTTTGTTGAAAAAGGTAAGGGTAATACATCAATATCTTCGTCCATTAGTTCTTTAGTTTGTTCAATTGAAGCTTCGCCATAAATTGCACGTTCCTTAGTTTCACCATATTTAATTTTTTTTGCTTCCTCAGTAAATTTATCACCAACATAATCAAATTCTTTTTCTATAATCTTTTTTAGCCTTTTAATATTTGAAGCAATTGATTTATTTCTTTTAGAAATTTTTGAATTTGATTTTTTGCCTACATTTGGTGCCATTAAACCCTTTCTAATTTGAATACTATTACAGGAAGGACAAGATACTAACCCTTGTTTAATTTGCTTATTGTAGTCATTCGTATTTTCGAACCATCCTTCGAAAGAAAAGTCACAATCTGAACAAGAAAGATTAAATACGATCATATCTCTTATATTGTTTGATCTGTTTTTTTTTCAATATCAAAATCAACATCTTCAGATTCTAATTGCATAATTAATGAATTTTTTGGAAAATTTAAATTACATACTGTTCCCTTAGACAATGTTACACCCATAAAAGGTTTTAAGCTAATATTGATATATTTTTGAGTATTTTGATTTAAAATATCAATTTTTACAAGCTCTTTAAAAATAATAAGTAGAAAATTTTTTTTCAGTTCGAATTTCAATAATGATTTGGGTGTTTGGTAAAGGCATAATTTAAAAAAAAAATTTTTTTCAAGAACATTTATATTTTCTTCTAAGACAATATTAGAGTTTTGTATTACTAGATTTTTTAAAGAAATTTGATCTTGTCTGTTTAAAATTTTTTCTTTCAATATTTCTAAAAAAGTAGTTCCATAGATTTTTTTATTAATATTTTCAGTTTCTTCTTTAATAATTGCAACTATCTCTTTAAGAATAATATCCATAATTACTTTTTATACTTTATAAAAAAAATGATAAACAAAAAATATCTTAAACTATTAAGATCTAAAGATAGGAAATATGGAGAAAACTTTATTTATAATGAAATAAGTAAAAATATAATTGATTCCCTAGATATTTTGAAAGTTCCATTTAATAATATTTTAGAAATTGGGATTAATGACAAATTAATTATTAATTTTCTAAAAGAAAGATTTCCTACTTGTTCAATAACAAGTGCTGATATTGATTTATCATTTTTTACTAAAAAGACAGATCGACAATATATAGAAGTTGATTTGGACGATTTACAAATTAAAGATAAAAAATTTGATTTAATTTATAGTAATTTTTTTTGTCAATTAACATCCAATTTTGAGAAACTGATAAAAAATATCTTTCAAAGCCTAAATTCTAATGGGTTTTTTATAGCAACGATTCCAAGTGCTGAAAATATATATCAGCTTATAAATTCAATGTATGAAACAGATAATATTTTATACGGAGGTGCGTATCAAAGAGTTAATCCAAGTTTAGATACAAATGATATTTTTAAACTACTTAAAATGTTTAACTTTGATGCACCTTTAATAAATAATAATAACTTTACTATTGAATATTCAGTTTTTAATAAACTACTTGATGATGTAAGATTTTTGAACTTGCCTTATGCAGGTAAGGATAAAAAAAATAATTTTGAAAATAAGAAATACTTTATTATTTTAGAGAAACAATTCAAAAAAAAATATTATAAAGATAATTTTAATCTTGATATAAATTTTAATACAATTTGTGCTTGGAAAAAATAAAATTAAGATCTGTAATCAGCATTAATCTTTAAATATTCAAAAGTAAGATCATTTCCATGAACTGTGTGAGAATATTTACCCAAGTTTAATATTACATTGATTTCTATAGTTTTATTTTTCATATAATTATTAAGTTTTCTAATATTTAATTTTTTACTAATAGAACCATTTTCGCATACAACGTTTTTTCCAAACAAAACTTTAATTTTATTTTGATTTATATTTTCTTTAGTTTTGCCAATTGCCATTATTACTCTACCCCAATTTGCATCTTCCCCAGCTACAGCTGTTTTAACTAAAGGAGAATTAGCAATACTAAAAGCAATTTTTTTTGCTTGATTTTTTGATCTTGCATTTAAAACATTGACTCTAATTAGCTTAGAAACACCCTCACCGTCTTTAATTACTTGAAGAGATAAATCATGCATTAATTCATATATTTTTTTATTTAGTATTTTAAAATTCTTTTTATTTAAATTTATATTTTTATTACCAACAGAAAACATCATTAAAGTATCACTTGTTGATGTATCGCTATCTACAGTTATTGAATTAAATGTATTATCTAAATTATTTTTAAGTAATCTAGTCAATAACTGTTTTGAAATTTGACACTCTATAAATATATAGGCCAACATTGTTCCCATATTTGGTTGTATCATTCCTGATCCTTTTGCTATTCCATAAATTTTAAATGATTGATTGTTTAAGTTAATATTTTTAATTGATACCTTTGGGAAAGTATCTGTTGTCATAATTGCCTTTGCGCTATCAATTAAACTATTTTTATTTTTAGAATTTATTTTTTCAAATTTATTAATAATTAAATTAGGATTAAATTTTTCGCCAATTACACCAGTAGATGATACTAATACTTCATTAGATTTGCATTTAATTTTTTTTGTTAATGCTTTTACGTACTTATCGATAATTTTAAGACCATCTTTACCAGTATGAGCATTCGCATTACCAGAATTCACAACTAACGCTTTAGCTTTACCTTTGTTATTCAATTTATCCCAAATTATAGGGGCTGAAGGTGTTGATGTATTAGAATAAACGCAACACACATTTATAATTCTATTAAAAATTATTAATAAAAGATCTTTATCTTTTTTTTTAAATCCAGCATTAAAAGTATAGATATTGAGGCCGCTAGGATTAAAATCTTTGATTTTTTTTGGCTTAAATATTGAAATCATTTTATTGACCATATTTTAGCTTAAATTCCTTTGTAGAAGAAATATTTTTCATATATTAACTGCCACTTATCATAACATGATTAATATTGTTAATAAATTATTTGGTTCTATAAAATCCAATTCACTTAAAAAATATGCGAATTTTGTTGAGAAAGTAAATAAACTGGAAGAAGAAATTTCTAAACTTTCTGATCAAGAATTAAAAGATAAAACAAATTACTTTAAAAATAAATTTAATGAAACAGGATCGATAACTCAATCATTACCAGAAATATTTGCAGTAGTTAGAGAGACTTCAAAAAGAACATTAAATATGAGACACTATGATGTTCAAATAATAGGTGGAATGGTCTTATACGAAAATAAGATAACTGAAATGAAAACAGGAGAAGGAAAAACACTAGTTGCTACTCTAGCTGCTTATGCAAATGCTATAGAAAACTTATCGGTACATATTATTACAGTTAATGATTATCTAGCAAAAAGAGATGCAGAATGGATGGGTCAAATATTTAATTTTCTTGGTCTTAGTGTTGGTTGTGTTACTTCTGAAACACATCATGAGGATAGATCTAACCAATATGATACTGATATTGTGTATGCAACTAATAATGAGATAGGATTTGATTATTTAAGAGATAATTTGAAAAACGATTACAATAATTTATGTTTTAAAAAAAATGCATTTGCCATAGTTGATGAAGTCGATAGTATTTTAATTGATGAAGCTAGAACACCGCTAGTAATATCTGCTGAATCAAATTCTGATACAAATTTATTTCCAAAAATAGATAAAATTATAAAAATTCTTAGAGAAAATGATTTTGAAATTAATGAAGAAAGTAAAAGTATTCTACTTACTACAGAAGGAATGGAATTTTGTGAAAAATTATTGAAAGAAAATGGAATTATTACAGAAGGTACACTTCAGGATTTAGGAAATATGGTTTTGAACCATAATATTATCCAAGCGCTTAGAGCCCATCATTTATTTATAAAAGATAAAGATTACATAATTAAAGATAGAAGTGTAGTCATAATTGATGAGTTAACTGGTAGAGCAATGGAAGGGAGAAGATATGGTGATGGCTTACATCAAGCAATAGAAGCAAAAGAAAATTTAGTGATCCAAAAAGAAAATCAAACTATTGCTGCTGTTACATATCAAAATTTTTTTAGAACCTATCATCGTCTGAGTGGAATGACAGGAACCGCCACAACAGAAGCGAAAGAATTTGAAAGTATATATGATTTGGAGGTTGTTGAAATTCCTCCCAACATTAAAGTAAATCGTATTGATAAAAATGATCAAATTTATATGACAAAAAGAGAAAAATACAATGCTGTGTTAGATCTTGTTAAGTCAAGAAATAAAATCAATCAACCAATCCTAATAGGAACTACATCAGTAGAAAATTCTATAAAGATTTCTGATTTATTAAAAAGAGAAAATCTAAAGCATAATATTCTAAATGCTAAAAATCATACGAGTGAAGCAAAAATTATTGAAGAAGCTGGAATGCCTGGCAATATAACTATTTCAACTAATATGGCGGGAAGAGGTACTGACATTAAATTGGGGAATGGTGATGTTAATTTAAAAGAACAAGCAATTGCAGCAGGTGGTTTGCTCATAATTGGCACTGAAAGACACGAAAGTAGAAGAATAGATAATCAATTAAGAGGTAGGTCAGGTAGACAGGGTGATGTAGGAGAAAGTATTTTTTTCTTATCATTAGAAGATGATCTAATGAGAATATTTGGATCAAAAACTCTTGAAAATGTATTGTCAAAATTAGGCCTTAAAGATGGCGAGGTTATAACTCACTCAATGATTACTAAATCTTTAGAAAGAGCTCAACAAAAAGTTGAAAGTCATAATTTTGATATGAGAAAACAAATTTTAAAGTTTGACGATATATTGAATGATCAAAGAAAAATAATTTATCAAAATAGAAAAGAAATTCTTAATACTAGTGATCAATCAAAAATAATTGAAGATATGATTGAAGATTATGTTGATAATTTAATTGAAGAGTCTATTCCACCAAAAAAATATGCACACGAATGGGATGAAAGGCTTTTAAAAGAAAAAACAAAAGAGATATTTAATATAGATATTCCAGTCTCAAAATGGTTTGATGAAGAAGGTGTTGATGATGAAGAAATTAAAAAACGTTTGTTAGACGAAGTTAAACAGAAACATAAGGAAAAACAACATCAATATTCATCTGATTTATTTAGATTTGCAGAAAAAAGAGTAATGTTATTTCAAATAGATAAAGATTGGAGAGATCATTTAGCAGCAATGGATTCATTACGGGGAAGTGTCAACTTAAGAGCCATGGGAGGCAAAGATCCATTTTATGAATATAAAAAAGAATCTTTTGATTATTTTGATGAAATGCTTTCAAATCAAAATGAAAAGGTATTAAAAACTTTATTTAATATCAAACTTGTGAGTGAAAACAATAATGATAAGAAAGATAAACAAACTACAAACCCACGAAGAATTATAACTAAAAAAATAGGTAGGAATCAACCTTGTCCATGTGGTTCAGGAAAAAAATATAAACAATGCCATGGCAGTTAAATATCAGAGGTAATATTTAAATATTTTTCTTTTCTTGTTTGAATTAATTCATTTATTGAAATTTGCTTAAGCTCTTTAATTAAATTAATGATCTTTTCTTTTATTATTTCTGCTTGTTTCCTTGGGTGTCTGTGTGCTCCACCGTATGGTTCTGGAATAATATCATCAATAATTTTAAATTTTTTACAATCTGCTGATGTTAATTTTAAAGTTTTTGCCGCTTCCTGAGAAAATTGTGTATTTCTCCATAAAATTGAAGCGCATCCTTCAGGAGAAATAACTGAATATATTGAATGTTCTAACATTAAAACTCTATCTGAGGTGGCTATTCCTATTGCACCACCTGAGCCACCTTCCCCAATTATGATAGATATTGTTGGAATTTTGGTTTTTAAAAAATGAAGTATTGACTGTGCAATAGATTCTGATTGACCTCTTTCCTCGGCATCTTTACCTGGAAAAGCTCCGGCAGTATCAACAAATGATATCAAAGGTAATCTAAATTTTTCTGCTAATTTTAATAATCTTTGAACTTTTCTATATCCTTCTGGTTTAGCCATTCCAAAGTTATGCTTAATTCTTGTCTCCATAGTATTCCCTTTTTCTGTTCCTATAAAAAAAACAGAATTACCATCAATTTTTGCTAAACCACCTACAATTGCATTATCATCAGCATATTTTTTATCTCCATGCAAAAGAATTACATCATTAAAAATTTTTATTATATAATCTAATGTATGCGGTCTGTCACCATGTCGAGAAACTTGAACCTTTTGCCAAGGATCTAGGTTTGAATAAATTTTTTTAAATAATTCATATTTTTCATTATTTAATTTTTTTATTTTATCAAAATTTAATTCTTGATTATTATTTAATTGAGCTAATATTTTTTCAATTTTTTCTATTTCATTTTCAAATTCAAAGTATTTGATCATATTATAAATTTATAATTTTTGAAAACTTCTAAAATTATATTTCTAAAAAGCACTCCATCATTATATTGCAGATATCCATTTAGTATAAGCTTTAGATGCTCTGGATGTATATTATTCCACTCTTTGTCATTTAAGGAAATTAATGAATAAAAAAGATACTTTTCATAATCTTTATTAAGAACACTATCATTGATCTCATTAAGAAGAAAAATTGATGGCATTGATCTATCATCAAAAATTTTATTTAGATTTATATCAGTATTAGGTTTTATTTCTAAACTCATAACATCCTTAAGAACATATAGTAATTCGGCATTATGATTATCTTGATTAGATGTATATGTATTTAGGGTTAAGTTTATAGAATTGATGAAAGAATTAAGATCATTAGAAGAATATAAATCTAATAAAATTCTAGAATAAATACTTTTTGAATCTACTTGCTTAGCGTTTTCATACAATTCTATCCAGTAAACTGCATTTTCAAAATTATTATTAAAAATATAAGCCAAAGCTATTTGAGGTCCATAAATTATATTTTCGGAAGTAGCTTCAATTGAAGTCAGCATATTATTTGATAATTTATAAGCAATTTCCTCTAAATTATTTTTTTTCGCAAAATTCCAAAATTTTATTAAAATATTTAATCTGTCGTTAGGAAAAATTTGAATATTTACTAACTGAAATAAAAAAGCCATACTCATTTCATTGTTATCCGAAAATGTATTTAGTGTTTCCTTTGGATTATTTAATTGATCTGAATTAAAATCTGCTGACATATATAAAGCTGCTAAGCTATCTATATTTATTTGATTTTCTAAAAAACTTTCATTTGCAGCTTTAATTCTTAAATCAATTGGTGAAGCTTGATTTAATATTATTGGTATTGAAAGATTTTTTTTATCTAGTTCATAAAAATCATGTGAAAAAGGAAGTTCTGCAATTCTTGTCATAGCTCCATATAAAAATATTAATTCTCGATTAATTTGCAGTTTCTTAATTTCATTATTTATATTTATCTTATCTGATGAATTAGATAAAAGTGAAAATAAATATTGATAATAATTATCTAAATTTTTTTCTGATTCTAACAAAATTGAATTTAATAAACTAGCTTCTGAATAATTATCATTCAACATTAAACAAAATATATCAAGTTTCTCTAAATAGAAAAAATCTATTTTTACTTTTGTATCTAATTCTTCTTTAAAGTCACACGCTTCGTTTAATTGGAAAGTTGATAAAAGATAATTTAGTTTAATTTTTATATAGAAACTATAATTTTTATCATCACTAAATTCATATGATTCAACTAATTCATAAGACTTATTAATTTGACCAATAGACTGTAAGTAATTAATTACTAAGAAAAAAATTTCCTTATCTTTTTCTACTTCAAGATTTAATTTGAGATTTTCTAAAACTTCTACCATTTCTTTTTGTAAAATTTTTGAATTAATTTTTTGAAGATTTTCTAAATATTTTTTTAAATCTTTTGTTTCATTTTTCCGAATAAAATTATCTTTTACAATTTCAATTTGTGTTACTTCAACTGCATTAGTTTCAATTTCATTTGTGTCATTTAAGTTTTCAACTTCTTCTTCAATTTCTTCCACTTCATTTATATTATCTAATACCATTTGATCAAGACTCTTACTTTCATATAAATTAATTACTTCTACTTCAGCATTATTTTCTTCATTTGCGAAAATAGAATTTGAAAAAAGAATTAAGATTATAATAAAGATTAGTTTCATTTTAATTTTAAGCTATACTTCTCAGTAATAATTGTTGAAGGTGAAGGAATTTCAATCATGTATAGAGTAGAAATAATGATCATTGTTAGTATGACAAAAAAATATATAATGTAACTGTTTTTCATATGTGCTATTAAAAAATGACTAATATATGTTTTTATCATTTTTTTAAGTTTTTTCTAAATTCAACAAAATTTTGTCAATAATAAGAAATAATATGTATGATCTAGCAAAGATTAAAAAGAAAAATATTTGTATTATGGGCCTAATGGGCTCAGGAAAATCCATAATTGGAAAAGATTTGAGCAAATATCTCAACTTACAGTTCTATGATACTGATAAAGAAATAGAACTAAAAACGAAAAAAAGTATAAATACAATTTTTAAAGAAGATGGAGAGGATTATTTCAGATATATTGAAGAAAAAATATGTTTAGAATTATTAACATACAATAATTGTGTTATTTCTTTAGGTGGTGGAAGTATTATTAATAAAAAAATTAGAAAAGTAGTTAAGCAAAATTCTTACTCTATTTATTTACAAGTGCAACTAAACAATTTAATATTAAGACTAAAATCTTCAAAGAAAAGACCGCTTTTAAATAAAAATATAAATAAAATAGAAATATTAAAAAATCTCTATGATGAAAGAAAAAAATTTTATGAAAGAGCTGATTTAATTATAAATAATAATAATGATAAAGTTAAATCCTTAGAAAAAATTAAATCTCAACTTAATTCTTATGCAAAATAAATTATTTATCAAAAATAAAAAATTAAATACTGAAATATTAATTAAAAAGAATCATATTTCTAAATTTATTAACGATATAGTAAAAAATAACGAAAAAGTATTTTGTATTATAGATTCAAAAATTAGAAAATACTTAAATTATAATAAGCAAAAAAAAATAAAAATTATTTCCATTAAATGTGGAGAAAAAGTTAAAACTTTTGATAAATACAAATATCTTACAGAAAAACTAATTAAAACTAATGTAAATAGAAAATCTGCAATTATTGCTATTGGTGGGGGTACATTAGGTGATTTAGTTGGTTTTGTTTCTAGTACACTTTTAAGAGGTTTAGATTTCTATCTAATACCTACAACACTTTTGTCTCAAGTAGACAGTTCTATTGGAGGAAAAAATGGAATAAATACAAGTGATGGAAAAAATTTACTTGGGACTTTCCATCAACCAAAGAAAGTATTGATTGATATCTCTGTTTTAAATAGCTTAACAAAGAAGGAAATAAGATCTGGATATGTAGAAATAATAAAACATGCATTAATCAAAGATTATTCGTTTTTTTGTTGGTTAGAGGAAAATACAAAAAGATTACTTAATTTAGATAAATCTGTCTTAGAAAAAGCAATTTATAAATCAATAATGATAAAACTTTTCTACGTAATAAAAGATGAAAAAGAATTTTTATTAAACAATAATTCTAGAGCAATGTTAAATTTTGGACACACTATTGGCCATGCAATAGAAAGTCATTATAATTATAAAAAATTTAATCATGGCGAAGCTATTGCTATTGGTATGGTTACTGAAGCTAAAATATCCAATTATCTTGGTCTTCTATCAAATAATGAATTAGAAAGAATAATCAAACATTTCACTAAATATAAGCTTAAAATATTTGATAAAGTATTGAAAAATAAAATTTTGATAAGATACTTATCCAAAGATAAAAAAAATACACTAGATAATATAAATTTTTCATTAATTGATAAAATAGGGAGTTCAATTTTTTACAAAAAATTAAATAAAAATAAAGTTTATAAAATTTTAAAAAAAATTTAAATGACTAGTATATTTCTTCTTTCATTATTAATAATTCTTGTAATTCTATCAGGTTTTTTATCAGGATCTGAAACTGCAATAACCGCAACTTCTAAAGCTAGAATTCTCTATAAGAAGAAAAAAGGTAGTAAAAGAGCTGGGTATGTACTGGAACTACTAGACAAAAAAGATAATGTAATATCTACACTGCTACTATCAAACAATTTAGTTAATATTCTAGCATCCTCTCTTGCTACAGCATTTTTTTATGATCTTTTTGGTGTAGAAGGTATTTTTTTTGCAACTCTAATTATGACAGTTATAATTGTAATATTTGCTGAAGTTCTTCCTAAAACTTATGCTATTAATAGACCCAATAGAACTGCGTTATTAATTTCTCCAATTATTTATTATTTAAATAAAATTTTATTTATTTTTGTTTTTGTAATTAATTTAATTGTAAGATTAATTTTTAGAAAAAATGATAGTGATATAAAAAATAACGATCTTCAGTCAGAAGAAGAATTAAAAGGAGTAATAGATCTCTATAAAACTTCAAATCCAGATTATGAGCAAGAAAAGGATATGTTACAAAGCATATTACAATTGAACGATATAACTGTTGAAGAAATTTTTACACATCGAAAAAATATTTATTCAATAGATTCATCTCTTAAAACTAATGAAATTATAAAAAAAATTAATAACTCTAGATATACCCGTATTCCATTTTGGAAAGATAATCCTGAAAATATAATAGGTTTATTGAACGTTAGAGCTTTAAATATTGATTTAAAGAATCATAATGAATCAAAAGAAATTATTTTTGATAAAATTTCAAATCCATGGTTTATTCCTGAAACTACAAATCTATTAGAACAATTGGTAGAATTTAAAAAAAGAAAAGAACACTTAGCATTTGTTGTTGATGAATTTGGTGAATTACTTGGACTAATAACTTTAGAGGATATTATTGAAGAAATAGTTGGTGAAATTGTAGATGAAATTGATGTACCAGAAAATGATTTTAAACTAAATAACTATGGAAAGATGATAATTAATGGTGAAAAAAATATTAGAGATTTATACAAAAGTTTTGATTTAGACCCACCAGAAATTGAGTCATCTACAATAGCTGGGTATATTTTAGATATGTCAAAAAAAATACCTTCATATGGAGAATTATTTAAAGATAATTTTTTTACTTACAAGATTTTATCACACTCAAAAAAACAAATATCTAAGGTTGAAATTTCAAAAATTAATTAATTTTGATTTCTAAAGAATGTAATCCACTTTTAAATTCTTCTTCAAGTAAACAATTGATAAACCTATGAATATTTAATCTATTATATGGGGAATTATCTTTTTTTGTCATTATGATCTTAATATGAGTTTCACCACTACCGGTAAAATTATTATGCCCTTTATGCAAATTTGAATTGTCAATAATTTCTAATAAAAAATTATCAAATTTATTTGATAATATTTTATCAATTCTTTGCATACGATTCATCATTTTTGAACTATATAATACGTGTGGGTAAACATAAAATAGATATTAATAAAAAAAGTCTTTCTTGGGAAAAAAAATTTTTTAGAAAATGTGATAACAAAGACTGTAATAGTGAGGGTACGTTTAAAGCACCAAAATCAAGAGTTTTGTTAAATCAATATTATTATTTTTGCATCGAACATATTAAAGAATACAACAAATCATGGGATTTTTATAAAGGATTATCAGTAAATGAAATTGAGAATTCGATGAGAGAAGATATTATATGGAACAGGCCGTCATGGCCATTAAAAGGAAATTATCATAAAGTAATGGATCAAATTAACAATTTTTTTAATGAAGAAATGAATGATTTTAATCCAAATGAACAAGATAACAATTACTTTAAAAATAAGCTAGTTGATGAAAATCTTACAAAAGAAGAAAACAAAGCTCTATCATTATTCAATCTGGATCTACCATTAACATTGGAAAAAATTAAAAAAACTTACAAAAAACTAGTGAAAATATTTCATCCTGATGTAAATGGTAACGATAAAAAAGCAGAAGAGAAGTTTAAAGAAATAAATAATTCATACAAAATACTTTTAAAAAAATTTAAAAATGACTGATAAAAAAAATATAGATATATCTCCTAGTATCAAAATTGATCCTAAGGAATTATTTGGAGTTTCCTGTGAATTTGATATTCATAAATTTAAAGAAAAGACAACACATGTTCCAGAGATAGATCAAACATATATTTTTGATCCAGCGACAACTCTCTCAATACTTGCAGGGTTTTCTTCTAATCGAAGAGTGCTGATTCAAGGATACCATGGCACTGGTAAATCTACTCATATCGAACAGGTAGCTGCTAGGCTTAATTGGCCATGTATAAGAATTAATCTAGACAGTCATATCAGCAGAATAGATTTGATTGGCAAAGATGCTATTATACTTAAAGACAATAAACAAGTCACTGAGTTTCAAGACGGTATACTTCCATGGTCTTACAAAAATCCTGTAGCTTTAGTGTTTGATGAATATGATGCAGGCAGACCTGATGTAATGTTTGTTATTCAGCGTATTTTAGAGTCTGAAGGTAAATTAACTCTATTGGATCAATCGAGAGTAATTAAACCACATAAATATTTTAGGTTATTTGCTACAGCAAACACAGTTGGACTAGGAGATACTTCTGGAATGTATCATGGTACACAACAAATTAACCAAGGTCAAATGGATAGATGGAATATTGTTTCTACTTTGAATTATCTTAGTAACAGTCAAGAAATTAATATTATTTTGAATAAAGTAAAAAAACTTAACAATAAAGAGGGTAAGGACATTGTTAAAAGTATGGTAGCTACTGCAGATCTCTCAAGATCAGGATTTATTAATGGTGATATTTCAACTGTTATGAGCCCAAGAACTGTTTTGACTTGGGCAGAAAATTATCTTCTATTCAATGATATAGAATATTCTTTTAAACTATCTTTTTTAAATAGATGTGATGAAATGGAGAGATCTATCTTACAGGAATATTTTCAAAGATCATTTGGCATTGATATTTCTGACGCTAAGGTAGTTAATGTCAAAGAATAGTGAAATTATTGAAGAATTTAAAAAGTCGTTAAGTGCAACAATAAAATCTATAGGAAAGAAAGAAAATATAGAAATTAATTTTGTTAAAGAAAATCCTTCAATTATTGGAAACACAATAAATTTAACTGAGCCAAAAATTGATAATTTTAAAAATAATCTAGAATATCTTAGAGCTGAAGCAGACTCTTTTGCTCTTGAATTTAGATTGCATTCAAAAGACATACACCAAAATTTCTTAAATCAAAATGAGCTGTCAAACGAAATCATTAACGTTTTGGAACAGGCACGAGTGGAAGCTATTGGTAGTAATGAATTCAAAGGAATACAAAAAAATTTAAAGAATAAGTATATTAGAGATCTTAAAATTGAAAATACACAAAAAGAACAAAATTTATTAATTAGAGCATTTAAAAACGTAGCATTTGAAGAAATTATAGGTGTTAATTTAGGTAAAAATAATAGTAGTTTTAAAAATATTATAAAAGAAAAATTAAAAAAAGATTATTCAAACTTTTTTAAAAATCTAAAGAAATGTCTATACGATCAGGAAAAATATACATCTACAATAGTTGAAAAACTAGATGAGCTTGGATTACTTAAAAATAGTGCAAACAATACCCAGAACGACGATATTAATCAAAATGATGAAGATCAAGATAATGAAAATGAAAATAATGATGATCAAAAAAATGACGAGCAAACAGAATCGAACATTGAGATGCAAACAAGTGAAACTACAATTGAACAATCCGTTTCATTAGAAGAAAATGATGATATGGGAGAAGAAAGTGGGGATACAGAACTAGATTATCTACCAGATAGTAAAAATTTAGAAGTTTTAGAGAGTTATAAAGTTTATGATTATAATTTTGATGAAATCATAAACGCGGAGGAGCTTTGTGATACTAAAGAATTAGATAAACTTAGAAGAAATCTTGATCAACAAGTGTTTTCTTTTCAACCATTAATTGTTAAAATTGCCAACAGACTTCAAAGAAAGCTTTTAGCTCAGCAAAACCGTCATTGGGATTTTAATATGGAAGAGGGTTTTCTTGATACATCAAGATTGGCTAAAATAATTGCAAATCCAAATAATAAATTAAGCTACAAAGTAGAAAAGGAAATTGAATTTAAAGATACTATTGTAAGCCTACTAATTGACAATTCTGGATCAATGAGAGGAAGACCGATTACTGTTGCTGCACTATGTTCAGATATTTTAGCTAAAACTTTGGAAAGATGCTTGATTAAATCTGAAATATTGGGATTTACAACTAAAGCATGGAAAGGTGGTCAATCTAGAGAAAAATGGATAAAAAATGGGAAACCTTCTAATCCAGGTAGATTAAATGATTTAAGGCATATTATTTTTAAATCTGCTGACTCGCCATGGAGAAGATCAAAGAAAAATTTAGGACTATTATTAAAAGAGGGAATTTTAAAAGAAAACGTCGATGGAGAAGCTTTATCATGGGCATATAATAGATTATCTTATCGAAAGGAAAAAAGGAAAATTCTTATTGTTATAAGCGATGGTGCACCTGTTGATGACTCAACACTTTCTGTAAATCCAGGTAATTATTTAGAAAAAAATTTGAGAGATATAATTGGTGAGATTGAAAAAAAAGATGAAATTGAATTAATTGCTATTGGAATTGGGCATGATGTTTCACGATATTATAGTAAAGCTGTAACAATAATGGATGTCGATCAATTAGGTGAAGTGTTACTAAATCAGTTATCTACTACTTTTCATTTAGATAACTAAGAATTTAACCATTTCTTTTTTGCATTATCAAAATCATTGCTATCAATTGAGCTTCTAATTTCTTTCATAAGATTATTCATAAAATATATATTATGATTAGTAAGCAGTTGTAATCCTAGTAATTCTTGTGCAGAAAAAAGATGGTGTAAATATGCCAGTGTAAAGTTCTTACAAGTATAACAATTACATTCATTATCTATTCGGTTTAAATTATTTTTATATTTAACATTTTTTAGGTTTATCTTTCCCTGTGTACCTTTTACTAAAGCTGATCCATGTCTAGCAATTCTAGTTGGGCTTACACAATCAAATGTATCGATTCCATGTGCAACAAAATCCCAAATATCCCTTGGGTCACCAATACCTAGCAAATGTACTGGACGAGTATTATCTAATTTAGAAGAGGTAAAATGAACTATATCTTTCATTTCATCTTTATTTGATCCTAAACTTCCACCAATAGCAATCCCAAAAGTGTTGATTTTTTTTGTATTAAATTCAATGCTTTCTTCTCTTAAATCTCTGTAAATCCCTCCTTGAATAATGCCGTATATTTCTTGTTTACCGGCTGAGCCATTTTTAGGATTATATTTAAGTTTAGAATTAAATGCATTGATGGATCTTAAAGACCATCTATGACTTCTTAACATAGAATCAGATGTATATGTTTTATCTACATTATAAGGAGTGCATTCATCAAAAACTAAGATGAAATCTGCTCCAAGATTTCTTTGAACATCTATTGATTTTTCAGGTGATAACATATGAGTAGAACCATCTATATAAGACTTGAATAATGCGCCCTCTTCATTCAAATTTATTAAAGTTTTTTTATTTTTTGAATTTGTCTTTCGTCCTTTTATTTCATCAGCAACTGAGCCATGTCCAAGAGAAAAAATTTGAAATCCGCCACTGTCTGTTAACATAGGTCCATTCCAACCGGTAAATTTATGAAGACCTCCATGCTGAGCTATTAGTTCACTTCCTGGTTGAAGCATTAAGTGATAAGTATTTGATAATATAATCTGGGAATTATTCTCTTTTGCCTCCTTTGTAGTAAAAGATTTTAAAGCTGCTTTTGTTGCACAAAATATAAAGGCTGGTGTATTAATTTCACCATGAGGAGTAGATATTACACCAGTTCTTGCATTTGAATTATTAGACTTATTTTTGATTGACCAATTAAAATCTTTCATTAGTTATTTGAAAACTAACTTTAACCCATTTCAGGAGAAGAATTTTTTTCTTTTGGAATAAAATACTTTGCAAGATAAATAAAAGGGGTGTCAAGAAGTGCTATAAATACTCTTAATAAATAAACACCCAAAATGAATGTCATAATAACATCACTAAGTGGAAAAGGATTGGGATTTAAAATTATCCAAGCAAAAATACTGAAAATTGTGTTATCAATTAATGATGATATAGCTGTAGAAAAATTATTTCTCAACCAAAGTAATTTATTTGAACTAACAGTTTTTAAATAACTAAAGAACCAAATATCAAAATATTGACTTATCAAATAAGCTATCATACTTGCTACAAATATGCTTGTCATTGGAGTGAATAAAATTGCTAAACTTTCTTGCACCATTGATACCCATTCGTCTTCAGCTGGCTGAATACCAATTGTTACTAACATTAAAATTGTCATCAAGAAAAAACTGCAGAAACCAATAAGAACATTTTTTCTAGCTTTTTCTTTACCGTAATATTCTGACAGTATATCTGTGCACAAAAAAGTGGAAGCAAATAATATTGTCCCCAAAGCTATTGGACTAGGTTCGTAAAATGGAATAATTTTTTCATTTATTGAAGAGAAAAAATTAAAATTAGCTTGTTTTAATACTTGTATATTAGCTGCAATTATAGCTATAGCCGAATAAACGTACAAACCAACATATCCGAATAATTTTAAAAAGACTAATATTGAAAAAAAACACAATAATAGCATTAAAAACCAAACTACTTCAGTATTTTGATTTGATATTAAATTAATTATATTCTGAGGTATTGAAGATATTAGAGTTTTAATTCCAGTTAAAACGTCCATAATTACAATTAAGCTGATTTATTAAGAATAGTTTTTTTAAGTTTTTTTGCTTTTAAAGGTAATTTAGAATTAGGAGTATTCATTAGAAATTCATCTAACCCACCTTTTTTTTCAACTGTTCGGATAGTACTAACAGCAACTTTAAGTTGAAATTTTTGTCCTAATACTTCGCTAACAAAAGTGATGTTCTGAAGGTTTGGTTTAAAACGTCTTTTTGTTCTATTCTTAGCATGACTAACATTATTACCGGTTTGAAACGATTTTCCTGTTAATTCACATCTCATTGACATAATGGAGATGCATGTAAATATAAATATTACTTTGTCAAGTATTCTAAATACTAAATTTATCTATAATATAAGTTGGAGTAATTTGATGATTTTTAATTAATTTATTTATTTGATTTAAATCTTTATGAATACCATATTTTACTAAAACACTATCTATTTCAAAATTATTAGCACCTTGAATGTCATGGAATAATGAGTCTCCAATAGCCACTGTTCTTTTTTTTTCTAAATTAATTTGATTTATGGTTTCAGCGTATATACTTACATCAGGCTTACCTTTTATAATAACATTTCCACCCATTTTTTTGTATATTTCACCAATAGCACCCATACAAAAGACATTTTTGCTACTGTTACTTTCAACTGTTTCAAAGTCAGGGTTGGCACAATACATTGTTATCTCTTTGTTATAAGCTACTTCTAGTAATGGAATGTAGTCTATTGGTTGAAAATTTATAAAAGGAGTGCAAGCTAAAATTAAATCTGCTTCTTCTACTTTTTCTACAAAATTAAAATTTAAACCATCTCTAAAATCAAGACCATCCTCTTTTTCTTCATCATAAATATGAAAACAATTTTTTTTATTTTTATCATCTAAAAATTTTTTTTTAAGTAATTGCCAAATCATTTCTCCACTTGTCACTGTATTTTTAAAAGAATTTTTTTTAAAACCAAGCTGTGGTAATCTATCTATAGATGATTGTGATCTTTTTGATGAATTTGAAATTATAAACAAATTTTTATTATTACTATTTAGAATATTAATAGTATTAAAAGCATGATCATATCCAAATGTTCCGTCATGCATTACGCCCCATTGATCAATTATAAAGTTGTCATAATTATTAATAATGTCTTCAATAGATTTTATTGTTTTCATTACTAAACAGATTTACCAATAACTTCAGATACATTTTTATATCCATCAGTTTTAATTAGGTCAATCAAATCACCTTTCATACTATTGATTAAATTTGGACCAGAATAGACCAAAGCTGTATATAGCTGAACTAAAGAAGCGCCAGATTTAATTTTTTCGTAACAATCCCTTCCACTTGATATACCGCCCACTCCTATTAATGGTATTTGACCATTTGTTAATTCATACATTTTTTTCAAAATTATATTTGAATTATCATATAGAGGTTTGCCACTTAACCCCCCTTTTTTTCCTTTATTTAAAGAAATTAAATTACTCTCTCTTTTGATAGTACTATTTGTAAGTATTAGTCCATCTATGTTATTAGCCAAGGAAATTAAAGCTATATCTCTAAGTTGATCTTCATTTAAATCAGGTGAAATTTTAATTAATATTGGCTTTGTATTAATATTTTTTATTTCATCTCTTTTGTCTATAATTTTTTTAATTAATTTTTCTATCTTTCCTCTTAATTGTAGATCTCTCAATCCTTCAGTATTTGGAGAGGATATGTTAATAGTAATATAGCTTGCTAAATCACCTAACTCTTCTAAACCTATTAGATAATCATCAATAGCTTCATTTGAATTTTTATTTTTTCCAATATTAACTCCTACAATTTTATTATTTAAGTAAGATTTTTGGTGTTTAATTAAGTTTTTTTTTACTTTTCTAATTCCCTTATTATTAAATCCTAAACTATTGATAATAGCTTTATCTTCACTTAATCTAAATACTCTAGGTTTAGAGTTACCACTTTGAGGTTTTGGAGTAATTGTGCCAACTTCAAGAAATCCAAAACCAAATGAAAACATGGAATGCATCACTTCAGCATTTTTATCAAAACCGGCAGCTAGTCCTATAGGATTTTCAAAATCTAAACCCATTAGATGTTGTGCAAGAATAGGATCCTCGATATTTTTTTGTCTTACTTTGAAATATTTTAAAAAATTAATTGAAATAGTGTGAGATATCTCGGGAGGTAATAATCTTAATATTTTTAATGAACTATTATACAATAAATTAATTATCTATTAATTTTTTTAGATAATCAATAGTTTCTCTTAATCCAAATAATTTAAAAAATGATCCTAGTCTGGGGCCTTGATCTTGGCCAAGCATTACTTGATATACTAGTTTAAAAAAATCTTTTAAGTTTTCAAATTGGTGTTTTTTTCCTACTTCGTATAATAATGTTTGAATATCTTCAGATGAACTGTTTTCAGTAACCTCATTTTCTAAAACATTAATAATATCAATAAATACATCTTTATTACTACTATCAATCTCTAAAAATTTCTTTTTAGGCAAAATAAAATCTTCATAGTAATTTAGTGCAAAGTCTATAAGACGATCAAATTCAGGATTATTATCAGCATTAATTTGATCATCATATTTTTTAATAAAAGACCATATTACTTTTTTATCTTTTGAATTAGAAACGTTTACTAGGTTAGTTAAGGTATTAAAATTTATTTCTGATTTGAATGCTTTCGGTTTACCTGAATGAATATGCCAAATTGGATTATCATACTGTTTATTTTTATCTAATTTAGAGTAAGAGTTATAATGAGAAAGGTAGTCATCTACAGTTTTAGGAATTACATCAAAGTGAAGTTTCTTTGCTGATTTTGGTTTTTGGAACATATAGAGTGCAAGACTCTCAGGAGAAGCATAACGCAGCCACTCATCTACACTAATACCATTTCCAACTGACTTAGAAATTTTTTCACCTTTTTCATCTAAAAACATTTCATAAATTAGATTAGTGGGTGGTTTTTTATTTAATGCTTTACAAATATTGGAGCCTAAATCAACACTTTCTGTTAGATCTTTACCGCACATTTCGTAGTCAACTTCAAACGACATCCATCTCATTGCCCAATCAACTTTCCACTGTAACTTACATTTTCCATTAATTACTTCAGTTTCAACTAACTTGTCTAAAGATGGATCTTTGTAAATAATTGTTTTTGTATCCATTTTATATTCTTCAATTTTTACTTGAAGAACCTCACCTGAATTTTCACTTATTGGGAGAAATGGACTATAAGTTTCTTTTCTCTCTGTCCTTAAGGTAGGTAAAATAATATCTAATATTTTTGGATAGTTTTCAAATATACTTAATATTGTTTCATTAAAATCTCCATTTTGATATTTTTCTGTTGAGCTAACAAACTCATAGTCGAAATTAAATTCATCTAAAAAACTTCTAAGTTTTGCATTATTATGATGTCCAAAACTTTCAAATTTACCAAATGGATCTGGTATCGAAGTAAGTGGCTTACCTATAAATTTTTCTAACATTTCTTTATTTGGAACATTTTCAGGAACTTTTCTTAACCCATCCATATCATCAGAAAATGTGATCAGTTTTGTTGGACAATCAATTATAGAGCTAAATGCATTTTTTACCATTGATGTTCTTACAACTTCACCAAAAGTTCCAATATGAGGTAAACCTGAGGGGCCATAACCAGTTTCTAGTAATACATAACCCTTAGATGGAATTTTAAAATTTTGTAAACCACCATTCTTTTTAATAATTTGTAATGCTTCTCTAAAAGGCCAAGCTTTTAAGGATTGTACTAATTCTTGATCAATCATTTAATTTTGCTCTAATTCTAATTTTTTTACCCAATAACAACTTTAATGAATTTGTGAAATTAAAAATTTCAGTTCCTAATTTCTTAAATAATTCATTTTCTAAATCTATAATATTATCAATAATATTTTCAATTAAATCATTTCCTGCTTCAGTTAGAATTAAACTATCAGATCTTTTATCTTGTGGTTGTTGTTTCGATATTAACTTCTTTTTTTCTAGTTTAGAAATACGTAAACTTACAACTGATCTATCAATAGATGCATTTTTACATATATCCTGTTGAGTAATATTTATATTTTCTTGTTGTAATAAATAAATTGTCTCGAGAATAAGATATTCATTTAATGTGATTTCACTCTCTTTTAATTTATACCTTACTTTAGATTGCCATAAGTTTGATGTTTGCCATATTAATAATGCTAATCTATTCTCATTAAGAGAAGTGTCTGCCATAGTTTTTATACAAACTGTTTGTATACAAATTATTAATTTATGTCAATACTATTCTGGTGCTATTTCTATCTCTAAACCATCAAGTTCTTCAGATAAATCAATTTGACAGGATAATCTTGAATTATTTTTAACATCAAAAGCTTGATCTAGCATAGATTCTTCATCATCATCCATATTTTTCAGCTTATTTGTCCATTTTTCATCAATATAAACATGACAGGTGGCACAAGCACAACATCCTCCGCACGAAGCTTCAATATCGTAGCCATTGTCTCTAAGGGTTTCCATTAATGTAAAATTACTATCATATTCAATTTCAGACTTTTTACCTGATCTATCTGTGATTATTACCTTTGGCATTAAACACCTAGTTTTTTTTGAAGTTCTTTGGAAGATGTTGTGTATCTAAAAATGTTTTTCTTATCAGGAAAGCAATACTTAAATACTTCTTGAGCCATTAAGGCAGACTCGTGAAATCCTGATAGAATAAGTTTAAGTTTTCCTGGGTACCAATTTATGTCACCTATCGCAAAGATTGAAGGTGTAGAAGTTTCAAATTTTTCAGTGTCCACTTTAATTAAGTTCTCGTGTAAGTTTAAACCCCATTCCGCAATTGGACCTAGTTCCATTTTTAAACCAAAAAATGGTAAAAGATAATCTACTTCAATGTTTGATTTTTCATCATCATTTTCGTATTCTAGCATTATTCTACTATCTTGAATTTTAGAAATCTTTTTTATTTGGCCCTTTAAAAATTTAATTTTTTCTTTTGTTTCTAATTCTTGCATTTTTGAGACAGAATCAGGTGCTGCCCTAAACTCTTTTCTTCTATGTATTAGAGTTACATTGGAATCCTTAGATAGTTCATTTGTCCAATCCAAAGCAGAGTCTCCTCCTCCTGCAATTAAGATTTTTTTATTTTTAAATATTGATTTATCTCGAATTGCGTAAAAAACATTTTTGTTTTCGAAATTCTCAATATGCTCAATTGGAGGTTTTCGGGGCACAAAACTTCCTGCCCCTGCTGCCACTACTATACATTTTGCTTCAACTTTTGTTCCAATATTAGTTTCTACAATCCAACCATATTCTGTTTTAGCAATTTTCTCGACTTGTTGGTTGAGATGAAATTTAGGTTTAAATGGGTTTATCTGTTTAATTAATTCATCAGTTAATTCTTGGCCTGTTACAACTGGTCTAGAGGGAATATCATAAATTGGTTTTTCTGGATACAATTCAGCACACTGACCTCCAACCTTATCTAAATTATCAACTAAATGACATTTTATATTTAAAAGACCTAATTCAAATACAGCAAATAAGCCTACCGGACCTGCACCTATAATTACAACATCAGTTTTTTCCGTCATATGTGAAAAATAACAACTTTTTTTATTATTTCTAGGGATTATATATAATCAAAATGAATTACGCTAATACTTCAAATTATTATAACCCTGCGATTTATATATGGCTATTAACAATAACCGCAATGGTTTTATTAATTATAGTAATAGGAGGTCTCACAAGATTAACCGACTCTGGACTTTCTATGACTGACTGGCGTCCAATTTTAGGTGTAATTCCTCCACTGAGTCTAGAAAGTTGGTTGGTTGTATTCGAAATGTATAAACAAACACCAGAATACAAAATAGTTAACAAAAATATGACGTTAAATGAGTTTAAATATATTTTTTGGTGGGAGTGGTTTCATAGAATATTTGCAAGAGCCATAGGAATTGTCTTTTTAATACCCTTAATATACTTCAGTTTTAAAAAGCAAATTCAATCGTCACTATACATAAGACTTGGTATTGTATTTGTGTTTGGTTTGTTTCAAGCAGTTATTGGATGGTGGATGGTAAAGAGTGGATTGACTGAAAATCCTTATGTAAGCCCTTATAGACTTACTTTTCATCTTTTAAATGCTCTTATAATTTTCTCAATACTATTATGGATAGCAATGGATTATAGGTATTCTTCTAATATAAGTTTTTTATCTAAGCCAAAGACAATTGAATTTTATATTTTAATTGCTGTAATCTTAATATTTATCACAATTGCAACAGGTGGATTTATGGCAGGCACCAACTCTGGGCAATCTTTTAATACTTTTCCACTAATGAATGGAAAAATTATACCTGATGATTACATTATTGATGATTTAGGTATTTATAATATTTTTGAAAATACAGTTGCAATAAATTTTAACCACCGTTGGTTATCAATATTTGTTTTTTTTTATATCCTTTTTGTTTGTTTTAAATTTATTAAATTTGATAATAAAAATATATCTAGTACTCTTGTATATTTAGTTTTATTCTTTCTAACGTTACAAGTAATATTAGGTATTATAACTCTTTTAAGTAATGTTTACTTACCAGTCGCAAGTTTACATCAAACTAATTCAATTTTGTTGTTATCAACTTTGTTAATTAGTTATCATCAAATTAAAATTAGAAAGGTTAAAGATGTCTAACAAAAATATATTTGTCTTTGGGGGTACAGGTTCTATTGGAAAATCATTATCAAAAAAATTGAAAAGCAATAACTATGATCCAATAATTATTTCTAGAAATGAAACAGAATTAAAACAATTATCTGAAGAAATTGGATGTGAATACAAAGTGTGTGATGTTTTAGATTTTAATAAAGTTAAGAGTATTTCAGAAGAATACAAAGATCAATTAAGTGGTATTGCTTTTTGTGTTGGCTCTATAAATTTAAAACCTCTTAAAATGACTAAAGATGAAGATTTTATTGATTCTTTTAAAATAAATACACTTAGTGCTATAAATGCAATTAAGTATAATCAAGAAACTCTTGCTAAAAATAATGGCAGTATTCTTCTTTATTCAACTATTGCTGTAAAACAAGGTTTTACTAATCACACAATAATTTCTACCGCAAAAGGTGCCATTGAAGGGCTTACTTTGAGTTTAGCTGCTGAATTTGCTCCAAAAATCAAAGTAAATTGTATAGCGCCAAGTTTAACTGACGCAAAAATGACACAAAAGTTGATTAGTAATGAAACTATTAAGAAAGCAATTGAAAATATGCATCCTCTACCTAAAATTGGATCTGGTGATGATTTCTCTGATATTGGAAGTTTTCTATTAAGTGATAAAAATAGTTGGATAACTGGACAAATATTTCATATAGATGGGGGAAGATCATCATTAAGAATTAAATCGTGAAATATATCTTTATAATTTGTTTATCTGTTTTTTCTTTAAGCGTTTTTAGTCAACCATTTCCAATACCAGAAGATAATGAGGTAAGTTATGATGTTATTAGAAAAAAGAAAAATATTGGAAACTTAATATCAAAATTTGAAGAAAATGAAGATAGTGTCGTTATACATTCAGTCTTAAAAATAAATGTTAAAGTTTTATTTATTCCAGCATACAAATTTTTTCAAGAAACTAAAGAAACTTGGAAAAATGGTGAATTTGTATCAATAGATGGATTTACAGACTTCGAAGATGATCGAGAGTATAAAATAATTGGAAATGATGAAGACAATTTTTTTATTGCTAGTGGTATGGATGGAGAATTAAAATTAGATAAAAATATAGTACCATTAAATTATTGGAATATTGAAATGTTAAATGAGAAAGAAGTATTTGACACTCAAAAAGGTATAGTAAGAACTATAGAAGTAAAGCAACTTGAAGATGAATATATAAAAATCAATGACATTGAAATATTAGCTAATAAGTATGTTTTTAATGCATCAAAAAATCCAAAAGATAAAGGGCCATTCCCTGAGTATACACTTTGGTATTTTGAAAAAGAGCTCATGAAAATGGAATTCAAAAATCCTAACGATAAAAAAAATATTATAACAATAATTCGTAATGATTGGAGTCTATAGTTGCAAACTATATGGATTACTGGTGGATCTTCAGGTATTGGTTTTGCTACAGCAAAAGAATTTATCAATAATAATTGGCAAGTTGTAATTTCTTCAAGTAATAAAATAAAACTTGAATCTGCAAAAAAAAAATTAGAACTAAATAATAATAAAAATTTAGTTCATGCTATTGTATGTGATATTTCTTCAAAAAATAATGTTGATGAAACGATTAATTCTATAGAAAAAAATATTGGTAAAATTGATATAGCATTATTAAATGCATCAGCTTATAGTCCAAACAAAGATCAAATATTTGATATTTCAAACTACGAATTGCTAGTAGATGTAAATATCAAAGGTACTTTGTATTGTGTTAACAAATTAAAAGATGTTATGAAAAATAGAAATAATACGATTGCTATTATTTCTTCACCGTTGGGATATAGAGGTTGGCCAACAGCTGGGGCGTATGGTATTTCTAAGGCAGCTCAATTAAGCTTGAGTGAAAGCTTGTATTTTGATTTCAAAAAGTTGAACATTAATGTTAGAGTGATATGTCCAGGTTTTATTGATACCGAAGCAACCAAAAAAAATAGCTTCAAAATGCCTTTTTTAAAAAGTGCTGAATATGCAGGAAAAAAAATATTTGATAGGTTAACTAAAGGTAAAGAATTTGAAATAATTTTTCCCTATTTGATTGTATATTTTTTTAAATTTACAAGGATATTACCTTACAAAATATATTTTTATATATGGAAAAAATTAGGGAATTTTTAGTTTATTTCACCAATATAAATTCCAAGTCCTTCAGCTACTTTAATCAAAGGATCATTTTTTTGAACAGTTTTTGAATATCCAGCAACTTGACTAAGCATCAAATCTTGTACTCCTCTGTCTTTCCATACAACTACTCTATTAAATTTTTTCTTTGCAATTAAATCAACCGCATAAACCCCAAAGGCACTTGCAATTAAACGATCTCTATGAGTTGGTTGAGCGCCTCTTTGAACATGCCCTAGAACTGTGACTCTTGTTTCAGAGTCTGTTATTTTATAGATTTCATCACCAAGATAATTTCCAATCCCTCCAAGACGCACCTCTCCATCAACATATTTCACTGTAGCTTTTTTACCGTTTTCTTTTTTTACAGCTTCTGCCACAACTATTAATGCATGATTTCTTCCTTTAGATCTAAGTTTGTCAATATGATCAGCAATAGATTTAATTGAATATTGAATCTCAGGAATCAAAATAATGTCTGCTCCTCCAGCAATTCCTGCATTCAAAGCAATGTGGCCTGCATCTCTACCCATTACTTCTAAAATCATTACTCTTCTATGGCTTGCTGCTGTTGGTTGAAGCATATCTAAAGCATTTGTTGCTACGTCAACTGCAGTATCATAGCCTATAGATAGTTCATTATGCTTAACATCATTATCAATAGTCTTTGGAATACCTACAAAATTTATATTTCCTTTTTTTGTAATGCTTTGAAGAATTTTCAAACTTCCATCACCACCAATACCAATTAGAGCATCAATTCCTAATTTTTTAAAACCTTCTATAACTAAATCAGATGAGTCAATTTTTTTTCCATTCCTTATAATTTTTTTAAAAGGGTTGCCTTTGTTATTTGATCCTAAAAAAGTTCCACCCATCCTCATTAAGCTACCCTCAAAATTTTTCGGATTTAATTTGATAACGTCCAGTGGCTCTTTCAACAAGCCCAATGTTCCGTCCTTTATTCCATAAACTTCCCAATTGTACTTGTTATGTGCTCTTAATGTAACAGCTCTAATTACTGCATTTAAACCTGCACAATCTCCACCGCTAGTTAAAATTGCTATTTTTTTTACCACAGGGCGTTTATATACTATTATTATATTTTTACTTATTTATTTTCATGGATGACATAAACAAACTTATAGAAATTTTAAAAAATTTTGAACAAGAACATAGAGATCTTGATGAAATACTTATTAGGCTTCAAGAAAAAAATACTGTAGATTTTTTACAAATTCAAAGGTTAAAAAAAAGAAAATTAATCCTAAAAGATAAAATATTAGAAATTCAAAATAAATTAGAACCAGATAGTATAGCTTAAGTTAAAAAACTTTTTAAAAATTTAGGAGCGTTATCCTTAATAAAAGATATTCTTTCCTTAATTTTTGGAATTTTTGATATTATCTTAAGATTTTTATCGATATTTTCTTCAACATGCTTCATTTCTTTTGAAAAAAAAACGAACAAGGCATTAGTATAAACTCCAGATAAAATCAGTCTTTTTGTATAAAAATTGAAATCTGTTGAATTATCTCCAGCTAAATACCACATTGTACTTACTGAATTATATAAACTCTTTTTTGATATTTTGTTATTTGTGGGTAGCAAAAGATGGTTAAAGGTTTTTTTATAAAATTCTTTATCTTCATTTAATATATCAAATCGTAATAATAATATTTTTTTTATTCTTTTGTTAATTGGAAAATTAATTAAATTAATTTTTTTTAATTTATATTCAAGTTTTTCATTAATATTTTGTAAAGCATATTCTAATAAATCTTTATATCCATCAGGGAAAAAATAGAATAAATCATTTTTTTCTATATTTTGTTTTTGTAATTTTGAAAATATTTTTGATGACCAACCTTCAATTGATACGATTTTTTTTGCTTTTTTGAGAATATCTTCTTTTTTTTTATTTTCTGTTTTGTTCATTTTTCCAATATGTAGTTATTTCTTTTTCAAAACCAAAAGCATTTTTATGTGCTAAGCGTGATGTATACAAAATGCCGTTTAAGTGATCTACCTCATGCTGTACTACCCTTGCGTGTAAGCCTTCAACTTCATTTTCAATTTCTTTACCATCAAGATCAAATCCAGAATATTTAATTTTTTTAAATCTTCTTACTAAACCCTGCATACCAGGTATTGATAAACAACCTTCCCAGTCATCCTCAGTTTCTTTTCCCATGGGTGTAAAAATAGGATTTATTAATGGTGTTATCTCAATTTTATCTTTCTCTTCATTATCAGGATTACGAAATACTATTATTTTCTTTGAAATATGTACTTGGGGTGCAGCTAAACCTATACCGTTATAGTCAAGCATTGTTTCAGACATATCATAAACTATTTTTTTTAGAGTATCTGAAGAGAATTCTTTTATCTCAGAACATTCTTTTAACAAGATGGGATGACCGATTTTTGATATTTTGAGAATAGACACATAATAAATATAAGTATTTTTTCTAATATACCAATAGATTAATTCAATATATCCGTTTGCAAATAATATAGGTTTGTGTTACTAGCCCATCCCAATGACACTTTTTGTAAATGTAAAAGATAATAACGTAGAACAAGCAATTAGAACGCTTAAAAAGAAAATGCAGCGTGAAGGTTTGTATAAAGAAATGAAGCTACGTAAACATTACGAGAAACCTTGTTTGAAACGCGCTCGAGAAAAAGAAGAAAATATTAGAAGAGCTAGGAAGTCTGCAAAAAGAAATAACGATTAAGCAGAAAGACTTTTTACGATATCCTCACACATTTTTTTAGCATCTCCAAATAGCATAGTTGTATTATCTCTATAAAACAACTCATTATCAACACCAGAATAACCAGTTGCCATTGAACGTTTTACAAATAAAACACTCTGAGATTTTTCTACATCTAAAATAGGCATACCAAAAATAGGAGATGACTCATCAGTTTTTGCAGCTGGATTTGTTACATCGTTTGCTCCAATAACAAAAGAAACCTCTGTCATAGGAAAATCATGATTAATTTCATCTAGCTCCAAGACTTCTTCATAAGGAACATTAGCTTCAGCTAGTAAAACATTCATATGACCTGGCATTCTTCCAGCGACTGGATGTATTGCATATCTTACTTCTATTCCTTCTTTTTTTAATATGTCACCCATTTCTCTTAAAGCATGTTGAGCTTGTGCTACAGCCATTCCATATCCTGGTACAATAATTACAGATTCTGCGTTTTTCATTATATATGCCGCATCCTCTGCATTACCTTGTTTAACAATTTTGTCTGAGTTATCCTTACTAGCACTAGTGTCTTGCTCACCACCAAAACCTCCTAAAACAACATTAATAATGGATCTGTTCATCCCTTTACTCATTATATAACTCAATATTGCACCAGACGCTCCAACAAGAGCACCAGTTATAATTAAGAGATTATTACTTAGGGTAAATCCTATGCCACAAGCTGCCCAACCTGAATATGAGTTTAACATAGAAACGACAACTGGCATGTCAGCGCCACCGATAGGAATTACAACAAGAAATCCTAGTAATATTGAAACAATAACTATTGTCCAAAAGATTGTTGGAGATTGATTAATTACAAATAATACAATCAAGAAAATAATTAGGAGGAAAATTAGTGCATTTATAAGATGCTGGAACTTAAATACTATTGGCTTTCCTGAAATTGTACCTTGTAATTTTCCAAAAGCTAAAACTGAACCAGAGAAAGTGATAGCACCAATAAATGTTCCAATACTCATTTCAACTAAACTAGCAGTTTTAATCGAACCAACTTTTCCAATACTAAAAGCTACGGGATCATAGAATGCAGCAGCAGCAACAAAGACAGCAGCTAAACCTACCAAGCTATGAAAAGCAGCTACCAATTGAGGTAGAGCGGTCATCTCAATTCTGAGAGCAATAAATGAACCTATAGCACCGCCAACAAGTATCGCCGCACCAATTTCATAATAACTAAGAACTGATTTGAACATTAGCGTTGTGAACACCGCTATAATCATACCAATAACACCAAAAACGTTACCCATTCTTGAAGATTCAGGGTGAGATAAACCTCTTAGAGCAAAGATAAATAATAACGCAGAAATTAAATATAATATCGCAACCATGTTAGAAGACATTATTCTTTTTCCTTTGTTTTTTTAGTTTTTTTCTTAAACATCGAGAGCATTCGATATGTTACTAAGAAACCTCCAAAAATATTAACTGAAGCTAATACAACACCAATTAATCCAAAAATTTTTGAAGTATCAAAACCTTGAGGACCGGCTGCCAATATTGCCCCAACTATAATTACACTTGATATTGCATTTGTCACACCCATTAAAGGACTATGTAAAGCAGGAGTAACTGACCAAACTACATAATAGCCAATAATACAAGCTAAGAAAAATACTGTTAGTCCAATAACAAAAACTTCTGAAGAATGTGCTTCCATATTACTTAAATTGCTCCAATCTTACATCCCCGTCATGCGTTAGCAAAACAGAATTAATTATTTCATCATTAAAATCAAAATTTATTTTTTTATTTTCTTTGTCAATTAATAAACTTAAGAAGTTAAAAATATTTTTAGCATACAGTGCTGAGGCATCTTTAGCCACTCTTCCTGGAACATTTCCATAACCAACGATTTTTACTCCATTATGCACAACTATTTCATTCATTTTACTTAAAGGGCAATTACCACCAGCTTCCACAGCCAAATCAATAACTACTGAACCTGGTATCATCGAAGAAACCATTTCTTCTGTTATTAAAACTGGAGCTTTTTTCCCAGGAATAAGAGCTGTACAAATTACTATATCTTGTTTTGAAACTGTTTCAGCTATCAATTGAGCTTGTTTTTTCTTATAATCTTCACTCATCTCCTTTGCATAACCACCTTCTGTTTCAGCATTTTCAGCTTCATCATCTTCAACCATTATGAATTTTCCACCAAGACTTTCAACTTGTTCCTTAGTTGCTGCTCTTACATCAGTGGCAGACACTACTGCGCCAAGTCTTTTTGCTGTTGCAATAGCTTGTAAACCAGCAACTCCTACGCCAAGTATCATAACTTTTGCTGGATTTACTCTTCCAGCAGCAGTCATCATCATTGGAAAAGCTTTTCCGAATTGCTCAGCTGCATCAATTACACTTCTATATCCCGCTAAGTTAGCTTGAGATGATAGAACATCCATACTTTGTGCTCTACTTATTCTAGGAATTAATTCCATACAACATGATGATATTTTGTTTTCGTTTAAATTAGAAAATTCAGATTTATTTTCATATGGGTTTAAAATTCCAATAAGTAATGAATTACTTTTTAAGTTATTTATGTCATCAGAGCTTGGCATTCTAACACACAAACAAACATCAGCCTTCAAGCATTCAGATCTAGTAACGATTTTTGCTCCAGCTTCTTCATAATTTGAATTTTGATATCCTGAAGTTTCTCCAGCTCCATTTTCAATTATAACTTCAAAACCCAGTCTTGAAAAAAGCTTAACAGATTCAGGGGAGATAGAGACTCTTGTCTCATTGTTATCATTTTCTTTAATAGCAGATAAGAGCATGAGTTCTTATATTGATAGGTTTGCTAAATTTAAAGCTTTTTGTTGGTTTTGCATTAATTTTTTTGAATTAAAATCTTCAATGAGCTCATGGAATATTCTATACCAATTAACTTCAGCTTTTAAATGCATAAAGACTGAACCTAGTCCTACTGCTGCTCTATCCATGAACACGAATTCTTTTGGAGGTTTGACACCGCCTAGTTTTTTAAGTTCTTGATGAACTTCAGATGCAATTTGAGCTCCGTATATACCACTATCACTTTCTTGTATTTTTTGGACTTTATCTTCCATCAAAGGTGAGTATAAAAAACCTGCCCATTTATTTAATACTTTTAATTTCTCTTTGGTTATATCTGTAAATCCCCATTGTTCATAAGCATGAATTGCCTTTGAATTGTCTTTTTCTTGAAGAGCAAAATATAGGTCAATTACACCTTGAATGAAATTACCATTAAAAATTCTCATACAACCAAAGTCATAAATATTAATACTGAGGTCTTTTTTTTGTACAGAATAATTTCCTAAATGTGGGTCTCCGTGAAGCACTCCGTATTCAAAGAATGGTTTATACCAAGCTTTATACATATTAGCCGCTAAAGTATTTCTTGTTTCTTTAGGAGATTTTTTAAAATTCAAAATAGGCTCACCATCTAGCCAACTCATAGTTAGCAATCTCTTTGTTGATAATTTATCATAGGTTTTTGGAACATGAACAAAATTTATATTTGAAAATATATTTCTAAATACAGCCATTAATTTTTTTTCTCTCTCATAATCTAGCTCTTCTTTAAGTCTGTCAGTAATTTCTTTATATACTTCATCAGTCTTAATCGCTTTATTATAAGACTGATAAATTGAAAAAATCATTTTTAATTGTGAAAGATCAGCACTAACTGCTGAAGCCATGTCTGGGTATTGGAGTTTGCAAGCTACAATATCATCATTTTTTATTTTAGCTTTATGAACTTGCCCAAGAGAAGCCGCTCTTGTTGCTTCTTTATCAAACTCGATAAAATTTTTTTGCCAGTCCTGTTTTAATTCTGCAGCCATTCTTCTTTTAACAAACAACCATCCCATCGGTGGTGCATTAGACTGTAAATGCATTAGTTCTTGTGCATACTCATCAGGAAGCAAGTCAGGTATGGTTGCTGATAATTGTGCTACCTTCATCAAGGGTCCTTTAATACTTCCAAGGGCCGCTCTTATTTCTGCAGCATGTTTTTCTTTATCTAACCTAACACCTAAATATCTTTGACTTGCAAGTTTAGTGGCTAATTTTCCAACAACTCCGCCCACTTTAGCGTACCTGGTAAGTTGTTTAGTTAGGGATTTTGCTTCTTTATCTTTCATCAATTTTATTCTTCTAATTGGTCAATCAAATTCTCAATAACATTAACTCCTTTTTGCCAAAAATCTTTTTTCTTGGGATTTAATCCAAAAGGTTTCAATAGTTTATCATATGTATCACTACCACCACTCTCTAACAGAGTAATGTATTTGTCTTCAAATTTAGGTAGTTTGCTTTCGTAAACATTAAAAAGAGAATTTACAAGACAATCACCAAAAGCATATGCATAAACATAAAATGGTGAATGAATAAAATGGGGTATATAGCTCCAAAAATATTTATAATCGTCATTAAATTTTATTGATGGTCCTAAGCTTTGCTTTTGAACATCAATCCAAATTTTACAAATTTCATCAACACTTAACTCTTTGATTTTTCTTTGATGATGAATACGTTTTTCAAATTCAAAAAAAGCAATCTGTCTAACAACAGTGTTCAACATATCTTCGACTTTGTTTGCTAAAAGCCCCTTACGTTCGTTTTCTTTTGTCGTAATAGATAAAAGAGATTTAAAAGTTAACATTTCTCCAAAAACACTTGCTGTTTCAGCAAGAGTTAACGGTGTTGAAGAGTTAAAATAAGTTTGTTTTTGTCCTGCTAAATATTGATGAATGCCGTGTCCTAGTTCATGAGCAAGAGTTGCTATATCTCTTGCTTTACCCTGATAATTAACAAGTATAAATGGATGAACTGATGGAACAGTAGAAGCTGCGAACGCACCAGGAGATTTTCCTGGGATTACTGGAGCGTGTATCCATGAATTATCAAAAAATTTTTTTACGATATTCCCTGTTCTCTTATCAAAATTTGAATAAGCATTAGTTACAATTTGTCTTGCATCTTTCCATGAATAAATACTCTGTGATTGAAAAGGAAGAGGTGCATTTCTATCCCAATACATTAAAGATTTCTTTTTTAGCCATTTAGATTTTATTTTATAATAACGATGAGAAATTTTTGAATAATTTTCTTTTATTGTTTCAGTTAAGGCTTCTACAACTTCATCTTCAACAACATTAGATAAATTTCTTGAACTAACTGGATTTGGCAATCCTCTCCATTTATCATTGATTGATTTATCTTTTGCAAGATTATTAGTAATAGATGTAAATAAACTAATGTTATTTTTTAATACAGCAGATACTACCTCAGCTGATTTTTTACGATTTGATTCTTTTTTATCGGAAATAAAATTAAAAATTTCAGAACTAGATAAATTTTTTCCCTTAAAAGGAAATTTAAGTGAGGCAATTGTATCATCAAATAGTCTAATCCAAGCTGATCTAGAAGTAATACTTTTTTCTTGAAGTAATTTTTCTGTTTTAACATCTAATTGATAAGGTTTAAATTTTCTAATATTTTTTATCCAGTTTTTATAAATCTTTAGTTTTTTATCAGCATAAATTTTTTTTAAATTTTTTTCAGAAATTTCATTTATCTCAAGACTAAAGAAGACAATTGAGGAGGCAATATTTGTTATTTGCTCCTGCATTTGTTGATAAAAAATTTTATTCTTTTCATTGTTACCATCCTCTGCAACTAATAAATGTGCATAGGACATAATTTTATCTATTTTTGTATCAATATCCTCTAATTCAATAATAGTTTTTAAGAGCTGATTAGAACTAAGCTTAGTGATTTTTGATTCATATTTCTTTTCAAATTTTTTAGTAGTTATTCTAAGCTTATTTAAATCGTTACTCAGTTTCTTGGCATTTGGCGATTCATATAAATCCTTTAAATTCCAAATTGGCAGTTTCCCAAGGGTATTTTTTGTTGAATTTTGATAATTTTTTTGTTTCATATTTAATAATTTCGATATAGGTCTAATATCTTAGCTTTGTAGGGAGGATAGAAAGCATGATTGTTAATTTTGACGAATTTAATAGCATACCGAGTGTATTTTATCATCAATCAAATGATCTAAAAGATCAGCCGTATTTATGGAAAAAAGATAAAGATAAATATGTTTCTTTAAGCTGGTTGCAAGTAAAAGAACAAGTTGAAAGTTTAGCAACATACTTAAAAGATCTCGGAATTTTGGAAGGAGATAGAATATTAATTTTATCTGAAAATAGACCTGAATGGCAAATCACTGATTTAGCAATAATGTCCATTGGAGCAATTTCAGTGCCTGCTTATACAACGAGCACAACCAATGACTATAAATATATTATTGAGCATTCTGGTGCTAGATGTGCCATTGTATCATCACATGAGTTAATGAAAAAAGTTCTACCTGCAATAGAAAAAATTTCACATTGTCAAAACGTAATTAAAATTAATGATGATAATGAAACTTATACAGAAGTTGTAAATATTTTATCATACAATAAAATTATAAATGACAATCTAGAAAAAAGTAAAAATTCTAATAAAATAGAAGAATTATCAAAAAATTTTAAAAGAAAAGATACAGCATGTATTATTTATACATCAGGTACTGGAGGCAATCCTAAGGGAGTGATGTTAAGTCATGGAGCTATGCTTAGAAACTGTGCTTCCTGTGATAAATTACTTGAGAGTCTTACCAGTGATTTAACAAAAGAAATTAGATATTTATCATGGTTGCCATTATCTCATTCATATGAGCATACTTTACAATTTTTAGAAATGGGGCAAGGTGCACAAATCTATTACGCTGAAAGTATAGATAAATTATTAGTCAATATGGCAGAGGCAGCACCACATTTTATGACAGCTGTTCCAAGGTTTTATGACTCTTTACACACACGTATTTCACAAGGTCTAAAAAACCAAAGTAAATTAAGTCAACGCTTCTTTGCAATTACATTAAATCTAGGAAAGAAAAAATATTTTGGCGAGCAGATGAGCTTCTCTGAAAGATTGATGAATGGATTGATGGATAGGATAGTAAGAAAAAAAGTTAAGAAAAGATTTGGTGGAAGTCTCAGAGCATTGATATCAGGAGGCGCTGCACTAAATTTTGAAGTTGGATTATATCTAAGCGCCCTTGGCCTTCCACTACTTCAAGGCTACGGACAAACTGAAACGGCTCCTGTTATTTCTGCAAACCCTCCTGAAAAAATTAAATTAGATACTGTTGGAAAAGTTCTGCAAGGAAATGAAGTGAAAATTTCTGAAGATGGAGAGATTTTAGCTCGTGGTGAACTAATTATGAATGGTTATTGGAATGATCCTGAATCAACTAATAAAACTATAATTGATGGATGGGTTCATACAGGTGATATTGGTGAATTTGATGAAGAAGATTATTTAAAGATAACGGATAGGAAAAAAGATATTATTGTAAATGCTGGTGGAGATAATATTTCTCCTTCAAGAATAGAGGCAAAACTAGATATTGAACCTGAAATTGCTCAATCAATGTTATATGGAGATTTCAAAAATTACCTAGTTGCAATCCTGGTGCCTAATAAAGATTTAGCTTTAGAATGGGCAAAAGAAAATAACTTTGAGGCTGATTTAAATAAAATAATTCAAGATTCTACATTTAATAAAAAAATGAAAGAAGTTGTAGATAAAGTCAATAAAAGTCTTTCTAGTATTGAACAAATAAGAAAATTTATTCTCATTGATCATGAGTTTACAATTGAAAACAATATGATGACTCCTTCCATGAAAGTAAGAAGGTTTAAAGTAAAAGAGATGTACGGAGAAAATTTAGAGAAACTATATTAAGTTTTTCCTTTATCAAACTTTTCTTTTTGTTCAGGAGTTATTTCTTTTTGAAATTTTGTTTTCCACTCTGAGTATGGCATACCATAGATCATTTCTCTTGCTTCATCGTATGAAATAGAAATATTTTTCTTCTCTGCAGCACTTACATACCATTTTGAAAGACAGTTTCTGCAAAATCCAGACAAATTCATTAAATCAATATTTTGTACATCTGTTCTATTTTTTAGATGATTAATCAATCTTTCTGCAACATCGGCAAGTAAATCTCTATCAAAGTTTTTGGTCATAATACGTAAATAAATTATATAAATCTTTTTTTGTGCTATATATATATAATAATTAATGAAACGTAACAGAAAAGCTAAAATTTTAGCTACACTAGGACCTGCATCATCAGATAAAAAAATAATAGAAGACTTGTTTGTTGCTGGATGTGATGTTTTTAGATTAAATTTTTCACACGGTGATTTAGAAACTCATAGAAAAAATTATGAAACTATTAGATCTCTTGAAGATAAACATAATCATGCAACATGCATATTGGCTGACTTACAAGGACCAAAGTTAAGAGTGGGTATATTTAAGAATACAAAGGAAAATTTAGTTAAAGGTCAAAATTTTAAATTAGATCTTTCAAGTGAACCTGGAGATAATAATAGAGTTAACTTTCCTCATGAAGAAATTTATGATTATTTAACACCTAATTCTATTTTATTAATAAATGATGGAAAGATTAGGCTACAAGTTATCGAACAAAATAAAGATAGCTTAATTACTGAAGTTTTAAATGATGCTGAAATCTCAAACAATAAAGGTGTCAATATTCCTGATGTTATTCTTCCTATAGATGCCCTTACGAAAAAAGATAAATCTGATCTTATGAAAGCAATAGATATGGGAGTTGATTGGGTTGCACTTTCTTTTGTTCAGCAAGCAGAAGATATACACAAACTAAAAGAAATAATTAGTAACAAAGCATTCGTAATGGCAAAAATTGAAAAACCTTCAGCAGTAAAAAATATTGATGATATTATAAATGCAGCAGATGGTATTATGATAGCAAGAGGTGATTTGGGTGTCGAAATGCCAACAGAACAAGTTCCAATAGTGCAAAAAAATATTATTAAAAGATGTAGACACTTTGGTAAACCAGTTGTCGTTGCAACTCAAATGCTTGAAAGTATGATTGAAAATTTAGTTCCAACAAGAGCAGAAGCATCTGATGTTGCTAATGCAATTTATGATGGAGCAGATGCTGTAATGTTATCTGGAGAATCTGCTGTTGGGGCACATCCAGTCGAAGTAGTAAGAACTATGAATAAAATTATAGAAAATGTTGAAAATGACAAAAATAATTATGATTTACAAATTACTCAAGAAAATATTGATGATGTTGATAATACAGATGCAATAACTTTAGCAGCCTACTCAATTGCAAAAAAAGCAGATGCAAAAGCAATAATTACATTTTCTGTTAGTGGAAGAACAACGACTAGAATGGCTAGGGAAAGAGCACCAGTTCAAATTGTTGGTCTATCTCCAAATATTAGTACTACTAGAAAAATGCAATTATATTGGGGAGTAAATTCATGCCACGCACAAGATGATGCTCAAAATGCTCAAGAGATGGTAAACATTGCATGCAGAATTGCAAAAAATAAAAAATTAGTAAAGCCAGGAGATAACGTTGTTATCTCAGCAGGTGTTCCATTTGGAAACGCTGGCACAACTAATCTACTTAGATTAGCTGAGATAATTGCTGATAAAGATCTTAAATAAGCTTATTACAAGCTTCTTTAATTCTGTTACATGCATCTTCCAAAATTGCATCACTAGTTGCATAAGATAATCTAAAATAAGGAGATAAACCAAATGCTGCACCATGAACTCCTGCTACACCTTGATCTTCTAAAAGATAGGTCATGAAATCTTCATCATTGGAAATTTGTTTTCCATTCGGTGTCTTTTTTCCAATTATACCTTCGCAATTTGGATAAACGTAAAAAGCTCCCTCTGGTTTTTGACATGTAATTCCATCAATATCATTTAATTTATTCAATACTAGATCTCTTCGTTTTAAAAATTTTTTATTATGCTCGTTTATAAAATCCTGCGGACCACTTATTGCTTCAACAGCAGCAGCCATTGTAATTGAAGAAGTTGATGTTGTGCTTTGAGATTGTATTTTGTTCATAGCAGCAATAATCTCTTTTGGAGCTCCACAATATCCAAGTCTCCACCCTGTCATGCAATATGATTTTGAAACACCATTTAGTGTCAAACATCTGTCTTTTAGTGAAGGTTCAATTGAAGCAAGAGTATTAAATTCTACTCCGTCGTAAACAATTTTTTCGTAGATATCATCACACATTATAAGAACATTAGGATATTTTTTTAAGATAAGTGCTAAGTCTTCAAGCTCTTTTTTAGAATAAACTGATCCAGTTGGATTACTAGGACTATTCAACATTAACCATTTTGTTTTAGAGTTTATATTTATTTCTAATTGTTCTGGTGTAATTTTAAAATTTTGTGATTGAGGGCACTCAACTATCACAGGGTTCCCTTCTGCTAATAAAACAATATCTGGATAACTAACCCAAAAAGGAGCTGTTATAATAACTTCATCTCCTGGATTAATAGTTGCCATCATAGCATTATAGATAATGTGTTTGCCTCCCACACCACATATGATTTCATCTAATTGATAATCTATATTATTATCTTCTCTAAATTTTTTCTGAATTGCTTTTTGTAATTCTGGTGTACCTTTACCTGGTACATATTTAGTTTTACCCTCTTCCATCGCTTTACTAGCTGCATCTCTTATATTTTTTGGTGTGTTAAAATCTGGCTCACCTGCTGCAAGAACAATTACATCTTTACCCTCATCCTTCAAAGCTTTAGCTTTGACATTTATACCGACAGTCATTGAAGGTTTTATTTTACTCAGTCTATCTGCAACAAAATTCATTTAAATTATAAAATGTTCAATAATTAGACTAGCACAAGTTAACAACAAAAAAATAGCAAAAATCTTTCTTAATACTAACTTATCTATATTTGATGAAACTTTTGCACCAATTCCAGCAGTAAATATACTAGTTATTGATATAAAAAAAACTATTATAATATTTACGTAACCAAGAGAATAAATGGGAAGTTCATTAATATTTAACCCAGTATATATGAATGTTAATGTTCCTGGAAAAGCAATTAAAAAACCAAAAACAGCAGAGGTACCAACTGCTTCATGAATTTTTTTTGAAAACATTGTTAAAGTTGGAACACTAAAACTACCACCACCTATACCAATTATTGCAGATAAAAAGCCAATAGAACAGCTTATTACAAAGTTAATTATATTAGATGATGGTATATCTTTACTTACAATTATGGGGTTTTGTTGAAACAGCATATTTAATGAAATCAAAAATGCCAGAATTACGAAAAGAATAACTAAATTCTGCCCTGAAATAGAACTTGCTGCAAATGAGCCTACAATTGATCCTATTATTATTCCTATTGCCCATTTTTTTACAATTATGAAATTTGTATTCTTAAGCTTAATATGAGATCTTATAGATGATATTGAAGTAAAACAGATTACACCAAGTGAAGATGCAACTGCAACATGCATGACAATTTCAGAGCTGTAATCAAGATTAAGTAAAATAAAGTAAGTTACAGGTACAATTATTATTCCACCTCCAACTCCTAATAATCCTGCAATAAAACCAGAGACTAGACCTGTTAATAAAAAAATAAATATTATTGAAGTCAAATAATTACCGTATTTTAAGTTTCATTAATGTAGTAAACAATTTAATATAAAAGTAAATAAGACTATGAAACATGTACATTGGATAGGAACTGGACTATCTTCTATACCAGGAATTAGAAGATTAGCTAAAAATTTAGATAATTTTACAGTTTGGAATAGAACATTAGATAAGGCTATAAAGAGTATTGACCATGTAGATAAAAACAATGTGAACGCAAAACAGTTTGATGTTGATTTATTATTTAACGAAACAAATCCAGGTGATATTGTTATTTCTCAACTGCCAGCAAACAAACATTTAGAAATAGCTAAACTTTGTTTAAAACATAAATGTCATTTTGCATCTACTAGTTACCTTAATCCAGAAATAAATGATCTAAACCCAGATGTAAAAAAAGAAAATTTAGTATTTATCAATGAGGTTGGTTTAGATCCAGGTATTGATCATTTTTTTTCTCATTTACTTGTCAGAGATCTTAAAAAAATATCTACTGAAAAAACAGAAGTAATATATGAATCATATTGTGGAGGTTTTCCTGCAATTCCAAATGATTTCAAATATAAGTTTAGTTGGTCTCCTGCCGGAGTAATTAAAGCCTTAAACAATGATGCTAAATATATAACAAAAGGTAAAATAAATACTGTGACTCCTTACAACTCTGTTAGCTCTTATTCAATATCTGATGAAAATTTTGAAGCTTACCCAAACAGAGATTCAACACCATATGTAAGTGAATACTTGTTTGATGATAAATGGAAAGTCATAGAGTTTGTAAGAGGAACTTTGCGACTTGATGGTTGGAAAGAAGCATGGCAAGATATCTTTTCAATGCTTGAAAATAGATCAGATAATATAGAAACTGAAATCAATGAAAAAAGTGAAGAATTATTAAAAGATAATAAATATTTACCTGGGGAAGAAGATCGCGTTGTACTTTCTGTAAAACTTAAAGCTTTTGAAAATGATAATAAAATTTTCGATAGCTCTTATTTTCTAGATGAAAAAGGAAGTGGTGAAAATACTGCAATGGGTAAACTTGTATCGATTACTTTATCAGCTGCAATTGATCTAATTATGGATAATAAAATTGAGTCTGGTGTAAAAACTGCACCACATAAAATAGAAGATATCATGTATTTTTTTAAAATTTTAAAAGATTATAAAATTAATATCCAAAAAGAGAATGGATAATCAATTTACTTATATTGGTATTGTTAGAGAAACTAGAAATGATGAATATAGAACTCCTATAGTTCCAGCTGATATTAAAAAGTTCAAAAAAAATAATCCAAATATTAATTTCATTATTCAGCCATCAAATAATAGATGTTTTTCTGATGAAGAATATGAATTATGTGGTGCTAAAATTAATGAAAATTTAAATGAATGCTCAATCATATTCGGAGTTAAAGAAATTGATCCAAATATTTTAATAAATAATAAAACATACCTTTTCTTTTCTCACACTTTTAAAATAGATAAAAAACAAAAAAATATTGGAAAAGATAAAAAAGAACTGCTCTTATCAATATTAAATAAAAAAATTAAACTAATTGATTATGAAAATATTAGAAAAAAAAATGGAAATAGATGTTTAGGTTTTGGAAGATTTGCAGGAATTGTTGGATGTTATAATACATTAAACCTATTTCTTAAAGTGCTTGGAAAACAATCTCTTGCTAGCGCCTACAAAATCAATGACTACGAAAGATTAGTTTTAAATTTAAAAAATTTATATTTTCCTAAAGCTAAAGTTTTAGTCACAGGTGATGGTAGAGTTTCAAAAGGAGTTATTGAACTTTTAAACCAAACAAACATAAAAGAAGTATCAAAAAAAGATTTCTTGGAAAAAAAATTTGATGATCCTATTTTTTGTAATTTAGAAACTAAAGATTATGTTATTAATAATTCTTCTACTAATTTTAACCTTGACCATTTTGTTAAAAATCCTAGGGAGTATTCAAGCTCTGCTTTACAATATTTAAAAGAAACTAATATATTTATAAGTGCGCATTATTGGGAACCATCTTCTCCAAAAATATTTGAGAATGAAGATTTAAAAAATTTACCAAGCCTAAATATTGTTGGTGATATTACTTGTGATATTAATGGCTCTGTTCCAACTACAATACGATCTTCAACAATAGAAAAACCAAATTACTGGATTGATAGAAATAATTTAAAAGAAATAGAGGAAAATAATGACGGAATTGCTGTTATGGCAGTTGATAATTTACCATCTGAATTACCAAGGGATTCAAGCGCTGAGTTTAGTGAAGGTATTATCAAAGAAGTTCTTCCTTTTTTACTAAACGAAGATGATGGGAGAATATTAAATGGAACTATAACAACGGATGGTAGTTTTTTAGAAAAGTACAATTATTTAAATAATTATATTAATATTAATGAATAAAGCAGAAAAAAAACATAATATCATTTCCGAAATAACAACACCTTTTAAAATTGTTAGTGATTTTAATCCAAGTGGTGACCAGCCAGAAGCAATTAATAGTATTGTTAAAAATCTAAATGAGGGAGAACAAGAACAAGTTCTTTTAGGTGTTACTGGATCAGGTAAGACTTTTACAATGGCTAAAGTAATTGAAAAAGTTCAAAAACCTACTTTAATAATGGCACCTAACAAAACATTAGCGGCACAACTTTATGGTGAAATGAAAAATTTATTTCCAAATAATGCTGTCGAATATTTTGTCAGTTATTATGATTATTACACACCAGAAGCATATGTACCAAGGACTGATACATATATTGAAAAAGAATCCTCAATAAACGAACAAATTGATCGTCTAAGACACTCAGCTACTAGATCTTTAGTAGAAAGAAGAGATACAATTATAGTAGCATCAGTTTCATGTATTTATGGTATTGGATCAGTTGATGCTTATTCCTCAATGTCTTTTACTTTGGATAAAAATCAGTCAATAGGCCGAGAAATTATAATCAGAAAGTTAGTAGAACTTCTATACAAACGTCGTGACATGGACTTTAGAAGAGGTAGCTTTAGGGCTAAGGGAGATATTTTGGAAATTTTTCCTTCACACTATGAAGATATATCTTGGAAAATATCTATGTTTGGAGATGATATAGAGAGTATAACGCAGGTAGATCCACTTACTGGAGAGAAGCTCGGAGAACTTGAACAAATAAGAATCTTTGCAAACTCTCATTATGTAACCCCAAAGCCAACTATAAAAAAAGCAATTACAATGATTAAAAATGATCTAAAAAAACAATTGGAGATTTTTGAAAAAGAAAAAAAATACTTAGAAAGACAAAGGTTAGATGAGAGAACTACATTTGACTTAGAAATGATGGAAACTACTGGAAGTTGCAGTGGTATTGAAAATTATTCTAGATATTTGTCAGGAAGACAGCCGGGAGAGCCTCCTCCTACACTTTATGAATATATTCCAGAAGACTCTTTATTGTTTATAGATGAAAGCCATCAGACATGTGGTCAAATAGCAGGAATGTACAAAGGTGATTTTTCTAGAAAATCAACTTTAGCTCAATATGGTTTTAGACTACCAAGTTGTGTTGATAACAGACCTTTAAAAAGAGAAGAGTGGGATGCAATGCGTCCACAAACTATATTTGTAAGTGCAACACCTGGAGATTATGAACTTGAAAAAACAGGTGGCACCTTTGTTGAACAAGTAATTAGACCAACAGGTTTAATTGATCCACCTATAGAGATTAGGCCAACTAAACATCAAATTGATAACTTAATTGATGAATGTAAAAAGACTATAGATAAAGGTCATCGTGTTCTAATCACAACACTTACAAAAAAAATGGCCGAAGATCTTACTGAATATATCAATGAAGAAGGATTAAAGGTAAGGTATCTTCACTCTGATATCGATACATTAGAAAGAATAGAAATTATTAGAGATCTAAGACTAGGAGTTTTTAATGTTTTAGTAGGAATAAATCTTCTTAGAGAAGGTTTAGATATTCCTGAATGTGCTTTAATGGCTATATTAGATGCTGATAAGGAAGGTTACCTTCGTTCTAGAACTAGTTTAATTCAGACTATTGGTAGGGCTGCAAGAAATGTTGAGAGTAAAGTCTTAATGTATGCTGATAACATTACCACTAGTATGAAAGAAGCAATCGAAGAGACGGATAGAAGACGAACAAAACAACTAGAATATAATAAAATAAATAAAATTACACCAATCAGTATTAAAAAGAATATTCAAGAAATAATTGAGAACACAGCTGAACAAGATCATGTTACTGTTGAAATTGACAATGCTAAAGAATTAGTTGGTAAGGATCTTGATAAACATATTAAAAATTTAGAGAAAAAAATGAATGAATTTGCCTCAAAACTTGAATTTGAAGATGCAGCAAGATTACGAGATGAAATCAATAGATTAAAGGCAAAAGAAGTAGGTCTTTCTAATAAAGTTTTGCAGTTTAAAAAGAATTAATGGATATTGTATTTTCAGAAACTAACCAAACTGGAATCATTAAACTAAATCGTCCTAAAGCTTTAAACGCTCTCAATTTAGAAATGGCAAAAAAATTCTATGACAAATTATTAGAATGGGAAGAAAAGAATAATATCTTAAGAGTATTACTAATAGGAGAAGGTAAACATTTTTGTGCAGGAGGTGATGTAAAATCTCTTGTTCTTGCTGGAGAAGAAAACTCTTTAAAACATGATTTTTTTAAAATTGAGTATAAACTTAATTATTTAATAAGCCAATTTAGTAAAGAGTTTCTCTCAATTTGGAATGGTGTGGTAATGGGTGGTGGGGTTGGTTTATCAATTTATGGAGATCACAGATTGGCAACAGACAATTCAAAATTTGCAATGCCAGAATCTGCCATTGGTTTTTTTCCAGATGTTGGTGGAAGTTATTTTTTATCAAATCTTCCAGGTAATATTGGTAAGTATATTGGTTTAACTGGTGAGGTTTTAGGCTTAAATGAATTAATTTTTTTTGGATTAGCAACACACTACTTTAAAAATAATAAAATAGAAGATGTTAAAGAAAATTATATTACAAGTGGAGAAATTTTACATGATAATTTTGAAGTAGAGAATGATACATATCTAATTAAAAATATGAATTTAATAAATGAATTATTCAATGGAAATATTAAAACAATCATATCAAATTTAAAAAATAGTAACTCAGAGTTTTCAAAAAAAATTTTAGATATTCTTTTTGTTAAATGTCCAATGAGTC
>CACIED010000007.1 GCA_902585605.1 uncultured Alphaproteobacteria bacterium
GAAGTAAAAATCCTATGTAGTAAACTTGAGGGTATTTTAACAAATATAAATAAAATTAATCTATTAAAAGATAGAGTGAATCCTTTTTTTGATACAATGCCCAATAAATCAATATCATTAATAAATTTAAACAGTATTAAAGACTTTGAAAACCTATCTAATCTTCAAGTTGAACATGAGCGTTTTAGAGGAAATATATATGTAGAAGATTTAGATAAATGGGAAGAAAGGAAGCTAGTAGGTAAAGTTTTATCAATTAATAATTTAAAATTTAAAGTAATTAAAGAAATTCCCAGATGTTCAGCAACCAATATAAAACCCAAAACTTCTGATATAAATCTTAATATTCCTTTAAAATTAAAAAAAATATACAACCATATAAATTTAGGAATATATTTAGATCCTTTAAATGATGGTAAAATAAATAAAGGTGATCTTATAAAAATTAATGAATAAATTCTTATTAAATCATTCAGAAAAACTTACAGGATATCTATTAATTCTTCCTGCTGTTTTAATAATCAGTCTATTTGGAATTTTTCCTGTTTTTTTTGGAATGTACATGAGTGTACACAAGTGGAAAGTTTTTAAAGGGAGATTTTTAGGATTTGAAAATTACCAAAGAATACTTGGAGACATACCAGCTTTTTGGTTATTTGTTTTAGGATTATTATTATTGATATTGAGTTATGGATTGTGGAGTGAATTTAAAAATAGAGTAAAAAATAAAATCTATTTAGCATTTTTATCTGTAGCAATATTAATTATTGGAATAATATTAATTAATATCAACTGGGAAAAAATGCTTCTAACAGGTGATGAAGACTATCTTTACTCTCTAATTTATACTTTTTATTATTCGTTTTTCACTATAATTTTTGAGGTTGGATTAGGATTAATAATAGCATTTGCTTTGTACCAAAAATTAGCTGGTAAACAATTCTTTCAAATGATTTTACTATTTCCTTACATTACTCCAGCAGTAATGGGTGCTGCTGTATTTTTTTTAATATTTGGTAAAGCTGAAAATTCTTTTTTAAATCAGTTAATAGGAATATTTGGTTTTGAGCCTCAAATGTGGCTATTTGATAAAAGACCTATTACCGAAGTTTTATTTGGTATAAAAATAGAAGGCCTACTAGCTGGACCAAGTTTAGCTCTAATGTCATCAATCATATATGGAATATGGTCTTATACTGGCTACTATGCAATAATTTTACTTGCGGGTTTATCAATTATACCCTCTGATTTATATGAAGCTGCAAAAGCAGAGGGAGCTAGTAGATGGCAAACATTTATTAAAATTACCATACCATTATTAATGCCTATTATATTTTTTCTAATGTTGACTGGTTTTATAAATACCTTTCAAGCTTTCAATAGTATTTTTGTTATGCAAACTTCTTCTGCTGGAGATACAATGGATGTTGTTACAATAGAAATTTTTGATCATTTTTGGGGTAGAGTGAAATATGGTTATGCTGCAGCTGAAGGAGTAATTTTATTTATTCTTCTAAATATTTTAGCGATATCGCAATATGTAATTTTTAGAAAAAGGTTAAGCTATGACTAGAATTATTAATGCTGAAACAAGGATACCTTATTTAATTTTATTAATAGTTTTTATTATTTCAATTTACCCATTTTTTTACATGATATCCACATCATTAATGACAGCTGGAGAAGCATCAAATCAATATTTATTTCCAAAAAAATTGATGTTTGAAAATTATTATGAAGTGTGGACATCTAATAGATTTCAACGTTATACATTTAATAGTTTAATAATTAGTTCAATAATTGTCATTGGTGTTTTATTAACTAGTATTCCAGCAGCATACTCTTTTGCTAAAATAGAATTCCCATTTAAAAATATAATATTCTACATGTTGTTACTTTCATTAATGATTCCTGAAATCATTACATTATTACCTCATTTATTAATTATTAGAGGGGAAATTATTCCATTGCCATTTGGACCTTCTTGGATGAATAGTCTTCAAGGTTTAACAGTTCCATTTATGGGAAATATTTTTGTAATTTTCTTATTAAGACAATATTTCAAAAAGATACCAAATGAATTATGGGATGCTGCAAGACTAGATGGATCTTCTCATTTAAATTTTTTACTCAAGGTAGTAATCCCAATGAGTAAACCGATTATTGTGACAGTCTCTTTATTTACTTTTATTATAGCGTGGAATAGTTTTGCTTGGCCTTTGCTTATATTAACTAGAGATGATTGGTATCCTGTAACAGTTTCTATCTATAGTTTTGTGAGAGAAGTAGGACCTAATTTTAATTTATTGATGGCTGCTTGCTTAATTGCAATTTTTCCAATTTTAGTATTATACTTTTTTACTCAGAAGTTATTCATAGAAAGTATATCAAACTTTGGATTAAAAGAATAAATCAGTAAATTTTTTGTAACAAAACTTTAATTTTACCTCTATATTAATTAATATTTTTACGGGGTGATTATGAAATTTTATAAATATATTTTAAATTTCTTCTTAGCTTCTTTATTTTTTATTTCCTCGCAATCATTCGCAATTACTGCACAAGATATTGAAAATGCAGATCCTTCAGGTCAAACTGTTGAATTCTGGGTTCAATATTCAGATGAAAGATTAGATGCAATGATGGCAAGAGCTGAAAGATTTGAAGCTGAAACAGGAATAAAAGTTAATGTTGTTCACAAAGGGCATTATGGAAAAGTTCAATCTGCTATGATGTCTGCTGCAGGAACAAAAGATATAGCAGACGTTGCAAGAGGTTATGGTAACGCTGCTGCAGATATGTACTTAATTGGTGCTTCAATTGATCAAAATATTTTAGCAAATAGTAAAAAATGGGGTGTTTCTCAAGATGATATAGCAGATTGGGGTGCAAACTGGACTGTTGGCTTTTCACCATATTTTGATGGAAATCCAAAACTTTTACATGAAGTTGGAAAATCAATAGAGATTCTTTACTACAATGCAGATTGGTTAAAGGAACTAGGTTTAGATGCTCCTAAAACTCCTGCTGATTTTGCGGAAGCAGCATGTGCTGCGACCAATCAAGATTATAGTGGTAAGATGGGTGAAGACGTTCCAAGTTATGGATATGAAATAGATACTGATGCAAGTAACTTTGCAGCATGGGTATTTGCGCATGGAGGTGATGTATTTGACTATGATAATGGTCAGTATATTTACAATGGTCCAAAAGCGATTGAAGCTATGAAATTCATTCAAGGAATGGCTAATAAAGGATGCGCAATAGTTGCAAGAGGCAAATACACTGACCAGCAATATTTAGGACAAGGTTCTGTTTTATTTGCTGCAGGATCTACTTCTGGTATCACTTATTTCCAGAAAGCCATTGAAGAAGGCTACAATGGTAATTGGGATGTAGCTCCAATATCGTACACGACTAATGAACCAGTGCTTAACTTATATGGCGGTGGTTTAATTATGGGAAATTCAGGTGATGCTAATAGAATGGTAGCAGCATATCAGTGGATGAAATATATTTCTAATACTGAGAACTCAGCAGTTTGGTCAACTGAAAGTGGATATGGTTTTGTTAGAACTTCTTCTGCAGATCATCCATTAATTGCTGAAAAAAGAGCTGAATTACCTCAATATGATAAATCATTAACAATGGTTCAATACGGAAAAGGTGAACCATCTGTTCCTGGTTATTATTCAGTTAGAGGTGAGGTTGAAAAAGCTTATGCAGCAATCATTAATGGTGATGATATCATTTCAACATTAAATCAATTAAATGAAGATGCTAATGCAATATTAGCTGATGCAACTGCAGAGTAGTTTAATTATTTTACTTTTATTAAGGGTGGTTTATACCACCCTTTTTTTATGATAATTGTTTGTTCCCTTAATGATTTACCTAATGTGTGTGAAAGCATACAGCCCAAATATCTCGTATCAGTCATTGATCCAGGTTATGCACCAGAAACACCAAAGGGTGTAAAACATCATTTAAAGTTAGGATTTGACGATATTATTGAAATTAGTAGCAATAATAAAATATTTAGATTGAATACTGATGAAATACCACAAATTCTACCTGCTGAAGAACATGTAAATTCAATAGCTAATTTTACTTCTACATATGCTTATGATGAAGATATTGTTATTCATTGTTGGTGTGGTGTCTCAAGATCAATGGCAACAGCTACTTATTTACTTTGTAGAGAAAACAAAACTAATATTGAAAATACAATTAAATATATTCGTAATCTTGCACCACATGCAAACCCAAATAAATTATTAATAAATCACTTTGAAAAGAAATTAGATGTTAGCAATCAAATCTCAAAATCATTTTTAAAATTCCCTTATACTAAAACATACGATTGTTCTTCAAATTTTGCACCTGTTACTTTATTTGATATTAAAGATATTGAAAAAAACTAATGAAACAATACGTTCGAACAATTGCTGATTATCCTGTTGAAGGAATTCAATTCAGAGATATTACAACATTACTGCAAAATGCAGGACACTTTAAACAAGTCATTGATGACATGGTAAAACCATGGCAAAATAAAAAAATAGATGCAGTTTTAAGCATAGAATCACGTGGATTTATTATGGCAGGCGCAATAGCTTATTTTTTAAATGCAGCATTTGTTCCTTTGAGAAAGCCTCATAAACTTCCATTTGATACTTTCAAAACCTCATATGACTTAGAATATGGATCAACTGAAATGCATATTCATACAGATGCCTTAGATGCTCATAAAGATTTACTAATTATTGATGATCTTTTAGCAACGGGTGGAACTGCACTTGCGGCGGTAGAGTTAATTAAAAAGTTTGAAGACAAAAATATTGTTGGCGCAGGTTTTATAATAAATTTACCAGATTTAAGTGGTGATAAAAGACTAATTGAAAAAGGAATTGAGATACATTCTTTAATGGAGTTTTAAATGAGAAATGCGGTTATTGTGGGTTACAAAAGATCACCTTTCACTTTTGCTCGTAAAGGTGAAATGGCTAATATAAGACCAGAAGACATTCTATCACAAACAATAAATCAATTACTTAATGAAATTCAAATTAATAAAAATGACATAGAGGACATTATTACTGGTTGTGCGTATCCTGAAGGAGCACAAGGTAATAATATTGCTAAAATTGTTTCTTTCATGACAGATATGCCAGAACATGTAGCAGGTATGACAGTCAACAGATGGTGCGGCTCTTCAATGCAAGCTATTCATGATGCAACTGGTGCGATTGCAATTAACTCTGGAGACGTTTTTTTATGTTGTGGTGTAGAAAGTATGACATTTATCCCTATGAATGGATTAACATACGATCCTCACCCTCAATTAAGTAAAGATAATCCAAATGTGTATATGTCTATGGGTATTACAGCTGAAAATGTTGCAAAAAAATTTGATATTTCTCGAAAAGAACAACAAGATTTTGCTATTAGCAGCCATTACAAAGCTAATTTAGCTAGAGAGTCAAATATGTTCGACAATGAAATAGTTTCTATCACAAATAATAATGTGAAAATTAATAAAGATGGTGGAATTCGACCCAACACCTCACATGAAATTTTAGATGGGTTAAAACTTGCTTTTGATGAAAATGGAACAGTTACAGCTGGTACAGCCTCACCATTAACAGATGGAGCATCAGCAGTAATTGTGTGTGAGGAAGAATATGCAAAAGAAAACAATCTAAATATTTTAGCTCGTATTAAATCTACAGCTGTAGTTGGTTGTCCACCAGAATTAATGGGTCTTGGCCCAATTAATGCATCTAAAAAAGCTCTAAAAAGAGCTAATTTATCTATTTCCGATATTGATATTGTGGAACTAAATGAGGCATTTGCATCTCAATCTTTAGCATGTATTAAAGAATTAAAGATGGACATAAATAAAGTAAATATACATGGTGGAGCAATAGCATTAGGCCACCCTTTGGGTGCTACTGGAGCAAGAATTACAGGTAAAGTTGCTACTTTATTGCAAAATAATAATAAAAAGTATGGATTAGCGACACAATGTATAGGTTTAGGTCAAGGCATTGCAACTGTGTTAGAAAATATTAATTAAATATTATGCAAATTTATAAAACACCGCTACGTGAGTTTAAATTTCTAATTGAAGATTTTTTAAATCTTAAGGAAAATCAAACATTAAAAAAATTAGATTTAGAAACAAGTGATCTAATGCTTATTATTGAAGAAGCAGCAAAACTATGTGAAGAAACCTTACTTCCGCTTAATCAAAGCGGAGATAGTGAGGGATGTTCTTTTAATAATGGAGTTGTGACTGCACCAAAAGGATTTAAAGAAGCTTATAAAATTTTTTCTGAAAATGGCTGGCAGGGACTGAAAGTAAAAGAAGAATTTGGTGGTCAAAACCTACCTTATATTATGAATATGATACTAGATGAAATGATCAGCTCTACTAATATGTCATTTGGTCTTTATCCAGGTCTTACAGCAAATGCAATCGATGCAATTGAAAAGAGTGCTAATGAAGATTTGAAAAATACTTATTTGCCAAATTTAACTAGTGGTAAGTGGACAGGAACAATGAATTTAACTGAACCCCAATGTGGAACAGATCTTGGATTAAGTAAAACAATGGCAACACCCTTAGATGATGGAAGCTATAGCATTACTGGTACCAAAATTTTTATTACCTGCGGAGAGCATGATCTAAGTGATAACATTATTCATTTAGTACTAGCAAGAACACCAAATGCGCCTCCTGGTATTAAAGGTATAAGTTTATTCTTGGTTCCTAAATTTTTACCAAATGAAAATGGTGATTTTGTTGATAGAAATAAAGTTGAATGTGGATCAATAGAAAAGAAAATGGGTATTCATGCTAGTCCAACCTGTGTAATGCATTACAATGAAGCTAAGGGCTGGCTAGTAGGCGATATTAATAAAGGAATGAGAGCGATGTTTATAATGATGAATGGAGCTCGTTTGTTTGTAGGCATTCAAGGTTTAGGTTTATCGGAAACTGCTTATCAATCAGCACTTTATTATTCGAAAGAGCGTTTACAAGGAAAATTATCTTCCAGCAATCAAGTAGCTGATCCTATAATTGTTCATCCTGAAATAAGAAAAAACTTATTATATATAAAATCCATTAATGAAGCAGTTAGAGGTTTAACTTTATTGGCTGGAAATCACTTTGATAATATTGAAAATTCTTTAGATGATAAAGAAAAGAAATTATCTGAAAATTTTATAGCACTCATGACGCCAATTATTAAATCGTATGCTTCAGATAAATCTGTAGAAAATACAAATAGAGCTATGCAAATCTATGGTGGTCATGGTTTTATTACTGACCATGGAATGGAACAATTAGTAAGAGATGCTAGAATTACAACAATCTATGAAGGAACGAACGGAATTCAAGCACTAGATTTGATAGGAAGAAAATTACAAACTGACAATGGTGCATTATTTAATGAATTTTTTACTATGATTGATAATTATCATGTTAAAATTTCTAATAATCAAGATATGAAAAAATATATTGATTTATTTATGCCTTCTTATGATTCTTACAAAAGTATTTTTGAATATATTAAATCGTTAAATGATGAAAATGAGATTAATTCTCATGCTGTAGAGTTTTTAAACTTATCATCTTTGATTTCTCTAGGTTATATTTGGTTACACTATATAGAAATTTCATTAGCAAAATTAGAAGAGCATGATGAAAGTTTTTATAAATCTAAAATTGAAACTGGTAACTTTTTTTTAACTAAATTATTAGGTGAAACTCAAGTTCTATGTCAAAATATAAGATCTGGTGGAAAATACTATAATGATTATAATGATAAATATTTTGAAACAGCAATCTAATGACTATAAAAATTTATAAACCTTCAAAAACTTCCATGCAATCGGGTTTTAAAAAAACTAAATTATGGTTAGCTGAATATATTTCTGAAGTAGAAAAAGTAAAAGATTCTTTAATGGGGTGGAATAGTTCATTAGACACCAAATCTCAGATTAAACTTTTTTTTGACACGAAAGAACAAGCTATTGAATGGGCAAAAAAAAATAATTATCAATATTTTGTCGAAGAACCAAAGCAAAGAAAAATTAAACCAAAAAGTTATGCTTCAAATTTTGATACAAATAGAAAAGAGCCTTGGACACATTAAGTATAATTTCTTTCATTATTTTTTAGACTATGATAAATGCAAACTATGCGCCCGTAGCTCAGTGGATAGAGCAACCGCCTTCTAAGCGGTAGGTCAAATGTTCGAATCATTTCGGGCGCGCCAAATTTTAAAATTTTGCTGCTTCCGCATCTATAAATGCATTGAAAGAAACCGATCTTCTTTCCTCATCGGAAAAGAACGGATAGACTGTATGCATCATATAACTAGGAAATATAAATAAATCTCCAACTTCAGGTTTAACATCATACACGGAGGAAACTAATAGTTGTGTTGATCCATGAATAAATGCAATTTTTCCATTCTTATTTTGATCTTTGTATGATGAACCTAAGTCCTTTGGCATTTTTGTGTACATTACTCCTGACAGATGGCCATCATGCCAATGAATTGGATTATAATCACTCTCAAATTGACAAACAGCCCAACTAGATTTTAAATCAAATTTCTTAATCTCTTTTTGTAATGTTGATTTAACAAAATTAAATATAAATTTATAAAGAACATCTTTTAAATTTTGATCAAGAAATTCTTTTGTTAATCTAATTTCATATTTAATTTCACCAGCTAATTGTTTGCCATGGTATAATTCATCAATTTTATTTTCATCTTTCAATATTTCATCAATATGATTGTTGAGTGTAGTTATTGTATCATCTGATAATTTATATTTGCCTATAGCTGGTGAAAATGGTCGAATAATTTGACCTTGAATCATGCTTTCGTTCATATTTTATTAACTTTAATTATATTAAATATTATAATATAGTTAAATAAAATGAAATATAATTTAAACTGTCATTGTGGAGCGGTTCAATTAGAAGTTTTAACAGACTTAGAAATCATTAAACAGTGTAACTGCTCTATTTGTATAAGAAAAAACGCTAAAATGTGTATGGTCCCTAAAGAAGCAATAAATATCCTTAAAGGAAAAGAAAACTTAACTTCTTACAAATTTAATACAATGATTGCTGAACATTTTTTTTGTAAGATTTGTGGCATCTATACTCATCATCATAGGAGAAGTGATCCAAATGGAGCAGCAATTAATATTGGATGTATAGATTCAATTGATCCTTTTAAATATGATGCTGACTTTATTGATATGAAAAATAAATAATTTTATGTCATTTGAATTTTTAATTTCGAAAATTCAAAATAATAATTTTTTACTCATAGGTAGAGCTGGGATTGATATTTATCCTGATCCACCAGGGACTAAAACTGAAAACGCCAAATCCTTTGTTACTCATCTAGGGGGATCTTCCGCAAATATGGGTGTCCAATTAACTTTATTTGGAGGTAATTGTAATTTACTGACCAGAGTATCTGATGATGCTTTAGGTAAATTGGCTATTAATCAACTAAATCATTATGGCGTTAAAAACAAATTAGTAGAATTTGAAAAAAATGAATCAAGAATTTCTTTCGCTATTGTTGAAACAACAGTTAAAGATCATCAATCAATTATTTATAGACATAAAGCTTCTGATTTATTTTTAAATAAAGATGATGTTGAAAATGCTAATATACAAAATTTTGATTGTTTATTAATCACTGGAACTTCTTTAGCAGCTGAGCCTTCGAGAAGTGCTATTTTATATGCTTTAGATATAGCAAATAAAAATAATATTCCTGTAATTATGGACATAGATTATAGACCATATACTTGGGAGTCATCAAAAAAAGCAAAAGAAGTTTATAATTTAGCAGCAAGTAAATGTAGTGGTGTAATTGGAAATGATGATGAGTTTGGAGTATTAGCTGGTGATTACAGAAATGGTTTGGATCATGCTAGACAATTAGCTAAAAATGTAAGCTTAATTATTTATAAAAAAGGTGAAAAAGGCTCTATTACTTTTGCAATGAATAAAGTAATTAAAAAGGGAATATTTCCCGTCAAGCCCTTGAAACCAACTGGAGCCGGTGATGCATTTATGGGATCATTAATTGGATCAATTTTAAAGACTAATGATTTAGAAAAATCTATAGAAATAGGTTCAGCCGCAGCAGCTATTGTAGTAACAAAAGTTGGTTGTGCTCCGGCAATGCCAAATTTAAATGAAATTTTAGAATTTATGAAATATAATAAAATTAATGAAGGAGAATAATATGCATATTCCACCATTTGACAATAAAAACAAGCCAATTGTAGATATTGAAGACAGTAGAGTTCCTTTAAATTATTTTAACATAGTAAAATTAAATAAAGATCAATCTTTTGAATATCAAACACCTGGTTATGAAACTTGCATAGTACCTGCTACTGGAACAATTAATGTAGAAATTGAAGGAATAAAAGTTGAGTCATTAGGCACTAGAACAGTTGATGTGTGGGATGGAGAGCCAGAAGGTGTTTATGTTCCGTCCAATACAAAAGCTCAATTTACATCTTTAGTAGATAATTCAGAAATTTTTATTGCTGGTGCAAAGTATGATAAAACTCTTGAACCATTTGCTGTTAGAACAAATGAAATTGATTTAGTACAGTACGGCTCTGATGATACAAAAACTCATAGAAAAATTAAACATATTTTAGGTGCTAAGCATCATGATAAAGTTGGAAGATTGCTTTGTAATGAACTTTATACTGTAGGGCAAGGAGGTTGGTCTGGGTTTCCACCTCATAAGCATGATACAGATCGTCTACCTGATGAAACTAGACATGATGAAACATATAATTACAGATTTAAACCTAATAATGGATTTGGTTTTCAGATGTTTCAGCAAGTTGATGATAAAGTTGGTAAAGCTGAACATATAATTGATGGGTCGACGATTATGATTAGAACAGGTTATCATCCATGTGTTGTAGCACCTGGGTATGAGATGTATTATTTTACAATTCTTGGAGGACTATCTCAAAGATCTCTTGTCCAATTTTTTCAACCTGAGCATGCTTATCAAGTAGAAACAATTCCAGGTATTAAGGATATGATTGCTAAATACAAATAAATGACAGCTGTAAATTTAAAAAAAATTTTAAATGATGCAAATAAAAATAATTATGCTGTAGCAGGTTTAGTTGTTCTGGGCTGGGATGATGCCCTAGCTTTCACTCAAGCCGCTGATGAAACTGGAATTCCGATTATTTTGCAAGCTGGTCCTTCATGTAGAGCGCATACACCAATTTCTATATTAGGAAAAATGTTTAGATACTTAGCAAGCCAAACAAAAACGAATATTTGCTGTCATGTTGATCATGGATATACTTTAGATGAATGTTATGAAGGAATTGATAGTGGCTTTACATCTGTAATGTTTGATGGTTCTAAGTTAACTTTAAATGAAAATATAAAAATTAGTAAAAAAATTGCTTCAAGAGCTCACAAACATAATATTTCTGTTGAGGGAGAAATAGGTTTTGTAGGTTATGATAATGGTAAAATTTCAGAAGGTACTAATATTGAAGATGCAGTATCTTTTGCAAACAAAAGTAATATTGATGCAATGGCAATTTCAGTTGGTAATACACATTTACAAACTTCAAAAAAAGCGAGTATTGATTTCAACAAAATTAATTTAATTGAAGAAAAAACAAAAATCCCTTTAGTTCTTCATGGTAGTAGTGGCATTCCTGTAAAGCAAAGAAAACAACTAGCAAGAAAAACAAAAGTAGCAAAACTAAATATTGGCACTGAAATTAGAATGACATTTGGGCAATCTATAAGAAAAAATCTTAAAAATAACCCTAAAACATATGATAGATTGCAATTACTAAAACCTACGATTAAAGATTTAACAAAAGTAACAAAAAGAATTATAAAACAAATTGGCCCAAATTAATGGGACAAATTTTTATTGCAGCACTTAAAGAAGAAACTCCAAATCTTAAACATTTTCACTATTCAGGTGTGGGAAAGATAAATGCTACTATCAAAATTATGGAATTAATTTCAAAATTTCAACCTAATGAAATAATTAATTATGGAACAGCTGGTTCAACAAACCAAAACTTATCAGGATTAGTAGAATGCACGAAGTTTGTTCAAAGAGATATGGATGCAAGGGGTCTAATGAACTTTAAATTAGGAGAAACTCCTTTTGATACTATATCAAAAATTACATATTCTAATGAGGGGTATATATGTGCATCAGGAGATAGTTTTGTTCAATCATCAGTAGAAATAGATTGTGATATTGTTGATATGGAAGCTTACTCTTTTGCAAAAGTATGCAAATTATACAATATTAGATTTAAATGTTTTAAATATATTTCTGATTATGCAAATGAAAATTCAAATAATGATTGGATCGATAATTGTTCAAAAGGGGCTAAATTATTTTCTGAAATATATCCTCAATTAAAAATATGATCTTAAAAACACTTGAAAAATTAGGAAGAAAAAAGATTGTATTGGACAGAGGTCCCTCGCATCCAGAATTTCATAAGGCCAAACCATGGATGGAAAGATATTATTTGTTATTTAGAAAAAGACCCAAATGGTTTCCATTTAATATTTTAATTCATAAAATGTTAGATGATGATCACGGTGAAGGTGTTCATAATCATCTTTGTCCTTATATAACAATTATTTTAAAAGGTGGTTATTGGGAAACTACTAATAAAGGTAAATTTTGGAGGCCGCCAGGTTACATTGGTTTTAGATCAGCTGATCATTTACATAGAGTCGATTTAAAACCAAATACAAATACTATGACTTTGTTTATTCCTGGTCCGTTTGGGCTTAGAAAAACTAAAAGAGCTGATTATAAAACAAAAATTTAGCTATCTATATAATTTAAATTATCCCGTCGTATATTAATTTACATCCACTCAGAAAAAGCAAAACATAAACAATATTAAAAAATAATTTTTCTGGAATTCTTTTTTGCACAAAGTAACCAATTAAAACACTAATAAAAGCTAGTGGAAGTAAAAAGAGAGAAATCATAAGATTTGAAGGTGCTAATAATCCAACGTAATAATAAGGAATCAATTTGACAAGATTTATAACCATAAATGCCAATGTCATTGTGCCAATAAAGGAAATTTTATCTAACTTTAGGGGAAGCATATAAAAATTAATAGGAGGATTTCCTGCATGAATTAAAAAACTAGTATATCCAGCGATAGACGACCAAAAGTAACCTTTAAATTTAGTTGGTTTAAGCAAATAATTATTTTTCTGAATAAATGAAACTAGAACAAAAATAATTGATATAACACCAACCATTATTCTTATTTGATCTTCATTCGTAAACTCGAAGGTTAAAGTTCCAAATAAAATACCAATTATAGATGCTGGGATTATAATTTTTAAAATACTATTTATCCACTTTTTCCAATACAAATAGATTGCTGAAAAATCCATTATTATTAAAAGTGGCAATAAAATACCGGCAGCTTGTAAAGGACTCATCGCAAATGACATAACAGGAACAGCTAACATTGCTATTGGTCCAGGCACACCACCTTTAGATAAACCAAATACGAAAACTCCCAATGATGCGAAAATATAAAAATATAAGTCCATTAATTAAAAATTTTTAATGCACTTTTTATATCTTGTATTTGATCATCAATATCTTCTAATCCACAATACAATCTAATTAAAGTTCCGGTATTTCTGTTTTTAAATTCTCTTTTATCTAGTGGAGGAAAAGTAATAAGACTATCAAAACCACCCCAACTGTATCCCAATTTAAATATTTTAAGTTTATTAAAAAACTTTTCAATTTGATTATTTGAATATTTCTTTTTTAGCATAAATGAAAATAAACCAGTGCTACCAGAGAAATCTCTTTTCCATATTTTATGATTTTTTGTATGCGGTAATGCTGGATGAAAAACATCAGATACAAGATCATGTTGTAATAAATATTTCGCCATTAATAATGCATTTTTTTCAATTTCTCTCATTCGAATTTCAAGTGTTGGCAATCCTCTAATTGCTAAATACACTTCTTCTGAACCAGGACATATGCCTAAAGTTTTTGAAGTTGATCTTATTTTTCTGGAATATTTTTTATTAGATGAAACGAATCCGATTAATACATCTGAGTGACCGTTTATATATTTAGTTCCTGCATCTATAATAATATCAATACCTAATTTAATTGGATTGCAAAATAAAGGTGAGGCCCAAGTATTATCCATAACAGTTGGTATTTTATTTTTTTTAGCAATTTTTGTGATGAAAGGTATATCAATAATATCGAAAGTTGCTGTTCCTGGTGACTCTAAATAAATTAGCTTTGTTTTGCTGTTAATTAATTTCTGAAAATTTTTAATATTTTTTGTTGGATGAAAATATTTTACTTTAACATTATATTGTTTAAGAATATTCTCACAAAAAGTTCTAGTAGGACTATAAACACTATCATTTACTAAAACCTCATCACCAGATTTTAAAAAGGTAAAAAAAGGAATAACTATAGAGGCTAACCCTGATGGTGATAGTACTGTATCATTGCAGTTATATAAAATAGAAACACTGTCTTCTAACTGCTTATGAAATGGATTTTTATTAATTCCATAATATGTTGTCCTATCATCAAAATTTTTAATATCGTTTAAGTAATCTTTAAATGTATTAAAGATCATTGTAGAACCCTTATAGGTACCAGGATTGATAAACCCTTTTTGTTCAAGAGGATTTCTACCTATTTTGGTTAATTTTGTTTTTATTTTCATAAACAACTAAATATTGTATAAGCCAAAATCTTTATACACAATTTATAGTAGGCAATTTTAAGCTTAAAAAATCTATTATTGGGATTAACTTATTAATTTGTTATAGGGAAGCAATCTTTGAAAAAAGATATTTAAATAATTATTTAAACGGAGAAAATAATATGAAAAAACTATTATCTATCTTTGCAGTTGTAGCATTTGCTTTTTCAGCTCATGCTGGAACTCTTGATGATGTTAAAAATAGAGGTTTTCTAAAATGTGGAGTAACAACTGGTCTTGCTGGTTTTGCTGCTCCAGATGATAACGGTGAATGGGCTGGTCTAGATGCAGATATGTGTCGTGCAGTTGCTGTAGCTGTTTTTGGAGACCGTTCAAAAGTAGAATTTATTACAACTACTGGTAAATCTCGTTTCCCAACATTAGCTTCTGGTGAAGTTGATATGTTAGCGAGAAATACAACTTGGACAATTAGCCGTGATGTTAATCTTGGTTTTGAGTTCGTAGGTGTAAACTTCTACGATGGACAAGGTTTCATGGTTCCATCTGCTCTTGGTGTATCAAGTGCAACTGAGCTTGATGGCGCTACTGTATGTATCCAAACTGGTACTACTACAGAGTTAAACCTTGCTGACTTCTTTAGATTAAATGGAATTAGCTACGAAGCACTTCCAATTGAAACTAATGATGAAGGTAAAGAAAACTTATTTGCTGGAAGATGTGATGTATACACAACTGACGCTTCAGGTCTTTCTTCAACAAGAGCTGCTGCTCCTAATCCTAACAAATGGTTAGTTTTACCAGAAATTATTTCAAAAGAACCACTTGGTCCGCTTGTAAGACATGGTGATCACCAGTGGGGTGACGTAGTTCGTTGGTCTTTAAATGCAATGATTATTGCTGAAGAACTAGGTGTAACATCTGAAAACGTTGATGCTCAAAAAAGCTCTAATGTTCCTGAAGTACTAAGACTTCTAGGTGTTGAAGGTAACTATGGAGAAATGCTTGAGCTAAGTAATGATTGGGCTTACCAAATTATTAAACAAATTGGTAACTACTCTGAATCATACGAAGCAAACGTAGGTCCTGACACACCTCTAGAAATAGCAAGAGGCTTAAATGCTCTATGGACTCAAGGTGGTATTTTATACGCACCTCCATTCAGATAAATCGTAATTAAATTTAAAACGGGGGGTTTTAAACCCCCCATTTTTTTTGTATAAACTAGTGATGCGATCTAACATAGGTTTCTTTTCTGATGAAAAATTTAGATCCATTTTTTTTCAAACTTTAGTCGTAGGTTTATTTGCCCTAGGTTTGTTTTTTGTAATTAGTACAACTTCTTACAACTTAGAAAAAAGAAATATAGCAACTGGTTGGAGTTTCCTTCAAAACCCAGCTGGCTTTGATATAAGTTTTTCACCTTTTTTAGAATTTAAATCTACTGACACTCACTTAAAAGTTTATTTTGTTGGTGTTTTAAATACTCTTTTAGTTTCTGTTACAGGATGTATTGCTGCAACAATTTTAGGTTTTATATTGGGTATAGTAAGATTATCCTCAAATTGGTTGTTAAGTCGACTAGTTTATATTTACGTTGAATTTTCAAGAAATGTTCCTTTACTTCTTCAAATAATTTTATGGTATAGCATTTTAATTCAACTACCTCGTGTTAAGCAATCACTTCAAGTTCTTGATGTATTTTATATTTCAAACAGAGGATTGTATTCTCCAAGACCAATATTTGAAAGTGGATTTTCATATGTATCCATTGCAATTGTGCTGGCTTTAATTTCAAGTTTCTTAATAAATAGATGGGCAAAAAAAAGACAAGATAAGACAGGTCAACAATTCCCAGTATTCTCAAGTTCAATTGGATTAATTTTTATTGTTCCATTAATTTTATTTTTTATTCTTGGCTCACCTTTATCTTTTGAGCATCCAGAATTAAAAGGTTTTAACTTTAAAGGTGGTCTGGTTATTAGACCTGAATTTATAGCAATGTTTTTAGCATTATCAATTTACACTGCAGCCTTCATTTCTGAAATTGTTAGAGCAGGTATAATGTCTGTCTCAAAAGGACAAAGAGAGGCTTCAGCTGCTATAGGCTTAAAACAAACTTGGATAATGAGACTAATCATCATACCCCAAGCTCTCAGAGTAATTGTCCCTCCATTAACAAGTCAGTATCTAAACTTAACTAAAAATTCTTCTTTAGGAATTGCTGTCGGATATGCTGACCTTGTTCACGGTTTTGGAGGAATAAGTTTGAATCAAACTGGTCAAGCAATTGAATGTATGGCAATTGTTATGGCAACTTATTTATCAATTAGTCTTACAATATCTTTCTTTATGAACATTTATAATAGAAGTATACAGTTTAAGGAAAAGTAATGAACGAAATGAATGAAGTTAGAAAACCTCCAGTAGCTACAACAGGTATTATTGGTTGGTTACGAATTAATTTATTCTTCAATTGGACAAACTCATTAATAACTTTATTTGTTATTTATTGTTTGTATCAGTTTATTCCTTGGATTTTAGATTGGACAATATTTTCAGCTGACTTTAAATACAATTATCTTGGTGAACAAATTACCAATCAAGAAATGTGCTCACGAAATTTAGATCCTGAAAACGGTGGAGCTTGTTGGGCAGTTATATATGTTAGGTTTTATCAATTTATTTATGGATTTTATCCAAAGGTTGAAGTTTGGAGAGTTAACGTCGCGTACGTTATGTTAGCGTTTGCGCTGCTACCTCTTTTGTATGCAAAACTTCCATATAGAAAATATTTCTTATACTTTACATACATTTTCCCTGTAATTGCATATTTTTTACTTAATGGCGGATTGGGTTTTGCAGAAGTCTCTACTAACAAATGGGGAGGTCTCCTAGTAACACTCGTCTTAGGCTGTACTGGAATTGCATTAGCTTTTCCTATTGGAATTATGTTGGCATTAGGCCGAAGATCTAAATTGCCGGTTATAAGCATGATGTGCACATTGTTTATTGAGTTTATTAGAGGTGTTCCTCTTATAACTTTACTATTCTTTGGAATGGTAATGCTTCCTTTATTTTTACCTGAAGGAATAGATATGGATGGTTTAGTAAGAGTTCTTGTTGCTGTTACATTATTTCAATCAGCTTATATGGCAGAGGTTATAAGAGGAGGATTACAGGCTATACCCCCTGGTCAATATGAAGCTGCTAAATCACTTGGGATGTCTTATTGGAGAATGAATTTATTAATTATTCTTCCTCAAGCTATTAGAATTTCCATACCCCCAATAGTCAACACATCTATAGGTTTATTTAAGGACACAACTTTAGTTATTATTGTAGGAATATTAGATTTATTAGGTATTGGGAGAGGTACTTTAGCAGATACTAATTGGTTAGGCTTATCTTATGAAATTTACTTTTTCGTTAGTTTGGTATTTTTTATATTCACATTTGGAATGTCTAGATACAGTTTGTATTTGGAAAAGAAATTAAAAACAGGTATTAATATGGGGGCTGATTAAAATGAGTGAAGAATCAATAATTTCATTAAAAAATGTAAATAAGTGGTTTGGAGATTTTCATGTATTACAAGATGTAAATCTCGAAGTTAAGAAAAAAGAAAGAATTGTAGTATGTGGACCTTCCGGTTCTGGTAAATCTACAATGATCAGATGTATTAATAGATTGGAAGAACATCAAGAGGGTTCAATTGTCGTTGATGGTATTGAGTTAACTGGAAATTTAAAAAATATTGATAATGTTAGGAAAGAAGTTGGAATGGTATTTCAACAATTTAATTTATTTCCTCATTTATCTGTAAAAGAAAATATAACGTTAGCTCCAATTTGGGTTAAAAAAATGCCAAAAGCAGAAGCTGAAGAGCTTGCTATGAGGCAGTTAGAAATAGTAAAAATTCCTGAACAGGCCAACAAATATCCTGGTCAATTATCTGGTGGTCAACAACAAAGAGTAGCAATTGCTAGATCTTTGGCAATGAACCCTAACATAATGCTTTTTGATGAACCAACTTCAGCTCTAGATCCTGAAATGATTAAAGAAGTTTTAGATGTTATGGTTGATTTGGCAAACGGTGGAATGACCATGATTGTTGTTACGCATGAAATGGGTTTCGCTAAAACAGTTGCTGATAGAATGGTGTTTATGGATGAAGGAAAAATTGTTGAAGAAGCTAGCCCAGATAAGTTTTTTAATAATCCAGAAAGTGATCGTACAAAGTTATTTTTAAGTCAGATTCTTCATCAGTAATTTAAGAAGATAACAATAAATTAACTCTTCTATTCATTTTACCTTTGTTTTCTATTTTGCCGATTTGAATTTTACCAATCTCATTAGTTGATTTCACATGTGTACCACCACAAGGTTGTAAATCAATATCACCAATTCTAATTAATCTTATTTTACCATCTACTTGCGGAGGTTTTACTGACATAGTTCTGACTAGTTCAGGTTTTTCTTCCAATATACTACTTTCAATTACTTCACTTGTAACGATATGATTATCTTCAACCAACAAATTTATTTTTTCTTCCAATTCTTCTTTATTTATTTGTTTATCTGGATCATTAAAATCTAATCGACTTTTTTCATAACCAATTTGACCGCCAGTTACTCCTAAAGGGATTATAGAACACAACAAGTGCAGTGCAGTATGCATTCTCATATGCTTGTATCGTAAATCCCAATTTATTTTTCCAATTATTTCAGCATTCTCTTCAAGATCTTTTAGATCATCTACAATATTTATTATTTTATTATTTTCTTTAATAGTATCTAAAACTTGTATTTTTATACTTTCAGCTTCTATTGCACCTATGTCCCCAGGTTGACCGCCACTTTTTGCATAAAATGCTGTCTTATCTAACTCAATACGATTTTCTTCTTTCACAATACCTATAATTTTTGCTTTAAATTCTTTAAGGTATGCATCATCTTCGAATAATTTTGTCATAGCTTTTTTTAACAGTATTTTAAAAATATTATATTGACTTTTTTCTCATTCTAGATAGATTAGAACAAAAGTAGAACAAATAATTTTATAAATAATATAATTATTATTTATCAATTATTTAAATATTTTTTCTAATATTATGTCTAAAAAAATAGAAAACTTAATATTTAAAGCTGAATCCAAAGGAGATCAAATAACACCTTATTTTCTTGATACAGTATCTGCAGGTTTTCCATCTCCAGCTACTGATTATATGGAAAACAAACTTGATCTTAATGAATATTTGGTTCAACGTCCAACAGCAACCTATATCGTTAAAGCTAATGGCCCTTCTATGACCGACGCAGGCATATTATCAGGTGATTTACTTATTGTTGATAGAAGTATCACACCTCGTAACGACAATATTGTTATAGCTTCCATCTTTGGTGACCTAACAGTTAAAAAACTGAAAAAGAAAGATCAGTCACTATTTTTGATTTCTGCCAATAGTGAGTATCCTAGTATTCAAGTTAAAGAAGAAATGGAGTGTTTTATATGGGGGGTAGTAACATATGTCATACACAAAACTACTTAATAGAAATCATAACTCAGTAAATCAATCTATCGCATTGATAGATTGCAATAATTTTTATGCGTCATGTGAAAGAATATTTAATCCAAAACTTATAGGAAAACCAATTGTCGTACTTTCCAATAATGATGGTTGTATCATTGCACGATCAAAAGAAGCAAAAAAATTAGGGATAAAAATGGGTGAACCTTATTTTAAAGCAAAAAATATTATTGAAAAAAATGATGTTAAAGTTTTTTCATCTAATTATTCTTTGTATGGTGATATTTCTCAGAGAGTAATGGAGACTTTATCAAGTTTCTCTTCAGAGGTAGAAATCTACTCTATAGATGAAGCATTTCTTGGTTTAAATGGTTTTGAGAACTATGAGCTAAACACTTATTGCAGACATATTAGGCAAATAATTAAGAGGTGGGTTGGTATTCCAGTTAGTATTGGAGTGGGGCCAACAAAAACACTATCAAAAATAGCTAATCATTTAGCAAAAAAACAACCAGAATATAAAGGTGTGTGCATACTAAAAAACAAAATAGAAATAAAAAAAGCATTAGAATTAACATCTATTGAAGAAGTATGGGGCATTGGAAGAAGATTATCTCTTTTCCTGAAAAAATATAATATTCATAATGCTTATCAATTTTCACAAATGGACAGAGGATGGATAAGAAAAAATATGGGTGTAGTAGGAGAGAAGACATACCTAGAATTAAATAGTGTATCGTGTTTAGAACTTGATTTAGTTCCAAGCGATAAACAAAGTTGTTGTGTTTCAAGATCATTTAGTCAGCCAATAGAAAAATTATTTGATTTGGAGGAATCAATATCAACTTATGGATCAAGAGTATCAGAGAAGATAAGGGAAGAGGGGTTAGTTGCTGAGTCGATGAGTATTTTTGTTTTAACAAATCATTTTAATAGAAGAGAGAAACAATATTCAAATTCAATAAAACTACATTTACCTTTTCCAACAAATAATAGCATAAAAATTGTTAAAAGAGCTCTTGAAGGAATTAGAAAAATATATCGACCAGGATTTCGTTATAAAAAAGCTGGAATTATATTATATGGTCTTAGCAGGCACAATGTAACTAGAGGATTGCTTGATTATGACCGTGATACATCGGATAGAATAATGAATACTATTGATAATATTAATTCTAGATATGGAAGTTCAACGTTAAAGATAGCTTCTGAAGGTATAGAAAAAATATGGAAGATGAAAAGAGAAAACGTATCCCCATGTTATACAACACGTTTTGAAGAATTGGTGGAAGTTAAGGCTTAGAAAAAATGGCTCCCCGGGCCGGGCTCGAACCAGCGACCGATCGGTTAACAGCCGATTGCTCTACCACTGAGCTACCGAGGAACACAATTTTGTTGATAATAAAAAAAAATTAAAAAACAAGAAAAATTTGGAGGCTCGGAGCGGAATCGAACCGCTGTGCAAGGCTTTGCAGGCCCCTACATCACCACTCTGCCACCGAGCCTAAAAAAAATGACAATTATCACTATATTATTTCTAGTCAATTAATGAAAAAAAATTCTAAAGATTAATAATATAATTTAAATAATTGATTATATAGTAGGTTTATATAAAGCATCCTTTAAGAAATGAGTGAAACATTTGAAATTGCAAGAAAAAATATGGTTGTTAATCAGTTAAGACCAAACAAAATTAATGAAGAAAATATCTTACAAATATTTGAAAATACTCCTAAAGAAAATTATTTGGATATCAGCTTAGGTAAGAATTGTTACCTAGATAATAATTTAGATATAACTGACAAAAGAGGATATCTTAAAAATTTACACTTAGCTCAAATTATAAAATATTCGAAAATATTACCTAATGACAAAGTATTGCATATAGGTGGCTTAACTGGTTACTTTTCTGCTTTAATTAGCTCACTATGTAAAGAACTTCATGTTGTAGAAGAAAATAGAGAACTATTTAAATTATTAGAACATAATATTAACAATACTGATAATACTAATATTAGTTTATTTAATCATAATTTGTTAGATGGATTATCTGATAAAGCTCCATTTAGTTTAATTATTATTGATGGACCTATATTTAAAATAACTGATAAGTTAAAGAATCAACTAGCAATGAATGGAGGAAGGTTAATATATATAAAAAAAATATATGATAATTTGGGTAAAGCTTATAAAATTATAAGAAATGAAGATTTGTATTCATCTGAGTATTTATTTGATGTAATGTGTAGTTATCAAATTCAAGAACAACAAGAGGATTTTAAATTTTAAATGCGATTATTTATATTTTTCTTATTACTTATTTATTCTCAATCTATATTTGCACTATCGATTGATGATTCTGTAAAAAGTACGATTGCAAATAATTTGAAAGTAAAAATTGCTTTTGAAAAATTAAATGAAAGCAAAGAAACTATTGAAGTAGCTATAGGCAAAAAACTTCCAACAGTTACTGGCATAATTTCTGGTACATATAGTAATAGTGATACAACATCAGCAGCTGGTGTATCAACAACACCAGAGACTTTTACAGATAAATATAAAGTTAGTATCACTCAAAATTTGTATGATGGAGGTGAAAAAAGTTTAGAAATAGAAAGATCAAAAATTATTTACGAAAATGCAGTTATAAACTTTTATAAAACAGTTCAAGATTTATCGCTTACAGCTGTAGAAGGTTATTTAACCGTAATAAATTATGAAAAATCATTAGAGGCTTCCGAAAAAAATTTTGATTCTGTTTCAAGATTTTTAGAAGAAGTAAAATTAAAATATGAATTGGGATCAGCAACCATAACTGAATTGAAAAATGCTGAGAGTGCGTTTTCAATTGCTGAAACAAATCTTTTTTCAGCCGAACAAAACTACAAAGTCAGTTTAAAAACATTTAAATCAATTGTTGGTAAAGAAGCTATTAATTTAGAAGATTATGTAAATATTGAAGACGATTTGAATTTTGATAACATACTTTCTGAAGTTTATAAGAATAATTTTAATATTTTAATTGCTCAAAATAATATTAAAATTAAAGAGTTTGATCTTTCAAAAGAAAAAGGTTCTAATAAACCTACCCTAGATATAACAGCTTCCACTGAGTATTCGGATGGTTCACGAATAGATGCAGGAAGTGAAAATACCAATGCAACAATAGGCTTAACTTTAACAATTCCTATATTTCAGCAAAACATTGACAAATCAGACATTAGAAAAATAAATTCTCAAATTTTACAAACTGAAATTGAGTTAGAGGATCTTAAAGAAAGTTTAAATATTGAGGTATCAAACTATTATAAAAACTATTTAGTTAGTAAATCAAATTTAAATACATCTTTATTAACTATAGAGTATGCAAATACTCTTCTAGAAAGTACTCAAGAGGAATACAACCTTGGGACAAAATCTATCACTGATTTAATAGAAGCAGAAACTAATCTTTTAAACGTAAATGTTGAATATTTTAATGCAAATAAAAACTATCTGATTAATTATTTTAATTTACTAGCTTTAGATGGTTCACTGATTAAATTATTTGAGGAGTATCTTCCTAGCTATAATTAGAGTTTTATTAATTTAATTAAACATTTATAATAACTATATGAATACAAAAAATTCTATCAATGAATCTCTTGAAGTCATACGAAGAGCACTTGAAGATGAAAAAAATGAGTCAAATAAACATTCTTCATCTAATATTTTAATACTTAATCAAAAGGTTAACAGTGATGGTACAATAAAATTACTTCAAAAAGATGAAGAGATAAATAGTGAAATTAATGACATTATAGATCAAAAACTCTCCTATCTTGTAGAAAATAAAATTGAAAAAATACTTGATGAGAAAATCCCAAAATTACTAAAAAATTATTTCGATTCAAAATAGTTACGATGCTGCTTGATAAATTTTTTGATTTTTTAAAAGATGAAAAAAATCTTTATTCGCAATGGGAGCAATCAAATTGTTTTAAACCACAAAAAGGAGGTGAACCTTATTCTATAATGATGCCACCACCTAATGTTACAGGCAGCTTACATATGGGTCATGCTTTAACCTTCACAATTCAAGATATATTAATCAGATACCATAGAATGAAGGGTATGGAAGTATTGTGGCAAGCAGGGACAGATCATGCAGGAATAGCTACTCAGATGGTGGTTGAAAGAAAATTAAGTGAGTCAAGCCTAGATCGACGATCTCTAGGTAGAGAAAAGTTTATTGAAAAAGTATGGGAATGGAAAAAAGAGTCGGGTGGTCAGATAAGTAATCAATTAAGAAGACTTGGTGCTTCTGCAGATTGGTCAAGAGAAAGATTTACTATGGATGAAGGACTTTCTAATGCTGTTAAGAAAGTTTTTGTTAACTTATTTAATGATGGAATTATTTATAAAGATAAGAGATTGGTGAATTGGGATCCTAAACTTTTAACAGCTATTTCTGATCTAGAAGTAGAGCAAAGAGATACTGAAGGAAGTTTATGGCATATTAAATATCCTATAGGTGAAAATAATCATATCATTGTTGCAACAACAAGACCTGAGACAATGTTAGGTGATACTGCAGTTGCCGTTCATCCAGATGATGAAAAATATAAAAATCTAATTGGCAAATTTTGTAACTTACCAATTTCAAATAAGAAAATACCAATCATTGCTGATGAATATGCAGATCCTGAAAAAGGTTCTGGAGCTGTAAAAATTACACCTGCACATGACTTTAATGATTTTGAGGTAGGAAAGAGACATAATTTAGAATTTATTAATATTTTTAATGAAAATGCTAAACTGAATTCAAATGTGCCTGAAGAATTTCAAAATTTAGATCGATTTGTAGCAAGAAAACTAATTTTAAAAAAATTAGATGAAATGAATTTATTAATTAAAGAAGAAAAACAGCAAATGGTCATACCATATGGTGATAGATCAGGTGTTGTTATTGAACCATGGCTGACAGACCAATGGTTTTGTGATGCAAAAAAATTATCAGTTGATCCAATATCAGCTGTTAAAGATAATAGTTCTAAATTTATTCCTAAACAATGGGAAAATACTTTTTATAATTGGATGGAAAACATTCAACCGTGGTGTATTTCAAGACAGTTATGGTGGGGACATCAAATTCCTGCATGGTATGGTCCTGATAATAAATATTTTGTTAGTGAAACTCTAGAAGGGGCACAAAATCAAGCAAAAGAATTTTATGGAAAGGATGTTGAGCTTAGACAAGATGAAGACGTTCTAGATACTTGGTTTTCTTCTGCTCTATGGACATTCTCTACTTTAGATTGGCCAAATAAAACGTATGAATTAGATAAATTTTATCCTGGTAATGTTTTGGTTACTGGTTTTGATATTATATTTTTTTGGGTTGCTCGGATGATGATGATGGGTTCTTATTTTATGAAGGAGACTCCATTTAAAGATATTTATATTCATCCTTTAATACGTGATGAAAAAGGACAAAAAATGTCCAAATCAAAAGGGAACATAATCGATCCTTTAGAGTTATTAGATAAATATGGCGCTGATACATTAAGATTTACACTAACAGCACTATTAAATCCTGGACGAGATGTAAAATTATCTGAAACTAGAGTTAAAGGATATAAATCATTCACAAATAAAATTTGGAATGCTGGAAAATTTTTACAAATGAATAATACAATTTTTATAGATGATATTTCAATGGATACAATTATTTTTGATGCAAACAAATGGATAATAAAGGAATTGAATGATTTGAACACTCAACTTGATCAATTAACTAAAAAGTATTTGTTTCATGAAATAGCCAATAAAATTTATCATTTCGTATGGCATACTTATTGTGATTGGTACATTGAAATTATTAAACAAAATTTTGAAAATGAAAAATTTGCTGATGAAATTAAAAAAGTTTCTGGATGGACATTTATTCAAGTTTTAAAGATCATTCACCCTATTATGCCATTTATTAGTGAAAAATTATGGAGAACTTTAGTTGATGATAAATCATATTTAATGAACCAAGTTTTTCAAAATTATACAACAAATAATTCTTTTAATAGTTCTAAAAAAAACTTCAAAATATTCATTGAATTCATAACATCTATAAGAAATTTGAGATCAGAACTAAACATACCCTATAAACAATTAATTAATATTTCTATAGAAGCAAAAAATGAAGAACTTAATAAATTTCTAATTGCCTATAAAAATGAAATAAGTAATTTTTTAAAAACCAAAGATATTAGTTTTGATAAAATTCAACCTAATAAGAATTCAGCTTTAATTGTTTTAAGATCATTGTCAGTTTTAATCCCTTTGGATGGTATTATTGACTCAGAAGCAGAAATTAAAAAATTAAATAAGAAAAAGCAAGTTGAGCAAGAAAAATTTAATAAAGTTAATGACAAATTAAAAAATGATAATTTTATGAATAAAGCATCAGAAGAAATTATTAATAAATTTAAAAATGAGGCAAATATTTATAAATCTTCTATTGAAAAAATTGATCAAATAATAAATACTATTAAATAGAATGGAAGATAAGGGATCAAATAGAAAATCTAATCTACCTAGCAGATATGTTAGTGTAGGACCTAAAAGTGCACCTCATAGATCTTATTATTATGCTATGGGTTTGAAAGAACATGAAATTTATCAACCATTTGTTGGTGTTGTTAGCACCTGGAATGAATCAGCTCCTTGCAATATTACTCTTCAAGATCAAGCGCAACATGTGAAGGCAGGTGTCAAAAATGCTGGAGGTACACCAAGAGAATTTACAACTATAACAGTAACAGATGGAATTGCTATGGGTCATGAGGCAATGAAATCCTCTCTTATTAGTAGAGAGGTTATTGCAGATTCCATTGAATTATCTGTAAGAGGTCACTGTTATGACGCAATAGTTGGACTTGCTGGCTGTGATAAATCTTTGCCAGGTTTAATGATGGCTATGGTTAGATTAAATGTACCATCTGTATTTATTTATGGAGGTTCAATCTTACCAGGAAAATACAAAGGTAAAGATGTTACTGTTATTGATGTTTTTGAAGCAGTGGGAAAACATGCTGCTGGCACTATCTCAGATCAAGATTTAAAAGATATTGAACAAGTTGCCTGTCCATCTGCTGGATCGTGTGGAGGTCAGTTTACAGCAAACACAATGGCATGTATTTCTGAAGCAGTTGGTTTAGCTCTAACAAATTCAGCTATGCCACCTGCAGTCAATAATGAAGAAAGAAAAGCATATGGTGAAAAGAGCGGTAAAGCTATAATGAATTTATTAGAAAAAAATATAAGACCAAGGGATATAGTAACTATTGATTCATTAGTAAACGCAGCAAGAGTAGTTGCAGCAACTGGAGGTTCAACTAATGCAGCACTTCATCTTCCTGCTATAGCGAATGAAGCAGGTTTAAAATTCACATTAAGAGATGTTGTAGAGATTTATAATTCAACTCCTTATATCGGAGATATGCAACCTGGCGGAAAGTACGTAGCTAAAGATTTATATGATGTAGGAGGAGTGCCAATTGTTATTAAATCATTATTAGATGGTGGTTATATAAATGGAGACTGCATTACAGTTACAGGAAAAACAATAGCTGAAAATCATAAAGAAGTAATATTCCCTACAAATCAAGATGTTGTTTATAAATGTGATAACCCAATCAGTGAAAATAGTTCAGTCGTGGGGTTGTGGGGTAATCTTGCTCCAGATGGATGTATATCAAAAATAGCAGGTTTAAAAAATTTAACATTTAAAGGAAAAGCTAAATGTTTTGACTCAGAAGAAGATGCTTTAACTGCAGTCTTAAAAAATGAAATTAAAGCAGGAGATGCTGTAATAATTAGATATGAAGGCCCCAAAGGGGGTCCTGGTATGCGTGAAATGCTTTCAACAACAGGTGCAATATATGGGCAAGGATTAGGTGAAACTGTTGCTTTAATAACAGATGGACGGTTCTCAGGTGGTACAAGAGGATTTTGCATTGGTCATGTAGGACCAGAGGCAGCTGTAGGAGGTATGATAGGTTTACTTAAAGATGGCGATGAGATTATTATTGATGCTGTTAAAGGCGAAATCAACGTTACGCTTTCAGATCAAGAAATAGAAAAGAGAAAAAAAGAATGGAAGCCAAGAAAAACTAATCATAATTCTGGATCTATATGGAAATATTCTCAAACTGTTGGGCCAGCTTACGAGGGTGCTGTTACTCAACCAGGAGCAAAAGACGAAACGCATACATACGCTGATATTTAATATTAATTAACTAATTCAATCGTAACTGGTGTGTGATCAGAGGCTTTTTCCCATCCTCTTGGTTCACGATTAACATTAACTGATTTAATCAAATCAGTTACTTCTGGTGTAGTAAGAAAATGATCAATTCGTAGACCATTGCCTTTTTGCCAATTTCCACCTCTATAACCCCAAAAGGTCCAGTTTGTATTTCCATCAACAAAGTATTTAACAGTATCAACAAAACCTAAATTCAAAAGATTTCTAAATTTTTCTCTTGTTAATGGATGAGCACAAGCATCATTTTTAAAATTTTCTGGTGAATACACATCTTCATCATTAGGTATTACATTAAAATCACCGCCTATGATAATTGGTTGATTATTATCAATTAATTCTTTGATATATTTATTAAAATTTATCATCCAATCAATTTTGTAATCAAATTTTTCAGTTTCAATTGGATTTCCATTTGGAAGATAAATATTTATTAATTTAATTTTATTTTTTATATTTTTTAAGGATATTTCTGTTTCAATAAACCTGGAATTTACATCTTGGTAATTAGGAATTTTTAAGTTTGAAATTTCAATACTTTCTTTGCTGAGTATTGCTACCCCATTCCAAGCTTTTTGCCCATTCACATAACATTTATAATTAATATTTTCTAATTCCTCTTTAGGAAAACTTTCATTTGTGCATTTTAATTCTTGAATTAAATATAAATCTGATTGATCTTTTTTTATAAATTTTATTAAATGTTCTATTCTTGCATTAACTGAATTTACATTCCATGTAGTAATTTTCATTTATATTGAAAAAGAAGTACCACACCCACATGATGAAGATGCTAGTGGATTAGAAATTTTAAATGACGATCCAATCAATTCATTAACATAATCAATTTTAGATCCTTTTATTAATTCAATTGAAGTTTTATCTATCAATACATCAGCATTTTTATAATTAAAGATTAAATCATCATCATTTGGTTTATCAGAAAAATCAAATTTATATTGAAATCCAGCACAACCACCACCTAATACGGTAATTCTGAAATATTTAGATTTTTCAGAGAGAAGTATCTTGTTTATATGAATCTGAGCACTTTCAGTTACTTCAATTATATTGTCCATTTATCTAAATATTGTTATTAGTTATTTTTTTACAACTATAATATAAATTTATTTATGTTCAAACATTTAGCTTCCAATCCAGATAAATCAAATGGAAGATTGTATAATGAGCTAGATGATGACTTGAGAAATCCATTTGAAAGAGATAGAGCTAGAGTTATTCACTCTAATTCTTTTAGAAAATTAAAACACAAAACCCAAGTTTTTATTGAAAGTGAGAGTGATTATTTTAGGACTAGACTAACTCATTCTTTGGAAGTTGCACAAATATCAAGATCAATTTGTAGATTACTTGAATTAGATGAAGATCTAGGTGAAACAGTTGCTCTTGCACATGATTTAGGTCATCCTCCTTTTGGTCATATTGGTGAAGATTCACTTGATAATTCAATGAAAAAGTTTGGAGGTTTTAATCATAATGATCAAACCTTGAGAGTTTTAACATTTATAGAAAAAAGACACCCTGATTTTGATGGATTAAATCTAACATGGGAGAGCTTAGAAGGAATAATAAAACATAATGGAATTTTGAGTGATCATTTACCTTATCACTTAGATAATTATTCAAATTTACACAATCTAAATCTAACTGATCAACCTTATTTAGAATCACAGATAGCAAGTATATCTGATGATATTGCTTATAATAATCACGATGTAGAGGATGCTATTAGAGCAAACTTAATATCATTAGATGATATTGCAGAGTTAAGTTTTTTTAAAAAAATTATAATTAAATTAAAGGATCACTACAAAGATATTCCAAATAAACTTTTAGTTTATCAAGTTTTAAGAAACTCCATATCTAATATGATAAATGATATATATGAAACTACAAAAAAAAATTTAATTGAAAATAATATCAATTCTATTGATGATATACGTAAAAAAAATAATTTCGTTGTTTCATTTTCAAATGAAATGAAGAAAAATTGTGACATAATTAAAAAATTTTTGTTCGAAAGAGTTTATAATCATAGTCATCTATCAGATAAGAGACAGTATTCAAAAAAGGTTATATCTACTTTGTTTACTTATTTCGTAAAAAATAATAATAAACTACCAGTAGATTGGAGAAATCAAAATATTGAAATTGAAAGATTAATTTGTGATTATATTTCAGGAATGACGGATAGATTTGCGCTAAATTTGTACAAGGAGATTAGTGAATAATTTTATAAAAGACCTTTCAGATTTTTTAATTGATTTTACAGATTTTTTAGAGAGAAATAAATTCATATCTCCAATCAATAAAAAACAAATTAGCATCGATTATTCTTCAAATAATAAACAAGGTGATTTAGCGACGAACTTTTATTTAATAGCTAAAAGAAAAATAATTAATGAAGATTTTAATATTGAAAAAGAATTAAATGAAAGAATTAAATCAATTGAATTTATAGATTATTTTGTAGTTTCAAAAAATGGTTTTATAAATTTTTTTCTAAAAGATGAATTTGTATTAAGAAGTTTAAAAGAAATTTATAGTAAAAATTTTTTAAATTATATTAATTATGGTGCAGATAAAAAAATAAATGTCGAATTTGTTTCAGCTAATCCAACTGGACCATTGCATATAGCTCATATAAGAGGTGCTGTATTTGGAGATGTATTAAGCTCTCTTTATACTAAAACAGGTTTTGATGTTACTAGAGAGTATTACGTTAATGATGCAGGTTCTCAAATTGATAAATTATCAAACTCTCTTTTGAAACGATATTTACAATTATTTGATAAAAAAATTGAGTTAGAAGAAGACGAGTATCCTGGTGAATACTTAATAGATATTGCCAAAAAAATTAAAAATGAAGACGGTGATAAGTGGATAAATTTTCAACATGAAGAAACTATTAAATATTTTAAGAATTTTGCATTAAAAAATATACTTTTAAACATAAAATCAGATTTAGAATTAATAAATATAAAATTTGATAAATTTACTAACGAAACAGAAATAGAAAATAGTAAAATTATTGATGAACTTTTTTCAATCTTAGATGAAAAAAAACTATTATATAAAGGTATTTTAGAGAAACCAAAAGGTGATGATTCTGATTGGGAACCAAGAGAGCAATTATTATTTAGATCGTCTAAATTACTAGACAATGAAGATAGAGCATTAAAAAAATCAAATGGGGAATGGACCTATTTTGCAAATGATGCAGCATATCATTTAGATAAATGTAAAAGAAATTTTGATAAGTTAGTCAATATCTGGGGATCTGATCATATTGGTTATATTCCAAGAATGAATTCGTTAATTAAAGCTATTAAAGATGATGAAAGTTATTTAAATATTTTAACTTGTCAGATTGTAAGTTTAATTCAAAATAAACAAAAAATTAAAATGTCAAAAAGATCTGGAAATTTTGTGACATTAGCCAATGTTCATTCTAAGGTTGGAAAAGATCCTATAAGGTACTACATGATTTCTACTAAAAATGAGACAGCAATTGACTTTGATTTAGATGCTGTTGTTGAAAAAAATAAAGATAATAAAGTTTTTTATTGTCAATACGCACACGCTAGAGCTTCATCAGTAATTAATAAAGCAAACGAATTAGGTATAAAAATTAAAAATGATTATAATTTTTCTGCAATACAAAATCTAACTAATGAGGAGGTAAAATTAATCAAAAAGTTAATTTGTTATCCTTATTTGTTATATCAATCATCATATTATAATGAACCACATAGACTAATCAATTACTTAGAAGAAATATCCTCTGATTTCCATTCAATTTGGAATAAAGGGAAAGATAATGAATCACTTCGTTTTATAGATGAAAAAAATGTAGAAAAGACAATTTCAAAAATATTTTGGCTGGAGTCATTTAGAGTTGTTTTAAAAGATATATTTTCAATAATTGATATAAGCGCACCTGAAACAATGTAATGATTAAAAGAATTATTTTTAAAAGAAAAAATAATTACATTTTAAAATATTCTTTATTTTTATTGCTATTTATTATTATTCTTTATCTTATCTCATTTTATTATTATAGTAATAGGGAGTATTTTGTCATTCCTAAATTTACTGATAAATATTTCGTTATTCCTACTAATAAAGAAGGTGAGGTTGTTGATTATTTAGACAAGAAAAGTTTAAATAACATAGATAATGAAATTCAAGATTTTAATTTTAAGAATATAGACGAACTTGATTTTACAATTCAGTTATATAGCAATGATAATTTTGAAAATATTAATAAATACTTGTATAGTTTATTAGAAAATAAAAAAGAAATCATAGATCATGAAGATATTTTTGTTTTTTATAAAAAAACTGAAATAGGTACTCAATATTTTATTACCTATAAAAATTACATTTCTAAGAATAATGCTTCTGAAGCTTGTGATTTATTAACTATTCTTAAGAGTTGCATAATACTTAATTTACAAAATTAATAATATTGAGAGAATCTCATTAATTTTATATAAAAAATTGTGTTAAATGTTCCAGATACAGAAATAAAAGAAGGTCAATTTAACCTATTATTGGACAATTTTGAGGGTCCTATAGACCTTCTGTTGGTTTTAGCTAGATCACAGAAGGTTGATTTATCTGATATATCTATATCTGAATTAGCTGATCAATATATTAATTTTATTAATCAATATAGAAATCTTCATATTGAAATAGCTGCTGATTATTTAGTGATGGCAGCATGGCTAACGTATTTGAAATCAAGATTATTATTACCAAAAGAAGAAAAAACAGATGAATATACAGCTGATGAGTTAGAAGAGGCTTTAAAATATCAATTACAGAGACTAGAGGCTTTTCAAAATATTTCTAAAATCATATACTCAAGACCCCTTGTTAATAGAGATGTCTTTTATGGAGGGTCATCTGAAGGTCTTAAAGTTAAATATAATATAAATTATACTTCGAATTTATATGATTTACTAAAATCATATAGTCAAATACTTAAATCTGGTGAACAGGTAAAGCAATTAACTATTGAGTATTCAGAACTTTATTCAGTTGATCAAGCAGTTAAAAGATTAAAAGGTATTTTTGGAAATATTACAGAATGGACTAATTTTTTAAATGTAATTCCAAATTTAATTAAAGCTAATAAAACAATTAATAAATCCATCATCTCATCTAACTTTGTTGCTTCTTTAGAATTATCAAAAAATGGCTTTATTGATTTAAAACAAGATGAAAATTTTGGGAATATTTATATAAAATTTAATCAAAATGGATAATAAAGATATTAAAATTTTAGAAGCAATATTATTCGCATCAGGAGAACCACTTGAGGAAAATGATTTAAAAGAAAAAATTAAAGATAAAAATAATATAAGTAAGCTATTACTAGAAATTAAAGATTTTTATAAAAATAGAGGTATTAATTTAATAAAAACTGGCAACAAATGGTCTTTTAGAACTGCTGAAGATCTCAGTGAAGAATTAACTATTTTTAAAACACAGAAAAGAAAATTATCAAGAGCAGCACTAGAAACATTATCTATAATCGCTTACCAACAACCAATAACAAGATCAGAAATTGAAAATATTAGAGGTGTTCAAATGGGCAGAGGTTCTTTAGACCATTTAATGGAAATAGGATGGATAAGTCCATCAGGTAGGAAAAGTATACCTGGTAAACCTACTTTATGGTCTACCACAGATTTGTTTGTTGAGCATTTTGGACTAAATAATTTATCCGATTTACCTAATAAAGAGGAGCTAAAGGCAAGTGGTTTTCTAGATAAACGTGCTGCGATTGCAACTATAAGTGATCTTGCTAAAAATGATGAAAATTTGCAAAGTAATGATAATTTAGAGCAGGATGATGAAAATAATATTGATGATTTTATTCAAAATACTTAGTTAACTTATTACTTCTTGTTTTTTTCCTATAGTTTCCGTATAAACCCCTTATGACACCATGTGTGTCAAATCAATTTATCTCATTGAAAAAATTATATTTTTAATTTCCAGTGTCTTTATTTTGTGTTTTTTTTATTTTAAAATTTTTTGATCTTAAAATATACTGGGTAAACAAATAATATGTTTTTATTTTCTACTCGTTTTAAATCAGTTTAAGTTGATAACCTAGGATTGTTTTATTTGTTTTTATTCAGTAGTTTAATTAATAATTTTGCATATTCTCTGGCATCATCTATGGCTTTATGCGTATGTTTTGTATTATCATGCAATTCTAGAGAGTAATCATCTCTACCTATGTCTTTATAATCTTTTTGCAGCACAGCAGCAGCATAGGATTTGATATCAAAGGCTGCTTGTCCATTCTTATCAAAAAAAGGCATAGAGAAAGGAATTTTTTCTAATCGTTCTACAAGAAAAGTTTGAATATACCAATTGATCCACATAAAATCTAATGGAGCTGGATGAGCAGCCATAATTCGTGGGGTTGGTAACGTAAGAAGCCAATCACCAAATTTGTTCATTCCTTCTTTGGGTGAGACTTGATGATGTTGAGTATATTTTAAAGCTTCTGGCGCTTCTGTTGTAAACCAATGCATAGTAGCGGGGTGAGGTTTGGCATTCTCTAGTGGCAAGAAATTAATTTCACATTCTCCAAATTTTTTTCCTGCTTTATTAACGGCTACAGCACCAAGGCTTATCATAGAATGTGGTCCAGGAATAGGTCCGTCTGCTTCTATGTCACACACAACATAAGTAGTCATAGTTGAATTATTACCACTAACCAAGGAGATTGTTAAGAGTTCAGCTATTTTTTAATTTTCTTTTTATCTTTCTTACGAAGATCATCAGTTTTTTTATTACTTAATAGTATTGGATAAGTTTGAATTTTACCTCCATAAATTGGGTGGTCTTTTTTAGCGACTTTTAGATTTTTTCAAAGAAATTACCATTTTATCTCCTTTAGCGTTTTGTTTTGTGTCCCAGCAATTAGAGTATCTAAATCAGGACAAAATATTTATATATTAAATGTATCGTTTTGTGTTTTTTTTTGTGCCCATTTTGTGTTCCTTTTTTTTCTATATTTTACTAAAGCTATCCTTATCTTGCTTATAATTTCTTGTTTTTTCTCATAGTTTCCGTATAAGAGCGGGATGACACCTAGTATTTGGCAATTATTAATTGTACTCGTTATTGTTCTACTTCTTTTCGGTAGAGGTAAAATACCTCAACTTATGGGTGATATGGCAAAAGGAATCAAATCATTCAAGAGAGGAATGTCTGACGAAGAAAAAAAAGAAGATAAAAATTTAGAGAATAAAAACGACGAAGAAAAGTAAATATAATGTTTACTTTTGGTTGGAGTGAAATTTTCTTAATTGGGATAATAGTTGTTGTTGTTATTGGCCCAAAAGATCTTCCAAAATTCATTAAACAAGTTGGATCCTTTACTAAATATATTAAAAAAATGTCTTCTGAATTTAAGTCATCTATAAATGAAATTGCTGAAGAGGAAGAAATTAAAGAATTAGCTAAATCAGTTAAAGAAGTAAAAAAAATAAAAGACGGCATTAATATCAAAAAAAATTTTGAAAACGAGATTAAAGAAGTTCAAGAAACAGTAAAGATGACTGAGAATGAATTTTCAAAAAAAAATTAATTTATTGATTTTGTAATGGCTGAAGAAAAATTTGAAGAAATGTCTCTTATAGGGCATCTCACTGAGTTACGAAAAAGATTACTATGGAGTTTTTTATATATTTTATTAATTTTCATTGTTTGTTTTTACTTTGCAGATGAATTATTTGCCTTTTTAGCTAGTCCTCTAGTAGAGCTATTTGATAAAGATAAAGGTCAAGGTTTTATTTATACAGCTTTACAAGAAGCTTTTTTTACAGAATTAAAAATAGCTTTTTTCTTTGCTTTATTTTTTTCATTCCCATTAATTGCAATACAAATATGGAGATTTATTGCACCAGGATTATACAAAAAGGAAAAGAGAGCTTTTTTACCCTATTTAGTTGCGACACCAATTTTATTTTTTGCAGGTGGATCAATGGTTTATTATATTATTGCGCCATTGGCGTGGTCTTTTTTCCTATCTTATCAAAACCTGGGCTCTAGTGGAGTTCCTATTCGATTAGAGGCTAAGATGGGAGAATATTTATCGCTTATGATGCGATTTATTTTTGCTTTTGGTTTAGCATTTCAGCTTCCTGTTGTTTTATCTTTAATGGCGAGAGTAGGGATGGTCACTTATGAATCACTTAAAAAATTTAGAAAATATGCAATTGTATTAGCATTTTTATCTGCAGCATTCTTAACTCCACCTGATCCATTTAGTCAAATAAGTTTAGCTCTGCCAATTATATTTTTATATGAAGTTTCAATTTATATTGCAAAACTAATACAAAAAAATAAAGATAAGTAATGCATAATATTAATTTTATCAGAGAAAATCCAATAGAGTTTGATAATTATATGAAACAAAGAGGTGAGCTCCCAATATCAAATAAAATATTAGAATTAGATAAAGTTAAAAGAGAAACTCAGACTGTTCTTCAGAACCTTTTAGCTGAAAGAAACTCTATTTCTAAAAATATTGGTAAACTCAAAAGTGAAAATAAAGATGCTTCATCAGAAATGAATAAAGTTGATGAAATAAAAAATAAAATTAATAATTTAAAGGAACTTGAGACAATTAAAGACGAGGAGCTAAAAACTATCCTCTCAAGACTTCCAAATATAGCTGATAAGACTGTACCTATAGGAAGCAATGAAGCAGACAATACAAAATATAGAGAATGGGGTGAAAAACCAGGATTTGATTTTAATCCTAAAACTCATTTTGAATTAGGGGAAAATTTAGGTTTAATGAATTTTGAAACTGCATCTAAATTATCAGGTTCTAGATTTGTTTTATTAAAAAATCAACTTTCTAAGTTGGAAAGAGCAATAGCAAATTTTATGTTAGATAAGCATACGAATGAAAATGGTTATATTGAATATAATTTACCTTTTTTGGTTAAAGATTCTGCTCTTTTTGGAACAGGGCAATTACCTAAATTTGGTGAAGATTTATTTACTGCTGGGGAAGATCATTGGTTAATACCAACTGCTGAAGTTCCTTTAACAAACATGGTTAGAGATGAGATACTTAACCAAAATCAATTACCCATGAGAGTAACTTCTTATACACCATGTTTTAGATCAGAGGCTGGTGCTGCTGGTAAGGATACTCGTGGTATGTTAAGACAGCATCAATTTACTAAAGTTGAATTAGTTTCAATAGTAGAGCCGCAGCATTCACAAGATGAATTAGAAAGAATGCTTGAAAGCGCTGAGAGTATTCTTCAAGATTTAAATATTCATTATAGGATTATGACTTTATGTACTGGTGATATGGGCTTTTCAGCATCAAAAACTTACGATATTGAAGTGTGGCTTCCCGGGGAAAATACTTATAGAGAAATTTCAAGCTGCTCTAATTGTAATGATTTTCAAGCTAGAAGAATGAATACAAGATATAAATTAGAAAATAATAATATCTTTGTTCATACACTTAATGGATCCGGGTTAGCAGTAGGAAGAACACTAATTGCTATTCTTGAAAATTATCAAATGAAAGATGGAAATATTAAAATTCCAGAAGTTTTGAAAAAATATTTCAATAATTCTGATACTCTTATCTAGTGCTTGACGTAAGGAAAATAAGATTGATACTCGAGTTACGAGAGTCAGGTATTAGTAATGCTGAAGTTCTCTCTGCAATAGAAAAAATTCCTAGAGAAAAGTTTATTAGTGAAGCTTACAGAAATCAAGCTTATGAAAATATAGCTTTACCAATTGAAAATAATCAAACAATTAGTCAGCCCTATGTTGTAGCAAGGATGACTGAATTACTTGATGTTAAAAGTAATCACAAGGTATTAGAAATAGGAACTGGTAGCGGATATCAGTGTGCAGTATTATCAATCTTGGCAAGACGTGTATACACGATTGAAAGAATTAAAAATTTACATGAAGGTTCTAATAATATTTTTGAGAAATTAAAATTAACTAATATTGTTTCAAAATACGATGATGGTAATAATGGTTGGATTGAACAAATACCTTTTGATAGAATAATATTTACAGCAGCATCAAAAAAAATAAATAGTGAAATTTTTTCTCATATTAAAAATGAAGGAATTATTGTTTGTCCTATTGTTAAAAATAACAACCAAATACTTGTAAAATATATAAAACAAAATAATAAAATTATTTCTGAAGAATATGATGATGTTTTATTTGTTCCAAATCTTCAAGGTGTAGTATAGCTACTTTGTATATTTCGAATTTTATTTGAAGAATAAAAATAATATAAGATACCAATTATCCAATGAACAAGAGTTAACGCAATAAACATATAGATATAGTTTTCTTCTATAAAATTATTTACAAATAATATTACAATTATAGGCACTAATACAAATCTAATTATGGCCATATACATTACTATTATTGCTTTTTTTAGACCTTGGAATGAAGCATTAGAAATAAAGAAGAATGGAAAAGCTGGAAAACCAAGTGCGTATATTTTAAGATATATTGATCCATAGTAAATTACTTCTTTATCATCAGTAAATAATCTCATGGAATCTTCTGCAGTTATAAATAAAATTAATCCTGCTATAGTTAATATTATTACACCAGTAATCATAGCTTTGTTGTAAGTTTCTAAAATTCTTTCATAGTTTTTAGCACCAAAATTTTGACCCACAATTGCGGTTACTGCTGTACTTAATCCTAACAAGGGTAAGAAAAGCAGTTGTTCATATCTTCCAGCTGAAGAAAAACCAGCAATTGCATCATTACCAAAACGACTGACAAAAAATAATAATATATATGATCCAAGAGCAATCATCATTAATCCTAATGCTGCTGGAATAGCCTGAAATGAAATTTCCTTAATTAAACTTAATCTAGGAATTAAATAATTATTTTTAAAATTTTCAAAAATCTCTGTTTTATAAATTTTATATAGTAAATATAAAAGACCAATTATTTGAGAGAGTATTGTAGCTATTGCTATTCCAGCTATACCCATTGGCGCAAATAATTCAAAATTAATTATCTTTCCTGTAATTAATATTGGATTTAAAATTATATTAAGAAAAAAACTAAAAATTAAAACATTCCTATAACTTTTAGTATCTCCTTGAGCTGATAAACATGAATTACATACCATCAGTAAAAGAATTATGACTGATCCTAAATAAATTACATTCATATATAATGATGAAAGATTAAGAGTTTTTGGATCATCATTTATAGATTCTAAAATTATGTTTCCAAAATAAAGTCCAAAAATAGTTATAACTAAGCCTACTAAAATTGTTACGACAAAAGATTGTGAAAATGCATGACTTGCTTTTTTAATATTTTTTTCTCCTAAAGAATTAGCAACATTACTTGTTGTAGCTATGCTCAGCCCTATCCCCAGAGCAATGATTATAAAATATACAGGAAATGTTTGACCAATAGCTGCTAAAGCTGTTTCAGAAATCATTCTACCTGCAAAGATTGTATCAACTAAAGAATAAAGATTATTAAATATAGTTCCAATTGAGGCTGGCAAAGCAATTTTTATAAATAGCTTATAGATATCTTCGTTAAGTAAATTAATTTTTTTCATATTTATAAATATCTTAATTTAAACCTGGTACTATTTTCCTCTTGTTTTAAAATATTTTGAATTTCGTGTATTGCCTCTTTGAGGTTTTTCATTATAGATCTATTTGAAAAATTTATTAATAATAAGCCACTTCCTTGCATTCCAACATTGTCTCCATAATTCATAATAGGCACTTCAACATTGATAATATTACTTATACCTTTTTTTCTAATATTCTGAATAAAGGAGTCATTTTCCAAAATATTCAAAACTGGATACCATATGATGATTTTGGATTTTGAGAATAAATTATCAATATTATTTAGTATCTCCTCTACTTTTTCAAAATCATCCTTTATTTCATATGATGGATCTATAAATACAAAATAATTCTTCTCTTTATTAACTTTATTAAAAATAAAATTAAATCCATCAGCATTTAAAATTTTAATATTGGTATATTTGTTTAAGTTTTTTTTTAATAATTCATATTCGTTCTTGTGTAGTTCACAAAAAAATAATTTATCTTTTACATTAGCTACGGATGAAATAAATATAGGTGATCCAGGATAAAAATTATTTTTTCCAGTAATTTTAGAAATAGTTGAAAGATAATTTTTAATTAAAATATTATTACCTTTGTAATTTTGTATCTTTTTAATTCCTTCTTTATACTCTTTATTCTTATCCATGTACTTTGATATATATTTATAAATTCCATTACCAGAATGAGTATCAATATAACTTATTGAATTATTTACTTTTTTTTCAAGATTATATAAGTAAAGCATAATAATGTGTTTCATAACATCTGCATGATTTCCAGCATGATATCCGTGTTTATAGCTAAGCATAAAAATAAAAAAAATTGTTGAAATTAATTTCTTATTAGTTATTTAAAGTATTAAATTAATCAATATACAATATTTATATAAGTTAAATAAATTTAATCCCCCAATAATAAATAAGGAGAATATAATATGCCAAGTGGTAAAATTAAATGGTTTAATCCGACCAAAGGTTATGGATTTATAGAAAATGATGATGGAGGAAAAGATGTTTTTCTTCATGTTTCAGCTTTAGAAGCTGCTGGTATTGATACTTTAGAAGAAGGTATGCCAGTTGAATTTGAAATCGGTGAAAACCGTGGAAAAGAAAACGCTATTAATATTAAGAAAAAATAATATTTAATTGAATTCAAACAAACTTTTAGAATGGATTGGTGTAACAACAGCCATCCTTTATTCCCTACTAGTTGCATTTAACATTGGATTAGAATTTATTGGTTTTTCATTATTATTGCTATCAGCATTATTAATTGGAGTCTGGGCCTATAAATTAAAACACAATGGGATATTGTTTTTGCAATTCTTCTACGCTGGTGCAGGTATTATAGGAATGTATAGATGGTTTGGATAAAAATATTTTTTACATTTTTATTTTTACATTCTTCTATAGCAGATTCTGCTGAACTAAATGAAGAAGAAGAAATGTACTTTAATTTTGTTGATTTAAATAATGATGGAGTTATTTCTTATGAAGAGATTGAACAATCATTAAATCTACTCTTTCAAATTATAGATCTGAATCAAGATAATAAAATTTCTCAAAAAGAGATAAATGAATTAAAAGGTATAATTGAATCTTTAAAATGAGTATTTGGGGAAGAGTTATAGGCGGAGCAGCAGGATTTGCTTTAGGCGGACCTATAGGGGCTATATTAGGTGTAATGGCTGGTGGTGCTTTTGACAGAAGATCTAAATCAAAATCATCATTTAACTTCAATCGAATAAATAATAATCAAAAACAACAAATTTTTACATTAAGTTTTATTATTCTAGCTGCAAAATTAGCTAAATCAGATGGCATTGTATCAGATGATGAAATCAGAGCATTTAAAGAAAAATTTAAAGTTCCAAAATCTGAAATTCCTAAAGTTGCAAAAATATTCAATGAGGCAAAAAAAGATACGTATGGCTATAAACAAATAGCAAATCAAGTAGGAGATTTATTTTCAGCTAATAAAATTTTATTGGAAGAATTATTAAATAATTTATTTTATATTGCTGCATCTGATGGAAAGGTATCTATTAGTGAAATAGATTTTTTAAGATCAATTTCTAAATCATTTAAATTTAGTGAAAAAGATTTCCAAAGAATTTTCCAATCAAATTTAAAAAACAGTGAATCTGACCCTTACAAAATATTGGGTGTGAATAGATCGTCCACTGATAATGAGATAAGAAAAAAATGGATAAAATTAAATAAAGAACATCACCCAGATAATTTGATTGCCAAAGGTATGCCAAAAGAATTTATTAAACAATCTAATAAAGAGTTAGCAGCTATAAATATTGCTTACGATAAAATTAAAGAAATTAGAGGAATTTCTTGATACCTAAAGATTTATCTGTCGATAATATTAGTAAAATTTATAAAAAAATTAGACCATTTATTAATAAAACTCCTTTTTTGAAATGTTCTGATGATATTGATAATTTTTTTTCTACTAATTTATTTTTTAAATGTGAATTTTTACAAAAATCTGGTTCATTTAAGGCAAGAGGTGCTATTAATAATATAATTTCTCAAGATCAGAATAAATTTAACAAAGGAATTACAGCAGTTAGTGCTGGAAATCATGCAATCGCTGCTTCATTTGTGGCCAATCAATTCAAATTGAAAAATAAAATTTTCTTATACGAAAGTGCAAATAAATATAGAGTTCAAACTTGTAAAAATTATGGAGCTAACATTATCTTTACAAATCCAAAACAAGCTTTTCTTGATGCTGAAAATGCTAAAAATGAAGGTTACTATTTTATTCATCCTTTTGACGGCCCATTGACATTACAGGGTAGTGCTACCTTGGGATTAGAAATTGTAGAATATTTAAAATCAATTAATACTAAAATTGACAATTTATTAATTTCAGTTGGAGGAGGGGGATTAATAAGTGGTGTTTCATCGTATGTAAAACAATTTTATCCTAAGATTCAAATTATTGGGGTTGAGCCTGAAAATGCTAATGGTTTAAATCAAAGTTTTAGAGCTAACAAACCACTAAATAATGTTAAAGTTAATAGTATTGCTGACAGTCTTTCAGCACCTTTACATATGCAATATTCTTTTGATGTAGCAAAAGAAGTAATTGATGAAATGGTAAGTGTTTCTGATGATCAAATGAAAGAATTTATGGTCTTTTGTTATAAAAAATTTAAGTTATTTCTTGAACCCGCATGTGTTGCTGGACTTGCTGCCTTAAAGTATAAAATCAATAATGAGCTTATTGGTAAAAATACAATGGTGATATTGTGTGGCTCAAATATTGATAAAAAAACTTGGTTAGATTTAACTAATTAATCTGGAAAATATAAAATACCACCACTTAAATTTTTTTTTACACCTGTAGTATTTTTATTACTTATTTCTAAATTTTTAAATGATCTCATGCCAATATATGCAAACATTTGAGCTTCTACTAAATCACCATTTATTTTATATTTATCAATAAGTTCGATTTTTTTATTTAGTTTATTCATTAATATTTCTCTGAGTAATTTATTTTTTCTTCCTCCTCCAGTAAGTAAAATTCTTTCAATCTTAAATTTTTTATTTTTTAATAATTCTTTAAATCCAATATAAGTCATGTAGTTAGCAGTCATTAGCGCATCATATTTGTTCAATTTTATTAGCTTATTAAAATAATTTCTAAAATAATTTCTATCTAATGATTTTGGGAACTTTTTCTTAAAGAATTTATCTTTTTTGAATTTTTCGATTAATTTATTATTAATTTTTCCTTTTCTTGCATAATTTCCATCTTTATCAAATTTTTTTTTAAAAAAATAATTACAAAGATCATCGCTTAAGCAATTTGCAGGCCCTATATCTGATGATAATAATGTTCTTGAAACTACAGTTGAAAAATTTGCTATACCTCCAAGGTTTACTATAATCGCTTTTTCTTTAAATTTTTGAATTAAAAACTTATGATAATATGATCCAATTGGTGCTCCCTGACCGCCATTTTTAATATCATTATCTCTTAAATTACTTATAGTTTTAACTTTAAGATTTTTTGCAATTTTGTTTCCATTTCCTAATTGTATAGATATTTTATTTGATGGGTCGTGGTAAACAGTCTGCCCACTAATTGATATTAAATCGATATTTTTTTTATTAATTTTTTTTTGTTTCAGAAATAAAATTATTTTTTTTTCTAAAATATCTGTAACGAACTTATCTTTTTTTAAAAAATATTCTTTAATTTTATTATTAGTTTTTGGTTTATTTATTATTAGATTATTTATTGTATTTTGATAATTTTTATTAAATTTATATGATTTTTCACATTTAATTTTTACAAAGTCAGTCCCATTTGTATTAATCAAACTGATATCAACGCCATCCATTGATGTGCCTGTCATAACTCCTAAGACATTAAGTTTTGAATTTTTACTCATTTTTGATCAAATTTAATTTTGCACATTTTATTAACAAACATATCAACAAAAAAAGATTATTTACTTTTAAAAATACATTTTTTTATTGATTGATAAATAACAAATAGATAAATTATTTTTAATTATTACACGCAAAGGTAATAATCAATTTAATAAAAGGAAACGATTATTAAATTGTATCGGGAGGAAATGCACGATACACAAAAGGGACCTAGCTTGCTGGGTCCTTTTTTTTTGTTTTATAGACAAATCTAATAAATAAAGTATCAGACATTTCATAATGATAACAAATTATGAAAGAATTTTAGATATAATTTTAGATGATCTAATCCCATTAACAAAAATTTCAATTAATGAAGGAAATAAAATATTTGGTGGATTTATTGTTAAAAAATCTGACCTAAGTCTTGTTTGTCTAGGCACAAACCAGGAAATCAAAAATCCTTTATTTCACGGAGAAATTTCAACTCTTTTTAATTTATTTGAAAAAAAACTGTTTAATACAAAAGATTATTACTTCATAAGTACACATCAGCCTTGTTCTATGTGTTTATCAGCTATAACCTGGGCTGGATTTGACAATTTTTACTATTTTTTTTCCTATACTGATACAAAAGAAGGTTTTCATATTCCTCACGATCTTAAAATTTTGACAGAAGTATTTAAAATTAAAGATGGTAAATATAATATTAATAATGATTATTGGGAGAGTTTCTCAATTTTATCGGAAATTAAAAGATTAGGCATAGAGGGCTCATTATCAGATAAAATATATCAGATTAAAGAAGAGTACCAAAAAATGTCAGAAATTTATCAAAAATCAAAAATTGATAATAAAATTCCTCTAAATTAATTGTTAAATTATAAAAATAAGTATAAAAATAATTAACGGGAGATACTGAAATTTCAGAGCCGAAGGAGCAACGACCCGGAAACTCTCAGGCACAATGGACCGTTAAAAAAAAACTCTGGAAAAGAGCATTTAGCTCTACCGAAGGTGAAAAGCTCTCAGGTAAAAAGACAGAGGGGTAGCTTGGAGAATTTATTTGAACCAGTTACCAATAGACATTCCGCTGAAAAATTTTCATCAAAATAATGGTGCAAAGATATTGCCATTTGCAGGTTTTAATATGCCTATTAATTATAAAACTGGAATAATTAATGAACACAAAAACGTAAGAAATCATTCTGGTATTTTTGATGTTAGTCATATGGGGCAAATTTTAATTGAAAATAATGAATCTTATTTACATAAATTAGAAAAATATATTCCATTACAATTAAAAAAATTAATTAAAAATAGATCGCATTATTCATTTTTGCTCAATAAAGATGGTGGTGTTATTGATGATCTAATTATTTCAAATATTGATATTAAAGAAAACTCATATTTATATATTGTTTATAATGCATCTCGAAAAAAAGAAGACGAAGAAATATTTATTTCTTGCGCTCCTAATGCAGAAAAAATTTATAACAAAAATTGTTTATTCGCGATCCAGGGACCTGACTCTATTAATGTTTTAAAAAATATTATTGATATTCCAAATAATATGAATTTTTTTGATATTCTAATAAGTAAATACAATAACAATGAAATAATTGTAAGTAGATCAGGTTATACTGGTGAAGATGGTTTTGAACTTTCGATTCCAAATGAAATTGCAGAAAATTTAATTACTAATTTACTTAAAAATGAAAATACAATGCTTTGTGGGTTAGGTTCTAGAGATTCATTAAGACTCGAGGCAGGATTAAGTTTATATGGTCATGAATTAAATGAAAAAATTACACCAATTGAAGCTGGTTTATCTTGGGCTTTAGATAAAGAAAGATTAGAAGATGAAAATTTAAATGGAAATAAAGTTTTAAGTGATCAATTAAAAAATAAATTATCTAATAAAAAAATAGGTTTAATTTCTACCAGTAAATCAATGCTAAGAGATGGAATGACATTATTCGATAATAATAATAATGAAATTGGCAAAATTACAAGTGGATGTTTTTCTCCTAATTTAAAAAAATCTATTGCTATTGGCTATATAATATCTGAATTTAATACTGATAATCCAATTTTTTGTGAAATCAGAAAAAAATTAGAATTAGTAAAAATCAATAATCTACCTTTTGTAAAAAAAAATTATAAAAAAAATGGGAGCGTATATGAGTGAAAAAAAATACACAAAAGATCATGAATGGGTTTCAATTGAAAATGAAATTGCTACAATTGGTATTAGCAATCATGCCCAAGAATCTCTTGGCGATATTGTATTTATTGAATTACCATCAGTTGGAAATTCGGTAAAAGCAAAAGATGAAATATGCGTCGTTGAATCTGTAAAAGCAGCTTCAGATATTTATGCCCCAATAGATGGTGAAATAATTGAAGTGAATAATAATCTAGAAAATGATGCTGCTATTATTAATCAAGATGCAGAAAACGAAGGATGGATTTTTAAAATGAAAATTTCTGATTCAAATCAATATTCTGAACTTATGTCAGAAGATGAGTATAAACAATTTTTGGAACAATAGATGATTGAAATAGATAAATTTGTTAGCAGACATATAGGACCTAGAAATGAAGATATTGGAGAAATGCTCAAATTAATAAATTGCTCCTCATTAGATGAATTAATTGAAAAAACTGTACCGAATCATATCATTTTTAAAAATAAACTTAAATTTAGACCTGGTATGTCTGAGGAGTTTAATAAAATTAATACACAACTTTTATCTTTAAAAAATAATTTCAAAAAAACTTATATTGGAATGGGTTATTACAACACTATTACCCCTAGTGTTATTTTAAGAAATATTCTTGAAAATCCAGGATGGTACACTGCGTACACACCTTATCAACCAGAAGTAAGTCAGGGCAGGTTGGAAATGTTAATGAATTTTCAACAAATGATAATTGATTTGACTGGAATGGATATTGCAAATGCATCTTTACTTGATGAAAGTACTGCGGCAGCTGAGGCTATGATGATGGCTTTTAAAATTAAAAAAAGTGCAAAGTTTACTTTTTGTGTGCAAAATAAATGTCATCCACAAACACTATCTGTCTTAAAAACAAGAGCTAAACCCCTAGGTATAAAAATTATTTTTGATAATCCAGATGACGATACATTTGGTTGTTTAATTCAAAATCCAGATACATACGGAGAAATTGCAAATCTCAACGATTTAATAAACATAAATAAATCTCATGATGCGTTATCAATTATAGCAGCTGATATAATGAGTTTGGTAGTTATGAAATCACCAAAAGATTTTGGAGCTGATATAGTTGTTGGAAGTACTCAAAGGTTTGGAGTTCCAATGGGTCTAGGAGGGCCTCACGCAGCATATTTTGCAACATTAGATGAATATAAAAGAATGATACCCGGAAGACTAATTGGTGTATCAGTTGATCGTACTAATAAAAGATCTTATAGAATGGCTCTTCAAACGCGTGAGCAACATATTAGAAGGGAAAAAGCTACAAGTAATATATGTACTGCACAGGCTTTATTAGCAATTATATCTGCTTCATATGCAATATATCATGGCCCAACTAGATTAAAAAATATTGCTGACGACATTCATTATAAATCTAGATATCTAAAGAAATCATTAGAGATATTAAATTTTGAAGTAAAATCTAAAAATTATTTTGATACCTTATTAATAAAAGATACAAAATCTAAATACTGGGTAAATAAATCTATAGAAAATGGTATAAATTTTAGATTTGTAAATGACGATCATTTTTCGATTTCCTTAGATGAAACTACATCACTACAAGATGTAGATAATTTAATTAAATTTTTTAATGAAAATAATAATGAAATATACGCAGAAGAAATTGAAAGTAAAATTGAAGATTCGATTTTCAAAAGTGATTTAGATAGAAAAGACAAAATATTAACTCATCCTGTATTTAATATCTATCATTCTGAAACAGAAATGATGAGATATTTAAAAAAATTAGAAAATAAAGATGTTGCTTTAAATAGATCAATGATACCTCTTGGATCTTGTACTATGAAATTAAATGCGGCATCTGAAATGCTTCCAATTACTTTACCAGGTTTTTCAAATGCGCATCCATTCTTAGAGCCCCATCAACGTGAGGGATATAATGAAATGATGAGTGAATTAATATCGATGTTAAAAGATATTACTGGCTTTGATGCAGTTTCACTTCAACCTAATGCTGGAGCGCAAGGTGAGTTTGCTGGTTTATTAGCTATACAAAAATATCATGAGAAAAATTCAGATACTAAAAGAAATATTTGTATAATTCCTAAAAGCGCCCATGGAACTAATCCAGCCAGTGCACAGATGTGCGGTATGGATATTTTAATTGTAAACTGTGATGACAAAGGTAATGTAGATTTAACTCACTTAGATAAAAAAATAGAAGAGGCAGGTGATAGACTGTCTGCTTTAATGATTACATATCCATCAACACATGGTGTATTCGAGGAAAGTATTGTTGAGATTTGTAAAAAAATTCATGATGCTGGTGGGCAAGTATATCTTGATGGTGCTAATTATAATGCAATGGTTGGTGTAGCTAAACCAGGAAAATTTGGACCCGATGTATGCCATATGAATCTGCATAAGACATTCTGTATACCTCATGGAGGAGGTGGGCCTGGAGTTGGCGCTATAGGATTAAAAAAACATTTAGCAGATTTTGCTCCTGGACATCCTATGTTTAAAAATGAAATTGGTTTAACTACTCAAGAGGCAGTTTCTGCAGCTCCTTGGGGCAGTGCATCTATTTTACCTATTTCATATTCTTATATATCTATGATGGGTGACGATGGTTTAAAATTAGCAACTCAAGTAGCAATATTAAATGCTAATTATATTAAAGAAAGATTAAAAAATCATTATCCTATTTTATATACTGGTAAGAATAATATGGTGGCCCATGAATTTATTATTGATATCAGGCCATTTAAGCAAGAATTAAATATTTCAGATGAAGATATTGCTAAAAGACTAATTGATTATGGATTTCATGCACCTACAATGTCTTTTCCTGTTCCTGGTACTCTTATGATTGAGCCTACTGAAAGTGAATCAAAAGAGGAACTAGATAGATTTTGTGAAGCAATGATTTCTATTCATAATGAAATTACTATGATTAGAGATGGTAAATTTGATAAAGTAGATAATCCTATTAAAAATGCCCCACATACCATAGAAGAGGTATCTTCCGATAATTGGCATCATAAGTATACCCGTAAAGAAGCTGCTTACCCTCATGCTTATTTAATAAATAATAAATACTGGAGTCCAGTTAGTAGAATTGATAATGTATACGGAGATAGAAATTTATTTTGTGTTTGTCCTCCAATTGATGAATACGAAGAGGCTAAAACTGGATAAATACTATTTATCAATAAATTAAAACACTAATTTAATAACAATTATGATTTATATTAATCTTATTTTAGTTTTTTTAGTCTTGGTCGCAATCCATGAATACGGACATTATATAGTTGCGAGATGGTTTAAAGCTGAAGTTACTGACTTTTCAATTGGGTTTGGCAAACCACTTTTAAAATTTACTGATAAAAATGGCACTACATGGAAATTATCTCCAATTCCATTGGGTGGATATGTAAAAATCAAAGGTCTTGATAATATATTTTCTTCAAAATCTAATGATGAAAAAGGATCTTTTCAATCCCTTACACTTTTTCAAAAGATATTAGTACTTTTAGCAGGAAGTATTTTTAATATTCTTAGTGCGTGGTTTGCTCTTTTCTGCATATTTTTCTTTTTTGGAATTGTTAGTTTAATGCCAATTATTGGATCAGTTAGTGAAAATTCATCAGCATATGAAAATGATCTTAGAGAAGGAGATAGAATACTTGAAATAAATAATATTAGTATTGAAGAGTTTTCTGATATCCCAAAAGCAATTGCAAATAACCAAAGTATAAATATTTTAATAGAAAGAAATAATCAGATAATTGAAAAAAATTTTGATCTTAAATTTAATGAAGAATTAAATAGGTACATTATTGGAATATCTTCACCTCAAAATCCTATTATTGATAAGTATAATTTAATTGACTCAGTTAAAAACTCATCTTTTTTTATACCTACATATTATGCTGCTTCTTTTGTATTTCTTCAACAATCTTATAAAGAAAATACATTAGGAGATCAGTTAGCTGGGCCAATTGGGATCGTTAAAAATGCAGATCAAATGATGCTAGATCAGGTTAGAGGAGTTCTATTTTTATTTATTATTATTTCTTTGTTTGTAGGGTTATTTAATTTGCTTCCTATTCCTCTTTTAGATGGTGGTCATATAATGTATTTTATTATTAGAAGAATTTTTTCAAACTCTCTTCCTGAATTCATTACAAGAGTTTATTTGGCTGTGGGGATAACAATAATATCTTTTCTTTTTATAGTTGTGACCTACAACGATATTTTTTATAAATAAATATTATTGGGAGATAAAATGACAAATTTTGAAAAAGTAAAAGAATTTATGACAACTTTTGGTCAAGAAGTAAAAACTAGTGCTGAATTTCCAGAAAATAAAATTGTTGAATTAAGAAAAAAATTGATTGATGAAGAATTTAATGAGTTAAAAGATGCAATTAATAATAATGATATCGTTGAAGTTGCTGATGCATTAACTGATATCTTAGTTGTAACATACGGTGCAGGTGCTGCATTTGGTATAGATCTAGATAAATGTTTTAACGAAGTTCATCGTAGTAATATGAGTAAACTTTCAGAGGAAGGTAAGCCAATTTATAATGAATTTGGTAAGGTTATGAAGGGTCCTAATTATTCACCTCCAGATTTGAAAAAAATAATTTAAATATTTTTTAGAGCATCATCTAAAGATTTCTTTAAGTCTGAAATATCTTCAATCCCAATTGAAAGTCTTATTAAGGTGTCAGAAATTCCTAATTCATCTCTAATTTTTTTATCTATTGATGCATGTGTCATTATAGCTGGATGCTCAATTAAACTTTCAACCCCACCCAAACTTTCTGCTAGTGTAAATATTTGAATTGTTTCAAGAAATTTTTTTGCTGAATTAATATCACCCATTAATTCAATTGATAATATTCCTCCAAATCCAGTCATTTGTTTTTTTGCAATTTCATAATTTGGGTTATTTTCTAGCCCAGGGTAAAATACATTTTTAATTTTAGGATGTTTTAATAAGTAATTAGCAATTTCTAAGGCATTATTATTGTGCCTTTCCATTCTTACAGCAAGTGTCTTAATAGATCGAATAAGTAGATAACAATCGAAGGGGCTGGGAACAGCACCAACTGCATTTTGAATATATTTAATTTTATCAGCTAAAATTTTATTATCATTTATAATTAATGCACCTCCTATTATATCTGAATGACCTCCAAGATATTTAGTTGACGAATGTATAACAACATCAGCTCCAGAATTTAATGGTTGCTGATTATAAGGTGATGCAAAAGTATTATCACAGACTATAATGATATTATCATCTTTCAAGCTTTCTCTAATTTTTTTTATATCTATAATTTTTAGTAATGGGTTAGAGGGGGTCTCAACCCAAATCATTTTCGTATTTTCTTTTAGATGACCTTGCCAATTATTTTCTTTACTAAGATCAGCATATGTTACTTCCACATCTTGATTCACTGTTTTAATTTTATCAAATATTCTTCTAGTTCCACCGTAAACATCATCGCTACAAATAATTGAATAATTTTTACCTAAAGCATCTGATAATGCAGAAATTGCTGCCATACCTGAGCTAAAAGCATATGCAAATTTACCATCCTCCAATTCAACTAATAACTTTTCTAATATATCTCTTGTTGGGTTTCCTGTTCTTGCATATTCATAAGTAAAGTCACCAGGAGAATTTTGCTTAAAAGTCGATGAAAGATGAATAGGAGGCATTACTGCACCCGTACTTTCATCAGCTCCGTGACCTGAATGAATTACTTTAGAATTAAATTTTTTTGTTTTCATTATTACATCCAATCGGCATAAGGTAAATTTTTGGAAATCAAATATTCTTTATTAAACATTTTATCATAATATTTATTTGCATCATCACAAAGTATTGTCACAATTTTTTTCCCTTTACCCATTGATTTGGCCAGTTTTACTGCACCACATATATTGACCCCAGAACTTAATCCTAGAAATAATCCATCTGTTTTCATAATTTTAAATAGCATTTCCATACATTCTTGATCAGAAACAAAAAATGATTGGTCTACAAGACAATTTTCTAAATTTTTTGTTACTCTGGCTTGTCCAATACCTTCTGTAATTGATTCCTCTCCTTTTTTTTCTGGTTTACCATTAGTAAAATAATTAAACATTGATGATCCTTGTGAGTCAGTACAAGCGATAATAATTTCTTTATTTTTTGATTTTAGCCCAACGCTCACACCAGTTAAAGTTCCTCCAGTTCCAATTGCACATGTAAAACCATCTATTTTACCATCTGTTTGTTTAAAAATTTCTGCGGATGTTGTTTTTTCATGAAACTTGTAGTTTGCTAAATTTTCAAATTGACCAGCCCAAAAAGTTTTTTTACCTGTTTGTTTTTCAATATCTTTAGCTAATTGCTGCGAGACTTTTTGATAGTTGCCAGGATCGGAATATGGTTTTGCATCAACTAAATGAAGTTTTGCTCCCATATTTTTAAGTATATCTCTTTTAGATTGAACGG
>CACIED010000008.1 GCA_902585605.1 uncultured Alphaproteobacteria bacterium
GTTCTTCTTGAAAAATATGCTACCGTAAATAATATTGATTTAATATTAGATTCAACAAGTTATTTGATAGCTTCTAATTCTTTAGATATAACTGAAAATATAAATGAAGAATTACAAAAGATAGAACTTAAATTGGAATATAGAAACTTTGAAAAAAATTAAGTATTCAGAAATAAAAAAAGTATTAGAAAGTAATTCATTTGAGGTAAATTCAACAATTTCAAATGAAGATACTTTTGATAATCTTAACACCCTATCATCTGCAACAAATTTAGACTTATCTTTTTTTTCTAATTCAAAATATATTGAAGAATTAAAACAAATAAAAGCAAAGGCTTGCCTAATAAAAGATGAATTCGTTGAATTTCTTCCTAAAAATTGCAAACCCATAATTGTAAAAGATCCATATTTGGCTTTAGCTTTAATAAGCAAGTTATTTAATAATATAACATATCAATCTAACGGAATTATTTCCAAACACTCATTGATAAGTAAAACAGCTAAAATCCATGACAATGTTCAAATTAATTCATTTTCTTCAGTTAGTGAAAATTCAGAAATTTGTGAAGGTGTATATATTGGGTCAAACAGTAATATAGGACCAAATGTGACAATTCACAAAAATGTTATAATTCATGATAATGTCTCAATATCAAATGCAGTTATTATGAATAATTGTGAAATAAAATCAGGAGCAAGAATTGGTGGTGCAGGTTTTGGATTTGAAGAAAAATCAAAACAAAAAATTTATCATAATGGCAATGTAATAATAAAAAACGATTCATCTATAGGATCAAATACTACCATAGATCGAGCTGTATTTGATTCTACAATTATTGGTAAATTTTCTAATCTTGATAATTTGATACAAATAGCTCATAATGTTATTATAGGTGACTTTGCAATTATTGCTGCTCAGGTTGGTATAGCGGGTAGTACTAAAATTGGTAATTTTGTTAAAATTGGTGGTCAGGCAGGTATTTCTGGTCATTTAAAAATTGGGGATAACGTGACTATCGCTGGTAAAAGTGGTGTAACAAAAAATATTTCAGATAACAAAATCGTTGCAGGTTTTCCTGCAAAAGATATTAATTTATGGAAAAAAGAAATTATTAGAAACTCCTTCAGAAAATGAAATTAAATATTCAAGAGATAAAAAAATTAATACCACATAGGGACCCCTTTTTATTTGTAGATAGATGTGAAATAGTAATACCTGGGGAACATGGAAAGTCAGAAAAAATTTTTTCTAAAGAAGAGTATTTTTTTAAAGGTCATTTCCCAGATAATCCAATTGTTCCAGGTGTAATTATTGTAGAAGCAATGGCTCAAACTGCTGGTATAGTAGTGTCATACAAACTTAGAGATTACAACGAAAAATCAGTGTTATTTATGAGTGTTAATAAAGCTAAATTTAGAAAACCTATTTTACCAAATGAAAAAGTTTCTTTTGAAGTTAAATTTTTAAATCGTGTTAGAGATGTATATAAATTTATTGGTTTTTGCTTTAAAGATGATGTCAAAGTAAGTGAGGCTGAATTTTCAGCTATGATTACATATAAGTAATAATTGGAAATATTTTATTTATTTAAGTAATTTTTTATTAATTTAAAAAGAACAAGATGATACACCCATCAGCAGTTGTTTCTGATAATGCAGAAATAGATAAAACTTCTACAGTTGGCCCATTTTGTGTTATTGCTGATGGAGTAAAAATTGGAGAAAATAACAATCTAATTTCTCATGTCTCTATTTCAGGGAATACTATTATCAAAAATAATAATACATTTTACCCTTTTTGTTCAATTGGATCTACACCACAAGATTTAAAATATAAAAATGAAAAATCATTTTTAAAAATAGGCAATAATAATAACTTTAGAGAAAATGTAACTGTCAATCCTGGTACTGCTGGCGGAGGTTTAAATACAATAATTGATGATAATTGTTTATTTATGGTTGGCTCCCATATAGCGCACGATTGTATAATCAAATCTAATGTAATTTTAGCAAATAATGCAACACTAGCTGGTCATGTTGAAATAGATAATAATGCAATAATTGGCGGTAATTCTGCCATACATCAATTTGTTAGAATAGGAAAATACGCAATGATTGGTGGAATGAGTGGTGTTGAAAAAGATATAATTCCATATGGTTTGTATACAGGAATTAGAGAAAATTTAAAAAACCTTAACCTTATTGGATTAAAAAGAAAAGGCTTAACGTCCAATGATATTAATGAGATTAAAAATCTAATAAATTTAATTTTTAACAAAAATGATACCATTGAAAATAATATTATAAATAATTTTATTGAAAAATCTGAAATTATAGAAATTAAGGAAGTAATTGAATTTCTAAACTCAAATTCAAAAAGAGGAATTACCACATTTGAAAATGACTAAAATAGGAATAATTGCTGGGGATGGTAATTTACCTCTATATATTGGTAACTCACTATTAAGTAAGAATTACGATGTTACATTCTTGTCTTTAAATAATAAAAATAATAAATTATACAAAAATCATAATTCTGTAGATATTGATATCCTATCAATAAAAAAAATTTTTAAAGTTTTAGATTCAAATAAAATAAAGAATATTATTTTTGCTGGAAGTATAAAACGACCTGGTATTAAAGATTTAGGTTTTGATTTGCCAACCATATTACTTGCTAAAAATCTTTTACTAGAAAAAAAAGGAGATAACAATCTTCTAATGAGTTTGAAAAAATACTTTGAAACTAAAGGATATATTTTTTTTAATTGGACTAAATATTGTCAGGAATTATTCTCAAATGAAATTAATTTATCAAAAATCAAACCTTCTAAAAATGCAATTCTAAATTTAAAGAAAGCAAAATCTACTTATCAAATTTTTAAAAAATTGGATGTGGGTCAGGCAATGATAGTACAAAATCAATTAGTATTAGGATTAGAGGCAATTGAGGGAACAGATGCATTATTAAAAAGATGTAAAGAGTATAAAAGAAAAGAAGATAATGGAGTGTTATTTAAATTTTCTAAACAAAACCAAAGCAATCTAATTGATATTCCTTTAATTGGCTTGACTACAATTAAAAATTTAAAAAAATATAACTATGAAGGTGTCTATTTACAAAAAAATAAATGTTTAATTTTAGATAAAAAAAATATTATTGATTATGCTAATCAAAATAATTTATTTATCTCTTCGGTTGATTTAAATTGAAAAAATTTAAAATCTTTGTTTGTTGTACGGAACAATCTGGTGAAAATATTTGCTCAAATATTTTATCAAGAATGAATATAGATAGGTACCAATTTGATGGTGTTTGCGGAAAACAATCTGAAAAATATATTTCTAATAAAATTTATGATTTATCAGAATTTAAATCTATAGGGCTATTTGAAATTATACTTTCTATTTCAAAGTATTTAAAAATGATAAAAAGAGTAAAAAACTATATTATTAAAAATGATTATGATTTGGTTTTAACCATAGATTCACCAGATTTTAATTATAATTTGGTAAACCAATTAAGAAAATCAAACTACAAGAAAAAAATAATACATGTAGTCGCTCCAACTGTTTGGGCGTGGAGATCATATAGAGCAAGAAAATTTGCAAATATTTTTGATGAAATTTTTCTATTGTTTAATTTTGAAAAAAAATATTTTAATTTTGATAATCTAAATAAAACTTTTATTGGGCATCCAATTTTTCATATAAAAAAAAGATATAATAAAGGAAAACATAAGTACCTTTCTTTTTTACCAGGTAGTAGACAAAATGAAGTATTAAAACTGATGAAATATTTCAGTTATATTGAAAAATATATATCTAAGAATAATCTAAATTATAAAATATTTATTCCTACTTTGCCTCATCTTGTGTCTTTAATTAAAAAAAATACTAATCAATGGAAAACTGAAACTATAATCTCAACTGATATGAGTAAATTTGATGAATACTATGAAGATGTTTACATAAGTGTAACTTGCTCTGGTACTGCCTCTTTAGAAATTGCTAAAAGGAATATTCCTCAAATAGTAATCTATAAACTTAATTATTTCACAGAAATTTTAATCAAGCCTTTTGTAAGAGTGAAATATGCAAATCTTATAAATATTATAAGTAACCAAATGATTATTCCAGAAGTTGTTAACTCAAATTTAAATGAAAAAAAGTTATTAAATATTTTTCTAAATTTATTTAATGATAGAAAAAAACAAGAAACTCAAATTAACTCAATTAATATGTACCTTAAAGAAATTGTTAATGATTTTAGTCCTTATGATGTGAGTGTTAATCGTATAAATAATTTAATTAATCCTTCTTCCAAAGCCAATTAAAAATTGATTTTTTTTCTCTAGAAGATTCAACTTGATAAGGTCTAGCTTTATAACCAGTATATAGTTGACGAGGTCTGCCAATTTTATTTATTGGATCTTCTATCATTTCTTTCCATTGTGATATCCATCCAACTGTCCTTCCAATTGCAAACAATACTGTAAACATGCTTGTAGGAAAACCTAATGCTTTGAGAATTATACCTGAATAGAAATCTACATTTGGGAATAATTTTTTACTAATAAAATATTCATCTTTCAGCGCTATTTTTTCTAATTCTATTGCAATTTTAAGTAATGGATCGTCTTGCATATTTAGTTCTTCTAAAACCTCATGAGCACTTTCTTTCATCACAGTGGCTCTTGGATCATAGTTTTTATATACTCGATGCCCAAAACCCATTAATCTAAAAGAGTCATTTTTATCTTTAGCTTTATCAATAAATTTTTGTATATTAGATACATCACCAATTTCTTCTAACATTTTAATTACTGCTTCATTAGCTCCACCATGAGCTGGTCCCCACAAAGATGCAATACCAGCAGCAATACAAGCAAAAGGATTGGCACCAGAGGAACCTGCCAATCTGACTGTTGAAGTGGATGCATTTTGTTCATGATCAGCATGTAACGTAAAAAATCTATCCATTGCTCTTACAATTTTTGGACTCACCTTGTAATCTTCTGATGGCACAGAAAATGTCATGTATAAAAAATTTTCTGCATAAGAAAGATCATTTCTTGGATAAACAAATGGTTGACCAATGTAATATTTATAAGCCATTGCACCTATTGTTGGAATTTTTGCTATTAATCTATGACAAGCAATCATTCTTTGATTAATATCTGAAAAATCAGTACTATCATGGTAGAAGGCTGAAAGGGCACCAACAACACCTACCATAATTGCCATAGGGTGCGCATCTCTACGAAAACCTCTGTATAAATTTACTAGTTGCTCATGCAACATTGTATGATTGGTTATTACATCTTTAAATTTTTGCTTGTCTTCAGGGGACGGTAATTCACCGTGGAGTAAAAGATAACAAACTTCAAGAAATTCACTTTTTGATGCTAATTCATGGATATCATAACCACGGTGACGCAGAATTCCCTTTTCACCATCTATATATGTAATTCCTGACTCACATGATGCAGTTGAAGTAAAACCTGGATCAAAAGTAAATAAACCTGTTTCTTGATAAAGTTTACGAATATCCAAAACATTTGGACCATCTTTACTTTCAATAAGTGGAATTTGATACGATTTACCACTCTCATTGTTGAATAGAGTAAACTGTTTATCGTTAACTTTTTTATCTTCGTAATCAGCCATATTTAATTATCTCTATATTGATTTAATCTATTAATAGTATCTTTTTTACCTAATATTACAAAAATATCAGAAATTGAAGGCCCTTGATAGGAATTTATTAATAAAAATCTAATTGGTTTACCCAAAACGGGGAATTTAATTTTATTATTTTTTAAAAAATCATTAATGACATTTTGAATACTATCTCTATTCCAATCATTAATTTCCCCAATTAAATTTAAAAATTCATTAAAAATACTACCAAATTCTGAGGTCAGTTTTTCTGTCTTATTTATTTTATAATTTTTATCAAAATAAACTTTAATTGTATCATGCAAATCACTTAGTTTTTTAATATCTTTTTTATAAACATTAAAAATATTTTTAATTTTTGTATTATCTTTTTGTAGATATTTATTTAATTCATCATCATTTTCACAAAAGTTTATGAATTTTTCTATTCCGTTTTCTTTTCTTAAATAAAAATTATTAAAAAAATCTAATTTATCAAAACTAAATATACTAGATGATTTAGATAAATTTGATATTTCAAAATTTTCAATTATTTCCTCTAATTCAATAGTTTCTGATTTCTTTTGGTTATTTGACCAACCTAAAAGTATAAGGTTATTAATAATAGCTTCTTTTAAATATCCATTATTTTTCAAATCTAAAATATTAACTGCCCCGTGTCTTTTTGATAATTTTGTTCCATCCTCTCCATGAATAAGAGGAATATGAGCATATTGAGGTATATCCCAATTCATAAATTTATATATGTAGTATTGTCTAAAAGTATTAATAAAATGATCGTCACCTCTAATAATATAATTGACTCCTAAATCATGATCATCCACTACTACAGATAACATATACGTTGGTGATTGATCTTTTCTTAGTAAAATAAAATCATCTAACTCTAAATTTGCTACTGTAACGTCTCCTTGAATTGTATCTTTAATTTTTAAATTTCCTTCATCTGGTACATCTAATCTAACTACAAAACCTTCATCTCTACTTTGAATATCATTATCATCTTTACATTCAGTACATATTTTTTTAGAATAATTTTTATTTTCTTTAATTAACTTTCTTTGGTTAGCTATTTTTTCTTCAGAACATACACATTTAAATGCTTGTTTTTTTTGAAGTAATTCTCTAGCAATTTCTTGATGCCTTGATAATCTTTTAGATTGAACTTGAATTTCCTCATCCCAATTAAGCCCAAGCCATTTTAAAGAATTAGTTATGTTATCTGTATATTCTTGTTTTGAACGTTCATGATCTGTATCTTCAATTCTCAAATAAAATTTTGATGATGCTGATTTTTTACTTACAATATAATTAATTAAAGCGGTTCTAGCACCTCCAAGGTGTAGATTGCCTGTAGGAGAGGGTGCAAATCGTGTTTTTAACATAGTCATCTTATAATTAAGATAAACTATTAATTATATTTTCTTATAATTCCAGATAAAGTCCCTTGAACTTGGATTTCACCTGCATCATATTCCTTTGTCTGAAAACTTTGATTAGCAGGTATTAATAAGACCTTGTTTCGATCAAATTTAATAGTTTTTAATGTAACCTCGTTATCTTGCGTTATGACAGCTGCAATTTTTCCATTTTCAACATTATTTGTTTTTTTTATCACTGCAATATCACCGTCAAATATCCCTTTATCTATCATAGATAGACCCTTTACTTTTAGTCCAAAATATCTAGCATTTGGAGATGTCATTGAAGAAGGTACAGAAACAAATTCATCAGCATTTTCAATAGCCTCTATTGCTTCACCTGCAGCTATTGCACCAATTAATGGAATATTAATGCTATTTGACAAGGAATTTTCATCAGTAGTATTATCTTTATTAATAATTTCCATTGCTCTCGCTTTGTGCTTTAATCTTTTAATAAAACCTCTTTCTTCTAAACTTATAATTAACCTATGAATACCTGACTTTGATTTCAGATTAACTGCACTTTTCATTTCCTCAAAAGAAGGCGAGATCTCATTATTTGAAATATAATTTTTTAAATAATCGTATAGCTCTTTTTGTTTTTTTGTAAGCATTACCGTTCTATATATGTTCTTTAAGATCAAAACAAGAACAAATATAAATATCTATATATTTCAGTTATTTAATTATTAGATTTACCGCCTGTTTTTGAAACAAGATGTATATTATGAATTTTAATTTTTTTATTTAAGTACTTACACATGTCATAAATTGTAAGACAACTAATTGTAACGGCAGTTAAAGCCTCCATCTCCACACCAGTATTTGCGTTTGTTTTAACTGTACTTTCGACTAAAAGACTTGATTTTTTATCATTTTTTATAACCTCAATATTTATATGATCGATTGGAATATTATGACAAAGTGGTATTAATCTAGAAGTTTCTTTTGCACCCATAATACCAGCAATTATAGCAGTTTTTTCAAGGTTCCCTTTTTTTGTCTCAAAAGATTTTATTTTTCTATATGTTTCTTTATCAAATTTAATTTCACCAGAGGCAACTGCTACTCTTTCAGTGACATCTTTATGAGATACATCAATTATATAAGGATTTCCTTTTTTATTAATATGACTCATTTAAAAGTAATTCTCCAATTTTTTTTTCTTTATCTTTAGATTTTAACAAACTTTCTCCAATTAAAAAATTATATATTCCTGTTGAGTTAAATTTTATTATGTCATCAGAATTTTTAATGCCACTCTCTGCAATTAAAATATAATCATTAGTTAAATTTTTATTCAAATTTATTGAGTTATTTAAATTAATCTCAAGACTTTTAAGATTTCTATTATTAATTCCAATAACAGGGTAGTCTAATTTGATTGCTCTTTTAAGTTCATCTTCATCATGAACTTCTATAATACAATCTAATTTTAATTCATTTGCATAATTTATAAACTCCATTGCCTGATCATCTGATAAAATTGATAAAATTAATAATATACAATCTGCTTGATAAATCTTACTTTCTAAAATTTGATATTTATCAATAATAAAATCTTTTCTTAAAATAGGTAAATTTATTTTCTTTTTAACAAGGGATAAATGATCAATATTTCCTAAAAAGTATTTACTTTCTGTTAAAATCGATATTGCTCCAACACCAGATCTTTCATATAAAATTGCAATTTCTTCTGGTTTATAATCTGAAATTATTTCACCTGCGCTTGGACTTTGTTTTTTTACTTCACCAATTATAAAATTTCTTTTATTTTTCTGAGCTGAAATTAATTCATCTTTAAAGTCACGTTTCTCTAATTTTGAGGAAATTAATTTTTCTAATGTTTTAAAAGAACATCTTCTTTTTGTTTCTTCTAATTCTTTATATTTATCTTCACAAATTTTTTGAAGTATATTACTCATTAATTAGTGAGTTTACAAAATTTTTTGTAATTCCTTCTTCAATTATTTTATTTGCTAATTCAAAACTATCTTTTAGATTATTTCTTAAATTGGATAAATATATTGCAGCTCCTGCATTTAATTCTACAATCATTTGAAATTCTTTGTAATCCCCGTTAATCATTTTATGAAAGCAATTTGCATTATATTCTGGATCTCCACCTTTTATATCTTCTAATTTAATTAAATCATAACCATAGTCTCTTGGATCAAAATTATATTCCAGAATTTTATTATCTTTCAATTCATTTATGAGAGTATTGTCTGATAAACTTATTTCATCTAAACCATCTAATCCGTGAACAACCATAGCTTTTTCAGAGCCTAGTTCTTTTAAGCAATTGCAATGCATAGAAACTAGATCTCTTGAATAGACACCTAGTAGCTGTTTACTTGCTTTAGCAGGATTTGTAAGAGGACCTAATAAATTAAAAATTGTAGGTGTAGCTAAATTCTTACGAACGTTAATTACATTCTTCATGGCAGAATGATGATTTTGAGCAAATAAAAAGCAAAAATTATTATTTGATAATGATTTTTCTAAATCTTCTACATTATTTGTAATCTTATACCCTATTTTTTCTAGCATATCTGCAGAGCCTGATTTTGAACTAACCGAACGATTGCCATGCTTTGCTATAGTAACACCAGCGCTTGCAGCAACTATGGCTGAACTTGTTGATATGTTTAATGTGTCTTTCATATCTCCACCGGTACCACAAGTATCAATTGTATTTTTAGGAGAGTTTATTTTAAGAGATTTCTCTCTCATTACTTTAGCTGCACCAATAATTTCTTCTTTTGTTTCGCCCTTTAACTTTAAGCCAATGAGTATTGATGTAATTTTAATATCATCTAACTTACCGCTCATAATTTTATTAAATATATACATACTCTCATCAATATTAAGATTTTGTTGTTCGAGTATCTTATTTAATATTAAAGTTTGATCCATTATTTTGCTAAGTTTAAAAAGTTTTTTAAAATAATTTTACCCATATCAGTACCTATACTTTCTGGATGAAATTGTAGTCCAAATATTGGTAATTTTTTATGTGCAATACCCATTATGATCTTACTATTTGTTTCAGCAGTTATTAAAAAATCTTTAGGCATAGTTTTTTTATCAATTATAAGAGAATGATATCTAGTTGCTTTAAATTTTCTTTCTACATTTTTGAATATAGAATGGCCAAAGTGATTAATTGTATCAACTTTTCCGTGCATGATTTCTTTGCATTTAACAATTTTACCTCCAAAAGCTTGACCAATAGTTTGATGTCCTAAACAAATGCCAAGTATAGGAAACTGTTTTGATAATTCAGAAACTATATTAAGACTTATTCCAGCCTCATTTGGTGTGCACGGACCAGGTGAAATAACTATTGATTTAGGTTTTAATTTAAGAATTTTATTTATAGAAATTTTGTCATTTCTAAAAACAACAACCTTCTGATTTAAATCTAATAAGTAATGTTTTACGTTGTAAGTAAAACTATCATAATTATCTATTAATAATATCATATATAAAATTTGTATGAATCCTCAGCAGCTGCCATTAAAGCACCTGCTTTATTTAAAATTTCTTGATGTTCATTTTTTGGAATAGAGTCATAAACTATTCCAGCACCAGCTTGGATGTATAATTTATTATCTTTTACAAGCCCAGTTCTTAAACTAATGCACGTATCCATGTCTCCGTTAGAATCAAAATAGCCCATACAGCCAGCATAAAAACTTCTATTTAAGTTTTCAAGCTCCTCTATGATTTCCATTGCCCTTATTTTTGGTGCCCCAGAAACTGTACCTGCTGGAAATCCTGCCATTAAAGCATCTAATGCATCTAAATTATTTTCTATTTTTCCCTCAACGTTTGAAACAATATGCATTACATGAGAATAATATTCTATAATCATCTTTTCAGTAACTTCTACTGTTCCTTTTTTTGAAACTCGACCAACATCGTTCCTTCCTAAATCTAAAAGCATTAAGTGTTCTGCGAGTTCTTTTTTATCATTCAGTAAATCATTAGATAAAAAAAGGTCTTCAGAGGCATTCTTTCCTCTTTTTCTAGTTCCAGCAATTGGTCTTATTGTAATTTTTTTATTTCTTAATTGAACCATCAATTCCGGGCTAGATGCAACAAGCCCAATTTTATTAAAGTTAAGATTGACTAGATAAGGAGAAGGGTTTAGTCGTCTCAATGATCTGTAAAGATTGACTGCCTTTAAGTTATATTTTGTTTCAAATCTCTGTGAAGGGACAACTTGAAAGATATCACCATTTTTAATATATTCTTTTGCTTTATTTACGATTTTATAAAATTGTTCTTTTTTGAAATTTGATTTAAATTTTAATTTTGATTTTTTATTTTTATTTTGCGCAGGTTTCAAAATACTCGTTTCTAATTTCTTTATTGTTTTTTCTATAAGTAATTTGTTTTTTCTATAGGCATTTTCTGCAGAGATTTTTTTACTTGGATAAGTGACTGTCATAAGGGAAATAATATCTTTAATATTATCAAATACAGCGACTATTTTTGGTCTGATTAAAATTGCATCAGGTATTTTTATATTGTCCTTATTACTAAGTTTAATATTTTCAATATATTGGATCATTGGATATCCTAAATATCCAACTAGTGTTGGAAAAGGGACGTCAATTTGATCATTGTTAAATTTTGAAATTTTTACAAGCTCCTTGAGGCTAAGAATTGGCTTTTGATCTAGTTTGTAACCAAAATTAAGATCTAAATATTTAATTTTTGCTTTACCTTTTTCAACTGTCCATATTAAATCAGGATCACAACCAAGTAATGAGTAACGTCCTCTTTTACTTCCGCCCTCAACTGACTCTAATAGAAATGAATATTTTTCTGATTTACTAATTTTTAATAATGATGAAAATGGTGTTTCAATATCAGCAATTAGATTTTTTTTTAATATCTGAGGTAAGCCTTTATTATATTGGCTTATAAATTTTTTTTTTTCTAAACTCATTTATACTGAGACAAAAGACCATTAATAAGTTCATCATTGAATGATATTTCTTTTGTCTTAATAATCTCACTGCCAAATGCTGTTTTTAAATCACTTATTAAATTAATGTTTGAAGTATTTTCACCTTCTTCAGGCATCTTTATGTTTTTAATATTAGCAAAATAAATAGAATTTTCATCTGATCCAAAGGCTACTTTATCAATATCAGTTTCAAAAATCTTTTGTTTAAAAGATGTAGGCAACTCAGCATTATCTTGTAAGGATAAGTTTAGATTTTCTGCATTTAACCTATAAAATTTACTTATGTTTGTAAAAAACTCTTTATTGTTTTCAAAAATATTTTCAGCTTGCTCAGTTTTTTTTGCAAATATAAAATCATTTAAAACATTCTCAAATATATTATCAATACTTTCTATTTTTGATGGATATATGTTATCAACATTTACAATAAAAGAAGTATCATTATCAATGTCTACTAAATCACTAACAAAATCTTTATTTTGAGTAAAAGAAAATGAAATTACGTTACTTAAAGCAGGATTATCTTCATTATTGTTGTTTATAATTTTTTTCTTATTTATTAATTTAAGATTATTTTGATCCGCTATTTCATTAATTGAAAATCCATCAAGTATTTGTCGATCGAGACTTGACTTTAATTCATTGAAGTAATTATCTAACTCAAAATTAGTCAATGTATTATTTATTTCTTCCTTAACCTCATCAAATTTTAATTCTTTTAATGTAAAAATCTCATCCAAAATAATTATATGATATGCCAAGGTGGTTTGGATTACATCTGATATACTTCCTTTGTCTAATTCAAATATTGCATTCGCAAGTTCTTCTAAAACTTTATTTCTATTAACATTTTCAAATTCATTGAAAATTATGTTATTTTTTTCAGCAAATTTTATAATTTCTTCATTAGATTTTCCAGATACATTTAATTTAAATTCATCTGCTTCCTCTTTAGATTTAAAATTAAATTGTTTAAAGCTTCTTTCTTCTGGATTAATAAATAATTCTTTATTGTTATTATAATATTCTTTAAGTTTGTTTTCTGAAGGTGAAAAATTGTCTATAAAATCACTTTTATTTATTAATATATATGAAATATCTCTCTTTTCATTTGTCATATATTTAGAGGAGTTAATATTAAAATAATCTAATAGCTCTATATTATCTTTTGTAATTTGATCTTTGTTGTAGTTATCTATTTTAATTTCATCATAAGGTATTTTAAGCAACTCTATTTCTCTATTTTGATTATCATACTTATTAAAATTTATTTGCAATTGTGAGGGATAATTTTTTTGAAAGAAAAGTTGATCAAATACAACCGATCTAGTTTCAAAATTTATTAAATCAACAAGGTCTTCAATTTTTAAGCCTTGCTGTCTTAAAAAAGTATTTAATTTACCATCATCTAATTTATTATTAATATAAAGATCTGGGAAATTTCTTTTTGTCTCTTTTGCTATTGTAGTATCATCTAAAATATAATTTATTTTATCAAATTCATTTTCGAAAATTGCACTATTTACTAAATTTTGCAATGCAACTTGATGCACTTGAAAATTCCTTATTTGATCACCTGTAAGTTGGCTTCCTATCATTTGAGAAAATTGATTAATGTTCATGTCCATCGAGCGCATAAATCTTGTTGTAGATATTGGCGTGCCTGAAATATCTGCAACAAAATTATCAGAATTAAATAAATTGGAGTATCGCGTAGATCCTCTAAAGAAAAACAAACTAGCTGCAAACAGAACAGCTAGCCCAATTCCAATCCAAGAATTTCTAAAAAATCTCATTATTCTATTGCTTCTATAATATTAGTTTCTATAAATAAAAGTAATTATGATCAATCTAGACAATTATTCTTCAATTTTTATAGCAAATTGGAAATTAAATGGAAATTATTCATTTTTAAAAGAATATTATGAAAAATTAAAAGTTAATTCTAATAATTGTACGATTATTTGTTCATCCTCAATTTACTTACAATCACTTAAGGGTAATAATAAAAACTTATTTTGTGGCGCACAAGACGTCTCATTATTTAAAGAAGGTGCCTACACTGGAGAATTATCTGCATCAATGCTAAGGGATAATAATATAGATTTTTGTTTGGTTGGTCATTCTGAGCGAAGACAATACTTTGCTGAAACAAATAATAATGTAAAAACTAAAAGTTTAAACCTTATTGAAGAAAATATTATACCAGTGATCTGTATAGGTGAAACCTTAGAGCAAAAAGAAAATAACTTAACAGAAGAAATCTTATTTACACAAATCAAGGAAAGTATTCCAAATTCAGCAACTCATCAAAATGCTTTAATTGCTTATGAGCCAGTTTGGGCAATCGGTACTGGATTAACTCCAACCCTAGATGAAATAAATCAAGTTCATGAATTAATCAAAAATTTTGATCAAAAATTTATTAACTATAAAGTACTTTATGGAGGTTCTGTAAAGTCTTCAAATTCAAAAGAAATTACTGAATTAACTCATGTAGATGGATGTTTAATTGGTGGGGCATCATTAAAAGTAGATGAATTCAATACAATTATTTCTTGATAAATAGAAACAATTTAATATAAAGCGAATTTATGACAACTTTAGTAATTATTCAACTGATACTTGCAATTGCTCTAGTTATATTAGTTTTATTACAAGGATCTGATAATGATAGCTTAGGTCTTGGTGGCGGAACTTCAACCGGATTAATGTCAGCGAGAGGTACTGCAAACCTACTTTCCCGGCTAACTGCAATAACTGCTGTCCTATTTATGATAATGAGTATCGTTCTTACAATTACCGCTTCTATAGGTTCAGATCGTAATGTATTAGAGTCACTTCCCTCAATCAATACTGAAGAAACTTCAGAAGAACCAACTATACCAGAAAATAATTAATAATATCTTGCTATAACAAGATCTATTATGTATCACGGTATTCCGTAATGCATTTTGTTTTTATTACGGGTGGAGTAGCATCATCTCTTGGAAAAGGCATAGCCTCTGCGTCCTTAGCAACACTTTTAAAAAGTAGAAAATTTAAAGTAAGAATTAGAAAATTAGATCCTTATTTAAATGTGGATCCAGGAACAATGAGTCCATATCAACATGGAGAAGTATATGTAACTGATGATGGTGCAGAAACAGATTTAGATCTTGGTCATTACGAAAGATTTACAAATCAATCAGCTAAGCAATCAGATAGTGTTTCATCAGGTAAAATCTATTCAAATGTCCTTATGAAGGAAAGAAAAGGTGATTATCTAGGATCAACTATTCAGGTAATTCCTCATGTTACCAATGAAATAAAATCTTTTATACACAGTGATTTAAAAAATGAAGATATCGCAATTTATGAAATAGGTGGAACAGTTGGAGATATTGAATCCCTACCTTTTTTAGAAGCAATAAGACAAATTAGAAATGATAAAAATATTTCATCTGCATTAATTCATATGACTTATATTCCATATTTAAGTTCAGCAGGTGAGTTAAAAACGAAACCTACTCAACATTCAGTTAAAGAACTTCTCAATGCCGGTATTCAACCAAATATAATTATGTGTAGATCTGAGCAACCAATAGATGAGGATTCAATTTCTAAAATATCTTTATTTTGTAATGTTAAAAAAGAGTCGGTAATTCCTGCATTGAATGCTAAATCAATTTATGAAGTTCCTTCATTATATTCTAAATATGGTTTGGATGAAGCTCTCCTTAAACAATTGGGTTATAAACCAAAAAATCATAAACTAAATTTAAAGCCTTGGATCGATCTTCAAAAAAAAATTAAAAAAAGAAAACATAAAGTAAAAATTGCGGTAGTAGGAAAATACACAAATCTTAAAGATAGTTATAAATCACTTAATGAAGCATTGGTTCACGGAGGTATAGAAAATTCTACTGATGTAAATATTCAATGGATTAATTCTGAGAAAGAAAACAATAATAGTTTAATGAAAAAATTAAAAGATTGTAATGGAATTTTAATTCCTGGCGGTTTTGGTATTCGTGGAATTAATGGAAAAATTCATGCCATCAAATATGCAAGAGAAAACAATATTCCTTTTTTTGGAATATGTCTTGGGATGCAGTTAGCAGTTATTGAAATCGCACAAAATGTTCTAAAAATTAAAAACGCCCATTCTTCAGAATTTAAGAAAACTACTAAATCAGTTGTGGGATTAATGACAGAATGGGTAAATAAAAATAAGATCGAAAAAAGAGATAAAAATAGTGACAAGGGTGGAACGATGCGTCTTGGAGCATACAAAGCTATTTTGAAAAAAAATTCAAAAATCTTTTCGATATATAAAAAAGGAGTAATTAGTGAGAGACACAGACATAGATACGAAGTAAATCAGAAATTTCTATCAAAATTTGAAAACAAAGGTTATTATTTCAGTGGTATGTCACCAGATGGATTATTGCCTGAAGTACTTGAAAGTAAAAAACACAAATGGTTTATTGGAGTTCAATTTCATCCAGAGTTAAAGTCAAGACCATTAGATCCTCATCCTCTTTTCGTATCATTTATAAAGGCTGCAATAAATGATTAATATCAATCTAAAAAATTTTTCTATCTCAAATACTTCTCCATTTGTTTTAATTGCAGGTCCATGCGTAATAGAAAATGAAAGTCACTCACTGATGATTGCAGAACAGCTAAATAAAATATGTGATAATGTTGGTATTAAATTAATTTTTAAATCTAGTTTTGATAAGGCTAATAGATCAAGTATTAAAAGTGATAGAGGTATTATGCTCAATGATGCATTAAAAATCTTTGAGAAAATTAAAACTAATTTTAATTTACCAATACTAACCGATGTCCATAATGAAGATCAATGTAATCAATTAAATCAAGATAGCATTATTGATATTCTCCAAATACCTGCTTTTTTATGTCGTCAAACAGATTTATTATTAGCTGCAGGTAATACAAATAAAATAATTAATGTTAAAAAAGGTCAATTTTTATCGCCAACTGACGTTAAAAATATTTTTACCAAGATAGAAACTACAAATAATAAAAACATTATGATAACTGAAAGAGGAACATCTTTTGGTTACAACACACTAGTAAATGATTTTAGAGGTTTAGATATTATGAAAAGATATGAATATCCGGTAATTTTTGATGCAACTCATTCCGTTCAACAACCAGGAGGATTAGGTGATAAAAGTGGCGGTCAAAGAGAACATATCCCTTCTTTATGCAAAGCTGCTATATCTATTGGTGTAGCTGGTTTATTTTTAGAAACACATAATGATCCAAATAATGCTCCTAGTGATGGACCAAACATGATTAATATAAAAGATTTAAAAAATTTACTAGTTCAACTTAAAAAATTTGATGATATAGCAAAAAACAATGCCTAAAATATCAAACATAAAAGCAAGACAAATAATAGATAGCAGAGGTAATCCTACTGTTGAGTGTGATATAGAATTTGAAAATTCTACATTTGGAAGAGCTGCGGTTCCAAGTGGAGCATCTACTGGAGTGCATGAGGCTCTAGAATTGCGAGATAATGATAAATCCCAATACAAAGGTAAAGGAGTTTTGAAAGCAGTAGAAAATATTAATGATACAATTTCTAATGAACTAGTAGGAAAATCATTTGAAGATATTTCTTCTTTTGATGATTTTTTATTAGAACTTGATGGTACGGAAAATAAATCTAACTTAGGCGCTAATGCAACACTTGCTGCAAGCTTAGCTTTTGCAAAATGTTTAGCTTCATCAGAAGGTAATGAATTGTATTCTTTTCTTGGTAAAGGACATACAATGAGTCTTCCAGTTCCAATGATGAACATAATTAATGGAGGATCACATGCAGACAACGATGTCGATATTCAAGAATTTATGGTTGCTCCTATTGGTGCTAATAATTTTTCAGAAGCAATTCAATATGGTTGCGAAATATTTCACTCATTAAAATCACTTTTAAAATCAAAAGGCTTAAATACAAATGTTGGTGATGAAGGTGGATTTGCTCCTAATATTAATAGTTCTAGTGAGGTCATAGAAACGGTTTTAAAATCAGTAGAGGATGCAGGTTTTAAACCTGGAAAGGATATTTATCTTTCACTTGATGTTGCATCAACTGAATTTTACAAAAATAATAAATATGATTTACAGGGAGAAAAAATTGTTTTGTCTTCTGATGAGATGATAAAATATTTAGAGAAATTAGTAAATGCTTATCCCATTTATTCTATTGAGGATGGTATGTCAGAGGATGATTGGGATGGTTGGTCTAATTTAACATCAACAATAGGGAAAAAAGTTCAGTTAGTTGGTGACGATTTATTTGTTACAAACAAAACAAGATTGCAAAAAGGTATTTCAGAGGGTGCAGGAAATTCTATTTTAGTTAAAGTAAATCAGATTGGAACTTTAAAAGAAACTTTAGAGTCAATTAAATTAGCTAAAGAAAATAATTTTACTACTATAATTTCACATCGTTCAGGTGAGACTGAAGATACGACTATTGCTGATTTATCAGTTGGTGTTTCAGCAGGTCAAATAAAAACAGGATCATTATCTAGAACAGATAGAACAGCAAAATATAATCAATTGTTAAGAATTGAAGAAGCACTACAAGGTAAAGCAAATTATGCTGGATCATCTATCTTAAATAATAAATAATTGACAGTTTCGATCTTAAATATGCTATTTATATAATAAATGAATAAATCTTTAGTTTTAAAAAATAAATTTTATTTTTATTTTTCTTTTTTGTTTACTTTTTTTCTATTTGTTTATCTTCTCTATTTTCTTATAAATGGTGAGAGGGGATTACTGAAATATTTCAGTCTTAAAAATCTTAATGCCCAATACAATGAACAATATATCTCCTTAAAAAAGGAAAATGAATTTTACTTAGATAGAATTAAAAGATTACAACCAAATACTATAGATTTGGACTATTTGGATGAGACATTTAGGAAAGTTACAGGATTTACTTCAGAAAACGAAACAGTTATAATTATAGAATAGATTGATTTATTTGACAAAAAATCACCCTAATTATAATTAAAGATTATCATATGAAAAAACTTCAAAAAGCCGATTACATTAAAATGTATTCTTTTATGCTCAAAATAAGAAGATTTGAGGAAAGAGCAGCTCAACTTTACGGAATGGGTAAAATAGGTGGTTTTTGTCATTTGTATATTGGTCAAGAAGCTGTTGTTGTTGGTATATTAATGACAATAGATAAGAATGACTCAGTTGTAACAACTTACAGAGATCATGGCCATATGATTGCTAGGGGATTAGATCCAAAACGTATTATGGCAGAATTGACTGGTAGAGAAGATGGTTATTCTGCTGGTAAGGGTGGTTCAATGCACATGTTTTCAAAGGAAAATAATTTTTATGGTGGGCATGGTATTGTTGGGGCTCAAGTGCCAATTGGAACAGGTATTGCATTCACACACAAATATAATGGAGAAAAAAATATATGTAGAACATATATTGGTGATGGAGCAATGAACAATGGACAAGTTTTTGAAGCTTTTAATCTAGCTGCTTTATGGAAGCTTCCCGTTTTATACATTATTGAAAATAATAAATATGGAATGGGCACATCTGTAGATAGAGCGGCGGCTGGATTAGATTTGTATAAAAGAGGTGAGGCATTTGGTATTCCTGGTGAGAAGGTAGATGGAATGAATGTATTTTCAGTTATCGAAGCAGCAGACAAAGCAGGTAAATATGTTAGGGAAGGGAATGGGCCATATATTATCGAAGTACAAACATATAGATATAGAGGACATTCAATGTCAGATCCTGCAAAATATAGAACGAAAGAAGAATTAGATAATTATAAGCAAACTGATCCTATTGAAATAGTTAAAGCTGAAATATTAAAGAAAAAAATTGCAACTAATGATGAAATTGAAAAAATTAATAAAGATACTTTAGAAGAAATAAAAAATGCTGCTGAATTTGCAACCAACAGTCCTTTCCCAAAGGATAGTGAGCTTTATACGGACGTTTACTTATAAACTATGAGCACAGAAATTTTAATGCCCGCATTATCGCCAACAATGACAGAAGGTAATCTGTCTAAGTGGTTAATTAAAAAAGGGGATACTGTTAAAGCTGGTGATTTGATTGCAGAAATTGAAACAGATAAAGCTACAATGGAAGTAGAAGCGGTAGATGAAGGTGTTGTTCTTGATCTTTTATTTAAAGAAGGAGAGGCAAATATTCCAGTTAATAAAGCTATAGCAATTATTGGTGATCCAAATGAAAAAGTTGAAGTAAAAAAACAAGCTCCTGTAGAAAAAGTGATTGAAGAAAAGAAAATTGAAAAAAATATTGAGACAAAAATTGAAATCAAGAAAGATGATATAATTAACAAACCATCACCTAAAATAGAAGAAGATACAAATTTAAGCTCAGAAGAAATTACCATGCGTCAAGCACTAAGAGATACAATGGCTGAAGAAATGAGAAAAGATAATAAAGTTTTCATACTTGGAGAGGAAGTTGCCGAGTATCAAGGTGCGTATAAAGTAACACAAGGTCTTCTTCAAGAATTTGGCAAAGAAAGAGTGTTAGATACTCCTATTTCCGAACATGGATTTACTGGATTAGCAGTTGGAGCAGCATTTAAGGGATTAAGACCAATTTTAGAATTCATGACTTTTAACTTTTCAATGCAAGCAATTGATCAAATCATTAATTCAGCTGCAAAAACACTATACATGTCTGGAGGACAAATCAACTGTCCTATTGTTTTTAGAGGGCCAAATGGTGCTGCAGCTCAAGTTGCTGCACAACATAGTCAGGATTTTTCTTCTTGGTATTCTCAAGTTCCAGGTTTAAAAGTTATTGCACCATCTACTCCATACAATGCAAAAGGCCTGTTGCGTTCTGCAATAACAGATCCAAATCCCGTAATTTTTCTAGAAAATGAAATTCTTTATGGATTAAAAGGTGCTGTTAATAATGATGTTAACTTCTCAATACCAATTGGAAAAGCAAATATAGAAAGAGAAGGTAAAGATTTAACCATCGTAACGTATTCAATAATGTTGCAGAAATCAAAAGAAGCAGCGTTAAGACTAAAAGAAGAATTCAATTTAGATACAGAAATTATTGATTTACAAACTTTACGACCTTTGGATACGGAAACAATTTTAAATTCAGTAAAAAAAACTAATAGACTAATCACTGTCGAAGAGTCATGGCCATTTGGTAGTATTGGTTCCGAAATTGCAAATATTGTTCAAAGGGATGCATTTGATTATTTAGACTCACCAGTGATAAAAGTTAATAGTGCGGATGTTCCAATGCCTTATTCACTGAGTTTAGAAAAATTATATCTTCCTCAAGTTGATGATATTATAAATGCTGCAAAAAAAGTAAGTTATATAAATTAAATGGCCATTAAAGTTTTAATGCCTGCATTATCTCCCACAATGTCAGAGGGTGTAATTAATAAGTGGTTAGTTAATATTGGTGATACTGTTTCAGCTGGAGATATATTAGCTGAAATTGAAACAGATAAAGCAACAATGGAAGTTGAGGCAGTTGATGAGGGAGAAATTACACATTTAATTGATACAACACCAGATAAACAAATTGCTGTTAATTCTGTCATTGCTCTAATCAATGGTAGCAAAGATGAAAGATTAGAAGATTATAATGATAAAGATCAAGCTGTAAACAGTGAAGGAAAAAATGAAGTTTCAGAAACACCTAAAGTAAATACTGAAGTTGATAAAAGTCAAATAATAGATATAAATAAAGTTTCAAACACTAAACAAAATACTAATTTTGCTTCACCGTTTGTTAAAAAATTTTCTAAAGATAATAATATTGATCTAACTCTTATTAAAGGGTCTGGGCCTGATGGCAGGATAATAAAAAAAGATATTCAAAATTTTGAACTACAAATTAACGATGAAAATATTTCTGTAATTGAGCCTTCCAGCATAAGAAAAATAATTGCTGAGAGAACAACAAAAACTAAAAATGAGGTTCCACATTTTTATCTTACTATTGAAACAAGAATGGATAAGTTAATAAATTTAAGAAAAAAAATTAATTTAAATAGTAATGTCAAAGTATCTTTTAACGACCTTATTGTTAAAGCATGTGCAATGGCAATAGCTAAAAATCCAGAGACAAATATTTCTTGGGTGAATGGTAAAATTCACCAATATAAAAATATAGATATTGCTATTGCAGTTGCCTTAAAAGAAGGATTGATTACACCTATTGTTAAAGAAGTAGATAAAAAAGGATTAGCTGAAATTTCAACAGAGATTAAATCACTTGTAAAAAAAGCTAATCAAAATAGATTATTACCTGAGGAATATAGTGGGGGATCTACAACAATCTCAAATTTGGGTATGTTTGGTATTACAGAATTCCAAGCAATTATCAATCCACCACAGTCCAGTATTATTGCAGTTGGGTCTATAGTACAAAAACCTGTTATTAACAAAGATACTATTGAAGTTGGGCATACAATGAAATCTACTATTTCAGCAGATCATAGATCACTAGATGGTGCTGTTGCGGCAAAATTACTCAAAGATTTTAGCGATATTTTAGAAGACCCCTTCCAAATATGGTTGAATAGCATGGATATGGAAGTTATTTAACCAACATGAATGGACCACGTCATCCTGAAAAAGTTAAAAACAAAGCAAATCCAATTCCCAAAAAACCAAGTTGGATTAGAGTAAAGGCACCAACCTCAAAATTTTTCAAAGAAACAAATAAACTTCTAAAAGATAAAAAAATTGTAACTGTATGCGAAGAAGCTGCATGTCCAAATATTGCTGAATGTTGGCAAAAAAAACATGCTACTTTTATGATACTAGGAGATATTTGCACTAGAGCTTGTGCATTTTGTAATATTAAAACTGGCAAACCTCATTTTATTGATCATGGAGAAGCTATAAGAATTGCTGAGTCAGTTAAGCAATTGAATTTAGAACATGTTGTAATAACTAGTGTCGACAGAGATGATTTAATAGATGGTGGAGCATTACACTTTATTAATGTGATTGATTCCATTAAATCTCTAAACCCAAACTGTACAATTGAAATATTAACACCTGATTTTAAAAATAAACCTGAAGCAATAGAAATTTTATCAAAAAATTTACCTGATGTTTTTAATCACAACTTAGAAACAGTGCCAAGATTATATCCTTCAATTCGACCGGGTTCACGGTACTTTGTAAGTTTAAATTTACTTAGTCAAATTAAAGAAAAAAATCCAAGTATATTTACAAAATCAGGTTTAATGGTTGGTTTAGGTGAAACTAAAGAAGAAGTATATCAAGTAATGGATGATTTAAGAGCAGCTAATGTTGATTTTATTACAATTGGCCAATACTTACCTCCAACACCTAAACACGCTAAGCTAGAAAAATTTATTACTCCTGAAGAATTTGAGGAATATAAAAAAATGGCATACGCAAAAGGATTTCTAATGGTGGCATCATCACCTCTTACTCGTTCAAGTTATCATGCTTCTGATGATTTTAAAATCATGCAAGAAAATAGGAAAAATAAACTTTATTCCATTCAATGAAATCTTCAAATAGAGAGGAAATAGTCGATCACGACGCAAAAGGACTTTTTGATATTGTTCTAGATATTGAAAGCTATCCTTATTTTATTCCTTGGTGTTCAGCAATGAAAGTCCACTCAAAAAGTGAAAAAGAAATCTATGCAGATATGGTGGTATGGTATAAATATTTTATGCCTCAAACTTTTGGCTCTCACGTAATTTTTGATAAAAAAAAACTCTCAATTAGTACAACTTACATAGAAGGACCTTTAAAAGATCTAAAAACCAATTGGATTTTTGAATCATTAAATAAAAATCAAACACGAATTCATTTTAATGTTGAATTTGAATTTAAAAGATTTTTTCATCAAAAAATTGCTGAAGCTTTTTTTCCATTAATTGAAAATAAAATGATAGAATCATTTAAAGTTCGTGCTGATGAAATATTAGATTAATTCATTAATTTTTCTAAATATAAAATCTCTAGTTTTTCTCTGAATGTCCAATCTTTTTCCTTTGTATATTTTCTTAAAAATATGATTATTTTTTTTAACTTTAATACCAATATACACTAATCCTACTGGCTTTAATTTTGTCCCACCATTAGGACCCGCTATACCAGTTGTTGAAATACAGATTTGTGTTTTTTCTTTTTTATAGAGGCCATTAATCATATCCTCAGCTACTTCTTTACTTACAGCTCCAAATTTAGAGAGATTAGTTTTTGAAACAGATAAATATTTAGATTTAGCTTTGTTAGAATAAGCAATAATTCCATAAGAAAAAATTTTAGAGACACCACTATATTTTGTTATAGTGTTTGCAATTAATCCTCCAGTACATGACTCAGCAACAGAAATTGAGATATTTTTTTTTATTAATTTATCTATAATTTTTTTAATAAAAGGCATTTAATATATAAAGAATAATTGTTGTATATATTCCAGCTATTAAATCATCAAGAATTACACCAAATGAAGATTTTAGTTTCTTATCGACAATATTTGCAGGAAATATTTTTAAAATATCAAAAAAACGAAACAAAATAAAAATTAATACTATTGTGACATAAGGATTGATAATTTTAATTTGATCATAAAATATTAAAATTAAGTATATTCCTAGAAATTCATCAATAACTATTATTTTTGAGTCATGTGATTGTGTGTTTAAAGAGAATTTGTTAATAAAAAATAATGATAATAAAAAAATTACAATAAAAACAATTACAAATATATCTAAAGAAATAATTTTGTATTCAACAATAGGAAATAAAATAACTATTGATAAAAAAGATGCAAAGGTTCCTGGCGGTATTATTTTGATATATCCAGCAAATGATAACGATACAAAAAAATTAGCTAATTTTATCATTTGTTATATGAATTATTGATTCAGCTGCAATTCCCTCACCATTTCCAATAAAACCAATCTTTTCATTTGTAGTTGCTTTAATAGACACAGAGTTATTTTTAATTTGAAGTAATGTTGAAATATTTTTAATCATCTTTGAAACATATTTATTAATTTTAGGTTTTTCAGCTATTATATTTATATCTAGATTTATAATGGAATAACCTGTTTCTTTAAGTTTATTTCTGCAGTAAATTATAAATTTAGATGAATCTGCATTTTTCCATTTTTTATCTGTATTTGGAAAGTGATAACCTATATCTCTAGTAGAAAGTGCTCCAAAAATACTGTCACAAATTGCATGAAGCACAACGTCTGCATCAGAATGACCAATTAATTTAGAGAAAGGAATTTTAATGCCTCCTAATTTTAATCCTGTTTTGGTATTTTTATCAATTTGATGAATATCGTAACCAATACCGTATTTTGTTATCGGCTTTCTGTATAAATTAAATAAATGAATATCTTCTGGATAAGTAATTTTAATATTATTTTTCTCACCTTTGATAAAATTAATTTTTATTTTTGATTTTTGCAATAATCCTGCATCATCATTAAATTCAAAATTTTTATATTTTATATGTTCTTTAAATATTAAATTATAATTAAACCCCTGGGGCGTTTGCACGTTAATTGCATTTGTTTCCAATTTATTTTTTTTTATTAATTGTCTGTCATTATATTCAACATATGGAATTGCGTTAGTATTTTTATCTAATTTAGAAATAATTTTCTTAATTAATTTATTACTGCATAAAGGACGTGCAGCATCATGTATTAATACATTCTTAATTTTAAATTTTTTTAAATTTTTTAGAGCATTATAAGAAGAAATTTGTCTTGTATTTCCAGGTTTTGAAAAGGTGATTTTTATTTTCTCTGGCACAACCTTATGATTAAAGTGAGTATTTTGATATTTTTTATCAATTGAAATATTTATAATATCAAAGTTTGATAAATCTAAATTTGAAACAAAATAATTTAAAAAATTTGTATTCCCAATTTTTAAGAATTGTTTAGGAATTTTTTGACCAAATCTCTTTCCTTTTCCGCCAGCTAGAATTACAAGTGCATTTTTCATCATTTTAATTTATAAATAAAAATTATTTTATAATCATTATTTGAAAAACTAACTAAAGTATACAGTGTTTGACCTATCAAAATTACTTAAATCTATTCATCTATCAAGATTATCTTTTTATTTTCTAATCTTTTTAATCATATTGAGTTTCTCGATCACATTCTATTTAATGCTTCCAAATAATGATCTAGTAAAAGATCCTAGAAGACTACAATTTTTTTTATTGGCTGATGTTATTTTTGTTATTTTATTGATTTCAATAATTGTTAGGCAGATTGTCCTTATTTTAGTGAGAAGAAGAAAAAGTTATGATGAATCTCGATTATATATAAAATTTGTTAATTTATTTGCTGCAATGGCTTTGGGCCCAGCTATTGGGTTAGTTATCATTACATCACTTTTCTTCAATTTAGAGTTAAGAACTTGGTATGGAGATGCTGTAAGAGACGCAGTTGTCAATTCTAACATTGTAGCAAAAAATTATGAAAATGAGATTCAGGCAGAAATTGTTTCTGATACTCAGTTAATTATGAGAGAAATATTAAAAGCTTCTCAAAATAATGAAGTAAATATTCAATCAATAAGATTAGCTTTAAGCGAATTTATTAATTTGAGAACAATTTCAAGCATCTATATCTTTAATACTGAAGGAAGTATCTACTTAAGTCTTAAAGATCCTGATAATGAAAATTTTTCTCTCCCTTCAAATGAAATATTTAAGGTTGTTAATCAAAATCGTGTTTACATTTTCCAATTAGATAAAAATTCTATCACTGCCTATAAAAAAATAAATTTTTTAAAAGATGTTTACATGCAAGTTAATAGAAATTTGAATACAAATATTTGGGATCATATTACTGCTACAAAAGAGGCATTTGAAATTTATACTTTGAAAGAAGAGGAAAGTTCAGGAATTCAAATAACGTATTCTATGATATTTGTTCTTTTCTCAATTTGTTTTATATTAGTGGCAATTTTGATTGGGTTTAATCTAGCTAGCAATCTTAGTAAACCAATTACAAACTTAATCAAATCAGCAAATAAGATATCAGAAGGAAATTTTGATGCTAAAGTTAGTGAAACAGATCAATTTCAAGAGATAAAAGTATTACTTTCCTCTTATAATAAAATGATTTCTGAAATTGAAAATAAACAAAATGAGTTAATATCAAAAAGTCAAGAAGATGAAGAAAAAAGAATTTTTATAGAGGCGATCTTAAGTCTTTTAACAATAGGTGTAATTTCTTTAGATAAAAATTTTAATATTTTGTTATTTAATAAAACTTTAACAAAACTATTTAGAAGCACTAAAACTTTTAGAATAAATGACAATTTTCTATCCTATTTCCCCGAATGGAAAAAGATATTTGAGAATTTTGAATCCTCAAATAAAGTATTATTAAATTTTCAATACGATTTTACATTATTTGATGATCAAAGAAATTTTAATATTAGAATTATTAAAGAAATTAATGATAATAAAATTGAGGGATATGTTGTTGCTCTAGATGATGCTACATCTTTAATTTTAGCAGAAAAACATGCAGCTTGGTCTGATATAGCAAGAAAGATAGCACATGAAGTAAAAAATCCTCTTACTCCCATTAAGCTTTCTGCTGAACGAATAGAAAAGAAATTTTTAGATAGAAAAACAGATAAGGAGGATATTTCTCTTTTAACTAAGACAATATCAAGACAAGTAGATGATATTGGAAAGTTAGTTGACGAATTTTCATCTTTTGCAAGAATGCCTGAGGCAGAAATCAAACTTGATAATCTATCAAAATGCTTAGAAGAGGCATTCCTTTTATATTTCAATACAAGGAAGGATATAAAGCTTAATTTAATTAAACCTAAAAATGATATTTATTTTCACTTTGACACTCTTCAAATCTCAAGATGTTTCAGTAACTTAATTAAAAATGCTATTGAAGCTGTTGAAAAAATACCTAATCCTGCTGTCGAAGTATTATTGGCTACTGATGATAAAAATATAAAAATTGAAATAAAAGATAATGGTGTGGGAATTGATGAAAAAATGTTGAGTAAAATATTTGAACCTTATTTTACAACTAAAACAAAAGGAACCGGTCTTGGTTTATCAATTGTAAAAAGAATTATTGAAGATCATGGTGGTAAAATAAAAATTGAGAAAAATAAAAATATGGCAGGAACAACATCACTAATTTATTTTGAATACAATGCATAAAATTTTAATTATAGATGATGAAAAAGATATTTGTTTTCTTATTTCAGAGATTTTAAAAGATGAAAATTATAATACTTCAATTGCTCTTAATTCAGATGAAGCAATTAGTAAATTCAATGAAATTAAACCAGATTTAGTTATTTTAGATGTATGGCTATCTAACAGTAAATTAGATGGTATTGAAATTTTAAAAGAATTTAAATCAATTAATAGTAATATTCCAATTATTATCATAAGTGGTCATGGTACTGTTGATCTTGCAGTAAAATCTATAAAAAATGGAGCATACGATTTTTTAGAAAAGCCATTCAATAGTGATAAATTAATTATTCTAACTAAGAGAGCAATAGAAAGTTCATCATTATTAAGTGAAAATAAAAATTTAAAAGATACCTTAATTCAAACTATACCACTAATAGGAAATTCAGAATTCACTAAAAAAATCAACAAACATTTAAATGAACAGAGTTCAAGTAATTCAAGATTATTAATTGAAGGCTCTTTTGGAACAGGAAAAAAACATTTTGCAAATTTAATACATCAAAATTCACAATATAAAGATAAGCTTCCTATATCAATTGATTTTAAAAAACTTACAAATGAGGCATTGGATAATATGTTTGTGGAAAATAAAAACGCAATTAATGAAAATATTTTTTTTCGATCAAACAATAATTCATTAATACTGCTCAATATTGAGACACTACCAAATATTTATCAAAAAAAACTTTTAAATCTTCTAGAAAACAAAAAATTTTTTGAAGATTTAGATATTAAATTAAATCATAAAATTATTACAATTACTGAGAAAAATTTAGAAATAGAAATTGAAAAAGGTAATTTTATTAAAAGACTATATGATAGAATTTCAACAGATTTTATAAAATTTAAATCTCTCTCTGATAGGAGAGATGATGTTCTTCCTATCCTTGATTTTTATTTAAATGAAAAAAGTGGAGGAAATATAAATTTTAAATTTTCTTCTAAAGCACTTACTAAGTTACAAATGTATGATTGGCCTGGAAATATATCTCAACTAATTAACTACGTAGAGAAAAGTCTGATACTTAACCAAGATCAAAATATAAAAGAGTTAGAGGTTGATGACTTAGCTTTACAAATGGGAGATGAAACTGCGTCAAATTCTTCCAACAATTCACTGGATTTGTCATTAAAAGAAGCAAGATCGGAGTTTGAAAAAAATTATTTAATATCGCAAATTAAGAGATTTAATGGTAATATAACTAAAGTTTCTGAATTTACAGGAATGGAAAGAACTGCTCTTTATAGAAAATTTAAATCACTAGATATAAAAGTAGAATAACTAATCAATGAAAACAATTATTTGCGGAGCTGGAGATGTTGGATATAGCATAGCTGATAAACTATCACGCGAAAACTTTGAAGTTACAGTTATTGATGAAGATGAAAATAGATTAAACAAAGTATCAGAAAATTTGGATGTTAAAACAATACATGGTATTCCTAGTATGCCATCAGTTTTAGAGAGTGCCGGTGCAAATGACTGTGAAATACTGATTGCAGTTACTAAAAGCGATGAAACTAATATGGTTACTTGTCAAATTGGTCATTCTTTATTCAAAATAAAAAAGAAAATTGCAAGAATAAGACAGCAAGATTATTTAAAAAATGATTGGAAAAATTTATATAATGATGAAAATTTCCCAATAGATGCAATTATTTCTCCCGAACAAGAAGTTGCTAAGGGTATATTTAGAAGATTAATTTCTCCTGGCACAATAGACATGGTAGAATTATCAGATAAAAAATTGAAATTAATTGGGTTAAAATGTGAGGATAATTTTTCACATTCAGGTCTATCTGTAAGAGATTTATCCGAGAAGTTTCCTGACTATTTAGCTAACATAATGTTTATATTTAGAGGTGATCAAAAATTTACAGTAAACTCTTCAACTAAAATTGAAAAAAAAGATACCATCTTTCTAGTTGTGGAAACTGATAATTTAACAGACGTGTTATCTGAATTTGGCCATCAAGAATTGCAGGCAAAAAAAGCTGTTATTATCGGTGGAGGAAATATAGGATTTTCACTTGCTCAATTAATTGAAAACTCTGAAACATATATAAAAACTGAACTAATTGAAACTAATAAAGAACGGGCTGAATTTCTTGCGTCCAATTTAGAAAATATCACGGTGACTTGTGGTGATGGTCTAGATAATCAGATACTAGAAGAGGTAAACATTTCAGATTCAGGCTACTGTATTTCAATTACTGAAGACGATGAAGTTAATATATTATCATCCTTACTAGCTAAAAGAGCAGGAGCAGACACATCAATAACTTTGATTAATAATAGTAATTATTCATCTTTGTTGTCTAATATTGGTGTTGATATGACAATAGATCCAAAAATAATAACAATTTCTAAAATTTTAGAAAAGGTTAGAGGTGTAAAAATACGAAACGATTATTCTATAGGCGAAGGTTTTGGAGAAGTAATAGAAGCAGATATTCAGTCAGAATCATTTCTTTGTAATAAAAATCTTAAAGAGTTAAAATTGCCTAAAGGTATACGTATTGGCTCTATTGTAAGAGATAAAAAAATTATAATCCCTAATAGTCAAACTATTTTTAAAGAGAATGACGATGTTGTTTTTTTTGCTGAAACAAATTGCATACAAAAACTAGAGAAACTATTATCAAAAGTTTAACCTAATGCCAAATTTTGCTTTTATAAATAACAAATTAGTTAATTTTAAATCAGCAAAAATTCATATAGAAGATAGAGGATTGCAATTTGCTGATAGTGTGTATGAAGTTATCGCAGTTTTGGATAATAATTTAATTGATTTAGATTTTCATCTTAAGAGATTAAAATATTCTCTTCGTGAATTAGAAATTAAATTTACAATCAATAAAAAAAACTTAACTAATATTTTTTTAAATCTGATAAAGAAAAATAAAACAAGAAATGGTATAATATATTTACAAATTACAAGAGGTATTCAATTTAGAGAACATAAATATCAAAAAGATTTAACCCCGACTTTGATTGTATACACAAGAAATAAAAGTTTTAATTTACCTGGAAAAAATTATACTGGAGTAAACACAATTACATTCCAAGATCTTCGATGGAAAAGACGTGATATTAAAACAGTAAATTTACTTGCAAATATTATAGCTGCAAATATGGCCAAAAAGAAAAACGCTTATGAGGCAATTTTGATACAAAATGGAAAAGTAACTGAGGGCACATCTTCTAATATTTGGATTATAAAAAGAAATAATTTAATAACTCATCCAGCTAATTCAGATATTTTAAAAGGAGTAACTAGAACATCTCTTTTAAAAATCATAAAAAAAACTAAACTTAAATTAATAGAAAAACAATTTACTCATAATCAATTAATCAATGCAGATGAAGTTTTTTTAACAAGCTCTGGAAGTTTTATTACTCCTATTCTAAAAATTGATAATAAAAAAATTAATAACGGTAAAATTGGCAATATTACATTAAAACTAGCAGAAATGTATACTGAAGCATGTATAAATGGATAATATAAAGCAAGAGGACATAGAGGACATTTGTTTTAAAGTAAGTCAAAAAATTATCTTGCCAAAATTTAAAAATTTATCAGATGATGATATTAACTATAAAAATGGATCTGATTTAGTAACGGTAGCTGATATAGAAGCAGAAAAAGAATTAAAAAAAAATTTGTTAAATATTTTACCTTTTTCAAATTTTATAGGTGAAGAGGCATATTCTAAAAATAAAAATATATTAAATTTTTATAACGAAGATGAATATTGTTGGACTGTTGATCCAATAGATGGGACAACAAATTTTACTAATGGTAGAAATAAATTTGCAATTATGATAGCCTTAACATTTAAAGAAAAAATTTTACGTTCTTGGATATATAAGCCACTAGAAAAAATTATGTGTTCAGCTATTGTAGATGAGGGTGCTTATATTAATAATAATAAAATTATTACAAAAGGTAAAAATATAATTGAAGAAACTATAGGATCAATTAGTACAAAGTATTGGGAGCCAGGATTTAAAGATAAGTTAAAGTTATTTAAAAACATATTTAAAGAAGTTAACTCTTATAGATGCATTGGTTTTGAATATATAGATATAGGCATTGGGATAAGAAATTTTGCTATTTTATCAAAACTATCTCCCTGGGATCATATTCCTGGTATTCTTTTTGTCAGAGAAGCAGGTGGTGCTGACATAGATTTTGCTAAAAATAAATATAACTTTACAAAAAAGAATAAGAATTTAATTGTAAGTAATTCAGAAGATTTGAATTTAAAAATTTTAGAAAAATTAGGAGAATATTCATGAGTATTAAAAATGTTTCTTTTATTGGCCTAGGAGTAATGGGTTATCCAATGGCAGGTCATCTTCAAAACAAAGGTTATAATGTAACTGTATATAATAGAACAACTACTAAAGCAGAAAAATGGGTAGAAGAATATAAAGGTAGTATGGCTAAAACTCCTGGTGAAGCTTCTGAAAATTCTGAAATTGTTTTTATGTGTGTTGGACGCGATGAAGATATTATTGAAGTAATGGAAGGTGAGGATGGAATTCTTTCAAAAGTAACTGAAGGATCAATAATTGTTGATCACACAACAGCTTCTGCAGAGATAGCAAGAAATTATTATCAAAAACTTAAAGATAAAAAATTGAGTTTTCTTGATGCTCCTGTATCCGGCGGTCAAGCTGGTGCAGAAAATGGCGTTCTTTCTATTATGATTGGCGGCGATGAAAAAGATTATAACACTGTTAAACCGGTTCTCACATCTTATGGAAAAGCAGTTGAACTTATAGGTCCATCTGGATCAGGTCAAATAGCTAAAATGATAAATCAAATTTGTATTGCGGGATTAGTTCAAGGTTTATCTGAAGCAATGGCTTTTGGAAAAAAATCCAATGTAGACATGGAAAAAGTTCTTAGCGTAATATCAAAAGGAGCGGCACAATCATGGCAAATGGAAAATAGATATAGAACTATGCTTGATGGAAAGTTTGATTATGGGTTTGCCGTTGATTGGATGCGCAAAGATTTATCAATTTGTTTTAATGAAGCTAATAAAAACGGTGCAAACCTTCCTATTACAAAAATAGTTGATAAATATTATGAGGAAGTCCAAAAGAATGGTGGTAATAGATTTGACACGTCATCTTTAATGACGCTAGTTGATAAATAGTGGTTAACAAATATTTATTAGCTATTATTTTATTAATTGCCTCCTCTTTTTTTTGGTCTGGAAATTTTTTTGCTGGTAAAATAGCATATAATACAGACTTGTCTCCGTTTAAATTAAGTTTTTTTCGATGGACTTTAGCTTTTATTATACTTTTACCTTTTACATATAAGGAGATAAAAAAAAATTTAAAATATTATAAAGAAAATCTTTTGTTAACTAGTTTGATTGCATTTCTTGGTGTAACAATTTTTAATTCTTTTACCTATATATCTTTACAAACAACACTCGTAATTAATTCTGCTCTTATGAATTCTGTGACACCAGTTCTAATAATTGGCTTCTCATGGTTGATATTTAAAACGAAGACAAATTTACTACAATTTATTGGAATATTTTTATCAGTTATTGGTGCATTTTGTATTATTTTAAAAGGGAATTTAAATAATCTTTATTCTTTTCAATTTACAAGTGGTGATATTTGGATGTTTATTGCCGCACTTTCATGGTGTGTATACTCAGTACTATTAAGAAAAATTGATAAAAATCTCTCTCAACTTGCAACTTTAGAAGTGCTTATATTTATTGGTCTAATTTTTCTCATACCTCTATATTTAATAGAGTCTTCAAATTCTACTTTCACTCCTGATAATAGTACTGATTACTTAATAATTATTTATGTAGCCATATTTGCAAGTATTGTTTCTTTTTTTTCTTGGAATATGGGAGTTTCAATTATAGGCGCTAACAGAGCTGGATTATTTTTACACTTAATACCTGTATTTAGTTCAATTTGGGCAATAAGTTTTTTAGGAGAACAATTTGCTTTATTTCATTTAATTGGAACTATATTTATATTATTGGGAATAATACTCTCAAACTTAAATTTTAAATATGCCTAAGATAATTAAAACAGATCAAGAATGGAAATCTCTTCTCACAGAAGACGAGTATTATGTAACAAGGCAAAAGGGAACGGAACCTCCTTTCTCGGGCAAAAATTTTGAAATTGTAAACGGTGGTATTTTTAAGTGTAAATGCTGTGGTAATGAATTATTTAATAGTTCAACAAAATATGATTCTTATTGTGGGTGGCCAAGTTTTTTTGAACAAATATCACCTGAAGCAATTAAAACAGAAACTGATAGATCCCATGGAATGGTGCGTATTGAAATTATGTGCGCCAAATGTGATGCACATTTAGGTCACGTTTTTGATGATGGTCCTGAGCCTACTGGCAAAAGATATTGTGTAAATTCTCTTTCAATTAATTACGAAGAGTTTGAATAATACTTTTTATACACTCCTTTTTTCTTCAATAGGCCATGCACTCATGCATATGTTTGCAGCATTTTATTTTGTAATCGTTCTGACCATAGAAAAAGAATGGAGTATTTCTTATGATCAATTAATTAGATTATGGTCTCTTGGAGCTCTACTAATTGGCTTAGGGGCAATTCCTTTTGGGTGGTTAAGTGATAAATGGTCTCGTTCAGGAACGATGACAATTATGTTTATTGGAATAGGGTTAGCTTCCATATTATGTGGTTTAAGCACATCAGTTTCTTTTTTATTTTTTTCATTATCACTTCTTGGACTTTTTTGTTCAATTTATCATCCTGTGGGTATTCCTTGGGTAATTCACGCAGCAAATAAACAGGGAAAAGCACTTGGTGTAAATGGTATATTTGGAGGAGTAGGGATAGGATCTGGAGCGTTTGTTGCTGGTACTCTTACAGAATTACTAAATTGGCAACTAGCTTTTATATTGCCTGGTTTAATATCTATTATTATTGGATTTATTCTTATTTACTTAATCTTAATTGATAAAATATCTTATAAAAATTATTTTATTAAAAATGATGATCAAGATCATTCACGCAGTGAATTGATTTTAATTGTATTAATAATGCTTTTATCAATGTTTGCCCTTGGATTATCTTTCCATAATATGCAAACAGCCTTACCTAAAGTTTTTGAAATACGAATTAGTAATATAAACTCTATTCAAATTGGATTTATGATAGCTATTATCTATTTTATTTCTGGTGCTACAACATATGTTGGTGGTTTGCTTGCAGATCGATTTAATTTAAAAACCATTTACGTAGTTGGTATATTTCTTCAGTTTCCCTGCTACTTAGGTATAGCTTACATATCTGGCTATTCATTAGTAGTATTATGTATTCTAGCTGCAGTATTTAATGCAAGTATTCTTCCAACAGAAAATCTTCTTCTAGGGAGATTTACACCTCAAAAGTATCATGGTGTAGTATATGGAATTAAATTTATTTTAGCATTTGGTTCAGGGCCAATTTCAGTATTCTTAATTTCAGAAATATATTCTATTACATTGGAATTTACATATTTATTTTTAATTAACGCAATAATGATGGGAATTATTTCAATAGTTATTTTATTCTTACCAGTACAATTTAATAAGAATGTAGTAAAAAATTAATTATTTAAATTAATCATAAAATAAACAAAATTATTTTGGTTCTGCATAAACGTTGATTATATTTTGTATATCAGTCTTATTTAAATCTATAGGCAATCTTTTTTCTTTTATAGCGAATAAGTTATAATTGAAATCATCAAAAAAATTTTGAATATTTTGTTTATTTTCATTTCTTACTTCAATAATAACTTTAGGCTTGTATTTGGAAAAAATTTTTCTACTACCTTCTAAAATTTTAAAATCTTCTCCTTCTGTATCAATTTTTATAGCCTTAACATGCATATCATTTGGAATTTGAAGTGTATCAAGCTTAATAGTTTGTATTGGTGTACCATTTGTGTCAATTTTACCACCTTTTGAAAGATATGAATTTTCTTCAATATTTTTGAATTTCGACATTCCGTCAAAATTAGATACTGCCAATAAATGAGCACTTACTTGTCTATGTAAATTATTTAATCTTAAGTTTGTTAATAATCTTGCAAGGTTTACATACAAGGGTTCAATAGCTATTACCCTATTCAAAGAATTAGATTTTAAAGATGTTAGAGTATACAAACCTGTATGAGCCCCTACATCTATATATACTCCAGCTTCATTTGATATTTCATGCCATAGGTCAAGGCTAATTAAATCATGTTGATCTTTCCAAAAAAATTTTACAGCTGATGAATCATCATTTAGTATATTCAATATTTTAAATGATGTTTTTGTAATTTTAAAATCTAATATTCCTGAATGCAATGGAAGTTTATTTAATTCATTTAAACTCATTTCCTTAAAATTAATATTTATATTATCTTTTTTAAATTTAATTGAATCCTGCGACATTTGTTTTTATAATATCTTTAGTCGTAGCTTGTGTATACTTAAATTATGATGGATTATTTTTTAATTTTTGAATATATTTTATAACATCATTATATTTTTCATCTGGAATATCTTTATAGGTAATACCAAAATGTTTTTTTACCTCTAAAGACACATGAGCGTAAGGATTTCTTCCCTTTGGATGAATAGGGTGATCAGGTAATTTTCCTTTTAAAAAGTCGCCTGTTTCTTGAATTAGCTTCCAAATTTTAGATGCTTTATCTTTATTCAATTTATCTAGCTAAAGCGCCCATTGGATCCCAAGGTGCTAGTGCTACCGGTTCCATGTCTAAATATTTTAAAAGTCTTTTATTTAGATATTTTTTATCAATGACAACTTCATAGGTATATTCATCAAACCATTCATCTGTCATCATCATATATCCTTGATTACCACTTTTTGTTCCCCAGCTATTTTCAATTTTCCATTTAGTTGAATTTCTTTTTTTAATATCCACTCCTGTTAAGAGCATGGCATGAGTCATTTCACTATCACCGTACTCTAAACGAGTCTGTTTATTCATCTTAAATGAAGTTTGGAAGACATTTTCATAGTCGTAAATACCCATATCAAGCACGCCCATATCACGACTAAAACGTTTTCCAACATCACAACCAAACCATACGGCTTCATTATTTTTTATTGAGTCCATCGCAGATTTTTTTAATTCTTTAATATCTACATTTAAATATTTAATAATTTGTCCCTCAACAACATTACCTAGATATTCAACTGTGTACATTGTATTGAATTTTTTATTGCTCATTGGAGCATGAATTAAGCAAACTTTATCTTTAATATTGATATCAGCATATTTTTTGCAGAAATCAATTGGCGTCATGTCTGAAATGACAATGTTTCTATTATCTTTATTTCTAGTAGACCAATTGATAACATCTGGTGGTTGACCAAGAAACATTGCTAGTAAATTATAAATTGTTTCCATCATTTCTTTTTTAAGAGCTGCAGAATTTTTTTCCGGTTTCTTTCTTAGTATAGAAGCAAACTCTCTTAATTTGTGCGTAAGAATATAATTCATAGCACCAGATTTACTGCTATGATTTGTTTCAGGCATCACATCTTTAGGTACCGCACCGTACTTGTTGATTAAGTTTACGAACATATCCCACTGTCCGCCGTCTTGCACTGGTGCTTTTAAAAGATGAGTTATTAGTCTGCTCTCATATGATTCATCTCTTGATTTGATAATATTCTCTAAAAAATAGTTTGCTTTCTCTAACTTATCCCAAAACATGAAATAATTTTGTGAAAACTCAAATGTATTTAGTTCAAGGCTATCTACAACTTGTAAGCGCATAAGATTTAATCCTGCAAATCCCCAACATCTACCTGATGCCATTTGGTTTGTTGCAGGTAGTTCTTTTTTTATTAGATTAGAAAAATTATGATTGATTTGACTAAAGTTTTCCCAATTGAGTGCAACATTGGCTAAATCATTTTTTATTAATGCATTTCGTGAAGCTGTATTTTTATTATTTCTTAAAAATTTATTTTTGAAAGTTTTGATAGTTGATAGAGATATATTTTTTACCATATTCTCTATTTAAAACTATTTCAGCTTAATTCAATTCTTAACTGTTTTTTTCTTTTTTTTTAGACCCATTTTAGCTTTTCTTTCATCAATTAACCTAATGGCATCTTCTAGTTTTAAGCTATCAATTGTTTGATCACCAAGAATTGATGCATTTATTTTTCCACATTTAACATATGGTCCAAATTTTCCATCATGAGCAGTAATATTTTTCTTTTCTGTTGGATGCTCTCCAAATGTTTTTAACGTAGCATTACCTCTCTGTGTAGGTTTAGCAATTAATTCAATGGCTCTTTCAAGTTCAATATCAAGAATATTATCTGTTTTTTCAAGAGCTTTATATTTTTTATCATGCAGAATATATGGTCCGTACATTCCTATACCTGCGCTAACCGTTTTATTTGTTTCAGGATGAAAACCTAATTTACGAGGCAAGCCAAGAAGTTGGATTGCTGTGTTTAATCCTATTTCATCTGGTTCAAAATTTTTAGGAATAGAAACTCTTTTTGGTTTCTTTTCTTTTGTACCTTCACCAACTTGCATATAAAATCCATAAGGGCCTTTTCGAAGAGTAATCATTTCACCTGTTTCTGGATAAATACCAATTTCTTTTGGTCCACTAAGTGCAGCGCCATCTTTATCGTTTAATTGGTTAAATTGAACTGTATATTTGCAATCGGGATAATTAGAGCAACCAATAAATCCTCCAAACTTTCCAACTTTAATCCCCAATCTTCCATTATCACACGTTGGACATTTCCTTTTTTCATCTGAACCATTTGGTGGAAAGAAATGTGGACCTAATGCTTCATCTAGAACATCAATAACCTCTCTGTTAGACTTACCTACGGTTTCATCACAAAGTTGTTTAAAAGTTTCCCAAAATTTTCTTAAAACCTCTTTCCAATCAAGTTTACCATCAGAAATTTCATCAAGTTGATTTTCAAGATCAGCGGTAAAATCGTATTCCACATATTGATTGAAATATTTTTCTAAAAATATTGATACTATTCGCCCTCGATCATGAGGATTAAAACGTTTTTTATCTAAAATTACATAATCTCTATCTTGTAGAACCTTAATAATAGAAGCGTAAGTAGATGGTCTACCAATGCCAAGTTCTTCAAGTTTCTTTACTAAGCTTGCTTCAGTATAACGAGGAGGAGGGGAAGTAAAATGTTGTGTCTTTTCTACCTCTGTTAAATTTAAACTTTCTCCTTCACTCATGGCAGGAAGAATTGTTTCTTTTTCTTCATCTTTATCATCATCTTTAGCTTCTTGATAAACTTTGTACATCCCAGGAAACTTAATTGTTGATCCATTTGCTCGTAAAACAATTTTTTTATCTTCGTTTGTAATATCAACAGCTACTTGATCTAATACAGCACTCGCCATTTGTGAACTTACCGCTCTTTGCCAAATAATTTCATATAGCTTATATTCTTCTAAGGTAATGTATTGTTTTATATCTTTTGGTGTTAGGTAAATATTTGTTGGCCTAATACATTCATGTGCTTCTTGGGCATTTTTCGCCTTAGATTTATAAACTCTTGGCGATTCTGGTAAATAGTTTGCACCATAATTATCAGTAACAAAACCTCGAACTTGGTTAATGGCTTCTTTTGACATGACGACACTGTCTGTACGCATATAAGTTATTAAGCCAGTTGTTTCTCCTTTAATGTCTGTTCCTTCATAAAGGCGTTGAGCTGTGCGCATTGTTTGACTCGCACTAAGACCAAGTTTACGACTAGACTCAATTTGCATTGTAGATGTAGTAAAAGCAGGGTAGGGATTTCTTCTAGCTTCTTTTTTGGTAATATTTCCAACAGTGAAAGTAGAATTTTTAATATCAGTAAAAATTTTTGTCGCTTCACTCTCATTTTTAATATCAAGTTTATCTACTTTATTTCCATCATAAACTGTAAGTCTGGAATTAATAATTTTATCTTCTTTATTTCTAAACTCGCCTTGTAAAGACCAATATTCCTGTGGAATAAATTTTTCTATTTCAAGTTCTCTCTCACTAATTATTCTTAAGGCTACAGATTGAACTCTACCCGCTGATTTTGAACCTGGTAACTTTCTCCATAGCACTGGAGAAAGTGTAAAACCAACAAGAAAATCTAAAGCTCTTCTTGCAAGATAAGCATTTACTAAATTTTCATCTATTTCTCTTGGTTCTTTAAGACTATCAAGAACTGCATTTTTTGTAATTTCATTGAATGTAACTCGGTGAATATTTAATTTTGAAAGTGATGAATTATCTCTAAGTAGTTTTTCTACATGCCAAGCTATGGCTTCACCTTCACGGTCGGGGTCAGTCGCTAGATATAAATTTTCAGATTTTTTTGCAGCATCTGTTATTTCTTTTATCACTTTTTTTCCACGATCACTGGTTTCCCATTTCATTTGAAAATCATTTTCAGTATCTATCGCATCATTTTTTGCTGATAAATCTCGGACATGTCCAACAGATGCGAGAACTTTAAAGTCAGAGCCTAAATATTTATTAATAGACTTTGCCTTCGATGGTGATTCAACAATTAATACATTCATAAATTTTGGCCCCAAATTTCAGTTTAAAGATAATTCGTCAAGAAATTTTAAAAAAAAGTATATTTTTACTTGGATAATTTAATTTTACTTTCAGTTTTGTTTATGAGTCTTTTAATGTTTTCTGTGTGTTTAAGATAAATAATTAAAGTTAAATAAGTAAAGAAAATTAGAACATTAAAATTAAAATTAATAAATATATAATAAGCTGGAGCTACTAAAATTCCAATTAAAGATCCAAGAGAAGAGTATTTACTTACAAAAGCAGTAACAAGCCATACTAGTAAAAATAAAATTGCAATGTAAGGATTAAAACCAAATAAAAAGCCAATATACGTTGCAACACCTTTTCCACCTTTGAATTTTAGCCAAACAGGATAGATATGACCTAATATGGCAAAGTGACAGAGAAGTATTTTATTCAATAAAGAAATATCTTGAAAATACATTTGTAAAATGAGGAATGGAAGAAAGCCTTTAAAAATATCAAAACAAAGAACAATGAATGCTACAAATTTATTTCCTGTTCTTAAAACATTTGTTGCACCTACATTTCCAGAACCAAACTTTCTAATATCCCCCAAGCCAAATAATTTTGTAAAAATCAATGCAAAGGGTAATGATCCTATTACATAAAACAATATGATTAATGATAAACTACTTACTAAAGTCATCTCTGTTTTTAATAATTAAGTCTAAGCATGCCATTCGTACTGCAACGCCCATAGCGACCTGTTCTTGTATTAAGCTCCTGGTGACGTCATCGGCAAGTTTCGAGTCTATTTCTACACCTCGGTTCATTGGACCTGGATGCATAACAAAAGCATTTTTTTTAGCATATTTAAGTTTATTGTAATCTAATCCATACTTTTTAAAATAAGTCTTTTGATTTGGCATAATTTTTCCAACTATTCTCTCTTTTTGAATACGTAGCATCATAACAATATCACAATTCTGTAATCCCTTTTTCATTTCCGTATAAACATTCACAGGAAGCTTTTTTAAACTTTTTGGTAACCATTCCTTAGGCCCAATAACATTTATTTTTGCACCTAACTTTGATAGTATGATTATGTTTGATCGAGCAACACGGCTATGTAAAATATCCCCGCATATAGCAATTTTTAATTTTGAAAAATTTTCAAATTTATTTTTTATAGTAAGTGCGTCTAATAAGGCTTGTGTGGGATGCTCATGACTACCATCACCAGCGTTAATTACAGACGCATCTACTGTTTCTGAAATTTTTTTACTAATTCCTTCCTCTGGATGTCTGACAATTAAAACGTCAGGATTCATTGAATTAATAGTAGTCATAGTATCGAGTAAGGTCTCACCTTTGTTAATAGAGCTATCTTTTACAACTACATTTATGAGATCTGCTCCTAGCCTTTTAGCAGCAACTTCAAAACTTGTTCTAGTTCTTGTTGAATCTTCAAAAAAAAGATTAAATATGGTTCTTCCTTCAAGAACATTAATTTTTTTAATTTTCCTTTTATTAAAAGTTATATATTTTTTAGATTCATCTAAGATGTGCTCAATTTCTTTCTTGGTTAAATCAGCTGTTTCTACTAAATGAATTTTTTTAAAAATATTTTTACTTCTTTTTAATTTAATATTTGTTTTTGAAGAAATTGATGAATAATATTTTAAAGCTATTTTTTCTGCATCTTTAAGAATTTTTGAACCTGTCGAGGACCTGATCGCCTTTAATTTTGGCAATTTCACTTTCATTTGCCAATATTTTGAATTTTCTCTTTTATATAATTTGATGTGTCCTGATTTAAGTAGCTTTGAATTCATATGTGTTAATAATGTGTAAGTGTGTGTAAACTAATTTATTAATTATTTCTATATCTATCTAAATATCCTTGTAAGATATAAGCAGCCGATTGTTGATCAAGTTTACTTTTTATCTTTGTTTTACTTAAATCGGCTTTTCTCATTTCTTTAAAGATTACATCTGATGAAAATCTTTCATCCCAAAGAGCTGTAGGTTTTTTAAAAAATGTTTGAAGATTAATATTAAAATCTCTTACTAATTGACTTTGTTTGTTTTCCCTATTATCCAGGCTAATCGGCAGACCAAGAATAAATCCACCAATTTCATACTCTTTCAAAATATCTTTCATGATAATTAAATCTTTATTAGTTCCTCTTCTTTGGATAATTGAAAGAGGTGTAGCGATGATTTTTGATCTATCGCTTACTGCAACACCAATCGTTTTAGTTCCTAGGTCTAGACCTACAAGTATTTGTGATGTATTAAGGCCATCGATTAAATTATTTTGATCATTCATATAATGGAGCTCATAAATTGAAGATTGATAAAAATACAATAAATAAAATTGCTCGTCTATCTAGAATAAAGTTAGATGATAAAGAATCTGAAGATTATATTAAGGATCTTAATTCCATTTTAGACTGGGTAGAGCAGTTAAATGAAGTAAATACTGAAAATGTAGAACCCTTAAGTAACATATCATCATCAATTTTACCTACAAGAGAAGATGTATCTAGTGATTCTAATTCTAGTGATGAAATTCTTGAAAATGCTCCTGATAAACTTGAAGGTTTTTTTGCAGTACCAAAGGTGGTAGAATAATGTCTAAATCATCTTTGAAGGAAACATTAAAAGATCTCGATACAAAAAAAATATCAATAAGAGAATTAAATCAGGATTATTTAAAAAGAATTAAGGAAAAAGATAACTTAAATGTATTTATTCATTTTAGTGAAGAGAATGTTTTAAAGCAGATAGATAATTTAGAGAAAGACAACACAATAAAAAAATTAAAAGGCATTCCGATTGCAATTAAGGATCTATTTTGTACTAAAAGTATGCCTACAACCGCAGCTTCAAAGATTTTAGAAAATTTTAATCCAACTTATGAATCATTTGTTACTCAAAAATTATTAGATGAAGGATCTATTTTTGTTGGCAAAACAAATCTAGATGAGTTTGCTATGGGCTCAGCTACTAATACAAGTTTTTTTGGAAATACAATTAATCCCTTATCAAAAGAGAATGAGCCTTTAGCTCCTGGTGGATCTTCCGGCGGTTCTGCAGCTGCAGTTGCTGCAGATTTATGTTTAGGTGCAACTGGAACAGATACAGGCGGATCAATTAGACAACCAGCTAGCTTTTGTGGTGTTGTTGGTATCAAACCAACATATGGTTTATGTTCAAGATGGGGTATAGCTGCATTTGCATCTAGTTTGGATCAAGCAGGAATTTTTTCTCATAATGTTGAAGATTCATCAATATTATTACAATCAATCGCTGGATTTGATCAAAGAGATAGTACAAGTGCTAAAGTAGATATTCCAAATTATTTTGAAAATTTAGATGATGATCTAAATGGGAAAACTGTTGGTATACCAAAAGAGTATTCTATTGATGGTACACCAATGGAAATAAGTCAGATATGGGAAGATGCTATCAAGGTTTTAGAAAAAAAAGGTGTTAAAATTAAAAATATTTCACTTCCTCATACTAAATATGCACTTCCTACTTATTATATAATTGCTCCTGCTGAAGCTTCTTCAAATTTAGCTCGTTATGATGGAGTAAAATATGGTTTTAGATCTGATGAAATTGACTCTCTTGATGAAATGTATGAAAATACAAGAGCTCAAGGTTTTGGAAGAGAGGTAAAAAGAAGAATTTTAATAGGAACATACGTATTATCTGCAGGCTATTATGATGCATATTATCTTAAGGCGCAAAAAGTAAGAAAATTAATAGCCGATGATTTTAATAAAGCTTTTAAAGAGTGTGATTTTATAGTTACTCCTACTGCACCAAGTGCAGCATTTCCCTTAAATGAAAAACAAAATGATCCTATAAAAATGTATTTAAATGATGTGTTTACGGTTCCTGCTTCTTTAGCTGGCCTACCAGGTATTTCCATTCCCTTTGGGAAAGATAAAAATAATTTACCACTAGGTATTCAAATATTAGGAAAACACTTCGATGAACAACAAGTTTTTAACGCTGCTGTATCCCTAGAAAGATCATATGAATAATATAATAAAAGGTGAAAAGCATGATTGGGAAATGGTAATTGGTCTTGAAATACATGCTCAAGTAAAATCAAATTCCAAATTATTTTCTTCATCATCAACAAAATTTGGCTCATCACCAAATAGTCAAGTGTCTTTGGTCGATGCTGCTATGCCAGGAATGTTGCCTGTTATAAATAAGTATTGCGTGGAACAGGCAGTAAAAACTGGAATCGGTTTAAATGCTAAAATTAATAATTATTCTGTCTTTGATAGAAAAAATTACTTTTATGCTGATCTTCCACAAGGATATCAAATTAGTCAGTATAAATATCCAATTGTTGGAGAAGGAAAAGTTACAATTGATTTTAAAGACGGTACATCAAAAGATATTAGAATTGTAAGATTACATTTAGAACAAGATGCTGGTAAAAGTTTACACGATCAAAATCCCTCAAAAACATATGTGGATCTTAATAGATCTGGTGTTGCTTTAATGGAAATTGTTAGTGAACCTGACATTAGAACACCTGACGAAGCTGGAATGTATATATCCAAAATCAGATCAATTTTAATGTATTTAGATACATGTGATGGAAATATGCAAGAGGGCTCATTAAGAGCTGATGTAAATATTTCAGTAAGAAAACCTGGAGATGAATATGGAACTCGTTGTGAAATTAAAAACTTAAATTCTATAAAGTTTATTAAACAAGCTATTAATTATGAAGTAAAACGACAAATAGAAATATTGGAGTCTGGCGGTTCTATTGAACAAAACACAATGCTCTTTAATACATCAACTGGTAAAACTAGGCCAATGAGAAATAAAGAAGAAGCTCATGACTATAGATACTTTCCGGATCCAGATTTATTACCACTAGAAATTTCTGAAGAAGAAATTGGAAAAATTAAATCATCAATACCAGAGCTTCCAGATGAGCTTAAGAATAAATTTATTGAGACTTATAAATTGTCGAATTATGATGCCTCAGTATTAACTGCAGAGAAACAAACATCTGATTATTTTAATGAAACAATTAATTCAGATTCAGAATTAAAAAATTATGCAAAAATAGTTGTAAATTGGATTACTTCTGAATTGTTTTCATTATTAAACAAAAATAATCTAGATTTAAATAACTCTCCAGTATCACCAGAAAACTTAGGACAACTTATAAAGTTAATTTCTACAAATGAAATTTCTGGTAAAATTGCAAAAGATGTATTGGAAGATATGTTTTCTTCAGGAAAAACAGCTAGACAAATCGTAGATGAAAAGGGTTTGCAACAAGTCACAGATCAGGATGAAATAGCAAAAGTTATTGATGAGGTGATTACAGAAAATCCAAAAATGGTCGAACAGTATCTAGGAGGTAAAGATAAGTTATTAGGTTTCTTTGTTGGCCAAGCTATGAAATTAACTAAAGGAAAAGCTAATCCAAAAATGTTAAATGATATTTTAAAGCAAAAATTAACTAAAAAAAATTAAACGTAAAGAATAACATCTATAGGCCACGATTATAAAAGTTAAAACTATCCAAATAATATTTCCTTTGTAATTTTCTGCTGATCTCCATATTCCAATAGATATAAAAATTGTCCATGAAAAAATGAATATTTTAGAGATTAAAGTAAGATTATTAAAATTTAAAAAAGGAATTTGAATTATTGTACTATTAGTATTTAAAAAATAAATTTCTAGATTGAAAATTATAAGCAATATTAAGCCATTTAACAATT
>CACIED010000009.1 GCA_902585605.1 uncultured Alphaproteobacteria bacterium
ATTAATTGAAAACGAGTTAAAATTTCATATATAATAATAGTTGAACAAAAAAGTAATAAATAATTAATCAATTTTATTATTTTGTCTTTCTTTTTTTTCTTTATTTTTTTTAAATAATCTTTTTATTGGAAACCATACTAAACCAAAAATTGCTGCTAAAATAGCGATTACAATTCCAAAAGTTGCAATTAGTATTCCCCCACCCATACCAGGACCTAAATAAGCTTGAGATGTACCACTAATTAAAGTGAAAATAATTATGATAGATATTAATTTAAGCATTTTGAATTTTTAATATTAATCTTATAGTTTTTAATAAATTTTTCATCTTCAATAATTCTACTCCAACTTATAAATCCAATATCTCCATTTTTATCTTTATTGATATATTCCCATTCCTTTTCACCATTATTATTAAATAAAATTAATCTACCATGATTTCTTTCTTCAACCATCATTGCTCCATCTTTAAAAATATGAGATAAGCCTTGAGTTGAAGTTTTAAAATTCTCATTTTGCAATTGTTCATCAAATTTTTTTTTAAATTTTTTGGTTTCAAGATTATAAATTATTATCTCTGAATATTTATTATTAAAAAAATTTTCATTATTGTTAAATATTGAAATTTCTTTATCTGAAATGATATCTACATCATGCTGCCAATAAAAAGGCCCTGTTATGTAGTTTATAACTTTATTTTTTGAAGGTCTATAGTGAACAATAGATGAAAGATTGCGAATGCTTAAAAAAATATCCTCTTTCCTCCAATATTTAGTATCAGAAATTGCTGGTTCTATATCATTTAAATGCAATGGATCTTGATTTCCTAAAGCTATAGAACTAAATACAAAATTATTAGGTAAAATTTTATTTTCAATTAAAATTTCAACAACACTTTTTTTAAATAATATTTCACCATTAGTATTTAATTTTGTAATTGCGTCATCTCTAAATGATTTGCTTTTATATTTATTTACATATCTCGATTGAGGTCTCATTAAACTAGGTATCCATATATTACCCAAACTATCGAGCATTTTACTATGATGAAATTGTTGATCGTCATTTATCCATTCCAAGTTTGAGCAAATATCAATTTTAAACTCAGGTGAGTATTCACTATCACTAATCAATGAACCATCATCAAGAATTAAAGGATGCCTATATTGAAATCTAACTGGAGCATCATCAATATTAATTCTAGAAAATTCTTTTAAATTTAAAACCTTTGAATTCATATCAGCAACATCATGTTGATATCTGTGGATAACCTGAAAAGTACTTAAATCAATTATGTCTACAACTGATCTTTGTAAGCTATGATCATATCTAGGTAAAATTAGTAGAGCATTTCTCTTTTTTGATGCAAATTGTGTAAATCTTTTTTTTTCTTTATGCTTTAAAAATTTAGACGGGGCATCTAAGTTTAAAGTTCTAAACTGTATCATGTTTAAAGTTCTGATTGGAATTGATGCAAAAAATAATGCTGATTTTTGAAGCATCTCATATTTTTGACCACCCTCAAAATGATATTTTACTAAACTTGTTAAGCCTAAAGAAGCAACAAAAGATATTACAATAATTAGAGAAATAAAATAAAAGAAATAAAATTTTTTCATCTTTGTTATGTTTTACAAGATTAATAGTATAAGAAAAAATTAAATTTGACAAATAATTAGCAAACGATTTAAAGAAAGTTCTTTTTGATAAAGAAAATTTTTCTGTAATCAAAGAAATTATCTTGTTTAAATAAAAATTTATTTTAAAAATTTTAAAATATTGTTTAAAAATAAATATTATTCATTTTTTTTCTTTTAAAAAAGGTACCATTGAACTCCAAACACCATCTTTTTTTAAACGATGATAAATTGCTGCAATAATGTGAATACCTATAAACCAATAAAGTAAATTAATAATTAGTTCGTGTACATTGACTATAAAATCCAAAAAATATCCTTCTTTGATTCCTAACCAAAATAAGAGCCCAATTAAAAGTCCTGATAATACAGTACCAGCAAGTAATATATACATTCCATTATGAACAAATTTAGAAGCTATTTTTTGTAATTTAGGTGTATCATCTGGTATTGATGTCTTTTGAGTTTTTTTCATATAAATAAAACGAATTATAAGAAGAATAAAAAAGATTATTGCAAAAATAATTTCAAATCTAAAGAACATAACATCTTCTAGTTGATTAATATCATCAACTTGCTTTGCTATCCCGTAGACAAATAAAATTACAAAACCCCAATGAATTAATTTTGCAGTTTTACTATAATTTGCACTATTTTTACCTAGACTCATAAATTTTAATAGAATATTTTAAAAATATTAAAAAGTAAATAAATTACAAATGATAAATTATCAAAAAATATTAGATAAAAACATGCTAAGTGTTTTTAAAGATATTTTAGAAAATATTAAAGTTAATGGATTATCAGCAAATAATTCTCTTTACATTACTTTCATGACAGATCACAAATATGTTGAAATACCTAATTGGTTAAAGCAAAAATATCCTGAGGAAATGACAATTGTAATTCAATATGAATATTATAATCTTGAAATAAACAAAAATAATTTTTCTATTTCTCTTTCGTTCAGTGGTATTAAAACCAAATTAATAATTGATTACAATGCGATAGTTTCATTTGCAGATCCATCTGCAAATTTTGGATTAATTTTACAAAAAAATAAAATCCAAAAAAAAATCAATGAAGATTTAGAAAAAAATAAATCAAAAGAAAGTAATGTAATTAGTTTTTCTAACTATAAGAAAAATTAGTTTAAGTAATAATGAGATTTTAATTGACCATTATCATAATCTAAACATAATGGGCTACCAGTAGGAATTTCTATTGAAGATATTTCTTCAGGTTTATAAAGACCAACTTTTATCATTATTGCTCTCAAGGAATTACCATGGGCAGCAATTAAAATATTTTTTTTCAAAATAAGTGGTTCAATTGTTTCGGTAAAATAGGGTGAAACTCTATCTACTACATCCTTGAGACTTTCTCCATTAGGAGGTGGTGTATCATATGATCTCCTCCAAATATGTACTTGTTCTTTTCCAAATTTATCTGCTGTTTCAGCCTTATTTAAACCAACTAAATCTCCATAATCTCTCTCATTGAGTCTCTGATCTTTTTCATAAATAAATATTCCATTTTTATGTAATTTTTCTATTTCAGATGCTTTTATTGCTATTTCTGCAGTTTTATTTGCCCTTTCTAAAACACTACTAAAAACTATGTCAATTTTAATATTATTTTTTTTTAATAAAAGACCGGCATTATTTGCTTCAATGATACCTTTTTCAGTTAATGGAACATCTTTCCAGCCTGTAAATCTATTTTCTAAATTCCACTGACTTTGACCATGTCGAAGTAAAACAAGTTTATTCATAACTGGCATATAATATGTTATAGGTTATTTGTTAATAAATAATGAAGAATAAAAAAAGAATAGAATTTGATAGCTTAGGATCAAAAAAAATTGAAAATAATAGACTTTGGGGTGCTCAAACACAAAGATCTTTGGAAAATTTTGAAATTGGTAATGAGAAAATACCTTTTGAATTAATTATTGCATTAGGTCAACAAAAGAAAGCCTCTGCTCAAGCAAATATTGAGCTTGGAGTTTTAAATAATAAATTAGGCTCATTAATTGTCAATGCCTGCGATGATATAATAAATTTAAAATTAATTGACGAATTTCCACTTTTAGTATGGCAAACTGGATCTGGAACGCAAACAAACATGAATGCAAACGAGGTAATAAGTAATTATATAATTAAAAAACTAAAAGGAAAAATTGGAAGTAAAGACCCTATTCATCCTAATGATCATGTAAATTTATCACAATCATCAAATGATACTTTTCCTACAATAATGCATGTAGCTATTAATGAGTTATCGATTAAGAGCTTAATTCCAAACCTAAAAAATTTAATAAAAGAATTAAAAAAAAAGAAAAAAATTTTTCAAAAAATAATTAAAATAGGAAGAACTCATACTCAAGATGCGACGCCTATTACTTTAGGTAATGAATTTTCCGCATTTTGTACTCAATTAGAAACTTGTTTAAAGAGAATAGAAATTTCTCAATCAGAATTGAAATATCTTGCTCAAGGTGGTACTGCTGTAGGTTCAGGAATTAATGCTCCAAATAAATTTGATAAAGTATTTTGTAAATATTTAAATAAACTCACAATAGATAACTACAGACCTACACAAAATAAATTTGAAGCTATATCATCTCATGACTCACTAGTAAATTTTTCAAATTCTTTAAAAACGTTATCAATATCTTTACTTAAAATAATTAATGATATTAGATTTTTAGCATCTGGACCTAGGTCTGGTTTGGGAGAACTAATTTTACCTGCTAATGAACCTGGGTCATCAATTATGCCTGGAAAAGTCAATCCTACACAAATTGAAGCATTAAGTATGGTGTGTGTTCAAGTAATTGGTAATAGCACAACTGTAGATCTTGCAGGATCCAATGGTCATTTTCAATTAAATACCTATAAACCAGTTATTGCTTTTAACATTATTCAGTCAGTAAACCTTCTAAGTGATGGAATTAAAAGTTTTAATAATAATTGCTTACAAGGATTAAAAGCGAACAAAGAAGTTATTGATAATCATTTAAATAATTCATTAATGCTTGTTACTGCTTTAAACAAAAGTATTGGATATGATAATTCAGCAAAAATTGCAAAAAAAGCCTTCAATGAGAATTTAACCCTTAAGGAAGCGGCTTTAAAATTGAAATTAATTTCAGAAAAGGAATTTGATAAAATAGTCGATCCAAAAAAAATGATTTAACTAAATATATTCGTAATTATTTTTATCAGCAAACAAAGATCTTAATAGTAAGTTATTTAGATGATGGCCTGATTTGTTTCCTAAAAAATAACCTTGAATTGGCGCACCTGCCAAGTACAAATCTCCAATAGAATCAAGAATTTTATGTCTAACAAACTCATCCTTAAAACGCAAACCATCTGAATTTAGTATTTTACTTTCTCCAACAACAACAGCATTATCCAAAGAACCACCAAGTGCTAAGCCATTTGATCTTAACATATCAACATCTCTTTCAAATCCAAAAGTACGTGCTGAGGCAATGTCAGTTTTATAATTCCCATTTACTAATTGTAAATGACAGCTTTGTTTACTAACTAGTTTACTAGGAAAATCGATTTCAAAATCAATTGAAAACTGGTCATTAGGTTGTAATTCTACAGATGAATCATTATTTTCTATTTTAATATTTTTTTTAACTTTTAAAATTTTTCTTCTTTTATTTAAACTTTGAGTTTTAGTTTGATCAATAAGATCAACAAACTTTATTGAACTACCGTCCATGATTGGTACTTCAGGTCCATCAATTTCAATTTTAACATTATCTATGTGTAATCCAGATAACGCGCTCATTAAATGCTCAATAGTTGAGACACTAGCACCACTTTGATTGCTTATAGTTGTGCTTAATTTTGTGCTGCTTACATTTGACCATAAAGCCTCAATCACATTGTTGTCTTTGATATCTTTTCGAATAAACTTTATTCCGTAATCAACTTTAGCAGGATATAATTTCATGGTTACTTCTGCTCCAGTATGTAGTCCTATTCCTAGGATAGATATTGGTTTGGCAATTGTCTGTTGTTGATTACTAGATGTGTTTGATATATCTATCATTTTAAAAAAAAAGTGCTGAAATCAGCACTTTTTTAATATATATTTTTGACGATCTTAACAACTAACCTAATATTTCAAAATATTGCAAATTTTGCACTTATTACTAGTTAGCTTGTCTTCTAAGAAAGGTTGGTATATCAAGAAGTTCTTCCTCTGTTTCCTGATTGAACTCATCATCAATTTCAGTAGATTCAGTCTCTTCAGCACTAAACTCCTCTTTTTCGCCAATGCTTAAATTATTATCTTCGGAGTTATTATCTTTTGATTCATTTTCTACAATCTTTTCTTCAGAGGATGCAAAAACAGGTTCAGTCTTTGCTAGCAACTCATTCTCTGGAGCGATATCTTCAGATTTATTTTCAGTAGAAAGAGTATCAAATAAGCTCAACCTTCTTACACTTGTTTCATTTGGTTTTTCAATTTGTGAAGTTGAGTTTGAAACTTCATCGGAAATATAATCAGATTCAATTTGATCTACAGACTCTGAAACTTCATTTTGTTCAAAAACTTTATCATCGGTATTTTCTTCTAAAATTGCAGTCTCCATTTGGTTGATATTTGTTTGCTCATTTAAATCAATATTTTCTGAATTTTCATTATTAAGAATCTCTTCATCTGAGATGTTTCTATCTTTTGAAGAATGTTCCTGCAATGCCATACTTTCATTCAATAACTCAGATTTTTCTGTATCTTGTTTGTAAATGTCGTTATTTATATTAATTGGTGCAAAATTTTCTATCGGTTTAGCTGAAATATTATTATTTGCATCAATACCTGTAGCTACAATACTAACTCTTACGACGCCTTCAAGTCTATCATCACATGTTGTTCCATAAATAATGTTTGCTTCTTCATCAACTTCTTGTTTGATTCTATTTGCAGCCTCATCAACCTCATACAATGTAATGTCTTTCCCACCAGTAATATTTATTATTAGACCTTTTGCGCCTTTGAGAGACACATCATCTATTAATGGGTTTGCAATAGCTGCTTCAGCAGCTGCAATTGCTCTACCTTCACCTTGTGCTTCACCAGTACCCATCATAGCTTTACCCATTTCAGACATAACAGTTTTGATATCTGAGAAATCTAAATTAATCATTCCAGGCTGAACCATAAGATCAGTTACACCTCTTACTCCTGCATAAAGGACATCATCTGCCATCTTAAAAGCATCAGAGAAAGTAGTTTTTTCATTGGCAATCCTAAATAAATTTTGGTTTGGTATTGTTAGTAATGTATCAACATACTGTTGAAGTTCTTCAATTCCTTTTTCAGCTAACTTCATCCTTTGAGAGCCTTCAAAATGGAAAGGTTTAGTTACTACACCAACAGTCAGTATCCCTTTTTCCCTTGCTAATTTAGCGATAACTGGAGCAGCTCCTGTGCCAGTACCACCACCCATACCAGCAGCTATAAAAAGCATATGACTACCTTCAAACTTTTCACTTAGATCTTGAATTGCTTCTTCAGCAGCCTGTCTTCCGATATCAGGTCTCATTCCCGCACCTAAACCTTTAGTGCTGTTTAATCCTAATTGAATTTTATTTGGACAACTTGAAATTTGTAGAGCTTGCGCATCAGTATTTGCTATTAAAAAGTCTACGCCTTCTAAATTAGCGTTAATCATATTGTTAACTGCATTGCCGCCAGATCCGCCTACTCCTAATACTGTTATTTTAGGATGTAAGTTTTGTGCTACATCTTGTATTGAAATATTGATAGTCATTGTAAATCTCCGCCGTTTTAAATAGTTCTTAACGATTTATATTCGAAATCGTCAATATAATTTACTAGATATAGTATTATCTAAATATATTGATCAAGCCAAGTAAAAAAGCTTGAAATTCCTCGTTTTTTTAAGGTTTTTGACTGATTTGCGAGAAAATCAATTTTAAATAATTCTCGGTCAAACAATATAGATCCTGTAATGTCGCAAAAATTTGGTTTTTTAAAATTATTTTCCAAATTTAATTGATCTAGTGGGCTTGCTACTCTTGCACTACTTGCAAAAATTGTTTCTACGTATTCTGTAATATTATCCATCATTGCCCCTCCACCTGTTAAAACTACATTATTTAGTTTTTTATTTCTTAAATTATTATCGCTAATTTTTTGCCATATCATTTCTAAAGTTTCCTCAATGCGAGGTCTAATAATCGCATTTAAGTTTGATCTTGTTATCTGTTTAAATGTATTTTTATCACCTGAAACAATTGGGATTTCTATTATTTCATGATCATCACTTGGAGATGAAACCAGAGAGCCATATAAAGTTTTTAACCTTTCAGCACTTGAAATAGTAGTTGATAAACCTCGAGCAATATCTAATGTAATATTATTACTTCCAACACCTATTGCATCTCCATAGACAAATTTATTGTTATCAAAAACTGATATAGAAGATATTGAATGACCTAAATCTATACAAATAGTTCCAAGTTCTTTTTCGTCTTTAGTTAATGATGATAAAGATGAAGATAATGGAGAGGGAATATAATTATCAATATTAAGTTTCAATTTTTTGATAACACTGGAAATATTATCTGAATATTTTTTTTGAATATATATTTTATAAAAGTTAATTTTAATATTATCTGAATAATTTCCAATGGGGGCATCGAAATAAAGATTGTTATCGATATCATATGAGGTTATATTATTAAATATTTCAAATTTTTCAGTAGGACTATTAAAATATTCCGATTGATTAATTATTTTTTTCAGATGTAATTCAGAAATTCTCTCATTTTTTAATTCTATTTCTGAGTTGTAATAATGAGAATTAGAATTCAACAGAGATAAATTAAGATTAATAGAATTTAGTTTGGTTTGAGATTGTTTTTCAGCCTCTACAACTAAAGATTTAATCTGATCATGTAAATTTTCAAAATTTAAAATAATATTTTTTTTAATATTATTATTTGGAACACTAGCAATGGATAAAATATTAATATTTTCAGTATTCTTATAATCAGCAATCACAAATGATATTTTTGAATTACCAATATCTAAACCAGCTTTAATCATTTAAATTAATTAAGATTGTTTTTTTTAAATTTCTTAAATCGTATGTTTTTATATTATTAATATCTGTTTCGCTAAGTTTATTTTGTATCATAATAAAATTCTGAATAGATTTATTAGGATCTTCTTCTGAAAGCATTAATTTCACATCGGTGAATAAATTTATATCCCATCTTCTTTTATTAATAAATTCCAAACTCTTAATTTGATATTTATTTTCAAAATCATTATTTTTTAAAATATTAATTAGTGAATTTGCTTTTAAGTTTGAAGAATTACCTTTAAAAATTAATAATGAACGATCAGTTAAATTTGTAATATAAATTTGATCTATAATTTTTCCATTTTCATCAAAAACAAAATATTTCTCATTAAAAAAATAAATACCTATCGGTTTGTATTCTTCAATTCTTATAAAAAGAGTATCTTTATAATTTGTATTTAAATATATTTCTTTTACCCAATTATTTTCTTTTATTGAATCATAAATGTGATCCAATGGTAATAAAAAAATTGAAGATTGTATATAATTTTGCAGTTTTTCTTCTACAAATTTTAGTTCAATTTTTTCAAGACCTGTAATTTCAAATTTTGTTAGTTGATATTCGAAGTTTTCTGAAAAACTCTGAATAATATTTTTTGATATTTCAATTAAATAATTTTTATTAAAATATAGTAAATATGAAATGATAATTAAAAAAAAGAAAGTACAGAAATAAATAAGTGATCTAAAACTTAAAACATATCTTCTCCTATTAATATTTTTCATACTAATAATTCAAATTATTGATCAAAATAAAAATAATTTCTGAAAAAGATAAACCTTTGTAATTAGCTTGTTCAGGTAATAGAGATATAGGTGTAAGTCCAGGTTGAGTATTAGTTTCTAAGAAGAAAATTTTATTTTTTTTTGTATCAAAAATAAAATCGGTTCTTGCAAGTGAATTACATCCCAAGAGTTTATGAGCTTTAGTAGCAAATTTAAGACATTTAGCATAATTTATTTTATTTAACTTAGCTGGCAAAATATGTTTAGCGTAACCTTTTGAATATTTTGCCTTATAATCAAAGAAATTATTTTTTGATTTTATCTCTGTAACAGCAAGTGCGTGAATTTTTTTATCCAATTTAATAGTTGAAACTGTAAGCTCTCTTCCAGAAATATACTCTTCTATTAAAATTTCTTTATGATCATTAAGTTTCCTTTTAAATTCTTCTAAACAAGAAATTAAAATATCAAATTCTTTTTGATTTTTAATTATTTTTATACCAAAACTTGAACCACTTCTATTGGGCTTAATAACAAATTTTTTTAACTTACTTTTGATAGTAATTAATTTCTTCTCATTTAAATCATTTATATTTAAATGATAATATTGTGGAGACATTAATTTATTTTTAATTATTTCTTTCTTTGATGCAGATTTATTAAAACATAGATTAGATGATTTTATATTTGAATGAGAAAAGGGAATTTTATTTTTTTTTAAAATTCTTTGAGTTTGTCCATCTTCACCAAAAGGTCCATGTAAAGCATTAATACAAATAAAATTTTTATAATTAATTATTTTTTTATGAAAGTTTTTAGGATTTACTCTTAATGTCTTAAACTTCAATTTATTTTGATTAAGAATTTTTTGAATTTCTCTAGACGTTACTAAAGATACATCATGCTCTTCATTATTACCACCTTCTAAAATTAAAATTTTTTTATTACTCACCTATTATTTTTACCTCCCATTCCAATTTTACATTGAATTTAGCATATACTTTTTCAACAATACTTTTACCTAGGTTTTCTATATCTGTTGCTGAAGCACTCCCCCTATTTATTAAAAAATTTGCATGTTTATCACTCACATATGCATCTCCATAATTAGTACCTTTGCATCCTGCTTCCTCAATTAGTTTTGCAGCATGAAGATTTTCAGGATTTTTGAAAGTGCTGCCAGAAGTTTTATTTTTAATTGGCTGAGATTCTAAACGTTTATTCTTTATTTCATTAATCTTGTCTTTTATTAAATTTTGATCTCCATAATTAAAATTAAATATAGCTTTTGTAACTATATCTGTATTATTTATTTTTGAAGATCTATATTTTAAGTTTAGTTTATCTTTTGAAATTGTTTTTCTTAGACCAAACTTATCACAAATTTCTATACTATTTAAAATATCTGTAGTTTCCGAACCATAACAACCAGCATTCATTTTAACTGCTCCACCTATTGATCCTGGAATACCGCTATAAAACTCAAAACCCTCTATCTTTTGTCGTAAAGCATAATTTGATAAATTAATATCTAAAATACTAGCACCAACTTCAAGTTTGTTATCATTAATATTAATAGTATTAAAACCTTTGCCTAATTTTATAAGAGTTCCATTATAGCCATTATCTCTTATTAAAAGATTTGAACCTGAGCCTATTATGTAAAAATTTTCATTATTTATTTCATTTAATATAATTTCTAACTCTAAATTATCTTCAACTATAGCAAATATTTTTGCATTGCCTCCTGTTCTGAACCAAGTATGTTTACCAGCGTTATAATCTGAGTAAATTTTACTTTTAAGTTTATCAGCTAATTCTATAATTTTTTTTGACATTAGTTATTCAAATATTTTTTTGCAATATTTGATATTGAACCCGCGCCCATAAAAACAATGGTACTTTGATACATTGTATGAGGTTTCATTAATTTATTTAAATGACCTATATTCTTTAAATATGTAATATTTTTATTTTTTTTTATTATTTTATAATATATATCCTTTGAAGTTGCACCCTTGATAATCTTTTCTCCAGCTGAATAGGTTTCTAATAAAATTAAATGATCAATTTTAGATAAAACTTTTATAAATTCTTTAATTAGTATTTTAGTTCTAGTGTATCTATGTGGTTGAAACACAACTACTACTTTATTTTTTAGACTTTTAGCTGCACTTAATGTAGCTGCAATTTCTGTTGGATGATGTGCATAATCATCATACACAAAAGATTTATTTTTTTTTCCAATAAATGAGAATCTTCTTTTCACACCTATATAATTTGTCAACGCGTTATTAATATCTTTATTTTTTATTCCATTCAGTTTGGCCACAACAATACTTGCAGTTGCATTTAAAATATTATGATTACCAATTGCATTTAAATTGAATTTATAATTAGAAGAATGATTAATTTTATTGTTAATTTTTAATTTAAAAGAAGTTTTTAATTTGTTTTGTTTAATGTCAAAGATTAATATATCTGCTTTATTATTTTTTATTGAATAAGTTAAAATATTTCTAGTTTTTATTTTGTTAATCAATAATTTAAGGTTTTTATCATCATAGCACATTATTGTGGTTCCATAAAATGGAAGCAGATTTATAAATTTTTCAAATGAATTAATTAAATTTTTCTTTGATTTATAATAATCCATGTGTTCAATATCTAAATTAGTAATAATTGATATTTGATGCGGGAGCTTTAAAAAAGTACCATCGCTTTCATCTGCTTCAACAATCATCCATTCACCTTTTCCGTAACGATTATTATTAGAAAAAGAATTTATAATCCCGCCATTAACAATTGTAGGGTCTAAACCTGCTTCATTAAAAATGTTTCCTACCAAACTAGTAGTAGTAGTTTTCCCATGAGATCCAGCTATGGCAATAGATTTTTTATTTTTCATTAATTCTGAAAGCATATCAGCTCGAGAAAGAACAGGGATTTTCTTATTATATGCCTCTATTATTTCAGGATTATTTTTTTTTATAGCTGAGGAATAAACAATAGCATGTGCATTTTTAATATTTTTTTTATTATGTCCTAAAAAAAATTTTATACCTTTTTTCTTTAATCTTTTTGTGTTGTCGTTTGCTGATATATCACTACCCTGAATCGAATATCCTTTATCTAACATCAATTCTGCAATACCAGACATTCCTATTCCTGAAATACCTATAAAATGAATTTTATTTTTAATTTTCATTTAGTATTAATTTATAAATTAAAGTATTAGAGTTTTTAACTTGAATCATATCAAATTTCTTATTCATTGATTCTAATTTTTTTGCATTACTATATATTTCATAAATATGTCTTTTTGCTTTGTCTAAGTCATCATTATTTTGATCAATAATTATGGCTAAGTCGTGTTTAGCTAATATTTTAGCATTAAAAAATTGATGATTGTCTTTTGAAGAAGGTAATGGAATTATTATGGAGGGAAGTTTATAGTTAATTAAATCAACAATTGTGCCTGCTCCAGCTCTACATATTGCTAAATTAGCATTACCTAGAATTTCATCTACATTTATAAAAAAATCTTTTAAAATGATTGTTGATTTAATATTTCTTAATTTTTCTTCTTGTTTTTTTATCAAATGTTTAGAACACTGAAATATAAATTTAGCTTTTATAATTTTTTCGTTATCTATAATTTTAATTAGATTTGATGCAAAGTTTGATACAAATTCTGATCCTTGGCTTCCACCCGAAATAAAAATTGTAAAATCACTCTCAGAATTTTTATTGCATTTATCAATATTTTTTTTAATATTATTTTCTGGCGAGCCTACTACAAATATTTTATTTTTAAACTTTGAATTAATTTTAGATTTCATATCAAAATTTAAAAATAATTTATTTGTAAAATTCAAAAAGAATTTATTAGTTCTGCCTATAATTGAATTTTGTTCATGTATATAAAGCTTAACTTTATATAATGATTTAAATAATACACATGATAACATTGGAGAAAATGAAGCATAACTTCCAAAAGAAATAGAGTGGGATGGTTTTAATAAAAATATAATAATAAATGATTGAATTAATCCTAATAAAATTTGAAATATACCAAAGATTTTAAATATTATGTTTCCATTTAAATTTGATGAGCTAATTATATAAATTTTTCCATTATAATTATCAAAGTATTTATAGCCTCTTTTGTCAGTTATAATTGTACAATTTATATTTTTAATAGATAAATAATGAGCAAAATTTTTCGCTGGTATAACATGGCCTCCTGTTCCTCCTGTAATTAATAAAAAATTTTTATTCATAATTCTTCATTTTTTTTGTTTGTAAGAGATAATAAAAAACCAAATAAAATTGCTATTGATATCATGGAAGAGCCTCCATAACTTACAAATGGCAGTGTCATACCTTTTGTTGGTATAAGACCTAGCGAGCTAAAGATGTTAATTAAGCACTGTAATCCAAATGAGCAAATCAGACCACTAATTGCAATAATTTTATATGGATCTTCAAGTTGTAGAACTTTTAATAAGCTTCTTATTATAATAGATAGAATTATTAAAATAATTATTAAACAAAAAATAAATCCTAATTCTTCTCCAGCAACAGCAAAAATAAAATCTGTATTGGCATCAGGAATTTTTTCTTTTAAAATACCTTGCCCTGGACCCTTTCCAAGTAGCCCACCATTTTTAAAAGCTTGAATACTTAAATCTATTTGGTATGTATCAGTGCCACCTAACCCGCCAAGAAATGAATTAATTCTTGATTGAACATGATCAAAAATAAAATAAGAAAAAATTGAAATTCCTAATATAAATAAAAATGCAACAATAACTAAAAAAATTGATAAACCAGCAACAAATAACTGGCAAAAAAAAGTTGCTGACAGTAAAACTGTCATTCCCAAATCAGGTTGCATAAGTATTAAAGATAAAAGCAAGAAGAAAAAAACAAACAGTAAAGGTAAATAAAATTTTTTATCTTCTATAGATTTACTTATACACCATGCAGTCAATATGACAAAAATAGGTTTAATTATTTCCGAAGGTTGTAGTGTAAAGTTAAGTATTTGAAACCATCTCTTAGCGCCTTTAACTTCGTAATCTAAAAAAAAAATTAGAAGTATTATTATTAATAAAATAATAAATAAAAATAATGAAATTCTTCTTATATTTTTACTATCTAAGTCTGATAACGCAATAAGTAAGAAAATTGAAAAAAGAAAAAAAATAGAGTGTCTATTTATGGATAAATTTTCATCTATGGAAAATGATAGTATTAATCCAGTAAAACCCAATGATAATATTAATATAATGTTAATTCTGTCAATTGAATTCCACCAATTCTTTAAATATTCCATGGTTAGTTTATATAATTTTTAATTAATTTATTAAAATGTATGCCTCTTTCTTCAAAATTTTCGTATTGATCATAAGAGGCGCATGCAGGAGCGAACAATATAGTTGATTGATTTGAATTTTTTTTAATATCCTTGAAGGTTTTTTTGATAACTGATTTTAAATTTACCGATCTTTTTACAATTAATTCTTTTTTTAATTTTTTTGCAATTAAATTTCCTGATTTTCCATAGGTATATACACAGCTAATTTTATTTTTATATTTTAGAAGAATTTCAAAATTTTTTTCTTTAGCTATGCCTCCTAATATTAGGTAGATATTATTGTAATTTGTAATTGAATTTATTGTTGAATTTAAATTAGTAGATTTACTATTATTTACTATTTTAAATTTATTATTTGTAAAAATTGTAGATGATCTAAATGGCAGACCTTTAAATGTTTTTATAACCTTAAGAAAATTAGTTTCTGAAATTTTTAATATTTTACTACATATGTATGCTATAAGAATATTTTGAATATTAAAATAACCTTCTAAGTCTTTTGAGATTTTTTTTATAAATAATTTTCTGTTTTTTTTGAAGTAATTATCTAGAATATAATCATTGTTAGCGAAACAATCAGCTGATTTATCGACTAGAGAAAAACTAATTTTATTTTTAATTTTTTTTTGATTAAATATCTTTCTTGAATAAATATCGTCAATGGATAACAAATTAATTCCATTTTTAGAAATAATATTTTTTTTCTGATTAATATAATCGCTAATACCTTTGTATCTATCTAAATGATCACCAGATAAATTTGTTATTACTGATATTTTACTATCAAGTGACTTAATTGTTTCTAATTGAAAGGAACTTAATTCAATAACATGAACTTTATATTTTTTTTTAAGAAGAAAAGCATTGCATAATGATTCTCCAATATTGCCCCCAACAAATGTTCTAATATTATTTTTTTTTAAAATGTCTCCTATTAATTTGGTTGTTGTTGATTTCCCATTTGTACCTGTAATAGCTACGATCTTTTGATTTGTTAAATTTGAAATATATAAATTTAAATCTCTATTTACTTTTTTAGATATATTTTTTCTTTTAAATTTTTTTTGTCTTAATGATATTCCAGGACTAACAAAAATTTTTTCAAAATCATTCAAATTATCTTTTTTTATATTAAAAAAATAATCTTTATTGAATTTTTTTTCTATAGCCTTTCTTACTTTTGGATTATCATCCCACATCTTAAATTTTATTTTTTTATTTTCAAAATAATTTACTATAGAAAGTCCTGATTTTTGAATTCCATAAATTAAATACATTATCTAATTCTTAAAGTTGCAAGACCTATCAAAGCTAATACAATAGTAATTATCCAAAAACGAATAACTATTGTTGACTCAGCCCATCCTTTTTTTTCAAAATGATGATGTAGTGGAGCCATTAAAAAAACTCTTTTTCCTGTCATTTTAAAAATGAATACTTGGATTACTACAGACAAGGTTTCTAGAACAAATAAACCTCCTATTATTGCAAGAAGAATTTCATGTTTGCATATTATTGCTATTGAGCCTAAAGAGCTACCTAATGCTAAAGATCCAGTATCTCCCATAAAAACTTTAGCAGGTGGTGCGTTAAACCATAGAAAACCTAAAGCAGCTCCAATTAAAGAACCACAAAAAACTGCTAACTCACCAGTTCCAGGAATATATTGAATTAGTAAATAATTAGAAAAAACTATATTACCTGAAACATAAGCTATGAAAGCAAAAGACATAGCAACTATCATTACAGGGACAATTGCTAAACCATCTAGTCCATCAGTAAGATTGACTGCATTAGCCGATCCAATAATTATAAATATGGAAATTAAAAAATAAAATATTCCAAAATCTATAATTAAATTTTTAAAGAAAGGAAATGTCATAGATTTGCTTATACTTGGATCTAAATTGATAAGAATTAAATATGTAATGAAAAATGAAAAAATGATTTGAAATATAATTCTTATTTTTGATGAAATACCCTCACTTGTATTTGATTTAATTTTTTTGTAATCATCTGCAAAACCAATAGATCCAAAAATTAAAATAGTTAAAAGTAAAATCCATATAAAAATATTTTGTAAATCAGCCCAAATAATTGTTGAAACAAAAACACTTAGAATAATCAACAAGCCACCCATTGTAGGTGTGCCTTTTTTTGCAATTATATGTGACTCTGGACCATCATCTCTTATTGGCTGGCCAGTTGGTTGAACATTTGATAATTTGTTAATAATATAATTTCCAAATATGAGAGAAAAAAATAATCCAGTAAGAATAGAGGCGCCAGCCCTAAATGTTATATAACTAAAAATATTTAGAAAACTAAATAAAGATTGGTATTCAAAGGCCAAATATTTAATCAAATCGATACCTGCTTTAGTAATGTTTTTGCAAACTTATTTATTTTTGTTGAATTAGAACATTTAATTAAAATAATGTCATTATTATGCACTTTCTCTTCTAAAAATTGCATGATTTTATTCGTATTTTTAAAATAGATAAATTCATTATTTGGATTAAAAAATTTTTTTATAGATAATTCAAAGAATTCGCCACATAAAATTACAAATTTAAAAATAGTGTCATCTAATTGTTTTAGTAATTTATAATGAATTTTATAAGAATTATTTCCTAATTCATTCATTGTTCCAAGTATTATTATTTTTTTATTATTCTTTATTTTTATATTTTTTAAGTATTGTATACTTTGCATCATTGTATCTGGATTAGCATTATAAGATTCATCAATAATATTTATTTTTTTCTTATTTAAAGAAATTTTATGAACTAATCCCCTACCCTCAACTGGTTTTAAAAACTTGAAACGATTTACAACTGATTTAATATTTAGAGAATTTTCATTATAAAATGCACAACAAAATAATAAGTTATTTAATCTATGCCTTACTATTGAATTAGTAATAATGTGAATTTGTTTTTTATTAATTGATAAAGTAACTTTATAAAATTTTTTAAAAGGATATATTTTTTTAATAAAATATTTTTTTGAAGAATTATCAATACGAATTATCTTAAGATTTTTTTCTTTTTTTGCCTTTGTAATTAAAATATTTTCATATTTAGATGAAACATTTAGATATAGGTTTTGTCTATTATTATTATATTTTGAAATAAATATATCAGCTTTTTCTTTAGCAATATTATTTTTGGTGTGGAAATTTTCAAGATGCGTAGATTGTATATTTGTAATAAATATCTCTGATGGTCTAACTAAATTACTAAGTAATTTTATTTCACCAAAATTGTTTGTTCCAATCTCAAAAATTGCAAAGTTTGACTTTAAGTTTAAATTTAGTAAAGATATTAATACACCTAACTGGTTATTATAACTTTTCTTTGAGTAAGAAATGTTATGATCTTTTTTTAAAAAAAATGCTAAAGTTTCTTTTAAAGTAGTTTTACCAGCACTGCCAGTTATACCTATTACTTTACCATTATATAAATCACGTTTTCTTTTTGCTATTTCTGAAAGATATTTATAAATATTATTTACATATATAATTTTTTTATTTTCTTTAAAATTTTTTTTGTCAGTTATACAAAATTTTGCACCTTTATTTATTGCTTCACTTATGAATTCATTTCCATGAAATCTTTTACCTTTTAAAGCAAGGAAAATATCACCAACTTTTATATCTTTACTTGATATTTGAATTTTATCTCTTTTAGATATTATATATTGCTCTAGTTTATTTAATTCATTCATTAATTTAATAATTGTTTCACAATTGTAAAATCATCAAACTTAATTGTTTTATTTTTTAAAACTTGGAATTTTTCGTGCCCTTTACCTGCTACTATTAAAATTTCATTCATTTTTAATTCTTTAATTGCTACTTTAATTGCTTTTCTTCTATCAGATACTTCAATAGCTCTAGAACAATACTTTAATATATTTTTCCTTATTTTGGATGGATTTTCATTTCTTGGATTATCATCCGTTATATAAATTTTACCTGCATATTTATTTGCAATTAGTGCCATAGATTTTCTCTTACTTTTATCTCTATCGCCCCCACAACCAAATAAAATTGATGGTTTTATTTTATTGATTTTATAAGCAATTAATATTTTTTTTAATGCATCTGGAGTATGTGCATAATCAATAATAATTTTTGAATTTTTTTTCTTATATTCAATTGTTTCTAATCGACCTGTGGGATTAGTAACTTTTGATAGTACTTTTACAATTTTATTTTGACTAATATTTAGTGCTAAACAACAAGCAATTGCACATTCTAAATTTTCAAATTCTATATTTGTTTTAAGTTTTAAATTTTCTAATTTGTATTTTTTATCATTGATATTCAAATATAAAACATCTCTAATCTTTAAAAATTTAAAACTTTTATTTCCAAAATATTTTAATTGGACGTTTTTTTTTATCAATTTTTTTTCCAATTCTGATGAGATTTTTAATCTTGAATTAATTATTGCAAATCCGTTATTTTCTAAATGATTAGTAAAAAGTTTAATTTTTGATTTTTTATAATTTGAGAATGTTTTATGGTAATCAAGATGATCTTTTGAAATATTTGTAATAGCTGCAATATTTATAGGATAATTTCTTAATCTGTTCTGTTCTAAAGCATGACTTGAAGCTTCAAAAATATAAATATTTTTTTCTCTTTTATTCGAAGATCCATATTTAAATAATTCTTCATAGGCGGGAGTCGTCAAATTTATATCATTTATTTTTTTCCCATTTTTAAAATGACCTAAAGTACCAACCGTTGTATTATTATATTTTAGTGAATTAAGAATTTTTGAAATATACCAAACAACTGATGTCTTTCCATTTGTACCTGTAACTGCTAGTGTTTTAAAGGGAAGATTATTATAAAGCTTATTTAATAATGTATAGGTCTCAAAATTAATATTAGAAACAACAAATTGAGGAATTTTTAAGTTATTAATATATTTATTCGAAATTATAGCAGGAGTTTTATTCTTAACTGCTTCATCTAAATAAATCTTTTTTACACTTTTATTTTTGTCATAAACAAACAACGTTTTGTTATTAGTAAATTTTGAATTTGAGGTAATTGCTGAGAAATATTTATTTTTATTGAAGTAATAGGTTTTTTTTACACTAATAACTTTTGGTAAATTAGACAGTAGCATTTAATTTTCTATATAAAAAATTTGTGTCTACTTTTAGAAGATCATCGTTTTCATCTTTTGAAATATTAAATAGTCTTATAATATTAATAATAATATCTTTTACCAAGGGTGCATTTACTCTTGCTCCAGTCATTCTTTGTTTAGTGCCTGTTTCCTTTTTTGGATATTCAATAGCAGTGTAAATTACATATTGTGGATTATTTGTTGGGAATATACCAATAAAGGACGTTAAGTTTCTGTCCTTGTAATATCCACCATTTGGATTTAGTAATTCTGATGTTCCAGTTTTACCTCCTACAGAATAACCATCTACTTTTACTCTGGGACCAGTGTATTCTGTTTTGAGAACAACGGAATTTAATAAATTAATAAAAAATTTAGATGATTCTTTATTATTAAAAATTTGTTTTTGTTCAAATTGTTTGTTAATTTGAAGTGTTGGAAAAACCTCATTCCCATTATTCGCTAATGAAGCATAAGCTTTAACTAAATGAAGAGGAGTAATTGCAAATCCATGACCAAATCCTATAGTTGCTGTTTCTAACTTACCCCAGTTATTTTTGTTTCCTAAAGGAGCTGAACTTTCTTTATTTTCTATATTTATTTTTTTATTAAAACCTATTTTTTTAAAAAATTCTTTTTGATTTTTTTTTCCAATTCGAGTGGCAATCTGAGCAGTACCAATATTTGATGACTCAACAATTATTTTTTCAACATCATAAATACCGTTATCTTTATAATTATCATGATCACTTATATTTAAATATTTTTTTGTAACATCAAAAGTCATTTGAGGATCTATAATATCTAAATCAAATCCAATAGTTGCAGTTATTGGTTTGAAAGTTGATCCCATTTCATAATTAGACTGAAAAACTCTATTCATTAAATTATTGTTATTATATGTGGATTTGTCCTCAGGATTATAATCAGGCAAGCTTACTGATGATAAGATTTGACCACTAGGAATATCCAAAACTATAGCTAAACCGGATTCAGCTCTATAATAATTTATTGTTTTTAATAGATTTTCTCTAACCAACTGCTGTAAATTAGTATCAATACTAATAATTATATCTTGTGATTTTGATAGATCATTTTCAAAATACCTCTCAATTCCACTCTGTCCAATTTGATCAATATCCACATATCCAAGAATATGTGACAAAGTATTCTTATAAGGATATATTCTTCTAAATTCCTTATGAGCTTGGATGTTTATTTCACCAAGATTGATTATTTCTTGATATTCAATTGGAGATATATTTCTTTTTATCCAAACAAATTTATTTTTTGATAATAATTTTTTTTCTATTTTTTTTATATCTAAATCAAGAATTAATCCCAATTTATTGGCAAGTTCTTTTTTATTTTTTATCTTATTAGGATTAATTGATAAAGAGATACTTTCAATTGAAGTAGCAATTATCTTTCCATTCCTATCATAAATACTGCCCCTAATATCTTTTTTTATATAATTAGTAGTATCATCATTCAGATCAGGAAAGAGCATTATTGACGAGATTCTATAAATAGAAATAAAATAGACAAATATAAAAATCGTAATTGAAAAAAAAACTCTTCTATGAAGTAATTTTAAAGAATCACTATCAAATAATTTTAATTTACTTAACATTAATTAATTATTTGAACTAACAAGCTTGATATTTTTATCTTGAAGTGCAAGTTCTTTCATTTTTACAATAAGAGGAACATTATTGTTTTGAGTTTCATAAAAATACAATTCATATAGTGTCTTTAAATATGAGCTATTTTGATGAGCAGCTAGTTCAATCTTATTGATTTTTAAGTTTTCTGAAATCTTAGAAATTTTCATTTTCAGATTAAGATTATTTTTTTCGATTTCTCTTGTATTGTTGGCAACAAAAATCATTAAAAAAACCAGTGTTAAATTAAGAATCAAAAAGAATATAATTGATTTAGTATACTTCATTATTAAATTTTCTGAGCTACCCGAAGTTTTGCTGATCTAGATCTGGGATTTTCTAAAATCTCAGAAGCTGATGGCAATATTGGTTTTTTGGTGATTATTTTAAGTTGAGTTGCCAGTTTATCAGGTAACTCCGGGTAGTGGCGGGAGGAACGCCATCGTTTACCACTATTGTGGTTAAAAAAATCTTTCACAATTCTATCTTCTAGACTTTGGAAAGAAACTACTAAAATTAAACCATCTTTATTTAAAATTTTTAAAGTTTTTTCTAGACTTGTCTTTAGTTCACTTAACTCATCATTTACATAAATTCTAATTGCCTGAAATGTTTTTGTGGCTGGATGAATCTTGTTTTTTAATTGATTCTTTTTTGGTAAACATTTTTTAATAATATTTGATAATTCTATCGTGTCACTTATAAATTTTATTTTTCTGTTTTTTACTATTTCTTTTGCAATAACTCTTGAATAACGTTCTTCTCCATATTGATAAATTATTTCAGCTAAATTTTTTTCTTCATAATTATTAATTATATCATAAGCATTTTTATCTGAAGCACCCATTCGCATATCAAGTGGTCCAGATTTATTGAATGAAAAACCTCTTTGTGCATTATCTATTTGATTTGAGCTTGTGCCGATATCAAAAAGAATTATGTCAAATTTTTTATCTTTAAACTTTGTATTACTTACTATTTCTTCAATTCTACTAAATTTATCATTTATTAGAATAAAATTTGAAAATTTGGATTCTATTTCTTTTGCAAATATTTTTGAAATTGGATCCCTATCTATCGCTAACAACTGATTTACATTGAATTTTTCAAGAATAGTTTTTGAATACCCGCCACCACCAAAAGTTGCATCTATTACATTTATTGATTTTTTTAATGGTAGAAAGGATATTATTTCATTTATCATTACTGAATTATGTAAATTTTTCATATTATTTTTGTTGTGTTAACATCATTCGTAATGATTTTTTTTCTTTTAAAAGACGTCTTCTTGAATCTTCAGTATTTTTTAAACCTTGTTTAGGTTCCCATATCTGAAAAAAATGCCCTTGACCAAAAAAAGCTGCCTCTGTTTTTATACCTGCATATAATTTTAATTCTTCAGGTATTAAAAACCTTCCTTCTTTATCAACGTTAGTTGTGACTATTTCAGAAAATATTGATGTTGAGAAATCATCATAATCTTCCGAAAAAAAATCTAAGTTATTAATTCTTTTTGCGATTTCTTTTAATCGTCCAACACCACATCCTTCAATAGATGGTGATTTAATAGATTTGTATAAAATAATTTCATTTTTGTTAGCTTTAGGAAGAACATTTCTAAAACTAGATGGGAGAGAAATTCTTCCCTTTTTATCAATTTTATTAAAATATTTTGATACAAATAAATCCATTTAAAATGGGTTATCATGGGATTATATGGGCGTCAATGGGTATATGAATTATTAATAAATGTTCTTTGTATGTTCTCAATATTTAAAGATGGTGCATAAGCCGGGTTCTGTAATTTATAAAAAATTGATGATCATTAATCTAGAACAAATGTTGCCATTTGTTTCAAGCAGTCTACCCGAATAACTCAGCTGGAACTGATTGCTATTCCTATTTGACCTTGCTCCAAAAAGGGTTTGCAATGCCTTTTTTGTTACCAAAAAAGCGGTAAGCTCTTACCTTACCATTTCACCCTTACCTTTGCAGGCGGTATATTTTCTGTTGCACTTTCCCTAAGCTTGCACTTGCCAGGTGTTACCTGGTTTTTTTTCCAGTGGAGCCCGGACTTTCCTCTTGATTACTCAAGCGATCATCGCACCATCTATTTACTTAGTAAATTTATTTAATTTTTCGTCAATAAAAAATTATACAAATGTTGAATTAAGATAAAATAAAATGATTTACTTTTTTTATTATCTAGGTGATTCATGTGTCTAGTTTTATATGCAAAAATAAGTTTGTTATAATTCTTTCGGTTGCTGTAAACATTACGAATATCATATCCTATTAATGCTAAAGAAAATATAATTTTCTTTTTTTTAGATGTAAAATTATTTTTATAAAACCATTCTTCTATTATTCTGATCTTACTTTTTGTTATATTTTTTGAATCAAAAATAATTTTTGAGCCTAAAAATGACTCCCAGGGAAAATATTTACCTGGATCTTTTTTTCTATAAGGTGCTACATCTGAATGTGCAAGTATATTTTTTTTAGTAATTTTATATTTTTTTTGTATTTTAATTATAAGTTTTTTAAGTGAAGACATCATTTTAATAGAAAATTTATTATTCTTTCCACGTGGACTATAATCAAGCTCTATGCCTATTGATACAGAATTGATATCAGTATTATCTTGCCAGAATGCTTGCCCTGCATGCCATGCTCTAAATTTTTCATTTACAAGGTAATATATTTCCCCATCTTGAGATATTAGATAATGAGAGCTTACTTTCTTTTCCTTTTTAGTCAAAAATAAGATAGCTTCATTTAAATTTGGTAAAGCTGTATAATGAATAATAACAAGCTTAATTTTTGAATTGTTTCTTGAATTATAGTTTGGAGATTTATATTTGGTTATATATTTCATTCAAATTTTTAAATTAAAATATATAAATAAATTATGATAAAAAATTTTGTCTGTCTAATACTATTATTTACTTCTGTCAGTTGTACAAATAGTAATACTAATTCTACAACTAGTGAGGCTGAAAAAGTATCAACTGATCCAGAAAACTTATATTTAGTAGCTAAGGCAAACTTTGATACGCAAAACTTTTCAATAGCAAGAGATCAATTTATAGAAATTAGAAAACTTTTCCCATTATCTAATGAGGCGATTCAATCAGAAATAATGATAGCTTTTATAGATTATGTAAAAATGGATTATGATAATGCAATTTTAAATTATAAAAAAATAATAAATAAATATCCTTCTCACAAAGACTTAGATTATATTTACTACATGGTAGCAATGTGTAATTATGAACAACTGCAGAATGAAGCTTTAGATGGATATTATAATGATTTAGCATTAAATGCTTTTGATCAAGTAATTAAAAGATTCCCTGAGAGTAAGTATGCAAAAGATAGTCAACAAAAAATAATTTTAGTAAAATCAAATATAGCTGCTAAACACATGGATATAGGTAGATTTTATTTAAATAATAAGAAATACATTTCAGCATTGAATAGATTTAAAATAGTAGTTGATGAATTTTCAATAACGAAATTTACTCCAGAAGCTTTACACAGAATGGTTGAAGCTTATTACGAAATGGGAATGTATGATGAAAGCTATAATACAGCTGCGTTACTAGGATACAATTATCCTAATAGTAAATGGTATAAATATAGTTATAATTTAGTAAAAAAGATTGAAGACGAAGAAACAATCTTAAAGAGAATTAGAAATTTTTTTGATGGGTAGAGAAGAAGAAATTATTAAAAGATTAGAAGAACTTGCTGATTTAATCAAAAAACACAATTATAATTATCACACATTAGATAGACCTGAAATAACTGACCAAGAATTTGATAAGCTAGTTAAAGAAAATGATACTTTAGAAAAAAAATATCCAAGTTTAATTTTAAAGGATAGCCCTAACAAAAACTATGGTAGCAAAATAAAAGATAATTTTAAAAAAATAAAACACGATTCACAAATGTACTCACTTGCCAATGCATTTGATAATGATGATATAAAAGAGTTTATAAAACGTTCAGTGAAATTTTTAAATTTAGATAATGATTATGAGTTTGAATATATATGTGAGCCAAAAATTGATGGATTATCTTTAAATCTTGTTTATAAAAATGGAAATTTAATATCTGCTGGTACAAGAGGAGATGGATTTATAGGAGAAGATGTTACTGAAAATATTTTAAATATAAAAAATATTCCATCAAAGTTAAAAAGGAGCTTTCCAGATTTTATTGAAATTAGAGGAGAGGTATTCTTAAATAAAAGTGATTTTGAGAAACTAAATTCTAAGTTAGAAAATAAATCTAAATTTGCAAATCCAAGGAACGCTGCTGCTGGAAGTCTAAGACAACTTGATATTTCTATTAGTCATAGTAGGCCACTTAAATTTATACCTCATGGTATTGGTAAATGCTCTTACAATTTTGAAAAAATTGAGAATTATTATGATCGACTTAAAAATTGGAATATTGCTCCAAATAATTTAAGCAAAAAATGTCAATCAGTTGAAGATATTATTAGATTTTATGATCAAATAAATCAAAAACGATCAGGTATTGATTATGATATTGATGGATTAGTTGTAAAAATAAATAGTTTTAAACTACAAGAAAGATTAGGTTATGTAGGGAAAAACCCGAGATGGGCAATTGCGATAAAGTTTTCTTCCGAAAAAGCTAATACTATAATTCAAACTGTTGATTACCAAGTTGGGAGAACTGGCGCAATCACTCCTGTAGCTAGATTGCAACCTGTAAATTTGGGAGGAGTGATTATATCTAATGCTTCTTTACATAATTTTGATGAAATAAATAAAAAAAATATAAACGTTTTAGATCTTGTTGAAATTGAAAGAGCAGGAGATGTTATTCCATATGTTACTAGATTAATAAAAAAAAATAGTAAATTAAATACTAAAATAAAACCTCCTAGGAATTGCCCTATTTGTGCGAGTAAAGTTTTAAAAGAAAAAGATGAAGCTATACTAAGATGTTCAAATACATATGGTTGTAGTTCACAGAAAATAGGAAGAATTATTCATTTCGTTAGTAAGAAAAGTTTAAATATTGATGGATTTGGTGAGAAACAAGTTAAACAATTATTTAATTTAAAATATATAAATAAAGTAGAAGATATATTTAATCTTGAAAAGTTTGAATCAGAAATAATTAAATTAGACGGCTGGGGTAAATTATCTTTTACTAATTTAATTAACTCTATCAATAATTCAAAAAAAATATCACTTGATAAATTTATTTACTCACTTGGCATTAGATTTATTGGAGAAGTTAATGCTGAAATTTTAGCAAAAGAGTTTAAAAAACTAGATGCATTTATTTCATCTTCAAATAATCTAAGCATGTTAGAAAATATTGATGGTTTAGGACCAAAAGCAATTGCTTCAATTGTAGATTTTTTTTCAAAAGATCTAAATAAGGAAACTATTAAAAAATTAAAAAATCATTTATCTATTATATTTATAAAGAATGAAGCATTAGATAATTTTTTTTCAAATAAACATTTAGTTTTTACTGGTACTTTATCTGAATTATCAAGAGATGAAGCTAAGTACTTAGCAAAAACTAAGGGAGCAAAAATATTGTCTAGTATAAGTAAAAAAACAGATTTTCTAATAGCTGGAGAAAAAGCAGGTTCAAAAATAAATAAAGCAAGTAAATTAGGTGTTAAGATTTTAAACGAAAAGGAATTCCTTAAAAAAATTAATCTATAATTTTCAAAAATTTTAAATATACTTTTTTTGAAGAAAAATTATCAAAATCAATTAAAGCTTTATCACCATCTAGTTTGATAATTTTTCCATTTCCAAATTTTTGATGATATACATTTTTTCCTTTAGAAATGTCTACTTCATATTCAAAATCCTGATTCAAGTCCCAATCAATATTATTTTTTTTTGAGTTTTCTAATAATCTTTTTCTTCCTGGTGTAATAATTTCTTCATTAAATGAGTTAGTTTCTAAAAAATTATCTAAAAAGTTATTATCTTGAATATATTTTGAATCGTTTATCTCTACTTTATCTTCTGGTAGCTCGCTTATAAATCTTGATGGTAAATTATAATCGTGTGATGCGAAAGAATATCTATTTTGATTTACATAGGTGATATAAATCATTTTTCTTGCTCTGGTTAAAGCTACATAAGCCAATCTTCTTTCTTCTTCTAAACCATGATTACCTGACTCCTCTATTGATCTTTGACTTGGAAAAACTCCCTCCTCCCAACCAGCAAGAAATACGTAATCGAACTCTAATCCTTTAGCAGCATGCATTGTCATAAGGGTTAATGTTTCTTCTGAAGTATTTGTTATGTTTTCCATAACCAAAGATACATGTTCTAAAAAACCTTCAATATTTTCAAATTCTTTTAAACTTTCAATAAATTCATTTAAATTGTCTATTCTTGATAGGCTATCAGGTTTATTTGAGTTCTCTTCTTCTTTTTTTAAGTAATCTAAGTAACCAGAGTCTTCTATAATCACTTTGGCTAACTCAATATGATCAAATTTCTTTTTAACCTTTTGCCATTTTAAAATGTTATCAGTAAAATTATATAATTCACCCTTAGCTTTAGAATTACTTTTGAATGTCAGTTGTTGTGCGGATTCAAATAAAGAAATATTATTCATTCTTGCATAGCTACTAATCTTACTAACTGTTGATTTTCCTATCCCTCTTTTAGGCACATTAATTATTCTTTCAAAAGCTAAATCATCAGATAAATTATTTGTTAATCTTAAATACGCAATAATATCTTTGATTTCTTTTCTTTCATAAAATCGTAATCCTCCAATTATTTTATAAGGAAGTCCAAGATTGATTAATCTTTCTTCAAATGATCTAGTATGTGCAGCAACTCGAAATAAGATTGCGATTTCACTCAAATTTATTTTATTTTTTATTATATTTTCTATTTTGTCTGTTACAAAAACAGATTCCTCTTTTGTTTCCCAAAATCCATTAATTGTAATTTTTTCACCAATCTGATTTTTACTCCATAATTCTTTTCCATATCTTCCTTTATTTTTAGAAATAAGGGTTGATGCACAACTTAATATATTTCTTGTTGATCGATAATTTTGTTCTAGTCTTACAATTGTTACATTATCAAAATTTTTTTCAAAATTTAATAAATTAGTAACGTCAGCGCCTCTCCATGAGTATATTGATTGATCATCATCACCTACACAACATATATTTTTATTTCCTTTATATAAAAAATGAATCCACTGCTGTTGTATAGGGTTAATATCTTGATATTCATCTACATGAATATATTTAAAAATATTTTGATATTTTGATAATATATTATTATTTTTTTGAAAAATTTTTATACAAAATAAAATTAAATCACCAAAATCAACACTATTTAATCGAAGAAGTTCAGACTTGTAAATGTTGTAGATCTTTCGAATTTCTTTATCATTTTTTCGATATTTGTTTTCACTCAATTCGTTTGAACTTATTCCTTTATTTTTTAAATTATCTATTGCTGATAAATAATATTTAGCAGAAGTTTCTTTTGTATCTATTTTTTCTACCTCACAAATATTTTTAATTAACTTTAACTGATCATCTACATCAATAATTAAAAAATTTTTTCTTAATCCTACTTCTTCATAATGTTGTCTTAGTATTCTTAATGATAAAGAGTGGAATGTTCCTACCCACATATTATCTATTGGAAAATTTAATGCATCTCCGATTCGTGACTTCATTTCACTTGCAGCTTTATTTGTAAAAGTGACTGCTAAAATTTGTCTAGGTGTGGCAAGTTTTTTAATTAATATATTCAAGATTCTGAAGGTTAATACCCTAGTTTTTCCACTACCAGCACCAGCTAAAACGAGTAATGAGCCATCAGTTTGCTGTACTGCTTTTCTTTGCTCTTTATTCAATAAATCAAGATAATTTTGCGAATTTTCTGTCATTTTTTTGCTATAATAGAGATATATATAATGTAATTTATAAACTATATTAAATAATAGTTTTAAAATTGTTAATTTGTCTATGAGTAAAAAAATTATAATTCTTATATTTATATTTGCTAACTTATTTACATATAATGCAACTGCAAATGAAGCAGATCAAGTAAAGACTAATTCTGAAGACTTTGAAACTACTAGTATTGAAGATGAAGTTTATGATCCTTTTGAGCCTGTTAACAGAGCAATATTTAGTTTTAACAATGCTGCAGATAGAATAATCCTTGAGCCAATAGCAAAGGGTTATAAAAAATTACCTTCTCCCATACAAAGCGGAATCAATAATTTTTTAAGTAATTTAAGAGCTCCATTAATTGTTGTAAATCAATTATTGCAAGGTCAAGGTGAGAACGCTGTACAATCATCAGGTAGATTTATAGTAAATAGTACCGTTGGAGTTTTTGGTTTATTTGATGTTGCTGAAAGAATTGGATTAGAAGAAAAACAAGAAGATTATGGGCAAACATTAGCTACATGGGGTGTTGGCGATGGTTTTTATATAGTGCTTCCTTTATTTGGCCCATCAAATCTAAGAGATACATCTGGTATGATATTAACTATGCTGACCGATCCAATTAATGCATACGCTGTGAATGAAGGTGAGGCTTGGCTCGTGCCAATGAGAACAGCAGTTAATGCTGTAGATCAAAGATCAAAAATAATTGACGAGGTAAATGCTCTAAGAGATAATTCTGTCGATTATTATGCAGCTGTAAGAAGTTCTTATTATCAAAATAGAAATGCTGCTATTAACAATGTAGATGATAGTGAATTGACACCGCTTCCACTTATTAGTATTGAATTTGAGTAATGAGAATTTATTTTTTAATTTTTTTTTTAATATTTTTTAATTTTAAAAACCTGTATGCAGATGAAACTGAAAAATGGCTTAAAAGAGAAATAGATATCATTCTTGAAGCTTATAAAAATCAAAATCTCTCAAATGAAAATAGATTTCTTTTAATCGAAAAAACAATTAATAATAATTTTGCTGGTACTGGTATTGCTAAATTTGTTGCAGGAGAAGCGTGGAGAAAATCAGATAAAAATACAAAAAAAATTTATATCGATAATTTTAAAAGACATTTAGCTTTAAATATAGCTTCAATGATGCAAGGCTATTCAGACCAAACATATGAATTAACTAAATCAAAATATGATAAAAAGAATCAAGTAACTTTAATTGATATGGAAATTTTTTCAGATACTGGATCAGTTGTTGTAACATGGCGAGTAAAAGAATCAAAAGAAAAATTTTTTGTTATTGATTTAATTGTTGCTGACATTTCTTTAGTAGTAACAAAAAGATCAGAGTTTAATTCTATGTTAAAAAAAGTTGATAATAATCTTTCAAAGTTTAATGAAGTTTTATTTGATCAAAACCAAGAAAGTTATCAAAAAATTACTGAATAAAATCTTATTAAATTCTCTGAAATTAAATTTTTAAATTTTTTATTTCTTCTTCAGTTAATATTTTAGGTTGAGTAGGATTAGTAGATAGTAGATAAGATTTGTTTTCCTCAGCCGATTTTATTATTCCATCCATAATCTCGAGAACATGAAGGGATAATTCAAGAGAACACCTTGCTTTTCGATTATTAGATATAGAATCAATCATTTCTGAGAGACCTATTCCTCTATAATTTGCTTTTTTGTTACCTTCTCCATCACTTTTGTTCGGAATACCTAACAACATGCTATCATTATTAATTGTTTCCCAATCACTATCTTTTTGCGAAATTAATAAATCACCACTAAAAAAATTTGGATCAGGTACAATCATTGAACCATCTAGTCCATAGAGTTCTATTGTTGAATGATTATTTTTCCATACATCCCAAGTACAAAAAAACTGAATTTTTGCATTATTTTGAAACTCTAAAGAACCCATTAAGGTTGTTGGTGTTTCAACTTTAATTTTATCTCCATATCTAGGTTGACTAGTTATAGTTCTCTCATTTGAAGCAGTTCCACTTATTGCATTTATTTGTTTAACTGGTCCAATTAAGTTAACTAATTGAGTAATATAATAAACACCAACATCAAAAACTGGTCCAGCTCCGGGTTTAAAGAAAAAATCTGGATTGGGGTGCCAATGCTCCATCCCATGAGACATCAAATTAAATGTACCTAAAACAATTTTTCCTATTCTATTGTCTTCAATTAATTTTCTAGCTTTTTGTCCAGCTGCTCCTAAAAATGTATCCGGAGCACAACCAACATACAAGCCTTTTTCGTTTGCTAATTTTTCTATTTCTAAACCTTCTTGAAAATTCATTGCTAATGGCTTTTCACTAAAACAATGTTTCCCATTTTGTAGTGATTTTGAAATAATTTCTTTATGAGCTGCAGGAATTGTTAAATTAATAATTAAATCAATTTCATTATTTTTAAAAATTTCCTCAAGAGATAATGCTTTAACATTATATTTAGATTCAGCTTTAGATGCGGCTTCTTTATTAATATCAGCACAAGCAACTATTTTAAAATTATTAAATATTTTTTGACACTCAAAATAAGTCTCAGAAATATTTCCACAGCCAACAATTCCAATATTCATTAAATTGTTTCTAAATATTCTAAAGATTTAGTTGTGTATTCTTTATAATCTTTTGGATCATCGTGCTCTAAAACAAATACCTCACATGGTGTTTTTTTAACTTCTGAAATTAGTGTTGGCCAATCAATGAAACCTTCTCCTATTGCAGATTGCTGATCATGTTCTAATAAATTTTTAGTTTGATCATAAAAATCTTTCAAGTGACAACCAATAATCTTATTTTTATATTTTTCTATCCAATCAAGTGGATCAGCTTTTCCAGCAACTGCCCAACCAAGATCTAATTCCATTTTAAGATTTTCATTATAATCCATCATACACTCAATTGGAAGTTTTCCACTAGGCAGAGGTTTAAATTCAAAAGAGTGATTGTGGTATCCAAGTGTTAGTCCATTATCTTCATAAATTTTAACATATGATGATAAGTCTTTTCCAAAACTACACCAAGTAACTTCATCAAGATCAAAATTTGAAGCAAAGTCTTTATTGAATTTTTCTGGTACAGATGGAACTATTGCATGACTAATATTAAGAAATTTCATCCTTCTAATTGTTTCTTCTGTATTTGTAATTGCTTGAAAACTTATATGAGAAGATTTTATAGAAATACTATTTTCATCCATCATTGATTTAAAATTATCTAAATCAATTTTATCTAAATCAAATAATTCAATATTATTAATTCCAGACTCAGATAAGAATTTAAAAATTGGCTCATAGGGTTGAAATTTTCTTGTGGTATATAATTGCATTGATACTTCATTTCTATTCATTAAATTCTCTCCTCAGATTTACTATCAAATATTGAAGACTTTTTTATATCAAAAGAGATATTTATTTCATCATTTAAATTATAATTTGAACTTCCTTCTAATCTAATTGATATTGGATTACCCTCAACACTAGTCCAAACAAGAGTATCTGCTCCCATTGGCTCCACTAATTCAACTTTACATTGAATAGAATGTTCATTTTTTTCTATGTTTATATTTTCAGGTCTTATTCCAAACACAACCTCTTGATCATTTATCAAATTATTAATATTTTCATATTTGGAAATATCAATTTGCTTTTTACCAAGAATAATTTTTTGATTTGATTGATCAAAATTAGCTTTTAAAAAATTCATACTCGGAGACCCAATAAACCCAGCGACAAATAAGTTAGCAGGTTTGTTATAAATTTGTTTAGGAGTATCCAATTGTTGTATTAATCCATCTTTCATAACAGATATACGATCTGCAAGCGTCATAGCTTCTATTTGATCATGAGTAACGTAAATCATAGTATTTGATAAATCTCTATGAAGTTTTTTAATTTCATAGCGTAGTTCAGCTCTTAATTTTGCATCAAGGTTACTTAAAGGTTCGTCAAATAAAAAAACTTTTGCATCTCTAACTAGTGCTCTACCAATAGCAACACGTTGCCTTTGACCTCCAGAGAGTTGAGAAGGTTTTCTTTTAAGTAATTCATTTATTTGTAAGAGATTTGCAGCTTTTTTAATTTTTTCACTAATTAAATCTTTTGCAGTACCCATCATTCTTAAACCAAAAGATAAATTTTTCTCGACACTCATACTTGGATACAAAGCATAAGACTGAAATACCATACCTATATGTCTATCTTTTGGTTCTTTCCAGGTTACATTATCATCTTCAATCCAAATTTGACCATCAGATAAATCTAGAAGACCGGCTATACAATTTAGTAATGTTGTTTTTCCACAACCAGAAGGTCCAAGTAAAACCATAAATTCACCCTCTTTAATGTTAAGACTTAAGTCATTTAATATTTCAGTTTTCCCATAACTGAATGATATATTTTTTACCTCAACGCTATTTTTCATATTTACCCCTTTATTGCCCCAGCTGCTATTCCACGTACAAACCATCTTCCAGAAATAAAATAAACAAAAAGTGGTACTAGAGAAGTCAAAATAGTTGCAGACATATCTACATTATACTCAGCAACTCCATAATCTACTTGAACTATATTATTTAACTGAACTGTCATAGGTTGATTATCTCTTCCAGCAAAAACTAAACCAAGAAGAAAATCATTCCAAATACCAGTAACTTGAAGAATAACAGCTACAATAGTTATAGGGGCAGACATAGGAATAATAACATAGAGAAATATTTTTATAAAATTACCACCATCTATTCTTGCAGCTTTAAATAAATCTATTGGTAGACTTACATAAAAATTTCTAAAAATTAGTGTTAATATTGGCATACCAAAAATTGTATGTACTAAAATTATACCAGGGAGGGTTGAATAAATACCCAAGGCATCTTCTATTTTTAGCAGAGGATAAACCATTACCTGATAAGGGATAAAGGCACCAAACATACACAAACCAAAAAAGAAATACGCTCCTCTAAATCGCCAAAAAGCTAAAGCATATCCATTTAATGCACTTAATCCAACAGAAACAATAACACTTGGAACAGTAATTTTAATTGAATTAAAAAAACCTGGTTTAAGACCTTCACATACAAAACCTGTACACGCTTGAGACCATGCTTTAGGCCAAGAATAAAAACTAAGTTCTTTAGGTAAATTTAAAATATTTGCAGCTCTAATTTCATCCATATCTTTTAAGGATGTGATAACCATTACATATAACGGCATTAAAAAAAATATAGCACACACTAAAATGAAACAGTACATACCAATTCTTCCCACTGTTAAATGTTTCGGACGACGACCTGAAGGTATTGTGCTCATTAGTTTGCTGCGTATTTATTTCTTAAATAAAATTCATAAAATGCCCACGGGGCGAGTATACATACAACAGAAATAAACATGATTATTGATGCTGCAAATGCTTGTCCCAAATTAGCTCTACTAAAAAAATTTTCCATAACGTACATAGCTGGTGTAGTTGTTGCATAACCAGGACCACCAGATGTTAAAGCTAAAATTAAATCATAAACTTTAACTACTCCAGCAGCAATTAGAACTATTGCTGTAACAACCATTGGTCTAAGCATTGGTAGAATTACAAATAAATAAGATTTCCACTTTGCTACTCCTTCAATACTTAATGATTTCCAAATATCTTCATCGATACCTCTGAGGCCTGCCAACATTAAAACCATCACAAACCCTGCACCCTGCCAAACAGCTGCAATACAAACTGCATAGATTGCTAAATCTCTATTAACTAACCAGTCAAGTTCAAACCAAGAGAAACCCCACATATGCATTGAATTTTCTAATCCAAAGGTTGGATTTAGAACCCATTTCCAGACTAAACCTGTTACAACAAAAGACATTGCATAAGGATATAAAAAAATAGTTCTAAATAGACTTTCTCCTCTAATTTTTTGATCAATCAGGACCGCAAGAAGAAAACCAATGATTAGACATCCAATAGTAAATACAAAACCGTAGATAAAAATATTTTCAACTGCAACATCCCATTTTCTTTGTTTAAATAATCTTTCATATTGATCAAAACCTACAAAATTTGTCACAGGAATTAATTTAGAATTAGTAAGAGAATAAATAAATGAATAAATTATACATCCTACAAATACTGTTAAAGATATTATAATCATAGGAAGTAATGCAATCATTGATGCAATATTTCTAAACAAAGGCATAAATTTTTTTGTATAATTAGGGCAGGTTGAAACCTGCCCTAAAATAGTTATAAATTATAGACCACTTGTTAAAACACCCTCAAGATCGTCCATCACTTGAGCGACAGTGTAATTAGGATCATTTCTGAATTCAGAAATGATATCATCCCAAGCACTCGTAAACGCAGGCGTGTTCCAATCATCGCTTTCTCTCATAATTGCATCAGGATTTTGAATTAAATCTAAGCCCATTTGCATACAAGCATCAGCTGCAGAAGTATCAACGTCTAGTCTCATTGGAAGAGAACCCTTGGCATTGTTAAACTTGGCTTGAACTGTTGGATCAACCATCATGCTTGCCATAGCTAATTGTACTTCTTTTACTTTTGGATCATCATTTTTAGGGAAAACAAAAACGTCACCACCAAGTGCAACATATTTTTCTTTTCCTGGAATAACACAAGAATAATCAACCATAGCTTCTTTTCCAGCTACAGCAAATTCACCTCTTGCCCAGTCACCCATTACTTGCATCGCAGCTTTACCTTCGATGACCATTGCTGTTGTATCATTCCATAATCTTCCCGGTGAACCTTCGTCAGTAAATGTATTTAGTTCTCTGAAAGTATTTAATACTGATTCAAATCTACCATCTCTAAATGCGTCAACATCTTTATCTCTATAAATAGATTGCATTAGAGGGAACCCCATAATAGAAGATGCAACAACATCAAACATTCCTGACTCTTGCCAACCTTGTCCACCAAGTGCTAGAGGAATAATTCCTGCATCTTGTATAGTTGGAGCACCAGCTAAAAATTCTTCAAATGTTTGAGGAACTGGAAGACCAACTTGTTTGTATACGTCGTTGTTAATCCACATCCATTGCCAACTGTGAATGTTTACTGGTACACAATAAAATTCACCCTCAAATTCGCACGTTTCAATTAGTTCAGGCGGATAAATAAAATCTCTCCATCCTTCAGCAGATGCTACTTCTTCAAGTGATTGAAGTAAACCTTGCTCAACTAAGTCTACGAATTGTTTTGAAATATTAAACTGTGCAGCAGTCGGTGGATTTCCACCAATAATTCTGTTTACAGTTGTTCCTCTTGCATTGTCACCACCAGTGATAGCAGTATCAATCCAAGTATTACCCATCTCTTGCCAAGCTTCTGCAAATTGAGAGATAGCAGCTTGTTCTCCACCAGAAGTCCACCAGTGAATAACTTCAGCTTCCATATGCCCACCTGCTTTAGAAACATTAGTAAAAGATAGAGGTAAAAATAAAGTTAAAAGTATTGAAAAAAATTTTTTCATTTTTCCTCCCATTATTAATTATAAGAAGACATTGTTTATCTTATTTATAAAGTCAACATGATAAATGAGCACAATTTATTATTAAATTTAAATCAGATTAAGCCAATTTATTTCCTCTTGGTTTAACTCAATATCAAGACATGGTAGAGTAGTATCTAATTCATTTATCGTTCTCGGACCTATTAGAGCAAATGAGGGAAAAGATTGACTTATTGTCCAGCTAGCAGCAATATTATGAGCAGAACAACCTTTTTTTTCAGCTAATTCCATTGCTCTTTTTTTTCTTTCTCTATTATCTTCACTTTCATAACAACTTAAAGGCCCACTTGAATGCTCTCCTGGAGCTCTCCAGGAACTTTCATCGAGCGTAATTTTTTCTTCAATTTTTTTTGTAATCTCATCATCTAAAAAATATCCTCGTGCTTGACTAGACCATGACATATGTGATTTTTTTGTATGATCTAAATAACTAAGTATATCATCTTCATTTGATGAAAGACAACCACTCCAAAGTGGGTTTATCATTTTTGCTAATGCAAGGTTATTATTCAATATAGACATTTCATTTTTGTTATTATTTTTTGCCCATTCATTTGCTTTTTTAAAACGATCTAAGGTCCAATTTGATCCTCCAAATATTTTTATTCTACCTTTATCTTTTTCTTGATTTAGTACATCTACAAATTCATCAACATTGTATTCATCATTATCTCTATGCATAATGTATATATCAACGTAATCAGTGTTCATCCTTTCTAATGACTCGTTTAATTGAGATGTAATTGCTTCAGGATTACAATTAGGAGTATGTGCACCTTTTCCTAAGATAACGATTTGTTCTCTAATATTATTTTGCTTTAACCATTCACCAAAAACTTTCTCGTGATTTCCTCCTCCATATGTGTATGCTGTATCAAAAATATTTCCTCCAACATCAATCCAATGATCCCATAATTTTGATGCTTCATTTAAATCATTTTGATTATCAACACCCATAACAAGTTTTGATATTTTTTTATTTACACCTTCTATTTGTCCATATTTCATATTTCATCCTGTGGTAGTTTATAATTTATCATATCTCTCCATGTATCAAGAGCTTTAAGATTCCCCAAGGTATCTTCCCAAGTCATTGCAGGGTGAGGAGGTTGTATTTTTTCCTTAGCAATACATTGACTTACTAATTCTGCTTCAAAGAAAAAAAGATGCTCTGGGCCTTTAAGATCAATAACTTCTTCCTGACTATTTTTATTTATTATTATTTTTGCATGATAAGGACCGCCATTTCTTCCAGGCATCCATGGATCAGGTAATTCAATTGTACCTTCTGAACCTGAAATAATAGCATTATTTTTCATGTTCTCTCTTATAGCAGTTGAAACTTTTGCTTTAATTCCATTTTTAAATTCTAAATTTGCGTGAGCAACTTCATCAACCCCTGTATCTCCTATTCTACCTTCAGCATTTATAAATTTTGGTTCTAAAAATTTTTCACCAGTCGCAGCGCCTGAGATTAATCTTGAAAATGAAATAGGGTATAGGCCAACATCTAATATAGCACCGCCAGTTAATTCCTTATTAAAAATACGTGATTCAGGAATTGTTTTACCTGTATCATAACCAAAAGAAGTTTCGATAGATTCAATTTCACCAATAGTTTTATTTTTTATTATCTCTAAAAGTTTTGGAATTTGTGGATGACAACGATACATAAAGCCTTCCATATAAAAGACTCCAGCTTCTTTTACAGCTTCAATAATCTTTTTTCCTTCATTTAGATTAACAGCTCCAGGTTTTTCACAAAGAACATGTTTACCTTTACCTGCGGCTTTAATTGTCCATTCAGCATGTAAATTATGTGGTGTAGAGATATATATTGCATCAATATGCTCTGAATTGATTATGCTTTCATAAGAATCAAATCTAAAGTCAGAATGAATATCATATTTATCACCAAAGTTTTTTCGACGATCTTCACTCTTACTTGCTATACTTACTAATTGTCCAGAGTAAGAACCTTTTAAGCCATCTGCAAAATTATTTGCTATATTTCCAGGGCCAATTATACCCCATTTTATTTTTTCCATTTTATTTATTATCTGGTGTTAACACATTTTGATGAGGCATTACTATTTTTTGTTGGAATTTTGAAAGTCTGGATAAAAGTTGTTTCGATGGTCTGTAAGGGTGTCTAAAGAAACCCCAAGAAGGGCCATATCTATATACGACAATTCTTCTTTCACCTTTATTAATTCTTTTTGCTGAACCATGACAAAGAGAGTCAACAAATACTAAGCCATCACCAGCTTTCATATAAACTTCTTTAGCTGAGGTCATGCCTTCAGCTGATGATACTTTTCCACCTTTTAACATTTTATTATTTTTAAATTCAGGATGTTGAATATTAGACTTATGAGATGCAGGAATGATAACAGTACCTCCATCGCCTGGGCCAATATCTTTAAGAGCAAGTAGAATATTGACTTGTGAGCAATGAAATTTACCCTCTTGATATCTATAGTGATTTCTTTGTAATCCCTCAGGATTACCAGAATGAATTCCAATAGCTTCACCAGGCCCTCGAATGTTAGCAAAATTTTCATCTATAAACAAAGGACCATGATGTTGATCAAAGGTGCCTTTTCCACCAACAAAATGCATCATATGATTTATCCAGGATGGATGATCAATTAAATTTTCGAATGGCTTTCCAGCTTCATAAATTTGTTGCAAGTTTAAACCTTCTTTGCCACCATAGTTATGTCCATGAACATAACCTGCCCACTCTTTGTTTTTAATATTTTTTAATTTATCTAATATTTTGTTAAGATCTCTCAATTCTTTTTTATTCAAAGCATTTTTAATTATTATATATCCATTAAGATCAAATAAATATTCATCAAGTTTTGAAACTTTTTTCATATTGATATTTTGAATTAAAAAATTATTTTTTTCAATAATTAAATACTAATTAATAACTGCTTTAAATTTACCAGATTTGTATTTTTTCGCCATTTCACCCAAAGAGATTGTGTTAATAGACGAAGCATTTCCAGCAGTTCCAAACTCCTGAAGTCTGCTTTTAACTACCTCTTTCATAGCATCTTTTGACAATAATAAATATTTTCTTGGATCAAACTCTGATGGATTTTCATCAAAATATTTTCTAACTGCTGCAGTTGCGGCTAATCGAAGATCTGTATCTACATTAACTTTTCTTACTCCATTCTTAATGCCTTCTTGAATTTCTGAAATTGGCACACCGTAAGTCTCTTTTATTTTTCCACCATATTGATTAATTGTTTTAATTAAGTCTTGAGGAACAGAAGATGAACCATGCATTACCAAATGTGTATTTGGAAGTTTAGAATGAATTTCCTTAATTCTATCTATAGCTAGTATATCACCAGTAGGAGGTCGTGAAAATTTATATGCTCCGTGACTTGTTCCTATTGCAATTGCTAATGCATCTACATTTGTTTCTTTAACGAAGTCAGATGCTTCATTTGGATCTGTTAATAATTGATCATGATCAAGTTTACCTTCAGCACCAACACCATCTTCTTTTTCTCCAGTTCCAGTTTCTAATGAACCTAAACAACCAATTTCTCCTTCTACAGAAACACCAAGAGCGTGAGCCATATTAGTTGTTTCTTTTGTAACTCTTACATTGTAATCAAAATCAGAAGGTGTTTTTTGATCCTCTTTGAGTGATCCATCCATCATGACTGAAGTAAACCCTAAATCTATACAAGTTGCACAATCTTTTGGTGAACCTCCATGATCTTGATGTAAAACAGTGGGGATATCTCGAAACTCACTCATTGCAGCTTCTACTAATTTTTTAACAAAAATAGGGCCAGCATATTTTCTTGCTGCACCAGAGGCTTGGAGAATTACAGGGCTATTTAATTCTTTAGCCCCTTCCATAATAGCTCTTATTGCCTCAAGATTATTTACATTAAATGCTGGAACACCATAATTATTTTCTGCTGCATGATCCAATAGTTGTCGTAATGAAATTAATGACATTTACATTTCTAATTAAACATTATAAAAATTAATTCAATGAAACAGTGAAAAAAATTGAAAGTATTCAATTAATTTACAAAAACCTTATCCCTTTACTGCACCAAAAGTAAGTCCGTTTATAAAATGTCTTTGCATTAAAAAAAACATTATGACTGGTGGCAATGCAGCAATGACTGAACCTGCAGAAATTAAATTATAGTTTGCAACCCATTGACCTCTCATATTATCTAATCCTACAGTGACTGGTTTAACGCCATCTCCTTGAGATAAAATCAAAGCCCAAAAATAATCGTTCCAAATAAAAGTAAATTCAAGCACTCCAAGTGCCGCAAGAGCTGGTACAATAAGTGGTAAAATAATTTTTCTATAAATCATCCATTCAGTGGCTCCATCTGCTCTTGCAGCTTCAATTAACTCAAATGGTAATTCTTTTATAAAATTTCTCAAAAAAAATGTACAAAAACCAGTTTGAAATGCAATATGAAATATAATTAATCCATAATAGGTATTATAAATGCCAAGATCTACAGTCAACCCTCTAACTGGTATCATTAAGATCTGAAAAGGGACAAAGTTACCCGCAATAAACATACAGAAAAGTAAAATATTTAATTTAAATCTGTGCATTGCTAAAGAGAACCCAGCCATGGAACTCAAAAGCAAAGTTCCAAAAACTGTAGGTAAGGTAATAATCATACTGTTTAAAAAATATCTAGCCATTCTCCCATCTTCAAAAATTGCTGAATAATTTTCAATTGCTGCAATGTCTTTTGGCCAACCCCAATAATTACCCGCTAGAATATCGTCATATGTTCTTATTGATGTTAGCATTACTGCTATCAGGGGCATTAGCCATATAAATAATGTTACTATTAATGCCACCCTGTATAAAATGTTTACAGGGATTGAATATTTCTGAATAGGTGTTGGAAACATTATTTTTCAGTACTTTCGCGCTTAAATAATCTATACAAAAACCAAGCAATATAAATATCCATTAAAATGAATAGTATTACTGCTGTGGATGCTCCATAACCCATTCTAAAATTAAAAAGTGAATCCTCATACATTTTATATGCTAGAACATTTGTACTTCCCCAAGGGCCACCACCAGTCATGACTGCAATTAAATCAAAACTTCTCAATGCTCCTACAATTGTTACAACTACTGCAATTAAAGTTGCCGGCCTTAATTGTGGTAGAATTATATTCCAAAACATTGTGAAACCTGAAGCACCATCAATTCGACCAGCTTCAATCATGTCCTTACTTACTGCAGTCAGACCAGTAATATAAATGATCATTGTGTAAGCAATTCCAGGAAATAATGAAGCTACTATAATACCGTATGTAGCATAATTTTCATCTGATAAAATTGGAAAAGGTTCCATGCCAAAAAAACCTAATAAGTAGGTTAAAGAACCATACTTAGGATTATAGAACCAAGTAAAAACTATACCTATAACAACAGCATTAATTACAAAAGGAAAATAAAAGAACGACTTAACCCATCTTATACCAAGTATTTGTTGGTTTAAAAATAAAGCTAATAGAATTCCAAATGGTATTGCTATTAAGCTAAAGAAAAACCATTTTATATTATTAAAAACAGATACATAAAACTCATCATCATTAGTGAATAAATAAATATAATTATCTAGACCTACCCATTTAAAGTTTTTCAAATTTCCTTCATCATCTACAGCGTATCTATTTACACCAGACCATTCATGAAAACTTACCCAAATAGAATCGGCAATTGGATAAATTACAAATATTAGAAATAAACCTACAGCAGGCGCAAGAAAAAGAAAAGGTGCTAATTTTAACTGATTACGTTCCCAAAAAGTCATATTTTCAAAATTTTTTTCATTAAAAACAAGAGGCGTAAATTACGCCTCTTGATTAAATTTTATTAAAGAGAGCCGTGTATACGTTCTCTCTCTTTTTCTACACGAGCTCTAATCTTTGCCTCTCTGTCAGGTTTAACCATAAACTCCTGGAAACCTTCCATTGCAGTTTTTGCCATGTCAGGATTAGCATCCCTATCAAAGAACTGTGCAATTCCATAAGCGTTATTTAATACATTAACACCTTTTAGTTGGAATCTATCACTTGGAGGTTCAGCATTAGAATTTGGACTTAAAAAGCTTCTAGCATTAGCCCATTTAGTTGCTGCTTCTGGATTAGATAAAAATCCTAAAAACTTTTTTGCATCCTCTATGTTTTTAGCACCAGCAGGGATATGAATTGTATCTGTTGGAGCATCCTCTGATAAAGGAACACCATCAACTATTTTAGGAAACTGAAAGTAATCGATATGATCTAAAACTCCAGCTGTATTTAAGTTGCCAGTAATGAAATTACCAAGCAAATACATTGCAGCTTCACCATTAATCATTGGTGTTAATCCATCTTCCCATCCAAATGAAGCATGGTCTTCTAGATAACAATCTGCATTTATAAGTTCT
>CACIED010000010.1 GCA_902585605.1 uncultured Alphaproteobacteria bacterium
CCTCTAATAGAAGACATTTAATGCCAAGAGATATGATAGAAAATGAAAGATCCTCTGCAATTCATACAGACGAAAGTGTTGAAGAAAAAATAAGTTTAAGTGATCGTTTTGGTTTATGGATTGGATTTCATAATATTTCCCAAAATGATTTTATTAATATCATTAGTAAATATTGTGAGAAGTTTAATTTGCCATTTAATAAAGATACAGAAAAAGATGCAATTAAATGGAGTTTACAAAGAGGAAATAGAACTGGTAGATCAGCATGGCAATATATTATTAATTATGCAGCTGAAAATAATAAAAAAATAGATTTTTAATTTACTCAAAATCAAAATTTATTTTTTCTAAACCTAATACACCGTCTTTTAAATGATAAATATTTACTTGATTAAGCTGCTCAACAAATCCATTAGCTAAAATTGAAGATACGTCTCCTTTTTGGCTAACAAAAATAACTTTCTCCCCTATTTGAACATTTTCTTTATACTTTTCTAAAAAATCAGGGAAAAAATTTCCATTTTTATCAAATGCTGCAATTTGAATAGCGCCAGGTATTTTATTGGCATTAGTTATTTGATGCTCATTCCTAATATCTATAATTTTAAAGTTGTCAGTCATTGCTAATTTTAATTGATGACCATCTATTTCTTTATACCCAGGAGGAATTACTTTTATTACTTCTATATCAAAAATAAGATTTGATTTTGGTGGAATCAAACTTCCTGCATCATTTTCACCATATGCTAACTCATATGGAATAAAAATTGTTCTTTTGCCACCCTCTTTCATTCCAAGTAAACCAGTTTCCCAGCCTATGATAACTTGCCTTACACCTATTTGAAAATTAAAAAATTGCCCTCTATCATACGAACTATCAAAAACTGTATTATCTTCTAGTTTGCCAATATAATGAACGGATAATTTAGAGTGATTTTTAACTTCTAAACCACTTCCTATTGACTCTCTTAATATTTTAACTTCATTAGAAAAAGATTTGAAACTAAAAATACAAATAAATAAAAGTAAAAAAAAAATTTTCATTAATTTATTTCCTTTAATTGTTTTATTTGTGAAGGTAATGAAACAATTCCACTTAAAACAATAAATATTGCTCCAATATAAGCATATAAATTCATATATTCATTAAATATAAATATTCCAACTAAAGATGACCATAAAACCTGAAGGTATACTAAACTAAATACTGATGCATAATGTTTTTGTGCAATCTTAAAAGCAGTGGTTGCAAAAAACATTGCTGAATTAATAAACAATGCAGCAGTTGAAATTAAAATAAATTCAAAAAAAGTTACTTTTAATGGATTCATAAAAAATAATGGTATTGAAATAAAGTGAACAAAGAAACCGCCATAAAGAAAATACCCAATATTTGTAGTTACATGATTATATTTATTTACAATAAATGTTGTAATTGTAATTAATAATACCCCGATAAGGACAATTAGATAATAAATATTAAAGCTTTCAAATCCCGGCTGTATAACAAATAGCACACCTAAAAAACCAATGAACAAAGATATATAAGTTAAAAAATTTAATTTTTCATTTAGTAAAAAAATAGCAAATATTGTTCCCATCAATGGAGCAGTCATATTTAATGTTGTGAATTCTGGAAGTTTAATTTGTTCAAGTGTTATAAAGGCAATAAAAGGCAAAGGAATATTTAAAAAACCTCTGAAAATAGGTGGAAAATAATTAGTGCATTTTATATTTTTTTTTAAAGTTCCATTAATAAATAAATATAAGGGGAAACATAAATAAATGGGTATTCCATAAAAGATGAAATGATAAAATTTTACATCTGTTTGGGTTAAGTAGTTTATAATTGCATCATTTGTTACAAAAAAAATCCCAGCAAAAAATAAAAGAATTGAAGAATAAACTATACTTTTTTTCATATAATGAATTGAAGGATTGTATGATAAAAAAAAGTACTTATATTGATACTTCCATGAATACAAATGAAATAAAAACTTATCGACTTATTATTAAAGGAAAAGTTCAGGGAGTAGGCTTTAGACATTGGTTTAGTGATTTAGCAATATCTTTGGGATTAAATGGTTATATTCAAAATAAAGAAAGTAAAGATGAAGTAGAGGCCATAATTCAAGGAGATATGCAAAGTATTCTATCTATTACTGAAAAAGCTAAAAATGGTCCATCACTAGCTCTAGTTGAAGGTGTTATTCCAAATAGTATCATTAGTAATGTTAAGTATTCAGGTTTTATAGTTAAATACGAAACTTAATTAAAAACTTGCTTTATAGTTTTATGTAGAGAATCAAATATTTCATCAATTTGATTTTTAGTAATTATAAATTGAGGACACAAAACTATTGCAGGACCTAAAGGTCTGCAAATTAGTCCATTATCAATTGATAAATTAGCAACTTTATCTCCCATATTAAGATGACCTTCAAATGGTTCTTTTGTATCTTTATTTTTTACCATCTCTAATGCAGCCATAAGACCTATACCTCTAGTTTCTCCAATGTGTTCATAATCATTAAATTCATTTAATCTTTCTAAAAAATAGGGTTCCATTAACTTTACATTTTCTAATAAACCTTCATTCATAATTACATCTATTGCTTTCAAAGCAATTGCACATCCAACAGGATGACCACCAGCTGTAAAACCATGTGGAAATTCTTCTGCTTCTTCTGATACTTCAACAAATTTATCTGAAAATTCTTTATTAACTATAACTGCACCCATAGGAAAATATCCAGCTGTTAAACATTTAGAGGAGATAATTATATCTGGTTTAATACTGTAGGTTTCACAACCCCATAAATTTCCAGTTCTACCAAATCCACAAATTACTTCATCTGCGATAAAAGGAATATTATATTTTTTTAATATAGGTTGAACTAAATCAAAATACGATTTTGAAGGAGGTATACAACCTCCTGCACCTTGAACAGGCTCTGCAACAAAACCTGCAATAGTTTCTGGATCTTCTTTGATGATTTTTTCTTCTAAATTTTTGGCCATCCTAAGAGAAAATTCTTCTTCCGTTTCATTCTCTAATCCATATTTCCAATAATGAGGACATTCAATATGAATAAATTCTTCAGATGGTAATCCAAACTCTTTATTATATGGTTTAGCTGTCATTGAAGAAGCTCCTAAAGTAACGCCATGATATCCATTAATTCTTGTTATAATTTTTCGTGTATTTGGCTTTCCAATTCTTGCATTTAACATCCATAACATTTTGACCATGGTGTCATTTGCTTCAGATCCTGAATTACAAAAGAATACACGACCTTGATCAAAAGGTGATACTTCAATAATTTTTTCAGATAGCTGCAAAGTTTCTTCAGACAATCTTCCAAATAAAGAATGATAACCAGCAAATTTTTCATACTGCTTTTTTGCAACTTCAATTAATCCTGGATGGTCAAAACCAGCACACTGATTCCATAGACCAGAATTCCCATCTAGATATTTATTACCTTTAGTATCATAAACATATATTCCTTTTCCATAAGAAATAACTAAAGGGCCTCTTTCATTTAATGACTTCAAGTCAGTAAATCCATATAAATGGCTGGAAGTATTTCTTTGTAACATATCAGTTAAATATTTTTTTTTATTATGAAAAGCAAGATTTTATTTTCAGTTGGGACGATAGGTGTACTTTTTATGATGGCTGGCCAATTATCATTCTCTATAAATGATAGTTATGTCAAACTTGTTGTAAAAAATATAGGTGATGACAATTCATTATATTCTGTAATTTTTTTAAGAGGTTTAGTTACATCAAGTTTATTAGGTTTATATTTAGTTTTTTTCGAAAAAAAGAATTTAATTAAAATACTATCAATCAAAAATTTTCATATAAGAGGTTTGTATGAAGTTTTAACGGCATTATTTTTTTTGGTTGGATTAATATTACTTCCAATATCTGAGGTTTATACACTTTTAATGACTAATCCTTTCTTTGTCACAATATTTGCTTTTCTTTTTTTGGGAGAAAAAGTCGGAATAAGAAGATGGTGTGCAGTTATTATTGGGTTTTTAGGTGTTCTAGTAGTTGTAAATCCACAAAATTTTCAATTTAATTATCTTTTAGTGTTACCAATTTTAGCTGCTATTTTTTTAACTATTAGAGATATTGCTACCAAGAGTTTAGCAACTAAATCAAATAGTGTTGAAATTACATTTGTGACAGCATTGTTAATTACTGTTTTTGCAGGGGTGGGTTCAATAATTTTTGGTTATCAAGTAAGCAGTGAAGATGTAAATTATATTCTTGTGTCTAGTATATTTGTTTTATTCGGATATTTATTTTCAGTATTAACAGTTTTTTATGCACCACTTTCATTAACGGCTTCTGCAAGATACAGTGTAATTATATTTGGTATGATCTTTGGATATTTAATACTAGGTGAAACTCCAACTTATAATATGATTATAGGTGCTATAATTATTACAATAAGTGGTTTATTTGTAATCAAAAGAGAAAAAGAAATAGGAAAAATTAAATAAAAATTTACTGATCCTTACAAAAATTATAAACTTCTTCAACATGACCTTTAACTTTGACTTTATTCCAAGAATTTAGAATTTTTCCATTTTTATCCATAACAAATGTAGATCGATCTATCCCAAAATATTTCCTACCATACATAGATTTTTCAATCCAAATACCAAGTTTATCACAATTTTTTCCTTCATCCGAACCAAGTGGGTATTTCAATTTATACTTATCTGAAAATTTTTTATTTCGATCAACGGCATCTTTAGAAGCTCCTATTACATCAAAACCAATTTTATTAAATTTTGTTAAATATTTCTGAAAATCTGCAACTTCTACTGAGCATCCACCAGTTAACGCCTTAGGGTAAAAGAATAAAACTGTTTTATTCTTTAATTTAGATGAATCAAACTCATTGTCGTTCGTTAATTGAAGTTTTATCTTAGGAATTTTTTTCATAATTATACTACTAGTTTAAGACCGTATCCAGCTTTTTTAACTCTTGTTTTAAAATAATTTTTATTAAATTTATTCAATGTTGGCTTTGTATTTATTTGATTTTCGACTTTAATTCCAGCTTTCTTTATAGAATTAATTTTATTTTTATTATTTGTAATAAGATTAACTTTATTTATTTTTAATAATTTAAGTATTCTAGCCGCAATATTAAAATCTCTTTCATCATCTAAAAAACCAATATTATGATCGGCGTCTATTGTATCCATACCCCTTGCTTGAAGAGAATAGGCTCTCATTTTATTAGCCAATCCTATTCCCCTACCTTCTTGTTCTAAATATAATATAATTCCACCATTATTTCTAACCATGTAATTGATTGATTGATTTAATTGTTCACCACAATCACATTTTAAAGAATGAAAAATATCGCCTGTAAAACAAGCTGAATGTATTCTTAAATTAACAGATTTTTTATTAATTTTTTTTGGATTAACAATTATTGCTACATGTTTATCAGATCCAATATATGATTTAAATATTTTAAAGTTAGAATTTTCATTTTTTGGTAGTGGAACTTTTGCACTAGAAACTAATTTAATACTTTCACAAATTAATTCATTTTGCTTCAATAAATCTTTATAATCAAATATTAAAATTCCATTTTTAAATCCAAATTCATTTATATTTTTGTAATATTTTTTATTAATTTTTTTAAAAACTAGAGATGGTATCATTTTAGCATTTTTGGAAAGATCAATACAAACATTATGAAAATTTTTAGCTTTGAATTTTTTAATATTGGTAAATTTTATTACTTTATTATTGCTAAGAGGATTGACAAATAAATTTATTATTTGATTTACATCTGTTTTGGGATTTATCTCAAAATAAATATTACTTTTAATATTCTTATTAAAAATTGATTGAGCTTTTTGTTTAGTAATAAGTAGATATTTTTCATCAATTAAGTGCTTATTGAATTGACTAAAAATTTTACTTTGCGAATGCTCTATATTAAAAAACATCCAATATTCCTTATTATTCTGAATTATTAAGGGTCTTCCAGTCCTGAGTTCGTTAATTGCCCTATCTATTATAGTTCCTGTATTAGATTTGAAACTCATAAAAACTTTATATAGATATAATTGAAATAAAAACAAATGATTACATCAAAAAATATAGGAATTTTACTAGATTTTATAAAAAATTCTAAAAAGAATAGTGATTTATATTTATTGGTTAAAAAAAATAATATTTCTTTATCATCAAAAAGAGAAAGTAATTTTTACATAAAAAATAATAATCTGGAAACTAAAATTAATATAAGTAAATTTTATCAATCAATCTTAAATATCCTTCTCCCGATATTAAGAAAAAACAAAAAATTAGTTATAGCTCAGATAGGGCAAAGTATTGATGGAAGAATTGCATTAAATAATGGTAATTCACATTACATAAATAATCCCAAGAGTATTATTTATCTACATTGTTTGCGAAGTATCAGTGATGCAATTATTGTAGGCTCAAATACTATTAAAAAAGACGATCCTCTATTAACAACAAGAAAAATAAAGGGCACAAATCCAAAAAGAATTATTATCGATGGTAGTCTTTCGCTAAATAACAAATATAAAATATTTAATGACGGTAATGAAAATATAATTTTTACAAAAAGTAAAAAAAATATTAGATTGAATAATTCAAGAATAATTAGATTAAAAGAAAAAAATTTTACTAAAAACTTCATTACGCATATAAAAAAACTTAAATATAAAAATATTTTAGTAGAGGGAGGATCAAAAACTATTTCAGAATTAATAAATAATAAATATATTGATATTCTTCAATTTATTATTGCCCCAATATTAATAGGTACTGGAATCAATTCATTAAATTTAAAAGAAATTTCAAATCTCAATAAAGCTATCAGACCAAAAAATAATTTTAATGAATTAGATAATGAAATTATTGTTAATTTATTTCTTAATAGCTAAAAAATCTGTATTATTTAAAATAAATCTAGAATTTTTTTCTTTAATACATTTTAAACGAAATTTTAACCAATCATTAAAGTTAAGTTTATTTTTTTGAATAATTTCTCTACAAAAATTTAAGAAATAATTTTGAAATTCATAATTTTTACTAACATCCCATATAGAGTCTAAAACATATATTTTATGAGTTCTTTTAAATACTTTATTTATTAATTCAGTGCAATCTGGTCCTACGGCTGCTTCCCCTATTCCTTTGTCAGATTTTTGATCTTTATTAAAAATATTAAGAATGCTTTTATCATCCTTGTGTTTTGGAAAAAATTTAAAATTACCATTATAATTTAAGGCAAAGTAGACAATTTCTGTATCAACATTTAATTTATGAAAATTTTTAAACCATGTTTTTGGAAGAATATCTAAAAAAGCAGATCCGGTAACTAAATTATAATCATTAAAATTTATTTTTTCTAAATTATTAATGACATCAACAATTTTAAAATTAGTTTTTTTTATTTTAGATGAAAATTTAATATTTTTTTTAAAATAATTTGTTGATTGATGTGATATGTCTACAAAAGACCAATATTGATTATTTAATAATCGTGACTTAAGAAATCTATAATTAGATCCAGCGCCTGAACCTAAGTCAACTATTCTAATATTTTTTTTATTTTTAAAAAATTTATTAATTAAATATAGTATTTTTTTGTTTCTTGAATTTCTATCGACAGTTTCTCTAAGATTTAACCATTTATTTTGAAATTCATGCATATTAAATTAATTTAACAAATTTCTTAGCTGACTCTAGAGGAGAAAGAAGATATCTTTTATTTTTATGAATATCAATATTTAGTTTTTTAAATTTTTTTTTATTTAATATATATTTAATAATTATATTTCTAAGATCATTTACTTCAAATTTTTTGAAATAAATAACGCCCTTTTTTCCTAGTGTATTTAAGATAGTATTAGTAAAAAAGGTTATAATTGGCTTTTTAATTATTAATGCATTTGCTAAAGACATACCAAAACCTTCATATTTACTTACCGAAATGTAACAATCTGTTTTAGAATATAATTTAGCTAATTTTGTATCTGAAATAGTACCATGGAATATTATTTTTCTGTTCATTGAATTTTTAGAAATAAATTTTTTAAGTTTTTTGTAATAACTAATATCTCTTGTAGTATCACCAACAATTTCTAAAATAAAATTATCTAAAGGCTTCAAAACTTTTAATAAAAAAAGATAATTTTTTCTATTTATTATACTTCCACATGTTAAAAAATGAATTTTACTATTATTTTTAAAATTATATTTTACAAGTCTTTCTATACCAGGTTCAACTACAGAAATTCTATTATTTAGTACCTTAAATTCATTTATTAATAAATTTTTTGTATTTTTAGAAGTCACAATAAATTTATTTATTTTTTTGAAATTTTCTTTTTCTAATCTTAAGAATTTTTTTGACCTTTGACCTTTAAATTCAAGATATAAGGGATGATGTATTAGGGCGATAACATTATAAGTAAGTAATTTTTTAAAAATGGAATACATTCCTTCTAAAGCTAATCCATCAATTATAATTTTAGAGTCAGGATCAATTTTATCTAAAATTTTTAGAAAATATTTTATATCGTTATTTGTAGGAAAAGGATAATTTTCACTAAGAGCAATTGATCTAATATTTATATCTCTTATCTTTGCATATTCTAGGATATTTTTTTCATAAATGTACCCTCCAGTTTTTGCATTAATATTTCCTGGATAAACAAAATAAATATCAGATTTATTTTTAGATAACCTCTTTTTCATATGATGCCCATGCAACATTTGATTCTTGCAAGGTTATTTTAATTTTTTTTAAAGATTTGTAATCTTCAGAGAAGTCATTTCTAAGTCTATTCAAGATCTTATTGCAAATATCCTCTGCTAAAAACTCTGTTGAGGTAATTTTTCCCTTAAATTCATCAATTTCATCTAAATTTTGATAATTATATATTTTAAGAATATCTTTTAAAGTCGTGGACACTATTCCTAAATCCATAATTATATTGTATTTATTAAGTTTATCAGTGAAAAATTCAGCATCTACTAAATATGTAGCTCCATGCATATTTTGGGCTGGTCCAAATACTTCTCCAGGTAAAGAATGAGCTACTAGAATATTTTCTCTTACTTTTATCGAATACATAATTAATATTTAACTATATGCATTATTGTATCCTTATTTTGAAGGATTTTATAGTAATCTTTTTCTAAATCAAAAAAATTACTTTCACTAGTAATTAATTTTTCTAATTTTGAATTTTTTAAAGATTTAATTGCTAATTTTAATCTCCCTTCAAAATCATATTTATTTTTCATGTATTTTGGTATTTTAGATACCTGTGAGCTAATAATTTTTAATCTTTTAGAATGAAAATACCCGCCTAAGGCAACTTCTCCTTTATTTTTACCATACCAACTAGCTTCTACTATTTTTCCTTCGATAGATAATTTTTCCATTAAAGAATTTAAAACTTTATAATTAGCTGTAGTGTTTATTGCTACATCTATTTTCTCAATCTTTCTTATATCAATAAAATTTAATCCTAAATAATTGGCAATTTTTCTTTTATTTTTATTATTATCAAAAACATAAACATTTTTATATCCATTAATTTTAAAAAAAAATGCAGTTAATAATCCTACAGAGCCAAGCCCTACAATTAGAATTTTGTTATTACTTTTAGATTGCGCATCCCAAAAGATATTAATTGCTGTTTCCATATTTGCAGTTAGAATATATTTTCTCAAATTTCCTTTTGGTAGAAAAATTAAATTTTTAATAGAAATTTCATACAAATCTTGATGAGGATAAAGACTAAATATTTTTTTATTTATATATTTCCTTGGACCATCGATAATATTCCCAACATTTATATAACCGTATTTTATAGGTAAATTAAAGGAACCCTCTTGAAAAGGGGCTTTCATTAATTCAAATTGATCCTTACTTACACTTTTAGATGAAACTAATTTTTCAGTTCCCTTGCTAATACCAGAGTAAATAGTTTTAATTAAAACTGTTTTGTTATTTTTATTGTAAACAAGTTTTTTTTGATAAATTTTAGCTTGTTTTTTTTTATCAATCCATAGAGAATAAGATTTCATAATTTACTTATAAATGTATAATAAAAAAATGCTAACAAACTTTTGGGAAGAATTAACAACAAATGAAATTAAAAAAATAAATAGAAAAACAGTTTTAATTTTCCCATTTTCATCAATAGAACAACACGGTCCGCATCTTCCATTAAATACTGATAAAAAAATTCTTGAAGGAATATTATTAGAATTCAATAAAAAATATAATTCAAGTAAATATTTAATTATGCCTGAAATATATTTTGGTTCAGCGGCTGAACATAAAGATTTTGATGGAACAATTAGTATTGATTCATTGGAATTTATATCACACTCTTTATCAATTTTAGAAAATGTATGTAAATTGAAATTTAAAAATATATTACTTTTAAATAGTCATGGTGGACAAATTAGCCATATAGATATTATTGCTAAAGAATTGAAATCAGAATTTAAGATAAACATAGTAAAATGCACATATTTTTTATTTGATCAATTTAAAGGAATTATATCAAGTAAAGAAAAAAACTTTGGTTATCATGGTGGAGAATTTGAAACATCTATTATGTTATATTTATTTCCAAACCTAGTTAGGCAATCTAAAATTTCTAGACATAAATTATCTCCCGATTATTTATCATCTAAAATCATTTCTTATGAAAAAAATATTAAGAAAGCTTGGGTAACTAAAGAATTAAGTAAAAGTGGAATTATTGGAGATCCAAGAAAATCCAATGCCCAGATAGGAAAAAAAATAATTGATAGAGTAACACAAAAATTAAATAAAATAATAAATGAGATGTTTTAGATTTTTATTTATTAAGAATAATATTAAAAAAATTTTTTGTATACCTCATTGTACTCACAATCATATACCTCACAGTTATCCAGCATATATTCAGTTATTTGACTTAAGAATGTACCATGACTGACTAATACAATTTTTTGTAAATTAAGGTTTTTGATAGATAGCAGAAAAGACCTTAATCTCATTTTAATATCATTGTGAGACTCTTGTATAATTTTTTTTTCATTAATAGGTTTGTTATTATTCCACCAAAAATCATTTAAATTATTAAAATCAAATTCATTAAATTCTTTTTTTAATTTTTTTGGTTGTCTTCCTACATCACAAGAGTGGTACAAATGTTCTCTTATTAATGGTTCTATCACAGGTTTATTAGATGGAAAAACAATAGAGAATGTTTCCAATGTTCTTGTTAAAGGTGAACAAAAATAATTATCAAATTTGAGATTTTTAATTCTATTATTTAATTTTTTTGCTTGATCAACTCCTCTTTGAGTAATTCTTGCATCATAATAATAAGTTGGATTATCTAAATCTGATGCTGCATTAGCTTCTGATTCTGCATGTCTAATAAGATATAATTTCATTTTTTAACTATAAATACGATAAACGTTCATGCATCAGTAAGTATAAAAGTTAGCTTTATTTACGTGAAGAAACGGCCAATAGTAATGGCACAATCATAATTAAGGTAGTTAAGACTGATGGATTAAATAACCAATAAAGAACACCTAGAGAAAATACTAACATCCAAAATTCATTTTTATATAAAAATTTCATTATTTTTTAATTATATTAATTCAATTTATTTTCTACTAATACTTTTTTAACAGTTTCTCCCATTACAGAAGGGTTTTTGGAAATTGTAACTCCACACTCTTTAAGAAGTTCTACTTTTTCTATTGCACTTTCACCATAAGCAGAAACAATTGCGCCAGCATGCCCCATCACACGACCTTTAGGTGCGGTTAGTCCTGCTATATACGCAATTACTGGTTTACTCATATTTTCTTTAGCAAATTGTCCAGCTTCAACTTCTTGTGGGCCACCTATTTCACCTATCATTAAAACTGCAATAGTTTCATCATCATTTTCAAACTTTTCAATTATATCTCTAAAAGAGCTTCCATTTATTGGATCACCTCCTATACCCACACTTGTTGAAACACCAATTTCCAAATCTTTAAGTTGTTGTGCAGCTTCATATCCCAAAGTGCCAGATCTACTAACTATTCCTATTTTACCTTCTTTGTAAATATGACCAGGCATAATACCTAACATAGATTTACCAGGGCTAATTATTCCTGCACAATTCGGACCTACTAATCCCATTTTTTTATCTTTTGGATATCTTCTCATGTATCTTTTTATTTTAACCATATCATGAGACGGAATACCGTCAGTAATAGCTACACACGTTTTAATACCTGCATCAGCAGCTTCCATTGCTGAGTCTGCTGCGAAGGCTGGTGGGACAAATAAAATTGATGTTGATGCTCCTGTTTGATCTACAGCTTCTTTAACAGTATTAAAAACAGGAAGATTTAAATGAGACATACCACCCTTACCAGGTGTTACACCACCAACAACGTTAGAACCATACTTAATCATTTCTTCAGCATGAAAACTTCCAATTTTTCCAGTAAAACCTTGGACCAAAATCTTTGTATTTTTGTGAATGATTATAGACATAATTATCCAAGAGCCTTTACGGCTTTATTTGCTGCATCTTCTAAAGTTAATGCTTCAATGTAATTAATATTGCTTTTTTTTAGAATTACATTTCCCTTTTCGACGTTAGTTCCAGCTAAACGTATAACTAAAGGATGTTTAATTTCAATTTTTGATAAAGCTTGAACAATTCCTTCTGCAACCCAATCACATCTGTTAATCCCTGCAAAGATATTAACTAAAATTACTTTAACTTTTGTGTCCATAGAGATTAGTTTAAAAGCTTTAACTATTTTTTCAGGTGTTGCACCTCCGCCAACATCTAAGAAATTTGCAGGTTCTCCACCAGCTAGTTTTATCATATCCATTGAAGCCATTGCTAAGCCTGCACCATTAATAATATTACCAATATTTCCATCTAAGCTTACATAATTCATTCCTCTGTCAGAAGCATAAACTTCATTTAAATTTTCTTGTGTTTTATCTCTAAGTTCTGCAATTTCATCTCTTCTAAACATTGCATTATTATCAAAACTCATTTTACAATCTAATGCTAATATTTCATCTTGATGTGATACAACTAATGGGTTGACTTCAACCATTGTTGCATCAAGCTCACTAAAAGCTTTATAGCAACCAATAATTGTATTTGCAGCTCTTGATATCAATTTGGATTCAATTCCTAAACCAAAAGCTATTTCTCTTGCTTGAAATTGTTGAATACCAACTGCTACTTCTATTTTAGATCGTATAATTGTTTCAGGTTTTTCTTTTGAAATTTCTTCGACACTCATTCCACCTTCTGTTGAGGCTACAACCATTATACTTTCTGAAGATCTATCAAACACTAAACCTAAATATAATTCATGTTTGATATCAGTTGCTTCTTCAATATAAATTCTATTTATTATCTTTCCCTCTGGACCAGTTTGGTTTGTAATTAATTTTTTACCTAACAATTTATCAGTTGCATCAGCAACTTCTAATGGAGAATTACATATTATAATTCCCCCCGCTTTACCTCTAGCACCAGAGTGAACTTGCGCTTTTACAACCCATTTAGAACCACCAATTTCTCTCGCTTTATTTTCTGCATTTTCTGGACTATAAACAATACCACCAGTTGGAATTTTTACACCAAAATCGGACAATATTTTTTTTGCTTGATATTCGTGTATATCCATTACTTACTTTCAATTAACTTATTAATATTTACAATATTTTCAGCCATTTTAGCAGATGCAGCATCTATCATTCTTCCATCAAGCTGAGCGGCGCCCTTTCCTTCAGCAGCTGCTTTTTCTAATTCTAATAATATTTTTTTTGCTTTATCTATTTCTTCTTTGGGTGGAGAAAAAACTTCATTAGCTAAATCTATTTGCGATGGATGTATTGCCCATTTACCCTCAAAACCAATTGCTGCAGCTCTTTTTGCTGCATCAAGATATCCTTCTTTGTCATTAAAATCACCAAAAGGCCCATCTATTGCTCTTAAGCCATATGACCTACAGGTCATTACTAAAGTTGATAGACCATGATGCCATTGATCACCAGGGTAATCGGGATTTAAACCTCCTATGACAACTGTTCTTGCTCGCATACTTGCTGCATAATCTGCAACTCCAAAGTGTAATGCCTCTAGTCTTGAGCTTGATGTTGCGATTGATTGGATATTAGACATTCCTAATGCTGTTTCAATTAAACACTCTAAACCTATTCTATTTTCAAATTTTTTATTTTGTTCAATTTGATTAAGCATACAATCAACCATATATATATCAGATGATGAGCCTACTTTTGGAACTAACAATGTATCAATCTTATCACCGACCTCTTCTATAATTTCAATCACATCACGATACATATAGTGTGTATCCAAGCCGTTAATTCTTATAGAGATAGTTTTACCTTCTTCTCTCCAATTATATTCTTTTACTGCATTAATAACATTTTTTCTTGCATCAATTTTATCATTTGGAGATACTGCATCTTCTAAATCTAAAAAAATATAATCAGCATTTGATTTTAATGCTTTTTCAAACATCTTTGGATTAGAGCCTGGAACAGCCAATTCACTTCTGTGCAATCTAGATTTAGCAGGTTTATAAAATAAATGACTCATTAAAAAAAAAATATATATTTGATTAATATTATAAAAGCGATAAAAAAATTACATATTATAATGATATTTCTTTAAGGCAATTTTCATCATTATTTTTTGGATTATTTACAATTTTTGATACTGGATAAAAGTCTAAATCATCCTCGATAATACTTTTGTTTTTACGCAGAAATTCATTTTTATCATCATTAAGGAAATCAAGACCCTCATTATGAGACATAATAAGAGGCATTCTATTATGTATATAGGAAAGGTTTTCATTTGCTTCTTTGGTAATGATACAGACAACATTCATTTTTTTATTATCTCTGATTTCCTCCCTCCAAATTCCACCAAAAAATAATAATTCATTTCTAGGAATTGAAATTAAATATGGTTGTTTTTGATTATTTATATTTTTCCATTCATAGTATCCATTTGCAATAATAAGACATTTTCTTTTGGTAAATGATTCTTTAAATAAATATTTGTCATTAATTGTTTCAATTCTTGCATTAATAACAAATTGAGTAACATTATATTGTTTACTAAAAAAACTATAACTCCAAATAAAAGTATCTATTAAAAGTTTATGGTTATTTTCATAAATAATATTAACGATATTAGAAGGTGATATATTGTAAGAATTATGTGCATAATTTAAAACTTTAGAGTTAGGAAATAGTTTTATAATATTTTCTTTATCTTCAGTACTTGTAAATCTTCCACACACTATGATGCTTGTGATAAAGGCATTGGTCTAGAAACACCGACAGTCATCCAACAATCTTTAAACTCACCGTTTTGCTCTACTTTTTCTACTGTCCATTCGAAGCCATATTTTTTTCCATTGCTATCTGTAAGCTCTACAAAGTAATATGAACTTTTTTCTTGTTCTTGAACAGGAATTATATTGTGTTCTATGTGATCAATCATCATTGCATAGGATGGGTTTTTAATCATCCTAATAAAATTGTCTAGAGGACCTGTGTACATTCTATTATTTGGATGCGCAAATTCCCAAGTTTGTTCAATACCGGCATCGTCAAAAGGTAAGTTATTTTTTTGTAGTGCTTTTAATTGAATTGAAATAACTTCTTTAGGACCAATTGAAGGGTCTGGTTTTATCATTTCACCATAAACATTTTTTGATAATAAAATAAACAAACTAAACAATATAATTTTGTGCATAATTTTAAAATAGTGTAATTATAATTTAAGGCAATATGTATATTTATGATTTTATCCAAGGATTAATAATTGGAGGAACATTAATTATAGCCATAGGACCTCAAAATTTATTTGTAATACAGCAAGGGCTTAAAAAATCTTATGTTTTTACAGTTACTTTATTTTGCAGTCTATCAGACAGTTTACTAATTGTAATCGGAATATATCTATCTAATTATATTGTTAAAATTAATCCAAGTATTATAGGAACAATAAAAGTATTTGGTGGAATTTGGCTTATATTTTATGGATTAAATAAAGTTATAAAATTAAAACAAATTAAAGATATAAATAAGGAATTAAATATAATTAAAGAATACGGAAAAGTATTAATTACCTTATTCCTTATTACATACGCAAATCCCCATGTTTATCTAGATACGATTGTTTTGCTGGGATCATTATCAACAAATTTCAATGATCAATTTTCATTTGGCGTTGGAGCAATTTCAGCTAGTTTTTTATTTTTCTATTCTCTGGGATATATGTCAAAGTTTTTATCAACATATATTTATTCAAATAAAACTTGGTTTAGGATTGATCTAACTATTGGTCTGCTTATGATTAGTTATGGAATATATTTTATAATTTTTTAAAGAAAGTTTCTAAGTTTTTACATACCTGATCAACATTTAATTTTGTAAATACAAGAGGTGGTTTTATTTTAATAACATTGTCATAAGGTCCATCAGTGCTTAATAAAATACCTTGATTTCTCATATAATTAATAAGCAGTTTAGCTAATTTTTTATTTGGTTTAGACGCATTACTATTCTGAATAATGTCTATTCCTAAAAAAAGCCCCCTACCTCTAACTTCACTAATATATTTTTTATATTTAAGTTGTATTTTTTTTAATTCTTTTAAAAAATAATTACCAACTAACAAAGCATTTTTTTGTAATTTATTATTATCAATAGTCTCTAATACTGCTTTACCGATAGCACAGGAAACAGGATTACCACCGAATGAATTAAAATATTCCATCCCGTTATTAAAAGTTGAAGCAATTTTTTCTGTAGTTATGACAGCAGCTATAGGGTGACCATTACCCATAGGTTTGCCCAAGGTTACTATATCAGGAACGACATCATGCTCTTCAAATGACCAAAAATTTCTTCCAACGCGTCCAAAACCAGTTTGTACCTCGTCAACAATACATAATGCATTGTTTCTTCTAATTTCTGAAAATATTTCTTTTAAATAATTTTTTGGAAGAATTACTTGACCACCGCAACCAAGTATACTTTCAGTAAAAAAACATGCAATTTTGGTTTCTTTAATTTTATTTCTAATTACTATTTTAGCTTCATCTATATATTTCTGAATCCAATTTGAATTTTGATATCTCCACTTACCTCTTAGGGGATCAGGCATATCTAATACGTGAACATAATCTTTTTTACCTGAACCACCCTTACTATTAAATTTATATGGACTAAGATCAATTAAAGCATTGGTATGTCCATGATAAGCATTGTCCATCACAAAGACATCTTTTGCACTAGTATAAGTTTGGGATATTCTATAAGCTAAATCATTAGCCTCAGATCCTGTACATACAAAAAATACCTTATTTAATTTCTTTGGAAACTTACTTAAAAGTAATTCACTATAATCGTTAATTGTATCGTATAGATATCTCGTATTAGTATTAAGTTTTAAATTTTGCTTAGTCATAGCTTCATGGACATAGGAATTTGAATGCCCAACATGGGAAATATTATTTACACAATCTAAGTATCTCCTTCCATATCTATCAAAAAAATACTGATCTTTAGCTTCAAGCATATGAAGAGGTTTCTTGTAAGAAATTGATAAATTATCAGAAATATTTTTTCTTCTTTTTTTTAAAGTATCATTAAAATTATTATTATTAGAATAAAAAGATTTTGGAATTCGTAGAATTAAATTTGGATCAGGTGAAATTTTATTCCAAATATTGAATAAAAATTCTTCACCTACTCCTGGAAAATTTTTATCATGTCCTAATAAATCTAAAATAATTTGAAAATGTAAATGTGGTAACCATTTTCCATTTTCATTAGAATTACCAATTTTACCAATCCATTCACCTTTCTTAATTATTTTTCCAATTTTTAGTTTTTGAAACATTATTTTGGATAAATGACCGTATAGAGTATAAAATTTATATTTTTTAAAACTATGTTCTAAAACTAGAGTGGGACCATAGTCATATTTAAAATTATTATTTTTTAAAATTATAATTTTACCATCTATTGGAGCAAATAAATCTGTTCCCTGATCAATAAAAATATCAATTCCTAAGTGAATATTACGTCTTTCATTCGTATTTAATTCAGAAATAAAATTAGGTCCCTTATAAACTTTTCTTTTTTCATTGTATAAACCTATTCCTATACGAGAATTATCTTCTTTAAATATTTTATTAACTCTTTTCTTAAGCGAAATATTATTTGGGTTACCTTTTAATAAAGGTGAATCAAAACTTAATTTTAAGATAGATTTATTTTTATCAAGTAAATTAAATTTAAAAATATTACCAAAGTTGAATTTATTTATATAATTTATAATTTCATTATGATAGTGAATAATATCAAAGCCGCATATTTCACGAACAATATATATTAAAAAATTGATAGGAATTTTGTCTAATTTTTCTAATAAAGACCATGCATCTTTCTCACTAATACTTAAATATTGATTTGATGGATATTTAATTCTTTGTTTTTTTGCCATTACAACAGTAATCATAAGTCTTGACTTACATAATGATATTAATGAATTAATTTCATCCTCATTAATAGAAAACTGTTTATTGTACTCTGTTATTATATTTTTAAGTGTAAGATAAATATTATCATTATTCATTAATGCATATGAAAGGCATATAGCTAAATCATTTATTGTTGGAGAATAAATAGAATCTCCATAATCTAGTAAACCACAAACATTATTTTTTTTAATAACAATATTATAATTATTTGGATCTGAATGAGTTATTGAATATCTTAATTTATTTAAATTATTTTTTACAAATTTTTCATATTCTGAAAAACATTTTAATAAAATTAATTTTTTTGAACCAGTAAAAATATTAATATCTTTTTTAATCCATTTTATACTTGATGGATCCCAAATAAAATTTCTATGAGCATCTATATCCTTAAATGCTTGTAACTTAGTTGATACTTTTCCAAGTAAAGTACCTAAAGAATTTTCAATTTTATCGTTACTTTTTGTATCTCCATACATTCGACCTTCAATATAAGATAAGATCCTAACGAAGCATTCTCTGTTTTTTTTATCTAAATATTTTACAATCTTTGTATGGTGTATTTTTGGTATAAAAGATTTAAGACTAAGATCACTTCGTAAATAATTAATTAATCTATCTTGGTATTTTAATATATTTATTTTTTCTGATGGGTTTGAAATTTTTAATACATATTTTTTTTTATTATTTATGAATATAATAAAATTTATATCCCTTTCACTATCAAGTTGTTTAATTTTGAGTAATTTATTTCTTAAGAAAGAAAAATTAATCTTTAACCATTTAATTAAATGTTTATTATCAATAATAGGTGGATCAACATCAAAAACTGACATAAAAGGTGTATAATTCATAATGATGAAATCTAAAAACATTTTTGTTTGTATTGGGGCAATTCATCACGATTATTTATTAAATCTTAAAAAAAATATTATTAATTATAGATCTAATCAAATTATACAAAAAAGCAGAATTGGTGGAGTGGCGTACAATATTGCAGAATTGCTTTCGAATTTTGTTGATATAAACTTTTATAGTTTAGCTATCAATGAAGAGATTAGAAAAAAAATCTCAAAAAAAATATATGTTCATCAAGTGAATAAAAATTATTCTGATAGATACTATTTAGCTTTATCAGATAAAAATAATAAATTTTTATTAGGATTAGCTAACACAGATGAATATGAAAATAATAAATCTTTAAAAATACCAAACATCAAGAATAAAAATATAATATTTGATCTAAATTTTTCTAAAACCTATTTGGAAAAATCAATAAATAAACTATCAAAAACAAATAAAATTATAGTGTGCGCAACATCAGTGCATAAAGTTATTAAAATTAAAAGGATTATAAATAAAATTGATTTTATATTCTTAAATAAAGCAGAGTTACTTAAACTTACAAATTCTTCAAATATAATATTAGGTGTAAAAAAAATATTAAAACAAAATAAAAAAATAAAAATAATTACTACTAATTCAAAAAATAATGTAATCTTTGGAAGTAATGAATTTATAAAAAAAATAAAACCCCCATCAATCAAAGTTGTAAACGAAAATGGAGCTGGAGACGCACTAGCAGCTATGATGCTGTATTTGTTCAGTATAAATGAAAAAATGAATTATATTTTGAAAACTTCTGTAGCATGCGGATCTTATTATGCTAGTGGTAAAAGTCTAAAAACTAAGAGTGATTTTTTAAAAATTAAAAATCTTTCTAAGAAAGTGAGTGTACAATAGTATGCATGAAATATTTGATTTAAGTAAAAAAGTTCAAGAAGCAATAAATAGAAAAAAACCAATAGTAGCTTTAGAAAGTACATTGATTAGTCATGGATTACCATATCCAGAAAATATTAAAGTCGCAAATGAGTCTATAAAGGCTGTTGAAGATAACGGTGCAATTGCTGCAACAATAGGAATAATTAAAGGTAAGGTTAAAATAGGATTATCGGAAGAAGACATTCAAATATTAGCAAAAGAAAAAAATGTACAAAAAGTTTCAAATCACAATATAAATTTATCAATATTTAATAAGGAAAATGCTGCTACAACAGTAGCAAGTACAATTTCTATAGCTTCTAAATTTCAAATAAGATTTTTTGCAACAGGAGGAATTGGTGGTGTACATCTAAATGCTGAAAATACCAATGATGTATCTGCAGATCTATATGCACTTTCTGAGAATTCAAATTTTGTAATCTGTAGTGGTGCTAAATCTATTTTAGATTTAAGTAAAACAAATGAACTTCTTGAAACTTTAGGAATTACAAGAATTGGTTATCAAACAAATTATATGCCTGGTTTTTGGTATGAAGAAACAGAAAATAAAGTCGATAATAAATTTGATGAAATTCATGAAATTTCTTCTTTTTTAAAACTTAATGAAAATATAGGAAATAAAAAATCAATTCTCATATTTAATAAAGTTCCATTAGAAAAAGCAATTAATAAAAATGACGTAGAAATATTGATAAATAATGCAACAATAAAAGCTAATAGAAATAATATTAGTGGAAAAGAATTAACCCCGTTTCTCATAAAAGAAATTAACGAACAATCAAAAAATGAAACTCTAAATGCTAATGTATCTTTAATAATTAATAATGCGAATTTAGCTGGAAAGATTGCAAAGAGTTTTTATAGTTAAGGTAATAACGATAATTTAGCTTTAAGTAATTGAAAAAATTTTTCATCATTAGCTTCATTCATCACAAAACAATTTACTGGTCTTTTAGTAACACCTAGCCAATCAACAACAGTCTCCCCTCTTGTTAATTCAGAATTTTCTTCAACTCTGACATTTACTTCTTTTCCACTAAAAATAGATGGATCTAATAAATATGCAATAACACATGGGTCATGCAAAGGAGTTTCCTCAGTTTCGTATAATTCTTTATGAAATATTGTATAAAATTCCATTAGTTCTCCAAAAAACTTTGAACTTTTATTTTTATTTTCATTCATTGATTTGATAATTTTTGAATTTACATTTACCTGATGAGTAACATCTAAACCCATCATTGTTAGAGGAATGCCTGATTCTAAAACAATATTAGCCGCATGTGGATCCACATAAATATTAAATTCAGCTGATGGTGTAGTATTTCCTAAACACATAGCAGCCCCACCCATAAAAACTATTTCTTTTATATTTTCTTTAATAGACGGATCTTTTTTTAAACTTAAGGCAATATTTGTAAGAGGTCCTGTTGGACATAAATAAATTTTCTCTGTTGAAGATTTACAAGTTTCAACTATAAAATCAATTGCATGTTTTTCTTGAGGTTTATAATTTGTATCTACTATTATAGGATCACCTTTTTTATCTAATCCGGTTTTTCCGTGAACATATTCAGCTGTAAATAATTCATAATGAATAGGTTTATTTGCACCAGAGTAAACTTTGATGTCCGTTCTTTCAATTAACGTACAAACTTTAAGAGCATTATTTACTGTATTATTTAAACCACTATTTCCACCGACACAGGTGATACCCAGTATGTCAATCTCTTTAGAAGAAGCAGCTAACATTATTGCTACAGCATCATCATGACCTGGATCACAATCTAAAATTATTTTTTTAGTCATTAATAAAACTTTTAAGAGGTATTGAAGATCTTTGTAGCCAATTCCATTCAGGATATTCGTTGTTATTATCAATTACATGAATTGTGTAAGCATGTCTTGATTTTAAACTTGTGTTCTCACATGAATAATGAGGAAGTCTACCATGTAATAAAACAAGTGATCCTTTTTTTACTTCTACAAAAGTATCAGTTTCAGGAAATGGCTCATCATTGAGATCTATCATTTGCATTTTACCGTCTACTTTTTTAAAAAGTTTTCTTAATGGGCCTTTATGACCACCGCTTGCAACTTGTAAACATCCGTTTGTTTTATTTGCGTCTTCTAATGCAAACCAGAAACCAATAGTACTTTCTGGCTTAGTATATAAAAAAGTAGAATCTTGATGGCAAACTACTTCACCACCTATTTTAGGTTGCTTAAAAATATACATAGACTGAAGTAATTTTGGTTTTGAGAAACCAAGTGATAAAGCAATATCTTGAAGTTTTTGTTTATGAGAAAATTTATAAAAAACTTTATCTAAGTCGTGCAACGCATGACCGATTTTATTTACTATAAAATGTTTATTTTCTTCTATATTGTCATCATTTAAATTAGCTTTTTCTTCAAAGAAGAAACGAATTTTATCTCCTGATTCTAAAAAATAACTATCATCATTATGAGCTTGATTGACTGTATCAAAAATAGATTTTTGATTATTAAAATTATTATGTTCGATAAGATATGATGATCGTTCCATTAATTCATCACATTCTTTATCTGTGTTGAAATTTTCTATAACCAAATATCCATTATTATTCCAAAAATTAATCATTTCATCGTTTAAGGGTAGATCGTTTGTTGAAAAATATTTCATTATATTCCTATTAATTTTGTCAAGAATGGTAAACCAACTTTAATAAGATTTAATAACTGTGGTATCAAGAATTTTCCAGTTGTTGCAAGGAAGAAGATTATACCTCCGATTACGACTATCAGAATTAAATTTCTATAAAAGTTACCATAATTATTATATTGTGATTTAGCTCTTGATCTCAAAATAAACAGTATAATTACTATAACAATTAAAACTATTAACAATCGGAACATATATTTTCTATATTTAGTAAAAATTAATTTGCAATACTAATTATATCTTAATAAATAGTTTTTAGTAGATGATCAGATTAAGCATATTATTTATATCAATTTTTTCTTTAATTTATGGAATATATTTTTTATTTTTTCCATATAGTTTTGTCAATTTAACTGCTGCTGAAAGCACCAATATAGCATGGCTTAGAAATCTTGGTGGAGCAATAACTGGTCTTTTATTTATTGGTCTTTTAATAGTCTACTTGAATACAAAAGGTTCAATTAGATTACTAAATGTTATCATAATTACATCCATAATACAGACTTCAGCTCTAATATATTCAAGAATAGTAAATGAATTTTCAGCAAATAATTTAATAATCATTGATATAACTATATACGCGGCAATAGTAGTTACTATTTATTTATTATTCATTTCAATGAGATTTAAAAATCTATTTATTTAAATTTTAAAAAAATTCTAAGTAATAAAAAAATAATTAAAATTATAAATATTAAAATTAATTCAAATGATAAAATATTTCTAAGTTGAAATTCTTTAACTTCAATAAGATCAGAAAATTGATTACCAATAAATGAAAAAAAAAGAAAATAAGGAGAGAAACCAATAAAGGATGAAAATATAAATTTAGTTTTAGAAATTTTTAATGTTGATAAAAATAAATTTTGAACAAATAATGGTACCCCAAAAATTAGCCGTAATAATACTAAGTATTCAAAAGATGATCTTTTAATAATCTTATTTAGTTTATCACTAAATTTTTCAATTTTTTTATTAAAATATTTTTTAAATATATTTTTAAAAAAAAGAAAAAAACATAAACTTCCTAAAACTATAGTTGTTATATTAATTATAAAACCTGTAATAAATCCAAAAAAGAAACTTGATGCAAGTATAATTATTAAACTACCAGGTAGAGAAAAAGTAAAAAACAAAAATGAAAATAAAAAATATAAAATTAAAGATAATTCTAAATTATTTTTAATTAATAAATCAAATTGGAGTAAAAAATTAAAAATAACATCAATCATTTAATAATTTTATAACCTCTAAAAAAAATAAATGATGTAATAATCAATGTGGTTAAAATAAAAAATAATATAAAGATATTTTCTAAGAAATTAAATGAAAATTCATCATTAAATGAGTTTCTAAAGAAGCTTACAACATAATAATAAGGATTATATAGAAGTATAGCTTTAAAATTATCAGGAAGATAATTAATTGAAAAAAAGGTTCCTGATAAAAAATTTATAGGCGCAACAAAAAAACTTGAAAATGTACTTTGTGAATCCCAAGAATTAAAAATTATTCCTACAAAACATCCTAGACATGAGAAAAATATTATTACTAAAAATAGGTAATAAAAAAAATAAATAAAATTATAAATTTCAATATCTATTAAAAAAGTAAATATTAAATAATTAAATAATGCTAAAATAACTCCAATAATAAGAGATGTTAATATTAAAGATATTAATATTTCAATCCTATAAATAGGTGCCATTAACCAATCATCTAAGGAACCAATTTGCTTCATATGAATTAAAGTAGCTGATGAATTATCGTAACTTTCCTGTGCGATAATCATAATAATCAAACCAGGAGCAATAAATTCAACGAAAGATCCTGAATCTATAGAGAGTGAATAATAATTCTCTACAGTCAGAAATACTAAAATAAATAATAGATTTGTAGTAAGAGGAGCTAATAGTGAATAATGATATTCATGAAAAAATTCTCTAAGTCTTGAAGCAACAATTGTGTAAATTGCACTTAAGTTAAACATTAAAATTTTTGTTTTTTATTGTGAAAAATATTTCTTAACTAAATCTACCCAGAAGTTCACACCAATAGGTAGTAATTTATCATTAAAATCATACTTAGTTGTATGAAGACTTGCTGTATGATCTTCATCTCCCTGACCTATAAATAAATATGAACCAGGTTTTTCTTCTAATAAATAAGAAAAATCCTCACCACCCATACAAGGATCTATATCAGTTTGTACATTATCTTCGCCGACAAGGTTTTTTGCAACTTGAGATGCAAAGATTGATTCTTTTTTAGAATTGTAAGTTGGGGGATATTTGTTAGTTAAATCAAATTTAATTTTTACATCTGCCCCGTGAGCCTTTGCTATACCTTCTGTTATTTCATTAATTCTTTTTTCAACATAAGATCTTGTCTCTTTTTTAAACGTTCTAATAGTACCTCCAAAAGTAGCCTCATTACTTATTACATTATGAGCGCTACCTGCATTAATTTTAGTTATACTGACTAACGCCTTATCTACAGGATCGATTGATCTACTCACTATTGTTTGTATTGAATTAATTATTTGACTGGCAATAACAATAGGATCTATGGTTAAATGAGGCATAGCAGCATGACCTCCTTTACCTATTACAGTTATGTCAAACTCATCAACAGCCGCCATCATGGGTCCATTGTTTACTCCAAAAGTTCCTAGTGGTGTTTCTGGCCAGTTATGAAGAGCATAAACTTCGTCTATCTTGAAATCTTTAAACATTCCATCCTCAATCATTTTTTTACCACCAGCAAAACCCTCCTCACCAGGTTGAAAAATAAAATAAACTTTTCCATTAAAATTTTTGTATTCACTTAAATATTTAGCAGCTCCAAGCAACATTGTAGTATGGCCATCATGACCACAACCATGCATCATCCCTGCTTTAGTTGATTTGTGTTCAAAATCATTTTTTTCAGTCATCGGCAGGGCATCAAAATCAGCGCGCAATCCTATAGTTCTGTCACTATTATTATTGTCACTTTCAACCCAAGCAACAATACCCGTGCCTGCATATCCTTCTTTAAAATCAATATTAAATTCTTTTAGTTTATTTTTAATATATTTAGATGTTTCATATTCTTGAAGACCAATTTCAGGAATTCTATGAAGATCTTGACGCCACTCTTTCATCTGATCTTGCATTTGATTTATACTATTTAATATTGGCATTATAGTATTCCAAAGAAACCTTTTTTATTAAGTTTTTCTTCACATTGTTTTAGTTGTTTATTAAACATCTTAGTATTTCTTTCTACATTTTTAGCAACATCAATCAACCAATGTTTACTTTTAAATGTCTCTTTAGACCATCCATTTTGACCCTCATGGTATGCCAAATATTGATTATAGTAATCATTTTTTGAAATTCCAATCATATTTTCTGACTGTGTAGTGTACCAACCAATAAAATCTGTTACATCTTTAAAATTCGCCCTTGACGCATTTTGATTTCCAGTTTTATTCTTATACCAATCCCAAGTAGGATTTGTTATTTGCGCATATCCAAAAGCAGTTGATGGTCTAGAAGTTGGAATTAAACCTAGAAATTTTTTTCTTTTCGGTTTTGCAAATTGGGTAAAAGATGATTCTTGTTTAATAACTGCTAATTGGAATGCTATTGGGGTATTCCATTTGTCGTGAGAATTTTTTGTTGCTTTATACCAGCTTTTCTTTTCATCAAAAATTATGCAGCTATCTGCAGTATTTGTTAACTGATTTGAGGTACATGCATATAAAAATAACAATGTAATGCACAATAATTTTAAAAAATTATCAAATTTCATTATGAACCTAAATATCATAACTTTTACTTATATAGTCTTAAATGTGGCAAAAAATTATTGCTTACTATTGAATTATAGATATGAATGCTTAAATTTCAAAAATGGCAGAAAAAACTAAAGAAAATTTAACATTTCAAGCTGAAGTAAGTAAGCTTTTAGATCTTGTTGCTAATTCTCTTTATAGTGAAAGGGAAATATTTCTAAGAGAACTAATATCTAATTCAGCTGATGCCTGTGAAAAATTAAGATATCAATCACTCTCCAAAAAAAATCTTTTGAAAGATGAAAAGGATTTAAAAATTAATATCAGAGTTTCAAAAAAGAAAAAAATTATTGAAATTGAAGATAATGGTATTGGAATGTCAAAAAATGAACTTATTGATAATTTAGGAACTATAGCGAGATCAGGAACTAGTAAATTTATTGAAGCAATGAAAAATAAAAAGGGCAACGATATTTCTGCAATTGGACAGTTTGGTGTTGGTTTTTATTCCTCATATATGGTTGCAGATAATGTTGAAGTGCTTTCTAAAGATGCTGAAAATGAAGAAACAAATCTTTGGTCATCTAATGGAAAAGAAAATTATACCATAGAAGAAGCAAAAAAAGATAAAAGAGGTACTTGCATAACATTAAAAATAAAGAAGGATGCTGATGAATTTTTAGATTCATTTCGATTAAGATCAATTATTACTAAATACTCGAATTATATTCCTTTTCCAATTTATCTTAAAGATCTTGATGACAAAGAAAAAGAAGAAAAAATAAATGAAGGTAGTCCATTATGGCTAAAAGATAAAAGAGATATAAAAGAGGAAGACTATAAACAATTTTATAATAATATTTCATTTAACTTTGATGATCCCTTAAAAACTATTCACTATAATGCTGAGGGTGTTATTAGTTATAAGGCTTTACTTTATTTTCCTACAAATCAACCAATGGATTTATTCAATGCTGATAGGAAAAATAAAATAAAATTATATGTTCAAAAAGTTTTTATTACTGATGATTGTGAAGACATAATTCCTAATTGGTTACGTTTTATTCCAGGAGTAGTAGACTCGCAAGATATTTCTCTGAATATAAGCAGAGAAATGCTTCAAAACAATCCTATTATTACAAAAATAAAAAAAGGTATTACAAATAAAATTCTAAGTGAAATTGATAGTTTAGCTAAGAAAGAAAAGGATAAATTTGAGACATTTTGGAATAATTTTGGTCCTGTGCTTAAAGAAGGTCTATACGAACATAATGATCATCATGAAAAAATCCTACCGCTATTAAGGTTTGAAAATTCTTTAAATGATAAAAAAATATCTCTTGAAGAGTACACTAAATTAATGGCTAAAGATCAAAAAGAAATTTATTACTTTGCTAATACTGATAAGGATCATATTAAAAACTCCCCTCAATTAGAAGTTTTCACTGATAAAAAGATACCAGTTTTGTTTATGGTTGATGCAGTAGATGAGTTTTGGATACAAAATGTAAATAAATTCAAAGATTTAGAATTTAAATCAATAACCAAAGGTAAGGTTGATGTTTCAAAAGTTGGTGAAAAATCAAATAAGAAAAATGAAAATAAAAAAGAAATAGATAGTAAAATCAATGATTTAATTAACATACTTAAAACAGAGCTAAAAGAGACAATATCTGATGTAATTGTATCTGAGAGATTAACCAAAAGCCCAATTCTGCTTGTTGCTGAAGAAGCTGGCATGGATATAAATATGGAAAAACTGATGAAAATGCATAATCAAAAAACTCCTGTTTCAAAAAAGATACTTGAAATTAATCCAAACCATCCCATGATTGTAAATTTATCTCAAAATTTAACAAAAATTGACCATAAAAAAGCTTCAAATTTAATTTTAGATCAAGCTAATATATTAGATGGTAACATTCTCTCAAATCCATCCGCTTACTTAGAAAATTTAACTGAAATTTTTATTAAGTAACTGAATTTATAATTTTATTATTATTAAAAAATTCAACAAACTGATTAGCAACCATTTCTGCTACAACTATTTGTGCTTCATCAGTAGAAGCAGCAATATGTGGAGTTAAAATTATATTATCTAAATTATAAAACCCACTTTCTTCTAAAGGCTCATTTTTAAAAACATCTAATGCAGCGCCTTTAATTTCTTTTTTTTCAAGAGCATTTTTAAGATCATCTTCATCAACTAAGTTACCTCTAGCGGTATTGATAATTATGCAATTTTTTTTCATTAGTGATAGATGATTTTTATTCATAATCGGATTACCATCTTTATTGGGTTTACAGTGAAATGAAATAATATCTGAATCTTTAATAATCTCATCGATAGAACAAGCATTATAATCAGGATAGCTATCCTTAATTGTTTCAAAGTATGAAGAAAATATTGAAACGTGCATTCCCAGTAAATTAGATATTTCTGCAACTCTTTTGCCAACATTACCAAAACCTACAATACCAATTTTCTTACCTTTAATTTCATTTCCCTTTAATTTCTTTTTTTCCCAAAGACCCTTATGAGTTGTTTCATTTGCAACAGTAATTTTTCTTTGTAATGCAAAAATTAAACTAATTGTATGTTCTGCTGTAGAATTTGTATTGCCTCCAGGAGTATTCATTACAATAATATTTTTATTTTTAGCAGCTTCCACATCAACATTATCAACTCCTGCTCCTGCTCTACCTATAATTTTTAAATTAGAAATAGAATCAATTAAATCTTTTCGCACTTTAGTTGCAGAACGAATGATTAAACCATCATAATTATCAATTATTTTTTTTAATTCTTCAGGAGATAAATTTGTTTTTGTATCAACTGAAATATTATTATTTATTAAAATTTCTGATGCTATATTATCTAGTGAATCTGAAATTAGTACTCTAGGCATGTTTTGATTTAATTTCTGAATAAGCCCAATCAATCCAAGGTAAAACTAATTCTACATCTGAAGTTTGAACTGTTCCTCCAGCCCATATTCTAAAAGAGGGTGGTGCTTTTGGATATCCATTACAATCAAATCCAACATTATTTTCAGAAAGTAACTTGCAAATATCCGCCATTACAGCTCTTTGACCACTTTCATCTTTACTAGTAAACCAATCTTCAATAATTTTAAAAGTTATACCAGTATTTGAAATATAATTTTCATCTTCAATTTCAGATAAAAAGGTAACCCAATCTCTCTCATTAATCCATTCTCGTATTTTTTGTAAAGAATTCTGAGATTTGGTGATTAATGAATTTAATCCTCCTTGAGAAGAGACCCAATTTAATGAGTCAATAATATCTTCAACACATATCATTGACGGTGTATTAATTGTGTTTCCTTCAAAAATACCTTTTATCAATTTTTGGTTTTCAGCTAATCTAAATAATTTGGGCACTGGCCAACTAGGTGTGAAACTTTCTAATCTTTCAACAACACGTGGAGAAATTGCTATCATTCCATGAGCGGCCTCTCCTCCAAGTATTTTTTGCCAAGACCAGGTTATAACATCACATTTATTATAATCTATAGGCATACCAAAGATTGCTGAAGTAGCATCACATATGGTTAGGCCTTTTCTGTCATCAGGTATCCAATCTCCATTAGGAACTTTGACCCCAGATGTTGTTCCATTCCAAGTAAAAATAACATCATTATCAAAATTGACTTTGCTAAGGTCAGGTAGTTTACCATAATCTTCTTCATGAATATTTAAATTATCTAATTTTAATTCGCTGATTGCATCGATTACCCAATCTTTACCAAAATTTTCCCATGCAAGAATATCGACTCCCGTTTTACCTAATAGGCACCACATAGCGGCTTCTAAGGCACCAGTATTTGATCCAGGCATGATACCCAATAAATAATCATCAGGTAATTTAAGAATATCTTTAGATTTATCTATTGCTTCTTTTAATCTTGCTTTACATTCAACAGATCTGTGAGATCTACCAGTTAAAGCATTACTCAAAACAGATATATCCCAGCCTGGTCTTTTTGAAGTTGGTCCACTTGAAAAATTTGGATTGTTAGGTTTAGTATTAGGTTTATTCATACATTTTTTTCAAACTCATAAACTACTAAGCCATCTAAAGGTTTTGGATCAAACCAAGTTGATTTAGGGGGCATAGTCAAATTTTTATTCGCGACTGTAATAACATCACTTATTGAAGATGGGAAGATAGAAAATGCCACACTGTCATTATTTTCATTAACTTTTTTTTCTAAAGCTTCCAAACCATGACATCCGGCAATAAATCTTATTCTTTCATCATTATTAACATCAGATATATTTAAATGTTTTTTGAAAATAAAATTATTTAAAATATTAATATCTAGCGTATCAACAAAATTATCAGTTTTTAATTCAGTCTTAAAATGTAATGAATACCACTTTTTTTCATGATACATTCCAAATTGTTTATTAGATTTAGGTTTGAAAGGGTTTTTTTCTTTTTTTATTTCAAAGTTTTCAGAAAGAATGTCTAAAAAATTTTCTTCACTCAAACCATTTAAATCTTTAACAACTCTATTATAATCAAATATTTTAGCCTCATCACTTGGAAACGCCGCTATCATAAAATCTTCTTGTAAAATATTTTTATTATAATTTAATTCACCAATAATTTTCATTGCACCCATTCTATGATGTCCATCAGCAATATAAAAATTATCTACCTCATTTATAAATAAAGAAGATAGCTTTTTGATGAAAGATTCATCAGAGACACACCAAAGTTTATGAATAGATTTATCAAAACTTTCAAAATCATAATCTGGAGTATTTGATATTATAGAGGATAATAAATCTTTTATCTTATTGTTTTTTTTATATACCACATAAATAGGACCAATTTGTGTTTTTATATTTAACATTTGCTCTGCTCTTTCTCTCATCCTTGTTTCATAAATTTTTTCATGTGCTTTAATTTTTTCATCTACGAAATCTGATATTTTAGAAAGAGATAAAAAACCTAGTTGAGTATGGCCTTTAAATTCAATTTGATAAATGTAATAAAATAATTCTTTATCTTTTTTAATTACGTCATTTTCTTTCATTTCATTAAAATGTGATTTAGCTTCTAAGAGAGTATCTACTTCTTTTAATTGACCAACAGGATTCAAAATTTTTAAATAATTCCAATAATTATTTTTTTTAAATATTTCTATATTTTCAATACTTAAATGATCAGTAGAGGGAGCAATTAAATTTTTTGCATCTTCGTTGTAAGGACGTGTTCCTTTAAAAGGTTTAATTTCAACCATAATAAAGAAACACCTTTAATTAAATAAAAAAAAATTTAAACTTAAATTACGCTACTTCTGGTATTTGAGAAATAGATTTACCAATCCCATCATCATCAATAACATCATCAGCCATTGATCCATTTAGATAATCATCATAAGCTGACATATCAAAATATCCATGGCCACATAAATTAAAGAGAATAGTTTTTGACTCTCCTTTTTCTTTACATTCTAAAGCTGCATCAATAGCACCTTTGATTGCATGGTTTCCTTCTGGAGCAGGAATAATTCCTTCTTGTTTTGCAAAGGTTAAACCAGCTTCAAAACAATCTTTTTGACCGTAAGCCTTTGCTCTCATCAGACCTAACTCATATAAGTGGCTTAAATGATAAGACATGCCATGATATCTTAATCCACCAGAGTGATTAGCAGGCGGTAAGAAATCAGATCCAAGAGTATGCATTTTAATTAATGGAGTCATTTTTGCCATATCACCATGATCATAAGCATACTTACCCTTAGTAAATGAAGGACATGATGCAGGCTCGCAACCAATTATATCAATTTTTTGACCACCTCTTAACTGTTGTCCTAAAAATGGAAACATCAATCCGGAAAGATTACTACCACCACCTGTACAGCCAACAATAATATCAGGATAATCTCCAGCCATCTCCATTTGCATAATAGCTTCATTACCATTTATAGTTTGATGCATTAGAACGTGACCTAAAACACTTCCAAGTGAGTATTTTGCTTTACCTCCACTTTTAACAGTTGCTTCTATTGCTTCTGATATAGCTATTCCCAAACTACCAGGGTTATCAGGATTTTCTGATAATAACTTATTACCGAAATCAGTTAAATTTGATGGACTAGCGTGACAGTTAGCGCCGAAAGATTGCATCATTAATTTTCTGTAAGGTTTATGATCAAAACTAACCTTAACCATGAAAACTTCTATATCTATACCAAAAATCTGACCTGCAAAAGCTAATGAACTTCCCCACTGACCTGCGCCCGTTTCAGTAAATATTTTACTAATTCCTTCTTCTTTATTAAAAAATGCTTGCGGAACTGCAGTATTTGGTTTGTGACTTCCTGTAGGACTAACACCTTCATATTTGTAATAAATTTTAGCTGGTGTATCTAAAAACTTTTCTAACCTTCTTGCTCTAAATAAAGGAGAAGGTCTCCATTGTTTGTATACTTCTCTTACTGGCTCAGGAATTTCTATTTCTCTTTCAGTAGAAACTTCTTGCATAATTAAACTCATTGGAAATAAAGGAGCAAAGTCATCAGGACCAGCCGGTTGTTTAGTTCCAGGATGTAATGGTGGTGGTGGTGGACTTGGTAAGTCTGCATTAATATTATACCAAAACTTTGGTGCTTTATTTTCTTCAAGTAAGTATTTAATTGAGTCGCTCATAATAAAAGTATATTGGACTATAAAAAATTAAATTTCAACCATAAATGAAATACTTTAACTTCAAAAATGTGTCTATTTTTATTGCTGTTTTATTAGTATTATATGTTTTTTACGGATATTTTACTCATTGATTTTTTTTGCCCAACAAACAGACCAATAAAAACTAGAATAATTCCGACTACAGAACTAAATACTATTTTTTCAGAAAGAAATATGAATCCCCATATTAATGCAAAAACAGGAATTAAATAGGCAACATAAGACAAGAAAACCGGACCAGATTGTTTAACTATATGATAGCGCATATGAAATGCAATAGCTGTTGGAAAAACACCTAAATAAATAATAGAAATTAAAGATATCATATTAATATTATTCTCATAATTGATAAAATCATAGAATAAAAAAGGTAATGATATTATCGCTCCAAATAATGTAGCAAAAGTAGTAATCGAAATAGGGCTTAATTTCTTCAATTTATTATAAGCAGCAATATTTGAAATCATATAGCCAAATGCAGCTATAATCACAAAAATTTTTGCTAAAGTACTAATGTAGTTTTCATCTTGAAAATTAAATTTACTTATATCTAAAATAAAAATAATACCTACAAAACCTATAATAATTGATAAAAATTTAACCCAAGTAAACTTATCGTCTGAAGTTAAAACATGAGACATTAGTAATGTTATTAAGGGACCAACCGACATTAATAACCCTGCAGTAGAAGAAGGAATGTATTGTTCAGCCCAACTAATCAGATAGAATGGTAAAAAATTTCCAGTAATGCCAATAAAAGAGAGAATTAAAACTAAATCGAGATTTAATTTAGGATTATTGTTATATGAATAATATAAAATAATTAAGAAAATTGATGCTATAATTAATCTTAAGGAAGCAATACTTGTAGGTGTAAAACTAGAAAGACAAATTTTAATAACAAAAAAAGAAGATCCCCAAATTGCAGCTAAAATTATAAGAAGTATTAAATTATTTGATAATAATTTATTTAACAAAAATTAGATTTTATTTTTTGGTTGTGGAATTTCAATATTTTCAGAAGGTTTCATAAATTCATCCCTTCTTCCATCCCAAAGATAATCTGCGTAATCAAATTCTGTAATCATTCTATCTGATCGTTCAAATGTTAAACCGTATTTCCTACAATAACTGGCAAATTCTTCTGCATTATCTATTGGTAAATTTTCTACAGTCCATTTTCTAGAACTTCTATCGAATTTGAAACCATTTTTTTTGAACCAATCTCTGTGATAATATGAATCTCTACCAAAAGCTGAAAAAGTTATTTTCTTAGTCATAATGATATGCGCTCTTACATGAAAAACTTAGAAATAACAAATTTAATTTTTAAAATTAATTTTATTTAAAATAGTAGAAATCTAATGGTATTTATAATAAGATAATCTAATGGATCTTTACAGTAGCAGTGAAATTACAGTTCATCAATTAAATGAGTTAAAGCAAGATGACAAAAAAATTCAAATTATAGATGTAAGAGAAGATACTGAGAGAGATCATGCCCATATTAAAGGTACAATACACATGAAACTTTCAGAGATCGCTAAAAGATACACCGAATTAGATAAGAAAAAAAATATTTTTGTAATGTGTCATACCGGGACAAGAAGCCAAGCTGTATGTAAATGGCTTAAAGCACAAGGTTATAATCATTGTGTTAATGTACTTGGCGGAATAGACGCATGGGCTGCTTTAATTGACAGAAATATTAGAAGATACTAAGAAATACTCTCTAAGTACAAACCTAGAAAAATAATAATTACACTAACTAAAAACATTATTATCCTGAACAGGATTTCAATAAAAAGATTAAATCTTATTCGTTTTTTTATAATTAGTTTGTATAGAGGATTACTAATTGATAGAGAAATTAATAGTATCCCAATAATAATAACTAACCAATGCATAAAGTTAAAAAATACATAGCTGAAGATTTAAAATTTTCAAATCAAACTATCAAAGAAATGAAGATTAATTCAAAAAAATTTTATAATAAAATTAAAGAAAGAAGAAGCGTACGTGAATTTTCAAATGATAAAATCGATATAAATATTATAAAAAATGCAATCTTATCTGCAGGATCAGCTCCAAGTGGAGCAAATCTTCAACCTTGGCATTTTGTAGTAATAAAAAATAAAAACGTAAAAAAGAAGATTAGAATAGAAGCAGAAAAAGAAGAAGAAAATTTTTATAAGTACAAAGCTCCTAAAGAATGGTTAGATGCATTAACTCCTTTAGGAACTGATGAAAATAAAAAATTTATTGAAAATGCACCTTATTTAATAGCTATATTTGAGAAAAAATTTTCAGTTTCAAAAAATAAGAAAATAAAAAATTATTATGTAAAAGAGTCTGTCGGTATAGCTACTGGTATATTAATTACTTGTTTACATTTTTCTGGCTTAGCAATGTTAACACACACGCCAAGCCCAATGACATTTCTTAATCAAATTTTGAAAAGACCTAGTAATGAAAAACCATTTGTTTTACTTATTGTTGGACGACCAGATAAAGATGTAAAAGTTCCAAAGTTTGCAAAACAAAAGAAAGCGTTTGAAGAAATTACTTCAATTTTTTAACCAAGTTCTTCTGGTTTCATAGTTTCATAAACCTCATAAGGCATATGTATCCAAGGAGAATCTTCTAAATAATCAACATAGTAATTTGGTTTAAACGAAGATACTGATTTATAAAACAAAACTCCAGTTCTTATTGGTTCATCTATATAAAAACCATAAGTATGATTTAACCAATCAATACTTTTTTTAAGAGTAATTCCTGAATCTGCCAAATCATCTACTATTAAAACTTTTGATCCAATGTTAGGGCTTGTTTTTGCTAAATCTCTAGAAAATGTGATTGCACCTCTTTTATTTTTTACCCCCTCACCTTTATATGATTCAACAGAAAGAATTGCTAAAGGAACATCAAATATTCTTGCCATTACATCCCCTACTCTCATACCTCCTTTTGCAATGCATACAACCTGATTAAATTGCCATCCATCCTTATGAATTTGTTTTGCTAAATCTTCTGTTTTACTTCTATATTCGTCCCAACTAATGTGTAAATCAGACATAAATCTTCCTTTGAAATTAAGAATTAAACCTCTCCCTTTAAAAGAGAGAGGGTTATAAGAATTTTAATTATTGTGGTACTTCGCCGTCAATACCTTGAACATAAAAGTTCATTCCAAGTAACATTCCATCAGGCGCTACTTCACCTTCAGGAACCACAAGCTCACCAGCTTGATTGTAAATTGGACCCGTGAAAGGATGGATAGTTCCATCTTTAATTCCAACTTCCATATTTACTGCTTCTTGAATTAAACTTGCTGGCATAAGTTTAGTATTATATGGTGACATTACAACCATACCTTTATCCATACCATCCCAAGTATCACCAGAAGACCAAGTGCCGTCCACAACGGCTTTTGCTCTTTCAGCATAGTAAGGGCCCCAAATATCTTCAATTGAAGTTAAATGTGCATCAGGACAAAATTCTTCTTGGTTTGAAGCTTGACCAAATGCATAAACACCGGCTTTTTGAGCAGCTTGGCAAGGAGCATATGTATCAGTATGCTGAACAATTATGTCAGCTCCTTGATTAATTAATGTATTAGCTGCATCAGCTTCTTTACCTGGGTCGTACCAAGTAAATACCCAAATAATTTTCATTTTGATATCTGGATTTACTTTTGAAGCTGCTAAATAAAATGCATTAATTCCTCTTACAACTTCAGGAATAGGGAATGAAGCTATATAACCAATAGTATTAGTTTCAGTCATATGACCAGCAATATGCCCTTCAATCATTCTACCTTCGTAAAATCTAGCTGAATACGTAGCAACGTTATCTGCTTGGATATACCCAGTAGCATGTTCAAATTTTATATCAGGAAAATCCTTAGCTACTTCATGTGTCTGATCCATATAGTTGAAAGACGTTGTAAATATTAAATCATGTCCTGAGTCTGCTAGTTTTCGGATTGCTCTCACAGCATCTGCGTTTTCAGGAATATTTTCAAGATAAGTAGTAGTAATAGAGTCACCAAGTTGGCTCTCCATATATTTTCTACCTACATCATGCATATATGTCCAACCATGATCACCTGGAGGACCTATGTATATAAATCCAACTTTTTTAGGGTCTGCATATGCTGAACCAAATGCAAATACCAAAAAAGTAGATAAAAAAGTTATTATTCTAATCATTTTAACCTCACCTGCTAATATAACGATTACTCAACTATATACTTAATATATACAAATAGGTTTGATCAATAAATCTATATGATTATAGAAAAAAAAAAGTGGATATTTATCTGCCTTTATAAAAAGGAATAGTTAATGAAGCTGGTGCACTAAGTTTTATTCTTAATTTATTGCTAGAAATTAACACTAAAACTATAATAGTTGCAACATATGGAGCCATACTGAAAAATTGACCAGGAAATCTTAAACCTAAAGCCTGAAGATTCATTTGAAGAATAGTAACACCTCCAAATATATAAGCTCCAATAAGTACTCTTTCTGGCTTCCAAGTTGCAAATACAACTAATGCTAACGCTATCCATCCACGTCCAGCTGTCATACCTTCTTGCCACATTGGAGCATAACAAATTGAAATATATGATCCTGCAAGAGCACACATAGAACCTCCAAATAAAATTGATAAAAATCTAATTTTAATAACGCTATATCCTAGAGCATGTGCAGAATTATGTGATTCCCCTACTGCTCTTAAAATCAAACCAGCTTTAGTTTTATAAAAAAAATAACTAACCAAAAAAACAATTAAGAAAGAAAAAAAAACAAAAAACCATGGTGACAGACCATCGATTGGTGTTCCAATATATTGTTTGCCAAGCATCGAACTAAGACCTATTCCAAAAATAGTTAATGCTAATCCTGTAGCAATTTGATTTGACATTAAAAATAGAACAAGAAAAGCAAATAAACCAGACATGATAATTCCAGATAATATAGATACAAAAAAAGCTAAAAAATAACTTCCGGTAATTACTAAGATAATAAAAGCGGACACTGCTCCTACCAACATCATTCCTTCTACACCTAAATTTAATACTCCAGATTTTTCTGTAACTAACTCACCTATACCAGCAAAAACTAGAGGTGTTGTTGCAATTAAAACAATTTGTAATATTCCAAGTATTAAATCTAAATTCATAATAATTTTTTGTAAGTTAATTTATAGTTAATTAGTAATTCCGCACCTAATAAATAAAATAAAACCAAACCCTGAAATATAAAACCTACCGCTGAAGGTAT
>CACIED010000011.1 GCA_902585605.1 uncultured Alphaproteobacteria bacterium
AAATAAAAACTTTAATATTAAATGGCAATGTAAGTCTTTATGAAAAGGAAATAAAAGATCCGTCTTACATAACTAAAGAAAATGAAAATTACTTTATAAATATTATATTGAAACAAGAAACAAAACATTTAGCTGAAAATATAGACTTAAACATCATTTTTGAAGATGAAGATTTAATCGTTATTAATAAACCTCCAAATTTAGTAATGCATCCAGCTCCTGGAAATGAAAGCGGCACTCTTGTGAATGCTCTTATGCATTACACTAATAATCAACTAAGTAATTTAGATGATAATGCTAGACCAGGAATAGTCCATCGTTTAGATAAGGATACAAGTGGAATTCTTGTTGTTGCAAAAAATAATAATGTTCATATTAATTTAGCCGAACAATTCAAAGAACATACGATATCTCGTAGATATAAAGCAATCGTTTGGGGTACGCCTGATAATCAATCAATTGAAGGGTACATAGAGAGAAATAGAAAAAATAGAAAAAAAATGAGTTTGAATAATAAGGGTTTTGGAAAATTTTCTAAAACCGATATTAAATTAGAAAAAACTTTTGGTATTGCTAGTTTAGTTGACTGCCATTTACATACTGGAAGAACACATCAAATTAGACTTCATTTAACTTCTAAAAATTCTCCTATAATTGGTGATAAGATTTATGGAAAAAGTAAAATTAATCAATTTGGAAAAGATAAAAATACATTTAATAAATTCATGATTTTAAAAAATTTTGAAAGACAAGCATTGCATGCTTATCATCTTGGTTTTGTTCATCCTACATCAAAAAAAAGGATGGATTTTGATATTGAAATTCCTGAAGATTTTAAGAATTTAATTGAATTGTTGCTTAAATATTAAATTATATTTTATTTGTGATATAGGCGTATTATGAATTTACCAGTACTATCAAGTGAAGGAAATTTAGCAGTATACTTGCAGGAAATTAAAAAATTTCCAATGCTCTCTGCTGAAGAGGAATACATGTTAGCTAAACGTTATAAGGAACATGGAGATTCAGATGCTGCTCATAAACTAGTTACAAGTCACCTTCGATTAGTTGCCAAAATAGCAATGGGGTATAGAGGATATGGCTTACCTGTTACTGACTTAATTTCAGAGGGTAATGTTGGAATCATGCAAGCAGTTAAAAGATTTGATCCAGAAAAAGGTTTTAGATTAGCAACATATGCAATGTGGTGGATAAGAGCTCAAATACAAGAATATGTTTTACATAGTTGGTCTTTAGTAAAAATTGGAACTACCGCAGCTCAGAAAAAACTTTTTTTTAATTTACGTAAAATTAAAAATCAACTTACCTCAATTGATTCAGGTAATTTGTCACCAGAAAATGTTAGAGAGATTGCAACTAGACTAGATGTAAAAGAAGGTGAAGTAATCGATATGGAAAACAGACTTTTTACATCAGATCAATCTTTGAATGTTAAACTTGGTGAAGAACATGATACTGAATGGCAGGATTTAATAGAAGATAAACAAGAAACTCAGGACAGAATAATTGAAAATAAAGATGAACTTGATTATCGAAGAAGTTTATTTTCAAAAGCTTTTGAATTTTTGAACGAAAGAGAAAAAGAAATTATTAAACTTCGAAAACTAAGTGAAAATCCGTTAAAGTTAGAAGATTTGAGTAAAAAATATAAAATAAGCAGAGAAAGAGTAAGGCAAATTGAAGAGAAAGCATTAGAAAAACTTCAAAAAGAAATTTCAAATATTAGATAAAGTTCCGTTTATATCAATTGTCTCCTTTCTGTCTGGCCCTGTTGAAACAATTGAAATGTTAGTTTCCATAAGATCTTCGAGTATTTTAATATATTTTTTAGCATTTTCAGGAAGAGCATCAAATTTGTAAACCCCTGCTGTTGATTTTTCCCAGCCAGCGACTTTTTTATAAATAGGTTTGATTTTATCAAATAAAAATTCTTCACTAGGTAAATAATCATAGTGTTTGTTATCAATTAAGTATCCAGTGCATACATTAATTTCTTTTAATTCATCTAAGACGTCAAGTTTAGTAAGTACAATATCTGTAATACCATTTAGTTTAATTGATTGTTTCAAAAGTACACTATCAAACCAACCACACCTTCTTTTTCTTTTTGTGACTGTCCCAAATTCTTGACCTTTTTCACCAAGATGTTCTCCAATCTCATCCATTAACTCTGTTGGAAATGGTCCTGATCCAACTCTAGTAGTATACGCCTTTGTGATTCCTAGAACTTTGTGGTCATTTCTATAACTAAAACCTGTGCCAGAAAATATCTGACCTGATATTGTATTTGATGATGTAACATAAGGATATGTACCAAAATCAATGTCCAGCATTGAACCTTGCGCCCCTTCAAAAACAATGTTTTTATTTTTTTGACCTAATTCATTTATTATTTTCCATAATGGAACACTAAAAGAGTTAAGATAATTGGACATGGACAAAAGTTCTTCATAATAATTATGTGTAATTTTATGAATATGTTTTGAAATTTTATCTTTATGGAATTCATAAAGGTTATCAATTTTTTGTTTTAAAAATGTTGGATCTTTTAAATCACAAATTCTTATTGCTCTTCTACCTACTTTATCCTCGTATGCTGGACCAATGCCTTTCTTAGTTGTTCCTAGTTCTTTTTTTCCTCTTGTGATTTCATTAATTTCATCAAGAAGTTTATGAATAGGTAAGATCAAACAAATATTATCAGCAATATATAAATTGTCTTCGTTTACCTCTATTCCTTGTTCTTTAAGATTATTAATTTCATTAATTAGAGCCCACGGATCTAAAACAACGCCATTTCCAATAGCACATTTTTTATTATTAATTATTCCTGAAGGTAACAGATTAAGTTTATAGACATTATTATCTACTTTAATTGTATGACCTGCATTATTTCCACCTTGGTACCTGACTATTAAGTCAGCTTTAGAAGAAATCCAATCAACAATTTTACCTTTTCCTTCATCTCCCCACTGGGTTCCAACTATTGTATAAAACATTAGATCTGCTTAACTATCTTATTCATCAAATAATACTTGATTCCAAATTTTTTTGCCTCTTTTTTTATATCACTATTATCTTCAAAAGTTTTAAATAAACTATAACCTTTATTTATTAATTTTTGTTTAATTTTATCACTCGTATTGAATGCAATTAAAATTCTTTTATTTTGATTAATCAACGATGAGGATCTTAAAATTGTATCCATGTAACACGTATATCCTATTGCAGTCTCAGAATTAGAGCCATATTTTAAGTTATATCGACCTCCTCCAGCAATTTCACCCCTTACATCTTTAGCAAAAAATGTGAATTTTATACCCTTGTAGTAATTTTTGTTTTTTTGTAAGTCAAAAAAATCTATATTTAAAGAATCATTCTTTGAAGTTTTAATTAGATTAGATATTTTTATTAGTCTTTCTACTTCATTGTTATAACCTATTATTTTATTTAACTTTGAAATATATTTTTTTTTATTTTGAATTGCTCCAGAACATAAATGTAAAGTTTTAAATGAATTATATAATTCATTTTTTTTCAATAACTTTAAACAATTATTAATATCTTTTAATTTAATATATTTTTTTAGTTTATTTTTTAAATCTTTATTAGTTATTTTTTTAAGCAAACTATCGAGAAAGAATGGCGCCGTAATTTCGATAACAATATTTTTAACTCCAATTTTTTTTAAAGTTTCGTAAGCGAGATTAATAATTTCTACATCAGCCTTATAGCTTTCAGATCCAATAATCTCAGCACCAACTTGCTGAAATTGCCTTTCAGGTCTTAAAATAGTTCCTACTTTTCTAACAACTTCTCCGTAGTAACATAATTTGAGAGGTCGTATTTTATTGGCTAGTCTAGATGAGGCAATTCTAATTATTTGTGGAGTTATATCGTTTCGAATACTTAATTGATCTTTTTTTTTGTTAGTTTTTAAACTTAAAGTATTGTTGTCTAAATTTTTGCTAAATTCAATTAGTGGAGTCTTAATTAAAGTAAAACCATTATCTCTAAAATAATTTATTATGCTATTTTTATATTTGTGCTCAATAGATGCATCGAAATTTAGACTATCTTTAAAACCTGCAGGTACTAAAAATTTATTAACCAAGATAAGGCCTTACTAATTTTTTTATTTCTAGAGATTTCTTTTTAACTTCAGTAACTTCTTGCCCTTCGACTAGTATTCTAACTAATGGTTCAGTTCCAGATAACCTTACAAGAGATCTGATTTTTTTATTATTATATAGTTTATCATTTTTTAATTTATCAAGAATTTTTAACAGTTTGGTATTCTTTGTTTTATAACTTAAGTTAATTTTTTCTTGGGCAAAGTCATTGTACAAATCAAAAAGTTTGCTCGCCTTATTTTTATTTGATATCAAAATTTCAGTGATTTTTAGAGCTGCCAAAATTCCATCACCAGTATTAGAATGTTCTGACAATATTATATGTCCTGATTGTTCCCCACCTATCATAGATTTGGATTTTTTCATTTGATTTATGACGTTTATATCTCCAACAGATGTGCGCTTAATCTTTAATTTTAATTTATTTGTGAGATAATTTTCTAATCCCATATTAGACATGACCGTTATAATAACATCATGTTGGTTGGATTTTTTCTGAGGTTTTACATAACTTTTACATAACAATCCTATAATTTTATCACCGTCAACTTCTTTACCTTCTTCATCTACAACTATTAACCTATCTCCATCACCATCAAATGCAAATCCAATATCAGCCTTTTCTTTTATGACATTTTGTGAGAGTGATTTCACATCGACTGCACCACAATTTTTATTAATGTTTAAGCCATCTGGATTATTATTTATGGCAATTATATTATGACCTAGTTCCCAGAATAAATTTGGAGCTATATTATACGTGGCTCCATTCGCACAATCTAAAACAATTTTTAGTTTTTTCTTAGAAGATGTTTTATTCAAAGTGCTTTTTAAAAATTCTGAGTATCTACCTGATGCATCTTCCAGTCTTCTTGCATTTCCAGAAATAAATGTGTTGTTTGAGATTCTAGAATATTTTTTATTATCTAATACAATTTTTTCAACCTTTTGTTCTATCAATGAACTTAGCTTTGTTCCGGTACTATCAAAAAATTTAAGTCCATTATATTCATATGTGTTATGAGAGGCTGTAATCATTACGCCAATATCTGCTCTTAAAGTTTTAATCATTAATGGGACGGCTGGTGTTGGAAGGGGGCCGACTAAAATTACATCCATACCCATAGAAATAAATCCAGCTGTCACAAGTGGCTCATATAAATATCCAGATAATCTAGTATCTTTGCAAATCACAACCCTGCTATTTTTAGAATTTTTCTTTTTTAGAAGGAATGCAACTGTTTTTGAAATTTTTAGACAAGTTTCAGCAGAAAGAGGTTCCTCATTAACTAAGCACCGTATACCATCGGTACCAAATATTTTAGACATTTATGTCTTTTATTCAAAAAAATAAATAAAGTGAAGTAATTAAATTAGTTTGCAGGAGCAGGAGCAGATCCACCTGTTTTTGGAACAGATGTAGCTGGTTTTTTTGGTGTATTTATATCATTATCAAAATCATCACGAGTAGGCTTTATTCCTTTGATTAAATCTTTAATTTCATCACCTGATAATGTTTCATACTCTAAAAGTCCCTTAGCAACTATATGCAGTTCTTCAATATTATCTTGAAGAATTTTTCTACAATTATTTTCAGCCTCTTCTGCAAGAAATCTAACCTCTTCATCAATTAATTTTGCAGTAGAATCAGATAAATTTTTTGATTGTGCAACGGAATGCCCTAGGAAAACTTCCTCACTGTCATTGTTATATCTTAGACGGCCTAATTTTTCACTCATACCCCATTCAGTAATCATTTTTTTTGATAGATTTGTCACCATTTGTATATCGCTTGCTGCCCCATTTGTAATTTTATCTTTCCCAAAGATCATTTCTTCTGCAATTCTTCCACCAGTAGCAATTAATAAATGAGCTTTCATCTGATCTTTTCTCATAGACAGTTGATCTTTTTCAGGAAGTCTCATAACCATACCTAATGCTCTGCCTCTCGGTATTATAGTTGCTTTATGAATTGGATCAGAGGCTGGTGAGTGAAGAGTTGCTACTGCATGACCAGCTTCATGGTAAGCTGTAAGTTTCTTTTCATCTTCGGACATGACCATAGATCTTTTTTCAGCACCCATCATCACTTTATCTTTCGCACTTTCAAAATCCTCAAGTGTAACCATTCTTTTATTTTTTCTAGCCGCTAATAATGCTGCTTCATTAACTAGATTTGCTAAATCAGCTCCAGAAAAACCTGGAGTTCCCCTTGCGATAATTTTTGAATCAAATTTTGGCGAAACTTTAATTTTTTTAATATGAACTTTAAGTATTTTGTCTCTTCCCATTACATCAGGGTTATTAACAGTTATTTGACGATCAAATCTTCCTGGTCTAAGCAATGCTGGATCAAGAACGTCTGGTCTATTTGTTGCTGCAATTATAATTACACCCGCATTTGCTTCAAAACCATCCATTTCCACAAGAAGTTGATTTAGAGTTTGTTCTCTTTCGTCGTTCCCGCCACCGAGACCAGCGCCACGGTGTCTTCCAACAGCATCAATTTCATCGATAAAAACTATACAAGGTGCATTTTTTTTACCTTGGTCAAACATATCTCTAACTCTACTAGCACCAACACCTACAAACATTTCCACAAAATCAGATCCTGAAATAGAAAAGAAAGGAACATTTGCTTCACCGGCAATTGCTCTTGCAAGTAACGTTTTTCCAGTACCTGGAGGACCTACTAGAAGTGCGCCTCTTGGAATCTTACCACCTAATCTAGAAAACTTTGAAGGATCTTTTAAAAATTCAACAACTTCTTCTAATTCTTGTTTAGCTTCATCAATACCTGCTACATCGTCAAATGTAACTTTACCAACTGCTTCATTTAATAATTTAGCTTTAGATTTACCAAAGCCCATTGCTTTTCCACCACCGCCTTGCATCTGGCGCATAAAGAAAATCCAAACTCCAATTAATAGAAGCATTGGAAACCATGACAGTAATACACTTAGAAGTGGATGCATTGATCTTTCAGAGGGCTCAGCGGTAATCTTAACACCACTTTCATTTAATTTATCAACTAAATTGGGATAATTAGGTACATATGTGTTAAATGATCGACCGTCATTAAGAAAGCCTGTTACGTTGCTTCCATTAATATTAACTTCGGAAACATTTCCACTTTCTGTTGCAGCAATGAAGTCAGAAAAGGATATTTTTGAAGTATTTCTATTGTTGGAACTTCCTTGGAAAAGATTGAAAAGCACAATTAAGAGCAATCCAATTATAATCCATAATACAACGTTTTTACTGATGTTTTTCATCTACTTTATACATAGGAATTTATTATAAAAACACAATAGTTTTGTAGAAAATTAAACAGATTTTCTTGAAAATGTAAGAAAATCATCATTTTTTTTAACAATCATACCTTTGACATTAAAAATATTAAAATTTAATTTCTTAATTTCACTTATTAAGATTCTAGTTTTTTTCGATCGAGGAGGGTTAGATTGATAAAATAAAAACTGATATATTCTTCGTATAATATTTTCAGAAGTAATTTCATTTAAACTTTTTATATTGTGAAGACTAACAACAATTTGTTTACTATCAACATGAACAATATTTTTAAGAAGTATCTCAAATATCATTTGAATGAAATATGGTGAATAAAATAGTATATTCTCAAAATCTTTATTTATTTCTTTAATTATTTTTTGATCAGATTTTTTAAGAAAATTTCTTATTATAGGACGAGTATATTCTAGATTAAAATTTGATGGATCATTGATATATTCTATTTTGTTTTTCTTATTGTAGTTTAATAATGTTTCTTTAGAAAAATTTAAAAGTGGTCTTATTACACTTACTTTGTTGTAAAGTAATAATTCAGACATTGATTTTAAGCCATAAAAGTCACTGCCAGCAATTTTTCTATTTAAAAAAGTTTCTAAATTATCGTCTTTGTGGTGAGCAACAAATAGATGCAAAATATTATTTTGAATACAAAATTTTGTAAGTAAATTATAACGGTTATTTCTAGCTTCATTCATACTTTTCTTAGTCACATTATCTTTATCTACAGTTAGGATTTGAGAGTTGATGTTGTTTTTATCCAAATAGGTAGAAACATATTTTGCTTCTTCTTTTGAATTTTTTCTAATACGATGATTTACAATTAAAGCAATCAGGTTCCCTTTTTTGTATTTTATAAAAGAATTAACAAGGAATAATAATGACATACTATCTGGACCACCAGAAACTGCTACAGCAACCAAAGGGTTTTTCTCAAAAGTGTATTTTTTTTCTATGACTTTAATGAATTCTTTATTTGTAAGCTTCATTCATTATTTTCTAAGCAATTATACTCTACAATTTGTTTTTTGGTTTGAGGAATTATTTTATTTTTAGGAAAATCTATAATTAGTTTTTCCATAATTTTACAAGCTTCATTAGTTTTTTCAACTTGGTATAATGATTGAGAAAGTTTAAAGAGCATTTCTGCAGCTTTAATGCTGTCTGGGAATTTTTGGAAGCCTTCTGCAAATATAAGTGCTGCCTCCCTATAATTTTTTTCTAGAATATATAATTCTCCAAGCCAATAATGTGCTGAACCTGATAATTGATTTTGAGGATTATCTGAAATAAACTCTTCAAATGAAGTTTTAGCATCCTGCCATTTTTTATTTCTTATATTATCAAACGCTATCTGGAATTGATCTTCAGGTGAAAAAATCTCTTCTTTTTGATTAGAATTTACTTCCTGGTCTTCAGATATAACTTCTTTATTTGTATCATTTATGTTTTTTGAAATATTTAATGTTCCAAGTGTATTTTCTGTTTCAGTATCACTTAAAGTATTGCTTTTAACTTCAGAACTGTCTTGTGAAGCTTCATCGGTATTTACTTCAACATTATTTAAAGGAACTGATTGGAAATTATTAATAAATAATTCTAAATTTTCTAATTTATTAAAGATATCGTCTAATTGAAAATATAATTCTTCTAAATTAGAAGTTAAATTTTTTATATCATTTTCAATATCATATATTCGCAAATCGATAGCGGAAAGATTTTTAACGAAATCATTATTTGTTCCATTTGATTGATTCGGTGAATTTGAAAATACTTCTTTGGAAAGATCTGAGACTTCTCTTTGTAATCTTTCTAATTGTTGGGAGATAGTTAGATCACTTTCATTAGAAAAAGAATAGCTTGAAGAAAATAAAATTAAAACTGTGAGTATGTATTTAAACATTAACTGATTTTAATTTCTAATTGAGATAAAAATGTGGCGCTATATTTCTATAGCGCCAAAGTATTAAGGAATAATAACTAATTAACTAAAGTTACTGATCTTCTGTTTTGAGCCCATGCTCCATCGTTTGATCCGACAACAGCAGGTCTTTCTTTACCATAACTAATAGTTGAAACTCTATCAGGATTTATTCCTAATCCTATAAGATAATTTTTAACAGCCTGAGCTCTTTTTTCACCAAGAGCTAAGTTGTACTCTCTAGTTCCTCTTTCATCGCAGTGTCCTTCAATTGTGACAGAAACATCGCTATTCTGCTTAAGCCATGCAACTTGATCTTGAAGTAACTCCAGAGCGTCAGAATCTAAATCTGAACTATCATATCCAAAAAATACTCTATCACCAACATTAACAATTAAGTCTTCCTGTGATCCTGAAACTATTCCGCTTCCTGCAGTTTCAGTAATTGTTCCTTCTGAGGAAACATCACTTCCAGAACTACTTGATCCTGAACCAGAAGAGTCAGCTGAGTCTTTTGGTGTCGTTGCACAAGCTGCAACAAACAAAACCATAAATATAGAGATAAAAAACTTGTAAAACATAAAAAATTGCTCCCTTAATACTTTAAGTAGATATACTAAATTACAATCAGTTCCTTAACATTTTTTTTAAAATTTCGTATATTTTTTTGTATTATATTGAATTAATGCATTAAAGGAGACCAAGCTGGGTCAGATCCTCCTAAGGGAGTGATTACTTTTCTTTCATTAAAACCAGTTAAATCAATAGAATATAGACTGGATTCACCCCCTGATCCATCCTCAGCAGTTCTCTCTTCTTTAAAATACATCAAAAATCTACCATTAGGCGCCCATGTTGGTCCCTCAACATGGAATGATTTAGCAATCATTCTTTCATTTGAACCGTCAACTTCCATAACACCTATATAAAATTGCCCACCCTCTTGTTTAGTAAACGCAATCATATCACCTCTCGGTGACCAGACAGGTGTATAGTAACTTCCGGCTTCCCTGCTAATTCTTTTTATATTTTTTCCATTATTATCACTGACATATAAATGTCTTCTTCCACTTCTATCTGAATTAAAAACTATTTTTTTTCCATCCGGTGAAAAACTAGCAGAAACATCTATTGAAGAATTGTTAGTAACTCTTTTTGAAATTCTTGTTTTAAGATCAAGAATATAAATTTCAGAATTACCAATTTCTGGATCCGTATAAGACATGACGATTTGATTACCATCAGGTGAAAAACGTGGAGCAAATGTCATTCCTGGAAACTCTCCTACTATTTCTTGCTTACCAGTTTCTATATCAAATATGTAAACTCTTGGATTGTTTCTATTTACATAAGACATGTATGTAATTTTTTGTGAATTAGGAGAGAACCTTGGAGTTAAAACTAGATATGATCCGTCTGTTAAAAAACGATGGTTTGATTGATCTTGATCCATGATTGCTAATCTTTTTTGTTTATTTTCTTTTGGTCCTGTCTCAGCAACATAAACTATTCTTGTATCAAAGTAACCACCTTCACCTGTTATATTTTTAAAAATAGAATCTGAAATAATATGAGCGACTCTTCGCCAATTTTTTTCATTAGTCTCATATTTTTTTCCGACAATTTGCTTTTGTTGAAACACATCATACAATCTAAATTCGACAGATATTTTTCCATTATTAGATGAAATTTTTCCAGAAACTAAATGCTGAGCTTTTATTAATTTCCAATCTTCAAATCTTGGCTTGTTTGCCAATGACTCAATATCTTGGATAAATGACCTTTTATCAATAGGTAAAAAAAGCCCAGATCTTTCTAAGTTATCAGAAATTACAGTTGAAATATTTTTACCTACTTTTGTTAATTGTGTATTTTTTGAATATAACTCTGTAACAGCAATTGGAGTTGGTTTCACACTACCTTGTGTTAGAGTCACTTCTAATGAATAGATTTTAAAACTAGAAAATAAAAAAAGGGTTATTAAGAAAACTTTTTTCATCAATACCCCTTCATAATACTATAATCAAAAGTAATTGTAAGATTTTTCCATAGATTATATTTATCTTTTGGAAGTTTTAACGGAGTACATTCTGGGTTTAATAGAGTTCTCATTGCGCTATCAGTAATTGGTCCATAAAAAGGGTTAGTTTTAGCTATATTTGTGTCAACAATGCGGATACTATTTGGTGAAACCTTCATATTTTGTAATACTTTTGCTGAAATTGTAACCTTATCTCCTCTTTCTATAACTGCTCCTGCTGGAGCATTCCAACAAGAAGATAATTGCTGCCTCAACATGTCTATTTCAGATATTGATAGCATTACATTGTCATCAGTGTCATCTGTACTTTTATTATCAACTTCTTCAACCTCATCCTTAACCTCATTTTGAACCATATTTGTTTTTTCATTTCTTAAATCTTTAAGCATTGATGCTATGCTAAAATCTTTTTCAGGTTTCGGCTTTGGTTTAGATACGGCTTTATCACTTTCCAACTTTGGTTTATCCTTTATGTTTGTTTCAACATCTAAATCTGATTTAACATTTTCATTATTCATATTTTTTGGCTTTGGTTTGAGTTTTGGTTTAATTATATCAGTTTTAATTGTTTCTATTTTTTTCTTAACCTCTAAAATTTCCTTTTCTTTGATAACTACTTTTTTTGTTTCCTTAACTTCTAAATTTGGAGTTTGTTTCATTTCCAAAACTGGTTGATTTGGATTAATTTTTTCTTCAATTTCAGTTTTATTTATTTCAATATTTTTTTTTACTTCTAATTGATCTGATGAATTAAATTTTTTTTGCTTAGTAATTGTTTCCCTATTTTTATTTTCTGGTTTTTCAGTATCAGATTTTTTCAAATTTGTATTTTCACCAACATTAAGTATTTCAATAGGTATTATGTTTGGAACGTAGATTTCTTTAGGAGAAAAAAAATTTGGTAAGCCGACCATAAACAAAAGGATAATTAAATGTATTAGTGTTGAAAAAATAACTCCTGATGTTTTAGGATTTAAATTTTCAAAAAAGTTTATAATTTTTAAACTATTATAGCTTATACGATCCATCTATTGCTCAAGATTTTGAGTAATTAATGCAACTTTTATATATCCTGCTGAATTTATTATGGACATAATTTCCATAATCCTTCCATAAGCTACTACTCTATCACCTCTTATATAAATTCTTGCTTCAGTATTTTGTTCAGTAATAGCGTTTAGTCGAGGAATTAAATTTTCTACTTCAACCTTTGATTCTCCAATGTAGACTTCTCCGTCTAACTTAACGGTTATCTCAATTGGATCTTTAATATCTGTTAATGCGGTAGCTTTAACCTTTGGTAAATCAACTTTAATTCCAACCGTAAGAAGAGGTGCGGTAACCATAAAAACAATTAGTAAAACAAGCATAACATCCACAAAAGGTGTAACATTTATTTCACTCATTTGAGTGTACCTTTGCTTCTTTCGTTTGTTTAAATTATTTGAGGTAATCAATTTATTTTTTCTCTAATTGTCTAAAAAAAATTGTTGAGAATTCATCCATAAATGTTTCCAAGGATATAAAATATTTTGATAAATCGTTTGAAATTTTATTGTAGGCAACTACAGCAGGTATAGCCACAAAAAGACCTAATGCAGTTGCAAAAAGGGCCTCAGCAATTCCTGGTGCAACTACTGCTAAATTTGTATTTTGAGCTATTGCAATAGATTTAAAACTATTCATTATACCCCAGACTGTTCCAAATAATCCAATAAAAGGTGCAGTTGATCCAGCAGTTGCGAGGAATGTTAAATTTCTCTCAACATTTTCACTTTCTTTATTAAAAACAACTGTCATTGATCTCATCATTCTATCTTTTAAAGAATTAATATCAGATGTATCATTTTCAAACTGAGTTTTACTTTTTTTCCACTCTAAAATTGCAGCACAAAATAATTTTGATTTTGGATCTGTCTGATTAAAGTTTAAAGTTTCATATAAATCTTCAAATGAATTTCCAGACCAAAAAATATCTTCAAATTCTTTTTCAAGTTTTTTTAATTGTCTAATTCTTAAAATTTTTGAAATTATTACATTCCAAGAATAAAGAGAGGCTAGGATTAAAATTATAATTACAGACTTAACTACAAGGTCAGCTTGCATAAATAATGCAAGCATTGAAAAATCTGGAGCTTCTGTCGATAAATTGGTGCTATTTATATCTGCCATAATAATTATTTTTTAATTTTTTCAAGATCACTACTATGAACCATAACCCAAAAACCTGGTCTATTTTTTTCACATAATGCTATTACGGGTGTCTTACCCTCTTCTTTGGCAAGCTTTGCGGTATCATCCCATAAACTAATTGCTGTATGCTTTGCTCTTAATTTACATTCTATGAATAAATCTTCATGAATTACATCAGCTCTTGTGACTTTTCCATTACCTCCGCTCAAAGGTGTCCTTTTCCCATTGAAATAATTTGCAACATCTCTTTCTCTTTTTTTCCAGGCTTTATCAGGCATCTATATTCCTTTCATTAGGCTGTGAGTGAAGATAATACATTATCATCAACTTCAAAATTTGATGATACAACTTGAACGTCGTCATTGTCTTCTAAAACTTCAAGTAATTTAAAAAGTTTGTCTGCTGTATCTTTTCCAATATTTATATTATTTTTACTTTTCCAGATTAAATTTGCAGAGTTAGTCTGACCATACTGTTTAATTAATTTATCATTAAGTTCATGCAAATTATTTTGATCACAGTATATTGAATATTCAGTGTCATTAATTTCATAATCTTCACTATTATTTTCAATAAGAAATTCTAGAAGCTGATCTTCTTTTACTAAGTTTTTATCAAGAGTGATATTTCCAAATCTATCAAAACCAAAACTAACGCTACCTGTTTCACCCAAATTACCTCCATGTTTGCTAAAAGATGACCTAATCTCTGCAGCTGTTCTATTTTTATTATTTGTAAGGGCCTCAACTATTATTGCAACACCTTCAGGCCCATACCCCTCATATCTTACTTCTTCATAATTACTATCGGGGTCATTCCCTTGGCCTTTTTTAATTGCTCTCTCAATGTTATCTTTTGGCATATTTAGAGACTTGGCTGAAGCAATTGCTGATCTTAATCTGATATTACTTTCAATATCTTCACCTCCAACTTTGACAGCAACAGAAATTTCTCTTCCAAGTCTTGAGAATACTTTTGCTCTTTTTTTATCTTGAGCACCTTTACGATGCATAATATTTTTAAATTTCGAGTGCCCTGCCATTACGAATAGATTTATAAATATTTAATCCGATGTTAGTAAAGATATAAAATATTAGATAAATGTGTCCAATATATGTAAATCATGCCTCTTGAATTGGGGTGATATTTTTAGCTAAACCTGAATTAGTATCGATATCTATTAAAGACCCACATACAGTTATATTTTCAGTTGCAGGTGTAAATCTACCTTCAGCCCTATACCCCTTTACAAATCCATGGATCGGATTAGTTATATCGAAACCAATTATTGAATTATAATCACCTGACATTCCAACATCTGTTTGATAAGCTGTACCCTTAGGTAAAATAACACTGTCTGCCGTAGGAACATGTGTATGTGTACCTAAAACTGCTGAAACTTTTCCGTCAACGTAATATCCAAATGCTTTTTTTTCAGAGGTTGCTTCACCATGCATATCAATTATTATCACATCGCAAGTACTACCTAACTTTTCTTTTTGAAGAAATTCAACTATACTTTTAAAAGGATCATCTAAAGATAAATTCATAAATAATCTGAGCAAAACTTGTACTACGATAATTTTTTTTCCATTTAAAAGTTCAAGCTTATAATAACCTTTTCCAGGAACACCGTCAGGGTAATTCAAAGCTCTTATTATTTTTGGATTTTCTTCTATATAGGATAGCATATCTCTTTGATCCCACGCATGATTCCCAAGTGTAAGTAAATCTATTCCACTAGAAAATAATTCTTCTGCATCCTTTTTTGAAAGTCCATATCCAGAAGTAGCATTTTCACCATTAGCAATAATCATGTCTGTATTGTATTTATTTTTGAGTGTTGGGATAATTTCTTTAATTTTTTTTCGTGATGCTTTACCGACGATATCACCTATAAAAAGAATTTTCATTGAAAACTATATAAATTTTTTTCAGTAATAACATAATCCACTTTAAAATCAAATTTGTCTATGGGTATATAATCTAACTTTTGATCTTCATATGCATATGCTACTGATATGAATCTATGATTAATTTTATTTAAATACGCAAAAGTCCTATCATAATATCCTCCTCCATAACCTAATCTATTTCCCTTATGATCAAACGCTAAACAAGGTACAAAAATTAATTCAGGATTTAAAACTTTATTTTTATTTTGAGGTTCTGATATATTCATATGCCCTTTTACAAAATTCTCTTCACTCTTAAATTGTTTAAAGATTAAATGACTATTTTTTTTTTCAATTACTGGAAGACATAAAATTTTATTTTTAATAAAGATAAGATTATTAAGCTCTTCTGTATTTATTTCAGAGTTTATAGAAATAAAACTAGATATTATATTGATTTCTTGAAAGTTAATTTTTTCAAAAAGTTTATTAAACAAAGATAAAGCAAAATGAGATGGATTATTATTAAAAACCTTATCTCTTAAAATTTTTTGTTTTTTTCTGATAATTAATTTTTCATCTTTAATATTATTCATAATAAGAGTTCTTAATTATATCAATTATGCCTTCTACTTTTTTATTTATTTCATCAAATTCTTTATCTAAATTCAATTTTTCATCTTCTAAAATTTTTTTTTCATTTTGTAGTTTTAATATTTTGTCTTTAAGTTCTAAATTGTTCTTAAGATACTCTTCATTTTTGGCATCATTTAACTCTGAACTTCTTTGTATATGTATTTTTTCAGAAAGCTCTGCTTGAAGTTCAATAGAGAGAAGTGATAATAATATAGTATCACTTATTTTTCCATTAGAATATTTTGGATTTTGTAATTTATTATCAATTCTTTCATTAATTAAATTAATTGAATCTATCATTTTTTTTTCATCTTTTTTTTCATATTCTAATGATATTTCTTTATTTAAAATTTTTGTTTTATAAAAAGGCATTATTATTTCTTAATTAGAAGTTCCAATTCATCAATATACTCGGACATTTGTTTTCGTAAATTTTTAATTTCATTTTCAAGATTTTTAATTTTTTCTTTTTTGGAAATATGATGGTCCCTCAAATCTTCTAAAGCTGATCTCAGGTTATTTAAGTTTTCGCTTAGAACTGTAATTTTTTTTTGTATTTCCATTATAATTTAATAGTTTGTAATTTTACAATTGTCACTGTAATGAAGCCATATTAAATAATTTTATATCAACCATAAAGGTAAGTATTTGAATAATTTAAATAATAACAAAAATCTAAGACAATTATCAAATTGTATTAGATTTTTATCAATGGATGCAGTGGAAAAAGCAAAATCAGGTCATCCAGGTATGCCTATGGGTATGGCGGACATAGCAACAGTTCTTTACAAAAATCATTTAAAGTTTGATCCAAATGATCCAGATTGGATTGATAGAGATAGATTAATTATTTCAAATGGACATGGATCAATGCTTTTATACTCTTGTTTGTATCTTACAGGATATAAAGACATTGACATAAATCAAATTAAAAATTTTAGACAATTGCACAATAAAACCGCAGGTCACCCAGAATACGGAAGTGCAGAAGGAATAGAAACAACTACTGGGCCTTTGTCTCAAGGTTTAGCAAATGCAGTTGGAATGGCGTTAGCAGAAAAAAAATTATCAAATAATTTTGGAAAAGAATTAGTCGATCATTACACTTATGTTTTTGCTGGAGATGGATGCTTAATGGAAGGTTTAAGTCATGAAGCATGTAGCCTCGCTGGACATTTGAAATTAAATAAACTTATTATGTTTTTCGATAATAATTCTATTTCTATAGATGGCTCAACTGAACTTTCAGTTTCAGACAATGTAAAAAAAAGATTTGAAGCTTATAATTGGAATATAATTGAAATAGATGGTCATAACTATGAAGAAATTGATCAAGCTATAATTCAAGCAAAAGAAAGTGATGCTCCAACAATTATATCCTGTAAAACTAAAATTGGTTTCGGTTCTCCAAATAAAGAGGGTTCGGCTTCATCACATGGTTCACCTCTTGGTGAAGAGGAAATAAGTTTAACAAGAAAAAAATTAGAATGGGATTATTCACCGTTTGAAATTCCAGATGATTTATTACGTGAGTGGAGAAGTTTCTATAAAAGAAATGAAGAATCAAGAAATTCATGGTTATCAAAAAACAAAGAATTAATTGAAAGTAAAAATTTTAAAGATAGTTTTTATCAAAAAATTGATCATCAAATTCCAGAAAAACTTAGTGAATTAAAATCTGAACATTTTAATGACAAAACAAATTGTGCTTCAAGAAAATCGAGTGAACTAACGCTAAATTTAATTTCAAACTATCAAAAAAATCTTATTGGTGGATCTGCTGATCTTACTGGATCAAATAACACTAAGGCAAAAGATATGAATGTAATTACATCTAATAATTTTAATGGAAATTATATTCATTACGGCATCAGAGAACATGGAATGGCTGGAGTAATGAATGGCATTGCTTTACATAAAGGTTTAATTCCATATGGAGGAACGTTTTTGGTATTTACCGATTATTGCAGACCTTCAATTAGGTTATCAGCTATTATGAATATACCAGTTATTTATGTAATGACGCATGACTCAATAGGATTAGGAGAAGATGGACCAACCCATCAACCTGTTGAACATCTTGCATCTTTAAGATCTATACCAAATTTAACAGTCATTAGGCCTTGTGATATTATTGAAACTATAGAAGCATGGGAATGTGCAATAAACAATACTGGACCAACAATCTTAGTTTTAACAAGACAAAACCTACCAATGTTACAAAAAGATAATCGAAAAGAAAATCTTGTAAATAAAGGTGCTTATAAAATAAGAGATTTTAAAGAATATGATGCAACAATTTTATCTTCTGGCTCTGAAGTTGAAATTGCTTGCTCTGCATCAAATAAACTTTTTGAAAACAATAATTTAAAGATAAGAGTTGTAAGCATGTCTTCATTTGAATTGTTTGAGAAAAATGATGATGGTTATAAAAATGAAATTTTAGGAAATAAGCCGATTTTTGCTATTGAGGCTGGAGTAATAAATGGTTGGGAAAAATATATTAAAAATGAAAATTTTGTTGGCATGTCAACTTTTGGTGAAAGTGGTCCATACAAAGATTTATATAAGCACTTTAAGATAACAGATGATTACTTAATTGAAAAAATAATTAAAAGTTTATAAAAAGGAGAACTATGAAAGTTGCAATAAATGGATTTGGAAGAATTGGAAAACTTGTTTTTAGAGCTTTATTAGAAAAAAATCCTAAAGATATTAATATTGTAGCTATTAATGAACTAGGAAGTGTTGAGAGCAGTGCACACTTACTTAAATATGACAGTGTTCACGGTATTCTTAAAGATGAAATTAGCTCAATCAAAAATGGATTAAAAATTGGTAAACATAAAATTAATTTTTATTCCGAAAGAGATCCAAATAACCTTCCTTGGAAATCACTCAAGGTAGATGTTGTTCTTGAATGTAGTGGTGTTTTTACTTCAAAAGAAAAGGCGATTTCTCATTTAAACGCAGGAGCAAAAAAAGTTATTATTTCAGCACCAGCTTCAAATGTAGATGCCACAATTGTTCAAGGTGTAAATAACGATACCATTAAAAAAAATCATAACGTAATTTCAAACGGGTCTTGTACTACTAACTGTCTTGCTCCTTTAGCTATGGTTCTTGATGAAAAATTAGGAATTGAAAGTGGTTTCATGACAACAATTCATAGTTACACGGGTGATCAAAGAACTGTTGATCAAACCCATTCTGACTTTAGAAGAGCAAGGGCTGCAGCTGAGTCAATGATTCCAACTTCTACAGGAGCAGCAAAGGCTTTGAGTCTAGTCTTACCAAAATTAAAAGGCAAACTAGATGGAACAGCTATTCGAGTACCTACTCCTAATGTCTCACTTATAGATCTTACATTTGTAAGTAAGAAAAAAACTAGCCCAGAAAAAATTAATTCTATAGTACTTCAAGCTTCAAAAACTAAAAAATTAAATGGAATACTAACAACAAACTCATTACCTCTGGTTTCAATTGATTTTAATCATAATTCAAGCAGTTCTGTATTTGATTTGAGTCAAACACAAGTTGTCAAAGATAAATTCTGCAGAGTTTTATCTTGGTATGATAATGAATGGGGATTCTCAAATAGAATGGTAGACACTATGGTTGATCTTAAAAAATTTATTTAGTGCCTAAAAAAATCTGTTTTGCAGTATCGACACTAATACAAATTGAAAATTTAATAGAATTTCGAAAATCAAAGTTCAAAACTTCGACCATATTTATAAAATATTTTTTAATTAAAGGTTTTGGGATAGAGTGGCTTAGAACGTTAATAAACCATATTAAAAATAAATATAAGACACACAATATTAAGTTTTTTATCGACTCAGGCTATGATCAAGGTCTTAGTATATTATTAATTCATGAAAATATTGATTATTTAAAATTAAAAAATAATAAAATCATCTTAAATAAAATTAATCAAATTGCTAAAAAAAATAAGGTTTTATTAAATCCAACTTTTGATGTAGTAGATCTTACGAAAATTAAAAATATACAAAAAAAACTTAAGATAAAACTATGAAAATAGATGGAAATGAAATTAAAGTCGGAAATATTTTAGAAATTAATAACAAACTTTGGAAAGTTTTGAAAACCCAGCATACTCAACCAGGAAAGGGTGGTGCCTACTTGCAAGCTGAACTTAAAGAAATAAGAGAAGGTACTAAAATGAATAGTAGGTTTAGATCATCAGAAACAGTGGAAAGAGCTATCCTTGATGAAAAAGAATTTCAATATCTTTATGATGATAATAATAATTTTATATTCATGGATAAACAAACTTATGAACAAATAGAACTTGGCTCAGACATATTAACTGAGGATCAATCAAAATTTTTAGTTGAGAATAGTAATGTTATTATTAATTTCTATAATGAAAAACCGGTCGGCATTGACTTGCCTGATACTGTAGAATTAACTGTTATAGAAACTGAAGGTGTTGTAAAAGGTCAAACAGCTGCTTCATCATATAAACCAGCTACTTTAGAAAAGAATATTAAAACATCTGTACCGCAATTTATTGCAGTTAATGATAAAATAGTAATAAGTACAATTGACGGTAGTTATATCGAAAAATCAAAAAATTAATGCAGCCTGCTGTAATTAATATCTTTGAAAAGGCAGTAAAAAAAGCTGGTAAAATTTTATTAAGAGATTTTGGAGAATTAGAAAATTTACAAATACAATCTAAATCAGTTGGAGATTTTGTAACAAATGCAGATATTAAAGTAGAAAAAACACTTTTAGAAACTCTAAAATATTATTATCCAGATTATACTTACATAACTGAAGAAACTGGTGAAATAAAGGGTAATGAAAACACCATTATTATTGATCCCATTGATGGAACATCTAATTTTATTCATGGAATACCTCATGTTGGAATAATCGTTGCCAAAATGACAAATGATGAAATCACAGACGGTGTGATTTATAATCCAATTTTAAACGAATTTTTTTGGAGTTCTAAAGGTAAAGGTTCGTGGTGTAATAATAGTAGACTTAGAGTGTCAAACAGGCAAATTTTTTCAGATTGCTTGATCGGCACTGGGCTTCCGTTTGGAGAAAGAATTTATAAAAACTATTTAATTGAGATTGATGAAATTCTAAAATCATCTGCAGGAATAAGAAGACTCGGTTCTGCAGGCCTTGATCTTGCTTATGTTGCCTCTGGTAAATTAGATGGTTTTTGGGAAAAAGATCTAAATTTATGGGATGTTTCAACGGGCATTCTTTTAGTTAAAGAAGCTGGGGGGAAAATTTCTAAAATCGATGGAAATGCATGGGAAATAAATTCTCGTGATTTAGTTGCTTCAAATAATAAAATTCATAATGAATTAGTTAAAAAACTTACTTTACTTTGAAATCTATATAAATATAAGACAGGCATGAAAAAAGATATACATCCTAAATATCATGAAATAAACGTTGTTATGACTGATGGATCTACTTTTAAAACTAGATCTACTTGGGGTAAAGAAGGTGATACTCTTAAATTAGAAATTGATTCTAAATCTCACCCAGCATGGACCGGTGGTAAGGCTGGTCTTAATGAATCTGAAGGACAGGTAGCTAGATTCCAAAAAAGATTTAAAGGTCTTAAAATTAATAAATAATTATTTAAAAAACTTTTCAGCATTAAGTTTTAAATTTTCCTTCTTTTTTATCTCATCTTGAACTCTTAGTATTTCAGTTTGAAGTTCAGAAATATAATTTTGCAAATCCTCAACACTGAAATCATCCAAATTTAATATTTTAATCATCTTTTGTTTTTCATCAACTTCAAAAAAATCTGTCATAGTCATATTTTGTTATATATTATTTTTTGATTATATTATATGAGCCAATTATGAAATATCCTTTAATGCCTAAAGCAACAGCGATATGGTTAGTTGAAAATACAGCTTTAACGTTTAATCAAATAGCTGAATTTTGTGGATTACATGAATTAGAGGTTCAAGGAATAGCTGATGGAGAAGTTGCTGTCGGTATGAGAGGTTATGATCCGATTGATAATAATCAATTGACAAAAGAAGAAATTGAAAGATGTGAAAAAGATAATGCAGCTCGTTTGAATCTTATCAAGTCTGATGTAATTGAAGATTTACCACCAAGAAAAAAAGACTCTAAATATACACCTCTTTCTTTAAGACAAGAAAAGCCATACGCTATTTTGTGGCTTATAAAAAGATATCCGACTGAATTAAGTAGTTCTCAAATTGCAAAACTTACCGGCTCAACAAAAAATACAGTAGAGGCTATAAGAAATGGTACATACAGAGAAGCAGTTCTTGAAGCAAAGAGTCCAATGGATGTTGGTTTATGTACTTATAAGGATCTCGAAAGAACTTTAAATAGAACTAGAACAAAAAAAGTAGATCAAGAAAATTAATTATTTTTTATAACGTAATTTAGATAATAGAACATCAAGATCATCCAAAATAATACCATTGAACTAATAAAAATCTGAAAGTTATATATTTTTATAACTCCGATAGGCTCGCCAAGATAATAGGTTAAAGGTCCTAAAACTCCACTTAAAATAATTCCTAAAATTTTATAACTTTTAAAAAAAGTAAGAATTTCATCAAAAAGAGTACTAAAACTAAACCATAAAACAATCATCCATAATGGCAGAGTGCCAAGTTTAGCAATAGTTTCAAAATCGTAAATTTGGAAATAAACTAATAAAGAATCAAAAAAATATCCTGGAACTGAAATCAAAAGTGAAATCTTAATAAATTTTTGTTTATTATGATTAAAATAAAAATAAGTTAGTAAGAAAATAATTCCAACCCATATGCCCAACATAGGATTAGAAAATTTAGTTTCACCAAATACACAGGCTAACCAAGTTAGTTGATAGCCAGTTAAGACTAAAAATACTTTTAGTTTTTGCATTTCTATTTTTGAATTAAAAAATGAGAAACATCAGTAGAGTTATTTGAAAAACCTGTTTCACAATATGAAAAATAAAATTCCCACATTCTTTTAAATTTAATATCGAAGCCAAACCTTGATAAATCAGTCCAAGATTTTTGAAATTGTTTGTTCCACATTTTTAGTGTTTTTGCGTAAGAACCACCAAAACTTAGATTTTCAATACATTTTAATCCTACGTGTTTTGCCGAATATTCAAATTGTTTTTTAGTTGGAAGCATTCCACCTGGAAAAATATATTGTTGAATAAAATCTGGTCTGTTTTGATAATCTTTAGCCTTTTGTTCATCAATCGTTATGACTTGTATTGCAGCCATACCGCCATCGTTGAGAGAATTACGAATTGTATCAAAGTAATTATGCCAGTATTTCTTACCAACTGCTTCAAACATTTCAATTGAAACAATATTTGAATATTTTTTTTTGATATCCCTATAATCTCTGAATATAACTGATACTTTTTCAGACAAACCTTCATTTTGAATTTTTTCAGAAGCATATTCGTATTGTTCCTTAGAAATAGTTATAGCATCAACTGAACAATTGTAATTTTTCGCTACAAATGATGAAAACCCACCCCATCCGCATCCAATTTCTAAAGTTTTAGAATTTGAGTCTAATGATAAAGTTTCAGCAATTTTTCTATATTTGTTAAATTGTGCATCCGATAAATTGGTATTCTTATTATCAAAAAGAGCAGAAGAATAGGTCATGGTTTTATCTAACCACTTTTCGTAAAAATTATTTCCTAAATCATAATGATATTTAATGTTTTTTTTACTCTGTGATTTTGAATTGTTATTTAAAAAATGTTTTAATTTCGCAAAAGTAGCAAAAAAAATATTAGTATTTATACTTTGTAAAAAATAACTCTCATTTTTGTGAGAAAGTAGTAATAAATTAGTTAAATCGGTGCTTGAAAAGTAACCATTCATATAGGCTTCTGCAAAACCTACAGAACCTTTTTTAAAAATTAAATTTAGAAAATTATAATTATGAATTTTAATACTTGCAGATATATCCTCTTCTTTTCCGACAAAAACTCTCTCCTCACCAGTAGGAAATTGAACTGTTAATTTTCCATATTGAATTTTAGATAAAAAGTTTACTAATAATTTTTCGACAGTTTTATCAAAATTTGTTTTAAAAAAATTCATTTAAAAATTACCTTCAAAACTCACTGTATCATTTGGCTTCTTTTTTCGTGCATAATATTTACCACCTTTGTAAATTATTTTTAAAGCCTCATAAAGAATTCCAGCCATTACCTTGAAGCCTAAAAGTGGATTATAATATAAAAATTTAAACATATTTTTTGAGTTAAAATCTATAAATTTGCCATGCTGAGTAGCTGTTAGAACTTTTTTATTATTTTTATCATAAAGATCAATGTTAATATTTATTTTATCCTTTTGCATTCGATTAAAAAATTTATAATTTGCCTCCATTTCTATAAATGGAGATACATAAAACTGCTTTGCACATTCATGAGATAATTTAAAATCTTCAAAATTTACATTTCCTTTAAAAATATAGGTATGTTGTTCATTAGTCGTATTTTTGACTTCATAGAAAATAGATATTAATTTTTTATCATCATAGCAATATATAATTGATAAAGGATCAAATACATATCCCAAAATTCTTGGAAAACATAATATCATTATATTAAGATGTTTATATTTAATATTAAATTTAGAGAGGGAATCTTTAACGAATGTCTTTATTGACCTTTTGTCTCTATACCCATGATCTTTTTCATAAATAGAAAAAAGATTAAAAGAGTTTAATGAAAAAAGTTTATAGTTTTTACTTAATTGATCAAGATTATCCAAATTAATAAAAAGACTTGGTACCTCATATTTCAATGTGTGTTTAAATGGAATAAATCTTTTATGAATAATGTTAGATAATAGTATTTGAGAAATCATTTAAAATTAATTTGCAATCTATTATAAAAATTTTTCTCTCTCTTCCAAGGTAAATCACAATTTAACAATTTACAAATATAAGAAGATGATTGAATACCGTCTTCATGAAAGCCATATCCAAGGTAAGCTCCACAGAAAAATGTATTATTCTTTCCTTGAATTTCCATAACATTTTTTTGAGCTAAAATAGTATCGGTAGTATATATTGGATGATTAAATGTTGTTTCGTTAATAATGTTTTTAGGCTTTTTATATGGATTAACGGTTACAAAATAATTTTGTTTAGTTGGTAATTTTTGCAAGAAATTCATCCAATAAGTTAAAGTAAATTTAGAAGATGATGACTTGTTTAAAAAATTCCAACTTGACCAAGCAAATTTTGATTTAGGCATTAAAGTGTGATCGGAGTGAAGTATTGCTGAATTAGTTGAATATTTAAATTGTGAAAATATTTTTTCTTCTTCTTCTGTTGGTTTCTGCAAAATATCCAATACTTGATTTGCATGGGTTGCGAATATTACCTTATGAAATTCTAATAAATTATTTTTCTCATCTTCTATTTTAATTTTATTATTTTCTCTAATAATTTTTTTAATTTTGAAATTTGTTTTATACTCAAAAACATTTTTATTAATAATTTTTTTTATATATTCGTTACTACCACCTTTTACATATTTCCATTGGGGTCTTTTTTTTAAATTAAATAAAGCATGATTTTTAAAAAAATTAATGAATGTTATGAGAGGAAAATTTTTTACATCGCTTATATTGCTTGACCATATAGATGATATCATAGGTAAAATATGATAATTTATTAGGTATGTTGAAAAATTATTAGTTTTTAAAAAATCATTTAAGGTTTTAGTTTGCTCTAAATCACTAACATTCAAGCTATTACATAATAAATAAAGTTTTCTTATTTCAAATAACATTTTATAAAAATTAAAAGAAGTCACATTTCTAAAATTAGCAAAAAGAGAAAAGATATTTTTGCCACTATATTCAATTTGAGGATCTTGATTTGAGACGGCAAAAGACATATCTGAATTATTGCAGTTCACATCAAGTAATTTAAAAAAATTTGTTAAATCTGGATAGTTATTTTCATTGAATACAATAAATCCTGTATCGACTGGGATTGTCTTTGTTGATTCTTCAACATAGATAGTTCTTGTATGTCCGCCCAATCTATTATTTTTTTCAAATAAATAAACATCATATTTAGAAGACAAAAGGTAAGCTGCACTTATTCCTGAAATACCAGAACCAATAATTGCTATTTTTTCTCTCACATCAACTAATAGTTTTAAACGCTGATAGTGCTCTATTTCTTGTTTCTTTTAAATCTACAATTGGTGCTGGATATGAAGTACCAATCTCAAAATTATATTTCTTTTGATCCTCCATAGACATCTCCCAAGGATTATGAATATATTTTTTTGGAATATTATTCAACTCAGGAACAAATTCTTTTACATAATCACCATCTGGATCAAATTTTTGACCCTGCAATATTGGATTAAAAATTCTAAAATATGGACTTGCATCAGCACCACAACCAGATATCCATTGCCAACCTGCGGAATTAGACCCAACGTCAGCATCAACTAAAGTATCAAAAAACCACTCTTCTCCGTTTTTCCAGTGTAACAATAAATTTTTTGTTAGAAACGAGCCTACAATCATTCTTACTCTATTATGCATCCAGCCTGTTTTATATAGTTGTCTCATTCCAGCATCAACAATTGGAATACCAGTTTTACCATTATGCCATAATGATAAATTTTTAGCATTTTTAATCCATGGAAATTTATTAAATTTACTTTGTATAGGTTTATGAGTCATATCTGGATAATGAAATAAAAGATTATAAGAAAAATCTCTCCAGCCAAGTTCAGCAAGAAATTTTTTTTTATTTTCAGGATCAATTTTTTTTTCAATATTTACGGTATCATAAACTTCCAAAGCGGATATTTCTCCAAAATGAAGATAAGGTGATAATTTTGAAGTTAAATCTTTATCGGGTCTATCTCTTCCAACTGAATAGTTATTTGCTTTTTGCGAAATATATTTTTTTAATTGTAATTTTGCATTACTTTCACCAGGTATCCAATATTTTTCAATTTTTTTGGTCCATTTCTCTTTTTTGTTTGTTAGATTTAAATCTTGTATAGTTATTTCATTTTTAAATTTTGAATTGGCGTAGCTTATTTTTGTATTTTTAAATTTAAGATTTTTTAGTTTTAGTAGTTCATCACAATGTCGCCAGTAAGGGGTAAATACTTTAAAAAAGGTTCCACTTTTATTTTTAATATTCCAAGGTTCATTTAAAAGATATCCATTGTGCGAGTCGCATTCTATTTTAGATGAGGTAACTATAGATTTAATTTTAGTATCTCTTTTAATTGAATATGGATCATATAGTCTATTCCAGGATACATATTTAACATTTGAATTCTTTAGTATTGAAAATATAATTTTCTCTGGATCACCAGCAAATATATTTAGTTTGCCATTATGTTTTTTTATTGAGTCATATAAACTAATCAAGGATTTTTCTAACCACCATTTGGATGTGGATCCAATTCTTTGATTAAAATCTAAAATATAAATTGGAATTATCTGATCAACTTTTTTTGAAAGTGACAATAAAGATGGATTTTCTTGTAATCTCAAATCTTGTCTAAACCAATGAATTCCATAAGTGGCTACCATGAGTTTAAATTATGTTAATTTAGAATAAATTAAAGAGGTAAATCTATTATTTACTATGAGGAGGCATTTTTTTCTCTACGAACCAAACGTGTTTTTTTAACACAGGATCATATTTTTTCATTCGAAGCTTTTCAGCAACTTTCAATCCTTTTGTCGGTTTTCTTACAATATACTTAGTTCCTGTTTTTGGATTTTCTTCAGGTACTAGTTGTTTAAGAGCGAATGAAGTTTTTTTTGCCATGAGGTGTCTATACAGAATAATTATATGAAATAAAGTATTATTTATTCATAATCAGAAATTGACTGCTTAATAAAACGGTTAAAATTTCCTCTTTTTTTATCAAGTTTAATTTGTTTATTTCTTTCAAGTAAGTTTTTTTTCTTTTCTTCAGATGTTTTATCAAAACAATTATGACAAGATACACCTGGTTCATAATATTTATTATAAGTATCTTTAATACTAATGGGTAACCGACAAGCATGACAAAGTTTGTAAGTTCCATCTTTTAATTCATTTTTTAAAGATACTCTTCCATCAAATACGAAACATTCACCATTCCACATTGAATCTTTTTTTGGAGTTTTTTCTAAATACTTTAGTATACCTCCGTCTAACTGAGCAACATTTTTAAAACCCTTCATCATCATATATGATGAAGCCTTTTCACACCTGATACCTCCAGTGCAAAACATTGCAATTTTTTTGTCTTTTGACTTATTTAGTTTTTTTTGAATAAAAGATTTAAAGTCAGTGAAACTTTTAGTTTTTGGATTAATTGCTCCTTCAAAAGATCCTATTTTAACCTCAAATTCATTTCTTACATCAATCACAATAGTGTCTTTGTCTTTAATTAATTGATTCCATTCATTGTAATTAACTTTTTTTCCAGATATTTTTGTAGGATCAGCAAATTTGGTTCTGAGTGTGACTATTTCATTTTTATTTCTAATTTTTAGTTTTTGAAAAGGCATATATTTATATTTTGATCGTTTAAGATTAAGTTTCTCAAAACTAAAATTTTCAAGATATATAATGAAAGAATTTATGTTTTTTTCTAAGCCAGCTATTGTTCCATTAATGCCTTCATCAGCAATCAATATTGTACCTTTTATTTTATTAAATTTACAAAAATCTTTAAGTTTAGTAATGATATCATTTTTATCTTTAATTATTTTGAATTGATAAAAAGTAATTATAGTAAAGTACTTGTTGTTCATTTATCTAATTAATATAAAAAACTTTAAAAATTTATGTCTAAAGAAACCATTAATATTGTTAAAAATTTTCTCAATAGTTATTCTATAGAAACAACTCCAAATGTTTACGAAAAATATGGAGGCTTTTCTGAATTTCTTAATAAAAATCATGACGTTTATATAACTTATTTACCAGATGAAAATTCAAAAAATGTTATTAGAACTGCAAAAAAATTAAAATTAGAAGGTTATGATGTTATACCTCATTTGCCTGCGAGAACTATTGTAAATAAAAATGACTTAGAAAAATATATTGGTGAACTTGCAAATGAATCTGGGTGTTCAAAGATTTTAATTATTGGTGGTGGTGGAAATCAAGCTGGCGAAATATCTTCCTCAATTGATGTTTTAAAAACAGATTTTCTTTCAAAATATAATTATCAATTTGTTGGTGTGGCTGGACATCCCGAAGGGAGCCCGGATATTTCAAATGAAAATTTAGATTTAGCAATTAAACAGAAGAATGATTTTGCAAAAAATGTTGATTTTAAAATGTATTTGGCAACACAATTTTTTTTTGAAGCTAAATCTTTAATCGAATGGGAAAAACACTTAGTAAAAATTGGAAATAAATTACCAATCCACGCTGGGATACCAGGTCCAGCCTCTATTAAAACATTAGTAAATTATGCAAGGTCTTGTGGTATTGGAAATTCTTTAAGATTTATTACAAAACAGGCTTTTAACTTAACTAAACTTGCAACATTGAGCACTCCTGACAAATTAATTTATGATCTTGCTGAACATAGCGAAATAAACAAAGACTCTAAACTTGAAAAAATACATTTCTATGCGTTTGGTGGTATGAAAAAAACATCAGAATGGTTAAATCAATTTAATAACTCAGATTTTTCTTATAATAATAAACAGAAATTCGAGTTAAATTAGCTTCTTCACAATTTTTTTATCTTTTAATGAAACAAAAGTTGTTTGATATTTAAGTTAATTTATAGATTAAGAATCTAATAATTAAGGAGCCTCATGTCAGATATTGAAATAGCAAGAAAAGCTAAAATGAAGCCTATTAGTGAAATTCTAAAAGGGCTTGATGTACCAGACACACCTGAAGCCTTCAGTCCTATGGGTCGTCATATAGCAAAAATAAACTTGGAGTACATAGATTCACTTAATAAAAATAAAGATGGTAAACTGATTCTAGTCTCAGCAATAACTCCAACACCAGCAGGTGAAGGTAAAACAACAACTTCTGTTGGATTAAGTGACGGTCTTAATAAACTAGGAAAGAAATCAATAGTTTGTTTAAGAGAGCCGAGTCTTGGACCATCATTCGGTATGAAAGGTGGTGCAGCTGGTGGAGGCTATGCTCAAGTAGTACCAATGGAGCAAATTAATTTACATTTTACTGGAGATTTTCATGCAATTACATCCGCTCATAATTTACTTTCTGCATTGATTGATAATCATATCTACTGGGGAAATAAATTAAATATTGATGTTAGAAGGGTTGTTTGGAAGAGAGTAATGGATATGAATGATAGATCACTTAGATCTATTGTTGTTGATTTAGGAGGAGTTGCAAATGGATATCCTAGACAAGATGGTTTTGATATTACTGTTGCATCGGAGATAATGGCAATTTTCTGTTTAGCAAAAGACTTAAAAGATCTTGAAGAGAGAATTGGAAATATAACTATTGCTTATACACGAGACAAAAAAGCTATTTATGCAAAAGATTTAAAGGCAGAGGGTCCAATGACAGTATTATTAAAAGATGCCATTAGGCCCAACATAACACAAACGTTAGAAAATAATCCTGCTATAATTCATGGTGGGCCATTTGCAAATATTGCTCATGGTTGC
>CACIED010000012.1 GCA_902585605.1 uncultured Alphaproteobacteria bacterium
TATAAACCCTTTAATTATGGGTTTTATTTTTTTTGTAATTTTTACACCATTTAGTCTATTCTTTACTATCATTGGGAGAGATGAGTTAAGTATAAATAAAAAGAAAATGAAATCATATTGGAAAAAACGTAAAATAGAAAATATAGATGTTAAGAATTTCAAGAATCAGTATTAGATGAATTTAATCATTGAAATTTGGCAATTTTTAAAAGTAAGAAAGAAATTGTGGTTAGCGCCTATAATTTTTATAATGATTTTATTAGGAGGATTGCTAATTATTGCTGAAGGATCAGTAATCGCACCATTTATATATACATTGTTTTAAATGTATATACTTGGAATATCCTCTTTCTATCATGATAGTGCTGCAGCAATAATAGATGAAGGAGAGATTATTGCTGCTGTTCAGGAAGAAAGGTTTTCTAGGAAAAAAAATGATTCATCTTTTCCAATTAATTCAATAAAATATTGTCTAAAGGAAGCAAATATTTCTATAGAACAAGTAAGTTATTTTGTTTTTTATGAAAAACCTTTTCTAAAATTTGAAAGACTACTAGAAACATATTTAGCTTATGCTCCAAAAGGTTTTAAAAGTTTTTCTAAATCAATGCCTTTATGGATAAAAGAAAAATTATTTCAAAAAAACTTAATAAAAAAAGAAATTAATAAAATTTTTAACACTAAAATTGATCTTGAAGAAAAATTATTATTTTGTGAACATCATTTTAGCCATGCTTCAAGTGCATTTTATCCGTCACCATTTAGAAACTCAGCTATTTTAACATTAGATGGCGTTGGAGAATGGAACACAACAACAGTTGGAGTAGGAAATGAAAACAAAATATCAATTTATAAGGAAATTAATTTTCCACACTCAATTGGATTATTATATTCAGCATTTACATTTTTTTGTGGATTTAAAGTTAATTCAGGTGAGTATAAATTGATGGGCTTAGCGCCATATGGAATCCCTAAATATATAAATATTATAAAGGATAATATTATAGATATAGCCGATGATGGTTCATTTTATCTAAATATGAAATATTTTTCATATTGTACAGATTTAAGAATGATAAATAGAAAATTTACCAATTTATTTAAAAATAAAGAAAGATTACCCGAAGATAATATAACACAATTTCATATGGATATTGCTGCATCTATTCAAAAAGTAATAGATGAAATTGTAACCAAATTGGCCTTAAATATAAAAAAAGAAACAAAGCAAAAAAATTTATGTATGTCTGGTGGAGTCGCATTAAACTGTGTATCTAATGGTTTATTGGTAAAAAAAAATATTTTTGAAAATATTTGGATTCAACCAGCTTCAGGAGATGCAGGGGGTGCATTGGGTTGTGCTTTGGGAGTTTATTATCAAATGTTAAACAAAAAAAGATTAATTAATGAAAAATTAGACTCAATGAGAGGCGCATATTTGGGACCAAGTTATAGTGAAAATGAAATAAAAATTTCATTAGATAAATTAGGTGCTAATTACAATTATCTACCAAAAGAAAAAATAATAACAATAACTTCTAAAGAATTAACTGATGGAAAGATTGTTGGTTGGATGAATGGCAGAATGGAGTTTGGTCCAAGGTCTTTAGGTGCAAGGAGCATATTGGCTGATCCTAGAATTAAAGATATGCAAAAAAAACTAAATTTAAAAATTAAATTTAGGGAATCCTTTCGACCATTTGCGCCTAGTATACTTAGAAATCATTTGGACGAATATTTTGATTTAGATATTGACTCTCCTTATATGCTTTTAATCGCTAATATTAAAAAAGATAAGCAAATGAAAATGTCTAAGGAGGAAGAAAAATTATTTGGTATCGATAAATTGAATATTACTAGATCTAAAATACCGGGTGTCACACACGTAGATTATACAGGAAGAATACAAACAGTTCATAAAGAAACAAATATTGATTTTTTTAATCTAATTTCTTCTTTTAATAATTTAACAAAATGCCCTTTATTAATTAATACTTCTTTTAATGTAAGAGGAGAGCCAATTGTATGCACGCCAGGGGATGCATTTAAATGTTTTATGGGTACTGAAATGGATATTTTAGTAATAGATAATTTTATATTATACAAAAATAAACAAAATAAAAATCTAGGAAAAAATTATAAAAATAAATATAAACTAGACTAAAAAAAACTTGAGTATAAAATTTTTATTAAACTATTTAATTTTTTCGTTAGCAATTTTTATTAGTTTATTAATTTCTAACCTAATAAGTAAAATATATATATCAATTGATATTCAAAAAGAGCAAGAGTTTCATAAAACGTATAATGAGTTTAAAATCTATGAAAAATATTTTGATTTTTTGCATCATCTTAAAGTAAATTCATTTAATAATCAGCCCTTAATATTTGAACCATTAAATGAGTCTTGGCAAAATCAAATTGATGAAAAAAAAAGTAATATAATTCTTTTTCAAGGTGATAGTTGGGCTGAAGGTTTATCTAATAAAGAATCAAAAATAGTACTTAATGACTACTTAAATAAAAATAATTTTGTTGGTTACAATAGCGGTGTATCATCATATTCATTTTCTCCTATGACAGTCCAATTAAAAATTTTAAAAGAAGATTTTAATTTAGATCCAAAAATAATAGTTGCCATTATTGATTACACTGATTTTGGAGATGAAATATGTAGATACAAAGATAAGTTAATTTTAAAAAATAATAAGTTATTAGGTATTCATCCAGAAAATATATTGTCTGGAGATTTTCCAAACCAAACATTATTTATAAATAAATACAAAATTTTTTATTCTAATGAATACTACTCTCTTTCTAAGATAATTAGATACGCATATATAAAATTAAAAAGAAAAATTTTTTTAAAAAATACTTTATGTAGTTGGGATATAATTTCGTCATTTCTTAAAGAAAATTTATCTATCGAAAGTAAGAATATACTAAAAGAAGCTTACAAAAGATATTTGGCCGAAGTTTTTTCAAGTAGTAATATTGAAAAACTAATAATAGTTTCCCATCCTCACAAACAACATATTTATAATGAATATATAAATTATTGGCAAGAAATTATAAATTCAACTTCAATTGATAAAAATTTAAGTAAGAAAATTATTTTTATAGACTTTAAAGATAAAGTACCAGAAATTTATACTAAGAATGGAATAAAAGAAAACAATATATTTATTAAAGACGATTTATCTTCACATCTTACTAAAGAAAGTCATAAAGTTTTTACAAAAGAAATTGTCAATTCATTAATTAGATCTCAATTTAATTGAAGCCAATCTTTATCATAAATAATATTTCCTATAAATTTTGCACCTTTAAAAGTGTAGTGATTTTGAGCGAAGTAAATGTTATTCCCTTTAGTCGTTAGAGCAAAACACTTTTTAAGTTTATAATTGCAATTTATATCAGAGTACTTAATAAATTTAGCTTCATACTTTTGAGCAAAGTATTCTAATTGGTTATTAATATGCACTGGCGGATCTTCTAATAAATTATATAAGATGCTTTCAATTTTCTTTCTTTTGTAAATTTTCTCATCTTTAAATCTTTGATCCTTTAATATGTAGAAAAGTGGATCCTCAAAATAACCAAAAAAATATTGCCTATAATCTGTAATTATTATTTTTTTATTTTTATATTTTATAAAGTTTAAAAAATAAGGTAAATAATATAAATCATTTTGGGTAAATCTTTTTGTGATTAATATATAATCTGAATAATTGAATAAAACATTATTATTTAGAAAATCATACTTGGGGTCCTCAAAGTCCATGTTATCACTAAAATAAATAAAATCTCTATTTAAGTCTAAATGATGAAAAGAAACATCATGAAATCTTTCGGAATTTTCATTTAAGGCAATGAATAAACCTTCAGCAAGAGAGTCCCCTATAATCAGAACATTTTTATGATTTTTATCTACTTTTGTATTATTTTTTTCTTTATATTTTTTAAAGTATTTATCTCTCTCTAATTTATGTTTATTTTGAGAAAACATTACATTATCATAATGTATTTTTATTTTGTTATAATTATCAAAATTAATTATTTTTTCTTTAATAAGTAATGAAATAATTACAATACTTAAGGTTAAAAATAAAATAATAATACAAAATGAACTAGTTTTTATTTTTCTTTTTTCCCTAAATGGCTTCTCAATTATTGCCCAAGAAAGAATACTTAAAAAAATTGTTAAAATAATTGTAAGTGGTAATATTAAATTACTAAGGTTTAAAGGTATTAAATATCTAAGATAAACGTATAAAGGTTGATGTATTAAAAATATGCTATAAGAAATCGTTCCAAGAAATCTTAAAAAAAATTGATTTAATATACCATAATTGGCATTTTCATTTAATGATGATAGAATCAATAATATTGTTGCTAATAAAGGTAGAACAAGTGTTATATTAGGAACGTTATTGATTTGCTTAAATAAAATAAATGAAATAACAATTATAAAAATTCCAATAATTTCTAGAAAAATTATATTAGTAAATTCAATTTTTTTATTAAAAGTTATAATTGCTAAAATTGAACCTAATGAAAATTCCCAAAATCTACCAAATGGTTGAAAAAAAGATCCATATCTTGATTGATTAAATAGCAATAATTCATTTTCAAAATAAGGATATTCAAATTTAAGATTACCACTAAGCTGTGCAATTATTATTGATAAAAAGGTTAACAAAATAAGAAATAACAACTGATTCTTTTTAAAAACAAGCAAATAAAATATAAAAAAACTAATAAAATAAAATTGTATTTCAATTGAAATACTCCAGGTATGAATTAAAGGTAAAAAAAGAGATGATGTAGAAAAATATTCACCTTTAAATTCATCATAATAAAAATTTGAGAGAAAAATTAAATTGAATAAAGAACTATCTGCTAAAGTAATTAATTCCTCATCGTTAAAAATAAACAATCCTATTAAAAGTGATATTAATATAGTAATAAATAATACTGGAAGTATTCTTCTGAACCTTTTTTCAACGAATCTTATAAAAGAAAAGCTTTTATTTTTTTTATCTCTCAAAATTGTGTGAGTAATTATAAATCCACTTATTAAAAAAAATATATCTACTCCTATGTATCCTCCATTAAACGTTTTTATTCCTGAATGGTAAAAAAAAACTAGTAAAACAGCTATCCCTCTAATGCCATCTATTTTACCAAAATATTTATTTTTCATTTAAATACTGTAAATTATTTTGTTATAAGAAAATATAAACAAACAATGTTATAAACATTTCATTGAATAACTTAATTCTTTCTAATTATAAATCCAATTATTTAAATAAGTATGTGAATGGAAAATTTTATAAAAAGATTTTGGGTTGAAATTTCTTATAAAGATATTAATGATTAATTATGTCCTTTTACAGTATCTGGGTACAATAAAATTAAAACTTTTATATATAATCTTAACTTATCCCATGATATAATGATCAATTAATTATGAGAGTTGACCTATGATATTTGTTAGAATAACTAGGTTAATTAACAAAGGTATATGAGATACGATCGATGAACACAATTATGGAGAGATGGGTGAGTGGCTTAAACCACAGGTTTGCTAAACCTGCGAAGGAAGTAATTCCTTCCGAGGGTTCGAATCCCTCTCTCTCCGCCATATAAAATGTTTAAAGGAAGTATACCTGCTGTTATTACACCTTTTGTTGAGAATAAAGTAGATTATGATTCATTGACTAAAGTTTTAACATACTTAATAGATAATGGATCTCATGGGCTTGTTCCATGTGGAACCACTGGTGAGTCTCCAACTTTATCCCATGATGAGCATAAAAAAATAATTGAGGAAACAATAAGAATTTCTGACAAAAGAATTCCAGTTATAGCTGGCACTGGTTCTAATAACACCTTAGAAGCTTTAGAATATACAAATCACGCCGAAGATTCAGGAGCAGATGCTGCTCTTATTGTAACACCATATTATAACAAACCAACACAAACTGGATTATATGAGCATTTCAAAACAATTGCTGAAAAAACAAACATTCCAATAATAATTTATAACATTCCTGGTAGATCTATTGTTGATATGTCTATTGATACTATGATCGAGTTATCAAAAATTGAAAATATTATTGGAGTTAAAGATGCAACTAATGATTTATTCAGACCATTACTTACTAGAAAAAAAATGGATAATGATTTTTGTTATCTTTCTGGCGAAGATGGAACAGCTTTAGCATATTTAGCACAAGGAGGACACGGTTGTATTTCAGTTACGGCTAATGTAGCTCCAAAATTATGTTCAGAAATGCATTCTGCATGGCAAGAATCAAATATTTCCAAAGCTCAAGAAATTAACCTTAAATTATCATCTTTGCATAATGCTTTATTTGTAGAATCTAGTCCTGGACCTGTTAAGTACGCTGCATCATTATTAGGTTTGTGTTTTGGAGATACAAGATTACCATTATCTGAAATTACTGATGATACAAAAAAACTAGTTAAAAATTGTCTTCAGGAATTACAACTTTTGTAAATGAAAATTATTGCCGCAAACAACAGGGCTAATTATAATTTTACAATTACAAATAAAATAGAAGCTGGCATTGTATTAACAGGTTCAGAAGTCAAATCTTTACGCGTAAATACTGGTTCTATTAGAGGTTCATATATTATAGAACAAAATGGCGAGCTGTGGCTTACTAATTCTTTTATTAAAAAATACCAAAACTCTAAAGACAATAGTTATGACCCAAGTAGAAACAGAAAATTATTAGTAACAAAGAAAGAATTAGATAAAATATCGGGATCAATTAAACAAGGAGGATATACAATAATACCTATATCTTTATACTTTTCAGATAAAGGGCTTGCGAAGTTATCTTGTGGAATTGCAAGAGGTAAGAAGAAAATAGATAAAAGAGAGTCAATTAAACAAAGAGATTGGAATATAAAAAAACAAAGATTACTTAAAAATAATTAACTATTTACTTTTGATAATTCATCACTATAAGCCATATATGGCTAGAATAACAGTTGAGGATTGTATTGATAAATTTCCAAGTAGGTTCGAGTTAGTTTTAGTTGCTTCTAATAGAGCAAGAAAATTATATTCTGGAGAAAACCCTACAGTAGAAATTGATAATGATAAAAATACAGTAATTGCACTTAGAGAGATTGCAGGCGAGACCCTCACAATAGAACAATTAAAAAATAATTTAATCGAAGAGTATCAAACCAACACTTTTAGTGAGGATGAAGATTTAAATGAAATAGAGGATAATAGCAATGAGAGTCAATCTGAAAAAAATGAAACTCAAGCCAGCTATTTAGATACTGATGAAAAACAACAAAATGACGAAAATGAAGATCAGCCTCTGAATGAAACATCTATTGAAACCTCACAAGATAATTTAGTAAATTCATTAGATGAAGATAAAATATAAAAAATATAAAAAATTAAATTAAATCAAAATAAATAATTTAATTATTATTTATGTTCAAAGAAATTCAAAAAGAAATAGAATTTATTACTTCATATCTCACAGCTGAAGAAAAAGATAAAGTAAGGCATGCACTTAAATTAAGTGAAGAAGCTCATAGTAATCAGCTAAGAAAATCAGGGGATCCTTTTATAACCCATCCTTTAGAAGTAGCGAAAATTTTGACTTCAATCAAACTATATGCAGACTCAATAGTTGCTGGCTTGCTACATGATACTTTGGAAGATACAAATTTAAATATAGAGGAAATTGATAAAAATTTTGGTAATCAGATAGTTGAACTTGTTGATGGATTAACCAAAATAAATAAATATTCATTAAAGGTTAACAATCAAAAATTTGGAGAAAATTATAAAAAGTTAATCTTAGCCACAACAAAAGATTTAAGGGTAATTTTAGTAAAATTAGCAGATAGATTACACAATATGAGAACAATTCAATTTATAAAAGATGAAAGTAAAAAAACTAAAATAGCTTTAGAAACATTAGAAGTATTCTCACCTTTAGCTCAACGATTAGGAATGAAAGAATGGCAAGATGAGTTAGAGGATATATCATTTGAAGTAATAAATCCTGATGCAAAAAAAACAATTATAGAAAGATTGGAATATTTAAAATCAAAGGATGAGAATATAGTTGATGAGATTAGATATGAATTAAAAAATATTTTCTTTCAAGAAGATTTATTTTGTAAAATAGAAGGTAGAATAAAGTCTCCATATTCAATATGGAATAAAATAAAGAATAAAAATATTTCGTTTGAACAACTTTCAGATATAATGGCTTTTAGAGTTATAACTAATTCAACTAGGGAATGCTATAGATGTCTTGGTATAATACATAGGCAATATCCATATATTCAAGGAAGATTTAAAGATTTTATTTCTGCTCCTAAATCTAATGGATATAGAGCATTGCATACATCGGTGATGGGTCCAAAAAACAAGAAGATTGAAATTCAATTTCGTTCAAATATAATGGATCAAATTGCAGATTTTGGTGTTGCTTCTCATTGGAAATATAAAGATCCAAAAAAAATTAAAGAAAAAGATGCAAGAGAATATAAGTGGGTCTATGATTTAGTTGATTCCATGAATTCTTCAGTTTCTCAAGATGAGTTAATTCAAAATTCAAAATTAAAAGTATTTCAAAACGATATCTTTGTTTTTACTCCTAAAGGAGATCTTATAGAATTACCTAAAAATGCCACTCCTGTAGACTTTGCCTATGCTATACATAGTCAAATTGGTGATAAATGTGTTGCAGCTAAAATAAATGATAAGCTACAACCATTAAAAACAATTTTAAAAAATGGTGACCAAATAGAAATTATTACATCAGAATCTTCACAACCTTCGCCTTTATGGCAGAGATTTGCGGTAACAACAAAAGTTAAATCTCAACTAAGAAGATTTTCTAGATTTAAAAAGAAAGAAGAGCATATAATTTTTGGCAGAGAGATATTAATAAGTTATTTTCAAAAAGAAAATTACGAATTTAATAAAAATATTGAGCAAAAAATACTCAGAGATTTTAAATATAAATCAATAGATGAAGTTTACGCTTCTATTGGCTCAGGAGAAATTACAGCTCTTTCTGTAATTAAAAAAATTTATCCAGAATATAATTATATTCCAGTTTCTAAATTTAATGAAAATACTACAAATCCAATAAAGTTAAAAGGATTGACAGCTGGAATGTCATATCATCTAGCTGGTTGTTGCTCTCCATTAAAAGGAGACAGTATAGTGGGTATAGTAACAGCTGGGATAGGTGTTGCAGTTCATACTCTTGACTGTGACACACTTACCTCATATCAAGATGCACCAGATAGGTGGTTGAATATATCATGGGATAATCAAAATAATTTAGAAACTGTATCAAATGCAAGAATTGTTGTTGTTTTATTTAATAAACCTGGAAGTCTAGGAAAGGTTACAACTGTTATTGCTAAAAATAATGGTAACATTTCAAATATTCTTTTTTCAGTCAGAAAACCTGATTTCTTTGAAATTATAATAGACATTGAGGTTAGAGACGCAAATCATTTACAAAATATTATTGCAGCATTAAGAATGGAAAAAGAAGTATCTTCTTTAGAGAGATTAAAAGGTTAAATATGATTTATGGTAATGGAATTGATATTATTGATATTAACAGAATAAGAAAAGTAATTTATAAATATGGAAATCGATTTAAAAGAAGATGTTTCAGTATTGCTGAAATAGAAAGATCAGAAAATAGATTAAATTCAGTGGAGTCATATGCAAAAAGATATGCTGCTAAAGAAGCTTGCGCCAAAGCCTTAGGCACGGGTTTAGCCAGAGGTGTATTTTGGAAAGATATTGAAGTTGAAAATAATCAATATGGGAAACCATTTATAAAACTGCATGGTAAAGCAAAAGATATTTTTAGAAATATGGATAAAGTATCAGATGCAAAAATTGAAGTTTCTCTTTCTGATGAAAAAAAATATGCAATAGCAAACGTTACAATTTATGACTAAAGCAAAAAAAAATGGTTTTTTTGGCAATTTGAAATCAGTTCTTATTGCAATCTTTATAGCTTTACTAATTAGATCATTTATATTTGAGCCATTCAATATACCCTCAGGATCAATGAAACCGAATCTCCTTGTGGGAGACTTTATTTTTGTTTCAAAATATTCATACGGCTTTTCAAAACATTCTCTGCCATTTTCATTACCATTGATACCTGGAAAAATATTTTCAAATACACCAGAAAGAGGTGATGTCGTGGTATTTAAAACTCCTGAGAATAATAGAACTGATTATATTAAAAGAGTAATTGGATTGCCAGGCGATAAAATAGAAATTAAAAATGGTATTATTTTTATTAATGGATCAGAAGTCTTAAGAAAAAAATTAAATGATTTTATAGATACAGATAATAGTACGAGTAATAAAAGAGTAAGGATGTATAATGAATATTTTTTTAACAAAGAGATCAATATACTTGACATAACAGATAATGGTATAGCTGATAATACTCAATTATTTAGTGTCCCAGAAAATCATTTCTTTGTAATGGGTGATAATAGAGATAATTCACAGGATAGTAGGTTTATAAGTACAGTTGGATTCATTCCTTATGAAAATTTAGTTGGTAAGGCACAGTTTATTTTCTTTTCTTTAGAAAATGCAAGATTTTTACAGATATGGAAATGGCCAAATTCAATTAGATACGAAAGAATTTTTAAAAAAATTCAATGATAGACAGTAAAAACCTCAAACTTTTTGAAAAAAAGATAAATTATAAGTTTAAAAATAATAAATTGTTAATTCAATCCTTAACCCATCCAAGTTTTTATTTAGAAAATGGAAAAAAAATTAAAATCAATGAATTTGAAAGATTTGAATTTTTAGGCGATCGAGTACTAGGATTAATAATAGCAAATTTATTATTTACAAAATATAAAAAATTTAATGAAGGTGATTTATCTAAAAAATATTCTTATTTAGTTCAAAAAAAATTTTTGTTTAAAATTTCACAAGAATTGCAAATAGAAGATGTGCTTCAATACAATTTTAAGAAAAAAAATAATAAGATGTTAAATTCAATTTTTTCAGATTCAGTTGAATCATTAATTGGGGCAATATTTATAGATGGAGGATATAATTCATCATCTGATTTTATAAGTAAATTTTGGTCAAAATATTTAGATATTGAAGTCTCTAAAACCTTAGATCCAAAAACATTATTACAAGAAAAATCTCAACAAATTTATAAAAAACTTCCTGAATATAAATTAATCAAAAAAGATGGACCACCTCATTCTCCCACATTCACTGTTTCAGTAAAGGTGGTAAATTTAAATAAAATCAATTCAAAAGGTTCTTCAATAAGAGAAGCAGAGAGAAATGCTGCAGAAATTGCATTAAAAAAAATTAATGAAAAGAAAAATATTAAAAATTAGTCTTGTAGGTAAGACTAATGCAGGTAAATCAACTCTATTGAATAATCTTGTTGGAGAAAAAATTTCAATAACAAACAAAAAAATTAATACCACTGAAGACTTTGTTATTGGTATTGTTAATATTAAAAATACTCAACTAGTTCTATATGATACCCCTGGTATTAGCTTTATTCGAGATAATAAATCTCAAAAAACTAAATTAAAGAAAAATTTGTGGGAAGGTTTAAATCAGTCAGATATTATTTTGTATTTAATTGACTCAAAAAGAATTGAATTAAATGATTTAAAAAATGATTTTCCTAAACTTTATGAATTAAAAAAGAATATTTCAATTATTTTTAATAAAACTGATTTGATAAAAGTAGAAAATTTACTTAAGCATATAAAATTAATTACAGAAAAATACAAAATTGAAAAAGTTTTTAATATATCAGCTAAAAAAAAATTAGGTTTTGAAAATTTAATTGATTATCTTTTACAAAAATCCAAATATGGAAAGTGGTTATATAAGGATGATGAAATCACAGACAAAGATGATATTTTTATCACTAATGAATGCACAAGAAATGAGATACTATCATTAATTCATAAAGAAATTCCATATAATATAGAAGTAACCAATAAGACATTTAAATATTTAAAAAATGGACAGCTAAAAATAAAGCAAAATATTATTATTAAAAATGACAGATACAAAAAAATATTATTAGGTAGAAATGGATCTAAAATAAAAGATATTAGAATAAAAAGTCAAAAAGAAATTTCTAATATTTTAGATGTAAAAACACATCTTTATATTAATATTCTTTCATCAGATGCAAAAAAAATTTAACGGTATACTTATACATTCAAAAGTTTTTAAAGATAATGATCTATTAATTAAATTTTTATCAGATACCGATGAGATATTCTCAGGAATTGTATATGGGGGACTTTCAAAGAATAAGAAAAATATAATGCAACTTGGTTTTTTTTTAAATTTAGATGTGACATATATTGGAAACCGCCCACCATCAATAAAAGCTGAATTATCAAAACCCTATTTATCAAGTGTGATTAATGATAAATATAAACTAAGCTGCTTACTTTCAGTTGTGTCTTTAATTAATGCCTCAGTAATTGAAGGTCAGAAAATAAATAAAATATATAAAATTTCAAAAGAGTTTTTAGAAATTATGATTAATAAAAAAAAATGGTTAAATTTTTATTGTATATATTTATTTGATTTACTTAAATATATTGGATACGAATTAGATTATGTTAACAATAATAGATTTAAATATTTTGATACAGATACCTTGGAATTTAAAGAAAATTACTCAAATTATACCATTGATTTTCCTCATCATCTTTTTGTGAATAATTTAAATGTTACGTTCGATTATAACTCTTTGAATAATTTTTTTAAAATTTTTGAAATTATTTTTATTAAAAATCATTTATCTAATTTAAATCATAAATTGCCAAATCAGTATATTTTATTTAAGAAAAATATAATCAGTTTTTTAGAAAAAAATGAACAAAATAATTGAATCCAATTTAGATACTATTCTTAGTGAAAAATATCTTTCGTATGCAATATCAACTATTGTTTCAAGGTCGCTGCCTGATGTGAGAGATGGATTAAAACCTGTTCACCGCAGAATAATTTATTCAATGTATCAACTAAAACTTTTCAAAAGTTCAAGTTATAAAAAATGTGCTAGAATTGTTGGTGATGTAATGGGTAAATTTCATCCTCATGGAGATCAAGCTATTTATGATAGTTTAGTAAGGATGGCACAGGATTTTTCTACAAGAATTACATTAGTAGATGGTCAGGGTAATTTTGGAAATATTGATGGTGATAATCCTGCAGCAATGCGATACACCGAGGCAAGGTTACAAGATTATACTAATTATTTTTTCGATGGTATCGAAGAAAACTCAGTAGATTTTAAAGATAATTATGATGGTCAAAATTTAGAACCAGTGGTTTTACCGTCTCAACTTCCTAATATTTTAATTAATGGAGCAATGGGAATAGCTGTAGGCATGGCTACAAACATTCCTCCTCATAATATTGTTGAATTAATTGATGCATTAAAATTAATAATAAAAAAAGATAAAGCTTCCCTAACTGAAATTTTAAAAATTATTAATGGACCAGATCTTCCCACAGGTGGTGAAATAATTTTAAACAGTAATGAAAAAAAACAAATTTATAAAAATGGCAAGGGCTCATTTAATATTAATGCTAAATACCAAATAGAAGAAATGAAAAATGGTTTGTATCAAATCATTATTACTGAAATTCCATATCAAGTTAATAAAGTTAAAATAATCGAACAACTTGCTAATAATATAAATAATAAAAAATTACCTCTGGATGATGTAGTTGATGAGTCTGATGAAAATATTAGAATAGTCTTAAAACCAAAGACTAGAAATATTGATGCAGAAAAATTAATAAGCTTATGTTTTAAATTAACTGACTTATCTATTAAGTACTCTTGTAATTTTAATGTATTAATTGATGGTATAGAACCAAAACAAATTGGTATTATTGAAATACTTTCTAATTTTTTAGATCATCGAAAAGTTGCAATTAAAAGAAAATCTAAATTTAATATTGAAAAAATAAAAAAAAGATTAGAAATTCTTAAGGGTTATCAAATTGTTTTTAAAAATTTAAATTCTATAATTAAAATAATAAGAACAAAAGATAATCCCAAAAAAGAATTAATAAAAAAATATAAATTATCAGATTTACAATGTGAGTCAATTTTAAGTATGCGTTTAGGATCTCTTAGAAAGATTGATGAAAAAAATATTAAAGATGAAATCCAAAAATTAAATGAAGAGTTAAAATATCTTAATAAATTAATAAAAGATAAAAAAACATTAGATAAATTTATAGTAAGTGAATTAGATCTTATAAAGAGTAATTTAGATACTGATATAAAGGAGAGAAAATCTTTAATTTCATCAGAACAAAATAATGATATTGATATTAGTGTTGATGAATTTAAAGAAATTGAAAAATTTACCGTTATCATTAATAAAGATTTTCAGCTCAAGAGAATTAAAGAGATAACTGATGAAAAGGAAATTGAAAAAATAAAAAAAGAAAATCTATTTTTAGTTAATTTAAATTCAAATCAAAAAATACTTTTGTTTGTTTCTTCTGGTAAAGTGTACACGATAGATCCAAATATTTTACCAGGTGGAAATAGTAATCCTAAATCATTTATTTATTTTGTCGATAGTATGCCGAATGATAAGGTTACTGGATTACTTTCATCAATCGATAAAGAGCTCTTAATTGTATCCAAAAACGCTAAAGGATTTATTAGTAATACTGAATCTCTTGTAACTAACCAAAAGAAAGGTAAGCAATTATTTAATTTAAAAAATAATGATGCTGTAATTAAAGTATTAAATCTTACAAAAAAACATATTGCTTGTGTTACTAAGTTGCAAAAAATGCTAATTTTTGAAATAGATGCTTTGCCAAAATTACAAAAGGGTGGAGGAGTTCAATTAATTAAAATCAAGAAAGATGATTTTTTATCAGATGTCACTCAATTAACCATTGAGGATGGTTTAGAATGGAGTACTGGTTCTAAAAATAGAAAATTGGATGATGTTGAGTTTTGGATTGGAAAGAGAGCTCAGGCTGGTAAAAAAGTTCCTAAGTTTTTCAATAAAAATCAGAAATTTGATGGCTAATTTTGTTTATTTAAATATATTTAAGTTTACTGATACATTCCAATAGTAAATATGAAAAATATCTCTCTTATTTTGAGTACAATTAATAAATATGCTGGTTACTTTTGTGCATTTCTAGTAGTTCTCATGACAATAAACGTTTTTTTAGTAGTAGTATTAAGGTACTTATTTGGAATCAGTTTTATATGGATGCAAGAAACATATGTATGGATGCATGCATATATTTTTATGGTTGGTGCTGGTTTCACATATTTAAATGACGATCATGTACGTATTGATATAATTTATAGAAACTCATCAAAATTGTATCGTGTAATAGTTGATTTAGTAGGCAACATAGTTTTACTATTACCTTTTTTGTATATAATTTGGTCTTATAGCTTTCCTTTTGTTTACAAATCTTGGCAAATGAATGAAGTGTCTAGAGAAGCAGGCGGTTTGACAATGATATTTTTATTAAAACTAGCAATTCTTATTTTTGCTTTTCTTCTTTTCATACAGGTAATTTCAAAAATTATTAATAATTTTATCAGTTTAAATTCAAATGACTCCTGAAGTATTAGCAGTAATAATGTTTTTAACAACTTTGTTGTTTTTGTTATTTGGTTTTCCTGTTGCTTTTACTTTAGCAGGATCATCTTTAATTTTTGCTTTTGTAGGCGATTTATTAGGAGTGTTTAATTTTAAAATGCTTCTTTTCTTCCCTCAAAGAATTTATGGTGTGATGATTAATGAAGCTCTTGTCGCTGTACCTCTATTTATTTTTATGGGAGTCATGCTGGAAAAAACAAAAATTGCAGCTAAACTTTTAGAGTCTATAGGAGATTTATTTGGTTCAGTAAGAGGTGGATTAGGAATAGGTGTTATCTTAGTTGGGATGTTGCTTGCTGCCTCTACAGGAATAGTTGGAGCAACAGTAGTAACTATGGGTATGCTTGCATTGCCAAGTATGCTCAAAGCAGGTTATGATGAAAAAATTGCTACTGGAACAATTTGTGCTTCAGGAACCTTAGGGCAAATAATACCTCCTTCAATTGTTTTAATACTGCTAGCTGAAATGTTGCAGGGAGCAAATGAAGAGGCTGGTCTTTTAACAGGAGACTTGGCACCACTACCAGTAACTGCAATAGATTTATTTGCTGGAGCTCTTTTACCTGGATTAATGTTAGTTGGATTTTTCATTATCTACATTCTTTTTACTGCTAGATTACATCCAGATAAATTACCTCTTAAAATTTCTAATAAACCTAAAGCTGAAATATGGAAAAATGCTCTGTTTGAAGTAATCCCACCTATATTTTTAATTTTAGCAGTTCTTGGATCAATTTTTCTTGGTGTAGCTACTCCAACTGAATCTGCTTCTGTCGGAGCTGCAGGTGCTGCTATTTTAGCTTTATTAAGAAGGGATCTAAATCTTAAAAATATTTCAGAAGCTGCAATTACCACAGTAAAAATGAGTTCATTTGTTTTTATCATTTTAATTGGGGCATCAATGTTTTCTTTAGTATTCAGAGGATTTCAGGGAGATGAAATGATTAGTAATTTTTTAACTAATATACCAGGTGGAGAGTATGGTGCTTTAATTATAGTAATGTTAACTATTTTTATATTGGGTTTTTTCCTTGATTATATTGAAATTATATTTGTTATTATCCCATTAGTAGGTCCAGGATTAATTGCGAACGGAGCTGATCCTTTGTGGTTAGGAATTTTAATTTCTCTTAATTTACAAACAAGTTTTCTAACGCCTCCATTTGGATTTTCATTATTTTTTTTAAGAGGTGTTGCTCCAGAAAATGTTAAAACATCTAATATATATGCCGGTGTAATTCCTTTTATTTTTATACAAATACTTGCAATAATCTTAGTATTCGCGTTTCCACAAATAGCAACTTGGCTTCCTAGGTTAATAAACTAAAAAAAAAGAGGTCTCAAAAGAGACCTCTTAAAAATTAAAAATTTCAAATATTATACTGAATCAGGAAATTTAAATGGTAAATCTCTTATACGTGAGAAGTTTTGCTCACCTTTAGTAAACCATTCTTTAATGACTTTTCTGAAAGATAATAAGTGATTTGTTATAGCTTTTGTTTCAGAGTTAATAGAACCCCTCTCAAAAACAACTTCACCTGCTGCATTACCAAGAGCTATTAAAACCTCATCTGGGAAAGTTTTAATTTCTACGTTATGTTCATTAACAAGTTTTTGTAATGCTGGTCCATTAATAGCTTGGAAACGACTGAATACAGTCATGTTGAAAGATTTAGCTAAATCATCGATTAAGCCTTGAGTGTCACTATCAAGTGCTTCCCATGCTTTAAGATCCATAGATAAATCTAGAAGAGTAGATGGTTCATGCCATCCTGGTCCATAATAATACTTTGCAGCTTGATATAATCCAGCACCTAAATCTGCTGCTGGGCATATCCATTCTGCTGCATCAACTGCACCAGAAGTTAAAGCTGGTAAAACATCAGGTCCTGCAAGCAATACAGGTGTAGCTCCAAGTTTTTCAATAGTTCTACCACCTAAGCCAGGCATTCTCATTTTTAGACCTTTATAGTCATCAGGAGTATTGATTTCTTTATTAAACCAACCACCCATTTGGTTTCCTGTGTTACCCATAGGTAAAAATTTAACACCAAGTGCATTATAAATTTTGTCAGCAGCTTCAATACCACCTCCATAATAACACCATGCATTTTGCTCCATTGCATTCATTCCAAATGGGCATGTTGCTACGAACTCAATTGCATCTGATAGGTTTGGCCAATAATAAGGAGCTCCATAAGCTGCTTGAGCTGCACCAGATCTTACTGCATCTAATGCTTCAAGTCCTGGAACAAGTTCACCAGCATGATAAACTTTCACTTTAAGCTTTTCAGAATACCTATTTATGTTATCTCCAAAACCTTGGATAGCCTGTCCTAATGGACCAGCTTTACCAAAAGCACTACAAATGATCCACTCTTGATGACCGCCAGCTATTGCTGGAGCTGCTAAAGTAGAAGCACCAACTGCAGCAGCACCTGCTACACCAGCTTTCTTTAGAAACTCACGTCTTTTTAAATTTTTTTTCATATGTCCTCCCGAGATAATATGAATTAATGTCTGAGATTTATACAAAAATCTTATTTGTATCAATTTCTAATGGTATTAAATATTAACAAAATTTACTAAATCAAACCTCTAAAACTACAAATTACTTTTAAAAACTTGATATTCCAGTCTGATTTTTTCCTAAAATTAATGAATGAATATCCTCTGCGCCTTCGTAAGTTTTAACAGTTTCTAAGTTAACCAAATGTCTCATGATATGATACTCTTCTAATAATCCATTTGCCCCAAGCATATCACGTGCATTTCTAATTATATCTAAAGATTTTTTACAGTTATTTTTTTTTAAAATACTAATTGCATTAATAATATCTTTTCCCTCATCTAAAGCTTTAGAACTTAAAAGACATGATGCTAATCCCAGATTTATCTCTATTTGCATCTCTGATAATTTTTTTTGAATTAATTGATTTGATGCTAAGGGTTTTTTAAACATAATTCTATTTTCTACATAGTCTTTTGCAATTAACCAACATTCAGATGCAGAACCTAAAACACCCCAACTAATTCCAAATCTTGCTTTATTGAGACAACTAAAAACTGATTTCCATCCTTCAGTATTTTCTAAACACAAATTACTTGGAACAAAAACATTATTTAAAATTATTTGCCCAGTTGGACTGATTTTTAAGCTCGTTTTATTTTCTATTGTTGAAGTATTTAATCCTTCAGTATTTTTTTCAATTATAAAACCTTTGATACTTTTGTGATCTTTATTTTCTTCAATTGCCCAAATAATAAATATATCAGCAATTGGTGCATTCGTAATCCAGTTTTTAGATCCATTTAAAATATATCCATCTTTAGTTTGTTTAAATGAAGTTTTCATTGAAGCAGGATCAGAACCAGCCTCACTTTCTGTTAAACCAAAGCAACCAATTTTTTCTCCTTTAATTAATTGTGGAAGGTATTTATCTTTTTGTTCCTGAGATCCAAATTCATTAATTGGATGTATCACGAGAGAAGATTGAACAGATATCGAAGATCTGTAGCTGCTATCTATTTTTTCAAACTCATATGCTACAAGTCCATACGATAAATTTGATGTACCAGAACCACCGTGTGTTTTAACTGTTTGCCCTAAAACTCCAAGTGACCCAAACTTTGGATAGAGGCTTTGATCAAATTCATTTTTTCTATTTCTTTCAACTACTGTAGGTTTAAGTTCATTATTACAAAAATCTCTAACATTTTTCTGAATATTACTTTCTTCTTCACTTAAATGACTTTGAATATAAAATGGATCAAACCAATTATTTTCTTTCATACAATATTAGCCAATATCATTATTTTAATGTAAATAACCACAAAAATTATTATGCAAAATAAGAATATATACATTGCCTCAGACCATGCTGGATTTGACCTCAAAACTAAATTGTTAAAGAATTTTCCAAAAATTAATGATTTAGGAACAAAGACAGATGAGAGTGTTGATTATCCTGATTTTGCACACAAATTAACTAAAGAGGTTCTTAAGAATAAGAAAAACGTTGGTATTCTAATCTGTGGAACTGGTGTTGGTATGAGTATTGCAGCTAATAGAAAAAAAGGAATTAGGGCAGGTCTTGCTAATAATTCAAAAATAGCAAGATTGATAAGAAAGCACAATGATGCTAATGTACTTGTTTTACCAGGTAGATTTATAAATACTAGCGAGGCAAAAAAAAGTGTTCAGGCTTTTCTTTCTACAAAGTTTGAGTCAGGACGACATAAAAGAAGGATTAAAAAATTATGATTTCAGATTTGTTTACTAAAGGAATTAAAGAAGCAGACCCAGAGGTTTATGGAACACTAAGCCGTGAATTAGAAAGACAACAAAACCAAATAGAGTTGATAGCATCTGAAAATATTGCTTCAAGATCAATTTTAAATGCTCAAGGCTCTGTCATGACAAATAAATATGCAGAAGGGTATCCTGGTAAACGATATTATGGAGGATGTGAATTCGTAGATCAAGCAGAAGAGATTGCTTTAGAAAGAGTTAAAAAACTTTTTAATTGTAAATTTGCAAATCTACAACCGCATAGTGGAGCACAGGCAAACCAAGCAGTTTTTCTAGCTTTACTTCAACCACATGATACTATTTTAGGTATGTCTCTTGCATCAGGTGGTCACCTAACTCATGGAGCAAAACCTAATCTATCTGGTAAATGGTTTAATGCTGTTCAATATGGTGTAAAAAAAGATGGTAATGATAAAGATTTAATTGATTATGATGAAGTTGAAGCTTTAGCTTTAGAGCATAAACCAAAAATGATAATAGCGGGAGCTTCCGCTTATCCTAGAACAATAGATTGGAAAAAATTTAGAGAAATAGCTGATAAAGTAGGAGCATATTTTTTAGTTGATATGGCTCACTACTCCGGTTTGGTGGCTGGTAAACAATATCCAAATCCGATTGAGTATGCCCATGTAGTAACTTCAACAACTCACAAAACTTTAAGAGGTGCAAGAAGTGCAATGATCTTAACTAATCATGAAGATTTATATAAAAAAATTAATTCTGCTGTTTTCCCTGGATTGCAAGGTGGTCCACTAATGCATGTAATTGCGGCTAGAGCTGTTTGCTTTGGTGAAGCTCTCAAACCTGAATTCGAAGAATATATTAAAAATGTAATTGCTAGTGCTAAGGTTATGGCAAAAACTTTAGTTGATAGAGGATTTAGAATTGTTACAGGAGGCACAGATTCACATATAGTTTGGTTAGACTTAACACCAAAAGGTTTAACTGGCGATAAAGCTGAAAAAATTTTAGAAGAAGTCGGATTGGCATGTAATAAAAATGCAATTCCTTATGATCCTAATCCACCAAAAATAACTAGTGGACTTAGATTTGGAACTGCCGCTGCTACGACTAGAGGTTTTAATCAGAAAGACTTTGAACAGGTTGGAAATATGATTGCTGATATTTTGGATAGTCTTTTACTTGAAGAAAATGAAAGAAGTGAAGTTTTTAATAAAACAAGAAAAGATGTAATTGAACTTTGTAAAAAATATCCAATTTATAGTGAGGCATTTTAAATGAGATGCCCCTTCTGTAGCAATGAAGATACACAAGTAAAAGATTCAAGACCTACAGAAGATAATACAGCTATAAGAAGAAGAAGAGTTTGCGATGCATGCGGCTCTAGATTTACAACTTTTGAGAGAATTCAGTTAAGAGATTTGGTCGTAATGAAAAGTAACGGTCAAAAAGAAAATTTTGATAGAGATAAAATGTACAGATCTCTTTCTTTAGCTTTAAGAAAAAGAAATGTTGATAATGAAAAAATTGAAAAAATTGTTAATGCTATTGTAAGAAAATTAGAAAACTCAGGTGAAACTGATATAAAATCGAATATTATCGGTCAGTACATTATGGAAGCTTTAATGCACTTAGATCAGGTAGCATATGTCAGATTTGCATCTGTTTACAAAAATTTTAGAGAAGCAAAAGATTTTGAAGATTTCTTAGGTAATTTAGAAGATAAATAATTTTTTGTGTCTCAACAAAATATAAAGATGATTAATTTAGCACATGATATTGCTAAAAAAAAATTTGGAAAAACTTTCCCTAATCCCACAGTGGGTTGTGTAATTGCAAAAAATTCAAAAATAATTTCTAAAGCTGTAACAAATAAATCTGGAAGACCTCATGCCGAAGAAATAGCACTAGCTAAAGCAGGTCATAAAGCTCAAGGAGCTTCAATGTATGTCACTTTAGAACCATGTTTTCATAGTTCAAAAGATGGATCATGCACAGATCAAATATTAAGATCAGGAATTAAAGAAATATTTATATCTGCGGCTGATCCAGATGTAAGAACTAATTATAAAAGTATTAAAAAGTTAAAAAAAAATAATGTAATTGTAAATGTTGGTTTAGAAAAAAACAGAACATTCAATTTAAATAAATTTTTTTTTATAAGTGTTTTAAAGAAAAAACCATTTACAAAAGTCAAAATTGCAACCTCTTCAGATGAAAAAATTGCATGGCATGATTATAAAAGTAAATGGATATCTAATAAATCTAGTAGAGAATATGCGCACAAGTTGAGATCAATGAGTCAAGCTATTTTAACTACTTCAAAAACAATTATAAAAGACGATCCTAGACTAACAATAAGATTAAAAAAAACTTTAGAGCAACATATTCCGGTTATAATCATTGATAATAATCTAAAAATACCAATGAAATCAAAATTATTAAAAAATATATCTAAAAAAAGAATAATTATCTTTACTTCCAAAAAAAATAAAAAATCTGAAAATTTAATTAAGTTAGGATGTGAAATTATTTTTTGTAAATTAAATAAAAATAAAAAATTAAATTTAAAAAATATTTTTAACAAGATATACTCACTAAAAATATCTGATATATTAGTTGAGGCAGGAGGTATTTTATTAAGGCAATTGTTAAATAATAATTTAGTAGATGAAATTCATTTGTTTAAATCAAAAATGATTATAGGAAAACAGGGAAAACCGGCAATTGTTGGAAAAAAATTTAGCGAACTGAATTTAAATCTAATTGAAAGAAAAAAATTTAAAGATGACATATATACAAACTATCAGGTAAATTAATGTTTACAGGTATTATTCAAGATCTAGGCACAATTAAAACTAAAGAAGAAGGACTTTATCAGATATTTACAAATCTAGATTTGAGTAAATGCAAGGAAGGATCTTCAATTTCTTGTAATGGGGTCTGCCTAACAGCAAAAAATATTACTCAAAAAGAAAACAAATTATTTAGCTTTGAAGTGAACTTAGGGGAAGAAACTTTAAAAAGAACAAATCTTGCTAACTCTATTTTAAAAAATGAAAAAATTAACTTGGAAAAATCTCTTGAGATAGGTGATGAAATCAGCGGGCACTTTGTATATGGTCATGTTGATGCCATAACTAATGTCAGTGAAATTTTAGAACTTGAAAATAGTTGGGAATATCATTTTGAGAAAAAATTTAATAAAAACAATAAATTTATTGTAGAAAAAGGATCTATTTCAATAAATGGTATTTCTTTAACAGTAGCAAAAGTAGAAAATAATACTTTTATGATTTCTGTCATAGACCATACATTTCATCATACTAATTTAAAATTTTTGAATAAAAGTGATCAAGTAAATATTGAATTTGATTATCTTGCTCGTTTCATTTTTAACAATGAATAAAGATAACTTTGAAGAAAACTTATCTTCTATTGAAGAGATTATTGAAGATGCAAGAAATGGTAAAATGTATATTCTTGTCGATGATCCCGACAGAGAAAATGAGGGTGATTTAATTATTCCCGCTCAATATGCTAACTCTCAAGCTATTAATTTTATGGCAAAACATGGAAGAGGATTAATTTGTTTAGCTTTAACTAAGGAAAGAATTGAAGAATTGGAACTTCCCTTAATGAATCCAAGTAATATAAAAAATGATTTAACAGCTTTTACTGTTTCGATTGAGGCAAAAGAAGGAGTGACAACTGGAATATCTGCAGCTGACAGAGCGCATACAATATCAGTAGCTGTAAACAATAATAGAAACAAGAACGATCTTGTTTATCCTGGACATGTTTTTCCTCTTATGGCTTGGGATGGAGGGGTGTTAGTACGTGCTGGCCATACTGAAGCAGCAGTTGATATTTCAAAACTTGCAGATCTAAATCCTTCTGGTGTAATTTGTGAAATTATGAGCGAAGATGGCTCTATGGCAAGGTTATCAGAAATTATGAGGTTTGCAAAACTACATAATTTGAAAGTTGGAACTGTTAGTGACCTAATTAAATTTAGGCTTAAAAAAACTAAAATTGTCGAACAAATTTCCGAAAGACCATTTGAAAGTGAAATGGGGTCGGAATTTACGTTAAAAATCTTTCAAAATACTATTTCTGGGGAAAAGCATTACGCTCTAGTAAAAAATATTAATGATGAAAACCAACCTGTGTTTGTTAGAATGCACAGATTGAATGTTACTAAAGATATATTTGAAGAAAAAAATATTTTTGGAAGTGAAATTAAGTCTGCTTTTCAACTCATTGAAAAGAATGGATCTGGGGCTATAGTTTTAATAAATAGTGATATGTCACCAAATATACTCAAAACATTCAATAAAAGAAAAAGATCAAAAAATAAATTAGAACTTAGAGAATATGGTGTAGGTGCTCAGATTTTATCATTACTTCAAATAAATAAAATTATATTATTAACAAACACTAAGAAAAGAATTATTGCCTTGGATGGATTTAATATTGAAATAGTTGATCAGAGAAAAATATGAATAATAAAATTCTAATAGTTTCAGCAAATTATTATACTGAAATATCAAGAAATCTTGAATTGGGTGCAAGCAACACACTTAAAGAAAATGGCTATGAGTATGATGTTATTAATGCACCAGGTTGTTTTGAAATCCCTTATTTAATTAAACAAAATATTGATAATTTCAAAGGATTTATTTCTTTAGGATGTATTATTCAAGGTGACACATATCATTTCGAAGTTATTGCTAATGAAACTTCTAGAAAAATTATGGATATATCAGTTGATTTTAATGTTCCAATTGGATTTGGAATTTTAACATGTTATGATCTAAATCAAGCAAAAATTAGAAGTGATATTAATCAAAAAAATAAAGGTCAAGAAGCTGCTTTAGCCTGCATACGCTTATTGAAATAAAAATGCAAAATTATATCAAGTCACAAACAAGACTTGCATTTATTCAATATATTTTTCAAAATGAATTTTTAAATACAGATTCTTTAGAAAGTATTGATGATTTTCAAAAGCATTTTTACGATACAAATATTGCTAATATTGATGAAAGGAAAGAAATTAAACTTAAATTTAATAAAAATTTTTTAAATAAACTTTTTTCTAGTC
>CACIED010000013.1 GCA_902585605.1 uncultured Alphaproteobacteria bacterium
TTAAAGAGTAAAAATTATAAATTTACTGTTACGACAGATAGTATTTCTGAGGATATAGATTTTTTCTACAATGATGATCCTAGGTCTATAGCCCAAAAAATTACAACTGTAAATTTGTCTGACATTTTTGCAATGGGTGCATTTCCTCATTCTTATCTTTTGAATTTACATTTACCAAAACATATCAATGAAAAATGGTTAAAGTCATTTTCAAATCAATTAAAGAAAATACAAAATAAGTATGGATTTTATCTTTTGGGCGGGGATTTATCAAAATCAAATAAACTTATTGTTTCTGCAACTTTTTTTGGATCTATAAAAAAGAAATTAGAAATATTTCAAAATAAATTTAATTTAAATGATGATATTTTAATAACCGGAAATATTGGTGAATCAAAGATAGGTTTAGAAATTTTAAAAAAAAAAATTTCATCAAGTACAAATATAAATCAATATTTTATTAAAAAATATTCATATCCCATCCCTTGTATGCTTGGACCATTGATTGCAAACTATGTTAATTCAATGAAAGATATTTCTGATGGTCTGATTGGAGATTTAACTACTATGTTAAGTTATAAATATGGAGCATTAATTAATGTAAATAAAATTCCATTAAGTGTTAAAACAAAAAAAATTCTCAACAATAAAAATAATTTTAGATTAGAAGACCTTTTAGATGCTGGTGATGATTATGGATTAATAATAATATCTAGTCAAAAAAATAGAAATAAAATTTTAAATATTGCTAATAAATATAAAATTAATATTACGATTATAGGAAAAATAATAAGTGAAAAAGGAATTCATTTCGATTCACATTTAGATATGAAGAATATCAAGAAATTTGATCATTTCTCCTAAAAACTTGATTTTTTCTATAGTTTCTGACATATCAGCCAAAATTTTAAGGAGTTTTCAATGACAACACTGCAGGTATTAATTGTTTTATGCGGTCTAGCAGCCGTACTATATGGTCTAGTAACATCTAGACAAATTTTATCACTTGGTTCTGGAAATGATAAAATGCAAGAAATTGCTGGCGCAATTCAAGAAGGGGCTAGAGCTTATCTAAACAGACAGTACATGACAATAGCAATTGTAGGAGTTGTAATTTTTGCTCTTATATGGATAGTTTTTGATTTGGCATCTGGAATTGGTTTTTTGATTGGGGCATTTTTTTCTGGCGCTGCAGGTTATGTTGGAATGAATATATCAGTTAGATCTAATGTTCGCACAACACATGCTGCTAGTAATAGCTTAGCTGAAGGTTTATCAGTATCATTTAAAGCAGGTGCTGTAACTGGAATGCTAGTTGCAGGGTTTGCACTTCTTTCAATTGCAATTTTTTATTTTGTTTTACATAACTCTGGTTCATTCCCAGGTAGAGAGATTGTAGCTCCCTTAGTTTCCTTAGGGTTTGGTGCTTCATTAATTTCAATATTTGCAAGACTAGGTGGAGGTATTTTTACAAAAGGTGCTGATGTAGGAGCAGATTTAGTTGGAAAAGTAGAAGCTGGTATTCCAGAAGATGATCCAAGAAATCCCGCTGTTATTGCAGATAATGTTGGAGATAACGTTGGTGATTGTGCAGGAATGGCTGCAGATCTTTTTGAAACTTACGTTGTAACAGTTGTAGCAACAATGGTTTTAGCTTCTATATTTTTCATAGAAAATTCTTATACAATGATGATATTCCCATTAGCTATTGCAGGTGTTTGTGCATTAACTAGTATAATTGGAACTTATTTTGTTAGACTTGGTAAAAATAATAATATTATGGCAGCACTATATAGAGGATTTGCAGTATCAGCTATTTTATCTGCTGTATTATTATATTTTGTTACTGATTATATAGTTGGTTTAAATAATGTTTTAGTTGTTGAAGGAACATCTACTCAATTTACTGGAATGTCACTTTTTATTTGTGGTTTGCTAGGATTAATAATTACCGGTTTAATAATATGGGTAACTGAATATTATACAGGAACTAATTATAGGCCCGTTCAAAGTATTGCTCAATCATCAACAACAGGTCATGGAACTAATGTAATACAAGGTCTTGCAATTAGTCTAGAAGCAACGGCACTACCGGCATTGATAATTGTTGCAGGTATAATATCAACTTACTCTCTAGCTGGACTATTTGGAATTGCAATTGCAGTAACAACGATGTTAGCACTAGCTGGTATGGTTGTTGCTTTAGACGCATATGGGCCTGTAACTGATAATGCAGGTGGTATTGCTGAAATGTCAAATTTAGATGAAAATGTTAGAAAGACAACTGATGCGCTTGATGCAGTGGGTAATACAACAAAAGCTGTTACAAAAGGTTATGCAATTGGCTCGGCTGGTTTGGGAGCACTTGTATTGTTTGCAGCTTACACTGAAGATCTTGATCATTTTGCCAAAGACTCAAGTAGCCCCTTATACGGAATAGAAGTTTCTTTTGATCTATCTAACCCATACGTTGTTGTTGGATTATTATTAGGAGGGTTACTCCCATTCTTGTTTGGAGCTTTAAGTATGACTGCTGTTGGTAGGGCTGCTGGTTCTGTTGTATTAGAGGTAAGAAGGCAATTTAAAGAAATACCAGGTATCATGGAAGGTAAGGGTAAGCCAGAATATGGAACTTGCGTAGATATACTAACTAAATCTGCTATCAAAGAAATGATTATACCTTCTATGTTGCCAGTATTATCCCCTATAGTCGTATATTTTGTTATTTTACTTATAGCTGGTCAATCAGCTGCTTTATCCTGCCTAGGCGCCTTACTACTTGGAGTAATCATTACTGGCTTATTTGTAGCTATAAGCATGACGGCCGGTGGTGGTGCCTGGGATAATGCCAAAAAATATATTGAAGATGGAAATCACGGAGGTAAAGGGAGTGAAGCACACAAAGCAGCTGTAACAGGTGATACAGTTGGAGATCCTTACAAGGATACAGCTGGTCCAGCAGTTAATCCAATGATCAAAATTACAAATATCGTTGCTCTTTTACTTTTAGCTGCAATATCACTATAACATTAAGGGGTAGTTGGTAACTCTTGCTGAGTACCAACTCCTCCGAATATTTTTTCAAGTAATCCTCGTTTAACTAAATTATTTGTCGTTTTATCATTTGAAAATTTTACATTTTCAACATCCTTAATATTAAATACTTTTGTATCAACTATTAAATCTTCATTATCTAATTTAAAGACAAAAACATAACTATATTTTGTATCCTTTTTAAATATTGACCTTTTTTCACTTTTTTCAGAGTAGTAAAAAAATTTATTTTCTATTGGATCTATAAAACTAGGATGTCCTAACCTACTAATTAAACCTTCTTTGTTAAGAAAATTTATTTCATTAAGTTCTTCTTTATTTAAAATTTTTCCAGAATATGTAGTTTTATTTGAACAATTTGCCAAAACAAAAAAAACACATATATATATCATTATTTTATTCATTAAATGATCTTAAAATACCTAAAAAAAAAAGAAAATAAAGAGCAAATAATTGCAACTGAACAATACAATAAAATTTTGTCTGAGAGTAAAATTTTTTTAAATGATAATAATTTTTTTAAAGTAAAAGATTACAAAACTTCATTTGAAATCGTATCAATTTTTTTAATAATGTTTATACGTAAAAATTTAATCAATCAAAATAGAACAAAATACCTTAAGGTTAATGATGAGCTAATATCATTATTTATCTCAGACTTAGATGAATCTTTAAGAGAAAAGGGTATTGGAGATATGTCCATAGGTAAGTACGTTAAATCCTACGTAAAAAAATTTTATTTTAGAATAAGCATGTTCCCCAATGATAACAACCTTTATAAAAATAAAGATTTTATTCAATATCTTAAGCTTACACATTTAATTAAAAATGATAATTATGTTTATGTTTCAAGAATTTTTAATGATAAATTTAGCAATTTTATAAATACTTCAAATTAATCATAAATATTATTAGAAATAAGTGTAAATTTATCTTGAATTAATTTGAAAAACTAATAATTGGAAAAAAAATGGCAGTACCAAAAAGAAAAACAAGTGTATCAAAAAGAAATATGAGAAGATCTCATGATTCTTTAAAAAAAATAAATATAATTTTAGATAAAGATTCAGGCGAGCCAAGACTATCACATAGGATTGACCTATCTACAGGCATGTATAAAGGTCGAGAAATTCTTAAAAAGAAAACAAAAGAAAATAACTAGAATTATGGCTGAAGGGCAAGTCTTAATTGCCATCGATGCAATGGGTGGAGAAAATAGTCCTTTTAAAGTTTTAAAAGGAGCTGAAATTTTCATTAAGAAAGTAAAAAATACTAAAATAATTTTTTTTGGGGATGAAAAAATTATTTACGAAAGCATAAAAAAAAATAATTTAAATATTTATGATTTTGAGGTTGTGAATACTCCGGACACAATTTCAGATGAAGATAATGTTAATACTATTTTAAGAGCAAAAAAAAATAGTAGTATTTTTAAGGGATTAGAGTTTGCAAAAAATAATGTCAACTCCGGTTTTGTTTCATCAGGAAGCACTGCAGCAATCATGGTTCTGTCTCGACTTCATATGGGGATGATAGAAGGTATTGATAGACCAGCAATATGTTCTTTAGTTCCTAATAAAAAGAATTATTCACTAATGTTAGATTTAGGTGCAAATGTTATTGTTAGTGGAGCAAACTTATTTCAATTTGCTTTGATGGGTTTTTGTTATTATTCATTGATAAATAAAAATACAAAACCAAGAATAGGCATTCTAAATATTGGTACGGAATACAACAAAGGTTTAGAATTTCTTCAAGATGCTGCAGATCTAATACTCTCTAGTTTTTTAAAAGAATATTTTATAGGTTTTATAGAACCAAATAAAATCACATCGGGTGATTGTGACATAATTATTTCTGATGGTTATACGGGAAATATAATGCTTAAGTCTGCAGAAGGAATTTCTAATTTTATAACATCAAATTTAAGAGATATTTTTAATAAATCATTAATTAATAAAATTTCATATAAGTTAATTGAGAGAGACTTAAAAAAATTAAAAGATCAAGTTAATCCTGATATATATAATGGAGCAACTTTGATTGGCTTAAATGGTATCTCAGTAAAAAGTCATGGAAATGCAAATCCAATTGCTTTTAGTTATGCATTGAAACAATGCCATAATTTTATTAGTAATGATCTAAATAAACAGATTATTAAATCTATTAAAAATATATGATTAATAAACAAAATATATCAAGAGACCATATTGCTGAAGCTATGAAAAATGAATTTGGGTTTAATAAAAAACTATGCTTAGATATTGTTAATGATATATTTGATTTTATAATAGAAGGTTTGCAATCTGATAATAAAGTAAAAATCCATAATTTTGGAACTTTTAAACTTAATAATAAAAGTAGTAGAATTGGAAGAAATCCAAAAACGAAAGTAGAATATAAAATCTCAAGTAGAAATGTTATAACTTTTAAAGCTAGTAAGTATTTATTAAAAGATATTAATAACAATATCAATGATTAGAAAAAAATATTTAAATATTTCAGAAGTATCTAAGATGCTTCAAATTGAAGAGCATAAAATAAGATACTGGGATTCTGTAGATCCTAAAACTAATAAATTTAGAGTTGAGGGCATTTCTAAAAAAAGTAAAGGTGGTACAAGATATTTCAGTAGAGAAAATATTAAAAAAATTCAAAAACTCAAAAGTATTTTATATGAAGGAGATAACCAAAATAATTCAATTAATTTGGCAAGCAAATTATTAAATTCGAATTATAAAATAGATACCAAAAATGTTGTTAATGAAACTTTTAACCACTATTCAGATAATGCTAAAAAAATTACGCAGATTCTTAATAAAATGAGATTATTGTTGAAAAACAATAATATAAAATAATTTATCAAAAAATAATCTATATATTTCAATAAGTTAAATTAAATTTTTATACAAAAAATAAGAAAAAAAAAGTTATTTTTAATGTTTTATTTGTTCGTCAATTAAAATATATGAACCTCATCTTATTAGTAAGGAAACAAACTATAAGGAGTTTTTATGTTAAATAAGACTAGTCTATTAGGTATCATTGCTGCGACAATAGCATTTATTGCTGTCCCAGCTTTCGCTGCCGATACTTTCCTAGGTGAAGGTGATTTTGTAGGTATTACGTTTTGGATTGTTTCAATTGGAATGTGGGCATCTACAATCTTCTTCTTTTATGAAGGTATGAGAGTTTCTTCTAAGTGGAGAACTTCAATGGTTGTTGCAGGGCTAATTACTTTTATAGCTGCTGTACATTACATGTATATGAGAGACTTTTGGGTTGCTACAGGTGAGTCACCAACAGTATATAGATATATTGACTGGATACTAACTGTACCACTTCAAATGGTTGAATTCTTTTTAATTTTAGTTGCTGCCGGTGCGGCTGTATCTAGTGGTGCTTTCTACAGATTGCTCATTGGTACGCTTGTTATGATCGTTGGTGGTTATCTTGGTGAAGCAGGTCATATTTCAGTATTACTTGGTTTCATTATTGGTATGATCGGTTGGGCTGTAATCATTTGGGAAATTTTCCGAGGTGAGGCTAGTCAGGCTGCTACAACGAAAGAATCAGTAACTTCTGCATTTAATGCAATGAGATTAATCGTATTGGTAGGTTGGGCAATTTATCCTCTTGGATATGTTTTCGGTTTAATGATGGGTTCAGTTGATGCTGATACTCTAAACTGGATTTACAACCTAGCTGATTTTATTAATAAAATCTTATTCGGTTTAATTATCTGGAACGCTGCTGCTAAAGACTCAGCAACCGCATAATTATACTTAATAACGTTATGAAAAACCCTCTTTTTAGGGGGTTTTTTTTATTATATCATTGACTTAATTTTTCATTATATGTATTTGAGCACGCGATGAAAACATTCTCTTTGAAAAAAAGCGATATTAAGAAAAAGTGGGTATTAATTGATGCTAAAGATGCAGTACTAGGAAGACTTGCTGTTATTTCTGCGAATATTCTTAGAGGTAAAAATAAGCCTGAATATACCCCAAACCAAGATTGTGGTGACAATTTGATTATTATCAATTCTGATAAAATTCATCTAAAAGGAAAAAAAGCTGATAATAAAATATACTACAGACACACTGGATATCCGGGAGGCATAAAAGAAACAACTCCTAATAAAATGAAGGAAAAAAATCAATCTGATGAAATGATAAAACTTGCAATTAAAAGAATGATACCAAGGGGGCCCCTAGGAAGACAACAATTATCAAATTGCAAGATATATAGAGATGAAAATCATAAGCATGAAGCTCAAAACCCTCAAATCATTGATATAGCATCAATGAATACTAAAAATAAAATCTAACTATGGAAAATCAAGAAAATCAAATTGAAAATATTTTAGATAATAAAGAAAGAGCTTACGCTACTGGAAAAAGAAAAAATTCCATTGCTAGAGTGTGGTTAAAAAGAGGTAGTGGAGAAATTAAAATAAATGGCAAACCTTTAGATAAATACTTTTCAAGACCCGTACTACAAATGATTGTTAACCAGCCCTTAGAAGTGGTTAAAGCTGACAATTCATATGAAATTATGGCTTCAGTTAAAGGTGGAGGTCTTTCTGGTCAGGCTGGTGCTATAAGACATGGTATTAGTAAAGCATTGAGTTTATATGATCAGTCAAATAGACCACCTCTTAAAAAAGTTGGTTTTCTTACAAGAGATCCGAGAGTTGTTGAAAGAAAAAAAGCTGGTTTAGCTAAAGCTAGAAGAAGTTACCAATTCTCTAAGAGATAAATTTTCATGAAAAATAAGATTAGAGTAGCCGTTTTAGGCTCAACAGGCTATGTTGGAATGGAGTTAGTAAAAATTCTATCAAATCATTCTTTTGTAGACATAAATTTTTTAGGATCAGAATCTATTCATGGGTGTTATTTAAATAATATTGAAAACACAAAAGAATATAATCAACTTCCTCTTTTAAAACCCAATGATAGTTTTAATGCTGAAGATAGTAATTATGTATTCTTAGCATTACCTCATGCAGTATCTAATAAATATGTAAAAAAATATTTTGATAAAATTAATATTATAGATTTATCAGCAGACTTTAGATTAGATAGTTTTGATATCTATAAAAAAAATTATGGAAATGAACATGAGTGTAAAGAGTATTTAAAAGATTTTATTTATGGTCTTGCTGAAATAAATAGAGATAAAATATTAAATTCTAATAATATAGCAGTGCCTGGATGTTATCCCACCTCCATTCTATTACCTTTAATACCTTTAATAAAAAATAAATTAATCGATACCAAAAATATAATTATAGATTCTAAATCAGGTTATAGTGGCGCAGGAAAGAAATTTGATTTCAATAAAATAAAATCAAAAAATGATTATAATTTTTACAATTATAATACAAATAACCACAGACATATTGCGGAAATCAAACAAGAACTTAATAAGCATAATTCTAATAATGAAGTAAAGTTTTCATTTAATCCTCATATACTTCCTAATTTTAGAGGTATGATTTCTACAATCTATTGTGATCTCAATAATGGGGTTCAAAAAACTGATATTATAAATCTATTCCAGAATTTACAAAAAATAAATCCTTTTATAAAGTATATAGATGATGATGAAGTGCTTGATTTTTTTTCTATTCAAAAATCTAATTATTGTAAAATTAAAATTTTTGATCATTATACTGAAGATAAATTGATTATAGTCAGTGCAATAGATAACTTAATCAAAGGTGCAGCTGGTCAAGCAGTACAATGTTTTAATATAGCAGAAAATATTGAAGAAACACTATCTTTAATATGATTAAATACTTTACAGCTTTCCTCCTTCTCCTTTTTATATTTTCATGCGGATACCCTGATATTGATAATGTTCCTGATTTTAAAGACACAAAATTAACTGATGAAGAATTATTAGATTATTGTAGTATTTCTAATACAGATAAAAAAGATATAGATAAATGTATTAATGATTATAAAAGTTAAATTTATTTATGAGTAAACTTAATATTGGTATAGCAGGATTGGGAAATGTCGGGTCAGCACTAGTTCAAACAATAGAAGAAAATAAAAATTATTTCCTTGATAAAAAAGATGTAGAATTGAACATAGTTGGAATATCTGCCAAAACAAAAAATAAAAAAAGGAATTTTAATATATCAAATTATCTTTGGTATGATGACCCAAGAGAAATGTCTAAAGATGATAATTGTAACGTAATTGTTGAATTGATTGGTGAAGAAAAAGGAATTAGTTATGAAATAATTGAAACAGCATTAAAAAATAAAAAACATGTTGTAACAGGGAATAAAGCTTTAATAGCTAATCATGGAAAAGAATTATTTGAATTAGCTAATATAAATTCATTAGCCTTATCGTATGAAGCTGCTGTTGCAGGTGGCATACCAGTAATAAAAACAATAAAAAATTCAATTAGTTTAGATAGAATTAATAAAATTTCTGGAATTTTAAATGGAACTACAAATTACATTTTAACAAAAATGCAACAAGATAATTTGTCCTTTGATGCAGTTCTTAAAATTGCTAAAGATAAAGGATTTACTTCTGATCAGGAATCAAAATTAGATATTGGTGGATATGATGCAGCACACAAGTTAACAATATTATCAACTCTATGTTTTAAATCAAATTTAAACTTTAATAATAATTATATTGAAGGAATTTCCAATATTAAAATTGAAGATATTAATTTTGCTGAAAAATTAGGGTATAAAATAAAATTAATATCTGAAGCTTGCATAATTGAAGAAAAAATTTCAAACTTTACTTCACCAAAATTAGTTTCAATGGATAATCCATTAGCAAGTGTTGATAATGCTCTTAATGCGATTAATATTGAAACTATACATCTAGAAAATTTATTTTTAGAGGGTGAAGGAGCAGGAGGGAAGCCAACTGCCAGCTCTGTATTGTCTGATTTATATGATATATCTCAGAATGAAAAATTTGATAATTTAGGATTTAAAATTGATAAGCTACAAAGCTTTGAAAAATATTCAGCAAAAAATGTAATTAATAGCTATTACCTAAGAATAATGACTGAAGACAAACCTGGCGTTCTTTCATCAATTACTAATTACTTTAGTGATTTTGATATATCTGTTAAAAAAATACTTCAACTTCCTGAGAGTTCAGAAGTAGACAAACCTATACCTATTATAATAACTACTCATAATATTCAGAAAGAAAAATTAAGTAATGTAATTAATAAAATTGAAGGTTTAGAATTTGTAAAAGAAAAAATTACTGTTCTTGCTATTCATGATAATTAATTAATGTGAATATTGAAAAATCACTATCTGATAAATTTTGGGAAGAAAAGCAAATAGACTTTAAGCACATTCAGGCTCTTTCACAAAAAAAATCAATTTCTGAAATTTTTTCAAAACTTCTAATCTCAAGAGGTGTCTTCGAAGAAAATTATGATAGCTATATAAATCCTAATATTTTAAATAATCTTCCAGATCCTTTTGAACTTAAAGATATGAAAAAAGGAATTGAAAGATGTATTAAAGCTTTAAGAAACAATGAAAAGATTGGAATAATCGCTGATTATGATGTTGATGGATCTACTTCTGTTTCCATTTTATATAAATTTTTAAATAATTTTACCAATAATCTTGTTTGCAAAATACCCAATAGATTATCGGAGGGTTATGGTCCAAATATTAGGCTTATGAATGAAATGCTTAAAGAAAATATTACACTCTTGTTTACACTGGATTGTGGTACATCAGCATTTAACTCGATTGATTTGCCTAATTACAATGGTATTGAAGTTATAGTTATAGATCATCATTTAAGTGAATTTAAACTGCCAAAAGTTCACTCGGTAATTAATCCAAATAGATTTGATGAAAAAAATGATTATAAAGATTTTGCTGCAGTATCAGTAACCTTTCTTTTTTTAATGGGTTTAAGAAAGCAAATTAGAGAATTAAAATTATTTCCAAATGTAAAAGAACCAAATTTAATGTTATATTTAGATTTAGTTGCTGTTGGAACAATTTGTGATATTGTTAATATTAACAATTACAATAGATCAATTGTTAGTAAAGGTTTGGAGCTCATTAGGAGTCGAAAAAATAAATCAATAACAAAAATATTAGATAACTCTAATATAAATCATGAACCTTTAGCTAAAGATATTGGTTTTGTATTAGGACCACAAATTAATGCTGCGAGTAGAATTGATGACTCTTCTTTATCCTCCAAACTTCTAATATCAAATGATGATTCTGAAATAGAAACTATTTCTAGAAAACTATTTTTAATTAATGAAAAAAGAAAAATAATTGAACAAACTATATTTAATGAAGCAATTGAGCAAATAAAAGATCAAGAAAATAAAAAATTTATTATCGTTCATAAAGAGAATTGGCACCAAGGTGTTTTAGGTATAGTTGCCAGTAAAATAGTAGCTCTTTATAACAAGCCAACATTTGTATTTTCTTTTATTAATAATGTTGGATCTGGCTCAGGCAGATCTATAGATCAAATTGATATTGGTAGTATTGTTCTTGAACTTAAGGCTAATGATTTAATAGAAGATGGTGGTGGCCATAAAATGGCAGTAGGTTTAAAAATAAATAAAAAAAATTTAGATAAAATAGATAAATTTTTAGTTAAAAAATTTGATTCATATCATAATAATTTTTTTGAAAAAAAAATATTTTATGACAGTGAAATTTCTGTAAATCAAATAAACAAAGATTTTTTAGATAATTTAGAATTATTAGAACCTCATGGCAAAGGTAATGAAGAACCTATATTTTTAATCAAAGATATAGTAATCGATCAGGTTAAAAATCTAAAAAATAAACATATTTTAATTTTTTTTAAAAATGATTTAGGTGAAAATGTAAAAGGTATATCATTTAACAGTGTGAATACACTTATTGGTGATTATCTTATTAAGTTTAATAAATTTAAATTTCATATTTTGTGTTCTATTAAAAAAGATAACTTCTCAAGTAGTCATATGCCCCAGATACTGATTCATGATGTGAAAGTAATCTATTAAATAATTTGAAAAAAATCAAAATATCTACTATATACCAATCACGTGTCCCCTTCGTCTATCGGTTAGGACATCAGGTTTTCATCCTGAAAAGAGGAGTTCGACTCTCCTAGGGGATGCCACTTATCTAGGGGCATAGAATTATTGACCCTACCGAATTTCTAGATTGTATTAACTCATGAGCCTTACTAGCTTCAGATAATTTAAATTTTTTGAATATATTAGGCTTAATTTCTTTATTTTTAATTTTTGAAAACAATTTGTTACTACATTCTGTTAGCTCTTCTGAATTACGAATATAATGCATTAATGTTGGTCTAGTATAATATAAACTTTTAGGATTAAATGTACTATGAAGATTGACATCATTTACCATTCCGGAAGATTGTCCAAAAGATACCATTAGCCCTCTAAATTTTAAGGATTTTAGAGAAATATCAAATGTATCTTTACCCACTCCATCATAAACAACATTTACTCCTTCATTATTTGTTAATTTTAAAACATTACTTTGAACATCTTCTTCTTTATAATTAATTGTGAATTCACATCCATTTTTTTTTGCTAATGATGCTTTTTCATCAGTACTTACAGTACCTATCATTTTAGCTCCTATGGATTTTGCCCATTGACTAGCAATTAATCCAACACCTCCAGCAGCTGCATGAAATAAAAAAACTTCATCTTTTTGCAATTTATACAATCTTTCAAAAAGGTATTCGACGGTCATCCCTTGTAATAATATTGAAGCAGCTTCATCATTTGAAATATATTCTGGTAATTTTACAACTCTTTGAGAATCAAAATCTCTAACTTCACAATAAGCACCAATTGGAGGGCTAAAGGAGTAAGCTACTCTATCACCAACTTTTAAGTTTGATACATTATCTCCAATTTCTATAACATCTCCTGCTGCTTCTACTCCTAAACAAAAAGGGATTTCTACAGGTAAAGGGTATATTCCTGTTCTATGATACGTATCTATGTAGTTAATACCAATTGAAGTTTGGTTAATTCTGACCATATTTTCTTCAACATTTTTAGGTAAGTCATAGTTTTCATATTTTAAAACTTCTGGACCACCTAGTTTACTGACTACAACTCTATTTGGCATAATTATTCTTTAAGTTTTTATAAACTAATTCGAATTCTTTTAAACATTCTGGATTAGCCAATGATTCTTCATTTTCAATACTTTCACCATTAATTAATTTTTTAATTAAAATTTCAACTATTTTACCACTTCTAGTTCTTGGTATTTCACTTATAGCATATATTTGTGAGGGAATATGCTTGTAAGAAAGGTTAATTTTTATTTCATCTATTATTTTAGACCTTAAATTTTCATTAAATTCAAAATTTTTATTCAAGACAACAAATAATATAATTTGTGTATCATTTTTTAATTTATGTTCCACTGCAACAGCTTCCTGAACTTCTGTAATATTTTCAATTACTCTATAAATTTCTGCAGTACCTATTCTTACTCCTCCAGAATTTAGAGTTGCATCTGATCGGCCATATATAACATAACCGCCATTTATAGTTTTTTCAATATAATCTCCATGATACCAAATGTTTTCATATTTACTAAAATAAGAATTAAAATATTTTTTATTATCATGATCGTTCCAAAAATATAAAGGCATTGATGGAAAAGAAGATTTACATACTAATTCTCCTTTTTGATTTTCAATTGAACTTCCTTTTTCATCAAATACATCAACATCCATTCCAAGAGCTTTACACTGAATTTCTCCACTATAGACATCCATTAACGGATTACCGGTAACAAAACACGAAACTAAATCAGTACCACCACTTATAGATTCAAGATGAATATCTGATTTGATATTTTCATAAACGTATTCAAATGATTCATTAACCAAAGGAGATCCTGTTGAAGCTAGTGTATTTAAACTATTTAATTTAAAACTTTCTTTAATTTTAATTTTATTATTTTTTAAAGTATCTAAATATTTTGCACCAGTGCCAAAAAAATTAATGCCTTCTTCTTCTGCTATTTCAAAAAGATGTTTATTATTGGGAATAAAAGGGGATCCATCATATAAAATTATTGTTGCTTTTGATGCCAAAGCAGAAACTAACCAATTCCACATCATCCATCCACAAGTAGTAAAATAAAAAACTCTATCTTTTTCATTAATATCACAATGTAGTACATGTTCTTTTTTATGTTGTATTAGTGCTCCGCCAGAACTGTGAACAATACATTTTGGTACTCCAGTAGTTCCACTCGAATAAAGAATATACAGTGGGTGATTAAAATTAAACTTTTCAAATTTACTATACGCAATTTCTTGTTGTAAAATCTTGCACAAATTATCGTGTTCAAAATCTAATTGATAATCTGTTTCGTTAAATTCATATGGTATTAAAATAATTTTTTCTATACTTGGGATATTATATACAACATCTTTTATAATTTTTGTCGTATCAACTTTTTTATTGTTATAAAAATAATAATCTGAAAATAATAATACTTTTGGTTCAATTTGTTTAAATCTATCTATAATTGCTTTTTTACCAAAATCTGATGAACATGATGACCAAATAGCACCTAACTGTGCTGTAGATAAAAATGAAATTACAGTTTCAGGTATATTAGGAAGTATAGCAGCTATCCTATCATTTTTTTCAATGTTATTATTTTTTAAATAATTTGCAAATTTCAAAACAGCACTTCTTAGCTCTTTCCAAGAGTAATTTCTCTTAATTTTTTTTTCAGAGTGAAATATTATTGCATCATCATCATCATCTCTTGTTAAACAATTTTCAGTATAATTTATCTTACATTCATCAAAAAATTTATTTTTAGTAAATTCAGGTGATGATTTAAAAATTTTACCTTTTTTTTCACCAACAAAATTTGTGAAATCCCATACATTAGTCCAAAATTCATTTTTATGTTTTATGCTCCAATTATGCAAGTCAGCATAATTTTTTATATTTAAACTTTTATCTAGTTGATTAATAAACTTGTGGAGGTTTGTTTTTTTATTATTTGGAGACCACAACTTTATGTTGTGCATAACAATTTAATTCTTTTTTTGGTCTTCTTTAAGAGATCTAACTCTGACAATAACATCAATATTATGCAATGAGAGACAAGCAGGAATAGAAGGTATATCAAGATTAATATTTTTTGTAGGTATATCATGAATCTTACCTTCATCTTCAATATACAAATGATAATGAGATTTATTATTATTACAATAGAGTGATTTATTTTGATCAACAACTATTTCTCTTATTAAACCTAAAGAGGTAAATTGTTTTAAGGTGTTATAAATTGTAGCCATAGAAATTTTTCTATCTTCTTTTTTTACTTCATCAAAAAGATTCTCAGCAGAAATATGCCTGTCACCTTTTTCAAAAATTAATTTAGCTAAAATTCTTCTTTGTTTTGTTGGTCTTATACCACTTTCCTCTATTTTTTTCAGTGCGCGGCTGTAAGGACTTAGAGGATCAATTACTTTGTTTTCTATTCTCATAATATTATAATAAGTAATGAATTACATTTTTTCTGGAATTTTTCTATATTTTTTTTTAGGTTTTCTCTTGTATATCTTTCAAAGACGCATTGTTTTTAATAAATCAGGACACCCAGGCGCACCAAAGGATTATAACTTGGATAATACAGAAGAAGTTTATATTAAAACTGAGGATAACTTGAAGCTGTTATCATGGTATCATAAAGGGAATAATTCACTCCCTTTAATAGTCTATTTTCATGGTAATTCTTTTCATATCGGAGATAGAGCTTACAGAATCCAGAGGTATATAGAAAAAAATTGGAGCGTACTTTTAGTTTCCTGGAGAGGTTTTGGAGGCAACAAAGGAAATCCAACAGAAAAAAATTTATATAAAGATGCAGAAGCAGTATTAAAATGGATTAAAAATAATACTGAATTTAAATTCAAAGAATTAGTGATTTATGGAGAATCACTCGGATCTGGCGCTGCAGTAGAAATGGGCACAAAGTACGAATTTTTATCTATTGTTTTAGAAGCGCCATTTACATCTATCAATGATATTGCAAAAAAAAGATATAAAATATTTCCAACAAAATATTTAGTTAAAGATAAATTCGATAACTTCAGTAAAATTGATAAAATTAACTCGCCATTACTTATCATTAGTGGCAAAAAGGATGAAATTGTACCGCATGAACACAGTATTAAGCTTTATGATAAAGCAAAAGTAATCAAAAAGAGTGTTTTTATTGACGAAGCAATACACAATAATCTATATGATTTCGGGATTGAAAAAGACGTAATTGGCTTTAATTTAAAACTATGGAAATAGATCTAACAACATCATATGTAGGCATTTTAAGCCTCATTGTATTCGTTCTTGCATATGCCGTTGTAATGGCTGAAGAATTTAGCCATTTAAGAAAATCTAAACCAGTTATTATTTCAGCTGCTGTAATATGGGGTATTATAGCTTTCCATTTTTCTTCTGATAAGCAATATGCCAAAGAAATTGAGTATGCTTTAGAGCATAATATCTTAGAATTTGCAGAACTTTTCCTATTTCTTCTCGTTGCTATGACTTACATCAATGCTTTAGAAGAAAGAAAAGTTTTTGATGTAGTCAGATACCAATTAACATCAAGGGGATTTAGCTTTAGACAATTATTTATATTCACAGGAATAATTACTTTTTTCTTATCTCCTATAGCTGATAACTTAACAACTGCACTAGTCATGTGCTCTGTAGTAATGGCCTGTGGTAAAGGTAATACAAAATTTATATCTATTGGTTGTATTAATATAGTTGTTGCAGCAAATGCAGGTGGCGCTTTTAGTCCATTTGGAGATATAACTACCTTAATGGTATGGCAGGCTGGTATTGTCGAATTTTTTACATTTTTTAAAATATTTTTTCCTTCTGTGGTTAATTACATAATTCCTGCAGCAGTTATGTATTTCTTTATTCCAAATGAAAAACCACAAATTAGTTCTGATAGAGAATATATGAAAAGAGGTGGACGAGTAATTATCTTTTTAGGTTTGTTTACAATTTTTAGTGCTGTAAACTTCCATAATATTCTTCACTTGCCTCCAATGCTTGGCATGATGTTTGGTCTTGGTCTTCTTGGGTTATATTCTTTTTATTTACAAATTACACATGATCCATCTGTTGAAGACGAAAAATTTGATTTCTTTAGAAAAGTTTCAAGAGCTGAATGGGACACTTTATTATTCTTCTTTGGAGTTATTTTAAGTGTAGGTGGTTTAGGATTTATAGGTTACTTAACTGTTGTTTCAGAATTCTTATATATTGGTCTTGGTCCAACAATGGCAAATTCTATAGTAGGTGTTCTGTCAGCTATCGTAGATAATATACCAGTGATGTTTGCTGTAATTACTATGAGACCGGAAATGTCAATTGATCAGTGGTTACTAGTTACATTAACAACAGGAGTGGGTGGTAGCCTATTGTCAATTGGTTCAGCTGCAGGTGTAGCACTTATGGGACAAGCAAGAGGATATTACACGTTTTTTGGACATTTAAAATGGACTCCAGTTATATTTATTGGTTATGTAGCAAGTATTTATCTTCACGTTTTAATGGCTGACTTGCCTTGGTAATTTAAATTATCAATTAATAAAAAAATAATCATACTTAGTATTAAAATTACACCAGCAACAAAAGAAGCTTCGTTAAATTTATAGACACTAATCAATTTATATAAGTAAGATGGCAAGGTATCAAAGTTTTGATCTTTAAAAAATGATATTATTGTAAAATCACCAAAAGTAATAACTGTCGAAAATGCAAAAACAAAAATTATATTTTTCTTAATCATTGGTAGTAAAATAATAAAATAATTTCTTATGCTTAATCGGAAAGTTTGCTGAAAATTTTCAAAATTTAAAAAAATATTTTTCAGGTTATTAAAAAGTATTAATATAGAAAAAGGTAATAAGAATAGACAATTTATCAAAACTATCACAAAATATTTAAAAAATTGCACATATCTTAATTCACCTAATATAATAAAATAACCAAGACTAAATATAATTGGAGAAATAATTATTATTGAAGAGCATATTAAAAAAATTGATTGCTGAAAAATTATATTTTTATAATTTATTACTAGTAAACATGAAATTATAAACCCAGATATACTAACAATTATTCCTGTAGTAACTGAAATAATAAGAGAGTTAAAAAAAGATCCTAAAAATTTTTCATTAATTAAAGATAAATAAATACCATTATTTATAAAATGATAAATTATAGAAAGTATTGGAGAAAAAAGAAATATCGAAAAAAATACAATTATTAAAAAATCTATTATTTTTATAGCTTTGTATTCTTTATGAGGATGAATAAAATTAATTTGATCTATTTCAAAAAAACTTGAATCTTTGAATTTGTAAAAACCAACAAATAAAAAAAATAAACAGATAAAAATTTGTAAAAAACTGAGTAATATTGCTTTATTAAAATTTAGTTCAAAAAGTGCATATTGATAAATTGCCACCTCAATTGTAGAATACATAGGTCCACCACCTAAAGCCATTACTATTGCAAAACTTAGAAAACAAAGAGAGAATATTATTGAGAACACAGTAAAAAAATTTTGTCTTATATAAGGCATCTCTAATTTTAGAAGATTGCCAAAAAAAGTAATGTTTAGAGAGCTAGATATTTCATAATATTTTAAAGGAATACTATTTAACGATTGAAAAAATAATCGAGTCGCAAATGGTGTATTTAGAAGTATATGGGCAATTAAAATTGCTTTTATTCCAAAAATTGTCTCTATTGATAAATTCTCGTACAAATTAAAATATGAATTATAAAAACCATTATTTCCAAAGAGTTTAATAACTGCAAACACAATTAAGATTGTCGGTATCACAAAGCAAAAACCACAAAGAGAAATGATAAATTTAATAATTTTTAAATTCTTATGTCTATTTAATGCTAATGCGAATGGAATAGCTAAAAAACAACTTAATAATGCTGAAAGAAAAGCTTGATATAATGAAAAATAGATTAAACGATGTGTATATGAATTTTGAAAAAAATTATAAATGTTGTCTAAATCAAAGTTAATTTTTGAAAAAATACCTATGAAAGGTAATAGGATAATTAATCCAAAAATAAATAATACTGAATAATTATATTTATAATACAATTTATTTACGAGGCATTAAGCCACTCATCAATCCATTTTTCTTTATTCTTATTAATTTCTTTTGGATCCATTTGAATAAAGTTAGGAACATCTAGTTTATCAAATGCCTCAGGTAAATCTTTAATATTTGTAATAGGATACATAATATTTGTTGAAGGTATGACTGATTGAAATTCTTCTGATAACATAAAGTTAAGAAATTTATTTGCTAAATCTTTATTTTGTGAATTATTTAAAATGCCTGCAAATTCAATTGTTATATAATTTCCCTCTTCAAAAGTTGTAGCAAGAATATCATACCTTTCTTCAAACATTATATGTGCGGCTGGAGATGTAGTGTAACTTAATACCATGTCAGCTTCTCCTGCCATAAAAAAATTATAATAGGCATCTGTCCATCCTTTGGTAACGGAAATAATTTTTTTATTTAATTTTTTCCATTCATCTCCAGCTTTATCTCCATATAATGCTTTCATCCAAGTTAATAATCCTAATCCAGGAGTAGAGGTTCTCGGGTCTTGAATTACAATTCTAGCATTAGTAGAATTAATCAACTCATCCATTGATTTTGGAGGTATTGCTAAATTTGCTTCATTATACACAAAAGCAAAGTATCCATAATTATATGGAACAAATTTATTACTTTCCCATTTTAATGGTAAATTAATTAAGTTGTTTAAGTCATTGATATTATGAGTTGTAAAAAGCTCAGATTGTTCGGCTAAATCAAACAAATTCATATCAAGACCTAAAACTATATCTGCCTTGGAAGTATCACCTTCTAAAATAACTTTATTCAATAATGTTGCTGCACTGTCTACAGCAACAAATTCTACATCCACATTATGTTTTTCTTCAAATTTTTTTTCAATTATGGGTCCTGGACCCCATTCTGATACAAAAGAGTCGTATGTATAAATAGTTAGTTTCTCTGCATAGATTGAGAAAGAAATAAATAAGGTAGTTAAAAAAATTAGTATTGTTTTCATGTTTCCTCCGCTGGCATTATCCAGATCAGGTTAAAAGGGTATAAATCTCAGCATTTAAGCACCCCTAATTTAATTATAATAAATATTATTTTAGAAAACAAACATAAAAGATTGTTTTTAGGTTATTTATGAATATAACAAATTTTTTCGGGGAGTAGCGCAGCCTGGTAGCGCACCTGGTTTGGGACCAGGGGGTCGAAGGTTCGAATCCTTTCTCCCCGACCATAGATAAATGTTTAACTTTCATTCAACAGCTAGCTTGATTTTTGGTAATGAAACAGCAGTTAATTCAAGTGATCAAATTGTAAATTTGTTAGGGAAAAATATTTTTGTAATAACTGATGAAGGATTAACAGAATTAGGATTGTACGATAAAATAATTAAAAAACTTCAATCAAACTCAAATATAAATATATTTGATAAAGTTGAGTCTGATCCTTCAAAATCTACTTTATTAAAAGCATTTGATGAAGCAGCAGATTTCAAATCAACTGGAGTTTTAGGTTTTGGAGGCGGTTCATCTATGGATGTTGCAAAACTTATATCTTTACTTCTTGGATCTAATCAGAATATCGATACGATATGGGGGGTTAATAATGCAAAAGGTCCAAGAATACCACTTGTACTAATTCCTACAACAGCAGGAACTGGTTCAGAAGTTACACCAATTTCAATAATTACGATGGATGACAAAGAAAAAAAAGGTGTTTCTTCAAAACTTATTTTACCTGATCTTGCTATTTTAGATCCATCATTAACTATTAATCTACCTCCAAATATAACTGCATCAACTGGAATAGATGCTATGGTTCATGCAATCGAAGCTTACACTTCAATAAATCCTAACAATAATCCTATTTCAAAAATGTTATCTATAGAAGCGCTCAAGTTTCTTGGATCATCAATTAAAACTGCTGTATTTGAGGGGCATAATATAAATGCTAGATCAAATATGCTATTTGGATCAATGTTAGCAGGTAAAGCTTTTGCAAATTCTCCAGTAGCAGCAGTACATGCCTTGGCATATCCTATAGGAGGTCTCTTTAATATATCTCATGGACTTTCAAACTCGTTAGTTCTTCCAAGTGTAATGAAATTCAATTCCATCAATAAAGAAACAAAAAAAAATTACGCTAATCTTGCACCATTTGTATTTAAAGATTTAGATAGTAGCAAAAGTGATGAGATTGTTTGTAACAATTTTATAGAAAGTTTAGAAAGTTTGTCTAAGGAACTTAAATTACCTTATAGGCTAAGAGATTTAAAAATTCCTGAGGAAGCTTGCCAATTGATGGCTAGTGAAGCAATGAAACAAACTAGATTATTAGTAAATAATCCGCGTAAAATTGAAGAATCTGACGCCTTTAATATATACAAATCTGTTTGGTAGATTTTGTTTACTTATAAATTAATTTACCTATTTAAATAAAATAGACCTTAATGATAAAATCAACAGTTAATCAATTTGCAAATTCTCTTGGGTTAAACAAAGATGAATATATTCCAGAGGGCAGAGCTTCCTTTTCACTGTTTAAGATTGAAATTCTATCTGGATTAACTGTTGCAATCGCTCTTGTTCCAGAAGCAATTGCATTCGCTTTTGTAGCAGGTGTAGCACCTCTTTCAGGTTTGTACGCTGCTTTCATTGTAGGATTAGTAACTGCAATTTTTGGTGGGAGGCCTGGAATGATTTCGGGAGCAACAGGAGCATTGGCTGTTGTTATGGTTTCATTAGTATCGGAACATGGAGTCCAATACTTATTTGCAACTGTAATCCTGATGGGAATTTTACAATTTCTTGCAGGAATTTTTAAATTAGGAAAATTTATGAGAATGGTTCCTCAACCTGTAATGCTAGGTTTTGTAAACGGTTTAGCTATAGTAATTGGTTTATCCCAATTACATCAATTTCAAATATATAACTTTGATGGAACATTTACATGGATGTCAGGGGAAGTGCTTACATATTCTTTAGTATTAGTTTTCTTAACCATGTTAATCATATGGTACTTACCAAGGGTTACTAAATTCATACCATCTACATTAGCTGCAATTCTTCTTGTTACTTTTCTAGTTTTACTTTTAGATTTACCTGTTCCAAGAGTAGGGGATTTAGCAAGTGTAGCAGGAGGGCTTCCAAATTTTTCTATTCCAACAGTTCCACTTAATTTAGATACTTTTTTTATTATTTTTCCTTATGCAATTATTTTGGCGGCTATTGGATTAATTGAAAGTTTATTAACTCTTAATCTTGTAGGAGAAATAACGAACAAAAAGGGTGGAACAAGACAAGAATGTTTGGCGCAAGGTGTCGCTAATGGTATCACAGGATTTTTTGGCGGCATGGGTGGTTGCGCTATGATTGGACAATCAATGATAAATGTAAAATCAGGAGGCAGAACAAGAATTGCTGGCATATCAGCAGCAATTTTTTTATTAATTTTTATTCTTTATACTTCAAATTTAATTGAACTTATTCCTATTGCATCATTAGTAGGGGTTATGTTTATGGTCGTAATCGGAACATTTGCTTGGAATTCACTAAAATTATTATTTGTTGTTCCTCGTTCGGATGCGTTGGTAATTGTTTTAGTTACTTTAATAACAGTATTAGAAGATTTAGCTGTTGCTGTAGTTGCTGGGGTTATTATTAATGCATTAGTATTTGCGTGGAAATCTGCTTCAAGAATTAGAGCAATTGAAAGACAATCAAGAACAGAAAAGGGCGCTAAAGTTTATGAAATTGAAGGACCTCTTTTTTTTAGTTCTACAAATAGTTTTTTAGAAATTTTTAAACCTGCCGAAGATCCTAATTTAGTAATAATCGATTTTGCAAATTCAAAAGTTATTGATCAATCTGCTTTAAAGGCAATCGAGGATATTGCAGAAAGATATTCCAAATTAGGCAAACAAGTAAAGTTAAGACGTCTCACGAAGGACTGCCACAGCCTTTTAAGAAAAACAGGTCAATTGATAGTTGATAGTGATGATGATCCAGATTACGGTATAGCTGTAGATTATAGTGTTAAGCTTGGCATATTTGGTAAATAATTAATTCTTGCTTTTTAAATTCCAAAATATAACGTTTAGTAGAAATGACTCTTATCGGAAAATGCGCGTGCGGTTCAGTAAATTATAAAATAAAAGATAAACCTTTGTTCACTCAAGCTTGTCATTGTAATAACTGTAAAATTTCTACAGGCTCTTCTTTTGTTATTCATACAATGATTTTTGAAGAAGATTTTGAATTAAATGGTAATGTTGAATCTACACTGCTCCCTACAGGCAGTGGAAAAGGGTATCGAGCATATTTTTGTATTAATTGTGGTGTTTATTTATATTGTAAATACAATGTTGCAAAATCTCGAATTGCAATCAGAACAGCTACACTCGACCAACCAATAACACCGCAAGCACATATTTTTGTGAAAGATAAAGATCCTTGGATTGAAATTATTAACAAAGATATTTGCCATGAAGCCATGTATGATCGAGAAACAACTTGGCCAAAAGAGAGCTTAAGAAGACTGTCAGAAAAAGAAAATAATTAATTTATATTTTACCTTGTAAACTATATTGTAAAATTTTTACAACTTCATCAGTATTTTTTGTTATAGCATGAGCTGCTGCATCAACTTCTTTTAAAGCATGTTGATGTTCATCACTATGCATTATTATGAGAGATTTATTCAAGGCTGATGCATACCCTGCATCAAAAGCAGCATTCCATTGTTTATATTTCTCACCAAAACGTACTACAACTATATCTGCTTTTTCAATCGAATTTCTAGTTCGTATAGCATTTATTTTGGCTCCTTTGTTATCGTGCCAAAATTTTTTTTCTTCATCACCAAGTATTTTTACACCAACATCATCTGATAATTCATGATTGGTAGTCGGGCTTGAAAATTCTATTTCTAAACTCTTAGATTTACATTTATCTATAATCTCATCTCGCCAATTAGAATGAATTTCACCTGATAAGTAAACTTTTAATTTCATTTTTTAAATTAACCTAAATATGCTGCAGTTAATACTGGAAAACTTGTAAATCCGAAATTACCTACTTTTTCAGATTTATTTAATTGTTTTTTCCAATCATCTACTTTGTCTTCTGAAACACCTTGGCTTAAGGCAAACTTACTTAACATAGTTTCATAAAAAATTGCTGGTGAATTATTATCTCTATTTGTAATTAAATACGATAAATTTTGAGAACTTATATTTTTATACCCAAGTTTTTTTAATTTACCATTTAAATCAAGTGGAAGCATTTGGTGAAAACAATGAGCTCTAAATGCCTCATGAATAAGATCATTAATTTCTTTTTCTGGTCCATAAAATCTAAAATAGTCCCAGAGAATTGAGACGTTAACAAATTTAGAATTAGTTTTAGAAATTCTTTTTATTTCTTTTAAGGACGTATCTATATCTTCGATATATTCTAATGTTTGAGTAGCTGTAATTTTATCACATGAAGCATCTTCTATATTGATTTCATCGGCTGTAGTACAAATAAGTTCCACATTACTTTGATCTTTACATTTATCGCTTGCAACATCTAACTGATCTTGACTGGGATCAATTCCTATTACTTTGCCTTGTTCTCCAATAGATAATGAAATTTCTTGGACTAAATGACCACCACCACAACCAATATCGATAACAGTTTCATTAGTCTCTAAATTTAGGGCATTTACAATAGCTAGTCTTCGTGAAACTCCAGCATAACCGTTCGCTATTTTTTGTTGAATAATACTAGTTTCATTATCAAATTTCATTTTATTATTTTTCTTATATATTTTTTAGTTATATAAA
>CACIED010000014.1 GCA_902585605.1 uncultured Alphaproteobacteria bacterium
TTTTAAATGTAATACTTCTAAATCTAGGCATAACATCAGAACCACTTCAATTATTATACAATCAATATGCTGTCATTATGGGAATTGTATACACTTATTTACCTTTGATGATTTTACCACTCTATGGATACTTAAATAAATTTGACTTAAATTTAATTGAAGCATCAAAAGATTTAGGATTAAATCGTATTAAAACCTTTTTTAAAGTTATTCTTCCTTTGTCTGTTCCAGGAATTGTTGCTGGATCTTTATTAGTTTTTATACCTGTTGTTGGAGAATTTATTATACCTGAAATGTTAGGTGGTAGTGATAGATTGTATTATGGAAAAATATTGTGGGAGGAATTTTTTGTTAATAGAAATTGGCCAGGTGCTAGTGCTTTAGCTTTTAGCGGAATTATTATTTTGGTTTTCCCAATTGTTATTTTTCAAATACTTTATTCTCGTTGGAGTCAAAAAAATGAAATCTAGTTTAATTAAAAGTATAGTTATTTTTTTAGGTTTATTTTTTTTATATTTCCCAATTTTAGTTTTAATTTTTTACTCATTTAATGAAAACAAGAGAGTAATGGTTTGGAAAGGATTTTCTTTAAGATGGTACAATGAATTATTTAATAATGAACAAATAATTGAGGCATTTATTATTAGTATTAAAATTGCATCTTTGTCTGCAACATTTGCAACAATTTTAGGAGTTATGATCGGATATTCACTTGTAAGAATAAGAAAAATTCCTTTTAAATCATTCTATATTTTTCTTTCTTCAACACCTTTGGTTTTACCAGAATTAATTTTAGGTCTTTCAATGTTACTTTTTTTTATAAGCTTAAATAATGTAATTGGATTTCCATCATCTAGAGGACAATTAACTATTTTTATATCGCACGTTACTTTTTGTATTGCATTTGTCGCAATTATTATTCAAGCAAGATTAACTGACTTTAACAAAAATATTGAGGAAGCTGCTATGGATCTAGGGTATAATTATACCAAGGTACTCTATAAGATAACTTTACCAATAATTTTGCCTTCTATTATTGCTGGTTGGTTATTAGCTTTTACAATTTCTTTAGATGATCTAGTAGTTGCGAGTTTTACTACTGGGCCTGGAGCTAACACATTGCCAATTGTAGTTTTTTCTAAAGTCAGATTAGGATTGAGTCCTGAAGTAAACGCATTATCAGCAATTTTAATGTTTGCTTTAATAATAATTGGTTTATTTTATTTTTATTTTAATAAAAAATTTAAACATTAAGTAATAAATACTCTCTCTCCCAAGAACTTATTACTGATAAGTATGCCTGATACTCAACTCTTCTTATAGCAGCAATTGATCTAACAAATTTTTCATTAAATATAGATTTAATATCTTCATCATTTTCAAACAGTGCTAATGATTCATCCATATTTTTTGGTAAATTAGAATTTTTATCTTTAAATGCACTATCTTTAGTTTCTGGATTTGGTTTTAAATTGTTTTTCATTCCTAAATATCCTGAAGCTAAATTAGCTGCAAAAACTAGATATGGATTTGTATCAGATCCAGGAATTCTATTTTCAATACGTATATTTCTTTCCTCAATTGATGGAATTCTAAAACCACAACTTCGATTACCTATTCCCCATTTAACATTTTTAGGAGCACCCCATGTTGCAAACAATCTTCTAAATGAATTTATATTTGGAGCGTATATTGGCATTAATAATGGAGTATATTTTTCCAACCCACCTAAATAGTTTTGCATTTTTTTTGAAATTTTAGATGTTTTATTAAAAAAAATATTTTTATTTTTTTCATTATATATCGATTGATGTATGTGCATTGCGCTACCAGGTTGGTTCTCCATAGGTTTTGCCATAAATGTTGCATGAAGTTTATGTTTCAAAGCCGACTGTCTTAGAGTTCGTTTAAATAAAAATACCTGGTCTGCTAGATCTAAAGGATCACCATGCTGAAAATTAATTTCCATTTGAGCTGAACCAGACTCATGATTAATAGTATCAATTTCAATATTTTGAGCTTCACAATAATTATATACATCTTCAAAAAGATGATCAAATTCGTTGACAGCATCTATACCCAAGGCTTGCTTACCTGTTTCTTGTCTACCTGATTGACCAACTGGCACTTCAAGAGGATAATCTGAGTCAGAATTAGGTTTTACTAAATAAAATTCTAACTCTGGTGAAACAATTGGAGTTAATTTATCTTTTTTATAAAGTTTAAGAATATTTTTTAGAGCATTCCTGCTAGAATTTATAACATCATCTCCATTAAGATTTATTGCATCACAGATAATTTGTGCAGTAGGGTCGTCGTACCATGGCACTACTCTCATTGTATTAAAATCTGGTTTTAAAATTACATCAATATCAGTTGGATTGTAAACACTTCTTGGTAGAGCGCCAGCAGAGTCCTCAGTTGCATAATCTCCTGATATCGTTTGAATAAAAGTTGATTGTGGTAATCTGTGACTTTCATCTTCCAGTCCTTTTAAAAATTTATTTGTTGGTAAAATTTTTCCCCTTGCTATACCTCCAAGATCTGGAACTAAACATTCAACTTCTGTAATAGAGTTATCGTGAAACCAATGTTGAAATTTTTCAATCATATTGAGACTGTTTGTTTACTAATTATTATTAAACCATTAAAGATAAGTAAATGTTTACTACAAAAAAAAGAACCTTTAATCAACATGATAATGAAAAAGAGAGTTTTTATAAATTTTCAGCACCTAATTTTTCTAATCAAAGTAAATTAAATGAGAATATTTCAACTGATGTATGTATTATTGGAGGTGGTTTAACAGGTATTTCTTCAGCGTTAAATTTATCTAATCAAGGTTTATCAATATCTATTTTGGAGGCAAATAAAGTTGGATCTGGTGCTTCTGGTAGGAATGGTGGTCAACTAGGAATTGGAATGAGAAAAGATCAATTCTACTTAGAAAAAAAATTTGGTATTGAAAAAGCAAAATTTTTTTGGAAAATTGGATTAGACGCTGTTTCACATGTAGTTAATTTAATTGAAAAATACAAAATTGATTGTGCGCTTAGACAAGGTGTTATTCATGTTGGCAACACAAAAAAAGATTATAAATATTTTCAAGATGAAATTGATCATATGCAGAAGAATTATAATTATAATAACTATGAATACTTTGACCACAATTCAATAAGAGATGAAGTTAATAGTCACAGATATTTTTCTGGAATGCTTTTAAAGGATTCTTATCATTTAAACCCATTAAAACTGACATTTGGCTTAGCAGAACAGTGTTTGGCAAATGGTATAAATATATATGAAAATTCTCCAGCTGATAAAATTGTTGATAATCAAAAAGAAGTTATAATTCATTCTGGAAAAAATATTATTAAAGCTAAGAAAGTAATTATTGGTTGCAATGGTTATCTTGACAATCTTTTAGGATCCAAGAGAAATTATTTTATGCCTATAAATAATTATATTATTGCAACAGAATCTCTCGGAAAAGATCTAGCAAGTAAATTAATCAAAAGAAATTGTGGTGTAATAGATTCTAGATTTATGATTGATTATTATAGATTTTCTGAAGACTACAGACTTCTTTTTGGAGGACCTGAAACAATTACATCTCATTTTGTAAAAGATGCAAAGAGTTTTGTCTCTAAACGAATGTATAAAGTTTTTCCTGAATTAAAAAAATTTAAAATTGAATTTTCTTGGGGAGGTACCTTGGCAATATCAATTAATAGGTTACCTATTTTTGGAACTATAATGAATCAAAAGTTATATTATGCTCATGCTTACTCTGGGCATGGATTAGCTATGAGTATTATGGGTGGGAAAATGGTAGCTGAAAAAATTTTAAATAAATCAAATAACTTTGATATGTTTGAGCAAATTAATCATTTTAAAATTCCAGGTGGCAACATGTTTAGAAGACCGTTGTATTCCTCAGCCATTATTTATTATAGGTTAATGGATTATTTAAATAGATTGTAATTACTTAATTGCTCTTCTTAATCTGTCATTTATAGTTTTACCTAATCCTTTATTAGGTATTTCTACAACAGCAATTTTTTTACATCTACTTTGATCTAATTTATGAAGATAATGATAAAAATTTTTTGCTGCTTCGTTTAAATTTTTTTTATTACTCAAATTTAAATTAATTATTTTAGACCTTAATTTATTATTGCCAAAATTTAATAAACCTTCATTTTTTAGTATTCTCTTAGCATTCATTCTTATTGGTTTTAAAGTTGAATAATGTTTTTTTAAATTACCAGGAGAAATAGAGGATTTCTTATTAATTTTTACTTTTGCATATTTAATTAGTTCTTCCACAGTGATGCTACCATATCTTAATATTTCTATTTTATTATTTGAATCTATTTTAACAACCGTGGACTCTAATCCATAAGAAGACTGTCTATCTTTTAAAACAAAAATTTTTTTTTCTAGAATAGGGTCGATATCCCTAATATTAGTTACGGAAGTTCTTTCTGACAGATTAGCACTAGGGGCTGCAATAGGTAGGTCAAATAAAGTGATTAATTTTTTAACCAATTTATTATCAGGAATTCTGCAGCCAACTAATGTGGAGTTATTAGAGACTAATTTTGATATTTTAGAATTTTTCTTTTTCTTTAATATTAATGTTAAAGGACCAGGCCAAAATTTTGAACCTAATTTTTTTTCAAATTTATTTAAAATAAAATATTTTTCTATTTGTTTAATACTTTTAAAGTGACAGATAATTGGATTACTTCGTGGTCTTTTTTTTACTTTAAAAATAGATTTTACAGCCTCATCATTTGTTGCATCTGCTCCAAGACCAAATACTGTTTCTGTGGGAAATATTACAAGTTCTCCACTGCTTAATAAATTTTTTGCAATATCTAACTTATTTTTTTTCATATTTTTTTATAAAATGTTTCCATCTATCTTTAAAATAGTTATTATCAATACTTGTATATGGGAAAAGTTATAGCATTTTCGAATCAAAAAGGTGGTTCAGGTAAATCGACTCTTTCAGCAAATTTATCAGTTTTGTGGAGCAATAGTGGTTACAAAGTAGCTGTTATAGATGCCGATGCACAAAAAAGTCTATCATATTGGCTTGAAGCAAGAAAATCTTATTATGGTGAAGATGATATTGGAATAACTCAATTAAATTTTGATATAAGGAATTTAATAGATGAAATTAAAGCGATAAAAAGAAAGTACGACTTTATAATAATTGATAGCCCTCCATCTATAACTTTTGAAACAATGCAGGTTGTAAAAGCTTCTGATAGGGTATTTGTTCCAGTACAACCAAGTCCAGTAGACTTAATGGCTACACTTCCTTTTTTAAAAATTGCAAAACAAGAAAGAAAAAATCCAATAATTATTCTTAATAGAGTAATGCCGAGAGCAAAATTAACTGACGCAATGATTTTGCGTTTAAGATATGCTGGTGCTAAAATTGCTCGCTCCCGACTTTCTAGCAAAGTATTATTTGCAGAAACATTCTCAGTTGGAAGGGGTGTAGTTGATATAAGTGTTACATCAGACGCCTCAAAAGAAATAATTAATGTTGGAAACGAAATTTTAAGAAATTTCTAACTTAATGTCTGATATTACAACTGTTATACTTGCTGCAGGCAATAGTAAGAGATTTAAATCAAGTAAATCAAAGCTTGTTTATCCATTATGTGGGTTACCAATTGTTTCACATATTTTTAATATTGCAAAAAAAATATCAGGTAAAAATATATTAATTGTATCTAATGAAAAAAATAAAGAAGAATTAAAATTAATATTAAATACCTCTAAATTAGTCGTTCAAAAAAAACAAAAAGGAACTGCAGATGCAATTGAGCAAGTTAAAAAATATGTTAAATCAAAAAATATTTTAATTTTATTTGGCGATACACCTTTAGTTGAAGTTAAAGATATAAGAAAACTAGTAAGTAAATTTAAAAAAAGTAAAGCGAAAGCTTCATTAATTGCATTTAATACTTCAGAACCACATGGTTATGGTAGATTATTAATAAATAATAACAATGTTGAAGAAATAATCGAGCAAATCAATTTAAAACCTGAAGAAAAAAAAATCAATTTATGTAATTCCGGTATTTTAATAGCTAATACTAAATTATTATTTAATAATTTAAAAAATATTAAAGAAAATAAAATTAAAAAAGAAAGATATCTTCCTGATATATGCAAAATTTTTTCAAAAAAAAATATTCCTATCAATTATATTGAGTGCAACAAAGAAACAATGTTGGGCATAAATACATTGGATGATTTTAATGTTGTACAAAATATCTTACAAAAAAAATACGTAAAAAATTTTATAAAAAATGGAGTCAATTTTTTAAAACCCAATACTTGTTATTTAAGCTATGACACCAAAATTGAACCTACTGTTACAATTGAAAGCAATGTTACAATAAAGGAAAAAACAATTATAAAAAAAGGTTCAATAATTAAAAGTAATTCATACTTAGAAGAGGTTACAATAGATGAAAATTCATATATTGGTCCAAGTGCTAGATTAAGACCAAAAACAAAAATTGGAAAAAAATCAAAGATTGGTAACTTTGTTGAAATTAAAAATTCTAAAATTGGAAATAATGTTTCTATTGCTCATCTTTCATATGTTGGAGATTCAGAAATAGGCAATAATGTGAATATAGGTGCCGGCACAATAACTTGTAACTATGATGGAAAGAAAAAACACAAAACGATAATAAAAGATAATGTATTTATAGGTTCAAACACATCACTTATAGCTCCAGTTGTAATTGAGTCTAAATCTAGAATTGGCGCAGGTAGTGTTATCACTAAAAATATTCCCAAAAATTCACTTGCTATTGAAAGATCAGCCTTAAAAATTCTAAGAAATAAAAGATCTAAATAATAACCCTTGTTTCAAGATATATTAGGGTTTATGAGCCTTTTCAAATTATGAGCGATAAATGGTCACCAAATAGTTGGAGAAATAAAGATGCTCTTCATATGCCAAATTATCAGAATGAAGATCATCTAAATAAAACACTAAACGAAATTTCCAAATATCCACCTTTAGTTTTTGCTGGAGAAGCGAGACTATTAAAAAAGAAACTTGGTGAGGTTGCAAAAGGAAATGCTTTTTTATTACAAGGTGGAGATTGTGCTGAAAGTTTTGCAGATTTTCATCCAGATAATATTAGAGATACATTTAAAGTTATTTTACAAATGGCTGTTGTTTTGACGTTTGGTGCTTCTTGTCAAATCGTTAAAGTTGGAAGAATTGCCGGACAATTTGCAAAGCCAAGATCGTCTGCCACAGAAGTTATTAATGATTTAGAACTTGAGTCTTATAAAGGCGATATAATTAATGGGATCGACTTCAATCAAAAAGATAGAGACCCTAATCCAGATAGATTGATTCAAGCGTACAATCAGTCTGCATCAACACTTAATCTATTAAGAGCTTTTTCTCAAGGTGGGTTTGCTAATTTAAATAAAATACATCAATGGAACCTAAATTTTGTTAAAGGTGAGAATGCTACTAAATTTAGAGAAATATCTTCTAGAATTGACGAATGCTTATCTTTTATGGAGGCATGTGGAATAAATGGAAACAGTGTAAGACAATTAAATGAAACAGACTTCTTTACAAGTCATGAAGCTTTACTTCTTCAATATGAGGAAGCATTAACAAGAATAGATAGTACTTCAGGTAAGTGGTACGATGTTTCAGCTCACATGTTGTGGGTAGGTGACAGAACGCGACAACTTGATGGAGCACATATTGAATTTTTAAGAGGTATTGAGAACCCTATAGGCATTAAAGTGGGTCCAAGCACAAAGACAGAAGAACTATTAATGATATTAGATGTGTTGAATCCAAATAATGAGTCTGGAAAAATAACGCTGATATGTAGAATGGGTCATGAAAAAGTTAGCGGAATACTTCCAAAAATAATTAGATCAGTTAATTCAGCTGGTAAAAATGTTGTTTGGACTTGTGACCCCATGCATGGAAATACTATCAAATCTAACACGGGTTTTAAAACTAGGCCATTAAAAGATATAATTTCAGAAATTCAGCAATTTTTTCAAATTCACAGAAGCGAAGGAACATATCCAGGCGGTGTCCATTTAGAAATGACTGGTCAAGATGTTACAGAATGTATGGGAGGTCTTCAAGAAATAACAGATGAAGATTTAAAAAATAGATATCATACCTATTGTGATCCGAGACTAAATGCCTCGCAGTCTCTAGAATTGGCTTTTTTATTATCAGATTTTTTAAAAGAAGAAAAATTGCTCTCAAAGCAATCTTCAAATTTATAAATATATATTTATATGTTACTTATGAATTCAAAAGATAAAATCGTATACATTTCTAATTGGATTAAAGATTACGCCAAATCTATAAATAATAATCCAACTGCACTAGTGATAGGAGTGTCAGGAGGAGTTGACTCAGCTCTTACTAGCACCTTATGTGCTCAAACTGGTTTAAAAACTATAGCTGTTTCAATGCCTATTAAGCAAAATTCATCACAACATGACTTAAGTTTAAGACATTTAGAATTTTTAGAGCAAAATTACCCAAATGTAGAAACAAAAATAATCGAGCTGGATAACGTTTTTAAAACATTTCAAAATACGATGCAAAATTTTGATAGTGAGTTAGCTTTTGCAAATTCAAGATCTAGACTAAGAATGGTAACTCTATACCAAATAGCTCAAAGTAATAATGGTATAGTTGTTGGTACTGGAAATAAAGTTGAAGATTTTGGTGTTGGATTTTATACAAAATATGGTGATGGAGGCGTAGATATATCGCCAATAGCAGATTGTACTAAAACTGAGGTGTGGGAATTAGCCGAAGAAATTGGGGTTATAAAAGATATTATTAGCGCAGCACCGACAGATGGTTTATGGGATGATAGTAGAAATGATGAAAGTCAACTTGGTCTTTCATATAAGCAATTAGAAGAAGCAATGGAAAATAAGTCTAGTGAATACCACAGTAGATACGAAGAAATTAGAAAGCCAAATCTTCATAAGATGAAGCCTATTCCCGTTTGCGAAATTCCTAAAGAATAATATGAAGTGTAGGTTCGCTCCTAGCCCTACAGGAAAAATACATATCGGTAATGCTAGATCAGCAATTTTGAATTGGATTTTTTGTCAAAAAAATCAAGGTGAGTTTGTATTAAGAATTGATGATACTGATACCAATAGGAGTTCTAAAGAGTTTGAGACAAGTATCAAAGATGATCTTAAATGGCTTGGATTAAATTGGAGTTACACTTTTAATCAGTCCTCTAGACAACATATTTATAATCAGAAAATCCAAATTCTAAAACAAAAGAAAAGACTTTATCCATGTTTTGAAACAGAAGAGGAATTAGCTTTAAAGAAAAAATCTTTGTTATCATCTGGAAAACCACCTATTTATGATAGATCATCATTAAATCTAAGTATTGAAGAAGTAGAAAAAAAAATTGAATCTGGAATCCAACCCCATTGGAGATTCAAATTAGATCATGAAAATATTGGTTGGAAAGATATCATTAAAGGAGATGTTTCATTTGATGCAAAAAATTTGAGTGATCCTGTTTTAATTAGAGCTGATGGAACATTGTTATACCATTTACCTTCAGTCATTGATGATATTGAAGAAAAAATTACGCATATTATTAGAGGAGAAGACCACATAGCTAATACTGCTTATCATATTCAAATTTTTAAGGCTCTTGAATCTTCTATTCCATCATTTGCTCATCATCCATTCTTAGTTGATGAAACTGGTAAGGGTTTTAGCAAAAGACTTGGAAGTCTTTCAATTGAAAATTTTAGAGATCAAGGATACGAAAATATATCTTTACTTAATTATTTTCTTTTTATTGGTTCGAGCAGTAATATTGATCCAATCAAAGATTTAAATGAAATAGTAAAAAAATTTGATATTCAAAGCTTATCTAGATCTTCTGCTAAATTTTCAATTGAATCCTTAAGAAATCTTAATGAAAATACCATTAAATTATTTAGTTATAATGAGATTAGTCATAAGTTAAAAAATATAAAATCTAATTTTCAAAAAGAGAGTTTTTGGCGTTTTATTAAAAATAATATTTCATTTGTTAATCAAGCTAAAGAATGGGAAGAAGTAATTACAAAAATAAATAATGCTAAAGATTTAAATATTGATGATAGTTTTATTAATACGGCAGTTGATGAATTACCCGAGGATCCTTTTGATGAAACAACATGGGATAATTGGACATCAAAAATTAACAAAAAAACTGGGCTTAAAGGAAAAGATTTATTTATGCCTTTGAGGTTAATTTTGACAGGAAAATCTCATGGACCCGAATTAAAATATCTACTACCATTATTTGATAGAGACAAAATCTTGCAAAAACTTGGAAAAATCTAGTAAATTTTAATTTATACTCTATTAGCGATCTAGTAATTATGGAAGATAAAGTATATTTATTCGATACCACACTTAGAGATGGTCAGCAAACAACAGGAGTTAATTTTTCTGTTAGTGATAAAATGAATATATCCCAACATCTTGATGATTTAGGAATAGATTACATTGAAGGTGGATGGCCGGGAGCAAATCCTACCGATAATGATTTTTTTTCTAGAAATACAAAATTTTCAAAAAGTAAATTGACTGCCTTTGGTATGACAAGAAGACCAGGTAGAAGTGCAGATAACGATCCAGGATTAAATGCACTTATTAATTCAAGCGCAAGTTGTGTTTGTATTGTAGGTAAATCTTCATCATTTCACGTAAAAAATGCTTTAGAAATATCTGAAGATGAAAATTTAAAAATGATAAGCGATAGTATTCATTCAATAAAAAATAAAAACAAAGAGCCAATTTTTGATGCAGAACATTTTTTTGATGGTTTTAAAGAAAATAAAGATTTTTCATTGAGTTGTATTAAAGCAGCGTATGACGCTGGTGCAAGATGGGTTGTTCTTTGTGATACAAATGGAGGAACCCTTCCAGATGAAATTTACAATATTGTTTCAGAAGTAGTAAAAGTTATACCAGGTCAAAATGTTGGTATACATGCTCACAATGATACTGATAATGCAGTTGCAAATGCGTTAGCAGCTATTAATGCTGGAGCAAGACAGATACAGGGAACAATTAATGGTTTAGGAGAAAGATGTGGAAATACTAATTTAATTTCCTTAATTCCATCTTTGGTTCTAAAAACAAAATATAAAACAAATATTTCAAAGGATAAATTACAAAATTTAATTCATATTTCTAGAACATTAAATGATATTCTAAACATGCCTTCAAGAAAAAATGCTCCATATGTTGGAGATCATGCTTTCTCTCATAAAGGTGGATTACATGCATCTGCAATAGAAAAAAATTCTTCAACTTATGAACATATTAAACCAGAAATTGTTGGTAATTCTAGAAACGTAGTAATTTCAAATCAGGCAGGAAGATCTAATATATTAAATCAATTAAATAAGATTAATATTGATCTACCTAAAAATGAAATCAACAATATCTTAGAGATTATCAAGGAAAAAGAATCAGAAGGATATTCATTTGATACTGCTTTAGCTAGTTTTGAACTATTAGTAAGACGTCATCTTGGTCATTTTAAGGATTTTTATAATCTAGAAAAATTTAGAGTCACAGATGAAAGGAGATGGAATGCTAAAGGTGAAATTGTTACTGAAGCAGAGGCTACAGTATTTTTAAAAGTTAAAGATTCAAATATGATGACAGTAGGCACTGGAAATGGTCCAGTAAATGCTATTGATAGTGCATTAAGAAAAGCCCTAATTGATTATTATCCTAATCTTAAAGATTTAAAGTTAACTGATTATAAAGTTATGATTCTTTCATCAGAAAAAGGTACTGGCGCTATCACAAGAGTTTTAATTGAATCATCTGATTCCACTAATACACATTGGACAACTATTGGCGTATCTCCAAATATTATTGATGCATCTTATAGCGCTATTTTTGATAGCATTACTTTTAAGCTATTAAATGATTTAAAGAATAAAAATTGACTCCAAAAAATCCAAGCATAATTTTAGTTAGACCCCAACTTCCTGAAAACATTGGAATGGTTGCTCGTGTTATGCACAATTTTGGTTTAAAAGATCTAATTGTTGTTTCGCCAAGAGATAAATGGTTAAACAATAAATCAATAAATGCTGCAAAAAAAGCAACGAAAATAATTAAGAATATTAAAGTTTATGATGATTTAGAAATTGCACTTTCTAATTTTTCTTATGTTGTGGCCACAACTAATAGAAGAAGATTTTTGGAAAAAAAATCTACTAACGATTTTAAATTCATTAAAAGAAAAATTATTGTTAATAAAAAAACAGCAATACTTTTTGGTCCTGAAAATTCAGGACTTTCAAATGAGGATTTGAGATTATCTGATATTATTTTTACTATTGAAACAAGTAGTAAAAGTAATTCATTAAACCTTTCTCATGCAGTTACTGTTTTAAGTCATAAATTATTTGAATTGAATAATTTAAAAATTACTAATTCTATTTCAATTGAAAAAGATAATATTAGTAAATATCAATTATCTAAATTCTTAAATTATGTGATTGAGAAACTTGAAAATAAAAAATTTTTTACTCCAAGTGAAAAAAAAGAAAGTATGAAAAATAATATTTATAGTATTTTCACAAAAATTCCTCTCACAAAGAAAGAATTGCAGACATTATGGGGAATTACTAAAAAACTTAATAAATAAGCCAAAAATTGAGTATATTAAATTTGACATAGTACTTTAAATCACTATATACCCCTCATAATAATGACAAAAAGAAATAACGCTAAATACAAAATCGATAGAAGATTAGGTGTTAACTTATGGGGGAGACCTAAAAGCCCTTTTAATAGAAGAAACTCAAAGCCTGGTCAACATGGTGTACAGGGGCAAAGAAAGAAACAATCAGATTATGGAAATCAGTTATTTGCTAAGCAAAAACTTAAATTTTATTATGGTGATTTAACTGAAAGACAATTTAGGAATATTTTCAAAAAAGCTTCTAATATTAAAGGTGATACAAGTCAGATTTTAATTGAACTTTTAGAAAGAAGATTAGATGCTACTGTCTATAGAATGAAATTTGTACCTACAATTTTTTCTGCAAGACAGTTAGTTAATCATGGTCATGTAAAGGTCAATGGAAAAAGAGTTAATATTCCATCTTATAGTGTTAGCGATGGAGATGAAATTTCAATAAGAGATAAAAGTAAAGAAATTAATTTAATTGTAGAATCAGTTAGTTCTCAAGAAAGAGAAATTCCAGAATACTTAGAAGTTGATGTAAAAGAGTTGAAAGGTCGTTTTTTAAGAGCACCTCTAATTCATGATGTTCCTTATCCTGTAACTATGGAACCTAATTTAGTTATTGAGTATTATTCAAGATAATTTCTTTTTCATAACTATCATAAATATAAATTATTATTCCTATCCAAATAATTATAAATGATATTAACTTAATTTGTAAAATTTCTTCATTAAGAATAAATACTGAAGTTATAAAATGAAATGTTGGCGCTAAGTAAAATAAAACTCCAGCAAGACCTAATTGAATAAATTTTAAACCCAAATTAAAAAAAAATAATGGAAAAATCGTTACAGCTCCTGTTAGAATTAAAAATAACGATGTCTTCAAATCAATACTAAAGATACTATTTTCATTTTGCCAAAATAAATAAATTAAGTATGGAATAGATATTAAAGATATTATGAAAGCCTCATATAGTAAGCCAATTGAAGGACTAACATTAACTTGTTTTCTTAATAATCCATATATTGCCCATGAGGTTCCAATCCAAATTATTAGGAATGGAAATTGATTTAAATTAATAAATAAGAATAATATACCTGATAACATAAGACATACAGATGCAAATTTAGGCTTAGTTATTTTCTCATTTAAAAAAAAATAACCAAGAACAATACTTATCATTGGAGTAATAAAGTAACCCATTGATGCATCCTGAACTCTTTCTTGTCCTACAGAATAAATAAAACCTGCCCAGTTACCTGCAATAAGAAAAGCTGTAATTGTTAAAATAAAAATTTTTTTTCTAGATTTAAATATTTCAATAAAATCACTTATGTTTGAAATAAAAATTAATAATAAAAATAAAAAGATAAATGACCAGAAACCTCTATGAGCTACAACTTCAGTAGTCTCAACGTGATTTAATTCATTGAAAAAAAGGGGTTGTGGAAGCCCCCAAAAAATTGCTGCAATACAGGAAAATATTACACCTTTAGAAAATTTATTATTTAACAAACTAGGACGGGTTTACGTCTATTCCATTTGTATTGAATAATTCTAATAATTCACCACTTTCAAACATTTCAGTTATGATATCACACCCACCTATAAATTCTTTCTTAACATAAAGTTGTGGTATGGTTGGCCAATTAGAATATATTTTAATACCTTCTCTCATTTCATCACTCTCTAACACATTCAAACTTCCAAATTTAACTCCTACTTTATTTAATATTTCAACTACTCTTGCAGAAAATCCACACATTGGAAATACGGGGGTACCCTTCATGAAAAGCATTACATCATTAGAGTTAATTTCATTTTCTATATTTTGAGATACATGGTCGTTATTATTCATTATTACTCCGATACAGTTTTTAGCTTAAGTGCGTGCAAATCACTACCCATTTTACCATTAAAAGCATCATAAACCATCTTATGTTGTTCTACTCTTGTTTTTCCAGAAAAAGATTTTGATGTTACTGTAGCACTGTAATGATCACCATCTCCTTTAAGATCTTCAATTTCAACAGTTGCATCTGGTATAGCTTCTTTAATAAATTGCTCAATTTGTTCAACAGTCATTGGCATAACTATAAAATAGTTCAGATATTAGTAAAAATAAAGACTATTTAATTTTATTTTTAAAAATCCAATCTATTTTCTTTAGATCATTATCATCTTTAATGATTTTCACGATTTCTTTTGAATTTAATATTTTATTTAATTCTTTATTTTTTTGAAAAACTTGGGAAAAATTCTTATTATTATTCCATGTTTCCATGGCACTTTCTTGAACAATTTTATAAGCCTGTTGTCTTTTCAGTCCTTTTTCAATTAATTTTAACATAATATTGTGAGTTCTGTGTAAGCCTCCAAGCATATTCAAATTTTTCAACATATTTTTTGGATAGACTTTTAAATTCTTTATAATTCCATTTAAACGATTCAGTGCAAAATCAGTTGCAATTGTAATATCTGGAGTCATAATTCTTTCAACACTAGAATGACTAATATCTCTCTCGTGCCAAAGTACGACATTTTCTAGTGAAGGTATTACACCACTTCTAATATATCGTGAAATACCTGTTAAATTCTCACTCAATACCGGATTACGTTTGTGAGGCATTGCAGAAGAACCTTTTTGGTTAGAAGAAAAACTTTCTTCAACTTCTAACACCTCTGTTTTTTGTAGATTTCGAATCTCCACAGCAAATCTCTCAATAGAAGATGCTAAAATTCCTAGTACTGAGAAAAAATACGCATGCCTGTCTCTTGGAATTACTTGAGTTGATACATCTTCAGAATTTAGTTTAAGTTTTTTTGCTACGTAATCTTGAACTCGTGGGTCTATAGAATTAAAGGTTCCAACAGGACCAGAAATAGCACAAACAGATATTTCGTTGATTGCCTGATCAAGTCTTTCTAAATTTCTTTTAAACTCAAAATAAAAGGAAGATAATTTTAATCCAAAAGTAATAGGTTCAGCATGTATCCCATGACTTCTTCCAATCATTAACGTATCTTTATATTTTTTAGATTTGATTTTTAAACTTTGAATACATTCTACTAAACTTTTTCTTATTATTTCTGAGGTTTGCTTAAGTTGTAAAGAAAATGAAGTATCAATAATATCACTTGATGTTACACCAAAATGAAAATACTTTGATGAGTCGCCAATATATTTGCTTACATTATTAATATAAGCCACAACATCATGTTTTGTGTCTTTTTCAATTTTTTCTATTTCTTTAACATTAAATTTTGCTTTATTTCTTATTTCTTTTGAAGCTTTTTTAGGAATAACGCCGATAATTGCTTGTTTTTCTGCAATCAAACACTCAATCTCTGTCCAAATTGTAAATTTATTTTCTAATGACCAAATCTTTTCAATTTTAGGTCTATTATATCTAGGTATCATTTATTATACTTATACATCCTTTATTGGAAAAGATGTATTATTTTTAGATAATGTAAATATTTCATTTCCTTCTTCTGTTATTCCAATTGTATGCTCGAATTGAGCAGATAAAGATTTATCTTTTGTTACAGCTGTCCATCCATCATTTAGTATTTTTGTTTGCCACCCACCTAAATTAATCATTGGTTCAATTGTTAAAAACATTCCAGGCTCTAAAATTGGTCCCTCACCTGATTCTCCAAAGTGTAAAACACTAGGAGGAGTATGAAATTCCTTTCCAATTCCATGACCGCAAAAATCTCTTACTACAGAATAACCTTTTCCTTCAGCAAGTTTCTGAATTTTATTTCCAATATCACCAATATGCTTACCAGGTTTAGCTTCATTAATACCAATTAATAAAGATTCATAAGTTATTTTTAAAAATTCATAATTTTTTTTATTTGTCTTGCCTGCAACAAACATTCTAGAACTATCACCATGCCAACCATTTAGAATAACTGTTACATCTACATTTAATATATCACCATCAGATAGAATTTTTCTTTCAGAAGGAATTCCATGACAAACAACATGATTTACAGATGTACAAACTGATTTTGGGAAACCTTTATAATTTAAAGGAGCTGGTATTGCTTTGTTTTGAATAATTTGATCATGACATATGTCATTTATTTCTTGAGTACTTATTCCTGGAACAATCTTTTCACTTAAAGAATCTAGAACATCAGCAGCTAAAGAACCAGCCTCCCTCATGCCCTCAAAATCTTTTTTCGTATGTATTGGGATATTGTTGTTTCTCATTTAAAAAATTATTACTTACGATTAATAAATAATATATAGAAAATATCAATTAATCATATGAGTTCTTTTACTGCAGGAGTTATTGTTATTGGTGATGAAATACTTTCTGGTAGAACTCAAGATACAAACTCAAATTATATTGCAAAAAAATTATTAGAAGCTGGTATTAAGTTAGAAGAAGTTATTGTTATTCAGGATGACAAAAAAACAATAATAGAAAATGTTTTAAAATATAGCTCAAAATATTCTTATGTTTTTACCACTGGAGGAATTGGACCAACTCATGATGATATAACTTCAGAAAGTATATCTGAAGCCTTTAATTTACAATATGAAACAAATAAAATGGCTTTTGAGATTCTTGAAAATTATTATCCAAAAGGTGAATTTAATGAAAGTAGGCAAAGAATGGCCAAAATACCAATTGGTTCAGAGCTTATTTTAAATCCAATGACTGCTGCACCAGGATTTATTATAAAAAATATTTATGTTTTACCCGGTGTGCCAGAAATAATGCAAGTTATGTTTAAGGAATTAATGAAAAAAATTAAAAAAGGTAAACCAAAACTTGTTACAACAATTAATACTAATTTATACGAAAGTAAAATCGCAAAAAATTTAAATAATATTCAAAACAATTATACAAATGCATCAATCGGTAGTTACCCATATTTTAATCTTGCAGCTAAAACAGGTGGTGTTAACATAGTTGTTTCATCATGGGATATGAAATCTATCCAACCAATTGTTGATGATATAACTAAGATGATTGAATTAAATGGTGGAAAAAGTTCTATAGTTTGATATTAGTCCAAAATAGGCCTCGTGGTGGAATGGTAGACACAAAGGACTTAAAATCCTTGCCCTTTTGGGAGTGCCGGTTCAAGTCCGGCCGAGGCTACCAATCTCTAAATTATGTTTGCTTTTATTACCATTGGAACAAATAATTTAAAAAAATCATCTGCATTTTATAGTAAAATTTTAAAACCTCTTAAAATTAAAAAAGTTTTATCTCATAATCGTTATTATGGTTATGCTAAAAAAGAAACTCCTAAAAAAATAGAATTATACTTGATTAGACCTCATAACAAAAAAAAAGCAACAATAGGAAATGGTACAATGATTACTTTTAAAGCTAATTCTAAAAAAACTGTTAATGAATTTTACAAAATTGGAATTAGTCTTGGAGCAAAAGATGAAGGAATGCCTGGACCCAGACATGGTAAAGATTATTATGCATATTTAAGGGATTTAGATGGCAACAAGATTTGTATTTTTAAAAAGATTTGATCTTAAAAATTAAATTGCTCATTCAAAATTTTATCTTCAATAGAGTGCTTACTATCGAACAATACAGTGCATTTATTTTCATCTGAAGAAACAATATTGACTCTACTAATATCCCTAAATTCAACATTGTCTGCAGTTACGCTAGATGAGCGTTCATCATTATTTAACACTTCAAAATCAATTTTACTAATTTCAGATAACAGAGCACCTCTCCATCTCCTTGGTCTAAAGGCACTGATTGGAGTTAATGCAAGTATATTTGAGTCTAAAGGTAGAATACTGCCATGTGCGGATAGATTATAAGCTGTACTTCCAGCTGATGTAGATAACAAAACTCCATCACATATCAATTCTTCCATTTTTACTTTCTCATTTATTTTGATTTTAATTTTTGATGCCAAATGAGTCTGCCTCATAAGAGAAACTTCATTATATGCATATGCCTCAAAGATTTCATTATTAACACTTTGTGCAGTCATTTTTAATGGTTTAAAAGTAGATTTTTTAGCATTGGTAATCATGTCATTTAAATTTTCATTACTAAGATTATTCATTAAAAACCCAATTGAACCAAAGTTTATTCCAAAAAATGGTTTGTTTAGTTTATTAAAATTATGAAGTGATTTTAAAAGTAATCCATCTCCTCCAATTGGAATAATGTAGTCGGCTTCTTCCACAGAATTTTGTCCAAATAATTCTGTTAGTTTTTTTTCTGTATTTTTTGCCTCAGGATTGTTTGATGATAAAAAATGAAATTTCATTATCCACCTGTTACGTTCATGTGTCTTTTCATATATTTATTAATTTTTTCTCCAATCATAAAATCATGTTGTTTTGGTTTAATATTAAGAGCAAACTTAATTTTTTCTTTTATATAATCATCACTATAATCTTTTCTCATTATTTCTCTAAAATCAACAAAGTCATTCTGACCAAGGCACATGAAAAGTTTACCAGTGCTCGATATTCTCACTCTATTGCAAGAGGCACAAAAATTATTTGTTAAAGGACTTATAAACCCAATTTTATTAGAAACTAAATCACTTGTATAAAATCTTGCTGGACCTCCAGTACTATAATCAATTTTAGAAAAACTATATATTTTGTCTAGTTTTGAAAAAGTATCAGATAATGAGACAAACTGATATTCTCTTGATATATCTGTTTCTTCCATTGGCATTACTTCGATAAATGTAAGATCAATTTTTTTATTGCTAGTCCAATTTATTAATTCTTCAATTTCATTTTCATTAAAATCTTTAATTACTACAGTATTAATTTTAATTTTTATGTTGTTATCAAGTGCTTCATTAATTCCATCAAAAACTTTTTCAATATTTCCAAATCTTGTTATTTTATTATATTTTTCAGGATTAATTGTATCTAGAGAAACATTAATCCTATTAATACCATTTAGCTTCAGTAGTTTGGCGTATTTTTTTAATAATGTACCATTTGTTGTCAGTGTTATTTCCTTTAGATTTGTTTTTTCTTTTTTGTTATTAAGTTTTTCAATTAATTTTATAATATCATTTCTTACCAAAGGCTCACCCCCAGTTAATCTGATTTTTTCAACTCCGAGTTCTATAAAGTTGTCACATAATCTTTCAATTTCTTCTAAGGTGAGTATGTCTTTTCGTGTGAGAAATTGCATTTTTTCTTTCATACAATAAACACATCTCAGATCACATCTATCTGTAACAGATACTCTTAGATAATTTACTTTTCTTAAATACTGATCAATTAGTTGCATTTATATTAATTATTTTTAATTCAACTTCTCTAGGGTTAATAGTTTTTTTTCCAACATTTTCAAAATTAATTGTAACGATATTATTAATACATGATTGTACTTGACCAATTCCCCATTCTTTTTCTTTGCTGACATTTACAACAAAAGTACCTGGTGTTAGATCACCTATATAAAAATCTGACATTTAAAAAAAATTAACTAATTCTTTTTTCTGCTTTTTCATGCATTTCTTGAGCTTCTAAACTCAATGTTGCAACTGGTCTTGCTTCTAATCTTTTGATACTAATTGGATCACCTGTTTCATCGCAATAACCATATGAACCATCTTCAATTCTTTGAAGGGCGGCATCAATTTTATTAATTA
>CACIED010000015.1 GCA_902585605.1 uncultured Alphaproteobacteria bacterium
TAGTTTATTAATAAGACTAGTAAATTTAGATGATTTTAGTTTAATATTTTATAGAAGTGCTTTACCGGCTGTTTCTATATTAATATTTATCATTTATGCTTACCAAAAATCTTTTCTTAAATCATTTTATCTAATTGGTTTACCAGGTATCATATATGCTATTCTTTATGCTATAACTCATATTTGTTTTGTATACTCAATTCAAAATACTGCCGTAGCAAATACATTGGTTCTCATTGCATCAGCACCCATTTTTGCTGCTTTATTTTCAGTTTTCATACTTAAAGAAATTCCAAGTTTTTTTACGTGGATAGTAATTTTAATTGCAATGTTTGCTATGATCATCATTGGTATAGGTAGTTTTACAACTTCAGGATTATATGGAGATCTAATGGCTTTAATTGTAGCTGTTGGTATGGGATTTAGTATGGTACTTGTTCGATTATTCAAAAATAAAGATTTTGTTCCTGCTTGTTTAATTGGTTGTTTATTATCAGCTCTATATGTACTTCCTTTAGGAATTAATTTTCAATTAAACATCGATCAGATATATTTACTTTTATTGATGTGTTTTATAATATTACCAATACCATTTATTATTTTAGCAATTTCTCCTAAATTTACTCCTGCTCATGAAGTTGCATTAATTTTTTTATTAGAAAGTGTTTTAGGCACCGCTTGGGTTTGGTTTGTTATAAATGAAATTCCACCTATAAACACAATCATAGGCGGAGTCCTTTTACTTGGATCAGTAACAATATTTACATATCAAACAACTAAAAAAACTAATTAGTGTTATTAACTGATTTACTCTCTCTAACGAAAATATAAATCCCGCTAACAACAATCAAAGTTAGTCCTAAATAAATCCAAATATCAGGTAAATCACCAAAGAAAGCATAACCAACAAGTATATTTGTAGAGATCTCAAAATAACCTAACGGAGCTAGTTTTGAAGCTTCACCAAGTCTTAAAGAAAGAATTATTAAAAAATGCCCTAAAGTTCCAATTGAAGCTAATGAGATGAGTAATAATAATTGTCTTAAATCTAAATTTATCCAGTAAAAAGGGACAATAAGAGATATAAAAATACAACCTACGATACCTGTAAAAAGCAAAGTTACAACAGCACTATCTGTAAAAGATAATTTTCGAGTATAAATTATATAAAAAGCATATGAAATTCCTGCAGCAATAGCTGAAAAAGATGCAAAATTAATTTCTACAAAACCTGGTCGTATAATTATCATAACTCCAAAAAAACCGATCAAAACTGCAATCCATCGATGAATTCCAACTTTTTCTTTTAAATAAAAAATAGATAATATCGTCACTATTATTGGAGATATAAAGGCAAGGGTTAAAGCTTCAGCTAATGATATAATTGAAATTGCATAAAAGAAAAAAACGGTAGATAAAAATAAAAAAAAACTTCTAAATAGTTGTATAGAAATTGTTTTTGGAAAACTAATTTCTTTTCTAAAAAAAATAAATATCAATGGGAAACTAACTAAAAGCATAAAAAAATATCTTCCCCAAATTACTTGTATGAAATGTATTTCTGTAGATAAATATTTTGCAATCCCATCCATAAAAGGTAGTAATAACCAACCTGATATATTTAAAATATATGCTAACATTAATTTGTCATAAAAGATGATGGATCACAAATCTTACAAATCAAATCTCCAATAGATTTTTTAGGATTGTAATTTTGATAAAAAATATCTTTTGTAGAAATATTATTTTCAGATAAATATTTTTCTATTTCCCAATAATACCTGAAACATTTTGAACATTGAGCAGCGTTTTCTTTATGTGATGGTTTATAAATTTCATTCCAAAGTTTACACATTTCATTATGCTTATGAGGTAAAATATTTTCAGAAATAATTGATGGAATATCCATAAAACATTTGGCACATTGAATTTCAAATTTAACATTTTTATATGGTTCATCTTTATAGTTTTTTCCAATAGATGTTTTTCCAATATATTTATCTGAATTACAATTTGGACAAAAAAAATTGATTTTATTTCTATGCATTTAATTCTATGAATAATTTTTCATAGCATTTATAAATAAAGAATAAAATTATTATTTATAATGAACCTATATCTCTCATATCTATTTATCTTTTTTTGGAGTAGTGCTTTTATAAGTGGTCAATTTATTGTTCAATCAGCAAGTCCTTTTGCAGCATTGTGTTTTAGATTTTGTATTGTAAGTTTATTTTTTTTAATTTTTTCTATTATTATGAGAGAAAAAATAAAAATAAATCAAAATTTAATATTTCAAGCTATGATTACAGGAATTCTTTTTCATGGTTTTTATTTAGGTGGTGTTTTTTTTTCTTATTCTATGGGATTGACTGCTACATTATCAGCATTAATTGTTTGCCTTCAACCTATATTAACAAATATTTTAAGTGGGCCCATACTGAAAGAAAAAGTTACCATTACCCAATGGATAGGAATATTTTTTGGTTTTTTGGGTACAATATTGGTTATAGGTTACGATATTGGAACTGAAATACCAACAATAGGTATTATAGCATCTATTGTTGCACTTCTAGGAGCGACATCAGCTACCATCTGGCAAAAAAAAATTACTCACGAAATTAATCTTTCGGTTAATAATTTTTATCAAGCATTAAGTGCTGGTATATTTTTATTTATAATTTCATTATTTTTTGAAATATCATTTATTAATTTTGATACACGTTTTATTTTATCAATTTCGTGGCAAATTATTATGATATCATTTGGAGCTTATGCAATACTAATGTATCTTATAAAAAATGGAACAGCTTCTAAAACTAGTAGTCTTTTTTTCCTTGTTCCTCCAACCACTGCTGTCATGGCTTGGTTAGTTTTAGATGAAAAATTATTATTAATTGATATTGTCGGACTTTTAATTTGTACATTTGGTGTCTATATAGCAACTAGAACAAATGTGAGTAAGTAATGTATTTTTTTCTTAAAACTATAATAAGCGCTATTATCATTGTTGCAGTATCCGAAATAGCAAAAAAATATACTTGGACTGCGGCAATAATTGTCTCTCTACCACTAACATCTTTATTAGCTTTCGTATGGCTATATTGGGATACTAAAGATTATCAAAAAGTTATTGATTTATCTTATAGTACACTTGTTATGAGTATTCCATCATTTATTTTTTTTATTGTTTTACCTGTTCTTTTAAAATTTAAACAAAATTTTGTTTTTTCGCTAATAGTTTCAATAATTAGCACTGCAATAGCTTATGCTATTTTCATGTTCATAATTAAAAAGCTGAATTTTAATTTTTAATTACATTCTCTTTATTCATTAAAATAGGTCTTCCATCGTGTGCTGTATTTAATGGATAATATTCATCTTTATATTTAACACATAATGTTAAGCCATTTCTTTTTTCTTTGCCCAAATTTACCTCTAAATCGACTATTACTAATTCAGTTTTTTCTAAAACTTTAATAATTTTCATAACTACCCTTTCAAAATATATAAATATATTTAGTAAGTACTATAAGATGTATCAAGTTTTATGATTAGAGTTTTACTAATTTTTATTTCAATTTTTTTACTTAAAAATGCACTAGCTATTGAATATATAACCATAGCCAGCACAACTTCTACACACGATACGGGATTATTAGAATATATTAACAAAGAATTTGAAAAAAAATATAAAATAAAAGTAAGAGCATTATCTCTTGGAACAGGACAGGCAATTAAAGTTGCAATGGATGGAAATGTTGAAATTTTGTTAGTCCATCATAAAAAATCAGAACTAGAATTTATGAATAAGGGATATGGAACTCTAAGACATGATTTGATGTATAATGATTTTGTCTTGATAGGACCAAAAAAAGATAAAAATACATGCTCTTCAATTGAAGATAAAATGATTGAAATAAATAAATCAAAATTATTGTTTATATCTAGAGGGGATGAGAGTGGAACACACAAAAAGGAGAAAGAACTTTGGCAATTATCAAATATAAATATGCCATTTAAAGAAAATTGGTATCTCAGTGTTGGTCAAGGAATGGGGTCCACGTTGTTAATAGCTAACCAAAAAAACGCATACACTCTCAGTGATCGTAGTACTTGGATAGCTTTTAACAAAAAAGAAAATCTACAAATTGTCTGTGAAAATTTACCACCATTATTTAATCAATATGGGATAATTTTAGTAAGCAATAAGATAAATAATAATTTAAATATTGAAGAAGCTAAAAAATATATTGAATGGATTACATCCAAAGAAGCAAAAAAATTAATCAATAACTATAGAGTAAATGGAAAACAATTATTTTTCTTTAATCATAATTAGTTAATTCTACCAAAAAACGTTAATCTTGCATTTTCTGAGAGCATTGTACCCTCTTCTTCATTGTAATTAAGCGTTACTAATATTCTTGGTTTTTCTGACTCTACTGGCGTTACACGATGCAAATAGTTTCTGCCATAAAACAATATAAGGGTACCGGCATCAACGTCTGCTTTTTGTGGTAAAGTTTTTCTATCTAAAATATTTTTGATATATGATTTATCAATATAGTTTTCTGAAAAATTTCTTCCTTTACTAACATATTCAAATTCACCACCCTTATCTGATGATTGTATCATTAAAGTAATAGCAAATGATGCATTATCAAAATGCCATCCTAGCTGTTGTGATTTTTGATAATAATTATAATTTATGGAAGATAAAGTATCACTGTATGGATAAATATCTTTTAAATTTAAGACACCTTTTAAAAAATTTTTAAAAATATTTGATTGATATAAAATATTTAATTTTGAGTGCTGATTTAATAAATCATGAGGAATACAACCTTTATCACTTACAACCTCTCTATTTAAAGGATCATTCAAGTCACTTAATTTATCTTGTTTATTAAGTAAGATAGTATGATTTTGAGAGCAATAGAAAGCTTGTTCTTGTAATCCATGTGCTTCAAAAATTAATTCACTTAAGCAGTCATTTGTTAAAAAATCATTTAATATTAGTATAGAATTTTTTTTAATTTCATCATTGCAATATTGAATATATTCATCGCTATCTATTGGATGTTTTGACTGATTAACTATATCAATTATGGTATTCATTTCTGACTTAATACTTATATACTAAAGTTGTAGATGTTAAATTTAAAAAATTTATATATATTTATTCAAAATGGTTTGGAATTTTCAAGATAGTTATACAAAATTACCTAGTATTTTTTATAGTAAAGTTAATCCTGAAAATTTTAGTAATAAAAAATTAGTTTTGTTTAATAGTGATCTTGCAAGGGAGTTAGATTTAGATTTTAGTAAATATAATGATGATGAAAAGTGTAATATTCTTTTGGGAAAAAATAAATTAGATAAAAATTATTTTTCACAAGCTTATGCTGGACATCAATTTGGAAATTTTACAATTTTAGGTGATGGTAGAGCTATAATTATTGGTGAACATATTACTAATAATAAACAAAGGGTGGATATACAGTTAAAAGGATCAGGTCAAACACCCTACTCTAGAAATGGAGATGGAAAAGCTGCCTTAGGTCCAATGATAAGGGAATATATATTGTGTGAAGCTATGCATAATCTTGGCATATCATCAACCAGAGCACTTGCAGTTATTACTACAGGTGAAAATGTATTACGTGAAAGGTTAGAGCCAGGTGCAATTTTAATTAGAGTCGCTAAATCACATATCAGAGTTGGGACTTTTCAGTTTGGAAGTCTTTTAAAAAATAGAAAAGAATTTCAAAACTTTATATCTTATACAATTTCGAGACTGTATCCGGAGATAGAAAATAATAATGATAAATATTTGAAATTTTTTGAAACAATTTGTGAATTACAAACTAAATTGGTTGTTAATTGGATGCGAGTTGGTTTTATTCATGGTGTTATGAATACTGATAATATTTCTTTATCTGGTGAAACTATAGATTATGGTCCAGCAGCATATTTAGATGAATATAATCCAAAAAAAGTTTTTAGTTCTATTGATAAAATGGGAAGATATTCTTTTGAAAATCAATCAAAAATAAGTTTATGGAATTTAGCAAGATTTGCTGAAACTTTTCTTCATTTAATTGATACAAATGAAAGAAAGGCAATTAAAAAAATAGAAGATATTTTAAATGAATATAAAAGTATATTTGATCAATCTTGGTTAACAATGATGTCTATGAAATTAAATTTAGATACTAGAAATAATAATGAAGAAATTGTTAAAGATTTTTTAGATTTGATGCATATATATAAACTTGACTATACAAATACATTTTTAGATTTAGAAAAAAATACTCTTGATAAAAAGATTTTTAAACATTGGGAAGAAAAATATAAAAAAAATAAATTAAAAAAATTTAAAAACGTTAACCCTCAAATTATACCCAGAAATCATATTATTGAAGAAATAATTAATGAAGTGTACAGCAATAATTACGGTCAATTGTATGAATTTCAAAAAATACTAAAAAATCCTTATGAGAAAATAGAAAATAAAAAGTATATTACCCCTCCTTTAGAAAGTGAAAAAGTTTATGAAACTTTTTGTGGTACTTAGTTAAATATTTATATTATATCTAAAATTTTTTTGGAAAGGAAAAATTGGTTTTTCTCTGAATAAATTTTTAATTCTTTTAAAATCTTGAGTAACAAATCCATCTGTTAAAATCATAAAATTATCCGCTTTAAGTTTTTTAAGTTCAGGTGAAAGATATCCTGATTTTACAATCAATATTTTATATTTTTTTAAATTTATATTTAATTCCTTAAAATCACTCAGGTAATGAAAAGGTTTTCTGTACTTTGTAAAAATTATCGTATTATTATTTGAAGTTACAATCGCATTATCATTTTTTAGATAAAATTTATCAATCGAAATAGAAATTTTCTTTTTTGAGAAAATATCTTTTATGACAATTTTGTTTTTTTTATTTTTTAGTTCTCTAAAAATTTCTTCATTAAAAATTCCTGCAAATAATGTATTCTGTATATTATTTTTAAATACGTGCTCTAATACATCAATTCTACTTCCTACTCCTCCAGCTGTTGGATTATCCCCACTATCAGCTAAAATTGTAAATTTTTTTTTATTAATAAGATGAAAAACCTTATTTAATTTATAAGATTTCATATCATAAACTAATTTAAACCTTTTATTCCAATAACTAAGTGCTATTTTCTTACACATTCTTTTACCAATATTAACATCTGTACAATTTACAATTGCGGAAGCTGTTGCTCTTTTAGTATCAGCCCAAACATATCCAATAAGTAAATTACAATCATTAATCCCTTTCATTTTATTAAATATATTCAGATTTTTATAAATTTTTTTACATGGCTCAACTATTGTTGATGACATTTCACCTGAAACTAAAACTGGTATTTTTTCCCAAATAATATGATTTTTCTTATTTTTAATTATTCCATTTATTAGCATTTTCATTGCCCTAGAATAAGTTTGCCTAACATCAATATGTGGGGCCGTTCTATAAGCTGAAAAATAATCAATATTTTTTATAATTGTATCAGTCATCTGTCCGTGAAGATCATAAGATAATGATAATTTACAGTCTTTAGATACTTTAGAGCGAATTTTTTTAATAAAAAAACCTTCGGGATCATTTATACCTTTAACATACATTGCGCCATGCATTAAAAATAAAATACCATCTATTGATTTATGTTTTTTTAAATCATTTGTAATATTTTGAATTGTTTTTAAAAAAAATTTTTTATCTACTGGACCACCAGGTAAACTACGATAAAATTTACTAGATATAAAAGTAATATTCTTATATTTTGAATAATTAAAATCTATATATTTTAAAAGTTTTTTTCCACTCAAAATTTCAAAATCATTTTCATTTTGTATTAATGTTGAGTAAGAACAACATTCAGTACTTATCCCACAAATGAAAATCTTTTTTTTATCCACTAATAAAAATTAAGAACTAAGTTTATTTTTTGCAAATATATCAACAAGATAAACTAAAATAATATGATGAGACATTTCAATAAAATTATATTGATTAGAATTTATATGAAAATTAACATTCCCACATTTTGATAATGGATTATTTTTTTTGAAACCACTCAAAGTAATCAATTGAATTGAATTTTTTTTACAATATTTTGCTGCATTAACGATATTTTTTGAAGTTCCACTACTACTAATTAAGATCATCATATCATTTTTATTTAGGTAAGCCTTTATTGCTTCTACTACCCAATTTTCATAACCATAGTCATTTGCAAAACATGTTATTAAATTTGCATTATTAAAAGTAGATGAATTAACTCTAGCTACTTTTGCAAAGTCTACACTAACGTGACTGGCTATTGAAGAGCTGCCACCATTACCAACTATATAAACTTTTCCTTCTTGCTTATGTGTTTTTTTTATCAAATTAATTGATTTTTTAAATAATTTGTCATCAATATTTAATATCAAATTAAAAATGGACTTGCTGTAATTATTAAATTGCTCTCTATGATTCATTATTTTTAATATTATCTATTTTTGCTGCTAAAATAAAATCATTTATTGATAATCCGTTTATAGCATGTGTATGGACCATTACTAAGCAATATCCCCAACCAATAGATATATCAGGGTGGTGACCTTCTGATTCTGCAATTTCTCCAACTTCATTTGCAAATGATATAGCTTTTTTAAAATTGCTAAATTTAAATTTTTTGAAAATCATTTCTTGATTATCATTAACTGACCATTCATTAAGTTCAGATAAAAATTTACTAATTTCTTGAAAATCTAATTTAGGGGTATTCCCATTGCATGGCTCACACTTTCCTGAAGATAAATGTTTATTCATAAAATCTGGCACCTTGTTGATTTAATTCAATGGAATATAGACTAGTTGTGGCAGTTATATATAAGATATTTCCCTCCAATCCTCCAAATTCTAAATTTGATACTAGTTCTGGAACTATAAGTTGCCCAATTAATTCATTTTGAGGATTAAAACATTTAATTGCTTTTCCTGCACTAGTCCAAACATTACCGTCTTTATCGCACCTAAAACCATCAGAAAAAAAAGGTTTAAAATCATAAACTAATTTTCTATTCATAGGTATTCCATCAACCATGTCATAAGCATACAAATGTTTGATATTTTCTCCAGTATCAGCAACATATAATTTTTTTTCATCTGGAGATATTGCAATACCATTAGGTCTATCAAGATCGTCAATGATAACTTTTAAAGTGTTTAATTTCGGGTCAAAAGAAAAGACATTACAACCGCCATATTCTTGTTCGCCAGTATATCCCTCATAGTCTGATAAAATACCGTAAGGTGGATCTGTAAACCAAATTGTATCATCTGATTTAACAAATAGATCGTTTGGAGAGTTAAGTTTTTTACCATTATAACTATCAACTAATACTTCCACTTCTAAATTATCGTTAGTTTTATAAATACATCTCCCTCCATGTGAACAAGAAATGACATTTTCCTCTTTATCAATAGTGTTTCCATTACAATAATTTGAGGGATTTTTATATTCAGTAACTGAACCATTTGCTAACTTTAACATCCTATTATTTGGTATATCACTAAATACTAATGTATCTAAATGAGGAATATAAGCTGGTCCTTCACCCCATAGCATTCCAGAAAAAACTTTTTTAACTTCAGTAGACTTTAAATAATTATTGAATTGATCAGTATTTTCTACATGTTCATTATATTTATTTTTGTAAGCAAAACTTGGATTTCTTGGATCTAAATCAGCAGGTAGTAATTTTTTTTCTGACATATTATACTTCTATACCTTTTTGTTTTTTTTGTTTATCAATTAATTGTTTTGGAAAATTTTTTGCTCTTAATTTAATTTTAGCATCTTTTTCAATTAATTTAGTAATACTAGTACTAAATGATCTTTTACCTAAAATTTTCATACCAAGTTTAAACTTTTTACTTAGATAATTTCCAAGTTCTAATTTTATATTTTTTCCAAGTTTATTAAAAAGATTAATATCTTTATTGACTAGATCCATTGTAAATCCAACATCATAACTGCCTCCCAGTATGACCTTTGTTTCAGTTTCATTAACAAAACTATTTCCGGAGCTTATTTTTATAGCTTTATACGTTAAACCTAAGTCAATTTTATTTTTTTTTGCAACACTCAAAGCTTCACCTATACCTACTAAATGTAATGATGCTAAATAATTTGTAATTACTTTTAATATTGAGGCATTTCCAATTTTTCCACAATATAAAATTTCATGACCAAGCAATGATAAAATTGGGAAACATTTTTTAAAAGTTGATTTATTACCTGAAACTAAAATAGATATATTTCCTGACTTTGCTCTATGCTCTCCTCCAGTAATTGGACATTCTAATACTTTACCACCTTTAGAAATTACTTTTTTGGATAAGCTAATCATATCATTTTTATCTGTAGTACTCATCTCAATCCAGATATGTTTTTTATTTAAATATTTTAATATAGTTTTTAGAACTTTGCTTACCGCTTTTGGTGAAGGTAAACAAGTTATTATAATATCACTCTTTTGAGTTAATTCTTTTAAAGTTTTACAAGGCTTGTTTTTTAAATTTTTTAATTTTGAATAGGATTGATTATTATTATCATAAACAAATATAATATTATTTGATTTTAATAAATTATTTGTAAGATTTGATCCAACATTTCCTATTCCTATGCAACCAATCGATACTGGCTTCATAAATCAAAAATCATACCATCATATCCAGGTTTTACATTTGATGGACACTTTGTTATTAATTCTTTTTCATCTAGTAAAGCTGTCATATGTGTAAAAATAGTTTGTTTAGGCTTAATATACGATATGAAATCCATTATTTGATCAAATCCTGCATGAGCTGGATGAGTGTCTTCTCTTAACAACCCCACAATCCATAGATCTAGATTTTTTAATTTATCAATATCTTTATTATAAAATTTTTTTAAATCTGTAGAATAAGCAAAATTTCCAATCTTGTATGTTTGAACATCAATTGAACCATGATTATGTTTAAATGTTTCAATATTTACATTTTGAAAATTTATATTAGAATCTAATTCTTTAATTTCCATAAATGGTAAATAATCTTTTTCTCCTTTAAAAATATATTTATAATTTGTCTCCATCTCGGAAATCATTTCTTTCGGCATATATGCAGGTATAATTTTTTTATTTATTAAAGACATTGCCCTCATATCTGGTACTCCTGATGTATGATCAGAATGAATATGCGTATAAAGAACTAAATCAATATTTGTACATTTAGCATTATAAAGTTGCTGTCTAAGATCTGGGCTTGTATCAATTAGAATATTTGTATTTTTATATTCAATAAGAACTGATGATCTTGTTCTAAAATTTCTTTTATTATTTAGATCAATATTACCATGTCTATTCCATGCTAAAGGTGAACCAAAAGATCCTCCACAGCCTAAAATTGTTATTTTCATTACAGATAATTATCTCTTTTAGCTTTCGTAAACAAATTAAAAAAATTATTATCAGTGATTTTTTCGAATTCTTCTAAGGATAATTTAAAAAATTTTGCTAAATATTCAGCTGTATATTTTACAAAAGATGGCTCGTTAACTTTACCTCTCATTGGCTCAGGTGCTAAAAAAGGACTATCAGTTTCTATAAGTATAGAATCTAAAGGAACGTTTTTAATTATATCTCTTAAATTTGATGCATTTTTAAATGTTATTATTCCAGAAATAGAAATGTAATAGTTATTTTCTAAACAAAAATTTAATAGTTGATTTGAACCAGTAAAACAGTGAAAAATTAGTTTTAAATTATTTGATTTATAATTTTTTAAAATATCTACAATTTCTTTTTCAGAATTTCTTTGATGAATGATAATTGGTAATGAATGCTTTATTGAAGCTTCAATATGGGTTTCAAAGACCTGTGTTTGTTCTTTGAGAAATTGATCATTATGATACAAGTCAATGCCTGTTTCGCCTATTCCTATTACTTTTTCATTATTACAGTATTGATCAAAGTTTTGTAATTCAATTTGGTTCATTGATTGAACATCATTTGGATGAAGTCCATATGACAGATAAATAGAATTATAATTTTTTATTAAATTTAAATGATCCTGGAAATCTTCAGGTTTGGTATTGATTGATAATATTGAGCTAATATTGTTTTTTTTGGAATTATTAATTATATTCTCAAAATTTTCTGATAATTTTTTAAAATTTAAATGACAATGTGAGTCAATCATTCAATATTCTTGGAAATATTGGTTCTGGATTATCTATTTTTATATTTTGATTGATTAGTTTAGTGAAATTTTCAAATTTATTATTATCCATATTGTAATTAAAAATATTAAGAATTTTTTTTGAACTAGTTGGTATTATTGGATAGAGCATAATAGCTGATTTAATAATTATGTTTGTAACAATATATAAAACTTCTTCCATTCTAATTTTATTTGTTTTTTTCAGTGTCCATGGCGCTTGAGTGTCAACATATACATTACCCGCGGATATTAACTCCAAGACAGACTTAATTGCTCTATCAATTTGTTGATCATTCATAAATTTACAATATTCATCAAATTTATTCTGAAGAATATTAATTAAATTCTGATCTTCATTAGTTAAATTTTCTGCTGGCTTTAGTATAGAATCATTATTTTTTACAGCAAATGATGAAATCCTTTGCACTAAATTACCAAAATTATTTGATAAATCAGCATTAATTCTATTTGCGATTGCTTTTTTTGAAAAATCTCCATCATTTCCAAATGGTACTTCCCTAAATAAAAAAAACCTAATTTGATCCAAGCCATATTCATTAATAATATCGTAAGGATCGATGACATTACCAAGTGATTTAGAAATTTTTTTTCCTTCATTAGTCCACCAACCATGCGCAAATATTCTTTTAGGAAGTTCGATACCAGCAGCCATTAAAAAAGCTGGCCAATACACTGCATGAAATCTTAATATATCTTTTCCTACAATGTGTGTTGCAGGCCAAAATTTCTTATAATTATTATTATTTGTATCTGGATAGCCAATTGCAGTTAGGTAGTTACATAAAGCATCAATCCAAACATACATCACATGCTTAGAATTATTTGGAACTGGCACTCCCCAATTAAAAGTTGTTCTTGAAATAGACAGATCTTTTAATCCACCTTTAATAAAACTTAATACTTCATTATATCGAGTTTTTGGTAAAATTGATTCTGGATTATTTTCATAAAAATCGATCAACTTATCTTGCCATTCTGAAAGCTTAAAAAAATAACTCTCCTCCTTGACCCACTCTACAGGCGATCCATTATCCGTCACATATTTACCATCAATCTTTTTTAATTCATTTTCTAAATAAAATGCTTCATCTCTAACTGAGTACCAACCTTCATAATTTGAAAGATATATTTGATTATTTTTTTCTAATTGCTTCCAAAGTTCTTGTGAAGCTTTAATATGTCTTTCTTCAGTAGTTCTTATAAAATCATCTATTTCACATCCTAAAAAAGGTATTAAATTAATAAAATTAACTGAAAGTTTATCGACGAATTCTTTAGGTTTTAAATTTGAATTAATAGCAGCTTTTTCTACTTTTTGCCCATGCTCGTCTGTACCTGTTAAAAAGAATACATTGTTTCCTAATAATTTATTATATCGCGCAATAATATCGCAAGCTATAGTTGTATAAGCATGACCTATATGAGGAATATCATTAGTGTAGTAAATTGGAGTAGTTATATAAAAATTCATTTTATTGAGTTAAAAAATTTAATATAAATATTTTTTTATCAAGATTTAAACTTAATAATTCTTTTTGGTTATTAGTTAAATAATCAAATCTATCAATAAGATTTTTTTTGGTAAGATTTGTCGATAAAGACTCTAACTGTAGATAATTTGGCATATTAATCAAGCTTTTATCATCTCTGTTTACTTTTAGCTTATTAGCAAGAATTAGAATAAATTTAAGCATTGATAAATAATTATTAAATTCATCATTAGTAAGTTTTGATAAAATATTAGATAAATTTATTTTATCATCATCTAGGTCATTTGATAAAAGACATTTTATTGATAATTGGAAAATATCTAAGAAATCATTGTTATAATATAGAATAGTGTTTCCTGGTGATCCATAAGTTAATTCAAAGTAAAAATTTATTTCTTCATTAGATATTTCATTAATATTATCTTTAATTATATTTGTAAAATTAGTTAAATTATGAGTATTAAATTTAATTTTTAAACATCTTGATCTAATTGTTGGCAGTAGTAATGAAATCTGGTTTGATATTAAAAAAATATAGGTATTTTCTTTTGGTTCTTCTAGAATCTTAAGCATACTATTTGAAGAACTAATGTTTAAATAATCAGCAGAATCAACAATAACTATTTTAGAAGAATTTTGAATTGTTATTGTTGAATTTAAAAATGTTTTTAATCTTCTAATTTGATCAATTGTAATATTAGATTTGATTTTTCCAGTTTTGCTATCAATCTCTTTTTCAATTATTTTTATATTTGGATGTGTATTATTTTTAAATAAATTTAAATGATGATCCAAATTACTATCTTTAAATTCTATATTTATAATATTTTTAACTAATTTGTTGAGAAAAGTTCTTTTACCTATACCGTTCAATCCATGAATTAAAATTGAATTTGGAAGATTATTTGATTTGTATCTTTTAAGAAGATCACTAAACTCTTTTTCAAAACCTATTAATTCAATCATTAATTACAACTTTAATTTTTTAATAATATTTTTATGAATTATATCTTTAGATAAAGAAGCATCTACCGTTATATATCTTTTTGGATTTGCTATTTTTTTATATCCTTGAATTATTTTTTGATGAAATAATAAGTTAGATTTATCATATTTGTTTTTTACTTTCCTCTTTTTTAATCTTTTGATTATTTCCTTTGGATTGATTTTAAAAATAAAAGTATAGTCAGGAAAGAAATTGTTTAGCAGTTCTTTATGAAGTTTTTGAGCTCTTTTAATACCAAATTTATTTACATATCCTTGATAAACAAAAGATGAATCTGCATATCGATCTGTAATGACAATCTTACCCTTTTTAAGATTAGGGATAATTACTTCATTGATATGATTTGATCTAGCTGCCATAAGAAGAAGTAATTCTTCTAAATTATTAATTGTAGATTTATTATCTAAAATTAATTTTCTTAATTTTTCTGCAAAATCAGTTCCTCCTGGTTCTCTAGATATAATATAAGGAATTTTACTTTTTTTTAAATATTTTGATAAAAGTAATATTTGAGATGATTTTCCACTTGCTTCAGGTCCTTCAAAACTAATGAACAAACCTTTATTTAATTTCATCTAAACTTCTTCCAAAAATTAAGTATTTTGCTGCAGCAAAAATTTTAAATAAAGGATTAACTTCAGTTACATCTTTTTCAGCAATAAGCGGCACTTCTATTTTTGGTTTTCCATCTATATTTATAATTAATTTTCCTAATTCATCACCTTTTTTTATAGGAGCAGAAATAGGGTTTGTATATGTAATAGAAGAATTCATTAATTGAATTTGATCAAATGATAATGTTGACACTAATTTTTGTTCGCTAATTAAATTAATACTACTCTCACTACCCAGCCATACATCTACTTCTTTAATAAATTCATTTTTTTCAACTAATGTTTGTTGGGAAGTTTGATTAAAAGCCCAATTTATTAAATTAGATGACTCATTTAACCTTGATCTTGAGCTATTTGTACCATTTATAACAACTGTTATCCTTCTATCATTCCTTAACGCTGTAGCAGCTATTCCCCACCCAGATTCTTTTGTAAAACCTGTTTTTAGTCCATCGGCTCCTTGAACTTCATATAAAAGTTTATTCCTATTGGGTTGACTAATTTCATTATAAGTAAATTCTTCCATTTTAAAATATGTATAGAGTTGAGGAAAATCTTTGATTATTGCGTTTGAAAGTATTCCTAGATCATAAACAGTTGAATAGTGATTATCATCTGGCCACCCAGATGAATTAATAAAATTTGTATTTGTCATTCCTAAGCGCTCTGCATAAACATTCATAAGTTTGGCAAAATCTTCTTCAGTACCACCTAAACATTCTGCTAAAGCTATAGAAGCATCATTTCCAGATTGAACAATTATTCCCTTTAATAAATCATCAACTGTTACATTATCATCTATCTCTAAAAATGTTCTAGAACCGCCCATTTTATATGCTTTAGGGGAAACTTTACATTCATTAGAAATTGCAAAATTAGTATTCTTTATTCTATCAAATGCAACATAAACAGTCATGATCTTAGTCATTGAGGCAGGTATAACTTTTGTATTAGAATTTTTCTCAAAAAGAACTTCGTTTGTATCAAAATCAATAACAACCGCTTGCTCTGCTTTTGTATCAATAGCATAAAGTTTAAAAGAAAATGTAAAAAATAAAAGAAAGCTAAAAATTTTTACCATAAATATTAATAATTCTTAATTATGACCTTTATTTGTTATTGAATAAGAATTTCAGTTTCCTTATAACCTTTTGAGATAAAGTATGAAACCAAATTATTTGCTTCCGTATTTTCTAAAGGACCAATAATTACGTCATATTTGGAATTATTTTTTTCTGAAGTGTATTTTAAATTATTGTCATAATTATCTAATACTGATCGAATACTCTCATAATTTTCAAATCCTATTACTCTTAAATATAATTTAAAATCAGTTATTTTTTCTGATTTTAACTCAATTGGCTCCTCTATAATTGTATTAGTTTCACCTTTAGTTTCTGTAATTTCATCAATTTCTTCAATAGATACAATATCTGTTGGTGCAGAAGAGATAGTTTCATCAAAATTTTCTTCATTCAATGAATTTGCAACACTCTTCCATTGCTTACTAGCATCAGAAAGTATTTCCACTTTTACAGTAGCTAATTTAGATTTATAAAAACCAAGAAGTTGGGCTACTTTTCTTGATACTTGAATAATAACTGCATTATCATCATGTCTATCTATAATTTTTACATTTATAGATAAGCCATTATCCAAGTTAGTGACCTTGACCATACTTGGAATAGGTAGAGTTTTATGCCTACCAAGTAATTCTGTAACTTTATTGTAATCATTATTTACAGTTTTAATATTGTGTAATTCCTTACCATAAAAAGAAGAAAGTCCAATTTCTGAATAATTATAATTTTCCTCTGGAGTATAACTTACTCCTTCAATAAAATAGGGTTCTCCAACATAATAAAAAATATTATCTTTTGTTTGTTTATTGTTTGATAGATTATTTTCTTTTTTATCTTCTTTTGCATTATCAATTATTTCTTCTATTTTGTTTGTGCTATTTTCTACAACATTTGAAACATTATTAAGATCTAATTCATTACAAGAAAATAAAAATAAAATAAAAATTAAATTAATTAGATATTTTATCACTTAGAAGACCTACTGATACAGCGTAGTATGATGAACAATTGTAATAAAGAATATTTTTGTAATTTGGATAAACTATGAACATTCTTCCATCTATCCCATCTGGCATTATTAATCTAGCCTCTAAATCATCCCTTACTGGTAAAGGATCTCCATTGATTTTTGTAAATCCTAATTTTGACCATTCCGATAATGTTTTTGCAATTGATCTACGTTTAACTGCACCACAACCTTTGGGATTTACTTGCTTTATAGAATCAAAGAAAGATGAGGAAATATTTTTTGGAGGAAGCACTTCTCTTCCCCAAGTACTATCATTAAACCATGGATTTTTATCTAATGAAGTTAAATAATTTGCAGTACTAGCAAAAGCATCTGCATAACTATTCCATATATCTATTCCATCACCATCCCAATCGTATGCTGTTTCTAAAAAAGTTGTCGGTATCATTTGAGTCATTCCAACTGCCCCACCCCAACTTCCTTTTAATTCTCCACTAGGAACAAGATTTTTATCTAAAATTTCAAGAGCTGCAAATAATTGTTTTTTATAAAAATCACTTCTTCTTCTATCAAATGCAAGAGTTGTTATTGCAATTATGGAATTAATTTTTCCTTGATTTCTTCCATAATAACTTTCCATACCTAATACAGCTACTATAAACCTAGGTTGAATTTTAAAATGTTCTCCAATCTCTTTTAATAAATCTTTGTGTTTTTTTAAAAAATTTTTTCCCGCAAAAATTTTATCTTTTGTAATTGTATAAAATAAATACTCATCTAAAGTCATTGTAGATGCTGGTTGGCATCGATCACGCATAATAATTTTACTTTGTGGCTTAACATTATTTAATTCTTTTGAGATAATATTTTGACTTATGCCTATTTCTAAGGCCTCTTTTTTAATATTTGAAAGCCAACTATTCCATTCTTCATCAGTTGGCATTTTTGGTTTTTCACAATCTGCAGAATAAAGATTAAATGATATAAATAAAAATAATATTACAAATCTAAAAATCATTATATAAAAATACCAAAACTATCATTAATTAGGAAATGATATATACTTAATATTTTGACATTTTTATGTTGAAACTATAGTAAGCACTTAATCGGAGAGATGGCTGAGCGGTTGAAAGCACCGGTCTTGAAAACCGGCAACGGGGCAACTCGTTCGTGAGTTCGAATCTCACTCTCTCCGCCATTATTAATTAAAGATATTAATATTTTAAAAAAATTAATTTTTATCTTCAAGTTTATCTAATCTTTTTTTTAATTCTTGAACTAAAAAATAAATATATACAATTGGACCCATAATCATGACTCCAACTAAAAAGGCTAAAAATTCAAACATTTTAATATTATAAATCAAAAAGAATTTTTCTCAATAGACACAAAAAATTATTTTTTTTCAAATAACCATAATTTATCTTGAGCTAAAAAAAATATTTTACCATTATTTGGATGAATTTTAATATCTCTTATTCTTCCTATTTCTTTTTTAAAAATAATATCTTCTTTTACATTATCTAAATTTGAAAAATCTAATGAGCGTAAAGATTGATCTTTTAAAGATGTTATAAGTGCTAATCCTTTAAATTCTGGAAATTCTTCTCCATCATATATTGTAATTGCACTAACAGCAATTGAAGGCACCCAGTAATGAATTGCTTTAGTATAACCCGGTAACCATTTGGGACCAATGTTGGAATTATCATAATTTGTTCCACCCCAACCTAAAATTTTCCAACCATAATTTTCACCTTTTTTTACTTCACCAAACCAATCACCGCCTTTTGCTCCATGATTACTAATATAAATTTTATTATCAAAAGGTGAAATGGACATTCCTTGAGGATTTCTTACACCGATTTGATATATTTCTGGTAACCATTTTTCTTCTGAGATGTAATGAGGGTTATCTTTAGGTGAAGTTCCGTCTAATTTAATTCGAATGATACTTCCAGGATGTTGTTTTGCATCCTGAGCTATCATTCCTTTCCCTCTTTCGCCCACAGATGCATATAAATAATCATCATGAATAGCTATTCTAGAACCAAAGTGATAAGGAGATCTTAAAGGTGGATTAGCTCTAAAAATGTTTTCAAAATCTAAGAAATTGAAATCTAAATCAGCTTTTGCAATAGATGTGGTTGAAGGACTAAATAATTTATCACCAATCTTTTCAGAGTAGGATATAAAAATCTGATCATTATAAAAGTAAACATCTAAAAGGCCTCCTTGCGAATTTTTATCTCTAATAAAATTTAAGTTGTGATCTATTGAAGTAATCTTATTATTTTGAATATCAAATAGCTTAATTTTTCCTGTTTTTTCACTTATTAAAATCTGATTATTATTTATAAATGTTAGACTCCAAGGAGAACTTAAGTTTGATTTTAAAATTTCAAGCTTATATTTGTTGTCTAAA
>CACIED010000016.1 GCA_902585605.1 uncultured Alphaproteobacteria bacterium
ACAAGGAGATAATCATTATAGCTACTGGAAAACATTATCAATGCTTGCACAAATGTATTCAATTGAAAAAGATCATTTAGGTTTATCAGATAAAGAAATAAAGATGATCAATGAATGGTTTATCTCTAGGGCAACTGTAGATTTAATGGATATTAAATTACAAGCCAAAAGAGGAAGATGCAAAATACCAAATGAGTATGATGAAGAGGATGTTTTGCGTACTGCTAAGATTTATGCCTCAGGAAACGCAGAACCTATTTTTCAAGGAAAAACTAAATACCGAGGTGCAGACGATTGTGGAACTATATCTAATGCTCATACTGTCACAAGATTACTCATTGGTCTTATAACGAATAATCAAGAATTGTTTGATAAAGGTATTATTGATTTAAAATATCTAATGACCTTCATTGATAAAGATGGTGTTTATGTTCCTTATGCTTATAGAGGAGGTTTAGCTATTTCTTATTCAAGAGAATTTTTATTCTATTTTAGTGTTTTTGCAGAAATTTTTCATACTTTAGATATTAATTTTTACGAAATTACTGTTCCATCTGGAATAAAAATAAAAGATGCTTTTGATTTCCATTACACAATTTGGGATGATGTGGTGCCTGAATCAATTATCAAATATGCAAAATTAAATTTTGGTAATAAAACACATGATTGGACTGAGCTCTTAAAACCAAAAAAGGAAAGAAAAACTGATGGTTTGGGTGTTTATTTACCTGGCTGGAAAGAAACCATGATTAGACAATCAATTAGATATGTTCAAACATATCGAAATGATCTTTTTGGAAATTTTGATGATCAACTTTATCGAAAATCTCTTGGATATAGGGAGCAAAATCTTTTTGGAGCAAATCATGCTCTAAATTTACATGCGGTTATAAGAGCAAATGAAAGATATGAAGGGTATAATAAAAATATTGAAGATGAAAAACAACTTGTTGCACTTAATCAAAAAAGATTAAAGGAAAATGCTAAAAAATTAAAAATGGAAAAACAGCTTCAACTTGAAGATCAAATGGATAAATTTAATGAATTAATTTCTCTTTCAAAATATATAAAAGAAGATCAATTTTTAATTATTGATAATAACCAGCTTAATTTTATTGCTACACAAAATCCAATTATTAATAATAACAAAGAATATGAATTTAAGTCTGCAAGAATAAGAGGTCAATTAAAATATTTTAATCAAAATTTAAAATATTTTAATCCGAATAAATCAAATATTTTGTATTATTTTGATAAACTTGAATTAAAAACAGCTTTCTTAAAAGATGGTGAGACTGAAGCAGTAGGGTTCTTTATAAGTGATCCACCATTTGATAAATATTTATTGGATATAAATACAAAAATAGTTGAAAAATGTGGAAGGTTAATAAAATCAGATAAATGGTTAGTTATATTAACTAAAACGAATGTTAATAATAAAAACATTATAAACCAACAAAAATGTACGAGAAAAAATTATTTACAAGAAGGTGAAGAAATACAATTATTGTATAAAATAATATCTAAATCTGCACTAACAGTTCAAAGTTACTTAGAAAATAATTTGTAATATATTATTCGTATTTATCAGAATACAAGTAAGGTATCCCAATAACTAGAATGATATAAAAAACCATAAAGCCGGCAATTAGAGGTAATACTTCTCCAGCTGGTACTGTGCTAAACGGACCAATAACAAATCCGTAAATCACAAAAAGAATATTTAAACCTACTAAATAATATCCACCACTTCTTTTCATACTGTATAACATGTAAATTGTGTAAGCGATTGCCAATTGAAAGATGACACTTACAATAAAATCTAATGTTGATAGTTGTACATTAAAATCTCCAACAGGAGGCTGTACACCTTGTCCTGAAAAATAACCGTATGTTATACGATAAGTAGTATCAATAAAATCTAGAGAGATAAGGATTAACATAATCCAATGTAATGGTTTAAATAATGTTTCTTTCATAGGTATTTATTACAATAATGTTTTAGATTCTTAAAATAAAATTTAGTTAACCCATTTTTCAACAATGATATTTTGTTCTTCAGTTGTTAAAAAAGGTAAGTTATTAAAAACTTCATTCCATTTACTTTCAATCTCTCTTAGAAAAGGAAATAAATCAGTTTCATTTGATAATTCAGTAGCTTCATCATGCCAATGTCCGAGGAAACCAGTGTTTTGATTTCCACATCCTCCAGTTCCATATTTTTTAAATTTTGAAATATTGCCAAAACCTTCTCCATAATTGAAACCAACTCTATTACCTATAAAAGAAAATTTAGGATAATATTGAGCACATAAAGTAACAGGGAACTTAATTTCATCTTTTTCAAAGAGTGCGTCAAAAATATAATAATTATTATCAATATCTATATTAAAATTTTTACCTCCAATCATTGTCGCTTCTATTGAAGAAAAATATATTGAATTTTTCAGTAAGTTAAAATTTTTTAATTCTGGATCATTAATTTTTTTTATCTTTGTGAAATCAATACCTTCTATTTTTTTGCCTTTAAAATTATCATAAAAAAATACCCAACCTTTATCTTCTACAAAAGATGGATCGACCATTTCAAAAATTAAATCTCCCTTATTTATAAAAAACCAATTAGTATGTTTATTTAAATTTCCATTTACACAGATTGCATCCATTAAATTATCATTGTTTACGTCAATTAAAGCTGTTCTGTTACAGTAAGAATTATAAGGATGACTGTGCTCATCTTTTATTTCTTTTGCCCATTCTTTTGGATCTGCCCAAGCAGGATTTGGTTCTACACCAGGAAATAATAAACTATTTTTAAGTTTAAATTTTCCTTTTCCTATATTTTCATAAATTGCAAATGCACTTGATGAGTAAAACGGCCCAACAACTGAGCTAATAAAATCTACATCACCATCATTATCAAAATCCCAAGAAATCATGTCAACAACTTGTGAGAACATAAATTTAGCACCGAGGGTATAAGCTGGCTCAATTTTAGTCTTTTGTCTTTTAAATTTTCCTTTACCGGTTCCAAAAAATACTGAAACTCTATTTGTACCTGGATCACCTTCCCAGGCAGAAGGTGAAATTTCATTAAATTTTGGATTATAATGATCTCCAGAAATTATTAGATCTAAATTGCCATCATTATTATAATCAGCAGCAGTAACAGCAAAACCAGTTTGATTTGCACATATTTTTGCTTTGAAATTACCCTTACCATCATTAAAATGACAAACAGCTCCTTTAAATTCTGTTGTTATAATATCAATATCACCATCATTATCTATATCGCCTGATGTTGATCCATGAGAGAAACCAATGTAAATTTTTTGTTTTTTTTCAGTTTTAAATCCAGTATGAATACTTTGTTTCCAATTTAATTTATCTGTTGAAATTAGAGAGTGATTTGGGCCAATATACTCATATTTTTTATTTCTTATTTGAGCTTGTGCATTAGCTATAAAAATATCATCGACATCATCATTATTAAAATCAGCTATAATTAATCTTGCTAAAGTAGCACCATATCCTATATCTTCACCAAATTCATTATTCCAATCAAACAAATTATCCTTGTGTGTTATCTTTTGTTCTGTTGGATCTTGCAAAAATGTTAAAATAGGAGGCTTTACCGCTGTTAACATCTTGATTCCTTCAACAGAGCAAGCTATTCTTCCTTCTTTCTCTATATATTCACCAGTTGTATTTCCACTACCACATCTGTGACCTTCACCTACAAATATGATATCTTGAGTGTTATTATTATCAAAATCTACCCAAGCAAAACCAGTAATAAAAAACAAATTATCTTTAAATTGATTTTTAATATTTTTAATAAATTTAATACCTGGAAGAAAATATCTTCCATCATTTACTTTATTTGAATCATTAATATACCAGCCAGATAAATTAATTTTATTTATTTTAGCTTTTTCATAAACATCTTGATTAATTGCAAGTGAGTTTTTTGCTATTAAAAAAAATAAAGTTAGTAATGATATTAATTTAAACATAAATTATTTATCATTTTGATGATTAACTACATCAACTAATATCGCAATGACTAAGTTTAAGATTGTAATAGAACAAATCGCAATAAAACTAAAAAAATATATCCAAGACCACCAGTATATTGCTTGCATAGGTAGCATAACATTCTCCCAGCTAGATAATGTTAAAACTTGAAATAATGTTATTAGAGATATACCTAAATCAGCCCATCTCTCTGGATCATCATCTCCAAAAAGGATAGAACCCATTGTAGCGTAAATATAGAGTATAATAAAAAGAAGAAGGCTAACAAAAAATACTCTTTTTATAGAAGCAAGAATTGCTTCTATAATTTTTTTTAATTCAGGAATAACAGATATTAATCGTAAAACTCTAAATATACGAAGAAGACGTAAAACTAAGAAACTAGAATTATTTGGAATTGGGATAAGCGAGATTGCTACAATTATTGTATCAAATACATTCCAACCATCTTTTAGAAAATTTTTCTTTTCTTTTTCTCCTATAAAACGAATGAGTATTTCGATAACAAAGAAAACAGTAATAGCATAATCTAGTAAATGAATGGTATTTAAAAATATAGGATCTAATTGATAGGTTGTAGCTCCTATAAGAATAGCATTTAATATAATTATAATTACAACTAAGAATTGAAAAATACGATTATCTTTTAACTTTGCAAAAAAATTTATCATTTTAAAGTTACAAAAGCTAAAGAAGCAGTATCTTCCAAAAATAAAACTAGACCATTTTCAACTTTTATCATATCTCTTATTCTTTCTCCCACATTTACTCTTTCTAAATTCTCAATATTATTATTTTTTTGTAAATCAAAAAAATAAATTGAATTATCTTTTAAAGAAGCAACAACATATTTATTTTTTTTATCCAATCCTACAATTTGAGAGATACCTATTGATGGATTAAAATATTTTATTGGTTCGATGAAACCATAATCTAAATGAGATTTATGTAATGGATATTTTACATATTTTTTTTTATTTTGAGGTGCGTATTTACCACCATAATGTTCACCATATGAGGATATAGCCCATCCGTAATTTGGGATAGTATCTTGATTAAATCGAATTAGATTTATTTCATCTCCTCCTTCTGGACCATGTTCAGCTTCTAATAAAAAATTATTTTCTATATCAAAAAATAGCCCTTGAGGATTTCGATGACCCATAGAAATTATAGAAAAATCTTTTTTATTTTTATTGATTTTTATTATTTTACCAAAAATACTTTCCAGATTTTGAACTCTATGACGACTTCTAAAATCACCAGTAGATAAAAGAACATTTTCTTTATCTAGATTGACAATTCGTCCACCTGATTGATGAGCATTAAATTCATTATCTATGTTATTGTTTACATCAACACATTCATCAGAAGTAAATAAGATTTCAAATTTTATTATCTCATAATTCATTTCACCTTGAAGAAGACTTGTATTCCAGCAATTTTCTCTAACTTCTCTGGTATAGGATACATAAATATCATCTTCATAAATTTGTAAATCCTTAGTAGAAAACCACCCCCCTTCAAGCCAATCAAAATCATGTTGCCTTGATTTTTGAAATTGATTTTCGTCAATGAAGTCATGAATATTTGTTTTTATTTGTTTTAAAGTAAGTTTATTATTTAATTTACTAATATCAATTTGGGAGTATGCAAGGACTCCGCTAGCTGATAGAAAAATTATTTTATTATTATAATGATCTATATATCCACTAGCTGGAAACTGATTTGCTATTCCATACATTAAAATATTTTTTTCTGGACTATAAATATCAATATCTAAAACTGCTGACTCAAAACTATGAGAAGGATTAAATATGTATTCTAAATTACTATTATTTCTTCTAATATGCATATCAAATTCATAAGGATCTAATTGAGATAGTAATTTTTCAATTTTATCTTCTATTGATTGAAGATATTCAACTTCTTCACGCATATCATTAACTTCTTCAAGCATATCGTTAAAAGCTTTTTCTAATAATTTTTTTTGACCCCTAAAAAGATTACTTTCTTTTTGTACAGTCTCAATTTCTTTTTCTAATTCATTTATATTTTTGTAAGGAAATAAATATTCGTTTATTATTTGTTGCTGATTTTTATTAAATAAATTTCTTATTATTGATAAATCATAAAAAAAATTTATTAAAAGAAAAAAAAAGAAAAATAGTAATAAAGAATTTCTTATAATTTTCATTTTTATTTAAATTATATCAATTTCAATTTATCAATTTTTCTATTCATTATAAAAAACCATAATGGAGGAATTAAAGCCATTATTAACATAATCGAATAATTAGCAGGCATTTCTATTTCTTTTTCTTCTTGGGATAAAAGAGGATAAGGTTTTGATGCACTTTGATGATGCTCTGCATGAAGGCCTAAATTAAATGTCGACCAGTTAGCAGAGATGTGACGACTGTTCCAAGAATGTAAATCTGTAAATCTTTCGTATCTTCCATTTTCTTTTTTTCTTTCTAACCCATAGTGTTGAATATAATTAACTAACTCCAATAAGATTATGGAGATAAAAGAATGAAAGATAACAAAAACTAAACCATTAACACCAGCAATGAGATAAGCAAATACTAAAAATATAAATTCTAATACAAAGTAATGAATCATTCTGTTTTGAAAATTAAAAGTATTTAGATTTTTTCTATTCAGAATATTTTTTTCAATATTCCATGATGAAATCACACTATTGATTACACAACGAATAAAATAAAAATAAAAATTTTCACCTCTTCTAGCAGTAGCAGGATCTTCTTTAGTAGCTACATTTAAATGATGACCATAAATATGCTCAATTCGAAAATGGCCATAACAACATAAAACTAATAAGAATACTCCTATACTGCGCATAAATTTATTTTTTCGGTGAATAAGTTCATGTGCAGTTGTAATGCCGATAGAACCGCCAGACATACCTACAGCTGCCCCCAAAGCTGCAGCCGTAAATAAAGTGATAGTTGAGTCAGAAACAATAATTAAACCAAATATAATTAAAAATAAAATGCAGGGGAGCACGATTAAAATAGAAAAATTGTGAAATACACTTTCATTTAGCTCAACATCATCTTTACTTAAGTAAGGTAATACAAGGTCAATAATTGGAACTAATACGAAAACCCAAATAAAAGGTGAAATTGACCAAGAGGGATTAATAATTAATCCTAATGAACTAGCAAAAATCAATATTAGTGGTGTTACGAGATAAAAGATCATTGAAATAATTATATATTATTTTTTTTTCTAAACTAATACCTAAATTACAATAAGGATAATTTAATGAATAATAATATAAAAGGTCTGATTTTAATTATTATCGGGATGTTATTTATGATTACACAGGACGTTTTAATTAAATATATTATTCAAAATGCCTCTCTCATGCAAATTCTTGTATTCAGAAGTGTGATAGGTATTTTATTGTTATGTATATATTTAATATATTCGAAACAGCCAATTTATTTTGGTACAGCACATCCTTACATTGCTATTTTTAGAGCCTCAACATTCTTTTTTGGTTTTACGCTGTTCTTTATTTCGTTAAGTCAAATAACCTTAGCTGAAGCAACAAGTTTATATTTTGTTAGTCCATTTTTTATAACAATTTATTCTTATTTTATTTTGAATATTAAAATTGGGTTAAATAGGATCTTCTCAATTTTTGTAGGCTTTTCTGGAACACTTTTAATTATCAAACCAGAATTTAATGACATAAATATTTATATGCTTTTTCCCATTATAGCAGCTGCTACCTATGCATTATCAATGACCTTGGCAAAAAAAACTTCAGAAAACGATACTTTATTTCAGCAAACCTCTCACATTTACCTAGGTGCTTTTATTGGAGGAAGTGCAATTAGTATTTTATTACATAATTCAGACTTTAATTTATCAATTTTTTCTATTCTTAGTAATCCCTGGATACTTAATGACTTTCAAGTAATTGGATTAATACTTTTTATCTCTTTAAATGGAAGTCTTGGAATATTTTGTTTGATTGCTGCCTACAGAATTGGTTCTCCTTTAGTTAATAGTATAACTGAATACGTGCATTTAATTTTTGCTATAATAATAGGAATAATTGTTTTTTCAGAAGTACCAGATATAAACTCATTTATTGGAATTATTCTTATTATGGTAAGTGGTATCTTTGTTGTATTCAGAGAAAATAAACGTGAGGAGTTAGTTGTAGCCAAAACCACTCTTAGAACATAATTAATTTATAATAATTTATTTTTCTACAAATTTTTTTACAATATCATAAAATGAAGGTGTTACTGTAAAGTAATAACCATTTTCTTCATGAACACTATTGTTGCCAATACTATTATCTGAGTGAAAATCTATAAGGTGCTGATAAAAGCCTTTTGGGTCATCTATATGGTATTCTCTTCCATCATCTGCTTTAACTATTAAAGTTTTCATCTTGATATTAAATATAGAAACACGTAAAAAAATAAAATAGAAAAATTTATATATGGCAAAAAAATATGATTTTATAATTGCAGGTGGTGGAACATCAGGAATTATTACAGCAACAAAATTAATTGAGCATGGTGCCTCTGTTTTAATTTTAGAAGAAGGAATTAAATCCAATAATTTACTTTTATCAATGCCTGCTGCTTGGATTAAAGGTTTAGAAAATAGTCCATATTTAAAATTCTATGAATCTATACCTCAAAAACAATTAAATAATCGTCAGCACTTTATAGCTCAAGCTAAAACTCTTGGTGGAGGTTCTAAAGTAAATGGTATGGTTTATATGCGAGGGAAACCTTCAGATTATAATAAATGGGAAGAGGAAACTGAAGACAGTAATTGGAATTGGAACTCGTTGCTCAAGCATTTTGTTAAACTTGAAGATAATCAACGTATTCAAAATGAATATCATGGAAACAAGGGTAACTTAAAAGTTTCTGATCCTGGTTATATCGTAGAAGGGTCAAACTTATATATCAAAACAATGCAAGCTATGGGCTTGCCTTATAATGATGATTTTAATGATGGTGATCAATATGGAGTAGGAACTATGCAATACACAATTGGTAATGGCAAAAGATGTGATGTGTATAGTGCTTTTTTAAATTCAAAAACCAATAACAAGAATTTAGATATTAAAACGAGTTCTGTTGTTACAAAAATTATTCTTGATCAAAAAAAAGCAATTGGTGTTGAGTGTGTATCAAATGGTAAATCAACTAAATATTTTGCCAATGATATTATTTTAACTGCTGGTGCTTATGTTACTCCTAAAATATTAATGCATTCCGGTATAGGAGAAGAAAAACAATTAAAAGAATTTGATATTCCTGTTATAGAAAATTTAAAAGGTGTAGGTAAAAATTTACAGGACCATCATGAAGTTCCTGTTATTTCTAGAGTTAAGCCAGGCTATAGTTACTTTAAACAAGATCAAGGCTGGAGAATGATCAAAAATGGAATTCAATACTTATTATTTAATTCAGGTCCTGTACGGTCGCAAGGCGTTGATAGTTGTTCATTTTTTAATCCAGAAAATTTAGAAGATAATATTGATCCTAAAATTAAACTGTATTGTGTGCCTATAATGTACACAGATAGAGATACAAAAGGTATTAAACCTGATCACGGATTAACACTTACATCTTGCTTAATGAATCCGAAATCAAGAGGAGAAATTAGAATCCAATCTTCCAACCCATTAGATCTACCACTTATTGATCCAAATTTCTTAAGTCATGAAGATGATATGAGTGTTATGTTAAATGCAGTAAAGCTTGCAAGAAAAGTTATTCAAACAAAACCTTTATCCGATATTGTGTTGGAAGAAACAGTTCCTGGTCGATCTATTAATTCAGATGAAGATCTCATTAATTATTCAAAAAAAATGATCAAAACTAATTGGCACCCTGTTGGAACATGTAAAATGGGCAATGATAATGATGAGATGGCAGTTTTAAATACAAAACTTGAAGTTAAGGGAATAAAAAATTTAAGAGTTTTTGATGTGTCGATGATGCCAACAATTGTCGGTGCTAATACTAATGCTCCGGCTATGGCAATAGCTGATAAAGCTACTGACTTATTATTGAGGACAAACCACTAATTTTAAAGAAAATAGTAAATAATTAATATTAATGGGGCAAAACTTCCGCAGTGGAGCGGACTTTATACCCCAATTCATTATATTGTATCTTTTTCTTATCTAAAACTATATTCGACCTAGATATTATTAAATGAAAAAATTTATCTTATTAATTTTAGCAATAATTATAGCGGGAGGAGGTTACTACTATTTCTTTGTAAGCAATAATACAGAAGTAGCAACTACCAGCTATGAATATATAAAAATAGAAAAAGGAAATATAAAGAAAACTGTTTCTGCTACTGGTAAAATTATTCCAACTTCCACTTTAACATTATCATCAGAGATATCTGGAAAAATAGTTGAAATTAATAAAGACTTTAACGAACAAATAAACAAAGGTGAAGTTCTAGCAATCTTTGATCAAAACCCTTTTACTTTAAGAGTAAAAGAATCTCAAACATCAGTAGACATATCAAAATCTAAATTAAAACAAAAACAAGCAAGTCTTGAAAAGGCAAAATCAGAATTAAACAACTCAATTGCAAATAAATATGGTGCTGAATCACGATTAGAAGACTCTAATTTGTATTTAAGTAAACTAGAAGAAAATCTTGAAGAACGAAAAGCTCTATTTGATAAAAATTTTATTTCTAAAAAAGAATTTGATGACACGAATTTTGATTATGAAAGTGCAATTATTCAAAATGCTACCATCAAATCAGAAATATCATCTTTAGATGCAATTATAAGTTCAAGAAAAGCGCAAATTGAAATTATTAAAGCAGAGATTGAAGAAGTTGAAAAAATAATTCAACAATCTGAATTAACATTAGAAAGTGAAAAATTAGACTTAACAAAAACTAAAATTGTTTCTCCAATAGATGGTTTTATTTTAGATAGACATATTAGTGTTGGTGATGTTTTAGGAGCTTACCAAAAAGATTCGATAATGTTTACAATTGCAGAAACATTATCAAATATGAATATAGAAATATTCATTGATGAATCAGATATTGGGAATATCCAATTAAATCAGCTTGTTGAATTTTCTACCGATGCTTTTCCTGATAGAAAATTAAATGCTACTATTAGCCAAATACGTTATTCACCAATAGATGATCAGAATGTTATCACCTATGAAGTTATTGCTTCTTTTGATAACCCAGAAAATCTTCTTCTACCTGGTATGACTGCTAACGTTGATATTATTGTTCAAAATAAAGAGGAAGTTTTAAAAGTTAAAAATTCAGCACTCTCTGTAAAACTCAATCAAAAGCCTAAACAAAATTCAGGTGGAAGTAGATGGGGTGGGGGCGGTGCATCTCAAATGCAAGAAATCATGGCTCAAATCAACATGACGGCTGATCAACAAAACAAAATGAGAAGTGTGTATCCAAAATTAGGTAAAGTAAGAGGCTCTTTAGAAGCAAAAAACTTATCACCAGAGAAAATACGAAAAGAAATTCAGTTATATATTGAGAATGCTTTAGTCGAATTATTAACTGATGAACAAAGAAATAAATATTTCTCTTTAAAAGAATCTTTAAACGTTAAAAAAGTATACAAATTAGTTGATGGTTCTCATGAACAGATTGATTTGGTTACAGGACTTAATTCTGGTGGATTTACAGAAATTATTAAAGGTGAGATTCAAGAAGGCGATGAAGTAATTTCTAAGGTTATTGTCGAAACGTCTGAAAAAAAAGCTCTACGTCTATTTTAAGATGATTAATATCAATTCTCTCTCAAAAGAATATATTATGGGAGATAACAAGTTATTAGCACTCGATAATATTGATCTTTCTATTAGTGAAGGTGATTTTGTTAGTATTATGGGATCATCTGGCTCTGGAAAATCAACATTAATGAATATTATTGGATGTTTAGATGTGCCATCTAGCGGAGAATATCATTTTAGAGATAATAATGTATCAACTTTAAATTCAAATAAACTAGCTGAATTACGGAACAAGGACATAGGTTTTGTTTTTCAAAATTTTAATTTACTGCCAAGACTAAACGCACAAGAAAATGTTGTTTTACCACTTTTATATTCAGGTAAAAATTTAAAAGAAAGAAACAAACTAGCAATAGAAGCTTTAGAAAGTGTTGGATTAAAAGATCGCGTTCATCACAGACCTAATCAATTATCAGGCGGTCAACAACAAAGAGTATCGATAGCAAGAGCAATCGCAGGTTCTCCTAAATTAATTTTAGCAGATGAGCCAACAGGTGCCCTAGATAGTAAAACGGGTTTAGAAATTATGAAAATTTTAAATGATTTAAATGCACAAGGTATCACGATTGTTCTTGTTACACATGAAGATGACATTGCTAATTACGGATCAAGAATTATTAAAATGAAAGATGGAAAAATTTTAGAGGATAAAAAAAATGTCAATAACTGATCTGATATATCTTTCACAAAAAAGTTTACGCTCCAACATCTTAAGAAGTATTTTAACTTCTCTTGGCATTATTATTGGTGTTAGTTCAGTTATAACAATGATTTCTATTGGAACAGGTGCTAGAATTGAAGTAGAGCAACAAATTGAAAGGTTTGGATCTAATAACTTAATTGTTAGATCGCAGAGTTCTTCTAATAGAGGTGTATCAATGGGTGCTAACTCTGTTAACACTCTTACTCTAAAAGATATGGAAGCTCTTAAAGAAGAGTTACCTGCTATCAAAGCTATTGCTCCAAATGTAGCTTTAAGTACACAAATTGTTGCAAATGGAAATAATTGGCTAGCAACAGTTACAGGCACAACTAATGATTATTTTGATTTAGGAAATTGGAAATTTGAAAATGGAAGAAGTTTTGAGGAAGAGGAATTATCTTCTGGAGCAAGAGTTGCCATTATAGGGAAAACTGTTCAAAAAAACTTATTTGATACTGATAGTCCCATTGATGAAGTAATTCGAATAAACAAAGTTCCTTTTACTGTAATTGGCTTGTTAGATGAAAAAGGGGGAACAGCTTGGGCTGATTTAGATGATACAGTAATAGTTCCTTTAAAAACTGCTAAACAACGATTAGTGGCTAAAAAATTTCCAGGTGATCAAATTCGTAGTATGACCATTAATGTAAGATCCTCTGATTTACTTTTTAAAACAGAAAAAGATGTTGATACAGTCATGCGTAAACTTCATAAAATTTCGGCTAACGGTAATCCGGATTTTGTTATTCGAAATTACGCACAATTTCTAAATGCTAGACAAGAATCTTCAAGAGTTATGTCTATTCTTCTAGCTACAGTTGCAGGTATTTCACTAATAGTAGGGGGCATAGGTATTATGAATATTATGCTTGTTACTGTGACAGAAAGAACAAAAGAAATTGGTGTTTGTATGTCTGTTGGGGCAAAAAAACGAGATATACTCCTTCAATTCTTAATTGAATCATTAATGATATCACTCATTGGAGGCCTAATAGGAATTGCTTTAGGTTTAGGTGTAATTTTCGGTGTCAGTGAATATTTTAAATGGAAAATGAGTCTTGATTATATGTCGATAGTACTTTCTTTTGTTTTTTCTTCGTCAATTGGTATTATATTTGGGTTTTATCCAGCTAGAAAAGCTGCAAACCTCAATCCAATTGATGCATTAAGATACGAGTAGGGGAAATAATGAACAAATATTTATATACTACTTATGCTCTAAAATAAGTAGGTGTTACCACTAATGTCTAAAATCAAAACTTATATCCTTATCTGTTTAACTCTTTTTTACTCAAGCTATGCATATGCAAAGTCGCTTTCAAATGAAAAGGAAGATTATTTTTGTTTACCGAAAGATATTTCTAACGGATTTGGTTGTAATTGGAAAAGTAGCTCCAGAACACTAGGTGAAGAACATCAAATCAAAATAGTATCTAAAGATGAAGGGCATCCTGTAAAAGATGGAAACCTTAGTTTAAGATTTGAAGTTAGGCCTGGAGAATGCGGAGGTAAATTTGATGGTTCAATTGATGAAGCAACTGGAGAAGCAAATAATGATTGTGATAGAGTAGAAAGTGGAGCATCAGAAAGAGCTGAACTAAAAACAAAACCTTTTAAAAGAGGTGAAAGTTGGTATTCATGGTCAATTTATATTCCGGAAGGCCAAGAAATTTTTAATCCAGGAAGTTTAAAAATAGGTCAATTTCATTCAACTATTCAGAAATATATTCAACAAAGTCACTGGGAACATAATGATGGTAAATATACTTTTATTAACCCAGTCTGTGGCTTTGATTGCAAAGGTAAATCAATTAACATTATTGGAAAATGGACTGACATAGTAATTAATGTCAATTGGTCTGAGAATGATAAAGGTTTTTATCACGTATGGGCGGATGGAAAAATGATTTATGATTATGAAGGACCAACCTTATACGAGAAAAAAAACAAAGCTTATCTGAAATTGGGTATCTATAGAGGATTTCTAAATAAATTATGGAAAGAAAATAGAGATGGTGGAATTAGCGTTGTTTATTTTGATGATATAAAATATGCCAAAAATTTAAAAAAATTAAATTTAAATTATGAACTTGATAAAGAAGTTAAGTATACAGATGAAGAATTAAAAGAGATAAATAAAGCTAATAATAAATTATCCGACGAGCAAGAAAAAGTTAAAAAATATTATTTAAGTTTTATAGTAAAAAAGATAGCTAAAAAATTTAATGAAGATGAAATAAAAATAGAAAATTGGGTCTATTTAAAAACTGATCATTTACCATGGAAGGAAGATTTTTATAAAATAACTTCTAGAAAGGAATTATCTAAATTAGAAAAATTTTTAATTGAGGAAGCTAATAAAGAATTTTAAATTAAATCACTTAAAATAAATAAAATAAATTTATTTTAGTAAATTGATGCTTCTTTTAAATAGTTTTCTGCTGGTATCTTAGTTCTACTCTCATTTTTTCTTAGCTCAATAAGACAGTGATCAATAAGATCAATTTTAGTATTTAAAAATTTAATAATGTGAATAAATTAGTTTTTTTTATTACTTAAAAGTAAATTTTTAAATTCTTCAACAGCAACTGTTGCAGGTTTGTGAATGGCAAAATCAAATTGATTTTGATTACGTGATGGTTCTAAATTTAATTCTACAGTTGGCTTATTCATATCTTTGAACATTGTAACAAATCCAGCGGCAGGGTAGACCTCTCCAGAGGTACCAATTGAAACAAACATGCTAGATTGCTCAGCTAAATCGTGAATTTCATCCATTTGCATGGGCATTTCACCGAACCACACAATGTGAGGTCTCATTTGTGAACCGCATTCAGGGCATTTATGGGTCTCATTTAGGTCCACCAGCCACTCAAATACATGATTATCATTCATCATACATCTAGCTTTATTTAACTCACCATGCATGTGAATTATTGATGATGACCCGCCAATCTCATGCAAATTATCGATATTCTGTGTAACTATATGAATTTTATATGTTTTTTCTAATTCATGAAGTAAAATATGGGCCCTATTTGGCTTAATTCCTGAATTTAGTTCTTTTCTACGTTTATTATAAAAATCATAGACAAGAGTAGGGTTTCTATGGAAACCTTCCGGACTCGCAACATCCTCAATCCTATGATTATTCCATAGTCCATCAGAGTCTCTGAATGTTTCAATCCCAGACTCTTTACTTATACCAGCACCGGTTAATACAAAGATCTGGGAATCAGCTGAAATCTGCGGTAATTGTTCCATCTGATACACTATATACAGTATTTTATTACACGTGAAAATCTATATCTAGTTTGTAATATTATAAATATATTTAGATAATATATATAAATAATTGATTTATAGTGATTATATTTAACACTTGACTATTATTTACGATAAC
>CACIED010000017.1 GCA_902585605.1 uncultured Alphaproteobacteria bacterium
ATGGAATAATATTTTCAGAAAAAAGATTATAAACTTGACTATTTCTATACTCTGGAAATATTTCCCTAAAATTTTTTCTAAATAAGTTAAGATTATTTTCATTAAGAATTAATTCATTAATAATATTAAACTCTAAATCACTATTTATTTCTTTTAATCTTTTTTGAGTAATTGGATCAAATTCAAAAATCGTCTCTATTTCTTCATCAAAAAAATCTATTCTTATTGGCTTAGATCTATCATTTGGAAAAATATCCAGAATTGATCCTCTTACAGAAAATTCTGATTTATCACGCACTAAAGAAGTTCTTTGGAAGCCTAATAGAAGAAGGTTATTAATAAGATCATCAAATTTAAATTTTTGATTTTTTGAAATTTTAAAAAGTTGTGAATTAATAATTGATTTAGGGATTATTTTTTGAGTTATTGAATTAATTGTAGTGAGTATTATTCTTTTTGCATTAGAATTTGATAAAATTTTAAGTGTTTTTAATCTTTCTATTTGAACTTCTTTTGAAGGAGAGACATTATCATATGGAATTTGATCCCAAGATTTAAATAATAAAATTTCAACATCAGGTAATAACCATTTAATTTTTTGTTCCATAGATGATATTTCTCTCTCATCTTTTCCAATATATAAAATTGATTTATTAGAATTTTGATAGAACTGAGAAATGAAAAAGGGCTCAACATTATGAATTGATGGACCGATTGTATTTTTATTCTTCATTAAGTATTTTATTAAATATTTCCTTAAATTCTAATGGGATAGCTACTTTAGAAGTGAGAAAATCATAAATCTCATTATCGGAGAATTGATTAAATATCGATTTAATATCCTCAAAATCTTTTTCAGTGAATTTATCTAACTGATTTATAAAATATCTTTTGTATAAAATATCTGTCTCTTTTGTTCCAGAGTAAGAAACCCTATATTTTATTGTTTTTTTAAGTGAATTGAATGACATAAAAATTGAATATAGAATATAGTTTATAATTTTATAAAAATCTATGCGACCAGAAAAATTAAACTACATATTATCTTCAATATCTTCTCTCAAAGGAGTTGGTTCAAAGTTAGAACAAATTATTAATAAATTAGGTATATATAAGAATATTCATTTTGTTTGGAATATACCAAATAATATTCTTGAAAGAAAATTCTATGAAAATATTCATGATGCTGAGATTAATTCTTTAGTAACATTAAATTTAAAAATAATTAAACATGAACCTTCAAGGTTTAAAAGGCAGCCATACAAAATTAAATGTATCTGTGGAGATACAAACATTGATTTAGTTTATTTTAATGCAAGACATCCTATGTTGAGACAAATGCTTCCAATAAATGAAAATAGATTAATATCTGGAAAATTAGAATATTTTAGAAACACATTTCAAATAACACACCCTACCCATGTAAGTGCTTTAAACAATAACAAAATAATCAAAAGTAAAGAGGCAGTTTACAGTTTAACTAGTGGCCTCAATCAAAAGATAATGAATAAATTAACCGATCAAATATTAAATAATTTACCAAATTTTAATGAATGGATAGAAAATTCAATATTAAATAAATATAAATTTAAAACATGGAATGAAGTAGTTAAAAATCTTCATAATCCAAGTGATAATAATATAAAAAATAAAAATTTGCTCAGAAGAAGACTAGCATTTGATGAATTATTATCTCATCAATTAGCTATAGGCATTATGAGAAATTTTAATCAAAAGAAAAAAGGTCTTGAAATTACTAGTGATAATAAAACATTAAATAAATTTTATAGTAATTTAGATTTTCAACTCACAAATTCACAAAATAATGTAATCAAAGAAATACTTCACGACCTTGGAAGTTCTAATCAAATGATCAGATTGTTGCAAGGAGATGTTGGGTCTGGAAAAACTATTGTTGCTTTAATATCAATGATAAAAGTATTTGAAAGTAATTTTCAATCTGCTTTAATGGTGCCTACTACAATTCTTGCATTTCAGCATTATGAAAATATTCTAAATTTATTAAAAGATTCAAAAATTAATGTGCTTGTTCTTACAGGAAAGGATAAGGGTAAGGAAAGGAAACGAAAATTAGATGAAATTGCAAAGGGAAAAGCAGATATTATAATTGGGACACATGCTTTAATACAAGATACTGTAAAATTTAATAATTTAGGTTTAGCAGTTATTGATGAACAGCATAGATTTGGAGTTTATCAAAGAATGGTATTTAACCATAAAAATCATAAACCAAATATTTTAGTAATGAGTGCGACTCCCATTCCAAGAACATTAACCTTAGCAGCATATGGAGATATGAAAGAAAGTAAATTAATTGAAAAACCTTTAGGTCGTAAACCAATTATAACTAGCTCTTTGTCATTAAAAAAAGAAAATCAACTTATTAATAGAATAAAAGAAAGAATTAAAAATTCATCGTCTAAATTTTACTGGGTATGTCCTTTAATAGAAGAATCTGAAGAGTTAGATCTAAAAGCTGCAGAGGAAAGATACAAAATTTTAAAAAAATATTTCAAAAATAAAGTTCTTTTAATGCATGGACGTTTAAGTGAAATTGAAAAAGAAGAAATAATGACAAAGTTTAAAAATGATGATTATAAAATTTTAGTTTCAACAACTGTTATTGAAGTTGGTGTAGATATTCCTTCTGCAACAACAATTGTTATTGAACATGCAGAAAGATTCGGTTTAGCTCAACTTCATCAATTGAGAGGTCGTGTTGGTAGAAATGATATTCAATCATATTGTATACTTTTACATAAAGATAATATTGGGGAAATTTCAAAACAAAGAATTGATATAATGAAGCAAACAAATGATGGTTTTAAAATCGCTGAAGAGGATTTAAAAATCAGAGGTCCAGGAGAAATTTTAGGAAAAAAACAATCTGGCAGCCCATCTTTTTATGTAGCCGATCTTAGTTTTGATTACGATCTATTAGAAGATGCTAAAATTATGGTAGAAGATATATTATCCAGAAATCCAAAATTGGAAAACATAGAAGGAGAAAATCTTCGAAACTTATTGTATCTTCAAGAAAGAGATGCAGCAATCTTAACACTTACTGCCGGATAATAGTTATGGATATAGAAAAAGGTATTAGATTTGAATGCCAGGGTTCTGGAAATTGTTGTGTTTCAAGAGGTACCTATGGTTTTGTTTATTTAAGTAAGAAAGATATTAAAAAGTTGTCAGATGGATTTAAAATAACAGAACAAAACTTTGTAAAAAAATATTGTCAAAAAACTGATGGTTTCATTCACTTAAAGGAACTAAAAAAAAATAATGGAAATTGCATATTTTTGAAAGATAACAAATGCACTGTTTATAAATCAAGACCTATACAATGTAGAACTTGGCCTTTTTGGCCTGAAAATATGAATACAAAAACTTGGAATAACGATATTGCTAAAAATTGCCCTGGTGTAGGTAAAGGTAAAGTAAAAACAAAGAAAGAAATTTTAAAGCAAGTACAAATCGATTATGAAAACGAATTAAATATTAGGAATAAAAATTAACCATCAGACTCAAATTCCATTTCTTTAAAATATCCGATATATTTATTAGTCTTTTTTTTAAGCAATATCTTTATTGTTGTTCCTTCAAGAACTACTTCAAGAATGTTATCATTTTTTCTTAAAATATCACAATTTTTCTCAATACCTGATGCAATATTTTTAATTTTTGTTTTTTTCATTTTGGATGGTGAGCCCTGCAGGATTCGAACCTGCGACCCATTCCTTAAAAGGGAATTGCTCTACCAACTGAGCTAAGGGCCCATCGAATTTGTATTCTATATAGTTCAAATATTGTAAGCGCAAGTGATTAACTAAGAGTTTTTTTTATTAAGTTGCTCTAAAGTATTTTTAGAAACAAAATTTGAAACATCACCACCTAGTTTGTGGACTTCTTTAACAAAATTAGATGAAATGAATGAATTTTTTTCAGAAGTCATAAGAAATATTGTCTCAATATCGGGGTTTAGTTGGTAGTTCATGCCTGTCATTTGAAATTCATACTCAAAATCAGAAACTGCTCTTAAACCACGTATTATACATGTGGCATTTTGATCTTTAGCAAAAGTTGTAAGTAATCCTGATAATTCAGTAACACTAATTTTTGAATTTAATTCATTTACAGAACTGATATCACTTTTGATAATATTAATTCTTTCTTGAACACTAAACAATGAATCTTTGTTAATATTATTAGCGACAGCTATTACTAATTTATCTACTATTCTTAGTGATCTTTTAATTATGTCCATATGACCTGCAGTCATAGGGTCAAAAGTGCCCGGATATATTCCAATTTTATTAATCATTTTCAAATTCTTGTATTCTAGAAACAGAAACAATTCTATCACTTTCAGGTATCTTAAAAATACTAACACCTTTAGTGGATCTTCCAGCAATTCTAATTTGATTTACATTAACTCTAATAATTTGACCTTTGTCACTTACAAGAATAATTTCATCGTTATCCTGAACAACAAAACAATCAACAACTTCTCCATTTTTTTCAGATGTCATTATACCAGTTATTCCTTTTCCTCCTCTATTTGAAATTCTATATTCATAAGCGGATGATCTTTTTCCAAACCCCTTTGATGTTATAGCTAATAGAAATTCTTCATTTTTATTTAATTCTTCAAATCCATTTTTAAGAGACGAGGTTTCTTTTCTACTTTCAGATGCGGCTCTTAGGTATTCTTGTCGAATACTCATATCAATCACTGAATGTTTTAAAATTGCTAAAGAAATGATTGTATTGCCCTTATCTAATTTTATACCCCTAACACCGGATGAATTTAAACCAGAAAATAATCTTAATTTTTCAACTGGAAAACGTAAACATTTTCCATTTGATGAAGAAAGCAAAATATCGTCATCTATAGTACATAGCTTAACACCAATTAATTCATCTTTTTCATCAAGCTTAATAGATACTTTACCTGTATCTCTCAATTCTCTTTTTCCACTCTTAGCAACATCAATTAATTTATTTTTTCTAACCATTCCGTTTTTAGTTGTAAAAATAACATAAAATTTTTCCCACTGATTTTCATCTAAAGGTAATGGTAGAAAAGTTGATATTTTTTCAGAATTTTTAAATGGTAATAAATTTACTATAGGCTTTCCTCTTGCCTTTAGACTAGCTTCAGGAACATCATGAGATTTTAGAGAATAAACTTTTCCTAATGAAGAAAAAACTAAAAGTTTAGTATGAGTATCTGCAAAGTGAATTTCTTTGACAAAATCTTCTTCTCTTGTTGACATACCAGTCTTACCTTTACCTCCTCTATTTTGAGAACGATAATTAGATAAAAGTGATCTTTTAATGTATCCATTATTAGAAATTGTTAAAACTATATCCTCTTGCTGAATATATTTTAAATCATCTACTTGCTCATATTCTTGATCAATAATCTCACTACGTCTTTTAGTTGCAAATTCTTTTTTTATTATAGTTAATTCATTTTCTATTTCCTTTAGAAGAATATCCCTAGAATTAAGTATCGATAGGTAATTTTTAATTTCTAAAATTAAACTTTCTAAATCTTTTTGTATATCTTCTCTTTCTAAAGCAGTTAATTTTTGCAATCTTAATTCTAAAATAGCTTTAGCTTGTGCGTCAGAAAAATTGAAAGTGTTATTTTTTAATTCTACAGTATCATCCTCAACTGATTTAATAAAATTAAGATTTTGTCTAGATACTTTCCACTTCTTTTTAATTAATTTTTCTTTTGCTTCTTTTGTATCTTTTGAACTTTTTATTAATTCTATAATTTGATCAATTTGTTCATTAGTAACAACCAATCCAACTAAAATATGAGCTTTTTCTCTAGCTTTATTAAGGTCAAATAATGTTCTTTTTATTATTACTTCTTCTCTAAAATCTAAAAATGAGGATAAAATTTCTTTTAAATTCATTTGTTCTGGCTTACCTTTATTTAAAGCAAGCATATTAGAATTAAATGTCGTTTGAATTAACGTATGTTTATATAATTGATTGAGAATAATATTTGAGTCTACATCTTTTTTTAATTCTATAACAACCCTAACACCGTTTCTATCTGACTCATCTCTTAAATCTGAAATTCCTTCAACAATTCCATTTTTTACAATTTCCGCAATCCTTTCTAATAATTTTGATTTATTAACCTGATAAGGTATTTCATGTAGAATGATTGCTTCACGATCCTTTTTAAAATTTTCAATACTAGTCTTTGACCTAACTACACACCCTCCTTTTCCAGTTTCAAAAGCTTCTTTTATGCCCTTTTTACCAATTATTTGACCTCCTGTTGGAAAATCAGGACCAAAAATATATTTTTGAAGGTCTGAGATATTACATTCTGGATTTTTAATAAGATATAAAGATGCGTCTATGACTTCTCCTAAGTTATGTGGGGCAATATTAGTCGCCATTCCAACTGCTATTCCCGATGCACCATTAACTAAAAGATTTGGAAATTGGGATGGCAAAACTGAGGGTTCTTTTGTTGTATCATCATAATTGGACTGAAACACAACAGTGTTTTTATCAATATCCTCAACAAGCTTTTCGGATACTTTAGCAAGTCGTGCTTCAGTATATCTCATTGCTGCAGGAGGATCGCCATCTAAAGATCCAAAATTCCCTTGACCATCAACTAACTCTAATCGCATAGAAAAATCTTGAGCCATTCTAACCATAGAATTGTAAATAGCTGAGTCTCCGTGTGGATGATATTTACCCATTACATCACCTACTATTCTTGCAGATTTTTTGTATGGTTTATTAAAATTGTATCCTGACTCACTCATAGAGTACAATATTCTTCTGTGAACTGGCTTTAAACCATCTCTACAGTCTGGAAGTGCCCTACTAACTATTACAGACATTGCGTAATCCAGGTAGGATTTTTGCATTTCTTGCTCTAAACTTACTGAGGGTATATTATTAGGTTCTTGATTGTCGTTATTTGATGTATCTATATCGTCAGGCACTAAAAAAATCCAAGTTTTCTAAGAAAAATTAAGTATTTTTTATACCAAAAAGCATAATTTAAACCAATATAAATAAATGATTAAATTATATTAAAAAAGTATTATTTATCAGTAAATAAATATTATTATCTAATTAAGAAATTTAAAAAGGGATATCTTCATCTAAATCATCAGAATCACCTGATTGATTTCCAAAAGAATTGTCTTCAACTGGCTTAGATTGATCCATTTCTTGAGAATTATCTGATATCTGAGAATTATTATTTCTGCTGTCTAAGAGGGTTAAATTACAATTATATCCCTGTAAAATGACCTCTGTAGTGTATCTGTCATTTCCATCTTTATCTTGCCATTTCCTTGTTTGAAGCTCTCCTTCAACGTAAATTTTAGATCCTTTTTTCACATATTTTTCTACTATATCAACTAAGCCGTCTCCAAAAACAACAATATTATGCCAAGATGTTTTTTCTTTTTGTTCTTGAGTATTTCTATCTTTCCATCTTTTTGAAGTTGCAATTGAAAATGAAGCCATTTTAGCTCCAGACTGCATTGACCTAATTTCAGGATCTCTTCCTAAGTTTCCTAATAAAATTGTTTTATTAACACTACCAACCATAAGAATTCTATATATATCCATATAACATATTAACGTTATTAGATAACACTAATATTCATGAATTTAGATAAAATTGTTATAAAAGGTGCAAGAGAGCACAATCTTAAAAATATAAACTTAGAAATACCAAAAAATAAACTTGTTGTAATTACGGGTGTAAGTGGTTCAGGTAAATCTACATTAGCATTTGATACTATTTATTCTGAAGGACAAAGAAAATATGTTGAGAGTCTCTCAGCGTATGCAAGACAATTTCTTCAAATGATGAATAAGCCTGATGTGGATAGTATTGATGGTTTATCACCCGCTATTTCTATTGAACAAAAAACTACACAAAAAAATCCAAGAAGTACCGTAGGTACAGTCACAGAAATCTACGATTACCTAAGAGTGCTATATGCTAGGGTTGGCGTACCCTACTCTCCAGCAACAGGTAAACCGATTAAATCGCAATCAGTTAGTGAAATGACTGATCTTATAATTAAAAATAATATTGATAAAAGAATTTATATTTTATCTCCAATAGTTAGAGATCGAAAAGGTGAATATCGAAAAGAAATCGAAGATTTAAAAAAAAGAGGTTATCAACGACTTAAAGTAGATAATGTTGTCTATGATATTGATGAAGTGCCTTCACTAAAAAAGAATTTTAAACATAATATTGATGTTGTAATTGATCGACTTGTTGTAAAAAAAAATATCCAACAAAGACTGAGTGAAAGTATAGAAGTTGCTTTAACACTATCAGATGGTTTGTTATATTTAGAAAATTTGGATACAAATAAAATATCTGTATTTTCATCTAAATTTGCATGTCCTGTATCTGGATTTAGTATCGAAGAAATTGAACCTCGACTATTTAGTTTTAATGCACCACAAGGTGCATGTTCTGAGTGTGATGGATTAGGAGTTGAAAAATATTTTGACGAAAACAAGATTGTGCCAGATGAGACTAGATCAATTTCTGATGGAGCTATTAAACCATGGGAAACAAAAGTATTTGGTTATCAAAAAAAATATTTTGTTGAAACAATAGATAAAATTTTAAAACAATTCAAAGTTAAGAAAAATGTTCCATGGAGTGAAATTCCAAAAAAAGTTAAAAATATAATTCTTTATGGAGATGAGAATAGTGAACTAAATTTTCTATATGATTTTGAGGGAATAATTAACTTTATTGATCGTAAATATGAGGAAACTGAGAGATGGTGGCTTCAGTATGAATTAGAAAAATATTTATCTGAAAGAGACTGTGAAGTTTGCAATGGTTTCCGTCTTAACGAGAAAGCTTTAGCAGTAAGAATTAATGAAAATCATATTGGTAATATTACTAAAAAATCAATTAGCGAATGTTTACACTGGTTTTCATCACTTGAAAGCAAACTTGATAAAAATAATAAAAAAATTGCTGAGGGAGTTATTAAAGAAATAAAAGATAGATTAGTTTTTTTAAATAGAGTTGGTTTAGATTATTTATCATTGGCAAGAGCTAGTAAAACTTTATCTGGAGGTGAAAGTCAAAGAATTAGATTAGCTAGTCAAATTGGTTCAGGCTTAACCGGAGTTTTATATGTTTTGGATGAACCATCTATTGGATTACATCAAAAAGATAATCAACAACTAATTGAAACTTTATTTAGATTAAGAGATTTAGGAAATACAGTAATTGTTGTTGAGCATGATGAAGATGCAATTAGACAATCTGATCATATAATTGATATTGGTGTTAAAGCGGGAGTTAATGGAGGTCACATTATTGCAGAGGGAGGACTTAAAAAAATCCTAAAAAATAATAAAAGTTTGACAGCAAAATATTTGAACAAATCCTTAGAAATAGAAGTTCCAAAAAATAGAAGAAAATTTAATAAAAATAAAGTTTTTAAACTTAATAAAATTAAAACAAATAATTTAGATAATCTTAACGTTATATTGCCTTTAGGTAATTTTATTACTGTTACGGGTGTATCTGGAAGTGGTAAATCTTCATTGATTATTGATACATTATATCAAAGGTTAGATGAATATTTTAATAAATCGTTAAATAAAGATGAAAGTCGTTTTAACTTTAAAGGTATTAATCACATAGATAAGGTAATCGATATAGATCAATCTCCTATCGGAAGAACACCAAGATCAAATCCAGCTACATACACGGGGTGCTTTACTCCAATTAGAGACTGGTTTGCAAATTTAAATGAATCAAGTGCCAGAGGATATAAACCAGGTCGTTTTTCTTTTAATGTTAAGGGTGGTAGATGTGAATCATGTGAAGGAGACGGAGTAAAAAAAATAGAAATGCATTTTTTAGCAGATGTTTATGTTGAATGCGACATCTGTAAAGGAAAACGATACAATAGAGAAACCTTAGAAGTAAAATATAAGGATAAATCTATTTCTGATGTTTTAGAAATGACTGTTGAAGAAGGTTATAAATTTTTCGATAAAATTCCTGCAATAAAACAAAAATTACAAACTTTAATGGATGTTGGATTAGATTATATAAAAATAGGTCAATCAGCTACTACTTTGTCAGGTGGTGAAGCACAAAGAATAAAATTATCAAAAGAATTATCAAAAAGATCAACGGGAAAAACACTATATATACTAGATGAACCAACAACCGGTCTTCATTTTGATGATGTTAAAAAATTACTTAAAATTCTTCATACACTTGTTGATGAAGGTAATACTGTAATCGTTATTGAACATAATCTTGATGTCATTAAAACAGCTGATCATATAATTGATCTGGGTCCTCTAGGGGGTGTAAAAGGTGGTCAAATTGTTGGAACTGGTACCCCTGAAGATATTGCAAATAATAAAAAAAGCTTTACAGGTGAATTTTTAAAGAAAATTTTATAAATCAAAGGAAATAAAATGATAAATCTAGAGTTACCAGATCTACCCTACAGTAAAGATGCTCTAATGCCGTATATGTCGGCTGAAACTTTAGAGTTGCATCATGATAAGCACCACATGGCTTACATTACTAATGGAAATAAGTTTATTAAAGAACAAAATATAGCAGACGATAACGTTAATAATATAGTTATCAACTCTTATAAAAAAAATGCTCCAGTATTCAACAATGTGGCACAACATATAAATCATGTTCATTTTTGGGAAGTAATGAAAAATAATCCAGAAGGAAAAATTCCCTCTGAGCTCGAAAATAAGATAGTTTCAGATATTGGTTCAGTTGAAAAAATGAAAGAGGATTTTATAAATGCAGGCATTGGTCAATTTGGATCAGGTTGGTGTTGGTTAGTTCTAAATAATGGAAAATTAGAAATTACTAAAACGCCAAATGGAGAAAACCCAATCGTACATGGTCACACCCCTCTACTTGGATGTGATGTTTGGGAACACTCATATTATGTTGATTATAGAAACAGAAGACCTGATTATTTAAAAGCTTTTATCGATAATTTAGTTAATTGGGAAAAGGTTACAGAAAACTTAAATAACGCTTAATCATCTTCATCTTGCGGTCTAAACTTAAAAATTAATAAAGTTGGGACCGCAATAAAAACAGATGAATAAGTACCAATTATTACACCTATAATCATTGTTAAAGCGAAAGGTCTAATAACCTCTCCTCCAAATATAAATAAAGAAACTAATGCAAGAAGAGTTGTTAAACTTGTCATTATAGTTCTGGATAAAGTGTTATTAACTGATAAGTTAAATAAATCTACTAATTCTAGTTTTTTATATTTTCTTAAATTTTCACGAACTCTATCAAATATCACTACTGTATCGTTAATAGAATATCCAGCAATTGTAAGAATTGCTGCTATTGTTGCAAGAGAAAATTCTACATTTAGAATAGATAGCAATCCAAGAGTAAACAATACATCATGTGTTAATGCAACAACTGCGCCGAAACCAAACTGCCATTCAAAACGCAGCCAAATGTAAATTAAAATGGCAATTAATGCAAAAGAAACAGCTTGAAATCCTCTAAACAGAAGTTCAGAACTAATTGTAGGACCAACAAATTCAGACCTTCTAAACTCAACAACCTTGTCTTGAATTAAACTTTTAACAGAATTAACTGTTTCAATACTTTCTTGATTACTTTTATTTTGAAGTCTTATTAAAATAATATCCTCATTACCAAATTCCTGTAAAGATACATCGCTATAAGAAGAAGATAAAATTTCTCTTAGTTCACCAATTGAAGTATTTTTTGTACTTACCTCTATTAAAGTACCTCCTTTAAAATCAATACCAAGATTTAAACCTTTTATACTTAATAGACCAATTGAAATTATTATTGCTAAAATAGAAAAAATTAAAAAATTTCTTCTTAAACCTAAAAAATTTATATTAGGCTCAACAGGAATAATTTTATTTAAACCAAACATTATAGTTTTAATTCCTTTTTATTTGCAAATGATAAGTACATATAAACTAAAAAATTTGTAAGCATTAAAGCAGTGAACATTGATGCTATCACACCCAAAGACAATGTAATGGAAAAACCTCTTATTGGACCGGATCCAAATGCAAATAGTAAAACAGCTGCAATTAAAGTAGTAATATTTGCATCAAGTATAGTTGACATCGCTCTCTCGAAACCATTTTTTACAATCTGAAAAACTTTTGTTTGTTTTAAACTCTCTTCTTTAATTCTTTCAAAAATTAGAACATTTGCGTCTACTGCCATACCAATTGTTAATACAATTCCAGCTATACCAGGCAATGTTAATGTTGCGCCAATTGTTCCTAATAATGAAATAATTATAAATAAATTTACAATTAATGAAACATTAGCCAGAGCGCCAAAAGTTCCATATATGAGTATCATAAATATACATACTAAAACCATACCAATAATCGCAGCTATTTGACCAGCAGCTATAGAGTCTGCTCCTAAACCAGCACCTACTGATCTTTCTTCAACTATTTCTAAAGGCGCTGGCAAGGCACCAGCTCTTAATAAAACAGCTAAATCAGATGCCTCCTGGGCATTAAAATTTCCAGTTATGATCCCTGAGCCTCCTGTAATAGCACTGCTAATTCTTGGAGCTGTAATAACAACACCATCTAATACAACAGCGAGATTTTTACCAATATTATTTGTTGTAACTTTACCAAATTTTTGCGCACCTTCTGTATCAAAACGAAACGACACTGCATGACCCTCAGTTTGATCAAATGAACCTTTGGCATCAACTAAATTTTCTCCACCTACAACTGCTCTTTTATCTAATAAATATTTTGTAGTTTCATCATACATGTCTGGAACAATAATTTTTCCAAAAGGAGCTAAGTTGTTTTGTAGAGCAGATACATTATCATTATCAACGATGTGAAAAGTTAGTTTGGCTGTTTTACCTAATAGATCTTTAATTCTTTCTGGATCTTTTACTCCTGGTAATTGTAAAAGTATTCTCTTTTTACCAGATCTTTGGATTAAAGGTTCTTTGGTTCCAGATTCATCAATTCTTTTTCTAACAATTTCAAGTGATTGCTTTATTGCTGAGTCTTGAATAATTTTTCTGTATTCATCATTTAACTTTATACTGAGTTTATTATTATTAATTTGTAAAGTAACTCCTCTGTACATTTGAAAAAAACTATCTCTAATATCTTTTATCTTCTCTTTATTATCAAAAAAAACAACAACCTCATTTTCTTGAATATCAATTTTTTCAATTTTTACAGCTTGATCTCTAGAAATCAAACGAACACTATCGACAAAATTATCTAATTCTTCTTTATATAAAACATCCAGTTGAACTTCTAATAACAAATATGATCCACCTTGTAAGTCTAAACCTAAATTAATCTTATTTTTTAAAAACCAATTTTCTGAATTTTCATCATAAATAATTGAAGGAATTGCAAAAATTATTCCTAATAATACTAATGATACTACTGTAAATGATTTCCAGATGGGATAATTTTTCATTAATAAAAAAATTTATTTTTTTCTAGAAAATAAAGAGAAGCCAGATTTACTTTTATTCTCTTCTTTTGGTGGTTCTTTTTTTTGAACTTCTGGCATTGCATATAAATCTGCTACCATTCCGGATGCAATTTTTATTTCAACATTTTCAGCAACTTCTAAGGTTAATTCCCTATTATCAGCTACCTTATTTATAGTTCCGATAATTCCACCTGAAGTTACTATTTTATCACCTCTTTTGAGATTGGATAGCATTTCTTTGTGCTGTTTAACTTTTCTTTGTTGTGGTCTAATTAATAAAAAATAAAAAACTACAAATATTAATATAAGTGGTAAAAATGTTCCAAATGCTTCCATAATAGTACCTATGATGATTTAATTTGAGAGATTTATTATACTGTGTAATAAGAAAAATCAAATAAAGTATTTATAATGTTTTTAAGCAATTTTTTATTAAATCTTACACTCTCAAGAGGAAAAGCATTTATTTGGGATAGCAAAATAAAAAACCTTAAAATAATCTCTCATTTTAGTTGTTTAGATCTTGATCTTTTAATCGGAATAGA
>CACIED010000018.1 GCA_902585605.1 uncultured Alphaproteobacteria bacterium
ATTATATGGATTGGCTTCATGAAGATCCAGAAGCGAAAATACTCAAAGGATCGAGCAACATACCAGGTAGAGAAAATGTAAATAACAACCCCTACTCCTCTACTGCCTATAAAGCTTCCACTATACAAAGAATCTTAGCATCTATTACATATAAATATAGAGTTAACGGATTTCAATTTGATAGAAAAAATCCTAATATTTCCGAAACAATTAGTGCAATTGTAAGAGATGAAAAAAATAATAAATCTGGTCAAGCAAGAGAGTTGTTAAAAGCAGATATTGAAAAAATTATTGATAAAATTCCAAATGATAACGATGATTTTAGAAATATAAGAGATAGAGCTCTTATTTTAATTGGTTTTTATAGTTTTTGTAGAAGATCTGAGCTTTTAGGCATGAAATACGAACATCTAAATTTTGAAGAAGATGGTGTTCAAGTATTAATACCTTTTTCTAAGACTGATCAAAAAGGTGAAGGAAGAATGATCTATTTACCTAAAAATAATTCACCTTATTGTCCCGTATCTGCGTTAAAGAATTGGTTAGAGGTAGCGCTAATTGATTCAGGTCCACTCTTTTATAAAATTAACAAAGCTAATAATATAGAAAAATATATTCTTAATAATAAGAATCAAAAAGTAAGTTTGACTGACACAAGTTTTGTTTTAATTTTAAAGAAAAGAGCTGAGGACGCAGATATAGAAAATTGTGATAAAATTTCTGGTCACAGCTTAAGAATAGGTTCGATTACTCAAGCTAGAATGAATGGAGTACCTACTCATGAAATTATGGCTCAAAGCGGTCATAAGACAACGCAAATGATAGATAGATATACAAAGCTAACAAATATAAAAGAAACTAGTGCAGCAAAAAAATTATAAATTAATAAAATGCAATTGCTGCTGCAATTAAAACTATTATTAACAGGCCTCTTCCACTCATTGTAGCTATTTTCATTATAGTTTTATTTGGTGGTAAATTATTTTTAGAAGAATTAAAAACATGAAAATTTACAAAAGCAGATAAGCCTAAAAGAAAACCTGCTGCAATTATTTTGATAGTAAATGCACTATTAATAATAAAGCCGCCATAGAGATTAATTGATAGTATAATTCCAGATATCCATAAGATAATAAGAGATATCAAACCTATGTAACCAAGTAATTTTAATATCTTTGCTGTATTTAAATCAGGAATTTGATTTGCTTTAGCATAGACAGACTGTATTACTCCACCACCAACCAAAACACCGCCTGAAAAAACTATTGCAAGATAATGTATGAACTTTAGTATAATTATTATTGTCATTAAAATTTAATATTAACTTATTATTTTTATAGTATTATCATTATGTATGAAAATAAAAAAAGGAGATAAATTAGAAGAAATTACCCTACCCCGACATGATGGTAATCAATTTAATTTATCAGATACTAAAGGCAAAAAAGTTTTATTGACTTTTTATAGAGTTGCTGGATGCACTTTTTGTAATTTAAGACTACTTGAGTTTAATAAAAGATTTAATGAATTTGGTCCAAATTTCACCCACGTAGGAATTTTTCATTCAAACGTTAATCTTTTGAAATCAAATATGAAGAAGCACGGTCCCATTCCATTTACAGTTCTAGCAGATGAGGAATTTAAATATTTTCAAAAATATTCAATAGAGCGAAGTTGGTTTAAGTTATTTTTAGCAGGAATTTATAAAACATTCGCTATCTTTCCAGCCTTAATAAGAGGATTCATGCCTATTCCTCTTGGAGGATATTTTAACACTGCAGTAACAGATATAATGATTAATGAAGAAGGTATCGTAGAAGAAGTTTTATATGCAAAAAAACATGCTGCAGATCATTTTGCATTTCATAAAGTAAAAGAATTTTCTTTAAGTTGATAAAAGCTGGGAATTGAACCCCAGCTTTATGTTACATATAAATTATATCTGACATATTATATATAAGATATATTGATATAAATAAAAATAGATGTCCTATTACCTCATCAGCAACATCACTTTTTGCATCCGGGTCTATAAATTTTAATCTTTGGGCCCAACTTAAAATAACTTGAGCAAAAGAAAGTAAAAATCCGTTTACAAAAAATATCCAGCAAGATTGTGGTCCGTTTTCTCTAAATAATATCCAAATTCCAATTATTACTATTGGCACAATAAATGTTCCTATGATTCTTACAATTGGCAAAGCCTTTTCTCCTAAATCATATCTTGTAACAATTGTATTTGGTGAAAATACAGTTAGGAAACCATAGTAAGATATGCCTAATAAATTAATTAAAAATAAAATTAGATTTAAAGTACTTCCAAAATTTTCAACCATAATTACTCCTTTTAAAATTATTATAGATAAATTTTATCAGATAAACCATAAATTATAATTAGGTTTAGTACTAGAACAACTGCTGATACAATTGGCTGTTCTATTGTCGAATTAACCTTATCCCTTCCAAAAAGGAAAGCTATTTTAAAATGAAAACAAAAATTGTAGACAGTTGCCATTGCAAAGACAATAACATTAATTATAAAGAAAGGCCAAGTACCTTCGGGTCCAGTAAATAAAATATAAAGCCCAACAAAGAAAAAAGCAGTAACCCAAAAAATTCCAAAATTCGCTGCAGGTGCAGCACTTGAATCAGTGTTATATTTTGCGAATTCTTTTTCTTTATTAAATAAAAATGTAAATGAATAATAACCAGCTAATGCAATGTTAATTATATATAAAATCAAATAAAAAATACTATTAAAATTTTCAACCATAAATACTCCTAAATTTATAATATAATATTTTATCTAGATTCTCTGACTCAAGTTGACACATTTTAGTAGAAATAATATCTAAAATTAGTTAAAAAATATTTATGAATTCTGATAGAAAATTAGCCACTATTCTTGCTACTGATTGTGTCAACTTTAGTAAACATATGGAAGAAAACGAAGAAAAAACTCTTCGAAATTTAAATGAATGTCGCAAAATAATAGATGCTAAAATCATAGAATTCGGAGGAAGAATTTTTAAAACTGAGGGTGATAGTGTTGTATGTGAGTTTGCTTCACCTGTAAATTGCTTAAAAGCAGCAATGGAATTTCAAAATGAAATTTATAAAAGAAATGATCACTCTATTACAGAATTAAAATTAGAATGGCGAGTTGGGATACATGTAGATGATGTAATAGTTGAAGGTGATAATATCATGGGTTCAGGAGTTAATGTATCAGCTAGACTCGAGAGTGAATGTGAACCTGGAGGCATTTTAATTTCTACTATTGTCAAAGATCAAGTCAACAAAAGGTTAGATGCTAAAATTGAAAATGATGGCACGAGAAATTTAAAAAATATAAGTGAAAATTTTGAAGTTTATAAAATCTCTAATTTACTTATTCATGAAGATGATTTCTTAAAAGAAGAAGAAGAAACAACAAACAATAATGTTAAAGAGCCAATAGCTCAAACTAAAATCAATAAAGCTAAAAAAATTAAATTAGCAATTCTTCCTTTTGAAAATTTAAGTAAAGATGAAGATTCAGAATTTTTAGTAGAAGGAGTATTCAGAGATTTAATACAAGAATTTTCTCGAATGCAAGAATTTGAAATACTTTCACACCAGACATCGATGGATTTTAAAAAAAGTGATGAAGATGCGCTTGGATTTGCTAAGAAACACTTAGTTGATTATTTAATTGGTGGTAATATTAGATCTGCTGGCAAAAGAATAAGAGTTAGTGTTGACTTAACTGATGCTAGCGATGGTGCGAATTTGTGGGGCGAGAAATACGATCGAGTAATGGAAGATATTTTTGATTTACAAGATGAAATCGTAATGAAAATGTCTCGACAATTACTAGGTAACATTGAAATAAGCAGCTTACAAAGAATTAAAAGAAAACCATCAGAAAATTTAAATTCTTATGAATGGTTAATAAAAGGAACCTATCATCATGTTCGATCTGGAAAAGAAAATAATTTAAAAGCTATTGAAGCACTTGATAAAGCAATTGAAATTGATGAAACAAATGCAAGGGCTCATGCCTTAAAAGCTTGTACTATTGGTGGCGGAAACGGCAAAGGTTATTATGAAGATCCAGATAAGATGACAAATATGCTTTTTGATCATGTCAAAAAAAGTCTTGAGGCAGATGAAAATGACTTCGAGGTATTGAGAATATCTTCTGCTATAGCTCAAATTAATAAAGATTTTAATAAATCGATTGAGCATGCCAAAAAAGGACACTCCATTAATCCTAATGACCCAAGAATTTTAGATAGATATGGTACTTGTTTAGTTAAACTTGATAATGTTGATGAAGGCTTAAAACATCTTCACAAAGCATTAGAACTTGATCCAATTCCCCAGGGTGCAGCAACATCATGTTCACGTTATGATGCATTAACAATTGGTTATTTTTGTAAAGAAGATTTTGAAAAATGTATTTCTTGGGGTGAAAAAATACAATACATGGGAGCTTCCACTTGGTTAACAATTTTATATTCTATTTCTAAAAATGATGACATTAGTAAAGTTAAAGAACATAACATTTACAAAAAATATGAAAATGATTTTAAAGAAACAAATTGGGAAAAAACAATAAATAGTATGCATTTTAGACCTGAAGATACAAAACATACTAATCTTTTAGAATTTTCTAATAAAATGTTTCCTAATATAAAAATTGTAGAAAAAACTGCTTAATCCTATTTTCTTTTTCTCTCCGTAAAAGCACTAGCCAATATACCTGCTGGTAAAGCAACCGCCCCTATTCCAAATAATGCAGTACATACTGCTGCTAATCTTCCTAAAAATGTAATAGGAGTATAATCACCATAACCAGTGGACAATAAAGCAGCAGAACTGACCCATAAAGCTCTTGGAATGGATCCAAAAGCTTCAGGCTGTAAATCCCCTTCTACAACATAAAGTAAAGTTGCAGACAATAACATTAAACTTAAAGTAAGCAGCAGTGAGAATATTAATTCATGACGTCTATCATATATTGCATGAAGTATAAAATCTACTGACTCACTAAAGCGCCCAAAACGAAGAATGCTAAATATTCTTATAGCTCTTAACAATCGTACTAAGAATCCTTCATTGATACCAATTAAAAATAATGGAATTAGTGCAATTGCATCAATTAGAGCAGGTACAGTAAAAATATACTTTATCTTGCCATTTAAACCTTTAAATTTATCAATTTGATCTACGGCAATTAATCTACAAATATACTCAATTAAAAATACTATACCAAAAAAAAGTTTTGCTGAGTCAAAGAGTTGATTATATTGCTCATAAATCAATTTTTCTGACTCAATAACAACAAAAACACAGTTTAATATAATGAGAAAGAATATAATTTTTTCAATAAGTGTAAAATCCTTCTCTTCAAGACCAAAATGTAAGTGTTCGAATAAATACTTTGAAAATGAATTCATTTTTATATAAATTCTTTATAGCAAAAATTACAAAATGAAAATTAACATTTTTTACCTACTGTCAAAGATTAGTATAATTTTAATAAGCTTGTTATGTATTTTATCTATTCTGTTATTTTATAATAATGTAGTTACTTTAAATTCTTTATTTATACTCATTTCTGTATTCATTATTGGTTCTGTAATACGGCTGAACAAATTAAAGAAATTTACACGAGTATTATTTACTATCATTATACTACCTATTTTATCTTATCTAATGGTAAATTTTTCCTATGATATAGTTATTCAAAAGGAATTTTTTTTAATTAATGAAGCTATAAGTAACCTTACAGATAAAATCTTACTAATAACTTTATATTTTATTCCATCAATATTCATAATGATGTTTTATAAATACGAAATATTATCACTAAATGATAAATCAGGAACAACAATACCTGAGATAATAACATTTCTTTTTCAGTTTTTATTATTTGCGATACCTGCATTTTTAGTTTTATCCTTTGTTTTTAATTTAGAACTTACAAGTATACTTGCTGCAGGTGGTATAGTTTTTGCTGCAATTGCCCTTTCTCTACAATCAAGCTTATCGGATTTAATTAAAGGAATTTTTGTAAATATTGAGAGACCATTTGCAATAAATGATTGGATTACTGTTGATGACAAAACAGGATATGTAGAAAATATTACCTGGAGAAGTACAAGAATAAGAACATTTCAGAATACTGAAGTAATCATTCCTAATGAAATAGTTGCAGATTCAATTTTAACTAATTGGAGCAAGCAAGATAAAGAGAAAATGAGTGAGGGATTCCATATTTTTAATAAATTATATTTTCACCCATCTCATGACCCAGAAAATATTTCAAAATTGCTTTATAATGCTCTCAAAAAAGCAAAACCTGTTGATGGTAGAGAGCAATTAAATTTACAGTGGGTTCGTTTTATTGGTGCTAATGAGTTTGGCTTAGAATTTGTTGTTGCTTTTGATTGCACAAAAAGAATTTTAAAAAATTCGATGCAAGATAGTGTTATGATGGAAATTCATAAAACTTTAAGACATGCAGGTGTGCAAATGTCTGCTGGAAAACTTTATGGAAAACTCGAAGAAGATACAGGACTGCATGCTCTTGATATACACAGAAGTCGAGAAGATTTTGAAAAAAGCCAGGTTAGTGAATTTAATCCTTATAACGAGTCAGTAAAAAATAGGGTCCTACTACAAAAAATTCCTATTTTTATGTCTTTAAATTCTGAAGATTTAGATGAAATTGCTGAAAATGCAGAAAGACTCCATTTTGAAAAAGACGATTACATTATTAAACAAAATGATTCTGGAGATTCTCTTTACGTTATAAACGACGGGGTAGTATCTGTGTACTTAGATAATGAAAATAAAGACAAAGTATTTTTAGCCAAACTTGGTGTTGGAGATTTTGTTGGTGAAGGAAGTCTTCTTACTGGTGAACCAAGATCTGCTAATGTGATAGCAGAAACTCCTTGTATAGTAATAAAAGTTAGCAAAGATATTATAAAAGATATATTTTCTAAAAATCCTAATGTGTATGATTATGTTGCAAATATTTTAGCACAAAGAAAGTTAAAACTTGATAAGAAAAAAAATGAAAGTCAATTAACTAAAGATGAAAATAAAAATCTTGTTAATGATATTAAGAATGCAATAATAAATTTTTTAAAATAAAATAATCTCCCCTATTCTTCTTCAATTTCTTTACTAAAATCTTCTTGTAGTTTTTTTAATTCTTTCATTGCAGCTTTCATATCGGAACTATCAAATATTTGAATATCCACGTGATTACCTTTTTTCGAATATGATTTTTTTGTTTTACTATTACTTTTATTTTTAAAACTAATTACCTTGTAAGTTTTAACAGGTCTCACAAAACCCTTAGGTGTTATTTCTTTGTACTCTTCACAATTAATTTGATTCTTAACTAAATTATAAGTTGTATCAGAAATAATAATTTCATTTTCAGGAGCAATGGATTGTAATCTAGACGCTAGATTTACAGAGGAACCTATAGCTGTATAATCACTCATTACACTAGATCCAAAATCACCAACATTTGCAAAACCTGAAGAGATGCCGTACCTTACTTTCAATTCATCTTTAACACCCTGTCTAATCCAGAAAGATTGCAATTCATTAACTCTTTCTTTCATTTCCAAAGCCATATTTATACAATTAATTGCATCATTTTCATCTCCTAGTGTTTCAGGAGCACCATGAAAGGATAGTATTGCATCACCAATAAATTTATCAATCGTCGCATTTGAATTTATTGCAATTAAACTCATTTCACTCAGATAATTATTTAAAATAAGAGCAAGTTTTTCTGCTTCTAATGAATCAGATAAATCAGTAAAATTTACTATATCAGAGAAAAATATTGTTAAATTTTTTCTGACATAGCTTTCTTTTGTTTTTTTTCCTGACTCTTCTTCATCAAAAATAGATTTATATACTTGTGGTGAAAGATATTTTGACAACCTATTAGCAATATTTTCTAATCTTTTAGTTTTTTCTTCAATCAACTCTCTATCTTTTAATTTTTGATCAAGTAATTCTTCCTTCTCTCGTCGAAGATTATATTCATCAGTTCGATCAACAAATTGCCCCTGAATACCATTTAAGAAAGGAAAATCTTTATTTTCAGTATAGGCGGAAAGTAAAGAGTAAACTTTATTTTCATCTCCAATTTTGATTTCTATTTTTGGAATAATAACAAAACCATTTTTTTCTAAATTTTGTTGAAAATTATTAATGTATTCATCTCCCACTCCAATTTGTTCTAATATACTAGTAAAAGGAATATTGTTTACAGTTTTGAGAATTGGAAAAAATTTTTTAAAGTTTTTATTGACTCTCAAAACTTCTAAATTTTGATTGGCAAAATAAGCTGCTGTGACTGCATTAGAGAAGTTAAAAAAACTTAAATCTATGACAGTTTTTTCATCAAAAAACTTATCCAGTTTCATTTTTATTTAATTATGGGTGATGTTTAGTAATCCCACTAATATAATCCATTATTGCTATGACTAAGCCAGATAAAATAAATACTGCATGAATAAATATCATTAAGTAGATTTCATCTGAAGTTTTTGAACCAACATCAATAAAAGCTTCTAGCAAACCTATACTTGAAATAGCTACTATTGATGCAATAAGTTTTAATTTTAAACCTGAAAAATCGAGTTTACCCATCCACTCTGGTTTATCTTCAGATTGATTTGCAATATCAATTTTTGAAACAAAGTTTTCATACCCAGCAAAAATAACCATTAAAACTAAATTTCCAACAAGAGCTAAGTCAACAATGTGTAATACAAATACAAGAAGTTCATTTAAAGTTAATTCATTTAAATGTGTAATTTCATAAATGAATAACGCAATAACTTTGTATGTAATTACCAGTAGAGTAAGACAAAGTGCTACGTAAACAGGAGCTAAAGCCCATCTGCTTGAAAACATTGCTCTTTCTAGTAATCCTTCAAAAACTCTGCGCATAAATAATAAGTAATTTTTAAATAATATTTGTCAATTAAATTTTACTATTTACCCCATTTATAAGTAAGTAAATCATATTTTTTTGCAAAATTAAGTAATAATTTTTTTGTATCTGGATCTAAAGGTTTAATTGGATCTCTACAAAAATCTGATTTTATTACCCCACCTTCTTTCATTACTGTTTTTGTAGCTCTGAAACCGCATTGTCTATTTTCAAAATTTATTAAAGGGAGAATACTATTATAGACTTCTTCAGCTTTATTTTTTTCGTTATTCCAAAAATAATTAATTACTGGAGCAATTTTTTCTGGAAGTAATGCTGAACTCATACTGCCAGAAATTCCAGCTTCTAAGTCTGCATACAAAGTAATACTTTCTTCTCCATCGAAAGGAGCATCTAATCTTTCACTACAATTATTAATAAGTGCTCTTATTTTTGAAGCAGCTTGAGCACTTTCAATTTTAAAACATGTTAAATTCTCAATTTCATTTATCATTTTTGTCAGTAACGGAACTGAAAGATCAATTCCAGATAAAGGCGCATCCTGAATCATAATTGGTATACCCACTTTTGAAATTTCATTAAATTGTTCAAATATTTGATTTGGATTACCCTTTAGCAATGCACCATGATAAGGAGGCATCATCATTATGATATCTGCACCAAGTGACTTTGCTAATTCTGCTCGAGGGCGAACAATATCTGTTGCAAAATGACTTACTGTAACAATCGATTTGACTCTTCCGTCAATTTTTTTCATACATAGTTTTGTTAATTTTTCTCTTTCATCATCTGAGAGTAAAAATTGTTCGGAGTAATTAGCAAGAATACATATTCCTTGAACTTTCTGATCTACCATACAGTCCAAAACCCTTTCCATTCCATCGTAATCAACTTCACCATTGTCATGAAAAGGCGTCGGTGCCACAGGCCACATTCCGAAATATTTATATTTTGAAATCATTTTATATTATTAGTTTTTAAGCGGAATTGATGTTTTTGCTATATCTTTCTTTAAATAATTTTCTCTGTAAGTGATTATAAGTACTGATATAAATACTAAAATTGCCCCTATCCATGTAAAAAAATCTGGTAAAGAGCCGAAAATAATAAAACCTAAAAAAGATGCGAAAATTAATTGGGTAAACCATACCGGCTGAATGATTGACAAATCTGATAATTTATAAGCATTATTTATACAAAGATGTAAAACAGTACCCACAATTGCGGCAAGAAGAGTATAAATCAGCGATATAAAAGATGGATTATTCCAATAAATAATTGCTAAAGGTAAAGTAAATAAAGTTACAAAACTATATTGAAATGTAAGAATTGTCATAGCAGAATCATTTTTTGACATGAATTTAGTAATAATAATAACACAAGACCATAATAAAGCTGATGCTAAAACCATATATACACCAATATTAATTTCTATAAATCCAGGACGTAAAATAATTAATGTACCTATGAAACCTAATATTAATGAAAAAGTACGTATTAAATAAATTCTTTCACCTAAAAAGATTACACTTAGTATTACTACAAGAATTGGACTTAGAAAACCGATAGCTTTAATTTGCTCTAGAGGAATATATGTTAATGCTGCAAATCCAAAAATCATCATTGGAACATTAATAATACATCGTAAAATATGTAGTTTGAAATTAATTGTATTATAAATTTTAAAGTTTGATTGAATAATAATAGGTGTAATTAATAATAATCCAAAAAAAAATCTCAAAAAACCTATTGTAAAAACATTAGAGTCTTCTTGTGCTAATTTTAGAAATACTGACATCAAAACTGCACAAAATGAAGCAATTAAAGCTAACATTATAGCTTTAAAATTTTTAGACATTAATATTTTTTAAACAAAAGGTATTTCGCAAATTTCACCAGTATGTAAATTATTATCAATGACTATATTAAATTGATTTTTTTTCAAAAAATATGGATTAAATATCATTGCTATTCCAATTACCTTTTTAAATGTTGGTGAATAACAAGCGGATCTAATTTCTCCTATAATTTTATCATCAATTGTTAAATTAATTGCAGATCTTAAATTTATTTTATCAGCATTAATTTTAACACCCATTAATTTTTTTTTAATTCCAGAATTCTTTATTTGTATTAATTTTTCTTTACCTAAGAAGTTAATATCATTATCTAATTTAACGAACTTATCCATACCACATTCCAAAGGATTATCATTAATATCCATGTCATTTCCATAAGATAGCAAGCCACTTTCAATTCTTTCAATTAAATGTGGGCATCCTGGTTTTACGTTAAATTCTTTACCTTCTTCAAAAAACAAATCATATAATTCTAAACCAGATCGAGAGTCCTCAACATAAATTTCGACACCACCCTGTTTTGACCAACCTGATCTAGCAATTAAATGTTTAGAATTATTAAAATTAAAATATTTAAAATTGTAAAATTTTAAATCTAAAATTTCTTTACCAAAAATTTTCTCTAACAAATTAAAAGCTTTAGGACCCTGTACAGCCATAATATTAACATCAGGCTCAGAAATAGAAACTTCAAATTTTTTCCCTATTGCAAGCCCTTTGGCAAATAACATTACATCTGAATCAGCAATTGATATCCACCACTTTTCTTGATTAAATTTCAAAATAACAGGATCATTTATCATTCCGCCATTTTCATCAATTATGGGACAGTAGTAACATTTACCATCTTTAGCTTCACTTAAATCCCTACAAGTCATCATTTGAACTAATTGATAAGCATCCTTTCCTTTAATTTCTATTTGTCTTTCTGCTGCCACGTCCCATATCTGAACGTAATTTTTTAAATGATTATACGTTTCTTCAATACTATCCTGAAATGCAGCGGGAAGTAGCATATGATTGTATATAGTATAAGAAGTAACTCCCTGATTTTCAATTCGGGAAGAATAAATAGTACTTCTTAATCTTCTTGATTTGGCAACATATTGATTATGCATTGAAACCTCGTATAAATATTTGTATTAATTTAGTCTACATCTAATTATACTAAACACTATTAATTAATTCAGATAAAATAATTATAAGCAAAGTATAAAGACAAAAGAACTAATATAATTGCTACCCAAATAGATAAGTTTGTAA
>CACIED010000019.1 GCA_902585605.1 uncultured Alphaproteobacteria bacterium
ATTATTCTCATGATTGATAATTTTATAAAAATTTTCTCTTAAAAATATAACGACAGCTCCTAAAAAAATTAATATAAAAATGTTTGAAGCAAGATTTGTTAATATTTTTATTTCCATAGATCTTTTTAAACTATTGATATTATTTTTAGAATTTTTAAATATTGTAAATTCATTTAGTTCATAAATTTCTTGCAATAAATTTTCTTTTTCTTCAATTTTTTCAACTGAATAGTTAATAGTATCTATTATTTCAGATAATTTTTCCTCATCATCTATAAGTATTCTATTTTTAAGTTTTTCAATAATGGCGAGATTATCATTTTTAACAAAATCTGTAAAAATTAAAATTCTGCTTAAAGCATCTTTATTAAAATTTTGATTACTTCTATACATAAAATCTTTGATTTTACTTATTTCTTTCTCCACATCATTGGTTTGTGAAAGAAACACTATTTTTATTCCATATGGTGAAGTGGATGATGTTATTAAAGCATCATCATATTTGTAATCAAAACCTTTATTAATATTTTCTTTGCTATATTGTATATGATTATAAAAGAATGATTTTGCATTTTCTTGAGTAAAGTAACGGAATATATTTAGTATGTTAAAATCACTTCTTTCTATATAAGTATCTTCGTTAATAAAATTTTCATTCTCTATATTGATTCCAAAAAAAATTTCAGGATTATTTAATAAACTTTCTCTTACTATATTTGAAGATACATTAGATTCATTTGTTGAATTATCTCTTAAAATAGAGTTTATCGATTTTGACAAATAATATTGCTCATCTAGTATTGATTTACCTATTAAGTTAACATCATAAAATAAATTATCATCAATTGGATACCATACTGACTCTAATTTAAATTTTGGATGTTCTGTGGTTATATCTGAATACGAATTATAAAAATTAAATGAAACTGCGATAAATATAAATACTAAAATAATTAGATTTTTTCGTATTAAGTTCGGTATCCAATGCATATAGACGAGAATATAATTTTTATTTATAAATTAAATTTAAATTTGTAAACTCTTTTAATTAATTTATAAGATTTATATGGGTATTGGGCAGCAAATAATTAGTATATATTCTGATTTCTTAAATCAAAATGAATTTGACTCAGATTTTCAGAAATCTGTATGCGAATTAGGAAGACAAAATCTTACAATTACAAAAAATATCGATAATATTTTTTTAAAACTTTTTGAAAAATTTAATAAAAAGCCAAATTTCGAAGTTATGAAAACGGCTCCAGCAGATAATTGGGGTATTAGAGCTAAGAATCTTTACGAAAGTTTAGGTTTTAGTTATTTCTCTATAGATATTGACCCAGATGAAGATAATGAAGACTCATCATCAAATTTAATTATGGATTTTAATTTTGATGATTTAGATAATAAATACTTCAATAAGTTTAATATAGTTACTAATTTTGGTACAAGTGAGCATTTAATTAATCAGTTAAATTTTTTTAAGATAATGCATCAGCTTACTAAAGTTGGTGGTTATATGATCCATGAAGTGCCATGTATGTTTGGTTTAAATCATGGAATGTTCAAATACGAACCAAAATTTTTTACTGATTTGGCAAGATCTAATGCATATGAAGTGACTACCTTAAAATTAGTTGCAGATCCACCATCATTAAGTATTTACAACTGGGATGAAAATAACACTCAAACTCTATGTAACGAAATGTGTATAGTAGTAATTTTAAAAAAAACAAATGAACGAGATTTTTGCATTCCCCTATGTGGTAATTATGAAATGAAAATAAAAGATAATGTTATGAAAAGATATAAATATAATTTTGAAGGTAATATTATTAATGGTGATAAGACTAAACATATATTAAGAGCTGATAACAGCATTAAACATTTGAAAAAAAATATATTAATAAATGAGCTTGTAGAGAGAATATTTTCAAAATTTAAATTAAAATAATTTATGATATTAGATTATTAATTGACTCCTTCTTTGCCCATAAGCTAAATTCAAAACTGCATCTAGTTGTGTCAGATTGGATAACCTCACCACCGTGAACCAAATCATCATGAAAAACAATAAAACTGCCCGCCGATCCTTTTAAAGAGATAGTCTCTATATTATTTTTTTTCTCATCTAAAACTGGCTTATATATACCATCACTAAAAACTTTATCATATTTTAGTTTATTATGATGAGAATTTGGAACGAAACGAAATCCAAGTTTAGAATTACTGGAATTTTCAGGAGGATAAATTGAAAACCAAAATTTTATACTATTACAATCTTCAGGCATTTTACCGTGACCTAAGTGCCTAAACCATGAATCAGAATGAAGTGATGTTACATCTGTAAATGGATAAGGTCTTACAATTCTAAAATATATTTCAGGGTGACCAATATTATTTTCATCAGATATTTCAAATGAACCAAACAAAGATTTCAAATAACTAAAAAAATTAGTTTCTAAAAATTTTTTATAATCTCTATAGTTTAATATTCTATTTTCTTTTGGCCACATCGACTTATGCTTATCAAGACTGATATCTAAATTATGGTAATTACAGATCTCATCTTTGAAAACAATATTATTTTGTTTTAAGATATTCTGAAAATGAGAATTAATTATATTTTTAAATAAATTGAATTCCAGATCATCTAGTTTACCAACAAAATAACCATTTTCGTAAACTTCTTTTATGTTAACAAACATATTTTATATATATCAAATTTTTCTTAGCAATAAATGGTAAACTGGTGTATTTTATCTCTTATTGTTCTTAATTAACTTTATAAAATTAAACAATTTTAAATTATGTAATAATTAATCTAAGTGTCTTTTATTGCAAATACCTTCAAAATTATCCTGGAAGACGAATATAAATAATCAAAATTTGTAAAATTTCTCTAATGACTCTTTATCAAACAACTGAATATGAATTACAGTGAAAGAAATAAATAAATTTTTTTAATTTATAATTATCTATAGTAAAATTTTTATTTAATTTAATCAAACAATTTAGAATATTGATCCAAGAAACTAGCACTAATTCTAGCTTTTGAATTTTTAAGAAAACCATAATTTTTATAATCATTAATAAACTTAATTTGCAGACTATTAAATTTTGTATTTTCATCTAAATTAATTAATTCTTTAGTAGCATTTAGGATATTAATATCTGTTGGGTACACAAGTTGATATTTATTTTTATTTAAATAATGTGAAGATAAATGATTGCCTGAGTTTTCTAAAATCATTTGTTCCTTAAACGATAATATTTTATTTTCATCTATTTTATTAATTAAAGATGGTAATACAATTGATTGATTTCCGTATCCACCAGGTCTAGAAATATGCCATGAATTTATATAAAGATATTTTTTTTCAAGTGTGTCAGGGATATAAGATATTCCGGATCCGCAAATAATAGAAATATTTGATGCATAAAATATTTTGAAATCATTTAGTAGACTAACTTCATTGCTTTCTGCATAATTTAGAATACTGAAGTTTTTGAATTCAATAGGCATTCGCTCTCTGCCTACAAAAATTATATAATAATTTTTATTTAATAGATATTCTAATGTTTTTAAGTAATTTGAAGGATTAGAAATTGTTGGAATTGAATGACTTATATTCTCTCTAAAATGTATACATGCTATTTTTTGATAATTTAAAAATTTATTATTAATTTCAAAATAATTTTTTTTTATATAAAAGAAAGATTTATTTTGTTCTCTTAATTTAAAATAATTGTCATAATATTTAAAATAAAAATTTTTTTTATAATATTTAGAAAAAAAATTTAAGGGCATGTTATGATCAGGCAGAGTTTGACTGCACTTAATTTTACTTTTATTAAAAAAATTAATAGCTGTAACTAAAAGTAAAAAAAGATTTCCAGAATAAATTTTATCAAAAACATAAATTTTTTCTAAAAATTTATAGTTGGAATTACCATTATTAATGAATATGTACTTACTTTTTCCATTTTTATTTTGATTTAGGTAAAAATAATCAAATTCTGGTATTATATGCCCCACACCTGACATTATGTCAGTAATAAACAAATATCCCTTTTTTTTAATGATTATTAAAAAAGGAATGAATAATATTGCAAAAGGTGAAATAATAATTTTAATAAAATTTATAAATATATATCTTATGTAAATCTCATAAAATGACCTGATATAGTAATATCTATTTCTGTATTTGTTTTTAAAACTGGAAAATTTAAACATAAGATATTACAAAAATTTCAAATTAGTTATTATATTTTAGAAAAAGATTATGTATTTTTATTATTAAAGCTTTTTTTAAAATTATTCATCTATAAAATGATAATTTAAAGATTCAATAATTTTGTACTAGTTTAAATTAAGATTTTAAATTATTAATTATAAAACTATTCACTATATTTTTTTTTATATATAAGATTTTTCAATACAACCAAAGGGTAAATTAATAACCACTTTAATTTATAATTTAAATAATAGATTTTCTTGTAATCACTAAAGAACATTATTTTTAAAACTTTTAGATAAATTAAAATAAGATTCTTTTGATTTTTTCTTGAAAAGCTATTTAAATTAATAGTCCAATCTGTATAAACTTTTGGAGAAAAAAAAGTGTAATGACTAAGGCCTATTAAGTTATTAATATGAGTATCTTCATAAGAATATAAATACTCATTTTTTGAAACCATTTTATTGTATATATCACTGCAATAAATTGAAGAGGGTGAAAAAGTATATCCAATTTTTTGAGCTAGTAATATTTTTTTATTGTAATCTTTTGGAGTAAGTAAAGTTGGTTCAAATATTTTATTTGCTTTAGTTGTATATTGTAACCTTCCCATATAAATTTCATTAAAATTTCCAAAAAACATTTTTAAATTTTTATTTTCTAAAAAAGCATTCATCGCATCTAAAAAAAAATTTTTATCAACTATACAATCATCAGCAGAACCAAAGAATAAGATTTCATAATTTATTTCTTTTTTATAATTCAAGAAAAGATTTCTTATACCTTGATTTTTTTTATTTATAAAAATCTTAATATTAATTTTAACTTTATGTTCTTCATAAAATGAATCAATAACCTCCTGGCTATTATCAGTAGAGCAATCATTAACTATTATCAATTCATCTGGTAAATATGATTGGTTGATTATTGAATTGAGAACTTGCTTAATAGTTTTTGCATGATTGTAGCATGGAATCAAAGTAGTTAATTTCATTATTTTGGTTTAAAGAGTATTGTTAATTTTTATATCTATAAATCACAATATACTATATTAAATTACTTCATGCAAAGATATACCCTTTTAAGAATTAATAGTATTAATACACTTGCAAGTAAATTTTTTGTTGAAAAAAATCTTTATGACAAAAGTTACGATGAACAATTAGAAGTTTTAAAAACCAACAATTTTATTCATCCTGGATCTTGGTCAAAATTGCTCAATAAATTAGAAATTAATTCAATTGACATAATTCCAAATTTTGAACTTTTGCAAAACAAATGGAAAGATACTTTTTACCCTAATGAAAATTTAAATTACTTAGAAACAATTCATAAACAAATAGAGCATTATAAACCAGATGTAATATTTATTTATGCAGGAGCATTTACAGATAGTTTCCCAAGATTTATGAGAAATGATATTAAAAAGAAATTTCCATTTGTCAAAATTATTACAGGATTATGGGGAGATCATTTACTCGGGTCATCATATAGGGAAAATTTTTCAGACTTGGATTTTATTTTTACCAATTGTATACCTCTTAAAAAAGAATTTGAAAAAAGAGGGTTAAAAGCTTTTCATCTTGGAAATGCATTTGACCCATATGTAATTTCAGATTTTAAAAACTATAATAAGAAAAGATTTAAAAAAAAATATGATTCAATTTTTTCAGGAGAAAGTGGCTACAATAAATTTGATCATATAGAGAGATTTCATTTTTTAAAGTTTTTAATGCATAATACAAATCTTACAGTTTTTGCAGAAGAGCACGAAACAAATAAATCAATTTATGCAAAGTTTAAAAATTTTAATAGAATTAATATTATAAAAATATTGGGTAAGATTTCTGAAACAAACTTAAAAAATATTATGAATATGAGTGATAATTTTAGATTCAAAAGGATCTTAAATGAAGCTATTTTAAGTAAAAAAGATAATTTATTTTTAAAAGATAATTTTAAAAATGAAAAATCCCTAAAAAATCTTTACCCAGATAGAGTTAATAGTCTTACTTACAGTATTAAAGATTACTATGATAATATTAAATTTTCAAAAATAACAATTAATATTCATAGAGAAGACCCAACTGACATAGGCAATATAAGAGTTTTTGAAGTAACTGGTCTAAATTCTTTTTTATTAACTGATAAAGCTAAAGAATTAAAAGATTACTTTAAAGAAGGCAAGCATTTTATTGGATACAAAGATGCAAATGATTGTGTAGATAAAATGAATTACTTTTTAAAAAATGAAAAAGAAAGAATAGAAATAAGTAATTTTGCAAGTGAACATTGTTTAAGATATCATACTGTGAAAAATAGATGTGAGTTTGTAGATGAGATATTATCTAAACAACTTTAAACTACCAAATTGTTTTATTTTTTTGAATTCTTGGATCGCTGACTATTGAATGCCAAATAAGAGATTGCACTGACTCAGAAATAGGGGTTATTAAAGATTTATTAGAGACTTTCAAAACTATAGATATATCTGAATGAACAGCTGCGTATCCATTTTGTTTAGCAACAACACTAATTATTTTGCATTTTTTTTTCTTTGCATATTCTATAGCTTTAATAATATTCACACTAACACCTTTTTTCATATCTCCTCCGCCCACAGACATAACATAAATTAAATCATTTTTATTAAGATTATAAGTTTTAAGCATCTCTGAAAAAACGTTTTCCCATCCATCATCATTTGTTCTAGCTGTAAGCTCTGCTGTATTATCAGTTAAGCAATAAGAATTTAGATTAGCTAATTTTCTAAAATCATTATTTGCATGACTACAATTAGCTGCACTACCGCCTACTCCGATAAAAAAAATTCTACCTTTATTTTTTCTTATTTTTGTAATTAATTTGATTACTTTATCTACTTTTTGAAAATCAATATCTTTTATACACTGAATAGAATGTTCGTTATAAAATTTTTTTAAGTTATTATTTACATTCATTTTACTCAAGGTATATATCAAATATTTTAAGTATCAAGAAATGAAAAAAAAAATAATCGTTACTGGTGGCGCAGGTTTTATAGGTAGTAGTTTAATAGACAAGTTACTGTCAAAAAATATTTATAAAATATACTGTATAGATAATCTTTCAACTGGAAGACTTGAGTTTTTAGCAGATGCTTTAAAAAATAAAAATTTTAAATTTATAAATGATGATCTTTCTAGTATTAATAAATCAATCAATTACTTTAAAAATACAGAAATAATTTTTCATTTAGCTGCATTGGCAGACGTTAAAAAAAGTTATCAACAAAGAGAAAAACATTACGAAAATAACATTAAGATAACTCAAAATATTATAGAATTGGCTATTAAAAATAAAATCAAAAGAATTTTTTTTTCATCAACAGCATCAGTCTATGGAAATACTAAAAATATCCCAACAAAAGAAAATGATAATTTCCCAATTCAGAATTCATTTTATGCTGCTGCAAAATTATCTTCAGAGGCACTATTAACAGCGCTGGGTGAATCACATAATATTAAAATTTCAATACTAAGACTTGTTTCGGTTATGGGGCCAAGATACACTCATGGTCATTTAATTGATTTTTATAAAAAATTAAGTAAAAATAAAAAGAAACTATATGTTCTGGGGAATGGATTACAAAAAAAATCTTACATTCATATCGATGATATCATATCAGGTTTTATAATAATTTTAAAAAAACAAAAAAAACAAATTGAAATCTTTAATATTGGCACTGACGAAAAAAAAAATGTAAAGAATTCAGTACAAATGATTACAAAATACTTAAATGTTAAACCTCAAATAATGTATGAAAATAAAAAAACAGGGTGGATTGGAGATATTCCTAATATTCAGGTGGATTGTAAAAAACTTAAAAATATTGGTTGGAAAGCAAAATATACTATAAATGAATCTATAATTTCAACACTCAATTGGATAGACAAAAATAAAAAGATATTAAAATGAAAATTTGTGTTGTTGGTTTATGGCACTTAGGATTAGTAACATCAGTTTGCCTTGCACAAAAAAAACATAAAGTAATAGCAACAGATTTTGATAAAAAACTGCTTACAAATGTACTGGAAGGTCAATACAAATTAATAGAAAATGATCTGCAAGTTAATTTGGATAAATACAGAAAGAATAATTTTATTAAAATTGTAAAAAATATTAATTCTTTTATAAATAGTGCTGACTATATATGGGTTAATTACGATACACCTGTAAACAATAAAGATATTGGTGATGATTCATTTATTATAAATAAAATAATAAAAGTAATTTCATTGTTAAAAAAAAAGTCAAATATAATAATATCTTCTCAACTACCAATTGGCTCAATAAAGAAAATTGAAAAAATATCTAAAATCAATCACAACTTTATTTGCATACCAGAAAATCTTAAAATTGGAGAGGGAATAAAAAGTTTTAACAATCAAATTCGTATAATTGTAGGTATTAGAAAAAATTTCTTAAAGAAAAAAATACAAATTTTACTCAAAGATTTTACAAAAGAGATTGTTTTTATGAAAATAGAGTCTGCTGAAATGACAAAACATGCTCTAAATGCTTATCTTGGTCTAAATATCACCTTTGCAAATGAAATAGCGAGTCTTTGTGATTTTTATGGTGCGTCATACTCTGAAGTTGAAAAAGCATTAAAAAAAGAAAGAAGGATTAGTAAATATGCTTACCTATCAGCGGGCTCTTCATATTCGGGAGGAACTATTGGAAGAGATATTAATTATTTAAAAAAAATAAATAATAATTTTTATAAAAATCTTCATGTAATTCAATCTATTACAAAAAGTAATAATGAAAATAAGCTATGGCCATTAAATAAAATTAAAGAAAAATTTAATAAATTTGAAGGTTTAAAAATTTCTTTATGGGGATTAACTTATAAAGAAAATAGTAATGTGTTAAGAAGATCTTTAGCTTTAGAAATTTCTGAAAAACTTCTGAAGCATAATGTAAAATTAAATGCTTATGACCCATTAATTAAAAAATTACCAAATAAAATAGCTACAAAAATAAAATTATACGATAAACCTATAGATACTTTAATTGATTCTAATATTGTTATCATATTTACTAATTCACATCATATTAGAAATTTAAAAAATAAAAATTTTAAAAAAATTTTTAAAAAAATTTACATATATGATCAAAATAATTTTCTAAACACTAATAATTTTTCATCTAATATTAGACACTTTACATTAGGAAATAATTAATGGTTAATAAGAAAAATATAATTATAACAGGTGGTTCAGAGGGCTTTGGCTTTGAAATAGCTAAGTATTTAGTAAAAAAAAATCATAATGTTATTATCTGCTCAAGAAATAATAAAAAATTAAATACTGCTAAAATTGAATTGTCTAAAATTAGGATATCAAAAGATCAGATTATTTTTTTAAAACAAATAGATATTTCAAATCAAAATCAAGTAAAAAATTTTGTAAAATTTTGCTTAAGTAAATTAAAGAAAATTGATGTTCTTATTAATAATGCGGGCACTTATGGATCAATTAAACCTTTTGAAAATACAAAATGGAAAGACTGGATAAAAGGAATTGAAACCAATTTGTATGGATCAATATATACAATCATGTTTTTATTACCAACTTTCAAAAAACAAAAAATGGGAAAAATAATTCAACTAGCTGGTGGAGGAGCTTCAAAAGCCATGCAAAATTTTAGTTCTTATTCTGTGTCCAAAACTGCGATAGTAAGATTTGTTGAGTCTATTGCACTGGAATTAAAAAAATATAATATCGATATCAACGCTATATCACCTGGTGCTTTGAATACTAATATGTTAGATGAAGTTCTTAAAATAGACAAAAAAATAATAGGAGAAAATTTTTATCAGAGCAATTTAAAAGTAAAAAATAATAAGCAAAATTTATTTTTAAAACCTTTAGAGCTTATAAATTTTTTAATTTCAAATAAAAGCAATGGTGTAAGTGGAAAAATGATAAGCGCACTCTGGGATAATTATAAGATATGGCCTAAACAC
>CACIED010000020.1 GCA_902585605.1 uncultured Alphaproteobacteria bacterium
TTTTTTTTATGGTTTATTAGTACAATAATTTTCTATTTCTATGTTACTTCAAGATATGGAAATGTTCCAATCTATGGAATTATAGACTGGGATAGATATTACAATGGTGCAATTTCTATTTTAAATTTTCGAATCCCTGAGTGGCCGTCTAATTTTTTTTTAAGTTATTGCCTATACCTTGCATCTTTTTTGAATTTAAATTTTCCATATGGAAATTTATTCTCAAACTTAATTTTGAATTTTTTTAGTGCAATATTAGTATATAAAATTACTAAATCTATATTTGATAAATATGCCTCCATTTTATCAGTCACATTATTTTTGTTTTATCCTACAGTTCAAATGTGGACTTATTTTCTTTCTCCAGTAAGTTTTTTTTTGTTTACAATATTATTATTGAGTTACGTTGTATGCCAATACCAAACACTAAAATATAAATTATTTTATTTATTCATAGCGATGTCATTAACTTTGTTTGCTAGGCCTAATGGTGTTACTGAATTGATTGCTGTTTACTTATTTTTAACTATTTATTATTATTTAAATGAAAAAAAAAATTTATACATACTTATCCCTTTAGGATTATTAATAATAATTTATATCAATTATTTAGGAAAAAATGCAATTAAAATGCTTCCTGTATACGAAACTTGGTTTATGCTTGATTTAAAACAATTTGGTTTTGAAAATTTAAATGTTAATACATATAACTTAAAAATTTGCTTGAACTTAACTGAACAAGAAATATTAAATTTAAATAGAAACAATTCACCCAAATCTTCATTATCTTTTTGGATATGCTCTTTTATATATTCACCATTTGAAGTTATTAAAATTGCTTTTTTAAGAGTGTTCGTTGTTCTTTCTGCATATAAACCATCATATTCTATTGCACATAATCTATTTGTATTATTTACTTTAACACCAATATATGTATTTTTTATTCTTGGCCTTATTAAAGATTTTAATTTAAAAAAATTTTATATTTTATGCTCAATTTTATTAATATTAATATCAATTTCAATTTATTATGTAGATGGGGATAATAGAGTGTTTACAGCTTTTTTACCTTTAATATTTATAATATCTTCAGGTGGTTTAAATTCTTTTTTAAAATTAATATTTAAAAAAACTAATGATTAAATCAACAATAACTAATCAAAATATTAATGATGCTATAAAGGCTTTAAAAAGTAAAAAAATAACATATACAGGCAAAAATACAGAAATAGCAGAAAAAAAATTTGAAAAAAAATTTAGAAGATATAGTCTTTTAGTAAATTCTGGATCTTCAGCAAATTTATTAGCCATCTCTTTACTTTTAAACAAATTTAGAAAAAAAAGATTGAATGTTGGTGATGAGATTTTGATACCAACAATTTGTTGGTCTACTTCTTTGTATCCAATTATTCAATTAGGTTTGACTCCAAAATTTGTGGATGTTGATTCTAAAACTCTTAACATGAGTTTAAAAGATCTAAAATTAAAAATTTCTAAAAAAACAAAAGGAATTTTTTTAGTACATGCTTTAGGAAATTGCACAGACATGAACGAGCTAATGAAAATAGTAAATAAAAATAAAATATTTTTAATAGAAGACACTTGTGAGGCATTAGGATCAAAATTTAATAAAAAATATCTTGGAACATTTGGGGATGTATCTACCTTTTCTTTTTTTTACTCACATCATATTACATCAGGTGAAGGTGGATTAATTACTTGTAAAACTCACGAGGACTATAAAATTTTACTTTCATTAAGATCTCATGGATGGAGCAGAGAAATTGATAAAATAAAAAATAAAAAAAATTTTCAATTCAATTCAAATTTTAAATTTATTAATTTGGGTTATAACTTTAGAATTACTGATATTCAATCTGCATTATTACTTAAACAAATTAAAAATATTGACTTATTTAGAAAAAATCGTGAACAAAATTTTAAAAATTTAAATCATAATATTGAATGTAATTCTTTACTAAAAAAAAATCTTTATTTACCTATAGCTAATAAAAAATCAAATATAAGTTGGTTTGGTTACGCAATAATTTTAAATGAAAAAATATCAACACATAGAAATAAACTTGCACAATATTTAATATCAAATTCTATAGAAATAAGACCAATAATAAGTGGTGACTTTACTAAACAACCAGTTATAAAAAAATATCTTCCAAAATATTATAATTCTAAAAAATTTATTGAAAGTAAAAAAATTGATAAATCAGGTTTTTTTATAACTATGGGTTCAAATTTATATACCAAAAAAAATATAAATAAGATTTCAAATTTAATTTTAAAATATTTTAAAAAATTTAGAATTGATGAGTGAAATTTCAATTATTATTCCAGCCAAGGATGAAACAAATAATCTTCCAATTGTAATAAATGAAGTATTAAAACATTTAAGACAAAATATATCTTTTGAAATTTTAATTGTTATGCCTTTAAACGATAATTCGATTAGTAAATTATCAAAAGAACAGTTAAAAAATATTAAAGTTATTATACAATCTACTAATGGTCTAGGGGAGGCTATTATTGAGGGCGTTTATAATGCCACAAAAAAAAATGCTGTTATACTTATGGCTGATGGTTCTCCAAATCCAAAAGATATTAATTATTTATTAGATTATTTAAATAATTTTGATTTTGTCTTTGGCTCAAGATATAAAAATAAATCTAGAAGTAAAGATGATACTATTATAACTTATTATGGAAACAAATTTTTTACAATTATAGGAAATTATTTTTTTAATGTCAAACTAACAGATATTTTAAATACATATGTAGCTTTTAATACAAAAAAATTTAAAAGATTAAAATTACGAACTAAATCTATAGATTTTTGCGTTGAATTACCTATCAAAGTTGAAAAATATAAATTAAATTATACTGAAATAATTAGTTTAGAAAGAAAAAGATTATCAGGTACAAAAAAAATGAATGAGTTTAGAGATGGTTTTAAAATTTTAATGAAGATGGTTTTTTTATTTTTATCAAGCAAAGTATGAAAAGAATACAATCACCAAATTTAAAATTACAGTATAGGCATGTTAGAGCTATTAATGATGATTCTGTAAAAAAATTCATCAATATAGAAATGAAAAATTTAAATAATCTTAATAAGATTTTTTATGACGCTAATTTATCAGAAAAGTTTTTAGATGAATATCTCAAATGGATATTAAAATCTAATTTTACAAAACTAAAAAATCTTAAATTATTTCCTTTTAAATGTTATTCTTTAGGCGCAACTCAATCATTTGATTATTTCTATGCTTTAAATAAAAATAGAAGATTTAGAGCATTCAAAGGAGAATATATGTATCATTTTACTACATGGAGAAATTTTTATAAATGGAAATATATTGAAGACGGTCCATTAACTAAAAATGATGCTGTTGTTATATCTATACCCTTTTCAGATCATGGAGATTTACATCCACAAACAAATGAGGTTATTAAAATTTGTAATAAATTAAATATTCCTGTTTTAATTGATTGCTGTTATGCAAATGTAGTTAAGAAACTACGTTTTGATTTCAACCAAAAATCTATAAAAGTAATTACTTTTAGTCTTGGAAAGTACTTTCCGATTGCTAAATTAAGAATAGGAATGAGATTAACAAGATCAGATGATGATGATCCATTATTTTTTCAAAATAAAATAGATTATATTAATAAACTTGGATGCTACATAGGGTTAAAACTTATAAAAAAATTTGACTCTAACTATATAATTAGAAAATATAAAGCTAAGCAGTCAAAAATAAATAAAAAACTTGGACTACTAGATTCAAATGTTATTTTATTTGGGCTTGGTGATAGTAATTGGCAAATGTATAATAGAGGTGGTGATTATAATAGATTGTGCATAACATCATTATTAGATAAAAATGATTAAAAATTTATTTTTTTAATAGGATTATTATGAAGACTTTCTTTGTTGGAAATTCCTGTTATATTTAGTGTTGCTTTATAATGTGATCCTGAGTTTGCACCCATATGATAATTATTTCCCCAAAATATTACATCGCCTTTTTTCCATTTTGATATAACGTTATCTTCTACTTCAAAATAATGACCAATTTTTCTATTCTCTAAAAAAACCATATATCTAACAACGCTCTCATTTTTTGGATCTAGACCATTTTTTAATTTAAAATTAATAAAAGTATCTCGATGATAAGGAAGAGTATTTCCAGGTTCTTGAATGATTATAGATGACACAGCTTTTTTCAATTTAAATAGCTTAGATAATTTACTATGAGTTTTTGGAAAATTTTTATCAAAAATCTGAAAAAAAGAAGTATTTGAATTTTTAAAACCCCAATGTTTATATAATTTAATTCTATTTTTTATTTCATTTGAAGCGACTGAATTATCTTTTAAAGTTTTTTTATTTATTGTTAATAAAAATTGCTTTTCAAAATTATTTCTGAAATTGAATAATAATTTATCAATTTCATCAAAATTACCAAATAAATTAGTTAATTTTTTATATGAATTTTTTTTCATGTATATTCAATAAATTAAATATACAATGAAATCAAACGATATTAATATAATAAAATGATTTCTAAAGATTCAAAAATTTTAGTAACTGGATCAACTGGAATGCTAGGCAATGAAATTGCTTATCAGCTTAAAAACAAAAAATATAAAAATTTACTTTTACCTTCAAGAAAACAATTAGATTTGTTTAATAAAGAAAAATTAGAAGAATATTTTTATAAAAATAATCCTGAATATGTATTTATGATTGCTGCTAAAGTAGGTGGAATCCTAGATAATATCAATAATCCTATAAGTTATTTAGAAGAAAATTTATTAATACAGACAAATTTATTTGAAATATGTAAGAGATTTTTAATAAAAAAAAATATCTTTATTGGAAGCTCTTGTATTTATCCAAAAACATCAAAAAATCCAATAAAAGAAAAAAATTTTTTCAAAGGTGAGGTTGAGGAAACAAACGAAGCTTATGCACTAGCTAAAATTGTTGGAATTAAACAAGCTAAATATTATTATGAAAAATATAATATGCTTACTATTTTGCCAATGGTATGTAATATTTATGGTCATAATGATAATTATAACTTGAATAAAGGCCATGCTATGGCTAGCTTAATAAAGAAAATCGTAGACGCAAAAATTAATAATATCGATAAGGTAGAAGTTTGGGGAACTGGTGTAGCAAGAAGAGAATATATACATGTTAAAGATGCAGCATCAGCAATTATTTTTTTATTTGAAAAATATAATTCAAATGAGATAATTAATGTAGGTAGTGGAAAAGATATTTCTATCAGTGAATTAGTAAAACTTATTTGTAAAATCTCAAAATATAATGGACGTATTATATGGAACAAAAAAAAACCAAATGGTATATTAAGAAAGTGCCTAGATGTTACTAAATTAAATCAATTAGGTTTTAAAACTAAAATTGACCTAGAAAAAGGAATAAAAAAAACAATTAAAGAATATAGTGAAAATGAAACTAGTTTGAGTATTTAATTAAATCACTGTCTACCATAATTTTAATTATTTTATCTAATGATGTCTTTGGATACCAATTTAGTTTTTTTTTAATTTTCAAATTACTTCCTTTTAAAAAATTTACTTCTGTATTTCTAAAATATTTTCTATCAATATCTACAATAACTTTATTATTTTTCTTATTATAAGCTTTTTCATTATAGCCTTTTCCTTTCCAAACTATATTGATGTCTAAATATTTAAATGTTTTTTCAACGAATTCTTTGACGCTGTATGATTTGCCAGTAGCAATGACAAAATCATCTGGCTCATTATGCTGTAATATTTTCCACATACCAAATACATATTCTGGAGCGTACCCCCAATCTCTTTTTGCATATATATTTCCAAGAGAGATTTTATTTTGTATACCTAATTTAATTTTTACAGCTCCAGATGTAATTTTTTTTGTTACAAATGTTTCGTTTCTTCTGGGAGATTCATGATTGAACAAAATACCATTGCTTAAAAAAATATTATGAGACTCTCTGTAATTCTTTGCTATCCAATATGAATATAGTTTTGAAATAGCATATGGTGATCGTGGTTCAAAAGGAGTTTTTTCATTTTGTAATTTAACCTTTGTATTTCCATATAATTCACTTGTTGATGCTTGATATATTTTAGTCTTTAATTTTAAATTCTTTACAGCATCTAGAATTTTAAGAGTTCCCAGTGAATTAATTTGTGTAGTATATTCAGGTAAATCAAATGATGTATGTACGTGACTTTGAGCTGCTAAATTGTATATTTCATCAGGCTTTATTTTGTTAATTAGATTATAGATACCGTGAGCATCAATTAAATCTGTGTAGTAAAGAAAAAAATCTTTATTATAATGCTTACTTGAGATTATAGAGTCAATTCTCTCAGTATTAAAAGTACTCGATTTTCTAATTGTTCCATGAACTACATAATTTTTTTCAATTAACAATTCGGCTAAGTAACTTCCATCTTGTCCATTAATACCGGTTATAAAAGCTTTCTTTTTCATATCTTTTATTTTCATAATATTAAAAATTTCTAATAACAATAAGAAATTAAATAATAAAAAAATTAAAGATTAACAATGTATTATTTATTATAAATTTCCATGACAAAATTAAAATAAATTATTTTTTTATTATAATTCAAGTAAAACATTTGATAATAAATCAAATAAATTGAAATTGATCATCTCAACCATAGTTTGATATACTTTTTAACTTAGCAATAGTTTATTAATTATCCACTTTAGTTTCCTGTAAAAATTTCTTAATCTATGTTAAAGATTTTTACTGGCTAATTTACAATTATCAAGCTTCAATCTAAATATTTGGTGTTTTTAAAGTATATGAAGTCCACAAAGAATGCCATTTAGCATAATTATCTTTTTTTTTATTACTTCCTTCAATTATAACTACACTTTCAATTAGATATTCCGTATCTTTTTTAAAGAAAAAATTAAAATATCCTGACTCATTTGTTCTAACATATTCTTTTCTAAAATAACCATTCTTTAAACTCATAATTGAAACTTTATGATCGGGAAGTTTTGTATTTTTATATTCTAATAAAATTCTCTTACTATCCTTTAAATTTTTAAGAGGATTATCTAAAAAAATTAATTCCAACTCCATATTTGTATCAACATCACTACCATTAAAATTATCTACACTAATTAATGATTTTGCATATCGTTTATAACTTTCGAAAAAATTATCTGGATATTTATTTTCTTTATGTATTTGAGCTAAATCAGGATATCCTTTTTCTCTAGTAAATATTTCAAATTTGACTAATTCTTTATATTCAATATATTTAGTCACTGACTCAATGTGTATTATATTTAATCCTTTAGACAGTTTTTTAATATTAAGTGCAGGAATATCACCTAATCTACCTTTAATTTTCGATTTACTATCCTTAGCATGAAGAAAAGAAATTTTAAAATATTCTTTAGTAAATGGTATTGGTGATCCTTCAAAATTTTCTCCTATAAATATATTAGCTGTTACTTTTTCATTATTCGTTAAGTGATAATTTTCTGGATCAATCCAGAATTCATGACTTAATGATATTTTTGTTATTGAAGTTAAGATAATAATAAATATTAAACTTTTTAAAATAAATTTCATTATGTTCTCTTATACAAAAATTATAAAATTATATCTATTTTTAATTCTAGTTGTTATTTTAAATATATTTTCAAGATCTTCTATTAGTCATGAAATTAAACCATCTATTGCAGATTTTAATTATGATGGAAGTTATTTGAATTTTAAAATAAGATTAAACGCTGAATTGATATTATCTAATATTGATGCATCAAATATTTCAAATACTGATGCATCACCACTAAGTGAAATTTACGATAAATTTAGAATTTTAAATAAAAACGATCTTCTAGAAGCTATACAAAGTTCTTGGAATGAAATACGTTCCAACATTGATATAAAAATTAATAATAAATCAAAAAAAATCATCTTAAATAAAATTCAAATTGAAGAAATTAAAAATTTTGAAATTAGTAGAGATACTTTTGTTTATTTCAGCGTTTTATTAGATAACAATTCAGAACAATTTACATTTAGGTGGAATAAAAACTATGGACCAATTATATTAAGAGAAATTAACAAACATAAATTAGAAGATGAATTGATTACAGAATATTTGCAATCAGGAATTGAATCAAATACATTTTCATTTAGGGAAAATAATTTTAACAAAACATTTAATAGCTTCATAAAATTTTTTGTACTTGGAATTCAGCATATAATCCCTAAGGGTTTAGATCATATTTTATTTATTTGTGGGTTATTTTTATTTTCATCATCTTTAAAAAAATTAATTACACAAATAACTATTTTTACTATTGCTCATTCAATAACTCTCATATTTGTTTCTCTATCTTTAATGAGAATTAATCCTCAAATTGTTGAGCCTATTATTGCACTCTCTATAGTTTATGTTGGTGTAGAAAATATTTTTAAAAATTATGTAAAAGAATATTTAAGATACATTGTAATTTTATTTTTTGGATTACTTCATGGTTTAGGATTTGCATTAGTTTTGAGTGATATAGGTTATAAGAGTAGTGATTTATTTATAAATCTAATTTCGTTCAATATTGGTATTGAAGTAGCGCAAATATCTATAGTATTAGTTCTATATCTATTGATTGCTTTAAACTTTGCAAAAAATAAAAATTATAGAATATTTTTTCAAGTTCCATCTTCTATATTAATATCTAGTATTGGGTTATATTGGTTTTTTGAAAGAATTAATTTTATTTAATTAATTTTGTCTAAAAGTAATTTTTATGATTTTAGTTTCTAATGATAAAATAATGGT
>CACIED010000021.1 GCA_902585605.1 uncultured Alphaproteobacteria bacterium
AGAATTTAATTCAGAAATAAGTACTAATTATTTAGACGTTATAAATTCAAAAGTAAACATCATATTCATATGTACAACTCATGATCTATTATCAGAAATTGCTATAAAAAGTCTTGAAAAACAAAAGCATGTCTTAATTGAAAAACCAGGTACAATTAATAGTAAGGACTTGAATAAAATATACAAACTATCAAATAAATATAAATTAAAAGTAAAAATCGGATTTAACCACAGATTTCATCCAGGCATAATTAAAGCAAAATCATTAATTAAAAATAATAATCTTGGTAAACTAATGTTTATTAAAGGTAGTTATGGCCATGGCGGAAGAAAAAATTATGAAAAAGAATGGAGATTTAAAATATCAAAATCAGGAGGTGGAGAATTAATTGATCAAGGATCTCATCTAATAGATTTAGCTGTATACTTTTTAGGCAATTTAAATGTAGAGTATGCTTTTTTAAAAGATTATTTTTGGAAAAAAAGTATTGAAGATAATATATTTATTTCATTAAAATCTAATAAAGATCAGATTGTTTGGCTAAATGCAAGTTGGACTAATTGGAAAAATTCTTTTAATTTCGAATTGAATTTTAATTTTGGTAAAATAATTATAAATGGCCTAGGTAAAAGTTATGGAATTGAAACTTTATATTTTTATAAAATGAATAAAAATCTTAAACCGCCAATGGAAAAAAAATACACCTTCAAGCAAAAAGATATGTCATGGAAAAATGAAATTAATAATTTTATAAATTCTATAAATAATAAAGAAAAACTAAATGGAAGTATTGAAGACTTGATGGTAGTTTCAAAAATAATTAAAGACTCTTATAGAAAAAATAATAACTTTATTAAGCATAATTATAAATGATTATAACAAGAAGTCCTCTCAGAATTTCATTAGGAGGTGGTGGAACAGATCTACCATCATATTATGAAAAATATGGATGTAATCTTACAACAATGGCTATAAATAAATATGTGTATATATGCATAAGTGATATTTTAAAAAAAAATACTATAATTAAATATTCTAAGTCTGAAAATATATTGAAAATCAATCAGATCAAACATCCAATAATCAGAGAAACTATAAAATACTTAAACTTTGATCATAGCTTTAAAGAAATAATAACTTTAGCTGATATTCCTGCTGGAACTGGATTAGGATCGTCTGGAGCATTTAATGTAGCTTTGATGAGTGCAATAAAACAAAAAATGAATATTAAATATACGAAATTTAGTAACGCTGAAGATGCATGTCATATAGAAATTAATGTACTTAAAGAACCCTCAGGGAAACAAGATCAATTTATTTCTTCTTATGGAGGAGTTCAAAATCTTACAATTTCAAAAAGTGGAAAAACAATTATGAAAAAGCTAAAATTATCCAAATCTTTTGAAAAAAAATTAATTGATAATTCACTTTTGATATTTACGGGATATACAAGAAAATCTTCAAAAATACTCTTAGAACAAAAACAAAAAACTATTTTAAATAATTATGAAATGACAAAGAATTTACATGAAATTAAAAAATTTGGTTATGATATTAGAAAATGTTTGCTTGATGAAGATATTAATAAATTAGGTCACTTAATGGATGTTCACTGGAAAATAAAACAAAATAGATCAAAAAAAATGTCTAATCATAAAATTAATAGATTTTATAATTACTCAAAAGAAAATGGTGCAATTGGTGGAAAGTTAATTGGAGCGGGTGGAGGTGGTTTTATGTATCTTATTTGTAAAAATAAAGAAAAAATAATCAAAAGACTAAAAGGTACAAAATTTCAAGTTATTGATTACAAAATCGATCATGAAGGCACAAAGCTTATACTTGATGATAAAAAATAAAAAAAATTCTGTAACTGTTGTAATATTATGTGGTGGTCTGGCAACAAGGTTAAAACATATTTCTAAACAAATACCTAAAAGTCTTATTTTAATAAATAACAAATGCTTTATTGATTATCAATTTGATTATTTGAATAGTTATAATATTAATAAAGTTGTCTTATGTATAGGACACTTAGGTAACTTTATAGAAGATCATGTAAAAAATATTAAACATAAATATAAGTTTAAAATTATATTTTCTAAAGAAAAAAATAAATTAGGTACTGGAGGAGCATTAATAAATGCATACAACAAATTACCAAAAAATTTTGTTATTATGTACGGTGACTCTCTTCTGAATATAAATTTAGATAAACTTTTAAAAAAATACAGAATAAATAAATTTAAATATTTGATCACAGTTTATCAAAATAAAAATAGAAATTATAAAAATAATATTTTGATAAAAAATAAAAAAATAGTGAAATATTCAAAAAAAAAATCATTTAATTATATTGATTATGGTGTTACCATAATGAATAAATCAATTTTAGAAATCTTTAGAAAAAATAATTATAATAATGATAGTAATTTTGATTTAGGTCTAATTACTTTATATGCAATACAAAATAATATTTTGAATTACAGTATTAGTAAGATTAAATTTCAAGAAATTGGTTCTATGTACGGTATAAAGTTAGCTGAACGTTATATTAAAAAGAAAATATTGACTAAATGAAATTAAAATAATAAATTTTAATTGTGTTTAAAGTAAAATTATACGCAGATGGTGCGGATAAAAAATTAATTTTTAAAATTAACAAAAACAAGTTGTGTTCAGGCTTTACTACCAACCCTACTCTAATGAGAAAAGATGGAGTAAAAGATTACAAAAAATTTGCCAAAAATATTTTAAATAAAATAAAAAACAAACCTGTAAGTTTTGAGTGTTTTGCAGATAATTTTAGTGAAATTGAAAAACAAGCTAGAATTATACAAAGTTGGTCACAAAATGCATATGTAAAAATACCCGTAACAAATACTAAAGGTATTAATTGCTATAAAACAATATCAAAATTATCGAAAGAAAATATTAATTTGAATATTACAGCGGTGTTTACTTATGATCAGTGTAAAAAAATTGTTCATTCTATCTCTAAATCCAATAAATCATGTAAAATAATCATTTCAGTATTTGCTGGAAGAATTGCAGATACAGGTAGAGATCCTATTCCTATATTAAAAAAATGTGTTAATTTAATCAAGAAAACTAATTTCAAAAACTTAGAATTGTTATGGGCTAGTCCTAGAGAGGTATTAAATATTTATCAAGCTGATGAATTAGGTGTTGATATTATAACCGTGCCCTATTCCTTTTTTGAAAAAATAAAGTTAAAAAATAAAGATTTAAAAAAGTATTCAATAGAAACCGTTAAAATGTTTTACAATGATGCATTAAAAAGTTGCTACAAAATTTAATAATGAATGCAATATTATTAGCAGCTGGTTTAGGTACTAGATTAAAGCCAATCACTAATTCAATTCCTAAATGTATGGTCAAAATAAACAATGAACATCTTTTAGATATTTGGATAAATAAATTGATAAAAATTAATGTAAATAAAATTTTAATAAATACGCACTATCTTAACAATATTGTTGAAGAACATATAAAACAAAAAAATTTATTTAAAGAGGGAAAAATAATATTAAAATATGAAAAAAATATTTTAGGAACTGCTGGAACACTTATTAAAAATATTGATTTTTTTGAGAATAAAGATGGTCTCTTAATTCATGCTGATAATTTTACAACCGACAATCTCAAAAATTTCATTAAATATGGCGAAAATATAGATTGGAAAATAAAAATGTTATGCTTTAAAACAAATAATCCAGAATCATGTGGGATAGTTAAAGTTAATGATAAAAATATTGTAACTGATTTTTATGAAAAACAAAAAGAATTTAAAGGTAATTTGGCCAATGGTGCAATTTATATAATTAAAAAAACTGTTTTCAATGATATAAAAAATATTAAAAATTATGATTTTGCGAAGGAAGTTATACCTAAATATTTAAATAAAATATTGGTTTATGAAACAAGGAATTTTTTTATAGATATAGGAAATATTAATTCTTTAAATAAAGCAAATAATTATGTATTAAAAAATTCGTGAAAAAAAAAGACTCAAAAAATCTATGGCTAAATATTGATAATATTATACCATTTAAAAACTTCTCACTTGGAAGATACACTACTCAAGCTTTATTTGATGATCCAGCCTCCATTTCCTTTATATCATCCAGATATAAATTTTGTGCTAAATTATTATCAAACAAAAAGAATATATTAGAAGTAGGATGTGGCGATGGTTTTGGAAGCATAATTATGCAGCAATCATGCAAATTACTTAAATGTACTGATATAAACTTAAAACAAATTCAAGATAACAAACTAAGATATAAAGAATTTAAAAAAATTTCTTTTGAATACCATGATTTTAGAAAAAGTAAATTCAACAAAAAATTTGATGCTGCCTATCTTGTCGATGTAATAGAGCATATTTTCCCATCAGAGGAAAATATTTTTATAAAGAATATTTGCAAATCACTCGATAAAAATGGTGTTTGCATGATTGGCACACCAAATAAAACATCTCAAAAATATGCCAGTAAATACTCTAAAAAGGGACATGTTAACACTAAAACATTTGAAAATTTATCTTCAATAGGAAAAAAATATTTTAATAATTATTTTATTTTTGGAATGAATGATGAAGTTGTACATACTGGTTATCCAAATATGTGTCATTATTTATGGTTAATAGGAGCAGGTATTAAATAATTTTTTAAAAATAATTAATTAATTTTATATTCATCAAGTTTAAAATTATTGACTTTATAAATTTTATCACAAAATAATAAAGTTTCTAAATTATGAGTTATATAAATTAATGTGATTTTATTTTTTAAATTTATAAGAGTTTTTATAACTGAATTAGTGTTTTCGATATCTAATGATGAAGCTGCTTCATCAAAAATGAAAAGTTCGCGCTTAAAAAATAATGATCTTGCAATTATTAATCTTTGTTTTTGTCCACCAGATAATTCTGAACCATCTTGAGAAATTTCACTATAAATATCCCTTCCTGAAGAAATTAATTCATCATATAAGTTAACTTCTTTTAATATCTTAATTATTTCGTTGTCATAATCAGTGTTTTTATCAAAATTTAAACTTATGTTTTGTTTTATAGTACCATTAATTAAAAAAAAGTTTTGTGAAATAAGACATATTTTATTTTGAAAATCTATATAGTCGGCATTTTTATTATTAATTAATATCGTGCCATCAATAGAAGTTAAAATTTGAGATATAATTTTAATAAAAGTAGATTTTCCAGATCCTGAACTTCCAATTAAACCAATAAAATCATTTTTCTTTATAGAAAGGTTTAAATTATTAAAGATTTTATTTTTATTATAATTGAAACTTAAATTTTTAATTTTTAAACTCTGGAAAGGTTCTTTTAAAATATTTTTATTATTATTATTATCTAATTTTGAAAGTTTATTAATATCTAAGATAAAGCTATATAATTTATTTAAATGATAAGAGCTAAATCTAATAGCTACTAATGAAGAGGACAATACACTTATGGAAGGCAATAATCTTACACTGATAATAGCAAGAAGAGAAATGTTTTGTATTATGAAATCATAATTGCCTGACAGGGAATAAAAAATTATGATTAAATTTAAAAGAATAAATATTGAAAATTCAAATAAGTATTTTGGTATCAACTCAATTGTCACAGATTTAGTTTTAGTATTAGAATAATTTTTAATATGGCTATTAAAGATATTAAAAAAAGTATTGGAAAGATTTAAAATTTTTAAATCTATAAAGCCATTAATATTGTTATTAGCAGTCTCAATTATTTTTATATTTTCTTTATCAGAAATAGTTCCATATTTTAGTATTTTTTTTCTAATACTAAAATAATAAATTAAGGATAAAAGTGTTAAAAAAGAAATTATTATAAGTGTAACTTTAGTATCAGATAAAATTAAAACGATAAATAAAATTAACAATATCATGGATTCAGAAAATATCTTTAAAAATGGCCTTAAGCTTAATTCTATAAATTCATGAACAGTTGTTAGAATAATATTTATTGATTCATTTCTATTTAATTTTTGAAAAGTAAGATAATTTAAATTAATTATTTTATTTAATATTTTTTTTCTCAAATCAAACATTCTACTATATGCAAATTTATTTAAGATATATTGAATATATATTGATGAAAAAATTTTAAGGCTAAAACAGAAAATAGAAAATATAGAAAATATGATTACAATATCAGTGATAGAGTTGCTCATTATATTATCCAAGAAATTGATTTCATAACCTTCAATTAACAATCTAAAACTATCAAAATCAGTAATGACCCATACAATAGGAAGAATACTTAAAATGCCTATCGCATCCATCAAACTAGCAAGTATTGACAAAATAATAATTAAAAAAAAATTTAATCTACTAGCATCTAATAAATTGAAAAATTTTACAAAATATCTAAACATATTTTATGAGTATAAATTTTCCATTATAAGTTGTTTTTAATCTATTGAATAATCTTTTATTTTTCGACAAAACTAAGATTACATTATTTTGGGTTAAATTAGTAGGATGAATTATTTTTTTTCTATTAAAAGTTTTATTAGTCTTATTCTGATCCTCATCAACATAAAATAAAATATTTTTTTTTAAAATTGAAGAAATAAAAGCTGACTC
>CACIED010000022.1 GCA_902585605.1 uncultured Alphaproteobacteria bacterium
ATAAATATGATTACATTTATCTAAAAAGTTTTTTTAAAGACGAGAAAGTTTTGGGCTCTTTTTTAATTAGAACTATACCTATTTTTATTGGAATATATTTTTTAAAATTAAATTACTTTAATAAAAAAAAATTCTTTATGCTAATAATGTTAATTTTAATATTAGAAATTATTATAATTTTTACCGGGGAAAGAACCGCTCTAGTATTAATGCTTTTTTTCAACATTCTTACAACACTTGTAGCAATAAAATATTCAAAAAAGAATATAATTTATTTTTTCTTAATTTTTACTACGCTATTTTCAATTATTTATCTTAATAATAATTTAAAGACTAATATCCTTGACAGAACATTTCAGCAATTAACTTTCAATGATAAATTTAATATTTTTTCATATGAACACGAAGCTCACTACAGAAGTGCTTTAGCAATGTTTAATCAAAATAAACTTTTTGGAGTGGGCCCAAGGATGTTCAGATATGAATGTGATCATCCTAAATATAAAGTTATTATTACTGATTATGAGGATGGTTGTTCTACACATCCACATCATTTGTATATTCAAATCCTTTCTGAAACTGGTATTTTTTCTTTCACTATACTGATTTTATTTTTTTTATACTTTTCTTACAAAATTATACAATTTATTTTTAATAAAAACATCCTTCAAGATGGAAAAATTTTTTTTATTTTTGCAATTTACTTAAATATTTTTCCATTGGTACCTTATGGTAATTTTTTCAATAATTGGATATCAATTTTATTTTTTTTACCATTTGCTTTTATTTTAAATTTAAACTCTAATATCTTCTATAATTTTGTTCATAAATTATTAAATAAAAAGATATCAAATTTATAAAAAGATCCTTATATATGTAAATCGATTATGAAGATTTTAGTCACAGGGTCTGAAGGTTTTATTGGCTCACATTTAACTGAAAAATTATTAAACTTGGGCTATGATGTAAGAGCATTTATCCTCTACAATTCTTTTAATTCAGTTGGACTACTAAAAGATGTAAACCCTAAATATAAAAAAAAAATTGAATATTTTTTTGGAGATATAAGAGATCCACTTGTTGTATCTAAAGCTGTAGAGGATTGCGATACAATTTTTCATTTAGCTTCTTTAATTGGTATACCATACTCATATATTGCACCTGGATCTTATGTAGCTACAAATATAAATGGTACTCTGAACTTATTAAATTCCATTAAAGGAAAAAAAATAAAGTTTATTCACACATCAACTAGCGAAGTATATGGTACTGCACAATATCAACCAATAAATGAATTACATCCTTTAAATGCACAATCTCCTTATGCGGCAAGTAAAATTGCTGCTGATCAACTCGTTTTATCTTATGCTAACACCTTTAACATACCTTCAATTACAATAAGGCCTTTTAACACTTTTGGTCCTAGACAATCTTTAAGAGCAGTAATACCTACTATTATAACTCAATGTTTAACTAATTCAAAAAATATCAGACTTGGTTCTTTAAGTCCTAAAAGGGATTTCACTTATATTAAGGACACAGTTAATGGATTTATAGCTGGTTTTAATTCAAACTTCAAAAGTGGGGAAACTTTCAATCTTGGAACTGGTACAGAAATATCTATAGGTGAAATTGCAAAAATATTGATAAAAAAAATTAATCCAAAATTAAAAATAAATAACGATAATATTAGAAAAAGACCAAAAAAAAGTGAGGTTATGAGGTTGATTTCAGATAATCACAAAGCAAAAAAAGAACTGAAATGGAAACCAAAGTATATTAATAAAAAACTAAATGAAGCATTTGATGAAACTATTCAATGGTATAAAGGTAATGAACTTATAAATTTATCTAATTCAGATTACATAGTTTAGATAATGGAAAAAAAAGTTATTATACTAGCCGGTGGACTTGGTAAAAGACTACAACCTTTTACAATTTCTACACCAAAACCTATGGTTCCTATTGAAAATATGCCAATATTGGAAATTATTATTTTAAAATTAAAAAAACATGGTTTTAAATCAGTAATTATTTCAGTAAATTTTCAAGCAAATATAATTATTGACTATTTTCAAAATGGTAAAAAATGGGGTGTAAATATAGAATATGTCTTTGAAAGAAAACCATTAGGTACTATGGGCCCTTTAAATCTAATAAAAAATTTACCTGAAAACTTTATTGTAATGAATGGAGATGTAATTACTGATTTAAATTTTGAAAAATTTATGAATTACCATTGTAAAAATAAAAATCTTTTTACAATATCTGCATTTAAAAGAGAAGAAAAAATAGATTATGGAGTTTTACAAATAGAAAACAATATATTGGAAAATTTTTATGAAAAACCTAATAAGTATTTTACTGTTAGTATGGGAATATATGCAATGAATAAGTCCTTAATAAAATATATAGAAAAAAACAAAAGTTTTGGTTTTGATAATTTAATGATTAAATTACTTAAAAATAAAGTTAAGGTTAATTGCAAACTATATAAAGGATATTGGTTAGATATAGGAAGACCATCTGATTATAAAACGGCTATCAAAGATATAAAATTTATAAAGAAAACAATTATATGAAATCTGTGCTAATATTGGGTAGCAGAGGTTTTATTGGAAAAAATTTAGTAAAATTTATTGAAAATAAAAAAGATATCAAACTTCATTTTGATCAAAAAAAAATAGACTTAACAAAATATAAAAATTGGAAAAATTTACATATTACTAAATATTTAATTCTTTTATCATCTATTTCTAATGAAAAAAAATTCAAAAAAAAAATAGAAAAAAGTTACGACATTAATTTAAAAATTATTTTAAATGCAATTCAATTTTGTTTAGAAAACAAAACTAAATTAATTTTTATAAGCTCAGCTTCATCCAGTTTAATAAATAGTAACTATGGGATTTCAAAACTAATAAGTGAATTAATTTGTCATCACTTCAATAAAAATAGTAATTTAAAGTATACAATATTGAGAATCTTCAATGTTTATGGCCTTTATCAACCAAAGATTTATATAATTCCTAGTTTGATCACTAAATTCAAAAAAAATAATAAAGAAATATCTGTAGATAATTTAGATTCCTTACGGGATTACATTCATATAAATGATGTATGTAATGCTATTTATAAGTCAATTTTTTTAAATAAAAATAATTTAACTTTAGACATTGGTACTGGAAAAAGTTATTCAGTAAAACATTTAATTAAATTAATATCAAAAATTTTAAATATTAACCAAAGATTTAGTATTAAAAATTTGAAAAACTCAAAAAAAACAATTTCTAAAGCAAATTTGAGATTAACCTCAAAATATCTAAAGTGGAAACCTTTAATAAGTATTTCAGAAGGCTTGAAATTAATTATAAAATGAAAATAGTTCATATTATAACTGGTTTAGATAAAGGAGGAGCAGAAAAAGCATTATTTAAAATTCTTAAGTCAATGTGTAATTCCTATAGTTTTGAAATTATTTGTTTGGGAAAACAAGGTTACTATTCTAAAGAAATAAATGATTTAAATATTCCAATATATTATTTAAATTTAAAATATAAACCTTTCTCATTCTTTTTTGGATTAATTAAAACATATAAATTACTTAAAGAAATAAATCCTGATATCGTTCAAACTTGGATGTATCACGCAGATTTAATTGGCGGTATTGCATCTAAGATATCTAATGTCAAAAAAATATATTGGACAATAGTCACTTCCAATACAAAAATTTCATTTTTAGGAATAAAAACTTTTTTAATACTTTGTATATGTGCTTTATTATCATACTTAGTTCCCACAAAAATTATATCTGTTGCAAATACTGCCATCGTATCTCACAAAAAAATGTTGTATAAATCTAATATTTTTATTTTTATACCTATAGGTTTTGAAAAAAACTTATATTCCAAAAAAATAACCAATTCCTTAGATCTTAAATTAATCATAAAAAATAAAATTAATGGCAATTTAATACTTGGGCATATTGCTAGATGGCATCCAAATAAAAATCAAAAATTATTAATTGAATTGCTATCAGTTTTACAAAATAAAAAAATTAATTTTTTCTGTGTTATGATTGGAAATAATTTCAATTCTCATAATACAGAATTAAAAAATTTATTAATCAAATTTGAAATAAATAAAAAAAATATTTTATTGATTGATGAAGTAAAATCTATAGATTTATTTATCCAACAATTTGACTTATTTATTTTAACTAGTTTAGGAGAAGGCATGCCTAACGTTATAGGTGAGGCAATGTCAAATTCTATACCATGTATTGCTTCAAATGTAGGTGATTGTAAAAATTTAATTGGTGATACAGGCTGGATATTTGAATCTAATGATATTAATCAATTAGTTTCTTCAGTTGAGAAAGCAATTAAATTAAAATCAGATAAAGAAAAGTGGATTACAAAAAAAAATGAGTGTCAAAATAGATTATTTAAAAATTATAGTATTAATAATATGAAATATAAATATGATAAATTGTGGAATGCATGATATAAAAATATGTAATTTTAAAATTAATTGTTGTGTGTGGAATATTTGGAATATTAAATAAAGAAAACTATAAAATATCAAGTGATCTAATTAATCAAGCTCTAGAAACACTTCGAAGAAGAGGGCCAGATAATAAAGACATATGGATATCAAAAAATGGCAGATATGGTCTTGGACATACTAGATTATCAATTCAAGATCTTTCTTTTAGAGCTTCACAACCAATGTTTAATAGGAATCAAAGTGTAGGTATAGTTTTCAATGGAGAAATATATAATCATAATTATTTAAGAAATAATATTAATTCTTCAAAGGAATTTGAATGGATATCAAGTTCAGATACTGAAACAATATTAAATACTTACATCAACTATGGTTTTAAAAAAACTCTAAATTTAATAAATGGAATGTTTGCATTTGCAATCATTGACTTAAATAAAAATAGACTATTTTTATCTAGAGATCGATTTGGAGAAAAGCCATTATATTATTATACCAATAAAGATTCTTTTATATTTTGTTCTGATCTTAATTTTATGAATTCATTGATTACCAAAGAAGAAATAAGTAAAAGGTCTTTGTATGAATTAATTTCATATGGATATATATCATCACCAAACTCAATATATAAAAATGTAAAAAAAATTTTACCTGGTCATTATTTAGAAATAAATTTAAATAATCTTAATCTAATTAATTGCAATTACTGGTCGGCAAAAAAAGAATTAAAAAAAAATTATAATAAATATATCGATTACAATGAAGAAAAAATAATTAATATTCTAGATAATAGATTTTCTGAAGTGGTGAATGATTATATGATTTCAGATGTTGAAGTTGGCTCTCTTCTTTCGGGAGGTATTGATTCATCATTAATTACAAGTTATCTTACTCAATTTTCAAAAAAACAAATTAAAACTTTCAATCTAGGATATAATGATATCAATTATGACGAGTCAAATAATGCTAAAGAAGTAGCAAGTTATTTGAAAACTAGCCATAAAAGTATCATTGTTTCCAAAAATGAGTGCTTAGATGCAATTAGCAAATTAAAAAATATATATAGTGAACCTTTTGCAGATTCTTCTCAAATTCCAACTTACTTAATATCAAAATTTGCTTCTCAATATGTTAAAGTTGTATTAACCGGTGATGGAGGAGATGAGCTATTTGGAGGATATAATAGATATATTCACACATCAAAAATTGTTAATTATCCTATTTACTCTAAAAAAATATTATTTTTTATTTTAAGTTCATTGTCATATCATCAATGGAATATTTTATTTAAATATCTAAATAAACTTTTAAAAAAAGATAATAAAATTTCTCAGCCTGCTGATAAAATATATAAAGTAATACAATTATTAAATTGTAAAAATGAAAAGGAAGCTTATTTCACATTAACAAGATCTTCTGAATTGAGAAATTCGATAGTTTTAAACTATAATGTTGAAGATTATACCAATGCTAAATGGAATGATAATGAATACAATTTTCTGAATAATGAAAATGAAAAAATGATGTTACAGGATATTTTAACTTACATGACCGATGATGTTTTATGTAAAGTGGATAGGGCATCAATGTTCAATTCTTTAGAAACAAGGCAACCTTTTTTAGATCAAAGAATATTTGAAGAGTCAGCAAAAATACCAATAAAATATAAAATACAAAATAACTCTGGAAAAAACATTCTCAAAAAGTTATTATTTCAAAAAATACCAAAAAATATTTTTAAAAAAATAAAAACTGGTTTTGCCTTTCCTCTCGATGATTTACTTCAAACAACACTTTATGAATGGTGTAATGATTTACTAGATTACAAATTAATTAAGAATCAAGGTTTTTTCAATCCAAGCA
>CACIED010000023.1 GCA_902585605.1 uncultured Alphaproteobacteria bacterium
GAGTATCTAGGCCGAATAAAGATACAAATGATTCAATAGGATGGCATAGAGAAAATTTCTATGCTCCTAACGCTGATCAATATGTAAATGTTTGGACGCCTATAGAAGGTGTAAATGAAAATAATACAATAAGATTTATTCCAGAATCTCAATTAATCAAGAATTCTGAAATTAAAACTGTAAATATTGATGATAAATATACGAAAAAATTTTCTTCTGGTCATAAAATTGGCTTAATGTACAGCCCAAAAAAAATTATTTCAGGAGTTGACTTAACTTTAGATAAACCAATGAATGTGCCATACTACTCATCTAGTATATTTTCTGGTAATTTAATACACGGTGCAGCAAAAAATACTAGTCAATCTATACGGTTCTCTCTTGATTTTCGAATTATTTCAGAAAAATATTATGATAAAAATTTAAATAAAAAAGGGCATTTTGCTAGTGGAAAAGATTATTTTGAAAAATTTAATTTATAAAAATGGATAAAAATAAAAATAGAAATAAAATATTTGTCTCTGGATATTTTAATACATTACATCCTGGACATATACGTCTTTTAAAATTTGCAAAAAGTCTAGGCAATAAACTTGTAGTAGGAATTATATCAAAAAAAATTATATCTGATAAAACATATAACAGTGATAACTCTAGAATAGAGACATTAAAATCTATCAATTTTATTGATCAAGTTATACTTATTAACAGTTCATTAGAAAAAACTTTATTAAAAGTAAAACCAAACGTAATAGTTAAAGGTAGAGAACATGAAAATACAATTAATACTGAAAATAAAATCATCAAAAAAATAGGAGCAAAAATAGTATTTAATTCGGGTGGCCCTACCTCTGAATATGATACAACTGATCAAAGTTTTAAAAAAGAAAATATAAATATTCAAAAAAAATATTTACTAAAACATAAAATAGACACCAAAACTCTTATTAAATATATTGATAAATTTAAAAAACTAAAAGTTTGCGTAATAGGTGATATAATTATAGATGAATATGTATCGTGTGTTCCGCTTGGTATGTCTCACGAAGACCCAACATTAGTTGTTAATCCAACTAAAATTTTAAAATTTCTTGGAGGCTCTGGAATTGTTGCTGCACATGCTGCTAACTTGGGCGCAAAAGTAAATTTAATCTCTGTTATTGGCAATGATGAAAATAGTAAATTTTGTAAAAAATCCTTAAAGTCAAATAACGTGGAATTTCTTTTAATAAAAGACAATTTAAGACCAACTATTTTAAAACAAAGATTTAATACAAAAACTAAAACTCATTTAAAAGTTAGCTTCTTAAATCAAACATCTATTGATAGCAAAATACAAAATAAAATTTTAAATCATTTTAAAAAAATCCTTAAAAAAATAAATATATTAGTTTTTTCAGACTTTAATTATGGATGCTTACCGCAAAATTTAGTCAACGAAATGATAAAGCTTGCTAAAAAAAACAATATTTATGTTGTAGCTGATTCACAATCATCTTCACAAGTTGGAAATATTTCAAGATTTAAATCTCTTGATTTGATAACACCTACAGAAAGAGAGTCACGAATAGCATTACAAAATAATGATGATGGCCTTGTAATTTTGGCAGAAGCCTTAAAGAAAACTTGTCTTTCTAAAAATATAATATTAACACTTGGTGAGGCTGGAATACTTGTTTTGGATGATAATTCAAATACAGATCGATTACCCACTTTTAATTTTAATCCCTTAGATGTAGCCGGATCAGGTGATAGTCTCTATATTACTGCTGCAATGGTATTATCTTTAGGAGGAAGTATTTGGTCTGCTGGTTATTTAGGTTCAATTGCGGCCTCTATACAATCTAGTAGAATTGGGAATGTTCCTTTAAATCAGCAAGATTTGATTAATAGAATTCAAAGTTTAAATTTATAGAGTAATGAAAGTACGATTCTTAGATTTGAGTCTAAATTTAAAACAACAAAATAATATCATTAAACCACTTAAAAAAATAATGAAACATGGTATTTTTGTAATGGGTCCTGAGGTAAGACAGTTTGAAAAAAAAATTTCAAAATTTTGTAATAGAGATTATTGTGTTAGTGTAGGCTCTGGAACAGATGCTTTATATTTAGCATTAAAATCGCTGAATTTAAAAAAAAATGATGAAGTCATTACATCATCTTTATCATGGATAGCTACTGCAAATGCAATACATTTAAATAATTTAAAACCAGTTTTTGCTGATATTGATGATGATCTAAATATAAGTCCACAAAGTATTCAAAGACTTATAACAAATAAAACAAAGGCAATATTGACTGTAAATTATACTGGAAAAATAAGTAAATTAGATCAATTAGAAAAAATATGTAAAAAAAATAACCTTTTTCTTTTAGAGGATTGTGCTCAATCTTTTGGTTCTAAAAAAAAATCTCAAATTTCTGGATCAAATGGTATTTTATCTACATTTAGTTTTAATCCTATGAAAGTTTTTGGTGGATTGGGTGAGGGTGGAGCAATCCTAACTAATAATATAAATTTAAACAAGAAACTGCAGATACTTAGATATAATGGAACAAAAAATAGGGAATTTTTATTGCAGCCAAGTTTAAATTGTAGATTAGATACAATACAGGCATCTTTTTTATTAGAAAGATTTAAAAATGTAAAAAAAATAATTAGAAAAAGAAATCAAAACGCAAAATTATATAATGAATACTTAAAAGAAATAGTTGTAACACCAAAAATTGAAAAAAATGAGACGCATTCTTTTTATACTTATACTATATTATGTAAAAATAGGGATAAGTTGAGAAAGTATCTATCAAGTAAAAATATAGAAACCCAAATACAGCATCCTATTTTAATGCCACTACAAAAACCTTATAAAAAATTTAAAAGTGACATATTTAATGCAAAAAAAGTTGTTAAAAAAATTTTGTGTTTACCAATAAATGAAAAACTTAATAAAAAAGAAATTACATATGTTGCTAAATCTATAAAAGAATTTTATGAAAGATAAAAAATTTTTTCAATCTAAACATTGCAGATTATGCCATTCTAGGGAATTATATAAAATTCATGACTTTGAAAAAATTCCTGTTGGAGAAAAATATTTTGTTAATAAAAAATTTTATAAAAATATTATACAGTTTCCAATGACATTATATAGGTGTTCTAGTTGCTATAATATTCAAATAAGTGAAGTAATTGAACCCTCTTATCTTTGGAGTAATTATACATATCTAAGTGGTCAAACAAAATCGATAGACAATCATTTTTTAGAATTTGTAAATAATCTAACTTATAAATATAAATCTATAATCAAAAAAGATGATTTAGTCTTAGATATAGGAAGCAATGATGGTTCTTTATTAAAACATTTTAAAAATAATAATTTTAATGTAGTTGGAGTTGATCCAGCATTAAATATTGTAAAAATTGCTAATAAAAATCGAATAAAAACATTGCATGGATTATTTGATAAAAAAATCGCAATTAAAATAAATGAAAATTTTGGAAAAGCTAAATTTATTACTGCCTTTAATGTTTTTGCTCATACAAATGAAATGAAGAATTTTATAGTTAATGTAAAAAAATTATTACATCATGAGGGTGTATTTATCTTTGAAGTTCAATATTTAGGGGACATTATAAAAAATAAAATACTAGGCACTTTTTTTCATGAGCATATGTGCCATTATTCTATTACATCATTAAAGAACTTCTTTAAAATAAATAAAATGAAACTTATTGATATAGAAAGAGTTAATATTCAAAAAGGATCAATTATTGGTTATGTTTCTCATATAAATTCATCTTTTAAAGAATTATCTTCAGTCAATAGTTTTATTAAATATGAAAAAAATAAAAAAATATATCATAAAAAAACATTATTTAATTTTTTTAGAGACATTAATAAAAATAAAATAAAATTAAATAATTTGCTTGAGAAAAATTTTGTAAATAAACCTATAATTGGTTATGGAGCCGCAAGAAGTGGCCCAACGCTTGCATATAATTTTGGATTAAGAAATAAAATAAAATATATTATTGATGATCATTTTATGAAAACTAATAAATATTCACCATTGGATTGTGTAAAAGTTTTATCAAGTCGAAAAATCAATAAATTTATTGACCTTCCTATTGTTATACTTGCTTATCTACATTCCAAAAAAATAATTAAAATGCATCAAAAATTTATTTCTAAAGGTGGAACTTTTATTCTTCTTCATCCTAAAATTAAATTAATAAATTATAAAAATTACTATTCTTTTATAAAGAAATGAAAATTCAAGTTGCTTTCATTGGTGCAGGATTAATAAATCAATATTGTCATATACCTTCTATTTTAGATCAAAAAAATATTAAATTGAATTCAATTTGTGATAAAGATGGATATTTATTAGATAAGGTATCTAAAAAATTTTTATTTGAAAATCAATATTCCAATATCGATAATTTATTAAATAATAATAAAATTGATGCCCTAGTATTAACAGTTGCTAGAAAAGATACATTAAATTTATTAGAAAAAATTTATAATAAAAAAAAGAATATAAAAATTTTATGCGAAAAACCTTTTGGCACAAATAGTAAAAAAGCAAAATTTTTAATTAATAATTACCCATCACAAATAAATAACACAATGATTGGCTATATGAAAATTTATGAACCTGCTGTTAATGATGTTACAAATATCATCAAAAATAAAAAATATGGAGATTTACTTAGCTTAACTATTAAAAATTCAATGGGTGATTCATACTGTAATCCGTTTAATTATATAAAAAGAAAGAATTTAAATGATTATAAAAAAATAATAGCTCCTAAATCAAGAATTCACTTTGATAAATATTTAAATGTTTTTTGCCACGATTTTAATTTAATTAAAAAATTAATTGGACATAAAATAAATATTGAAAATGTATTCATAAACAAATCTGGAATTGGAAGAGTAAATTTATCAACTAATGATATACCCATTAGTTTAGATACTTCTTATAATTATGACAAAGAATGGTATGAGGTATTTAAATTTAATTTTAGTAATGCAGAAATAGAAATTAAATTTCCTCCTGCTCTATTAAAAAATAAATTAGCATCTTTAAAAGTTATTGAATATAATAAAAATCAAAAAATAATATATAAATATAAATCAGATTGGGCATTTAGAATTCAAGCCTATAATTTTTTAAAGTTTATAAGAGGAGAAATAAATAATCCAAGTAATCCAGTTGATGCTTGTTATGATATTGAATTGATTGAAAAAATTTGGAAAAAAATTTAATATATGTATTGCCCAAGTTGCAATTTTAAAAAAATAATTACTAAAAAAATTAATTACGAAACTTTTACGCATTTGAATTTCGATATATTTCAAAAGAGAGGACTAAAAATTAATTATTGTAATAATTGTGATTTAATTTTTAAATATAAACATTCAAATTTTAGCCTTAAATCAATATTCTCAAGTAATGAATATATGAAAAATGTACAAAATTCTGATTTTAAAATAATTAAAAAAAATAGAATAAACAAAAAAGCAGACTTTATTTCTAAATATTTTACTAATAAAAATTTAGGAAATATACTTGACGTTGGTTGTTTTAATGGAGAATTAGTATTTAATTTATCAAAGATTGTTAACTTTAAAAAAATTATTGGACTAGATATTACAAAAAAACTTCCTAAGAGTAATTCAAAAAAAATTTAC
>CACIED010000024.1 GCA_902585605.1 uncultured Alphaproteobacteria bacterium
GATGAATTTAGTTTCAGCTGATAATTATTATCAAAAATGGAAGCAGAGACTTTTCTAACATTTTCTAACTTAAGAACATTTTTGTAGAATGGTAAATAATCAAAGATATTATGGATGCTACTTAGCGTTCCATCTTTAAATTGATGAATATCTCTATGTTTATTTGAAATTTTATTATTTCTATATAATTCTAAAGTTTTAACATGTAGACTTTTGACAAATTTAACAGGTAGAAAATTCCTCAGTATAACAAAACCATTATTTTTTACAGATTTTTTAGTATTTTTAACCCATCCATTTTTCTTGCAGTCAAAAATATATTTATAAGTCATCACTAAGATTAATTAATAAATGTTATAAAGTGTTTGTAAATAAAATCCTGGCAACGACCTACTCTTCCATATCTTAAGATAAAGTACCATCGGCGCTAACAGCTTTCACGTTCGAGTTCGGAATGGGATCGGGTGTTTATCTGTTGCTATTGTCACCAGGAAACTAATAGTAAAAAACTTTTCTCTGTACGATATTGTAATCAAGCCAATCGAGTTATTAGTATTGGTAAGCTTCATGCATTACTGCACTTCCACATCCAACCTATCAACGTGGTGGTCTTCCACGACTCTAATGGGGAAATCTAGTATTCAGGTGGGTTTCCCGCTTAGATGCTTTCAGCGGTTATCCTGTCCGTACATAGCTACCCAGCGATGCTCCTGGCGGAACAACTGGTACACCAGTGGTACGTTCATCCCGGTCCTCTCGTACTAGGGACAAATCCTGTCAAATTTCCAACTCGTATAGCAGATAGGGACCGAACTGTCTCACGACGTTCTGAACCCAGCTCACGTACCACTTTAATTGGCGAACAGCCAAACCCTTGGGACCTTCTCCAGCCCCAGGATGTGATGAGCCGACATCGAGGTGCCAAACACCCCCGTCGATATGGACTCTTGGGGGGTATCAGCCTGTTATCCCCGGCGTACCTTTTATCCGTTGAGCGATGGCCCTTCCACTCGGAACCACCGGATCACTATGACCGTCTTTCGACTCTGCTCGACATGTACGTCTCGCAGTCAGGCAGGCTTTTGCCATTGCACTCTAAAGCTGATTTCCGACCAGCCTGAGCCTACCATCGCGCGCCTCCGTTACTCTTTGGGAGGCGACCGCCCCAGTCAAACTACCCACCATACAGGGTCCCACATCCAGATAATGGATGATGGTTAGATATCAAAAAATTAAAGGGTGGTGTTTCATCTTATGACTCCACTGATGCTAGCGCTCCAGCTTCAAAGTCTACCACCTAGCCTACACATTAATTTTCTAATACCACTGTAAAGCTATAGTAAAGGTGCACGGGGTCTTTCCGTCTAACTACACGTACTCCGCATCTTCACGGAGAATTCAATTTCGCTGAGTTGATGTTGGAGACAGCGGAGAAATCGTTACGCCATTCATGCGGGTCAGAACTTACCTGACAAGGAATTTCGCTACCTTAGGACCGTTATAGTTACGGCCGCCGTTCACCGGGGCTTCATTTTAGAGCTTGCACTCCACCATTTAACCTTCCGGCACCGGGCAGGCGTCAGTCCCTATACATCGTCTTACGACTTAGCAGAGACCTGTGTTTTTGATAAACAGTCGCTTCTCCCTATTCTGTGCCACCACCAAATAGTTGCCTAAATAGTGGTCTCTCTTATTCCGAAGTTACAAGAGCATTTTGCCGAGTTCCTTCAACATCATTCTCTCAAGCGCCTTGGTATACTCTACCTTCCTACCTGTGTCGGTTTAGGTACGATCTATATTCTGAGGCTATTTCCAGGAACTATTTCACAGCATCTTCAATCCAATAAGAAGATACTATTTACATAATTCGTCAACTCTCAGAAGGTACAGGAATATTAACCTGTTTCCCATCGACTACGCATTTCTGCCTCGCCTTAGGGGTCGACTAACCCTGCGCAGATTAACTTTACGCAGGAAACCTTAGGATTTCGGCGAGAGTGTCTCTCACACTCTTTATCGCTACTCATGTCAGCATTCGCACTTCTGATACCTCCAGCATTTTTTTCAAAACACCTTCAACGGCTTACAGAACGCTCCGCTACCCCTTATAAATATCGCAATATCTATAAAGTCACAGTTTCGGCAAATGGCTTTAGCCCCGTTACATCTTCGTCGCGGAAAAACTTAATTAGAACAGTGAGCTGTTACGCTATCTTTAAAGGATGGCTGCTTCTAAGCCAACCTCCTGCCTGTCTTGGTCTTTCTACATACTTTCCCACTTAGCCATTATTTGGGGGCCTTAACTGGTGATCTGGGCTGTTTCCCTCTCGACTATAGACCTTAGCACCTATAGTCTGTCTGCTGTGTAGAGAATATCGGTATTCAGAGTTTGGTTAGGTTTGGTAGGAATCGCTTCCCCCTAGCCCATCCAGTGCTTTACCCCCGATATCATTAACACAACGCACTACCTAAATAGTTTTCGCGGAGAACTAGCTATAGCGGAATTTGGTTGGCCTTTCACCCCTTAACACAAGTCATCCAAAAACATTTCAACGTTTCCTGGTTCGGTCCTCCGATGCATGTTACTGCATCTTCAACCTGCTCATATTAAGCTCATCCCGCTTCGAGTCTAATCCGTACAACTAACGCCCTATTAAGACTTGGTTTCCCTTCGCCTACACCTAATGGCTTAAGCTTGCTGCACAGACTAAGTCGCTGACCCATTATACAAAAGGTATGCCATCACTTCTCAAGGAAGCTCTGACTGCTTGTAGGCATTCGGTTTCAGATACTATTTCATTCCCCCTATCGGGGTGCTTTTCACCTTTCCCTCACGGTACTAGTTCACTATCGGTCATCAAGGAGTATTTAGGCTTGGGAAGTGGTCTCCCCATATTCAGACAAAATTTCACGTGTTCCGCCCTACTCAAGAATAATATTATTTTTTACCTATACGGGACTATCACCCACTATGGTTTTGCTTTCCAGAAAATTCTAGTTATTATAATACTATCACTGGCCTTTTCCACTTTCGCTCGTCACTACTAACAGAATATATTTCTTTTCCTCTAGCTACTAAGATATTTCAATTCACTAGGTTAACTCTTGTTAACTATGTATTCATTAACAAGTAACTCAAAGAGTTGGGTTTCCCCATTCGGATATTTAAGGATCAAAGTGTGTTGACAACTCCCCTTAACTTTTCGCAGCCTGCCACGTCCTTCATCGTCTCTTGATGCCAAGGCATCCACTAAATGCCCTTTTGCGCTTGATTGCAATTACGTACAGAGAAAAATTTTGTACGTATTTTAATCAAAAAAATTTATTTTGATCAGTTATTATTTCATATTTACAAGTTTAAAGAACAAATAAGATTTTATTAGTATTGGTGGAGGATAGCGGGATCGAACCGCTGACCTCCTGAAT
>CACIED010000025.1 GCA_902585605.1 uncultured Alphaproteobacteria bacterium
CCAAGCAATTAGACAATATTGGTGTTCATACCATTCAGGAATTAGTTTCATAAAATTTAAAAATATGTATAATTATTTCATGACTAAAGATGAAGTAAAATTCACTGAAATGAAAAATGGTGATAAAGAGGATTATGAACTTCTTGCTAATTTTGAAGATAAATTTATTGAAGGTACAGCTGATAGAATAGTAAGAGTGCTAGAAAGTTTAGACAATTCTTTAGGTGGCTATAAGGTATCTAGACTAGAACACTCACTTCAAACTGCATCAAGAGCCTTACGTGAAGAAGCTTCTGAAGAAATGGTGGTGGCTTCCTTATTGCATGATATAGGTGATGAAATTGCACCTCTTAATCATTCTGAACTTGCAGCTGCAGTATTAAAACCTTTTGTTTCTGAAAAAACAAGATGGATTGTAGAACAACACGGTTTGTTCCAAGCCTACTACTATAATCATTATTATGGAAAAGACAGAAATCTAAGAGATAAATTCAAAGGTCATGAATTCTTTAAAGACACTATAGATTTTTGTGAAAGATGGGATCAAGCATCATTTGATCCAAATTATGATACAATTCCTTTAAAAGAATTTGTTCCAATGGTTCAAAGAATTTTTAATAGAACGCCTTATAGAAATTTATAATTACTTCTTGAGCTTTTGGATTAGTGTAAGATTTCCTGGATCAAAGTTATTTTTATTTTCTTGAATAAATTTATCTATATCTTTTTGCTTTTCTAATTCTAATTCAGAAACTTTTCTAACATTTAAATCAACATACAAAGAACAAACCTCTGTTGTTGCGGCCCTATAACCTTCAAGCTTATGTGTCATTTCTAATTTATAAATTAATCTTTTTTTATCCCTATCAAGAAATAATAAATTAATATCTACTTCATCACCCTCTTTCACTTCTTTGTCATAAGTTGTGTGTGACTCTACGGCAAAAGTGGTTTTCTTCTCTGTTTTTGCAGAAGTTTCCCCCATATTAAATTTTTGTAAAAGAACTTCCCATCCAGAATCAAAAAGATGAATATAAAATGCCAAATTCATATGACCATTGTAATCGGTCCATTCCTTTTTAACTCTTCCTGAATTTAAATATATCTTCATTGTTTTTCTTTATTAATTCAAAAAATATAGTAGTTTAAAATAATGAATAATGAAGTAATAATTTCATGTGCCGTAACTGGATCAGGAGATACAGCAGGTAAACATCCTGAATTACCTATAACACCAAAACAAATTGCTGATGCTTCAATTGAAGCCGCTAAAGCAGGTGCTGCAATAGCTCATGTACATGTAAGGGAACCTGATGGCAAACCTTCAAGAAATTTAAATTATTATAAAGAAGTGGCCGATAGAATTCGTTCTTCTGAAACTGATGTAGTTTTAAATTTTACCACAGGTATGGGCGGTGATTTTGAAGTTGGGACTGGGAAAGATCCTTTAAATCCGGTGGGAGCAAATACAGATATGATCGATGCATTAAGCAGATTAGAACATGTTGAAGAGTTATTACCTGAAATTTGTACTTTAGATTGCGGATCACTTAATTTTGGTGACTCAAACATGACATTTATTCATACACCGATACAACTAAGAACTGCAGCAAAAAAAATGCAGGAGCTTGGAGTGAAACCGGAAATGGAAGCTTTTGAAATGGGTCATTTATGGTTTGCTAACCAACTTTTTAAAGAAGGTTTTATTGATGGTCCTCCTTTTTATCAAATATGTCTTGGTATACCTTGGGGGTCACCAGCAACAACGAGCGCAATGAAAGCAATGGCTGAAATGGTACCTACTGAAGGTATTTGGTCTGGATTTGGAATAGGAAGATCTCAAATGCCTATGGCTGCACAAGCAGTTATTTTAGGAGGAAATGTTCGTGTAGGACTGGAAGACAATCTTTATTTAAAGAAAGGAGTTTTTGCATCAAATGCACAGTTAGTTGAAAAGGCAAGGTGCATTGTTGAAGATATGGGAGCTTCTATTTTATCACCACAACAAACAAGAGAAAAATTAAAACTAAAAAAACATTTTTAATTTGAAAAATATTGCTGTCATTGGAACTGGTGTTATTGGTACCGGCTGGATACTTAGATTTCTAGCTAATGGTTTAAAAGTCAAAGCATTTGATAAAAATTCTCAAAAAATAAATTTTCTAAAAGCAGAAATAGCAAGAACAAACTTAATTATAAAAAAATTATATAATACAAAAATCGATTTCAAAAATTTGGAAATCGTAGACAATATCGATGAAGCAGTGAAAAATGCAGATTTAATTCAAGAAAATGTACCTGAACGATTATCTTTAAAAAAAGATGTTATAAAAAATATAAGTAAATATTCACCATCAAATTCAATAATTGCTTCAAGTTCATCTGGTTTACTTCCATCAGATTTACAATCGAAATGTATTAATCCAAAAAGATTAATTATAGCTCACCCATTTAACCCTGTGTATATTCTACCTTTGGTTGAAATTGTAAAAGGTAAAAAAACTACAAATTTATATCTTAATAAAGCAAAAAAATTTTATCAAAAAATTAAAATGAAAACATTATTGGTAGAAAAAGAATTGCCAGGTTTTTTATCTGATAGATTGCAAGAAGCTTTGTGGAGAGAGGGTTTACATATTGTAAACGATGGATATGC
>CACIED010000026.1 GCA_902585605.1 uncultured Alphaproteobacteria bacterium
AATACTCATCATCTTCTAAATTATCATCTAATTCAACATCCATGTCACTTATTGATTTTCTAAAAGGAAAATTGTTTTTACAATGAATTGAACATGTAAAAATTTTATCATTATCTTTAAGTATTGAAGCTGTTCCATCTCCTTGATGTACATCAGTGTCAAAAATTAATATTTTTTTTACAAGGTCCGCTTTTATCAAGTGTAATGAGGCATAAGCCATATCGTTAAAAACACAATATCCAGAACCAAAATCCCTATGACTATGATGTGTGCCACCAGCTAAATGATTAGCTATTCCATTCTTAAGTGCTTCTTTGCATGTTAATAGTGTTCCATTAACAGCTAAAAAGGAACGATTAGAAAGTGTTTCTGACCATTTAAAACCCAATCTTCTTAATTCCTTATCTGATAAACTGCCATTCTTTATTTTTAGTACGTAATCTAAATTATGACATATAGAAACTTCATCAACACTTGCTTTATGAGGATTTAAAATATTTGCCCGATCATAAAAATCTGAATTTTTTAATTCATTATACAAATCAGAAAACTTACTAGCTGTAAATTTGTGATTTTCAGGTAGTGGGATATCATAATCTTTATGTGTTACCCAACTGATTTTTTTCATAAATTTGCCTCTTTTTAACTCAATTTATGCCTAAATTAATATGTACATAGGTTATGTGGCACTAATCTACCAATATATATTTAGTGAGTAAATGTATTCTATCCATAAAGTATTAGTGTCACAACCATATGGAATTTATTTTAATATTTGATCTATTAATTATTTGTTTAGTTGGTTTTTTTATTGTTAATTTTTATTGAATAAATAACCAATTTTAATAATATTTAAAGAATGAAAGATTTTTATGACCGGAATGGTTATTTCTCACCATTGAAAATTTACAACGCAAAAGAAGCAAATTTTTTTAGAAGCAAATTAGAAGATACAGAAAAAAAACTAGGTAAACTTCATTATATTGTAAAAACTTATACAATAATGAAATGGGTGTATGAAATAGCGACTAATAAAATATTGCTTGATTTTGTTGAAAAAATAATTGGTAAAAATATATTATTATATAATGCAACGTTTATAATAAAGGAACCAAATACAAAAACACATGTAAGTTGGCATCAAGATCTTACCTATTGGGGTTTTGATAATAATGAAAAACAAGTTAGTGCATGGCTTGCTTTATCAAAAGCTAATGATCAAAGTGGATGTATGCAAATGATACCAGGTTCTCATAAAAATGGTTTTTTTGAACATTATTCAATTGAAGATAAAAATAATGTTTTATCCAGAGGTCAAACTGTAAAAGATATTGATATAAATAATGCAGTATCATGTCCTTTAGAACCTGGCGAAGTTTCTTTTCATCATGGTCTAACATTACACGCTTCCCAACCCAATTCTAGTAATGACCGAAGAATAGGTTTAAATTTTCAATTTATTTCTACTGATATGAGGCAATTAAAAAGTAAAAATGATAGTGCTATTTGTGTAAGAGGAGAAGATAAGTATAAAAATTTTAAAACAGATAAAGTGGCAAAAGATGACTTTGACAATGAAGCGTATCAACATCTGCTTGTTTTGAATAATCATTATAATGAAACAATAAGAAAAAACTAATTTTAATTTACGGACTATAAAAAAATTAATTTATAAACATATGTAATGATGGGTTATTACTAAACCCATCATTAAGAGTATTATTTTTTCCAAGGCCCAAAATCTTTTTGATCAGATGTAAATTCATAAGATTGAAATTCTTTATCTCCTACAATCCAACCATCATGACCAGGGGCTAAATAATAAGCATCACCAGCTTTAAAAGTTTCTTCACTACCATCATCATGCTTTACTTTCATTTCACCTTTTATAACAACACCAACATGCCCAGCTTGACAGCTTTCAGTACCTACTAGCGGTTTAATACAAGAACTCCAGCTCCATCCTGGTTGTAAAGTAACTTGACTCATTGAAACATTACCCAAGGTCACGGTTGAAGAATGCACTTTATCTGGTGTTTTAATTTCTCCTTCAGAAAAAGATTTTCTCATTATGTTTGACATACCAAATCTCCTACTTTGTGTTAATAACCAAATAATCTAAACTATTTTAATATTTATGAAACTGTCAATCAATAATAATAACCCAATAACTTTGTTAATTTTATCTTCAATAGCCATGCCTATTGCTTTTAGTACTTGGATGGTTTTATTAAATAATTTCTCAGTTGAAAGAGCAAGTTTTACTGGAGTCGAAATTGGAATACTTCAAAGTATTAGAGAAATACCAGGCTTTTTAGCATTTACTATCATTTTTTTACTATTCTATTTTAAAGAACAATATTTTGCTATTTTTTCTTTAGCCTTAACTGGTTTTGGTGTTGCAATTACTGGTTTCTTACCAACTGTTTATGGTTTGTATTTTACAACAATTATTATGAGCACAGGCTTTCATTATTGTGAAACAGCAAAAAATTCTTTGAGTTTGCAATGGCTTTCAAAAGAAGAGGCTCCACCAGTTT
>CACIED010000027.1 GCA_902585605.1 uncultured Alphaproteobacteria bacterium
ATGTGGGGTGGATCAGACGCTATCAATGGTTTTGTTGATGACTTTTATGGAGTTCCATTAAAAGAAAAATATAACATAACTTTGAACAGAGTTCCTTTAAAAGGAACAGTTGACGCCGTAAACCAAGTACTTAGTGAGAAAGAAGCTGGAGTAACTGGCGATAATGGAAATATTGATTTGATTTGGATTAATGGAGAAAATTTCTGGACATTAAAACAAGCTAATCTTCTTTATGGACCATTCGCTGCTGGTTTACCTAATAGTGAATTTGTTGCTTGGGACAATCCAGCAGTAAACTTAGACTTTGGAAGACCTGTTGAAGGTATGGAAAGTCCATGGTCTAGTGCTCAGTTCCACTTTATGTATGATTCAGCTAGAAATAATTATGATGATATGCCTCGTAGTTATGCTGAATTAAGTAATTGGATAGCAGAAAACCCTGGAAGATTTACTTACATAAGACCTGGTAAAGGTGGATTTGTTGGTACGAGATTTGTAAAACAAATTTTCTTTGAGCTAAGTGGTGGACATGCGCAGTGGGTAGGTCCATTCAATCAAGAATTATATGATAAGTGGGCTCCAGAAGTTTGGAAATTATTAAATTCTTGGGAAAAAGATCTTTGGAGAGATGGAGAAACTTATCCAAAAGATAATGCAGAAATGCATAGTCTTTTTGCTAATGGTGAAGTTGATTTAGACTTTACACAATCTCCAAGAGGTGCTGGACCTACAAATACTGCCGGAACAACACCTCCAACATCAAGAGCATTTGCTTTTTATGAAAATATGATCGGAGATTTCAATTATTGGGCTATTCCTTATAACGCTCCTAACAAAGCTGCTGCACTAGTATATGCAAACTTAGTATTAGAACCTGAACTACAAGCTGCTCAAGTACAACCAGCAAATGGTTTCTGCTGTGGTTGGGGTATTAGCACGGCTAAAGTTACAGATGCTGCTGGAAAAGCTGCAATAGCTGAAGCTCAAAATAATCTTGGAGATGCCGCTGAGGATCAAGACATCCTTGCGAAGGCTCTTGTTTCTGACATTGCTGCGGAATATCAAGATTTAATTGAAGCTGATTGGGAAGCAAACGTACTTTTAAAATAAAATAATATTTTATTAAGAAAATGGGCGGAGAAAGATTAAAAATTATCTTATCTTTAACTCCGCCCCTTTTAATTATTTTTACTCTTTTTTTTGGAGGAATTTTTTATGGTTTTTTACAAAGCTTAGGATACCAACCAGCAATTGGAAAATATGAAATAAATTTCTCAGCGTATTACAATGTTATGTTTTCCGAAAGATATGCAAAATTATTTTGGACTGGCTTAGGATTAAATTTATGGGTAAGTTTTGCTAGTACTTTTTTAGCAGCAGTTTTTGCTTTGTTTGGTGCTCTGGCAATAAGAAAAACATTTTTTGCAAAAACAATTTGTAATTTTATATATTCATTAAACTTGCCAATGCCTCATTTAGTTGTAGCAGTTGGTATTATATTCGTATTTTCTCAAAGTGGTTTATTAGCTCGTTTAGCATCTCAAATTGGATTAATTGGGAGTCCAGGAGATTTTCCTGTTTTAGTTAAAGATAAATATGGTTTAGGTATTATTCTTGCTTATATTTGGAAAGAAGCAGCATTCTTTTTTATAATTTTAATGTCAGTATTACAATCTTTAGGAGAAAATTTTGAAGAACTTGCTCAAAGCTTAGGAGCAAATAGATGGCAAAGATTTCGATATGTTATTTTACCCTTAGTTATGCCAAATCTATTTTCTGCATCAATAATAGTATTTGCTTTTAGTTTTGGTGCATATGAAGTTCCAGCCTTGCTAGGTGTAATTTATCCTCAAATGTTACCGGTTATGGCATTTGAATTTTTCTTGAACCCTGATCTTAATGCAAGAAGTGAAGGGATGGCATTAAGCATTATTATTGCAATAATCGTAATGATTTTAGTTGTATTTTATTTTTGGTTAACTCAGGCAAAAATTAGGAAGGATTAATGAATAATAATTTAAAAAAAATAAATATATATGCAATTTATTTAGGTGCAATTATTTTAATTTTACCTCTTATAGCCTTCTTTATTAATGCATTTTCTTTTAGATGGTTTTATCCTCAAGTTATTCCAAAAGAGTTAAGTCTACAAGCTTGGGTAAGATTAAAATTAATACCTAAACCTGGTCAAAGAACCTTCGAAGGCTTTATAGAACTTTGGGCTTCTAATCCTGCAGTTATCAAAGCATTATTAAATAGTTTAAGTATTGGTTTCTTAGTGACAATTGTTTCAATAATAATTGCATTACCTGCTGCAAGAGTTATTAAATTTTAGATTTAAAAAATTAATTATTTTTATAATGGTCTCGCCCACTATACTTCCTCCAATAGCTTTTGTTTTAGGACTGAATATCAATTTTATATCATGGGGTTTTTCAGGTAATTATTTTGGAGTATGTTTAGTGCATTTAGTACCTATTATGCCATACGTAGTTCTTACTATGACTGGAATATTTGCAAACTAT
>CACIED010000028.1 GCA_902585605.1 uncultured Alphaproteobacteria bacterium
CTGGGGTATTGCAAAAAAATTAGCAGAGCAGGGAGCAGAAATTGCACTTACTTATCAAGGAGAAGCTCTTAAGAAAAGAGTTCAGCCACTTGCAGAAGAAATAGGCTCTAACACTATTATTCCTTGCGATGTTTCAGACTCACAAAGTATGAATAATGTTTTTGAAACACTTAAAAATAAATGGGGTAAATTAGATTTTCTTGTTCATGGAATAGGTTTTTCCAACAAAGATGAATTAAGAGGTAAATATTACAATACATCTTCTGAAAATTTTAAACAAACTATGCATATATCATGTTATTCTTTTACAGAAGCTTGTAGGCTAGCAGAACCTTTAATGAATAATAGTGGATCAATTTTAACTTTAACATATTATGGGTCAGAACAAGTTATGCCTCATTATAATGTTATGGGAGTTGCAAAAGCAGCTTTAGAGGCAAGTGTTAGATATTTAGCAGTTGATTTAGGAGAAAAAAATATAAGAGTTAATGCTATTAGTGCTGGGCCAATCAAAACTTTGGCAGCATCAGGAATAGGTGATTTTAGATTTATTCTAAAATGGAACGAGCTTAATGCTCCACTTAAAAGAAATGTAAATCAGCAAGATGTTGGAAATTCTGCTTTGTATCTCTTAAGTGATCTTGGGAGTGCCGTTACTGGTGAGATACAACATGTCGATTGTGGATATCATACTGTAGGAATGGTTGCAGTTGATGAGAGTGAAAGTGTATCAGAATTGTTAGGTGAATTTACAAATTCTAAAAAATGACTTCTAATTCAATAGGAAAAATCTTTAATTTTACTACATGGGGAGAAAGCCATGGCAAAGCTATTGGTTGTGTTGTCGATGGAGTTCCATCAAACATAAATTTAACTGAAAAAGATATCCAACCCTATTTAGATAAAAGAAAACCTGGTCAGTCAAAATTTACAACTCAAAGAAAAGAAGAGGATAAAGTTGAAATATTATCTGGAACTTTTGAGGGAAAAACAACAGGTCATCCTATTTCTCTAATTGTCTACAATCAAGATCAGAGATCAAAAGATTATGGTGATATCAAAAGTAAATTTAGACCAGGTCATGCAGATTATACATATTGGAAAAAATATGGCATAAGAGATTATAGGGGTGGTGGTAGATCTAGTGCTAGAGAAACTGCTATGAGAGTAGCAGCAGGGGCAATAGCAAGAAAAATCATAAAAAATAAAATTAAAAATCAAGTTGTAATAACAGGTGCATTAATTCAAATAGGTAATCATAAAATTAATTATGATAATTGGAATAATAATTTTATTCCAAAAAATAATTTTTGGAGTCCTGATAAAGAAATTATTAAAATATGGGAAAACGAATTACAAACTGCAAGAAAATCTGGTTCCTCTTTAGGTGCAATAATTGAAATAAGAGTGAAAGGTTTGCCAGCTGGATTAGGAGAACCTATTTATGAAAAAATAGACTCTGATATCGCTAAAGCATTGATGTCTATTAATGCTGTTAAGGGAGTAGAAATGGGAAATGGATTTAGCAGTGTTTATGAAACTGGAATTTCTAATGTTGATGAAATGAGAATAAAAAATAAAAAACCTTTATTTCTTTCAAATAATAATGGTGGAGTTCTTGGGGGTATTACAACGGGCCAAGAATTAATTACTAGATTTGTAGTAAAACCTACAAGCTCAATATTATCGCCAAAAAAAACAATTAATACAAAATTAAAAGAAACAACAATATCTACTAAAGGTCGTCATGATCCATGTGTTGGTATAAGAGCTGTTCCTGTCGGTGAAGCAATGGTTGCCACAACTATAGCTGATCATTGTTTAAGATTTCTTTAAAATACTATAAATCAAAAATTCTTTATTTCCTTTTGGTCCGGTTATTGGACTTTCGACTAAACCTACAACTTCAGCTTTAATTGTTTTTTTAAACCAATTAGATATATCATTACATACTTGTTCATGAATCAATGGATCTTTTACAATACCTTTTTTCAAATTTATTTTATTTGTTTCAAATTGTGGCTTAATTAGTGAAATGATCTCAGCTTTACTTGATAAAAGCTTCAAGCTAGGTTCTATAACCTTTGTTAAACTAATGAAACTAACATCACAGACTACCAAATTAATTTTTTCATGAATTATTGAGTTATCTAAATATTTAGCGTTAAAATTTTCTATACTGATAATTTTTTTTTCTTTTTTTAATTTTTCATGAAGTTGATTTGTACCAACATCAATAGAATATATTTTTTTAGCGTTTTTTTTTAAAAGAACTTCTGTAAATCCACCAGTTGATGAACCGATATCTAGACAAATTTTATTTTCAATATCAATCTTAAAATGATCAATCGCTTTCAGTAATTTGAATGCACCTCTTGATACCCATGGAGGATGAAGTTGTTTAATTTTTATTTTTGAGTTTTCATTAAAACTGTTACCACTTTTGGTAATAATTTTATCGTTTACATAAACTTGGCCGGCCATGAT
>CACIED010000029.1 GCA_902585605.1 uncultured Alphaproteobacteria bacterium
ATTCCTTTTTCAACAGTTTCCTTGAATTTAGTTTCTTCATTTAATAATGTATTAGTAATGAGATCATTTGCTCTATCTAATTCAGGATATGAATTTTTAATTCCATCTAAAAAAATAGGGAATAGCTTATGAAATACAGGCTCTTTATTACCTAAAGAATGAGCGTGTCGCATTCCCCTTCTCATTATTCTTCGTAAGACGTATCCTCTACCTTCATTTGAAGGCATTACTCCATCAGCAATTAAAAAAGAGGAAGATTTTAAGTGATCTGCTATTATTCTGTGACTAGGATTTGTTATTGAACTTTCATCACCGCACAGTTTTGTTGATTCATTTATAATAGGTTGAAATAAATCTGTTGAATAATTATCATTAGAACCATCTAGCAGAGCTGTCATTCTCTCTAATCCCATTCCAGTATCAATGGAGGGTTTTGGAAGATTTATTCTCTCAGATTTAGATATTTGCTCATATTGCATAAATACTAAATTCCATATTTCAATAAATCTATCACCATCTTCGTTTGGAGAACCTGGAGGACCTCCTTCGTATTTATCACCATGATCATAAAATATTTCAGAACATGGACCGCAAGGACCAGTATCACCCATTGACCAAAAATTATCAGATGTACTAATTTTAATAATTTTATTTTCAGACAAACCAGCTATTTTTTTCCATAAATCAAAAGCTTCCTGATCATCAGAATAAACAGTTACTAATAGTCTATCTTTATTTATTGAATATTCTTTAGTAATTAGATTCCAAGCTAGTTCTATGGCTAACTCTTTAAAATAATCTCCAAAAGAGAAATTACCTAACATTTCAAAAAAAGTATGGTGTCTTGTCGTGTATCCTACATTTTCTAAATCATTATGCTTACCACCTGCTCTTACACATTTCTGAGCAGTAGTCGCTCTGTTGTAATCTCTTCTCTCTTTACCTGTAAAAATATTTTTAAATTGTACCATTCCAGAGTTAGCAAACATTAGAGTAGGGTCGTTATCTGGCACTAGAGAACTAGAATGAATAACCTCATGTCCATTTTTTTTAAAATAATTGAGAAATGTTGACCTAATCTGATTTGAATTCATGAAAAGGTATTATAACTTGAAAACTCTATTGTCTAAATAAAAAAGCGCCTAATTTGAAATAGGCGCCAAACAAAAATAATATTTACTATTCTTTTATTTCTTCAGCTTCTTTAGCTTCTTTTTCTTTTTCTTTATTTTCTACTTTTCCTTCCATCATAGCTTTTTCAACTATTCCAGCATTTTGCAGAATTTGAGTTTCAATTTCCTTAGCTATAGTGGGATTGTCGTTAAGAAAGTTTTTAACGTTTTCTCTACCTTGTCCTATTTTAGTATTTTTATAAGCAAACCATGATCCAGATTTATCAATAATTTCTGCTTTGACACCTAAATCAACTAATTCACCTAATTTAGATATACCCTCTCCATACATTATATCAAATTCAACAACTTTGAATGGAGGTGCGACTTTGTTTTTAACTATCTTTACTCTAGTTTGATTTCCAATGATTTCATCTTTATCTTTAATTGCGCCAATTCTTCTAATGTCCATTCTAACAGAAGAATAAAATTTTAAAGCATTACCACCTGTAGTTGTCTCGGGACTACCAAACATAACACCAATTTTCATTCTAAGTTGATTTATGAATACAACTAAAGTGTTTGATTGAGCAATAGAACTTGTGAGTTTTCTTAAAGCCTGACTCATCAATCTAGCTTGCAAACCAGGCAATGAATCTCCCATATCGCCTTCTAATTCAGCTCTTGGTACAAGTGCTGCAACTGAGTCAATAATTAACACATCAACACCTCCAGATTTAATTAAAGAATCAGCAATTTCTAAACCCTGTTCACCTGTATCAGGCTGGGAAATTAATAATTCTTCTAAATTTACACCTAATTTCTTAGCATATGCTGGATCTAGAGCATGCTCTGCATCTATAAATGCACAATTACCACCTTGTTTTTGTGATTCTGCAACAATATGAGTGGCTAAAGTAGTTTTACCGGAACTTTCAGGCCCATAAATTTCAATAATTCTCCCTTTTGGAACTCCACCAATACCAAGAGCTATATCAAGCCCTAATGAACCGGTAGATATTGCTTCAATATCTACATTTGTTTTAGAACCCAATTTCATTATTGAGCCTTTTCCATAATTTTTCTCTATTAGGCTTACAGCGGCTTCTAGAGATTTACTTCTGTTTTCTTTATCCATTGAATTTTCGTTATTTACTACTTTTAATTTAGCTTGAGACATTACATTTCTCCATTAATTTCCTATGTTTTTATTAAGATTCTTGCAAATCATGTTTACTTGTACACGTTTT
>CACIED010000030.1 GCA_902585605.1 uncultured Alphaproteobacteria bacterium
TTTAGGATTTTCATAAATTTCTTCAGGGCTAGAACATTCCAAAATAAGACCATTCTTCATTATTGCCATTCTATCAGATAATGACATTGCTTCTTCCTGATCATGGGTGACGAAAACAAATGTAATTTTTAGTTTCTTTTGGAGTGTTGTTAACTCTAATTGTGTTTTTGATCTTAGTTTTTTATCTAATGCTGCAAGAGGCTCATCTAATAATAATAACTTAGGTTTTTTTATTAAGCACCTTCCAAGAGCGACTCGTTGCTGCTCTCCCCCTGATAATTGCTTAATTCTTCTATTTAATAAATGCTCAATAGATAAAAGTTCAGCAATATCTCTTACATTTATTTCAATTTCTTTTTGGGTAAAATTTTCTTTTATTCCAAAAGCTAAATTATTAAATACGTTTAAGTGAGGAAATAGAGCATACGATTGAAACATATAATTTAATGGTCTATCAAAAGGTTCAAGGTTAGTTATGTCGGTTCCATCGAGTATTACGCGTCCTGAATCTGGCTTCTCAAATCCACCTAGTATTCTTAGTAAGGTAGTTTTGCCTGAACCCGAAGATCCTAAGAGACCAAAAAATTCAGATTTTGAAATATTTAAATTAATATTTTCTAAAACTTTGTTATCACCAAAGGATTTAGAAATATTTTCAATTACAAGAAAATTATTGTCCATCTTAAATCAGCACTAATATTAATATATTAGTGCTGAAATGAAGTATATTTTTTAATTTGCTTTAAACTTATTAAAATATTTAGTTGATAATTTAGATTTTTTCGGAGAGTCTGCAGTATCAGCAAAAAGCATACTTAAAGTTGCTTCGTCTGGATAAATAGCAGGATCTTCAAAAATTTCAGGATCAACTAGTTCATTGGCTGCTTTATTTGGATTTGAATACCAAACGTAATTTGTAATATCAGCAGCAACTTGAGGTCTTAAAATATAATTTATAAATTTGTGTGCATTCTCAACATTTTTTGCATCAGCTGGAATAGCCATCATATCAAACCATATTACAGTTCCTTCAGATGGAATTGAGTACCAAGCTTCTACTCCATCTGCAGCTTCATCTGCAGCTAGAAAAACGTCACCTGACCAACCCATAGTTAAACAGATCTCTCCATTTGCTAAATCATCGATATATTGAGAAGAATCAAAATATCTTATGTAAGGTCTTATTTGCTGTAACATTTCAAGAGCAACCTCATAATCTTTCTCATCCTCTGTATAAGGATCTTTTCCAACGTATTTTAAAGCGATTTCCATAACCTCTGTAGGAGCATCCAACATTGCGATTCCACAATCAGCATATTTTGATGCAATAGCTGGATCAAACAAAATACTCCAACTTGTAATATCATTTTCATCAACTTTATCAGTATTATAGCCAATACCTGTAGTACCATACATATAATTTATCGAGTATTGACCGCCTGGATCATGTGCATCAATTTTTGCTAGTACATCGGGATCTAAATTACCAATGTTTGAAAGTTGAGCCTTATCAAGTTTTTGAAAAACTCCAGCCTTGATTTGATTTTCTAAAAAAGAGCCTGAAGGCACGACAATATCATAGCCAGACCCACCAGCTAAAAGTTTAGCTTCAAGAACCTCATTTGAATCAAAAACGTCATAAGTTACATCAATGCCAAATTCATTTTCAAAATTTTCAATTGTATCTTCTGCAATATAGTCAGACCAATTGTAAATAAATAGTTCTTCTTTAGCCTGAGCTGAAAAAGAAATTAAAACTAATAGAGATATAAAATACTTAAGCATTATTCTCCTCCTAAATAAAAATTACATTAAATAAAAAAAATTAAAAATCGAGAATTTTTTTATATAGATCGGGCCTTCTGTCTCTAAAGTTACCCCATAATTTTCTATATTCTCTTGAAATTAACAAGTCTAAAGTCGCAGTTATGATTCCCTCATCCTTATCATTCATACGATTTATTACATTTCCAAGATGATCCAATATAAATGAATTACCATAAAAATTTAATTCAATATCTGCTTCGACCTCCTTCCCTATTCTATTTGAAGTTATTATTGGGATTTGATTTGCAGCAGCATGTCCTACCATTGTATTAATCCAATGATCTTTTGAATTTAATTCAGGCATGTGTGGCTCAGAACCAATTGCTGATGGATATAAAATTAAATCTGCACCTTTCAACGTTAATATTCTTGCACATTCAGGAAACCACTGATCCCAACAAATTGCACAGCCAACTTTTGCTAGAGGGGTGTCAAAAACCATAAAACCTGTGTTGCCTTTTTCAAAATAATACTTCTCATTATATCCAGATCCTTCAGGGATGTGAGATTTATTATAAA
>CACIED010000031.1 GCA_902585605.1 uncultured Alphaproteobacteria bacterium
TTATTTTTTCATCATATTTTAAATTATTATCAATCAAAAATTGAATATTTACAACCCCAATTGTTTGCCCAAATACATTATATGAAAAGTTTACTGTAGTAAAAAAAAATAAATAATAGATTATTTTCAATCTATATTGCCTATAGAAAATAAAAACATTCTTTTTATATCGTATTCTTCATCCATTAAAGGAAAGCCCCACGAGAAACCAATTGGCCCAATTGGAGAATAATATTTTATTCCAAAACCAGCAGAGGACCTTAAGCTATTATCACTTTGTAAAGGTGTAGTTTTATTATCCCAAATTAACCCATAATCGTTGAAGAGATTTAGGTAAATTGGGAAATTAGTATCAGAAGTAATTTCATAAGAATAATCCAATTTTGCTACAGCAATATTATTACCGCCAACATATGACGTTCTTGAATTACGAGGTCCAGCTCCATAATTATCAAAACCTCTTAACCATCTTCCTCCAAGAGAGAATTTATCATCAGTTAAAATATCGTTATTATTAAGTGAAAAGATATTACCAAACTTAGTTTGAAGAGAAAGTATAGTATTTTCTCTACTATAGTATTTCTTTAAAATTAATATGTTTCTTGCAAAACCATTACTAGAGCTCGTTGGTGTTTCAATAGAATTATTAAAATTAATATAGTTACCTTTTTTTGCTAAAAAACCTGGATTAAGTGTTGAATATCGAAGATTATTCTTAATAAGATAACTCATATTTGCACCAGAAGATGAAGATATAGAGTTTGAAACGGTAGAACTATCTGTGATTTTATAATCTTTAAGTACGTATTCGAGATCAATGTTATTAAATAAATTTTTATTTAATTTATAACCAATGCCTATTCCTGACGTAAATGTATCAAGTTTATATGAACTTGCCTTTGAAAAATCTTGTTGTTTATAATTAATGCTATAACTAATATTTGCATCATTTTCATAAGATAGTCTATCAGTAGTTATTAACTTAAATTGATTTTTATCCTCGGATGTATTTACAAGAACTTCTAAAGATCTTCCAGTGCCATAAAAATTTCTTTCTCTTAAGCCTGTTACTATGGCAAAACCATCTAAAGTACCAACAGATACACCTGCATTGAAGGTGCCGGTCTGCTTCTCTTCTACTTCAATAATCAAATCAATAAAATTATCATCCACATTTTCTTCTCTTATACTTACTGACTCAAATAAGTTTAATGAAACTAAATGATCTCGTATTGATTGAATTTGATTTTTATAAACAGCATCTCCTTCAGATATTTTTAACTCTCTCCTAATCACATAGTCAAATGTTCTTGAATTACCAACTATATTTATTTGATTTGTATATTTTGGTGTAACTTGATTTATTTTAAACAAAATATCAATATTTTGATTTTGAACTCTATCAAAAGAGTTTATCTCTACAAAATCAATTCCATTATCAATTACAATTGTAGAAATTTCTTTTCTAAGTTGTTGGATCTTTAAATAAGAAAATATTTTATTTTCACCTATAAAAGATATAATCTTTGAATTAATTTGGTCTATTACTAATTTATCTAAAAGATTATTTTCATCAATAATTTCAATATTCGATAAAGAATAAATACTACCCTCAGTTACATTAAAATAAATATTTACTTTATTTAAATCAAGATATTCAATTTTAGTTTGAACTTTTACATCAAGAAAGCCGTTATTTTTATAATAATTTGATATTAAAAATTTATCTCTTTCTACGCTGGAAGGCTTAAAATTATTGTTTGCAAAAATATTTCTTATAGATTTAGTTTTAGATTTAATAATACTTTTAATTTCTTGTGCTAAAATTTCTTTATTTCCATTAATAATAATTTTATTTATTTTAGTTATTGAACCTTCTTCTATTACAAAGTTTAAATCTACTGTATTTGTATCTGAATAAAATTTTTTAGAATATTCTATTTTTACATCATTATAACCAAAAGATTGATATATTTTTTTTGTTTCATTGATAAATAGATTAATTGATTGGACATTATAATTTATTAAATTTATTTCTTTAGCAATTAATTCTAACTCTTCATCATCTAGTCTTTCATTATTGTTAAAGTATAATT
>CACIED010000032.1 GCA_902585605.1 uncultured Alphaproteobacteria bacterium
TAAAGTAAATATTTTATTTCATGCAAGTTCCTAAAAAAATTTTAGATAAATTCCCAAAATTATCAAAAGAAATTTTGCTTAACAATTTATCCTTACCAAGTGGAAAAAATAAAATGATACTTGATACAGATACCGCTAATGAAATAGATGATCAATTTGCATTAGCATGGACATTATTATCAAAAGATAAAATTGACCTATTAGGAGTTACTGCTGAGCCTTATTCTTTCCAACATCATAAAGACGAATTAATAGAAGCATTCGATATAATATCTAACAATAAAACATTTGATAATACTAAAGAAAATTTAGTTTCTGATTATAGAACTTGGGTTAATGGACTTATAGATGCAAATATTCATCCAAATGATATTTATTTTGATACACCAGAAGAAGGAGTTGAAAAAAGCTATCAAGAAATCATTACTATATTTAAAAAACTTAATATTAAACATGAAGGAATGGTGTTTAGAGGTTCACCTAAATATTTAGAAAATTATAATGAACCAATAGTAACTGAATCTAGTAAGTTCATAGTAGATATGTGTAAAAAATATTCAAATGAAAAGATTTATGTTTGTGCAATAGGGTGTCTTACAAATATCGCTTCGGCACTTTTAACAAACCCAGAAATTATTAAAAATTTAGTAGTTGTTTGGACATCTGGTTTTCCTACATACAGTTTTAATAATAATAAAAACTCATTGAATTTAGTTCAAGATGTTTTGGCATCTCAATTACTTTTTGAATGTGGTGTTGCACATGTTTATTTACCAGGTTTCAATGTGGGGGCACAGTTAACTCTTTCACTACCTGATATTAAAGAATTTGTAAAAGGAAGAGGGGAAATAGGTGACTATTTATATTTTTTATACACAAATAACCCTCTGCATAAACAAAGAGGTGTTTTAGATCAAAGTTGGAGAACATGGGTCATTTGGGATGTTATAAATATTGCTTGGCTAATAAATCCAAATTGGGTCCCAACAAAAATTATAAATTCCTCATCTCTTGATAATAAATTGTACTGGATTAAAAATGATGGTGATCATCTTATTAGAGAAGCTTTTGGTGTCAATAGAGATGAAATTTTTCATGATTTTTTTAAAAAATTAAATAATCTTAAATGAAACTAGGAGTTCATTCAGCAACATTTGTTAAAAATTGGTCAGAGGATATTACTCCTTATATTAAACTTTGTAGAGATGCTGGCTACTCTTCAGTTGAAGTATCATTACTAGGTCAAAACGAAAAGTCAGCCATAGAAATAGGTAAATTAAGTAAAGATCTAGATATTAATATTACATGCACAACAGGTTTGTCTAAGGATGAAGATATAACAAGTAATAATCAAAATATTAGAAAAAGAGGTAAGGATAAACTCATAGAGGCTATTAATTTGACTTCTCTTATGGGTTCTAAAATTTTATCTGGGGTTATACACACTGCATGGGGAATAAGTGATAATTATGGAAAAGATAAATCTCTTAAATATGAAAATTCATCAAATACTCTAATCGGATTAACAGATATTTTAGAAGATAAAGATATTAAATTAGGAATAGAGCCTCTAAATAGATATGAAACTGACTTTATTAACACTGTTGATGAAGGTTTAGAATTATGCTCGATGATCAACCATTCTCACGTTGGTTTATTGTTAGATGTTTATCATATGAATATCGAAGAGAAAGATATGTGCGCGTCAATTCTCAAAGCAAATCATAATATTTTTCATTTTCATGTAGCAGAAAATGATAGAGGTATACCTGGTTCAGGGGAATTAAATTTTAATAGAATTTTTGAAACTTTAAATACAATAAATTATTCTGGTAATGTTACTTTAGAAATGTTTATTCAATCAAACCAAGAGACAAGTAAAGATTTATTTACATGGAGAAATATTGAAAATAATCCTTTTGATGCAATTCATAAGTCTTATGAATATTTAAAGAAATTTATTAAATGATAGAATTTCATAAAAAATGGATAACTAACTCTTGCTTAATAATTAAAGAAAATTATCAAAAAATTAA
>CACIED010000033.1 GCA_902585605.1 uncultured Alphaproteobacteria bacterium
TTTCAGAAACTTTTATGTAATATAAATTACAAATTTATTTAAAAAAATGGGGGTAAAAATGAAAATTATATCAATTTTTATTAGCTTCTTGTTTTTATCATTTTCGTTAAACGCTGACACTATTAAGTATTGGACTACTGAAGAACAGCCTGCAAGAATGATGAAGCAAGTTCAAATGGCAGTAGACTTTAATAAGGCATCTGGCCATAATGTTACTGTTATACCAATTTCAGAAAGTGAAATGGGTAAAAGAGCTGTAGCTGGTTTTGCTGCAGATGATTTACCGGATGTAATTTATACTACTTTACAGTATATTTTACCATGGGCTGAAGAAGGTATTATTGATGTAGATGCTACAAACGAAGTAGTTAATATGTTAGGTGCTTCTACTTTTGGTGAAAAAGCTTTAGGCATGGCAAGTTACGATAGTAAATTTGCTGGTGTGCCAGTTGATGGTTGGACTCAAATGGTAGTATACAGAAAAGATCTTTTTGAAGAAAAAGGTTTAGCTGCACCAAATACTTTTGATAACATTCTAAAAGCAATTGATGCACTACACAATCCACCAAATATGTATGGATTTGTAGCTGCAACAAAAACTGATGAAAACTTTATGAGTCAGGTATTAGAGCACGTGCTTTTAGCAAATGGATGTTCACCTGTAGATTCTTCCGGAATTGCTGAAATGGGTAGTGCTTGTGTTGAAGCAATTGATTTTTATGAAGAATTAGCGAAAGCAAGTCCTCCAGGTGATTTATTCTGGCAACAATCTCGTGAATTATATTTTGCTGGTAAAGCTGCTATGATTATTTGGTCACCTTTTATTATGGATGAATTAGCTGGTCTCAGAGACTCAGCTCCTCCAACAATAAATGATGATCCAACTTCACCAGAGTTAGCAAGTAAAACTGGTTTCATTACTAACTTTGCTGGTCCAAGTAACCCAAGCGGTGCTGCATGGGCAGACGTTAGATTTATGATTATTACAGATTCTGCTAACACTGAAGTTGCACAGGAATGGATTAAATATGCTGTTGGCGATGGTTATGTTCAAACTTTAAGTATCGCTCCTGAAGGTAAATTTCCTGTTCGTAGAGGAGATGCTTCAGACTCAGATAAATTTGTCCAAGCTTGGAGTAGCTTACCTGTAGGTGTAGATCGAAAAGCACCACTTAAAGATTTATATGATGCATCAGTCATTAATGACATTGTTGCAGGACTAGATGTTGCTGAAAGATGGGGTGTCAAAGAAGGCCAGCTATCTGCAGCTTCAAAAGTAATTAATAGTCAAATTATAAATCGTGAGGTTAGAGAAGTTATAGATGGCAACAAATCTGCTAGTGATGCAGTAGCTGCTATCAATAGCCAAATTAGCGATATAGACTAAATTTTTTTTTTATCGTATTAAAGGCGACATATATTGTCGCCTTTTCATTAATGTTTAACTTAAATAAAGAAGCAAAATTAGCATACACGATGCTAATTCCTACAATTAGTATCGTTTTTTTAATTATATTATTTCCTATTTTTGGAAATTTTTGGTTAAGCTTTAAAGAAGTTAAACTTGGAGATTTAAGAGCACCACAACCTATCATAAAAGAAAAACTTAAGACTAAGATCATCAAACCAGGAGATGATATTTTAATTGAATATAGATTCAAAAATAGTTCACAAAAAAAACCAATATTTAATATAGAAATTACTGATAAAATTTCAGAATTTATTTCACCTCTAGAAATTGCTGAAGGATGTTCAGTAAATAATAATTTATTGAGTTGTTATTTTGATGAATGGAAACCAAAATATAATGAAAAAATAATTTTTAAATTTAAAGCGAATGATAATTTTGAAATAGATAATTTCAATCCAAAAGAAAGCAAACCAAGAGGTATTGCTGATGCAGATAATATTTTAACAAACTTAAAATTTTCTCTTAAAAATTTTCAAAAAATTTTACAAAAAAATGAAACAATAGAGAATATAAAGGTAACTTTTTTATATTCTTTTTTTGCTACTATCGGAG